>CAMLHZ010000001.1 GCA_946480085.1 uncultured Flavobacteriales bacterium
TTGCATACCTCCTACTTGTCGTTCCCGAACAAGGAAAGAATGTGATGAATTGTTGATTCTATTCAACATATTCATTCGGTCGATGATCATTTGATTGGCGCGAATGAAATCCTGCGCTTTCAGTCCTAAACCGTTGTCCTGAATTTCAACGAATAACTCCTGATTTGGCGTAACCACCATTCGAACTACAATCTGTCCTTCGTACGCAATTTTACGGAAACCGTTTTCAATGGAATACTCCAAAAACGGCTGGATCATCATAGTTGGAATACATAAATCGGTCAAATCCAGATTTTCATCAATATCGAATTGATAGCTGAATTTATTTCCTGTTTTCTGTCGTTGAATATCCAAATACAATTGCACAAATTCCAACTCTTTATCCAGAGTGAAGAAGGCTGTATTAGCGCTTTCCACCATTCGTTTCATCAATTTAGAGAAGGCCGCCAGATCTTTTTCGTTCAACTGACTTCCTTTAGAAGTTTGCAGTGATTGTAGTGCGCCGTAAATAAAATCAGGATTTATTCTGGAACGATTGAATCTGTTTTCCGTTTCCAGTTGCTTTTGACGTTGTTTAATGGACTTTTGGCGGAAAACCATGATCATATAAAACGCCATCAAAGCAAAGATGATAATACCAACTAAAATTAGTTTCTCCTTCAGATTTCCAATTTCTTCCTGTTGATGCAGCAATTGCTTATCCTGCTTGTAAAGTTCTTCTGTCTTTTCGGTTTTCTCTGATTGAACACGATGGTATTCATCTTCCAGGTTAGTATAGCGCGAAGTCTGCAACTTCACAATACTATCCTGCATTTTGGTAAGGTCTTCAAAAACCGTAAGCGCCCGTTCATAATCACCGCTCAATTTAGAAGTGTTGTAAACCAAATCCAGCGCAGCCTGTACGCGATAAGGATTGCCCAATTTTAAAGCGTAGAACAAACTTGAATCAGCACACTCATAAGCTTTAGAAAACTTCTTGAGCTGCATGTAAATATCTGCCTTATCCGAAAAAATCCCTTCTCTGTCGTTGTAATGTACATTTGGATTTGTAGCCGCCAACGCGCTATCGAGATACATAATTGCCACACGGAAATTACGCTGGTGGTAAGCTTTATTCTCTAACAAATTATAGCCTTGCATCAATCCATCATTATACTTGTAACGCTTGGAAAGACTCAATCCAAAATTGGCAATATTGATACTGCTGTCAAGATAAGCTTCTCGCTTGGAAACAATAAAATGATGATAATAACGGTAAGACAAACGGAACAGATTATCGGCTTTCGAAATTCCATCCGGACTTTTGTACACAACATCATAAGCTGTTGTAATGGAACTAAGCGAGTTCTTCTCATCCTTGAGCTTAGAATATGCTGTTGAAAGCAGGATCAAGGCTTTGGAATCATAATTACTGTTTCCCGATTTTCGGATGGAAGTCAAATTCTTTTTTAGCAGATCAACCGCCTTTTGGTATTCTCCAATGTGCAAGAGGTAATCAGCAGTAGTGATATAGAACTCCAGATACTTTGAAGTTGGTCCGCTTTTAGAACACCCCAAACTGTCAAGTTTTTTCTCTTCTGCCTTCAGTTGAATGAGCGCCTTTGGATAATTCTCCTGTTGAATGTAGTATTGCGCCAATAACTCATTTCCATAAGCCTTGCAACGCAGTGAAGGTAGTTTTAAAAAACGCCATGCCTGAATTTTCAACGATTCTTCCTTGTATTCTTTCAAAGAGTCCAAATCGCGCTCAGTAACAAACTTGTCCATAGTTTCGCACGAACAATTCTTTTGTGCGTAAACACTATTGAACATCAGAAACAAAAGTCCGAATCCCAGATACCGCATGGTTGCCAATCTCATATTGTCAAAAGTAGCAAAACAAAAGTTTAGGAGTATTGCAATTTCGTTAGAAAAGAGTTTTTTAGGAGAAACATATCGAAACAAAACGGTGCAGGGGCGAATAATGATTCGCCCTTACTGTAGTTTTTATTTCAAATTTCATTATTCAGCACAGTATGATAAAAAAGAGGATCCATTTCTGAATCCTCTTCTGCCTTTGTTACTTATTATGTGATGTAAACCTAACTATATTTATATGAAAAGTTCTTTTTAGAAGTTGAAAGACATTCCGAAAGTTAACGGATGTACTGCAACTGTTTTGTCGGTGTCGAAAAGCGGAATTAATCCGTAGTTAGCGAAAAGTCCAACTCCTCTGTATCCTAAGCGAACTGTAGCGTCAGCTCTGAAAGCGTTCAAACCATAAGACCCTTTTGATTTTCCACGTAATTCATCGTTTTCATCTTCAACAAGGAATTTTGTGTTTGACCCAATTCTTACACCACCAATTACTCCGGCAGCCAAATAGAATCCATTATCGTCACCATCTCCGTTTGTACAGAACTCAAACATCAAAGGTGCTGTTACATAAATTCCTGTCAATTTGTTTTTATCGTACTGAACAAGTGAATCGTATGTTCCGAATAATGTATCAGCTGTATGTGTTAAACGGTATTGACGCATTCCAATTTGAGTCCAGTTTACTCCTAAACCAACTGTTACACCAACATAGTTTTTGTATAAACTAAACTTGTGTTCTGCAAAGTTCAGGTTCCAAGCAAAAGAGCTTGCCGGATCATTTTCCCAGTACGGTTGATCAGGAAAACTTGCTTCGAAATTATTGTTTAGTAAGATCGTTGGACCAAATTCCAATCCTCCCCAATGTGCTTTGATTTCATCCCATTCTTCATCAGTTGGAGCTGCATCAATTGTATCTGTTTCATCAGCAATTTCAACATCTGACCCTTTTGGCGTAATAATGATGATCTCTTTTCCACCAATAGTCATTCGTGTTGTATCTGGTTCTTCTTGTGCGAATGAAGCTGTTCCTAACAATATTGCTCCAATTCCTAGTATTAATCGTTTCATGTCTTTCAATTTTACGTGTCTATTAAAACAAGCGCTTTTGAATGTATGACCATGAGCATACGATTTTGTTACAGCGGAAATGAAAAAAAATTAAAAACCCCAGTAATTACTGGGGTTTCATGTTGAAATATTTTTTGCAAAAACATCGTAGGGCGAGTAATGATTCACCCCTAAGCCAATTTTTGTAATGCTGTGCGCAAACTCTCAACCGCATCTGCAACATCTGCAACGCTGCAGGTTCCAACCGATAAACGGTACCATGTTGAATCTGTTGAAGCACCAAACGCATAGAAAGGTACAATGGCCAATTTTGCTTCGTCGAGAATGAATTTTGTTACATCAGGAGTTGACTCCAACACTTTTCCATTCCAAGTTTTACCAATCAGATCAAACTTAACTGTAAGATAAATGGCTGCTTCAGGAGCAATGGCGTCAACACCATGTCCTTCATTCTTCAGTTTTTGAAAACCGTCATAAAAACCATTCAATCGCAATGAAATCTCGTTTTTAATGTTCTCCAAAAACTGATCGTAAGCTGTCAAATCGTTCAGGAATGTAGCAACTGCCAATTGTTCTGCTTTTGGTGCCCAGGCTCCAACGTGCGTTAAAATCGACTTTACTTTATCCATAATTGGTTTTGGTCCCATTGTCCAACCTACACGAACTCCGGTAGCAGCAAGCGATTTTGAAACTCCATCAACGAAAAGCGTATACGGTTTCATTTCCGGACGTAATGTCACAGGATTATAATGTTCCGTATCACCCAATGTCAACGCCCAGTAAATTTGGTCGTACATTACATAAAGCGGTTTTACTCCGGTCAACTCACGTTTTTTGTTCTCTTCCAACACCAGATCACAAATGGCTTCCAGGTCCGATTTCTTGAAAACAGTTCCTGTTGGATTCAACGGTGAACAAAGTGCCAACAAATTTGCTGATGAAATATAAGGTGCAATTTCTGCCGCGGTTGGCATGAATTTATTCTCAGGACTGGTTTCAACAATAACCGCCTTCGCGTTGTTCAAATATGTATAATGATTATTGTTCCATGACGGTGTTGGAAAAACCACTGTGTCGCCTTCATCAACCAACGCACGGAAAATCGTATAAATTGCCGGACGAGCTCCTCCAGTTACCACAATTTCGTCGGGTGCATAATTCAATTCACCTCTCTCCTTCAATAATTTTGAAACGGCTTGACGCAATTCCAACATTCCGTCGGCTGCCGGATAATTGGTTTGGTCTTTCGTATACTCATCAATGATCGCTTGTTTCAACGCTGCCGGAATTGGGAAAACCTTCGGATTGAAATCGCCAATAGTCATATTGTAGATCTTCTCACCTTGTTTGATCTTCTCATTAACCTCTGCCGCTAACTTGATAATTTCAGAACCAATGATGTTTTCTGCAATTTTAGAAACATGTGGTTTATCTTGTGAAGTAACCGCCGTACTCATACTTAAAGGGGTGTTTAAAATTCGATGTAAAGTTATTGATAAAAAGAAGATTAATTTGTTCAGAAAGTATTCATTGTTGAAATATTTTAACAAGAATTGGTCGTGATTTTCTATTTTTAAGTACAAATCGAAACTCATAATCATGAAGCCTCTAAAGATAACCTTACTATTCGCAGTTGTTCATTTAGGATTAACCGCTTTTGGTCAACTAAAACCCGGTTTCGATAAAGAGGAATACAAACAACTCATGTTGGTTTCTGCCAGAACAGTTAACGATACAGCTTACTCGAATCAATTTCCAGAGCCAAGCGGATTTAAATTGGCTTATCGCTCACCTGTAATTGGTATTGAAAATCTTTGGGATTTCTGGGAAAACGATAACGGAACTGCAGCCATTAGCATTCGCGGAACTACAGGAGCAACTGCAAGCTGGTTAGTAAATGTGTATGCGGCCATGGTTCCTGCAAGCGGAAGTTTAAAGATCACGAAAACAGAGACGTTTGATTATCATTTGGCGGATCATCCGCAAGCTGCTGTTCACGTGGGCTGGCTCATCAGTACGGCTTTTCTTTCAAAAGATATTCTTCCGAAAATAGATTCGGCGTGTGCAAAAGGAACACGGAATTTCCTGATCATGGGGCACAGTCAGGGCGGTGCAATTGGATTTTTACTCACTGCTCACCTAAAAAACTTGCAAAAAACCGGTCGATTGGGGAAAGACATTCAGTTTAAAACGTATTGCAGTGCCGGACCAAAACCTGGAAACCTGTACTTCGCTTACGAATATGAAGCCGCAACTTATGGAGGCTGGGCGTTTAACGTTGTAAATTCTGCTGACTGGGTTCCGGAAACGCCATTTTCCATTCAAACCACACAAGATTTCAATGCTTCCAATCCGTTTAAAGGTGCGAAAGCGGCAATAAAAAAAACACCTTTCCCGCAGCGACTTGCGTTAAAACACGTTTACAACGCACTCGACAAACCAACAAAAAAAGCGCAACGGAAATATGAAAAATACTTAGGAAAAATGATGTCGGGATTGATTAAGAAAAACCTTGTGGAGTATTCCGCTCCCGAGTATTATCAGAGCAATCATTACGTGAGAACCGGACAAACCATTGTTCTATTAGCCACTCCGGAATATTCCAAACTGTACCCAGACGGAACTGAAAACATCTTCATTCACCACGTTCACAAACCATATCTTTATCTATTAGAAAAATTATAGCTTGCACCTTAACAGATTAACTATGAAATGGCTTACTACCTGTATTTGCATTATTTCCGGAACATTTTCATTCGCTCAAAATTTCGACTGGTTATCAACTGGTCATAATATAGAACTCGATGTTCGATACGCTTCCATCAACTCAAAAAACGAAATGCTTGTAATTTCTGAAGGAAGAACAAAACTTCATATTGATGGACCGACTGAATTGACTTCAGCAACGATGATAGATACCACCATAAAGATTTCTGCCAGTCAGCGCATTAATCCTAATGAATCTTATACATTTTCGAGTTACGATGCCTCAGGAAATTTCTTGTGGGTAAACACTTTTTCGAACCGCTTTATTGATGTTTTCGGTTTAGATTGCAACAAGGCTGGAGAGTTTGAAGTATTGTGTTATCTGAATGAGATCTATGATAAAGAAGATATCAATGATTTCACCGGAGAAGAATCTGATGAAGATGACAGCGAAAGTGACGAATCATATTCTGATCTGGATCTATTTGACGGAGGTTCAGCTATTAAACCACGCTACGTTCGCTGCGGCTATTACGTTATAACAATAGATAGCGGTGGACATATGAAAAAAGCAACACTTATTGCAGATGAAACTGTAGGTGAACTTGATATTTCCTCTTTTCGCTGCACTCCGCAAAACGGATATCTATTGGCTGGTCATTTTGACGATGATCTTAATTTACCAATGTTCGCAAAGCAAAAGAAAACTGCAGGTGGTGATTTTATATTCGTCTATGACCAAAAAGGAACAATGAGTTGGGGACAATTGGGAAGTTATCAGGGAAGTTCCTGTTGTTCATACTATGAAAATTCGTTACACACTGCGACAGCACCTGATGGAACGATCTATCTTTCCGGAACAACAATGTATCCAATTGAATTTTCAAACGGAAAAAAAGTAGACGTGAAGGTTACGGATACAAAAAAGAATAAATCCGACCAACCAGAATCGTACATAGCTTGTTTTGATACTCAAGGAAAAATGTCTTGGCTGAAGCAAAGTAATTCTCCAGTTTTTATTCAAAGTATGGCAGCTTCAAACAATGAATTATTTGTAGCCTATAGTTGGACATACCCAAACTCAACACCATTTGGGATTAAGGCAGATACTACTGGAAACAAAAAAGGAGTTATTTTTTCCATCTCTAAAACAGGAAAAATCAAATGGAATATCACAGAAGGATCACAGTATGTTCAGCAAATGATATTCGCAAATAAAAAACTTTACGTCGCTGGAACAGTAAACAATTCAAATAGCGGTAAAATTGGCGATTATCAACTAAAAGGTATTGAGCGAAGTTATATTTCAACATATTCTGCAGATGGAGAATTCAAAAAGGTAAAGCCGCTTCTTCCAGATTTTGATTACAAAGCTCAACCCGTTTATTTCTTCCCTGTTTCTGAGAAAGAAATTTATGTGGCCTACAGTACATTTTGCAGTTTGGCAGTACCGCTCAGAGTTTTTGACAAACTCTATGGAAAGCTGAATGTCAATGGAAACATTGGGGCAATCGGTAAATTCAGGTACTAATTCTATCTTTGTTCGTTGAAATGAACCTCGGTTCAGGTGAAACTTTTTACAATTTATACATGAAAATTAAACTATTACTAGCACTGTTACTATGCAGTACACTTGGTTTTTCTCAAGGAATTAAACTGAGTGACATCACCAACTACCTTTCAAAAAATACAGTAACCGAAATTGACAAGAGTCTGAAAAGTAAAGGCTGGCTTTATTACAACGATGAGACTTCTGACGTTGAAGGTGTGGTTGTAAAGGTTTGGGCATATCAACACAATCCGAAAACCAATAAAGCTGTTGCATGGATGTCGATCAGTTACAAAGACAATACGCCTCTGCGTGCACTTTACGAAATTTTCGATTATACACTAACGATTCCGTTTTCAACGAGCACATCAGCAAATGGTTTTGTTTTCGAAGATATTAAGCAAGATGATAAAGAGTTTAAAAAACGCTACGCAACGTCGAAATACTACTTGTACGAATATCAGGCGAAAGATTACGACAAAGGTTATCAGTTCGATATCGTTGTAAAAAGTTCAATTCTGGATGCGCGCAACGGAAAGAAGTATACGTATTATGACGATGGTCAGGTAAAAACGGAGTATTTCCTAAAAAACGACGAACTGAACGGACTTCAAAAATCGTATCACGAAAACGGAAACATCAAGAAAGAAGGAAACTGGGTAAACGATAAGGAAAGTGGTTTGTTTAAATTCTATAACGAAGATGGAGTTCTGGAAAACGATGAAACTTATGTAAATGGTGTGCTTGAAGGTCCGGCGCATTTTTATTATCCAAACGGAACAATGGAATACTCTTGTGATTATTCCTATGGAAAGAAAAACGGATTGGCTCAAAAATATGATGAGAACGGAAAGATCATTTCTAAAACCAATTATATTGGTGATAAGCGTTTTGGAGAATATACGGAATATGTAAATGGTCAGGAAAGTTTCAAATGTTACTACATAAAAGACGAATTGAGCGGACCCTATACCGAAACGTTATTTGACGAAGATGACAAACCTTATGCGACGGTTAAAGGCACCTACAAAGAAGGGTATTTCGATGGTAAGATCATTGGGTACTATCTTGGAACGAAGGATACATTGAGTGTTCGTACCTACCAAAATCAATTGCCTAGCGGAGAATGGCGTTACTACGATAAAAACAAACAGCTCTCTAAACGAATGAGCTTCGTGAATGGTCATGCATCAGTTTCAGAATATTTCAGTAACGGAAAAGTAACTGATCGCATTGAGATGAAAAGCGCAACTGACGAATATTGGTTCTTTGAATATGTTTATGGAAGTGATGATTCGAAAGTAACGGTTAACTACCGTGTTCCAACATATGAATTGGCTAAGAATTACAACGAATTCAGTGCATTTGAATCGGAGACTGCGATTTTTGATGTGGAAAGCACATTAGATTCTTATTACAAATATGGTTTCTATTCTTACGAGAACAAAGTATTGATCTTCTCAGGAAACTACAACGAAGAAAACGCTAAGTCGGGTCAGTGGGAACGCTTTTTCAAAGGTCAAAAGGTAAAAAGCACCCTTGAATACGTCGATGGCGAAGTTGCAAGAGAAATGTTCTACAGCAAAAAGGGAAAACCATTCTCAGGTAAGGTAGTTTACGAAATGATTGGAACACGTTTTTCGATTTCTGTTAAAGACGGAATGCGAAATGGACCAACAGAAGAAAAAGATTTGGAAACGAAAGAAGTGTCTGTTTATAATTACGTGAACGGAGAATTGGTGAATTAAGCGTTATCTCGACTACGCTCGATAACCGTCGGCTATATTTTCATAATCCAGTTATAGGGTCATCGAGTTCGCCACGGCGGAAGATGAAATTAAAAACCCTCATCGACTCTCCATGCGATGAGGGTTTCTCCGTAAAACGGAACTAACTAGAACTAATTATAAAACGCATTTCAAACTTAAGCTTGTTATTTGTTCTGTACAAGAGTATAAATACGGTATTTTTTGCGTGAAACCGCATCGTGTTTTTGCGGTAAATACGTAAGAGAAAACTGCGTATAAACCGCAATTTTAAGTTGAATCAACGTCCTCCCATCCAGAGAATATCCATCCACTTTCCGCCACCACTGCTGCCTCCGCTTTTGTGATAACCGTCGACCATTGGTTTGGTGCGTTTGAAGGTTCCGGGAAAATCAACTTCAAAAAACCCGTAAGGCTTCTTTGCTTTCCCATCTGCATTTTCAATATATACAGCAATAAAATCGTAATTCCATTCGCATTGTTTCAGAACGGTAGCTTCATCAATTCCAATTTCAATCGATGCCAATTCATCTAAATTCCGGAAGGAATAATACACTTCCCGAACTGTTTTTTCATCAATTGGAATTCGAACCTTGATCATTAACAAACTATCACCATGCGAATAACCCTTTTCATAATTCAGTTGAACCAAACTTTCAATGGCAGTTGGATTCTGAAGTAGATCCGGACTTAATCCGTCCGACAAATCAATGACCATAATATCGGCTTTGTCCTTATTGCAAACAACTAAATTGTGGTACTCCACAAAACATTTTTCTGTTCGTTTTGGTCCGGGAACCTCAAAGCCGTTTTGACCATCAAACTCCATGAACTTAATTCCCTGCCCCAATTCAAGGTCAAATGATTTTGTCCAGCCGTGGTGCAGAAGCAGATCGTAAGAATAGTAATACGTTTTTACACCATTCGTCCATGTTTCAACAAACGCATCACCTTGTTTTGGAACGGAATCGAAGATTGGTGGAATGGTAAACGCATGCTGATCCCAACGGGTGAAGAAACCGTATTTGTCTCCTTTTCGATATGCGGTTACCCAGTTGGTTGAAGACAAAACCTGATCGTATTCAAAAACCAGGTTCTTTTCGTTAAGTGCGTTTTTAAATGGGTGAAATGCCAATTTATTGTTCAATTTGAAAAACAGATTTCCTGTCCAGAAGCGTGTGACAAAAACACTGTCGTAGATCAATCCTGACTGCAGTTTGCCAAATTTATCAGCAACACCAAATTTTCCATTTTTTGCCAGTGCGAAACGAAGCGTATCATTTCCAGAATTCAAATTGTTGATTAAATCGTATTCCGTTACGAACTTATCCCAATCTGTACTTTCCAACTGACTTTTATGAATTAGACCCAGCTTTTTACCGTTTTGAAAATAGTAATGATCACCGTCAACATAAATGTTGTCAAACTCATTGGAAAAAACCTCATGCTTCGTATTCATGAGAGAATACCGTTTACCGAGTTTTACGATTTCCTGGGATAGGGCACTAAAGTTTGAAAGGAAAAGAACAATTAATGCAGGTAAGAATTTCATTTTCATGTAAAACTGGATTTCAATCGATTCTCAAACTTAGCAATAATTGAACCATTCGAATCAATTAGCTCGGCAAGCCCAAATCAATTGTCAGCTTCCTAGAAGTAGATTAATGTTTTCGGGAATTGAAGTCTTATTCGCTCCTGTTCTTCCAAGGAAAACTGGTTTCCTTCCAAATGAAGGATCTTCAATTTCCTCATTCCGGTTATATCCGGTGGAATGGTTTTCAACAGATTGTCCCTGAAATCGAGTTCTTCTAAATTTTTCAATCGACTCAGTGCTTTTGGAAAAACTTCCATTTTGTTGTTGGAGAGATTAAGGGATTTCAAATTTTTAAGCCCTGAAAAAGAAGTTGGAAGACTTTTCAATTGATTATTAGACAAATCCAATTCGCGCAATTGCTTTAAATCCGACACTTTTGGTAAGGTCTTCAACTGGTTTCCGGACAAATCCAACTTCATTAAAAATGACTGGCTAAAGAATGAAACCGGCAAGTTTGTCAACTGATTGTTGGCCAGGTTCAATTCAACAAGATAACGAATGTCCTCAAACTCATCCGGCAATTCGGTCAGTTTATTATCAGACAAATTGAGTTGGCGTAATAACGTTAGGTTTCCGAATTCAGGTTCTAGTTTAGAGATACTGTTATTGCTCAAGTCCAGGTATTCTAAATAGATCAGTTTACACAGTCGTTTATGAATATCGGTGATTCCATCTTTACTCAAATCCAACATTCGGATTACCTTTTTGCGATGAAAACGGGTTTCCTTTAAAGTCATGCGCATTTTTCCGGAACCACTCAAGTCGAACGATTCACAAGGTTTTTTGAGCACTTTGAAACGTAGATCTATATTCTTGGTAATTTCTCCACGGTCGTTATAACTTACATTCAAATTCTCTAAATCGTCTTCAATGGTATACAAACCACCCCCTGTGACCTTTGCGAGGTACACCAAATCCGGGTTAATTCCAGATTTTTTACGATGTCCGCAAACAATAACGCGAACAGGGACATTAATTCGATCCGCAAGTGCAATATCACGAATGCAGGCGTAATTGTCTGCAATCAGAACAACTTCAGATACGCTATCTGCTTTGGCAATGGTTTTCAAAATGGCTTCAATGTCATTTTCAGGCCCATCTCCTCCTGACCCTTTTGTCATGACCAATTGGAATAATCCAATGAGTTTTTCAATGTTATCAGCACGTTCAATATAGATACCACCGGTCATTCCCAATCGCTTTTCCGATGTTGGTTTCAAATCGCCATCATTGAACAAGGTAATTTGCTCGATACCGGAAATTTCACGGTTCAATACATGCCATTGAATTACCTGACTTCCGTAACCATACATACTTCCTGTCCAATCATTCACCACCAGCACATTTTGCCACTCCGGATGACGTGAAAGCACTTTAAACACAACAGAGTCGGAATGATACAACTTAATGAGTGTGCTTAATTCCTCTACATATTGCTTCTTTTTGATCTTGTCTACTTTGGTTAAATCCTGATCCGGTTTATTCTTCAATTCGCTTTCCAGAGTTTGCACAAGAATTTCTCTTTGTTCATCTACGGTTTTGCCCCTTAAAACATCCTTCAAAGAGTCACTGAAGAACGATGAATTGTTTATGTAGTCTAAGGATTTTTCGAAATCGGCAGGTGAAGCCTGGCCTGCATCTGAAGTTTGCTCTTCATCAAGTGCTTCTTCAAAAACGACAGGTTCTTCAATTTCCTCCTCCTCTACCAAAGGTCGATACCAAATGCGCACACCATGCAGTAACTGATCGACTTGAGCATCATTAACGCAATGTGTTTGAAGTATCTTTTTCCAGGTAATATCTGAACGATTCAGTTCTTCATCCAACTCAAAAAGATTTTTCAAACGGTTGAATAACAAGGGATAGATTTCCTGGTAAACACCTTTTCTTAACGGGTATTTTGAATAAACAACATCAACCCTGTAAACTTCAACCGTATCTTTTATCGCAAGCCACTGATCACCATTTATAAAACTCGATGAGCGAAACCCGTTTTTCAAAAAGAAGGTACCAGATAAAGTGTCTTTGAATTCATACGTTTCTTCTGTTTCGATGAGCGCGGCTACTTCTGATCCATATTTTTGCGGATTCTCGAGCTTTGCCAAATCAAAACGTTCCTGCGCATCCGCATGTGAATGACAGAGACTAACAAAAAAGATAAACAGAAAGAATAGGTGTTTCATTTTTAAGGTCAACGATGATTAGACAACAAAACGTTTGGGCTTTACTTTTCTTGTATTAGAAAAGATAAAATCCATTTAACCAATTTAGTTAATGTTTTTCTTGAAGAGCTGCCTTATTACCAAAATACGCTGAACGATTACCAAAGTCTCCTAATCCAGCAAACCTTTACCGTTCATTATAGCTTCAACCGCTTTCTCTATTCTCGACTCGCGCGTTTTCTCCTGTTTGGGTTGTGAGAAATGAAGTAGGTAAGCACGTTGTCGACCAGGAGTTAGTTTTTCAAACGCTGTTTTTAATTCGGGCATAGTCTTGAACTTCGCTTTCAATTCTTCGGTAACAGGAAATTCTTTGGTTTTCTTCATTTCTATTTTAACCCCAGATTCTTCTACCTCAACAGCGTTGAAAATGTATTGTTTCAGAACATCCTTCAGTTCTGTAATCTGAGACAGATTAGTAAAACGAACTTGTCGGGCAGCCTGTACATTTTCTGTTTGCTGAATCAGAATTCCATTGGGATCCTTCATCAATGCTCCTTTGAAGAACAAAAACGCGCAGTATTCCTTAAAAACATGAATGAGCACAATATTCTTCTTCTCATAAGTATATGCTGGACAACCCCATTTCAACTCCTCTTTCAAATGGCAATCAAGAGCAATTTCACGCATAGCCGCAACTTCCTGATGCCATTTTTCTTCCTTCTGGAAATACCAGTCAACTTTTGGATTCATGTTGTTGTTTTTGAGTTATAAATCTACGGATTCACATTGTTTATGCGTTACAAATCCTTCGCTGCGACAACAACACGTCTATTTTCCGGACGAAAATACCACGACAACAGAGTAAGTACCAAAAGTAAAAGCGAGGGAACGATTTCACTCACCGGACTTTTGGCCATAATATGAGAATAAGCTGCACCGGACATCGTGAAGAAAAATCCAGCATAAGCCCATTCTTTCAACACCGGAAGTTTTGGCATCAACACCACTGCGGCTCCCAGAATTTTCCAAACTCCAAGAAGTGTCATCAAATAAGCAGGATATTGAAGATGATCAAACTTTGCAACTTCTTCCTTCATTTGAATCAGCTGAACAATCCCAGTTGATACCATTCCCAACGCCAACCAAACCGTGGCAATCCAATAGATTATTTTTTTTGTTTTCATTTTGATCGTTATTAATAAATTTCAAATGGTTCAAATGGTTCAAATGGTTCAAATGGTTCTACATTGAACTTTTGATCATTTCAACCTTTTTGAACCCATATTTAATTTCTCTGCTTAAGTATTTCCTCTATTCGGTTATGTGCCATATTTAATCCCATTGCAAATGGCATTTTCAATTGCATAGCTCGTGCTTCCACCGATCGATAGATTACCTGCATCGTTAACTTGCTTCTGTCCTCTGAAAGTTTCTCAAACTCCAAAAATTCCAATTGCGGACCAATACTCGCACTTTCCATCTCAAAGGTTCTTACGATTTTCTCATTTGGAATAAACTCGTGTATTGTTCCATGAAACCTGTGTTTATTACCCATCGGATCTGTGGTTTCAAACTGATAGGCTCCGTGTTTTTTATTGTCCAGTTTCAAGACCTTTGTTCCCATCCACTGTTCCACCAATTCAGCTTCTTCGTAAGCTTTGAAAAGCAATTCCAAAGGCAAATCGAACTCTCTCGTTATTACGAGTTCCTGTTTGCTGTCTTCCGCAGCGATTTTCGTTTTCTGTTCCATAATTATCGTTTAATTTTCCCGCAGACGGGCACGGAAGAACACGGAAGACCAAAACTCAAAGAATAACAATTATGGGTTTCACTTCTGTGTACATCTGTGTTCCTCTGTGGGATTTTTTACTTCATTTCTTGTTCTGATAGTTCTTCATCACGTCTTCCAGTTTATTGAAACGTGCTTCCCACATCAATCGGAAGGGCTCAATGAAATCTGCAACTTCTTTCATTTTTTCAGGATTTAAATGATAATGAATTTCCCGTCCATTTTGTGTTTGCTGTAACAATTCACATTCGGTAAGGATCTGTAAATGCTTGGAAACAGTTGGTCGTGCAGTATCAAAGTTGGCAGCAATTGCTCCTGCTGTCATTGCCTGTGATGTCACCAGTAGCAAAATTGCTCTGCGTGTTGGATCAGCAATGGCTTGAAAAACGTCTCTTCTTAAGTTCATTATGTAGCTATTTGACTACAAATATATATGTAGTTATTTAGCTACGCAAATTAATTTCAAAAAATACTGGATTTTACTCTTACAATTGCTCCTTTCCTCTGATTTCAGCTCCGTTAGAATTTATGGAATCACGGAAATACGTCGGAAACAGACAACTCAATTTAGCGCAAATGCATTATCTGTTATTCATTTCTTTCAACCTACATTCGTATGACGAATAGCACGCATATGAAATATCTTATTTCCATTTTTATTTCTTTGGTTGTTTCCATTGGTTTCTGTCAGGAAGGAACGACATCCTTCATTGGAATAGGGACAAAATTGCAACTGGATACGGTTTCCATTCCACATACCTCCGCTGCTAAAATTCTCGAATTTACTCCGGATGGAGCGGCACTAAACTCAGGGCTAAAAGTAGGTGACCTCATCACTAAAGTGGATGGCAAAAGTGCCATTAATATTCCGCTTACCGATGTCATTAAACTGATTGTTGGCGAAGAAGGAACCAATGTAACAATTGAGGTAAAACGCAACGGGGTGGTAAAGTCGTTTGTACTTACCCGAAAAAAGATTGCGAATGCTGTAACCGTTAAACCGGTTGCATCTTCAGAATTTTGTAACCAGATTGCGGCAATTTTAAACGATGCGCCCTATCATTTCAACCACATCGTGGATAGTACTTTACAACTGGGAGATGGTCATCCGTGCAAACTGAAAGTAACCGGAGCAGAACGCATTGTCATTGAAACTTTTCTCACGGCAACATGTCACATTTCTTTCGGAAACTATGCTACAGAAGATGAAATAAATGTAGCCGGTGAAAAACTCATTTCACAACTTCAAACGTGTTTTCCGGAATACTATTACAGTCCTTTCTTTGATGGTGACAAAAAATCGGTACAAATTGGAATGACCATTCCTGCGAACGGAGGTTACTATCAGGCAAACATGGAACTACAAAGTGTCATGGATAAAACAACGAATCGTTACGGTTTAGAATTGATTGTTTATGAAGGCGTTCCACGAAAATTCTTTAACATCACCGCTGAATCTACAGGTTCGGAATTTGCAAAAGCAATTCGGAAAGTTTATGACCAAATCAACAGCGATTTCAGTAGCATTCGAGGTGAACAACACACATCCGGCTCAGTCTTTAATGCAAGTTACTGGTACGGTCTCAACTTTACAATACCGGCAGCAGCAAACGCCTATATTGATGATGGTGCAATGACATCCATGGTGCCCAACCAATGTATTGCTCATTTCTTTTTGGGATCGAAAGAAGATGCCGCAGAAACCTATACAAAGTTCTCACAAATCGTTTACGACGCATTGGGTTCAGAATTTGTTTACAGCTACGATCGGCCAAAAGATCTTATAGAACAGGTACTCCCAGATGCAACGGAAAACCTGATGATGTTTGCGATAAAACGCGAACGTTGCGGAGAAAATATTCCAGTAATTGCGCTTGTCAATCAGAAACAAGCCGATGGACGTTATTTGATCTACATGGATTTTTATAAAACCATGTATTGATAAAAGAAATACACCAACCCACAAACCAAAATGAAAAACCCGTTTCATCAAAGATGAAACGGGTTCCTTTCGTGACCCCGGAGAGATTCTAACTCCCGACCGCTGGAGCCGAAATCCAGTGCTCTATACAGCTGAGCTACGGAGCCGATTTGATCTTTCGACCAATAGTACAGCAAAAATAACAAGTTTGAGCAAACAGAGATAAACAACATCCAAATCAACAAAACCGCATTTCGAGCTTGCGGAATCAAGTTGAGATGCAACACACCAAATTTAAAACACTAACCTTTTGACCTTTTGTTCCTTTTTCGTAAATTCGGAATCACGCCCATTATTACTGATTAAACGCTATTTCATTGAAACAATCAATTTTAGACTTAAGTATTCTCGATAGTTTGCTGGAAGGATTTCAAGTTGTTAGTTACAACTGGGAATACTTGTACGTAAATACTACTGTTGCAGATCAGGGACAAAGTACCGTTGAAAAGCTCATCGGGAGAACCATGATGGAATGTTATCCCGGGATTGAAAACACCTTTATGTTCAGTCAGCTCAAAAAATGTATGGACGAACGGGTAACGCTTCAGTTCGAAAATGAGTTTACCTATAACGATGGCAACACAAACTGGTTTGAACTACGTATAGAACCAATTCCGGAAGGCATTTTTGTTTTATCGACCAACATTACCAATAGAAAAAAAGCAGAAGCTGAACTTCTTCAACTCAAGAATGATTTGGAAACTAAAGTTCAAAAACGCACTGCCGAACTGGTGAAACTCAACAACGAAAAAGATGTGATCCTAAAAGAAATGCATCACCGCGTGAAGAACAACCTGCAAATCATCTCCAGCTTAATTCGTTTGCAAATTGATGAAGGCGACAATAATTTTCATGACGTTCTCGACAAAACACAATCGAGAATAGAAACCATTGCAAGTATTCATGAGTCGCTTTACAAGTACAAAGACCTGGCGCTCATAAACGTAGCTAATTACTGGGAGAAACTCTTTAACGATTGCTTGAATTCACTGGTAAACCAACCTGCAAATTTCAAACTGAATCTGGATTTGGATTATCTGGAACTACCAGTCGATAAAATGATTCCATTGGGTTTATTGATCAACGAACTCATTACCAATTCCATTTTGCATGGCTTCAAAGGTCGAAATAGTGGAAACATTTACCTTTCTATGCGCCTGGTTAACGATAAATACCTGATGACATACAAAGACGATGGCACCGGATTCAATGAAAATCAAAACAACGAAAGGGAACACCACTTTGGACATTTCCTGATCGAAGGTTTTGCGGATCAATTGAACGGATCGATCAGAAAAATAAAAACAGACAAGGGCGTTCATTTTGAACTGGAGTTCGAATAAACACTATCTTCGAATTCGCATATTGTATGAAAAAAATCATTCTCCCTTCTATTGTTACCAGTGTTTTATTGCTGATCGTTTTCTGGTTGCTCACTCCGCTATTGATGAAACTAACGTATTCGCCTTTGTTGAACAATAAGTTAGTTGGAATATCATTAACAGACATGGGCTGGGAAACGAAAACACGAGTTCTTGTTTGTCTTTCGGCTTTGGTGATTCCACTCTTCAGCATCGCATTAGCAAGCACACTTAAAACCTTCAAAAACATTCCGGTTACCTCTCAGAAATTTCTGAAAAACCAAACCATCCTCATGTTTCTCTTTCTGTTCGGTATTGCGGTAAGAATATTTCTTTATCATAGATCAGCGCAACACTTATCAGAAAATCCTTTTCCTTTCGGGAAGATGGTAAAATCCGACATCAACATTTCTCAAATCGTGATTCACGATATTGCCGTTGCTTTCTGTTTAATTACCGCTATTCTCCTCTTTGTTACGTCAAAGAAAATAAAGGTGGCTGAAAGCACAGATCTTTTGGAGAAATAACAAGCCTGAATCAATATTTTCAAATAATTTTGAGAACTTGGCGTTTAAGCCTTACTTCATTGATGTTATGATTCGTAATCTCCTCGTTATTTTCCTTTTAAGTATTGGTTCATTAAGTGCCTCGGCACAAATTGGAATGGGTCAGTGGCGTATGCATATTCCACATTCGAAAGGAATTGATGTTGCTTATGGAAATGGATTTGCCATGTGCGCGCTGAGTTCCGGTGTACTGGCTTATGATGTAGATGCCGCAGAATATCATGTTTACGATAACATGAACGGACTTTCAGACATCAAAGTATCGTGCATCATATTTCATCCCGCAACCAAAAGCTTTTTTGTTGGATACAAGAATGGAAACATTGACCAAATTCTATCGGATGGTTCGGTGATCAATATACCGGGAATCTATCTTGCATCAGGAATTGGAAACAAGACCATCAATAAATTTACAGTAGACGGAAATAGAATTCTAACCAGTACAGGGTTTGGAATCGTAGTTCTTGATCCGGCAAAACATGAAATAAAGGACACCTACTATCCCGGGAACAGCACGGTCTCCATCCTCGATTCTGAAATTTATAACGATACGATTTACGCCGTAACAGAATCCGGATGTTTTAAAGGCGGACTTTCAAATAATTTCCTTGCAGACCCTAACCAATGGTCCTCGGACCCTCGTTTTGCCCCAATTGTTGGTGGATCGTACGGAAGGTTAGGCGTTAAAGATGGTGATCTTTACGTACTGAAGAAAAAAGACGTCTATGGAAGTGATTCCATTATGAAATTGACACCAACGGGTATGCAGATGCACTTTGGTGATCAGTTCGACATGGAAATTCTCGATTTCAATATTGTAAATAACAATTTTGCATTGACGTTTGATGTTGCCATCTTGGTATATAGCGGTATCGGTGCATTGGAAAGTTACATAGGAAATTACCAAGGTGTAACTCCAAATCCGGTTGCAGCTGCATGGGATGGAAGTCGCTATTGGGTAGCCGACGGGTTGAACGGTCTTGTACGTTTTTATAATGAGTTCAGCTATAATTTCATCTCCAAAGCCGGTCCTCCGAAAGATGATTTCTTTTCTGTAAATGCGTACAAGGATAAACTGGTAGTTTGCAGCGGAATTCAGGATCGCGTAGAATTCAATTATAAACGAAGCGGTGCTTATACGTTTAAAGACGAAAGCTGGACGCTCTACAACCAGGGTTCGCAAGCGCTTTGGAGCGATAACTTCACATACGATGTGAGCACGGGAGCTATTAATCCGTTAAATGAAGATGAAATTGCTTTAGGCTGTTATGCGAATAACGGACTGAGTATTGTCAACGGACAAACTGTTTCAAATGTTTACAACAGCGGGAATTCTATTCTCGAAACGACCACTCTAGGCAACGGTTATGTTTGTATTTCGGCATTGGAATATGATGAAAGCGGTAATCTTTGGATGTGTAACGGTTACAGCAATAATCCGCTAAAAGTGAAACTGGCCGACGGGACGTGGAAAGCGTTCAATACGGGATCAAGCACAACAGATAAATACACAACCAAGCTGGCAATTGATTACAATAGCAATAAATGGTTTGGAGTTTACGGAACTGGATTGGTTGGTTTTAACGATAACGGAACACCTTCCGTAACCAGCGATGACACTTATAAAGTGTTGACAACTGGTGAAGGAAACGGAAATCTTCCCTCAGATGTTGTTACGGCAATTGCCTGTGATTTCGATAACGAAATTTGGATTGGAACCGAAAGTGGTTTTGTGGTTCTTTACAATAGCGAAAGTTTGTTTTCATCATCGGGCGTTATTGACGCTACTAAAATCCTGGTGAAATTTGAAGGAAACGTAGAAGACCTGCTTGGAGATACACCCATTACGGATATTGAAATTGATGGTGGAAACAGAAAGTGGATTGCTACTGCAAGTACTGGAATCTTCCTTTTAAGTGCCGACGGACAAGAAGTAATTGCACAATACTCTAAAGAAAACAGTCCGCTGATTTCCAATAATATCATGGATATGGATTTCAATCACAAAACAGGTGAATTGTTCATTGTTACCGATCTTGGTTTGGTTTCGTTAAGAACCGATGCGAGTTTTGAAGATGCGACTTATGCAACAACAACCGTTTTCCCAAATCCTGTTACTCCTGAATACGATGGCGTGATTACGATTCAGGGAATTCGATACAATAGCGATGTCAAAATTACGGATGCCGCTGGAAATCTGGTTTATCAAACTACTTCGAACGGTGGAACTGCAACCTGGAATGGTAAAACACTTACCGGTGAGAAGGTAGTAAGTGGTGTTTACGTTATTTGGACCGCTACCAACGAAGGAAAAGGAAAGAAAGTGGGTAAAGTTGCAATTGTTCGTTAAGCAGTTGCAATGAAAACAGTAGATCAGGGAATTGTTCTTGGCAAAACCGACTATTCAGAATCCAGTTATGTTCTTCGTATTCTTACAAAGGAACATGGCTTACAATCGTTTTTATTTCAAGGAGCCAAAAAGAAGAAAGGTGTAACTGTCCTTCCTATGCAGCCCGTCGAATTCACGTATTACCGCAGGAACGATTCCGAAATGGGAAAAATTACCGATTGGTCAACGCTCTTCCCCATCTCTCAGCTCTCTATCAATCCAATGAAATCCTGTATTTGCTTTTTTATGGCAGAAGTAGTGAGTCATTTGGTGCATCAAGGTCAGCCCGACAAAGCATTTGTAGAACAATTGCATCACGAATTGGCCTGGCTGAACGCTTCAGAAGAGTTGAGTGCTTATCCACTTTGGTTTTTGGCGGAATGCGTTCGTCACGCTGGAATTACTCCGGATGAATGCGATAATCCAAACGCGGGTTACCTCGATTTCAAAAAAGGAGCCTTTGTTTCACTTGAACCGGATCATCCGTTTTATCATCACACAAAAGGAATTGAAGCCTGTAAAATGGCGCTGGAAATGGATCGTTCAGAATTACTATCGCTGCATTTGAATAAAGAAGAACGCATACTTGCAATGGATGCGCTTATTGGATACCTGAGTTATCAGATTTCCGGTTGGAGAGCATTGAAATCGTTGGATGTGATTAGGACGGTTATCTCCTAATTAAAAGGGCTTCTCGACTCCGCTCGAAGACCTTTTAATGTTTTTCGAAAGGATGCAAGGTTATCGAGCGGAGTCGAGATAACATTAGTTCTTGCGTTCTATCTCTCTCAAGCTATCCATCTTCTTTCTTGAAAGGAATTCGCCAATTGTCTCGAAGTGTGTTTTCACTTTTTTGTTTCCGAATTCAAATACCTTAGAAGCTAAACCGTCAAGGAAATCCCTATCGTGAGAAACGAGAATTAGCGTTCCGTCAAATGCCTTCAAGGCATCTTTTATAATGTCTTTTGTACGAATATCCAGGTGATTCGTCGGCTCATCGAGAATTAACAAATTCACTGGTTCCAAAAGCAATTTCATTAAAGCCAATCGCGTTTTTTCTCCACCTGAAAGTACTTTCACTTTCTTTGTAGACGTTTCGCCTCCAAACATAAATGCACCAAGCATGTCTTTTATTTTCAAACGTGCATCGCCTTCAGCAACTCTGTCTATTGTCTCAAAAATGGTCAGATCTTCATCCAACAAGGAAGCTTGATTTTGAGCGAAATATCCAATCTGCGTATTATGGCCCAATTCTACTTTCCCCTTCACCTCAATTTCGTTCATGATGGCTTTCACCAACGTTGACTTTCCTTCTCCATTTCGACCAACAAATGCTACTTTATCACCTCGTTCGATCGTTACATTTACATCAGAGAACACCAAATGATCTCCATACGCTTTTTCCACCTCTGTAATTACAACAGGGTAAGAGCCAGAACGTGGAGCTGGCGGAAACTTCAAACGAAGCGATGATTTATCCACCTCATCCACTTCAATAATCTCCAACTTTTCCAGCATTTTTACACGCGACTGCACAACAAGCGTTTTAGAGAATGTTCCTTTGAAACGCTCAATAAAATCGGTTTGTTCAGCAATGAATTTTTGTTGTTCTTCATATTGTTTCTGTTGCTGATCTCTCCGTTCCTTTCTTAACTCCAGGTAATGCGAATAACTTGCTTTGTAATCGTAAATTCTACCCATTGTTACCTCGATAGTACGCGTTGTGATCGCATCTACGAAAGCACGGTCATGAGAAATTACCATTACCGCTTTTGCGCTATTGATCAGGAAATCCTCCAACCATTGAATGGATTCGATGTCCATGTGGTTTGTCGGCTCATCCAGCAAGATAAGATCAGGTTTTTGAAGCAGGATCTTTGCCAATTCAATACGCATTCTCCATCCACCACTAAATTCCGAAGTTGGTCGAGTGAAATCTTCACGCTCGAACCCCATTCCTTTTAGTACTTTCTCAACTTCACCATCGTAATTGATCTCTTCAATTGAATAGAACTTCTCACTCAATTCAGAAACACGTTCGATTAACTTCATGTACTCATCACTTTCGTAATCGGTACGAACAGTTAATTCGGTATTGATGCTCTCAATTTCATCGCGCATTGCAAAGATTCCGGCAAACGCCTTACTCGTTTCCTCGAAAACAGTACAATTATCTTCTGTAAGCAAATGCTGAGGCAAATAAGAGATTACAACGTCCTTTGGAGCTGAAACTTTTCCACCAGTTGGTTTGTTTTCACCGGCAATGATCTTCATCAGCGTTGATTTCCCGGCACCGTTTTTCCCCATTAGGGCAATTTTGTCGTTTTCATTCACCACGAAATTGATATCGCTAAACAATGTGCGACCAGAAAATTCAACTTTTAAGCTATCTATTGTAATCATTGACTGTGAAATTGGGGGCAAAGATAGAGAGAATTGTTTGATCTCCCTCCTCGAGGAGGGATAAAGGGAGGTGGTTGCCACCCCTCTTGGTCTCCCCTGTCTGACTGCACACAGGCAGGCCTCAAAAGGGAGAGAGTTAATTCATCCTAAAATGAAAAGGGACATCCCGGCTACCCGAAACATCCCTCATCAACTATTTTGAATTTTAACTTTGACTTTTGATTTAAAACTTAAGCCATTCCTTACTCGTTACTCCTCTTTCGTCAGTAACGCGAATAACATAAACGCCTTTGCTCAACGTAGATAAATCCAACTGAACATTAGCAGAACCACTTGCAATAGCCTGAACTAAAATTGTTTTTCCAGTAATATCAGTTACCTGAATTTGGTTTGGATTTAAGGAATTCGCCAACTCAATAGTCACAGTTCCATTTCCTGGATTTGGATAAACCATCAATTCAGAAATTTTATTCTCACCAACACTCATTAAGCACGTTTGAGGAACATCAAAAGCTTCTGTTTGATCAGCAGCATCATTCGGACTTCCTGAATCAGCAGATAAACCACAACCTCTTCTTGCAAATGCTCGCCATATCAAACATTGGTTATCGCCATTGTAAAGTAAATTGTCTGCTTCCAAAATTCCATCTCTTGCATCAATAAATCCTGAGTTACAAGCTGTCAATTTCAAACCTTCAACAACCAAGGCCAAAGCCATATTGTTTCCACCAGTTCCAGTTTTGATATTCGGGTCAAATCCGTATTCATCGATCAATTCCCATGTCAATTCCCAAAGCATTGTATTCCAAACGTAACCTCGGCTATGAACAGCTGTCATAGAGTTTGAATAACCCAAAGTTGCTGCGTTCATTCCGAAATTAGTTGAATAACGTGTTGGACGAATTCCTACTCCCGTAACTGGTTCACCATTTACATAAGTCCCCATTCCGCGCGTACGTTCAGAAACCATATCCGATTTCATCGTTAAGATCAATGCAAAGAAATCCGACCAGCCTTCACCCAACTGTTCATCGTTGTACATGCAATTCGTATTGCCAGAACCACCTATCAATCTGTTAGAAACTCCATGACCGTATTCGTGAGCAATAACGCCGTTATCCAAATCAGAATCGAAAGCATCGATATCACCCGAACTCCACAGTTCAGCATCAACTGTTGCACCAGCTACAAGCGATTCAATAATGCTGTCTCCATCCATCTTTCCAATTATACAAGCCGGGATATTTACCGGATTATTTGCCTGTGCAGTTCCACCAATTGATCCCGGAATAGAATTCTGTGTGTTGATAAAAACCACCGCAATTGCGCCAAGATCCTGACAAGCATACATCTTTTCAATGTAGTTACAATTACCACGACGAACCAACGCAATTTTTCCGTTCAACTCAGGACCGTTCAGAATATTATCGCAAGCATCGGTTGTATCAACTCCATCGTCGATTACCAGAACCATTTCTCCCAAAATCGGATTGCCAACTTCAATCGCCGGACCAAAAGTGGCATACGCAGTATGGTAATTACCAGCAATAGAATCAGGTGAATGAACTTTCAAATGCGCACTGTTGCTGTTTACATTCCACAAGTACATTTGCATGCGCGGATTAGAACCATCTGGTGGTGTAGAGAAGTTTGCATTATCTGTTCCACTTCCATCGTAAGCATCAGCGTTTACACCGTCGCTTCCATTTCCTTGATTCGTATAATTTCTTTCCTGGAAATTTCCACTTTCTTCATCAAAACCGTAATGTGCTAATACATCATGAATGATGTTGTTCATGTAGAACAGGTTTGTGATTACAGCGTCCATATTTCCAAGCGGACCTAAAGTAGAATCGTATTCAAAATTAAAATCCAAAGCTGGCCCACCATCAGGTGCATATCCTGGCTGGTTATCGTCATCCATATCTTCAGATGCGTACACATTGTTTCCACGTGTTATCGTATATTCATCGCCTACGGTTCCATTTGTATCGTGCCATCCAAAAGGCGAAAATGTTGGGTCGGAAGGATTGATCAAAATCCCACGATTTCCATGATTCGGGCTTTCCAGTGGCAAACCATACACCTTATACTGATCCATTCCCGGAGGAGGTGGTGGAGCACAAGAAACTGAATTTACATTGCAAGCAGTATTTTCAGAAGTATGAGAATGTCCGCATGAAACTGTCCAGTTATTCTTAAATAACATTTCACCAGTTGAAGCAGAAATTTGCACCGACCACCAATCTGTTGAGCCAATTGGATTGATACTCAAATCCCAAACGTAAGTCAACTGACCTTTATCGGCTCTAATCAATAGTTTAACCGGAATATTATCATATGCTAAAATTCCAGCTCCAAAAATGTATTGGTTATCTCTTTCATTCTCTGAAATCATGGCCACTGGTGAATACGCAATACCCAATTGTTCGCAAGCTTTGATAACTGCATCGATTGGTTGTAATGAAACCGTGTTGGTTTGTAAACCAGTAATTGAAACCAAACTCGGAGCAACGTGAACCACCTCATTGTTCTTCATTGCAATTGAAGCAACTCCGTTTACAACAGGAGTATTCTCAACCATTTGATGAATAAAGACATGTTTTACTCCAGGCGCAAGTGAGCTTGCGGTAGAACTAATGGCAATGTTTTTCACATCGTTCGCCGTCAATCCAAAGGTTGGAGCATTTTTTTGCAGGTAGTTTGAAATGACAAGTTCTGTTTTCTGTGCAAAGGAGGTTGCAACTGAAATAAACGTCACTGCGGTTAGTGAGAGTGTCCTCAAAGCAGTTTTCATAATTGTTGTTTTATTGAAGTCCATGAATTTACACAGAATTAACAACAGTTATGAAATAATTTAACCCAAGCGTGCCTTTAATTGATTAAAGTGGGATTCCAACCCCTGGCCTTTAAAACGCCAAGTAGGGTAGTTAACTCAACAGCGCTCGAAATCTTGGAAGTGATGTTCTCTATTTGCAATTGATTATTCGGTAAAACAAGTGGTTCAAGACTATGCGGAAATGTGAGTTGTGAAACCCTTTCTTCTGAAACCAAATCATTTAAAAAACGACGTAAAAGATCAACGCTTTCATTTGCTGAAATACCAAAATCTGAGGAAAGTACTGAGTGGAAGAAATGAATTTCCTGAGTGGCGCGTGTAAGTAAAACATTCAAACGTTTATAACCATTACTCTGATTCAAAGGTCCAAATCGCATGTGAAATTCTCCTTCTTCATTCTTCCCATAACCCATTGAAATCAGCAACAAATCGGCTTCATCGCCCTGAACCTGCTCCAATGCTTTAAAGAAAATCGTGCCGTTCTCTTGTCCTTCAGTAATTAAATTCTGGGTTTTAGCATCGCAAGCATTCCAAACAGTTTTGAGCTGTTCTTCTGAAAATGCAACGATTCCAATGCGTTTCGACCAATCAATTTTCTTCAGTTTATTCGCAAGTTCCTTTGCTTCAGTTTCGTTCCTACGTTCAACAAACATTCCATTGGTGACAAAGTGACTGAATAGAACCTGTTTACGTTCAGAAGAAGGATAAACGAGCAATTCGTTGTTGTAGAAATGCTTGTTTGAAAAAGCAATCAAATCCACATGTTCACTGCGGTAATGATGACGCAAAGCAACCCGTTTGTAATAGAACATTGCCTGATGCAACAAATCGTGTCCCGACCACTTTTTTCCGAAATAGGAAGTTGGAGACATTTGTTGTTCATCGCCTGCAACCAATGCTCTTTTGGAACGATACAAAGAACCAAAGGCATTCGGAAGCGGAATCTGACTTGCTTCATCAAACACAACAACATCAAACAAATCTGTTTGCAACGGAAAATGATCTGCAACCTGAGTTGGAGTTGCCAGCCAAACAGGCAGTAAATCCTGAATCCAGATTCGAGCTTCAGAATCCAATAACTCACGAATGGAAATATGACTTCGGGATTTCCCGAACTCTTTCACCAAAATTGCTTTTCCCTTTTTCAATTGATTTCGCAGCTCTTTTTCTTCCGCATTGCATTTTTGCGAAGGCTTTAGAAGAAGTGCGTTATTGCTTTTGAATTTCTGGAATTGAAGATGGATCAATTCTTCCGAAAAGTCATGCTGATCGACGGTTTGCTCCTTGATACAATTCTCGATTTTCTTTAGTAGTTGTTCGCCATCAAACTTGATGAGTTCAGGAAACAACGCTTCCGTTTTTCGCCAGTTGGAAAGGAGAATGATGGCTTGAAGGTGATGCCAGTTTCCGGCTTCTTCAAATAAATTTAATATAGAAAGTGGAAGAGTTTGGATCTTTGAACTGTACGGAAGTAAATGCTCAAAATTCTCTGATGAACGATACACCTCAGCCTCGAGATTTTCAGCATTTTCTACCAATAAATAGCGCTGCAAATCTTTATACAAGTTCTCAATCTGTGACTGAAAACTTAAAATCAAACGACGTTTTTCACTGGTCCAGCCAGCAACTTCAGCAAGCTTTGCTTCCGATTCATTGCTCATGCTTTTCACGAAAGCAGCTCCCAACTCCAGTTCCCACGGATTTGGAGAAAGCTCCAGGTTATTGAAATACGATTCTAATTCTTTTAGTTCGGTTCTCAGCGCTTCCAGCTTTTTCCAATTCCCGATAGCAATTTCGAGATTCACTGCTTTCGATTGCAAATAGGAATTCAGGGTTCGTTTGATCTTCGATTTGGCAAAGTAACCTTTCGCGGTTTCATAGCTTTCTATTTCAGAAGCTGATGGTTGTTTTTTCCAAAGACCAATTTCCGCTTTTTGAGCCTCCAATTCATTGGAAATTTCAGTTAATCGTAAACGATTACGTTCAAATTTTTTCCATTCCTTTGGTTTCTGAATCAGATTTGCGTAAAGTTTATATTTTTCGTTTTCAACCAGTTGACATCGTCCTGTAGACTCGTATAATTCTTTCAGATCTTTGAACGATTGAAGATTGAGTGCCATCTTCAAGAGCACCAAAGTTTCCAACCATGATTTAAACTTGCGATCGCCATTATTCAATTGAAAAAAAGCCGGTTTATATCCCGCTAATTTGTTCAATCCACCAACCGTAATATCAAGTGCGCGAACGCTGTTCTTATATTCAAGCCATTCTTTTATATCCGGAGTATCCGAACGAAATTTGAAAGCATCAATTGGCGTTTCTTTCTTCAATTCCAGAAATTCATTGTAGGAAACACCTCCAACCAACGTTGGAGAATTGAGACGATCCAACAATTGCTGCAATTGTGCCAAGCGCTGTTTTGAAAGTTGAAGTCCCGGTTTGAATTTATCTTCTCCGTCCTCAAGCATCAACCAGGTTGACTTCAAATGTTCCAATAAATCGCGACTTCTGGTTTGACTATGAACCACAAATGCAAACGGATTCAGATTCAAATCTGTCAATTTGGAAGTAATGACTTCTAACGCAACTTTCTTTTCAGACACAACCAACGTTCGTTTTTCAGTCGAGATCAATTTACCCAGCAGATTTACCAGAACCTGAGATTTACCCGTTCCCGGCGGACCCTGAACAACCACATTTTCGGATTCAAAGTTCTTGAAAACGTTCAACTGATCTGTATCCGCAACCGTCAATAATCCATCGGGCAAAACCAAAACTTCGATTGCATTTTCTTTAAACCCAAGCAAAGCGCTCAAGAGAGACGATTTATCTGATGAACGTTGAATCCCCTCCAGTTCTCGTAAAATGTGAAATCGGTGATAGTGGAAATTCCCAAGAACCGATTTTTCCTCCAGCTGCAATTCGATGCTGTGTTTAACAGCAATCTCCTGAATGAACCCTAAAACCTGTTCAACAGAACTATTTTCAATATCAGGATTTTCATCCGTCCAATTTCTAAGGATCCGTTTCACAAAAGGATTCACCTCAAAAACTTCATCACTTTGAACGTTCAATTGCTGGGTTTGACGGTTAACCGACCATTGCAACGGAAAGAGGAACAAAGGCGTTTTGAGCTCATTCCCTTCAATTTTCCAATGAATAAGATAATGCACGGCACATAACGAATTCAGATCCGCTTCTTTCCGAAATTCTTGTGCTTGTTTTAGAATGGACTTCAGTGAGCCGCTGATCTCAAAAACCTGCTTTTCAGATGGCAAAGATTGAAGTTGGATAACCTTATCTTGTTCCATATCTAAGTCACAAAGCATATCCGACAAAGGAATGTCAGACAGCTCATGAATAAAACTTTGGATATCAAACGGAGAATCAGTCATAACTATCAATTAACGAAAGTAATGAATCTTGCTTTACCTTAAACTAGTGAGTGCATCTTGCCAGTACTAGCATATAGTTTCCTTATCTTCACAGCAGCAAATTCACCCATATGCGTCTTTTCCTTTTCTCCATCTTTGCTTTTAGTCTTTCTATTTCTAATGCACAAAACAGTCGGATTGCTTTTGGTTCGTGTGCAAGACAGTCCGATCCACTCGATATTTTCGATACGATTATGACGCACCATCCAACACATTTTTTGTTTTTGGGGGATAACATCTATGCAGACACAAGAGATACTGCAGAAATGCGATTGAGATATTCTATACTCAATGATCACACCTCGTATCAGCATTTAAAAGACAGTGTTCAAATTTGGGCAACCTGGGACGATCATGATTTTGGCGAAAACGACGCCGGAAGCAGTTATCCGATGAAGAAAGAATCGACAGCGCTTTTCTATGACTTTTTTCAGGAACCGTTGAGTTCAGAACGCAGAACACACGAGGGAATTTACACTTCGTATATGATTCAGGATACGGGTTTGGTGATTCAAGTCATTATGCTGGACACGCGCTATTTTCGAGACGAATTATTGCCATACGACGATCGAATGAAAAAAGACACGTGCTACAATTACGGTTTAAGTTACTGCCCGAACAATTCGAAACAAAGCACTTTACTTGGAAATGAACAGTGGGTTTGGCTGGAAAAAGAATTGGAAAAATCGGCAGACGTTCGATTGGTATGCAGCAGTATTCAATTTGCACACAGTTATAATGGCTATGAATCGTGGAACAATTTCCCCAGAGAGAAAAAACGCTTTTTGAAACTGTTGCGAAAAACCAAAGCGAATGGTGTAATGATTCTATCCGGAGACGTTCATTACGCCGAAATCTCCAGCTTAAAAATAAAAGGTGGTTATACCTTATTCGATTTCACATCCAGTGGTTTGAGTTCAAAATGGCACCGGGCAACACCCAACACCAATCGAATTCAAGGCCCGGTAATGGAAAACAACTTTGGGCTACTTTCATTCTCTACGGGAAAAAAAGGAATTCATGTTTGGTTCGAACTATTTACAGCCGACAACCAAAAAGCAATGTCGAAAGATTTTGAACTATATTATCTGAAATTTTAATTCTTGGAAAACACAACGAAAGTCAAAAGCAAGCAGTAATTTTGCGAGGCATAAAATTCTCGTCAAAAATGAGCGCTCAAAACATGAAATTCGGAACCAAAGCTATTCACGCCGGTGTTCAACCTGATCCAACAACCGGTGCAATTATGACACCCATTTTCCAAACTTCAACATACGTTCAGGAGGCTCCTGGTGTAAATAAAGGTTTTGGATATGCGAGAGGTAAAAACCCAACCCGTGAAGCACTTCAGGCGAATCTTGCAGCTTTGGAAAACGGAAAACATTGTGTTTGTTTTAGTAGTGGAGTTGCAGCAACTGATGCTGTTTTGAAATTACTTAGTCCAGGTGACGAAGTAATTACTGGTGACGATCTATACGGTGGTACGTACCGTCTGTTCGTGAAACTTTACGAAAAGTTTGGCATTAAATTTCACTTCGTGGATTTGACGAATGCAGAGAACGTTAAGAATTATATCAACGATAAGACGCGATTGATCTGGGCAGAAACGCCAACCAATCCAACAATGCAGATTATTGATATTAAGGCAGTTTCAAAAATTGCAAAAGACAATAACGTATTGATGGTCGCAGATAACACCTTTGCATCACCATATCTACAAAATCCATTGGATTTGGGAGCTGATATCGTAATGCATTCGGTTACAAAATATTTGGGTGGACACTCGGATGTAGTTATGGGTGCTTTGATTACCAACAGCGACGAATTACACGAACAATTGTATTTCATCCTGAACAGTTCCGGAGCAAATCCTGGTCCTATGGATTCATTTCTTGTTCTTCGTGGGATCAAGACACTGCATTTGAGAATGCAAAGACATTGTGAAAACGGAAGAAAAATCGCTCATTTCCTAAAGGATCATCCAGCTATTGAAAAAGTGTACTGGCCAGGTTTTGAAACACATCCGAATCATGACATCGCTAAAAGTCAGATGCGTGATTTTGGTGGAATGATCTCTATCGTTTTGAAAAATACAGCGATTGAAAATACCTTCAAAGTAGCATCATCATTTAAAGTATTCTCTTTGGCTGAATCTTTAGGGGGTGTTGAATCTTTAATTAATCATCCGGCAACAATGACCCACGCATCTATTCCTAAAGCGGATAGAGAAAAATCGGGAGTTGTAGATAATCTGCTTCGTTTGAGCGTTGGTGTGGAAGACGTGGAGGATTTGATTGCGGATTTGGAGCAAGCACTTAAATAAATTCAAAAGTGAAAAGGTAAAAGTCAAAATCGTTCAATATTTTAACTTTTACCTTTTGCTTTTTGACTTATCATATGATAATCATAACCGGAACATCTCAAGGAATTGGAAAGGCCTTGGCAGAATTGTATCTGTCGAAAAATGAGAGCGTGATTGGAATTGGTAGAAACCAAAGTATTCAACATTCCAATTACGTGCATCTGAAGTGTGACTTATCCAATCCTGAGGAAGTTGAAAAACTTCAAATTCCGTTAACAGATGACCCCATAACATTTGTGCATAATGCTGGTGTTTTAGGGGGAATTGGTCGATTTTCAGAACTGAAAAACAGTTCTCATATCGAGATCATGCAAGTAAACTTCAACGCTGGAGTAACCCTTTTTCATAAATTGATTCAGCAGGGAAATCAGAAACCATTTACTTGTGTTTTTATAAGTTCTGGCGCCGGAAAACGCCCAATCGCCTCCTGGGCAGGTTATTGCGCTTCAAAAGCAGCTGTTGATTTATTTCTGCAAACCGTTCAGGAAGAAGAAAATGAAAAAGAGCATTCCAATGTTCAGGTTTATGCATTTTCACCCGGAGTTGTAAATACCGGAATGCAGGAAAAAATTCGTCAATCGACATTGAATCAGTTTTCTGCAGTTGAACGTTTCATTAATTTTCACAAAAACGATGAATTAAAAGACGCTTCTCTTGTGGCAGAAAAGATTTTCGCATTGATTGATCAGCGCCCAACAAGCAAAGTTCTATGGGCTATTTCCGATTTTGATTGAATCCACTTAATCAAAAAAAACAACCGATAAATACATTTAGTTTACATTTCAATTAAGTTTTCGTAAATTTCCGACGCTTTTGCCATGCATGTTTACAACCCTATTCGTTGTAAAGCATCTTATTTAATGTAAAACTAGCTCGTAAAAAATGAAAAAAATTATGCTCTCTCTCCTTACTATTTCCGCTATTGGAGTAGTTAAGGCGCAAACCACCCCTAATCGAGTTTTAGATAAATCTAACACGCGTGACGGTGAACAAGTTGAATACTGTATCACCCACAAAAAACAAGCAGCACTTCTTGCAGATCCAGCAATGGCTAAGCAAATCGCTAAAGAAAAAGCTGAATTTGAAGCCATGTTAAACAACATGGACAAATCAGGAGGTGAAAAAGCGGTGCAGTACACTATTCCTGTAGTATTCCACGTACTTCATAACGGAGGTATTGAGAATATTAGTAGAGACCAGATCATGACTGCTCTTTCAATTCTTAATCGCGATTACGCGATGCTAAATGCAGATACAGCAACAGTTCAAGCTCCTTTCCAAACTATTCGCGCAAGAGCGGATATTAATTTTGAACTCGCAACTAAAGCTCCAAACGGCGCATGTTTTTCCGGAATTACAAGAACAGTTAGTCCACTAACGTTTGACGGTTCTGACGGTGGTGACCAGGTTGCTGCTATTGTAGCAGGAAACGATGTTTACCAGGGACAATGGCCAGGAAACAAATATCTTAATGTTTTCATTTGTGCTGAAATTGGTGGTGCTGCGGGATACACAATGTTACCGGGTTCATGGTCAGCGACTTCTATGCAAAACGGAATCTGGATCTTGAATAACTACCTTGGAAACATTGGTACTTCTTCTGAAGGAACAAGTAGAGCTCTTACACACGAAGTGGGTCACTGGTTAAACCTTGAACACGTTTGGGGTGGAACAAACAACCCAGGCGTTGATTGTGATACAGATGGTGTTAACGATACTCCGGCTACAATTGGATCTACATCTTGTGCTCTTGGTGCAAACACTTGTAACGAAGATCAAGCTTACTGGGGATTCAACCAAATTGATAACGTTGAGAACTACATGGACTATTCTTACTGTTCTAAAATGTTCACAGCAGGACAAGTTACAAGAATGCGTGCTGCATTGAATGTTGCAAGTACAGGACGTGCAAACGTAATGTCGCCAGCTAACTTAAGTGCAGTTGGAGCAGGTGCAACACCAGTTCTTTGTCAGGCAAAATTCTCTACTCCAAAACTTCAGGTTTGTACTGGTGAAGCAGTTGACTTTACAGATGAATCATTTAATTTGGTTACAGGTTGGACATGGACATTCCCTTCAGGATCTCCGGCTAGTGCAACAACTCAAAATGCAACAACTACCTGGAATACTCCTGGAACTTATACAGTAACTTTAGTAGCTACTGACGGAAGCACTTCTGATAATTACACGGTTTCCGTTGTGGTTCTTCCTAACAACGAAACACTTCCATTCTATGAAAGTTTTGAAGGAATGAGCAATTTCAGCGGTTCAACACGTTGGTTTACTGAAACGCCTGGAAACACTACAGCATGGGCAGTTACAAATACTGCTGGTAACACAGGAACAAACTCTGTTAAATTGGCAAACTTTGGTCAAGCTGCAGATGCAATTGATAACCTTATTTCAGGTCAGGTAGATTTATCAGGAATCACAGCTTCTGAAGCAACTTTCTCTTTCCGTTACGCTTACAGAAAAAGACAGTCTGCAAATACAGATCAGTTGAAAGTTTATTTTACTGACGATTGTGCAGAAACATGGAACGTACGTAAAACCTTAAGTGCAACAACAATGACTCAAGGGGCTACAGCAACAAGTACTTGGACACCGGCAGCTAATAACTGGGTGACTGTTCACGTTACAAACCTTACACCTTCTTATTGGGTGGAGAACTTCCGTTTCAAATTTGAATTCAAATCTGGTGGTGGTAACAACATTTACCTTGATGATATCAATATCTACGAAGGTCCTGAATCGGATGCAGTTGTTGTTGGTTTAGATGAATTGACTTCTGTAAATGGAGCTATTCTTTACCCTAATCCAGCTGACAATGAGTTGAACGTGAAGTTTAATACTACAACTTCTCAAGCAATGCGTGTGGTAATCACTGACATTACTGGTAAAATTGTTCAAACACACAGTTTACAAGCAATTCAAGGTGAGAATATGGTTTTCATTTCTACGGAGCAATTGGCTTCAGGTTCTTACTTTGTTAACTTAACAGAAGGAACAGCTTCAATTACGTTGCCTTTCGTTGTAAAGTAAACAAGATCATAATTTTTGAAACCCGGCACTTCGAGTAACCTCGGTGACCGGGTTTTTTGTTTCTATGCGTTTAGGATTTCAATAGTAATGCTCCAACTTAAATCGATTCAAAGCAACGTCCAAAGGAAATAATAGTCTACTAACCAAACTATATTTTAAATGAAACGCATTCTCCTCCTTTCAACCCTCCTTCTTTCCTTATCCAAAAACGCTGCTTATTCTCAGGAAACAAAAGTGCTTTTCATTGGAAACAGCTATACTTATGTGAATGATCTTCCCGGAATGTTTGATTCCATTTCAACATACCTTGGCAAAAATGTCACTGTTGGTTCAAAAGTGAATGGCGGTTATACCTTTCAAAATCAATACAACGATCCGCAAACATTCGCTGCGATCCATCAAAACGATTGGAATTTGGTGGTATTGCAAGCTCAAAGTCAGGAGCCTTCGTTTCCCGTTAGTCAAGTAGACGCGAACACGCTGCCCTTTTCCAATTTATTGGCCGATAGTGTTTATGCTTCATCAGCATGCGCCAACGTAATGTATTACATGACCTGGGGTCGGGAAAACGGAGATCCGCAATGGGATTCTATCAATACCTTCGCTAAAATGAACGAGCGTTTGTACAATGCTTACATGCGTTTTGCAGATAGCAAAGAGGCGATGGTTTCGCCAGTTGCAGTTGCCTGGAAATATGTTCGTGACAATAATCCCGGAATTCAACTTTATGCAGGAGATGGTTCTCATCCTTCATTAGAAGGAACTTACTTAACCGCATGTACATTCTATGCTTCGGTATTTCAGCAAAGTCCGGTTGGCGTGGCTTTTTTAGGCGGAATTGACCCAGCCACCGCAGCAATACTTCAAAACGCCGCGGCAGTTTCCGTATTAGACGAACTAGAACTTTATCGTTTACATTCAGTTGAAAACATCACTGTATCTGATTTCGACTGGAATGTGGATGTAAATGGAATTCTAACGGCAAACTCTACTTCCATTCGCGCGGAGGAGCTGGACTGGTATGTGGATGGAGCACACTATACAACTGAAGATATCTCGCATCAACTGACCACTCCGGGATTCTATACCATTACACTTATTGCTTCTTCGGAATGTAACAGCGATACAACTGTGGCTTATGTAAATTACAATAATGCAAGTGTTACAGAAAATGAGGCCTCAACAGTTACGATTTACCCTAATCCTTCAAATGGTGAAATTCACTTTACAGGAAATCAAAATCAGGAAATAACTGTTTACGATTTGAATGGAAGATATCTTTTCACTGAGCAACTGATCAATTCAAGTGTTGATCTAACGGAATTGAAAAGTGGATTGTATTTCATTGAGCTTGATAGCAACTTCTTTCACATTCAGATACAGAGATAAATCAATAAATACATGGTGGCAGAGACGCGATGCATCGCGTCTCTAATTCCTTACTGTGCTATTCTCCCTTGATTTTTATCTCACCTTCATCAACCAAAGGTTCGTTATTCATTCTTAGGAAAAGTTGGATAAGCGCAATTACATCCTTTTCGCAGTATTTCGTGATTCTTGGAAGGTCTTTCTCTTCATAAAAAACTCGCGCCACATCAGCTCCCGAAATATCGTCTTTCGGAGTTGGAATATTGAATACGTAACACAACAATGCCAAACTAGTGTATGCTTTGAAATCTCCAAACTTCCATAATTCCATGGTATCCAAATGAGGAATTTCCCACGGTTTTTTACCTGCAATTTGAAGAACATGTGGTAGCTTCATTCCATGTATCAACATTCGTCGACACAAAAACGGAATGTCAAACTCTTTGGAATTGTGTCCGCAAAGCACATTGTATCTCGGATGATCTTCCAACAATCCAATAAATTGTCTGAGCAACGTTTCCTCATCTTCATGAGAAAAAGAGGCTATTCGGATCTGTCGGCCAGTTCGTGTTTCATTCAAAAATCCAACAGAAATACAAACCACACGGGCAAATTCAGCTAAGATTCCTGCCTTTTCATTGTACACGTCTGCTTCTGTCTTGTCATCTGTTTTATAACGTGCATTTTTAGAATCGAAAAGCTTCTTTCCAGCTTCATCAAGTTCATGATAATTATAAAATACAGGTGCTGTTTCGATGTCGAAAAATAGAATGTGTTCAAATAGACTTTTTGCAATCATAATGTTGTTTTCTAAATCAAATTAGACAAAAATATCTTTTCGATTGCATGAATTTTCAAAAATTTCTATTCGTTTTTGCGGTTTTCACCACCTAAGGAATGTATTCCTTACTTTTGTTGAAAATATTGAAATGGCGGAAGACCTTTTGATTGTTCAGGGTACGAAAGAAGAAAAATATTTGAGCTTATTGCCACAGGTAAAGGCTTTGTACGACCCAACGGTTAATTCAACTGCAAATTTGGGAAATGTCGCTTCCGTTCTGAATATGACTTTCGGGTTCTTTTGGGTTGGATTTTACCTTGTTGAAGGAAACGAATTGATCCTGGGACCATTTCAAGGACCACTTGCCTGTACCAGAATACCAAAGGGAAAAGGAGTTTGCGGAGCAAGTTGGGAACAGAATCTTACGCTCGTAGTCCCGGATGTTGAAGCTTTCCCGGGACATATTGCCTGCAGTTCGGCATCGAAAAGTGAAATTGTGGTTCCAATCCGGAACACTGAAGGAAATATTATCGGTGTTCTCGACGTTGATAGCGACAAGTTGAACGATTTTGATTCGGTTGATGAAACTTACTTAAATGAATTATGCGCTTGGTTAGGCTCAGTTTTGTAATATTCATTCTCGCAGCACTAAACTCTTGTGCCGATATCATTCCGCTTCCGGGTGGAAACAGGGATGAATCTGCTCCAGTGCCAACCTCAATCACCCCGGAACCCGGAGCAACCGGAATTAAGCCAACAGAGGCGAAACTCACTTTCAACGAATACATCACTTTAAAAGATCCGGGTACTTCTATTACGATGAGTCCCGACGTGGGACCAATTACAGCAACTCAGGACAAAAAAACGATTACTGTAAGTTGGACACAACCTTTGAAAGAAGAAACAACCTATATCCTAAGTTTGAACGGGACAGTTCGCGATTTAAACGAAGGAAATGACAGCATTATTCAGGTAGTTTTCTCAACTGGAAGTTTCATTGACTCTTTGGAGCATACTGGAAAAATCACATCGGCATATTCAGGTGAAATGCTGCAAAATGCAACAATCTGCTTGTACGAAACCGATTCAATTCCTTTCGTAAATCAACCCAGTTACTTCGTGAGGAGTGATAAAGGGGGGAATTATCAGTTCAACTACATTCATCAAGGCGAATATCAACTTTTCGCATTTCAGGATGCCAACAAAAACGGAAAAGTAGATGGTGCAGAAAACATTGCATTCGACTCTGAAGCGCTGAATATGTCCGATACTATTCCCAGCAAATTGCGAATGTTCAAACCAAAAACAACGCAGAACAAGCTGAAAATTGCCATCGAAAAGCCAGGAACCGCAACAATCTCAGGAGTTAACTTCGACAGTACAGTTGTGACAATCAACGGGGAGAATCTTATTCCAATGAACCGTTTCCGATTTGATTCACTGCGTGTAGCACTTCCCTATTCAGAGAATGACAACTACCGATTTATAGCAAGAAATGACACCATTGGCAGAAAGCATGTTGTGTCTGACCGAAAAGCAAATTTCGCCATTAAATTGGAAGGGAATAAACTTCGGAAACCGGGAGACACTTTGAATTTCAGCGTAAATGAATTTCTTAGAAAGGTAGACACATCTGCGTTAAAGCTGTTGAATGATTACGGAAAACCCGTTGTCTTTCAAGTGATGGTTGAAAACGGAAAACTGAAATTAATTCCACAAACTCAAGAGAATTTCACAGTGATCTTTGGCAAAAACGCGGTTTTTGGAGAACGAAATGCGAATGACACCATCAGTTTCAAAATCGAGACATACACCTTGGAAAGATGTGGCGATCTATCTTTAGATGTAACTTCGTTTGAAGGAAATTGGATCTTCGAATTGATTGATAATGCCAATACCGAACAAGGAAAAGTGGTTCAATCAAAGAAAGGAAACGGAGCGAAACTAGTGTTTAACGGTTTAATTCCAGGACAATACAGCATCCGTTGTTTTAAAGATGAAAACAGCAATTCAGTTTGGGATTCGGGTGATTATTCAAAGAAAATTCAACCTGAAATCATGCTTCGTTTTCCTGTAAAGCAGAAAATTCGTGCCAACTGGGAAATCGAAGAAACACTTTCACCCAACTAGTCGTGGAAAACACAAAACCCTCCATTTTTAACCGGAACAAAGTCATTCTGGTTGCTTTACTGGCTTTACTGGTTTGTGTTTTTTCGGGATACCGTGTTCTTGGCAAAGTGGAATACAAACCAGTTACAGAAGGAAAGGGAACTCACATACACGTTGATAAGAATCACAATAACATCGTGGATTCGAATTCCGATGAAGAATTCATTATTTCTCCAAAAGGAAATTACATCAAACAGAATGCGTTAGAGGTTCTTCTGGATATTCCTTTCACCTTTGGGACAATCGGGTGTTTGCTTTTAGCAATGCTGGCAATGGTCGGAAGAGATTTGGGGTACATATGGCGAATTCGGATCTTAACCAAAAATGAACTGAGTTGGCGTTCGGCTTTCAGAACCATTATGATCTGGGAATATGCTTCTGCATTGGCGCCTGGAGTAATGAGCGGTGCAACTGTTGCCATGTTTATTCTCAATCGTGAAAAAATAAAACTGGGTCGCGCAACAGCAATCGTCATTACTACCGCATTCTTCGATAATCTCTTTTTTGTTATCATGATTCCAGTGGTATTGTGTTTCTATCAATATGAACTCATTCTACCAACAAAATCTATTGGTATTGGTGGAACAACAGCTTTCTGGACAGGTTATTCCATGTTCTTTGTACTTACCGTTATGCTTTTCATCAGTATCTTCCTGTTTCCATCATTCATGCAGAAAGTATTGAATGCAGTTACAAAAATCTCTTTTTTGAAACGGTGGAATGCAAAAGCGAACGAAACTGGTGAAAACGTTAGAATCACTGCACTTGAATTCAAACAGCAACCAGCACGTTTTTGGGCTAAAATCGGATTGGCAACCGTTGCGTCCTGGACCTCCAGATATTTGGTCATTTCGTTTATTTTTCAGGCATTTGTTTCCATAGGATTTACACAACACATTCTTTTACTGTGTAAACAATTTGTACTCTGGATGTTTATGCGAATTGCCCCTACTCCAGGCGGAAGCGGTGTTGCAGAATGGGCATTTGGCGAATTGCTCGGAACATTCTCCGCAAGCGTGGTCATTGTAGGAAGTTTAGCTATTCTCTGGAGAATCATTGGTTATTTCCCATATCTGATCATCGGAAGTATTTTATTGCCGAAATGGCTTACAATGAATGACAAATGACGAATTACGAATTACAAGTTCAATTTGTCATTAGTAATTGGTAATTAGTAATTAAGATTTGCTATCTTTGTCCCCCTCAATGTAGGAAAAACCGATTTAGTATGTCTCAAGGAGTTAAAATTTTCGCAGGAAGAGCGTCGCAGAAATTAGCAGAGCAAGTTGCTTTGAAATTTGGCGCGAGCTTAGGGGACGTGAAGGTTACGGAATTTAGCGATGGCGAATTTCAACCTTCATTCGAAGAAACTGTTCGTGGTCAGGATGTATTTATTGTACAATCTACAATGCCGCCAACAGAGAATCTTTTCGAATTATTGTTAATGATTGACGCGGCAAAAAGAGCTTCAGCTCGTAAAATTATCGCAGTTATTCCTTACTTCGGTTTTGCACGTCAGGACAGAAAAGACAAACCAAGAGTTGCTATTGGAGCAAAATTGGTCGCTAATATGCTTGCAGCAGCAGGTGTAGATCGCATTATGACAATGGATTTACATGCTGATCAAATTCAAGGATTCTTCGAAGTACCAGTAGATCATTTATTTGCTTCTACTTTGTTCTTCAATGAAATGAAAGCATTGGACAATGGAAACCTAATTATGGCAGCGCCAGATGCAGGTGGAGCAAAACGTGCAAATGCATACGCAAAGAAATTAGATACAGGATTGGCAATTTGTCACAAACACCGTAAGAAAGCAAATGAAATTGCTGAGATGACGGTAATTGGAGACGTTGCTGGTAAAGATGTTATCCTTGTTGACGATATGTGTGATACTGCCGGAACATTAGCGAAAGCAGCAGATTTGTTCATTGAAAAAGGAGCAAAATCGGTTCGCGCATTCTGTACTCATGCTGTTCTTTCAGGTCCAGCTTATGAGCGCATCAACAATTCAAAATTGACAGAACTAATCGTTACTGACACTATTCCGTTAAAGGGACACAGTGACAAAATTCGAGTGGTTACTGTTGCACCATTGTTTGCCGACGTAATTAATCGTTTGGTTCACAATGAATCAATCAGTACTCACTTCATTATCTCGTAATAAACACAAATAAATATAAACAATGAAAGTATCACAATTGAGCGGTTCGCTTAGAGCGAACGTAGGGAAGAAAGATGCTAAAGCGTTGAGAGATGCAGGACTAGTTCCTTGCGTTCTTTACGGTTTGGGAACACAAACTCACTTCTCGATTAAAGACATCGCTATTCAGAAGTTAGTTTACAACCCAGACGTTTTCCAAATTGAATTGGATATCGAAGGAACAAAAGCTACTGCTATCATTCAAGACATTCAACAAGATCCTATCACTGATAAAGTGAAGCACGTTGATTTCTTGCAGTTAGATGCTAAGAAACCAGTTAAACTTGGTTTACCAGTTCGTCTTACAGGTGCTTCTCGCGGTGTAATGGCTGGGGGTAAATTGATGCAAGTTTTCCGTCGTTTGAAAGTAGTTGCTCTTCCTGGAGATTTGCCAGAAGCAATTGTAATCGACATCACTAAGTTGCGTATCGGACAATCTGTTCGTGTTGCTGACTTGAAAGAGCAAAACCCATCTTTGACGTTTACAGATCCTGCACGTGCGGTAGTTGTAGCTGTTAAAATGGCTCGTGGAGCTTCTAAAGCTGCAGAAGTTGATGACGAAGACGAAGATTAAGATTCAAACTTCTTATCATAAGAAATCCCCGTACAGAAATGTGCGGGGATTTTTAGTTTACTGAACGCAACTCCTTATTTTTGCATTATGAAACAAAAGGTAGAAATACTTGCTCCAGCCAAAAACCTTTACCAGGGAATGATGGCAATCAATGCCGGTGCCGATGCGGTTTACATTGGCGCACATTTATTTGGCGCACGAAGTAATGCGACGAATTCTGTTGAAGACATTGCTGAACTGGTAGAATATGCCCATTTGTTCAAAGCAAAGGTGTTTGTGGTAGTAAATACCATTTTGTACGATAAAGAACTCAAGGATTGCGAAAAATTGATTCATGAATTGTATCGCATTGGTGTTGACGCACTGATTGTTCAGGATATGGCAATTATGGAGATGAATCTTCCACCAATTGTCATTCATGCGAGTACACAAGCCAATAACCGAACTCCCGAGCATGTGAAGTTCTTAGCCGACGCAGGAATGAAACGAGCAGTACTTGCACGAGAACTGAATCTGGATCAGATTCGCGCCATTCGCGATGTGACGGATATGGAGCTGGAATTCTTTGTTTCAGGAGCACTTTGCGTTTCGTTTAGTGGAAACTGTTACATGAGCGTTGCCAATGGTGAACGTAGTGCGAATCGTGGTTCTTGTGCTCAAAACTGTCGTTTGCCTTATAATCTTATCGATGGAAATGGTTTGACCTTGCTAACGGAATACCACCTGCTTTCTATTAAAGATCTGGACTTGAGTAATCAACTACCAATGCTTATTGAAGCCGGAATTACTTCGTTCAAGATAGAAGGTCGATTGAAAGACGTGGTTTACGTAAAGAACAACGTTTCCCATTTGCGCAAAAAACTGGATGCTTTCTTAGTGGAAAATGATCGTTTTGAAAAAGCTTCATCGGGAAGAACATTCTACAACTTCGAATCGCAGATGGACAAAAGTTTTAACCGTGGTTATACTGATTACTTCGTTCATAAACGTGTTGCGAAGATCGGTTCATGGGAAACACCTAAGTCTCAAGGGGAATACATCGGTAAATTTCTTGGAACTAAAGCGAACGGTTACCTCATCGAAAACGCTGATTTGCTAAATAACGGCGATGGAATCTATTTCATTAATGAAGAAGGAAGAGCGGATGGCGATCGTGTAAACATCATCATTAACGGTTTAGTAATCCCAAATAACTTCCGCGAATTAAAGGAAGGAACGGAGATCTATAGAAACTTTGATGCCGCATTCAATAACTTACTGGAGCGCGAAGATGCCGCTATTCGTAAAATCGGTGTGAAATTGCATTTAAAAGAAGTTGAAAATGGTTTCTCTTTAACAGCAATAGATGAAGATGGTCACACCAGCTCAGTTGTAATGGAAAGCGCCAAAGAAACGACCAAAACAGGTGAATCTGCGGAAGAGAATATAAAAAAGAACTTATCGAAATCAGGGAATACCCCTTTCATCGTTGATGAGATTGAAATTGCATTTTCACAAAACTGGTTCTTGCCTATTTCCAAGGTCAACGAAATGCGCAGAGATGTACTTGAGAAATTGGTTGATACTCGAGTACGCGAATACCATCGTGAAGAAAAACAGATCGAAAAGACAGATCATCCTTATCCGGTTGAAAATCTGGATTACAGCTACAATGTTTCGAATGCCAAGGCGCGAGAGTTTTACCAGCGTCACGGCGTAAAAGAGATAGAAAAAGCTTTCGAATTGCAATGGGATCCCGGAAAATCGCGCGTAATGACCACTAAATACTGCGTGAAATACGAAATTGGAAAATGTCCGGTTTACCAGCGCAATACAATGGGTGAAAAAATCAAAGAACCATTAGTTCTAAAACAAGGCGATATCGAATACAAGTTAAAATTCAACTGTAAACCTTGTGAAATGGAGATTTGGGAAAAAGACGCCGAATTCGAGATTGAAGAAGAAGGATTGTGGGATGAAAGGGATTAAAAACTTCTATTGATTGGTAAAATGAAATTACAGATAGTTTTCGAGGCACTTGAAGTTAACGAGGAAATACTATTTTACCACCTTCTTTATGATCACATGATTCGCACGTTCGCCTTGTACTTGTTCTACTTGTTGGTAACCGAGATCATGCAGGTTAATACCTTCGAACAAATGTTCTCCTGAACCTAAAAATACTGGTGAAACGGCTAAATGGAGTTCGTCTATTAAACCGGCTTTTAAGTATTGTCTAATGGTGGAAACGCCTCCACCAATGCGTATGTTTTTTCCGTTAGCCGCAGCACGTGCTTTTTCCAGTACATGTTCTATTCCTCCGGTTTCAAAATGAAAAATGGTTCCGCCTTCCATGGGTAAGGACTCGCGCTGGTGATGTGTAAGCACATAAACAGGCACGTGATACGGCGGATTATCGCCCCACCAGCCTTTCCAATCACTGTTTCCCCATTCGCCACGGATTGGACCAAACATGTTTCTTCCAAGTATCCATGCTCCAACATTTTCAAACGAGCGCACGCTAAAGTCGTTGTCAATTCCTTCTTCACCGCCACCTTGTCCGTGTGTTTCGTTGAAATTTTTGGTGACAAATACCCAGTTGTGCAGTTCCATTCCTCCTTTTCCGAGTGGTTGCTCTAAGCTTTGGTCCAAACCAGCTCCAAATCCATCAATTGAAATAGAAAAATTGGAAACAACTACTTTGTTCATTCGTTTTGTGTTTTGGTCTTCTTAACACTAAGAAGGGTTTTTATTTCACCGCAGAGACGATTGGTTTAATGCGCGTCGAGCCAGTTATGCGCCAATTCCATTTCTACTTCCATTGGAACAGCCATATCCACAGCACCCTCCATGGCTTCTTTCACCAATTTCTTCATAATTTCCTGCTCATCGTTGTGAACATCAAACACCAATTCGTCATGTACCTGAAGAATCATTTTTGATTTCACATTGGCTTTTGTCATAGCTTTATCTACTGCAACCATCGCCAACTTCACCACATCTGCCGCTGAACCCTGAATTGGAGCATTAACAGCATTTCGTTCCGCAAAACCACGAACAACAGCATTAGCAGAATTGATATCCGCCAAGTATCGGCGGCGCTTCATTATGGTTTCTACATATCCTTTCTCGCGCGCATTCGTTACTGCGTTATCCATGTAGGATTTAATCGTTGAATACTGTGCAAAATAGGCATCGATGATTCCTTTGGCTTCCGTTCTGGAAATTCCAAGATTCTGAGATAAACCAAAAGCAGACTGTCCGTAAATGATTCCGAAGTTTACCGCTTTTGCAGCACTACGCTGATCTTTCGTGACTTCTTCCAACGGAACATGGAATACCTTAGAAGCAGTTGCACGGTGAATATCTTCTCTGTCCACAAAGGCTTGAATCATGTTAGGGTCATTTGCCAATGCGGCAATAATGCGTAATTCGATCTGAGAATAATCCGCTGACATTAATTGGAAATCCTTTCCTCTTGCAATGAATGCCTTTCTAATTTCCTTTCCACGTTCTGAACGAATTGGGATGTTCTGCAAGTTCGGATTATTCGAACTCAAACGTCCGGTAGCAGTTACCGTTTGCATAAAGCTAGTGTGAACGCGTTCGTCAATATCGTCAATCATCGTTGGAAGCGGATCAACATAAGTTGATTTCAACTTCTTCATTTGACGGTAATCAAGAATATATGAAATGATCTCGTGGTCGTTCTTATGCTGCTGAAGAATATCTTCGGATGTTGCATACTGACCCGTTTTCGTCTTTTTCGCTTTCGAAGAAATTTTCAAATGCTCAAAAAGAACGTCACCTAGTTGTTTCGGAGAATCAATGTTGAAATCCATTCCAGCCGCTTCCTTGATCTTGCTATCCAATTCTGCAATCTCACCTTCCAATTGCTTAGAATAGTTTGTTAAATGTGGAACATCAAGCGCAACACCTTCAGCTTCCATTTTTGCCAATACTTTCACCAATGGCATTTCCATATTCCAGAACAAATCCTTTAAGTGCTCCTTCTCAATTTGTGGAGCAAAAATTTGCTTCAGCTGGAAAGTGATATCTGCATCTTCACAAGCGTAATCGGAAATTTGTTCAGGCAGCAGATCGCCCATATTTCCCTGACCTTTTCCTTTCTTCCCAATCAACGTTTCAATGCTAACAGGTTGGTAGTTCAGATAATATCCTGCAAGAAAATCCATTCCCTGCTTTGCTTCAGGTTGAATCAGGTAATGCGCAATCATTGTATCGAAAAGCGGTCCGTCGAACACAACTCCATATCGTGTCAGCACTTGCAAATCATATTTGAGATTATGTGCAATCTTTTCAATGTTCTGTGCTTCAAAAAACGGTTTAAACTCGTTCACAATCGCCTGTGCCGAATCCCAATCTTTAGGAACAGCAACATAATATGCTTCCCGTTCTTTAAACGAAAACGACATTCCGACCAAGTCAGCGCGTAAAGCGTTGATACTTGTCGTTTCTGTATCAAAACAAACCGAAGTCTGTTTCATCAATTCCGACATCAACTTTTGACGTTCCTCTGGCAATGTTACCAAGTGATAACTAGGATTTTCAGTTGCAATGGTTTTATGCCCGGCAGTTGGTGTTGCATGCTGAAATTCAACCAAACTTTGTGTTCCGAACAAATCCAGTTGACCATTTTCGTCAACAGCAGCAGTTACTACAATTTCCTGTCCGGTAACACGTTTCGCCAGATTTTTAAACTCCAGTTCTGTAAAAATCTCAATTACTTTTTCTGTATCAGGTTCATCAATGCGTAACGCTCTTTCGTCAAACTCAATTGGACAATCAATAATAATGGTTGCCAACATTTTGGAAAGTCGACCCTGCTCTTCGAAGGCAATCACATTTTCTTTCATTTTGCCTTTCAGGTCGTCAGTATTCTTGAAAAGTTCTTCCATAGAACCGTAGTCGGCGATCAATTTCTTCGCTGTTTTTTCTCCAATTCCCGGAATTCCCGGAATATTATCAGCGGCATCGCCCCAAAGTCCAAGAATATCAATTACCTGTAATGGATCTTTCACTTCAAATTTCTCTAACACCTCAGGAATTCCCAATATAGATGCAGGATCGCCGCCTCTTCCCGGTTTGTACATAAAAATGTTCTCCGAAACCAGTTGAGCAAAATCCTTATCAGGAGTCATCATATACGTTACGAAACCTTCTTTCTCAGCCATTTTCGCCAAAGTTCCAATCAAATCATCTGCTTCATAACCCTCCAACATAACAACTGGAATGTGGAATGCAGCAATAATATCTTTGATTGGTTGAATCATAGAACGAATATCTTCTGGCATTTCCTCGCGATGTGCTTTGTAAGCTGCAAAATCCGCCGTTCTGTTCGTTGCACCACCGGGAGCATCAAAAACAACCGCAATATGTGTTGGCTTTTCTTTGTTAATGATATCAATCAACACGTTTGTAAAACCAAAAGCGGCGCTTGTATTTTGACCCTTTGAATTGACACGCGGGTTCTTTGCAAAGGCGAAATATGCACGGTAAATCAATGCGAATGCATCTAAAAGAAAGAGTTTTTTATCAGATTCCTTGCTTAACATAATGCTCTGTTTTTAAGAAGTACAAGGATACGAATTTTTGATTGAGGAATTCAGTTGTTTGAGATTTAGAAATGGAAAAGTCCTCCCCTATCTAACTCCAAACGGGGGAGGATAAAAAACAATGCGAATTCTTCCAAAATCACCTCGAATAATAAATTGACCAACTTCCAAAACGTAGATTCGTTTATTCCTGTTATTTTTGCAAACCCATTTTTCAGATGGTATAGCACTGTATTTTATCGCATTACATGGTTTTTTCGAGTTTAACATTTCTGTACGCTTTCCTGCCGATATTTTTGTTGGCCTATTTTGCAACGAAAAACATCGTTTACAGAAACATTGTCATCATTCTATTCTCGTTAATCTTTTATGCCTGGGGAGAACCTTTGTGGCTGTTCCTCATGCTGTTAACCGCGGTGTTCGATTATGGAGTTGGGATACTTATTGAACGGCTTAAACAGAAAAGTAAAGCCAAAGCCAAAGCCGCACTAATCTTTGGTATTCTTGTCAATCTTAGTCTCTTAATAGGGTTCAAATACGGCGGATTTATTTGGGATAATATCAATTGGTTGGTTCCATTACCAAAAGGTACACGACCAATGAACAGCTTGCCTATCGGAATTTCCTTTTACTCTTTTCAGGTAATTGCTTATCTCGTTGATGTTTACAGAGGCGATACGCCAGCTCAACGAAAGCCAATCAATTTCCTGGTTTGCATCAGTATGTTCCCCCATTTGGTTGCTGGTCCAATTATTCGCTACAGTAAAATTCATGATGAACTGGATAACCGTAAAGTAAAATGGTCGGACATTTCCTACGGAATCAATCGCTTTTGTTTTGGCTTGTTTAAGAAAATATTCATTGCCAATATTGCAGGCGAATTGGTTCAAAAATATTTGGATACAGGACTATATGACTTATCTAGTTATGAAGCTTGGTTTGGAATCACCATGTTCTCCATACAAATCTATTTTGACTTCAGTGGATATTCAGACATGGCCATTGGTTTGGCGCGAATGTTAGGTTTCCATTTCGATGAGAACTTTAAACATCCTTACGCTGCCATTTCCTGTGGAGATTTTTACCGCAGGTGGCACATATCGTTAGGTCGTTTCTTCCGCGATTACGTATACATTCCCTTAGGTGGAAATCGCAAATTTCAATTGAGAAACATCTTCATTGTTTGGTTGCTGACCGGAATTTGGCATGGCGCAAGCTGGAACTTCTTGATTTGGGGTGCCTATTTCGGCTTTTTCATGATTATTGAAAAACTGCTTGAAAAAGTCCTGGTGAAGACACCGAGAATTCTTCGTCACACTTACACATTGATTCTTATCGTTTTCAGTAGGGGAATTTTCTACTTTACCGATAGGGACGAACTAATCGACTTTCTAGGCAAATTATTTGCTTCCAAGAAGCCTATTGGACCTGATTTCGTTACCGATGTAGTTGGTCATCTGTACTGGTTTGTATTAGTCGTTTTATTATGTATTCCATGGAATGAAATATTTACTGAAGAATCTAAGATTAACAAAGGAAGTGCTAAATTCTACAATGCTTTAAGTCCTGCATTCAATCTGATTTTCATTCTGGTGTCTACCGCATTCTTGGTTGGATCAAGTTATAATCCATTTATTTATTTCCGATTCTAATGAAGTACGTCAACGTCATACTATTTCTTGCGGTCATTTTTTCGGGACTAGCAACTTACGTGGTTAGAATGAAGTTTCCACAAAAAATTTCATACGAAGAGAAAAGAAGGCTCGCACAGTATCCTAAATTTCATACGGATAGCATTGGTATTGGTCATAATGGCTCTTTCATAAATAACTATGTAGATTATACCAAAGCATTTGACAAATATTCAGGCGGTATCGATGAATTTATGGATGACCAATTCGTTTTAAGAAATGAATTTGTTTCTATAGCTGATTTGGTTCGTCAATACAAGGGTATACATATAGAAAACAAGGAAGGAAAAATATTCAAGCCTAAAAAACAACCGATTGTCAAAGCTCCTGAAGGAGATAAGAATAAGGTTGTGGCTCCCGAATTTTTGGACGAGTTCCAGGAACAATATTCCGGAGATCTATTGATTTTGGACGGTTCAGTCTACGCCTTGAATGGTGGTAGCAAAGTCATGTCGAAAAAGTATGCGGGTATGGTTAGCGAATACGCAGATAAGTTGAAAGGTAAAGCACGCGTATTCTCTTGTGTTGCACCTCTTTCTTCAGCATTTATTCCGGTTGCCAAGTATAGAAAATACAACGGTTTACAACAAGCTACATTATATGCAATTCGTTCCAATCTTACTAACGGTGCAATTTTCAGCGATGTAATTGGTGAAATGAACAATCACGGAAACGAAAAAATGTATTTCGGAACCGACCACCATTGGAACGCATTGGGAGCTTACTACGGTTATGTTGCTTTCTGTAAAAGTGCCGGATTAACTCCGGTTCCGTTAGAGAAAATGGACAAACGCACCAAATATGGTTTCCTTGGAAGTATGTATCAACATACACGTGATTTGAGTGTGAAGGAACATCCGGACACATTCACTTATTACATCCCAAAAGTTGCAGCAACAGGATTAATATACAATCCAAATAACTTCAACAATCCGAAGAAATGTAAACTGTTTTACCATACCAGTTCAGGTGGAAACATGTATTCTACCTTTATTGGAGGTGACAATCCGTTGACGAAATTTACTACCACAACCAAGAATGGCAGGAAATGTGTAATTGTCAAAAACTCTTACGGAAATGCATTTACGGTATACATGGTTAGTCATTACGAAGAAATTTATGTGGTTGATTTACGTTATTCGAACCATAACCTGATTCAATTGATTGAAGACAACAAGATCAATGACCTTATTTTTGCAATAGGAATGTACGGAGCAATGGGTAATGGAAGTATTTCATTAATGAAACGTTTGGCAACAAATAAAGGTGGTGGAAATCCAATTTCCAATGTTCCAACTGCTGATACTGTAAAAACGAATATTGTAAAACCTGAGGAGCCAGATAGCATAGTAACTCCATGAGACAATTAGCAGCAATCTTCTTTTTACTTTTTACTTTATCTGTCAAAGCACAGGTCACAACTGACAGTTTGTACAAACAATTGCACATTGACACAAGCTATGCGTATTTTCAATTCACTAATCCTGAAGTTGGGAATCGTTTTTTGACTCAATTTGAGAATGTTGACAGCAACGAGCTGGTAATCTTTCATTACGGAGGAAGCCATATTCAAGCCGGGAGACCCACAAAAGTCGCACGGAAAATGCTCCAGGAAAATTACGGTGACGGAGGTCTAGGAATGATATTCAATTACATCGCTGCAGATTCGTACAATTCGGCTTTATATACAAGCACCAAAACAGGAATTTGGAAATGGGCCAAAAGTTATATTGCTCCGGCAAAAGTTCCACTTGGTGTTTGTGGAATGAGTGTAGAAACTTCTGATTTAAATGCCACTCTTGGTTTTGAAATGAAGGAACCATTGAATTCAGCATCTTACGATATCACCCTATTTACAGAAATTGATTCTTTGAGTTTTGGTTTCGATGTTTTGGTAAACGGACAGCTGTTTTCTTTTCCAAAAAGCGAATGTGTTAAATCAGAATTGAAACATGCCATTCGTTTTAATTATGTTGGTGGAATTTCAACCATTCAGGTGAAACCAAACGGAACAGGAAACTATTTCCGATTTTACGGAATTGATATTGAAAAGAAAGATCAGGGAGGCGTTGTTTACCATTCATTAGGAGTTGGAGCGGCGGCAATGAGTTCTGTTCTTTCACTTACAAAGGCAGAGCAACAAGCTCAATATTTAAATCCGGATATCGTTATTCTTGATTTTGGTACAAACGACATTATGTATCACAACGAGGTCAATCCTAAGATCATTGGTCAAACGGAACGCGCAATTGCCAAATTCAGAGCTATAAACCCAAATGTCATTGTTGTTCTAACCTCTACACAAGATTTATATTACAAAGGGCATTATATAACTGCAGGACCCATTTTCAGAGAAGTAATGGATTCCATTGCACAAGCTAACAACTGTATGTTTTGGAATTGGTACGATTGTTCTGGAGGATTGAGAACAATTAAAACATGGGAACAACTGGGTTATGCTAAAAGCGACAATGTTCACTTAACTAACGAGGGTTACGCTGTAAAAGGAGAGTTCATTGCTATTTCCATTGAAAACACGTTGAACGCACTTAGAAAAGGCAGAACAACTATTGATATTCCGGGAAAAATATACGAAACCGCAGCACCAATTTCAGATACAATTGGAACAACTCCACCAGTTAAAAAACCACCAGTTAAAAGTAAACGTTATACCGTTCGTTCCGGAGACACACTTTCCGAAATTGCCAGAAAAAATCATACAACAGTTGCAAAACTGAAATCAGCCAATAAGTTGAAATCCGATGTTATCAAGATTGGACAAGTTTTGGTAATACCCTAATCCTTATTTCGATCTTCGAAGCGTGTAATTCCAGGAAGATGTAATTGTTTCATCATCAAGACTTTTTTGAACCAATTTCTTGTCCGTAAAAACGTATGAAGCCGTTCGAATAGAATCGCCCAAATGACCTTGTGAAAGGAAAATTTTCCGTTCCTTTTCTGTCTTTTTTATCTTCCATTCTCCAGTTGAGACAATAGTTGCGTCACCATCCTCGGTTGCATTTCTATACACTTCTGTTAAACGGTAAATCCCCATTGAATCACCTTTAAGGACTAAACGCTGTTCTATTCCTGAGCAATCAGCACACGGAATTCTACCTGAATAAATACGTAAAACCTTATAATCTTTATCAGTAACAAACTTGCTTTCCTCCTTGCTAACGGGAGCTTTACTACTTGGTTTTTCCTTTTTCTTGTGTTCAATACAAGAAGATAAAAGAATTATCGACGTTAGTCCAAGGCTTATCCAAACTTGCTTTTTCATCTTGTGTCTAATTTACAAAGAAGAGTGTGTTGTTTATCCGTCATAAGACAGATTTTTTAATTGAGTCAGTTCAAAACAATAAGTACGCCAAAAATAGATAAAATCCTATTGCATTTTCAACTACAGTCAAAGCCAATGCAATAGGATTTTTATTTACTCAATTCAATATGTTCGTTCAACGATTCAATAAGTACTTCTGCTATGAACAAAAGAAAACTATGGCGTTCATCCTCTGGGGCTGATTCAAGAGCTGCGTAATACTTCATTCTATTGGAAATATCTCCTTTGATATTGGCAATGGGATAACCATTTTGCAAGAGAATAAGATTCATAACCAGCCTCGTAGTTCTTCCGTTTCCATCCACAAAAGGATGAATTCTTACGATTCTTTCGTGCATTTCTGCTGCCAGTATCACCGGATGCAACAACTTCCTATGTTCTTCATAATATTCGAAAACTTCTTCCATCAGGCGTTGAAGCAAGTATGGTTCAGGAGGAAGATGTGTGCTTCCTGAAATACGCACACCAATCGAACGATAAACGCCTGCGTTTTCTCTGTCAATTCCTTTAAGGATCAGGTAATGAATTTGCTTTAAGGTGCGTTCTGTGAAGGCAATTTTTTCCTTTACCATTTCTGATAAAAATGCAATTGCTTCAGCGTGATTCACAGCTTCAAGGTGCTCTCGCATGGATTTACCACCAACAGTTATTCCATCATTAATGATCAAGTGTGTTTCCTGGAGTGTTAAGGTATTTCCTTCTATTCTATTGCTTTCATAAGTATAATTCAAATTGAAATACTCTTCCATTTTACGCAATTGAGTTGCATTCAATGGTTTCAATTTTGCCCATTTACGCTGCAACTCGTTAAGCTGATTCAAAAGCAATTCTAAATCTTGTGGAATTGAACCAACTGCCTGCTGCTTTTTAGAACGGTTGTACTCTACCCGTTGTTCTGCCAAATGAAGAGCTTCCTTGGGAAAATCTTCATCTTCCAAAAGGGCATAAATCCGTTCAGATAACCAAGCCGTTTTTACTTCCTGATTATTCAATTCCAGCGTTTTTATAAGCTCATCGAGATGTTTCTTTGATGGAACACGTTCGCCTTTCTCGTATTTGTTCAACAAACCAACGTCTATCAGCGTATGCTGAGACAACATACGAAAAGTAAACCCTTTCGCTACTCTTGCTTCGGAAAGAAGAACTGATAAACTCATGTTGACAAATAATTAGTAGACTAATTTAGTCAACATTTATTGGTTTTCCAAATCACGCAATCAATTTTGCACTATTTAAGCTTTGCCATCCAGCGACTATTAGCCACGAAAGATGCGAAATAGGGCCATTTACTATCTTTTCGTTTCAGGAATATCACATAATTGGATTTTACGTTCAAGCGTTTCACCGGAGTTTTTTCCTTTTCTTGCGGTTGGCCGCATCCAGCTAACCCCAAATCAGCTTTACTAAATGCGGTCGCACCTTTCTCATTCATTACAAAAGCATTCTGCTGATAAGCTTTTATAACCTCCCACGGTCCAGTTTTATTTCTACAGGTCGCTCCTTCAATAGTTTTATAATTCGTTTCCAAATTAAACGAGAGTTCCGGAATCGAAAATTCGTCTTCTTCATTGAAAACCTTTTTCCATTGTTCAGCACTAGAAATGAATTGTTTCTCGTTTGACTTAATTTTCAGAAATTGCTCCTTCAAGGATTTTTGTCCTGAAAAACCACTTTGACAAACGATAATCTCATGTTCATTGTTTTCTGGAAGTAACCGTAAGGCAAAATCTGAATCAGAATTGTAATAAATGATTTCAACCTGACGATCGCCTCCTTTACTTCCGAAGGTTTTTATTTTCTGACCCTTGAATTCTCCTTTCAGCTTATTCAGTGGTTCTCTAAAAGGCAATTGAATATCGAATATAGAAGTAATTTTAACCAGATCTCCCTCCGCTTCCAGAATCGTTTTGTATTCATCTGCCTTCAAAACATTTTTGAAACATCTTGACTTGTTCAGCTCAGCAAGCCCAGATTTGGAAAAGTGCGATGCCTGACCATAATCCTTCTCAAATTTTTCCCAGCAGAATAACATGGTTGAAGCGTAAACCGCATTTTTTGTTGTGTCCAACTCTGATTCCAATGTGGTTACAAAAACGGTATTTGATTGCTCATGAGATAAAGGAACCGGATTAGGAAACAGTCCAACCGGATTTTCATTTACAACAGGTTTAGGTTTCTTATGACTAGCGGTACAACCAATAATCAGGACAAGCAATAACGATACTGCCCAATTCACTTTTAACATCTTACCAATTTATCACAAGCTTCCCAACGGTTTTTCCAGCTTCCATCTCCTGATGAGCCAAGGCCAATTCAGATGCCGGGTATTCCTTTCCAACTTGCGGATTTATGGTTCCTTCTACAGCCATAGCAACCACTTGGTTCAAACAACTCTGTAAAACTTCCGGTTTATCATCTGCAATACGCAACATGTTCACTCCTAAAACAGATTTTGATTTCATCATTAAACCAATTGGAATCACCAATCCCATTTTTCGAACGAAATTGAGCTTGGAGAAAATCCCAAACTTTGCTTTGCCCAATTCTGAACCGCCAAAAAGCACCAAACGACTACCAGATCCTAACAAACGGGCATCTTTTTTAGTTGTTGAACCAGCAACCGGATTGAAACTGACATCTAACTTTTTCCCATTCAGTTGATTAGAAATTACTTGTTCATAATCTCCGTCAGTATAAACCACTGCAAAATCAGCACCTTGTTCTTTTACCAATTTTGCTTTTGAATCACTGCTGACTTTTGCAAAAACTGTTGCTCCTCTAAGTTTACACAACTGAATTAAAGCCGTACCAACTCCACCAGCAGCTGCATGAACAAGAACACGTTCTCCTTTCTGAACGTTAGCCACACGATCAACCATATAAAAAGCGGTTACATATTGAGTAGCCAACGCAAGCGCTTTCCCGGTTTCGTAATCACCCAATTCCGCAATAGCAAAATCCTCAACAATCACATGTTTGGCGTAACCTCCAAAACGACAAAAAGCCAGAACACGTTTTCCAACTAACGAATTGTCGAGTGTTGAACCAACCTGAACAATATTTCCAACAGCTTCGTAGCCTAAAACAGCTGGAAAAGGTGGAGCATCACCATAAAGTCCGCGACGAGCCATAACTTCAGCATAATTCAATCCAAAAGCTTCCACTTCGACTAAAATTTGTGTAGAACTCAGTTCAGGTAAGTTAATCTCAATTTCCTGAAACGCAGTTGTGGCTTCACCATGGCGAACCAATGCTATTGCTTTCGTTTTCATAATGTAAATGGTGTATGTAAACTAAGATACTCCTTTTATCAGAAGCACAATTTCTCCTTTTGGTGGAGTTGCTTTGTAATAAGCTAAAACTTCGTGTACAGGACCGCGTTTGTATTCTTCAAATAGCTTACTGATTTCACGAGCAACACAAACTTCTCTGTCGGGGCCTAACAATTCAACACACTCCTCCAGAGCCTTAATTATTCTATGTGGTGATTCGTAGAAAACAACTGTCCGTTCCTCTTCTTTGATAGAAAGCCATTTGGTTTGTCTACCTTTTTTATGAGGTAAAAAGCCTTCGTATAAAAAACGATCACAAGGAAAACCGCTTCCAACCAACGCAGGCACGAAAGCCGTTGGACCAGGCAAACATTCCACTTTTAATCCAGCTTCAACACATGCACGAACGAGTAAGAATCCAGGATCAGAAATAGCAGGAGTTCCAGCATCAGAAACCAAAACAGTATTCATGTTTTCCTTAACCGCTTGAACACAGCGTTCCAATTGTTTATGCTCATTATGCGCATGAAAAGGAACCAATTTCTTACCTGTAATTTCAAAATGAGAAAGCAATTTCATGGTAACACGCGTGTCTTCAGAATAGATCACATCTGCTGACTTCAACATACGAATAGCACGAAAAGTAATGTCTTCAAGATTACCTACAGGCGTTGGAACAACAGTAAGATTCCCCATAATTTAACGCGTAATTACAACGTAATCCTGCAAAACACGCTGCAAGAATTCCATTTTTTTTGCTGGTGGTTCATCCATCCCCATTAGTGTTGCCGTTTCATTCGCTAATTCAATAGCAAATTTCTTATTGGCTTCGCTTGGATAGCGCTTCACTCGCATAATTGTATTCTTGATAAGCATCATGTCCTCATCCGAAAAGCGTGTTACACCAGGATAAAGCACTTCGTGATTCGACAGACTTTTGATGTTCAGCACATCAGTAAGCGCATAAGTAACAGAATTTGAACGTTTGATAACAACTGTTCCTGCCATTAAATCGCCCAAACGCTGATTTCTCTCCGAAGTACCAGAAACCAATAAAGCAAGAAAACCAAAAGCACCCAGCCAAATATCTACAACACGGAAAACCCAGCGTGTAAAATATTCTCGTAATCCAGCTGTTTCGCCATTCACGGTAACCACGCGAATCCCAAGAATCCATTTCCCTAATGATCGACCGTTCGTAAAATACTCCATTACCGGAGAATAAAAGAACCAGGGAATTCGAAACATAAGCGCAACAACGATCGTTTTTGTGTCCGAAATTTTAAAGTCAAAAAAGCTAAAACCAAAAATGTTGTAAGCAATTAAGAAGTAAATCAAAAAAGCGACTGCATCAATAAAAGAACCTACAGCCCTCATAAAAGGGTTTGCTAATTCGTAATCGATGTTTACGTACTGGGCGGTTGTAAAAGTAATGGCTCTCATTTCACTGTATTCTCGTGAAAATTACAAATTATTTGAGGAACAAACGAATTGATAAATGATCTGAATATCCGCCAAAGTATTTTTCACCACCATAAGTAGTTGAAGGTTTCATTGTTCCATCGCCAGCTTTGTACAAAACGAAATCTTCTTTAAGAATCACAGCATCTTTTGTAAGGAGCTTAATTTTCTTCTTTCCGTTATAAAGGGATTTTGAAACAATAAACTGATCTAAAACGCCCCATTCATTCTTAAAATTATGTGTTCCCAATCCAGCTTCCTGATCGTCATAAAGCAGGTTGTACAAATCCGCATTAGCATCTGTAATTGGTTTTGCCTTTAAGGTTTCCAAAATGGATGTATTGGTAGGATGGTCGTTAAAATCGCCCATTAGAACAATATTGGCTTTTGGATTTTCCTTCAGAATCTCATCAATTTTAGCGCGAGCTACTTTAGCCGCCTGAATGCGTTTAATTTCAGATTCCAGTTCCCCACCACGACGTGAAGGCCAGTGATTTACAAAAACGTGGATGATTTTTTTTCCTTTCAATTCACCTTTAACGTAAAGCACGTCACGTGTTTTGAAATCCGGAATACTATCAATGGTAACCGCAAGATTCGAAATAACCAAGGGCTTAAAACGATCTGCATCATACAACAACGCACAATCAATTCCACGTGCATCCGGAGAATCTTTATGTGCCAAACGGTAGTTTGTACTCGCCAATTTTCCTGTTTTAGCCAAATCCAAAACAACCGAAGCATTTTCAATTTCTGCCAAACCGATCATCAACGGATTGTTTACCATGTTGTAAGTTAAAACTTGCTCCAGGTGCTGCAATTTGGTTTTATAGCGCTCAGAATTCCATTTCAATTTACCTGTTGGAAGGAAATCCTCATCGATAACACCAGTTTGATCTATGGTATCAAAAAGATTCTCAACGTTGTAAAACACAATTGCTCTACCGTTGTACGATTGCAATTTAATTTTTGGTTCGGGTCTGTAACTGGTTTCCCATGTACAAGAAATTCCAATAAATGCAACTAAGGCAATTGCTATGGAGAAACGTGTTTTCATTTTAGTCGAATTTTATTGGAAATTTATCTAGTTCTAATAAACAAGCAGTAAGCAGATCTATACTTCCCTGAATGTCTTCCGTATGTGCCATTTCAATTACTTGGTGCAGATGACGTGTAGGAATGGAAACCGCTCCGGCGATTGATCCTCCTGCAGTCATACGCTGAATTCCGGCTGTATCTGTTCCGCCCGCAGTTAAGATCTCAGGCTGCCATTTGATCTTGTTTCTATCTGCAACCTGCTTCATGTATTTCACCATTCGAACATCACAAATGGTAGATGCATCCATGATCTTAATGGCAGTTCCTTCTCCTAGTTTTGTAATGTATTCATGAGCCGCAGCTCCCGGTAAATCAAATGCAATTGTCGTATCCAATCCGAAACCGAATTTTGGCTGAATGGCTAAACTTGCCACGTTTGCACCTCTAATCCCCACTTCTTCCTGAACGGTGAATACCATGTAAACTGTATTTGGCAACTTCTTTCCTTGAAGATTCTTCAAAGTTTCAATTGCAATAAACACTGCCAACCGATTGTCGAGTGATTTACAATTTACGCAGTTCCCCATTTGAACAAAACTTCTTTCACGGGTAATGGAATCGCCAATATTCACAAACTCTTTCACCTCATCAGCTGAAAGTCCTGTATCAATAAAATAATCTGAAAGTTTTGCAACTTTATTTCGTTCATCTGGTGTCATAACGTGAATAGGCTTGGAAGCCATTACACCAAGAATATCTTTCTTTCCATGAACGATTACACGCTGAGCAGTTAATGTTTTTGGATCGAAGCCACCAAGTGTTGTAAAACGAATAAAGCCTTTATCGTCAATATGTGTGACCATAAATCCGATCTCATCCATATGAGCGCCAACCATCGCAACTTCATCGCTATCACCAACCCGAACAGCATAAACATTGCCCATGTTGTCTACTTTCACTTCATCACAAAGTCCTTCAATTTCTCGCAGAACCACTTTACGGATCGGTTCTTCAAATCCCGGAGCACCAGGAGTAATGCATAATTCTTCTAACAGGTCTAATCGCATGTTGACAAAAGTAAGATTTACGCTTAATAAAACGGCGTTGTTTACAAGAGCTTAACATGAAACTGAGATTATCAAAAGACCTAATTCAGAGGTAAAACGATATAGTTCAACTGATTTAAAACACATAGTCACATAGTGGTTTCACATAGAGCACATAAATTACTTACAGGTCTTTCCAATAACAAACTATGTTTCCTATGTTTTTGCTATGTGACTATGTGTTTAATGCTTTAATGCACTTTGATCGTCTTCATCGTTTCGAAAGCAGTAACGTAAAGATTCAATTTCTGCATAAGGTCGAACATTTCAATTGGAGTTCCTTCAGGAAATAACTGTTTAATTTGATCGACACCATTTTTGATTGCTTTTTCTGCGCCTGCTTTGTCTCCTGCTTCATAAGAATTTGCCATGCTTTTCATACACTGATTAGCAATTGCAACCATCATGATCTTCTTTTGATCTTTGTCTAAGGTCAAATCCAATAAACCCGTTGCAGTTGACCATTCAGGATAGATTTCTTTTTTTACCGTCTTTTGTTGTTTGGTCTTCACATCAGTATATGTCATGGTTACCACAACCGGCTGCTTCTCTATTTCCTGAGTTGAGTTAATAATGTCGAATTTCGCCAAACCTACTTTTTGAAGATTCGGGAACAATTGATCTGCTGAAAACTGAACTTTTCCGGTGCTCACTTTCTCGTTAGCATAACCCATTAATTGTCGATAAATCAATTGATCGTTGTATTTAACTTCGATGTTAACCTTATCTCCAATTGGAGAGGTATTCCCTTCAAATTCCTTTAGGAATGCACTTTGCAGTTTTGCCGGATCACCAGCCATTTGCATCAATCCGCCACCAACCGTTGCAAGTTGCGTTAACAGCGCTTCATTGTAATCTGGTCCAACTCCAATTGCTGAAATTTGAAGTCCTTTTGCGACATAAGTTTTTGCACCATTGACACACACTGTGGCATCATCTCCACCATATCCGTCTGTCAATAAAACCAAACGATTGACGTATCCTTCTTTTTTTGTGGCAAGCAATTGTTCCAATCCCATGTTCAATCCGCTGGAAATATTTGTTCCGTTGGTTGGTTGCAATACTTTGATCAATTCGATGAGTCCTTGCTTATCCGTCATTTTCTTCGGTGGAAAAACCAATTGTGCTTCATCACTGAAAATAACCAAACCCATTTGATCTGTAGCATTTGATTTTTTGATGATTTCAATCAAGGCATTTTTCACCAATTCCAAACGATCATCGGAAGCCATAGAACCACTGACATCAACAACGAACATGAAATTCTTTGGAAAAACCTCTCCGGCTTTTCTGTCGCGAACTTTGAATGCAATCTCTACAACGGCTTCCTTAGAAGAGGCATTGAACTTATTTCCCCATTTGAGGAACAATTCAACATCATCAGTGGGCGACGGATACTGTGTGCTCAAAAAACTCTCCACATCAATGGCAACCAATTCCTTCACTCTCGGGATAAGCGATTCAACATTTGCCAAGCGCTCATCAATCTTATATTCTACCGTTTGATTTTTTGAAGCCAAACCCTGAACCTTTGTTAGGTCAATTACACCTGCGTCTTTCTGGAAAGTGAAATCGATCAAATAGTTGTTTTTTACAGGAAGCATAAAGGTTACAACACCTTCCGAGTTTGTAAGACCCTTGTACATCTTTGAAGATTTGCTGGTACGGATATAAACCATTTCACCAGCATCTTTTTCACCTTCTTTCATTACAGTTAACGTAACCTGAGCATGAGAACTACTTGGTTTTATGTCCTTTGGTAAGGTTTGTACAAAGTATCCGTTATCCTCTTTCTCTGTAAAGCGTTTCTTCTCGTACAACATTTTAACTGATGTAACCATTGAACGATTATCAAGATCAACATAAGTTATTCCATCAATGTCATCAACATCCACATCGTAATCCTGACTAACGGGAACTTCGAAAAACGCTTCTCCTTTGTTATTGGTTGTTGTAGTGTATTGTTTCTTAGTTGCAAAACAGGTTAAACGAACTGGCACATTCGGAAAAACTTCTTCGGTTTTACTTGCGAGTACTACCTTAACTACTGTTTCGTAAGAACTTGCGGGAGGTGAAGCTGCACGTAAACGTTGCGGAACTTGTTCAAAAGTTAATGTTCTTCTATCCGGTGCCAAACGGTTTTCGCGTTCGTAACGTTTCAAATCGTATGTAATTGTTTGAGAACCAGCACCTCTTCCGGAGGTTACTACATTCAAACAACTATACATTTCACCAACGGTGCACGACCAATCTTTTCCATGATCAAATACCAGATTTACATTTCCTGTGGCATCTGTTTTAAAACTGATACGCTCAAAAGTTGTTTTTTCTATGAAGGAAACAGATTGACCAACGGCAGGTTTACCCTTTGTGTCTAATACAGTCAATGAAAATTGAAACTGTGCATTTGCCAAAGCGGCTGAGAAACACAAAAATAGTGTAACAAGAGTTTTCATAAGCCAGGAAATTAAGGAGTTAGATCAGTAACTTTAGTTTTAAGATTTGGTTACACTTTCCGCCTCGGCGGACTCAGTGACCAAGCCTTACTTGATTCAAGTTCAAAGTAGGTTATCGAGCGTAGTCGAGATACTACTGCCAGGCATAGCCAATTCCAAATCCACCACCAAAGCTCCAGCCCATGCCTGCTACTTTTCGTGTTTCAGTAAAAGCTGTTAACGTGAAACCACTTTCTTGCCAGTAATTCACTTTTACACCGTATGAACCGGCATATCTGAAATAGTATTTATCGGTGTTGTTGTTTTTCATATAATCTACACCAAGGAAATTGGCGTATGGAGAAATATCCCAATGATAACGGATAGGAATGTGATACGAAACACCTTCGGGTGCAACCAAAAGAATAATTCCTGCAGCAGTTCCCAATCCTCCTAGATTGAAGGCAGAATTAGAGTTTGAAGTGATTAAACCAAAAATAATTAGTGGTGGTCCAAGCAGCATTCCAGCCGAACCGTGAATTTGATAAATGTGGTCATCGCGATGAACAAACTCAAAATTATAGTTCAAACCTATTCTTTCATGAACCAACCATTCACCACGAACGCCATAAGTTTGTAGATTTGCAGAATCTACTCTACCAATGCCCGAGGCAAAATACACGTGTCCAGTGCTTTGATTAAATTGAGCTTGACTTGAGAAAAAATTTAAAACAAAAATAAATGCAGCAAGGTATTTCATAAAACAAATATAGAATGAAATTCATCTTGCGGTAATTTTGCAAAAAACACTACATTGAAAAACTAAATTACGACTTATGAAAAAACAGCTATTTAGCCTATTGTTTATTGGAGCATCCACATTCAGCTTTGGACAAATGCAAATTGGAAATTCCAATTTTGAAACTTGGGAAACCGTTTCAAGCGGCGAAGAACCTACCAATTGGAGTAGTTTCTTATCAGCATCCGGTTCATTGAACTGGGCAGCAAGTGACCAATGTGAAAGCTCAACAGATGTGCGTCCGGGAAGTTCAGGAACAAAATCAGTACGAATTTTCTCACTGGATATTTTTGGAACAATCGCAAATGGAAATGTTACGGTTGGTAGAATCAACATGGGAAATGCAACTGCTAGTGATCCAAGCAACTACAATGCATCGATTACTGCAAACTCTGCCTATTCTGAAATAATGACGGATAGTCCGGATTCAATTGTTTTCTGGGCGAAATTCACTCCAAACAGTGGAAACACTACTGATTCTGCCAGAGTTAGCGCCATTATTCATGATTCATACGATTTCCGTGATCCAATTGACGCTGGTTCTCAATCACACATTGTAGCTACAGCTATCAAGAATTTTTCGAAAACAAACGGTAACTGGGTTCGCATGTCGGTTCCATTTACTTACAGCGGACCTGCGTCAACGCCACAATTCATCTTGTTGACATACGCAACAAGCAAAACACCAGGTGGTGGATCAGGAAATGATCAGGTTTGGATTGACGACATGGAATTGATATACAATCCATTAAGCGTTGAAGAAGGCACTGAATCACCAGTTCAGGTTGTGAATGCAAATGGAAAAATCACTTTTAAAGCTAAAGAAGGTGCAACACTTGCAGTAATGATTACAACAAGTACAGGAGACATCATTGCAAAAGGAACAACTGAACAAAGCTTTACCATTTCAACTCCAGGAGTTTATTTAGTTCATCTATCAGCTGAAGGAAAAGAATACGTTCAAAAAATTGCGGTTTACTAAACAGGCATGAAACCTCTTTGTCGAATTATCCTAACATGTATTTGTGCTTTGATCTTAAACAAGGTTGAAGCGCAAAACGTTATGGTTGGAAATGTATATTCAACTAACGGAAGTGCTGTTTTTCAGGCTTCCGTTTACTACATTGATTCGACAACTTTGGAAAGATCAACGGTTCTTACTTCCACATCAGGCAGCTTCAATTTGTTTTTGCCTTCTGGTAAATACTGGATCTTTTTTGAGCACGAGGATTATGCTACTGACTCGCTTCTGGTTGATGCAAAACTTCTTGTAAACCCTTATATCGTTGAGCTAAAATCATCCGGGAAAAAGATAGACGAGGTGGTTATCCGGGTTGGGAAATTTGATAAAGCACTTGAGGAACAAACGGTTTCCATGGAAATCATTAAACCTCATCTGATAGAAAGTAAAAATACAAGAAGTATAGAAACGGCTTTGGATCAAACGCCAGGCTTAAATATTCTTGACGGCGAGCCTCAAATTAGAGGTGGAAGTGGCTTTACGTTCGGCGTTGGTTCAAAAGTTGCCGTTTTGGTTGACGATATGCCCATGCTTTCAGGTGATGCAGGAAGACCGGAATGGGGGTTTATTCCGGTTGAAAACATTAGCCAGGTAGAAGTAATAAAAGGAGCAGCGTCTGTTCTTTCAGGATCTTCGGCACTTTCTGGTTCAATCAATATTCGAACAGCTTATCCAACAGCAACACCACTTACCAAAGTGAATGTTTACACTGGTGTTTACGGTCGACAAAATTCAGGGTTCGACAACTGGTACTCCGACAAACCAATTATCGCAGGAACGAATTTCCTACATTCAGTAAAAAAAGGAAATTGGGACTTTGTGCTTGGTGGAAATTTCAATTACGATCACGGTTATATTGGTCCGCCAAGAACCGATTCGTTAGTAATGAAAGATTCGATTACCAACTTCACTAACAGACAAATGTCGAGCAAACGCGCACGATTGAACGGAAGCGTGGTTTATCATTCTAAAAAGTACAAAGGATTATCGTACGGAGTCAATTCCAATCTGATGGTTTCAAGGTCGAACATGATCTTTGCATGGTTGAATGATACGAATGGCATTTATCGTGCTTATCCAGGAGCCATGTTTTTGGTTGATCAATTGATCTTCCATGTCGATCCGTCTATCGTTTACAATTTAGGAAACGGAACAAAACATTCGTTAAGAACCCGCTTGCTGAGAACTGTAAATACAATGAGCGCTAATCAAAGCAATCAGGCAACTGTTCTCTACGCTGATTATCAATACAAAACAAAGGTAAAACCCTTATTCAATTCTGATTTGATTGCCGGAATTACAGGAATGAACACGTACAGCTATGCCAATATTTATGTCGGATCAGGAAGTAAGTTCAATGAAATGTTAAACGTATCCGGTTACGCTCAGGTGGAGAAGAAGATCAAAGATCGCTGGACCATTGCATTGGGAGGAAGATTGGAACATTTTGATTTAAACGACGGAACGGAAACCGCTAATAAACCAATTGTCAGAGCTGGAACAAGTTTGCGTTTACACAAAGCCACATACTTAAGAACTTCTTTCGGGCAAGGTTATCGTTTTCCAACCATTACGGAACGATACATTAAAACCGGCGTTGGAAATTTTGGAGTATTCCCCAATCCCGAACTTAAAGCAGAAACCAGCTGGAATGCCGAATTTGGTGTGAAGCAAGGATTGAAATTTGGTGGATTCATGGCTTTATTCGATGCGGCCATCTTTTGGCAAGAATACCAAAACACCATTGAATACATGTTTGGAATTTGGGATGGAGCAAGTTCCACCTCATTTGCCGGTTTCAAATTCCTGAATACAGGACGATCTCGAGTTCAGGGAATTGATATTTCGCTTGCCGGTGAATCGAAATTGCAAAAAGTCAATGTTTTCAAATACTTAATCGGCTATAACTACATTGTTCCTAAAACCTTGAATCCGGATTATGTTTACGCCATTGATGATTTTAATAGAAAATTCAGCTACAATTCTACTTCCTTAGACAGTAATTCCCAGATTCTGAAGTACCGTTTTCTTCATAATGTGAAGGCGGATATTGAATGGACATACAACGAAAAATTGTCCATAGGAATGAGCGTGAAGTATTTCAGTAAGATTGTGAATATGGATAGAATCATCAAGGAATTTGAAGATTTTACGGCTAACGCTCCATACATTCAGGACATCCGATACATGGATTACTTCAACAGCAACAGAAAAGGAAATCTGATTTTCGACGCTCGTATTTCTTACCCAATTAAGGAAAATCAACGCATTGCAATTGTTGGAACGAACATTACGAATAAGTTGTATTCACTTCGTCCGCTGAAGATTGAGCAACCAATTACGATTATGTTGCAGTATTCGTTGAAATTGACGGGAGAGTAAAATATTTGCGGGCGAAATTAATGTTGTAGGGGCGAAAGATGTTTCGCACGTACCCATATTCTCTCCGCATATTCTGATTACCTTTGCAAAAACATTCCTGATGAAAATTGCTGTTGTAGGAATCATCTTTGTAATTGGTGTTGTAGTTGCCTATCAATTCGTTAAACCTTCTGAAGTAAAAACATTGAAAGTGTATAATCCACTGGATGTAGACACCACTTTGGTAGCTGACGATTTGGAACGCTTTATTCCTGAACATAAAATTCAACGTTTCGAACTTACAGATCAAAGCAACAAGCCGTTTGGAAGTAAAGAGTTGAAAGGAAAAGTTTACGTTGCCGAGTACTTTTTCACCACTTGTGGAACTATTTGTCCGATAATGAACTCACAGATGCAGCGCGTTCAGGAGAAATTTGCCGGAAACAAGAATTTCAACATTGTAAGTATGACCGTTGATCCGGAACACGATACTCCTGAAGTATTGATGGATTACGCAAAAAACCACGGCGCGAAAAACGATCAGTGGCACTTTTTAACTGGTAAAAAGGAGAAATTATATTCGCTTGCCAGACGAAGTTTCTTCCTCTTAAAACCAGCAGCAGTAGTTAATCAGGGGGATGTTGGTTCTGATTTCATTCACACGAATTACTTTGTTTTGGTTGATCAAAATTCTCAGATCCGCGGTTATTACGACGGAACGGATGAGCATACGGTGACCACGATGATGGAGGACGTGGAGATTTTGTTGAAGGAAAAATAAAAAGGCGTTTTTTAACGCGAATGTTGTAGGGGCAGGTCGCGACCTGCCCCTACGATAATACAATCAATATTTATTTTCCCTATTTTCGACGTCAATTATTGACTTCACTATGGAATCCAATCAAGGTAAAACGAATTATTCGGCACTTTCAACACTAACAACAGTATTCTTCTTTTGGGGATTTATTGCTGCCGGAAACAGTGTTTTCATTCCTTTTTGTAAACATTATTTTGACTTGGATCAATTCCAAAGTCAGTTGATCGATTTTGCTTTTTACGGGGCTTATTACCTTGGTGCTTTGGCGCTTTTTGTATTCAGCAATATTAAATCCAAAGACATTGTATTGAGTTGGGGTTATAAGAAAAGTATTGTTTACGGATTGCTCTTCTCGGCGCTCGGCGCTGCTGCAATGATCATTTCAGTAAACTTAAATGTTTTTGCAGGAATGCTTTTCGGTTTGTTTATAGTTGCACTTGGATTTTCACTTCAGCAAACATCTGCCAATCCATTTATGATTGCATTGGGAGATGAAAAAACAGGAAGTAACCGAATTAATTTGGGTGGTGGAATAAACAGTTTTGGAACCACAATAGGACCCGTTCTGGTTTCACTTGCGCTTTTCGGAACAGCTTCTACGATCAATGATGACATGATTTCAAGCTTGAGTTTAAGCAAAGTAGTCATTCTTTATGCAGGCGTTGGCTGTCTGTTTCTTGGAGTAGCAGCATTGTTCGGATTTTCGAAAAAAGTTCCTTCAGGGAAATTGGAAAGTATAGATAATAAGCAGGAAAAAGCATCCAAAGCGATGGTGACGATGCTAGTTATAACCGGGTTATTGATCGCTTGTTTCGCTCCTGTTTTCTCTAGCTATTCGTCAAAAGATGCGAAAGAAATTGTTCGTTTGGAAAAAACAATTGAGAATGAAACAAAAGAGATCAACAAACTCAACGATAGCATTGGAACAATTATTCATGCTGATAATTATGATGTAATGAACCATGAAACTGGAGGAACCATCTCTGGTTGCGAACTTCAAATAGCATTGTATAAAAAGATGATTGAACCAACAACTGATAAAATCTCTGCTTTAAAAAAGCCTTTGGAAAACTCACGAATGCTTTGGTTGACACTTGCCTTGGGAGTGGTGATCGTAGGAATTTTCACAGCAAATATCATGGCAAATAAAAAACCAGAAGGTTGGGGAGCAATGAAATATCCTCAGTTGAGTTTGGGAATGATTGCCATTTTGGTATATGTTGGTGTAGAAGTTGCTGTTGGAAGTAATCTTGGTGAATTGTTGAAACAAAAAGATTTTGGTCGTTACTCTTCATCTCAAATTACACCTTTCATTTCCATGTATTGGGGAAGTTTGATGATTGGAAGATGGTCAGGAGCCATTAACGCATTCTCACTTTCAAAATCAACCAAAAACCTATTGAAATTCATTTTGCCACTTGTTGCATTCGGAATTATTTTAGGCGTTTCTGTTCTTGCTGGCTACAACGTTGCACCTCTGAAATGGTACATATTATGTGTTGCAGTTCAATTAGTTGCATTCCTTGTAACCGATGACAAACCAGCACTTTCTTTGAGCGTTTTTGGATTCCTTGGTTTAACCGCCTTGGTTATTGGACTAATGACTTCAGGGACAATTGCAGTATACGCATTCTTAAGTGCAGGATTGTTCTGTTCAATTATGTGGCCATGCATTTTCTCACTTTCTCTTGCAGGACTTGGAAAATATCAGGCGCAAGGTTCTGGATTCCTGGTGATGATGATTTTAGGTGGTGCACTTATTCCACCTCTTCAAGGAAAACTTTCTGATATTATTGGAATTCAACCATCGTTTATCGTTGGAGCTCTTTGTTTTGCTTACATTCTATTCTTCGCGGTTTACGTAAACCGTTTGTTGAAGAAACAAGGTGTTTCACTCGATGTTTCTGACTCGGCGCATTAACTCCGTTTTGAAAATAAAAAACCGGTAGTCCCTCACATTCTCAATTCCTATCTAAATTGAATCTAAATAAGATTCTACAGTAATTGCTATGCGTTTAGCCCTTAAATTTGCGTAACAAAATTTTATAGGATAAAATGGGTAAACTAGACAGATTCAAATCATCCATCGCTAGGAAATATTGGATGGCTTTGACAGGTTTGTTCTTAATTACGTTCCTTGTTGGACATTTATTAGGAAACCTTCAATTAATCACTAAACACGGGGAAGAAGGACGTAGAGCTTTCAATGAATATGCTTACTTCATGGGGCATAACATCTTCATTGTAATTTTAGCTTACGTTACTTACGCTTCCATTCTTTTCCATGCATTCTTCGGTTTGTATTTGGCGGTTCAAAACAAAAAAGCTCGACCTGTAAGTTATGCTTACAACAATCCGGGAGCAAATTCAGGTTTACCTTCTCGCTACATGGCGATTTTAGGAACTGTTGTTTTGGTGTTCATTTGTACACACATGGCCAACTTTTGGTACAAGCAAAAAGTAGCTCAAACTGTTCCGTTACATACGATAGTTAAAACTGAGCAAAAAGCAATTGGACAAAATCCAATGTCGGGTGAACCAATGTTTGCTCCTTTTGAAGTTACATACATGTTGACTACCAAAGGAACTTACATGGAGCAATACGCTTTTCAACCTACTGAAAAAGTATATGTGAACTTTGAAAAGCAAGCTGTAAATAAAGAGCTTTCAAAAGTTGAAAAATACGAGATCAAGGATCATACAAAGATCTACGACAAAACAACAGGATTACAAGCAGGTGAAGGATACAAGGATTTGCATACAGTAGTAATGAATTTCTTTGGTCAATCGCAACAAGGGCAGCCAACAAATGATTTGGCACTTTGGGCAGTTATCGCTTACGTTCTTTCTATGGCAGTTTTAGCATTCCACTTGTGGCACGGATTCGCTTCGGCATTCCAGTCACTTGGATTGAACCATAAAATGTATAACGGATTGATCAGTTTTGTTGGAAAAGCATTTGCGATTTTAGTTCCATTAGCTTTTGCAATTATTCCAGTTCTTATTTACCTGAATAAATAACACTTTAAACGAGTTATATGTCTATTCTAGATTCTAAAATACCAGAAGGCCACATTTCAAGTAAGTGGACAGATTATAAAGATCATTTGAAATTGGTCGCACCAAACAACCGTCCGAAAATCGATATTATCGTTGTTGGAACAGGTTTGGCTGGAGCTTCCGCAGCAGCTTCATTTGGTGAAATGGGATACAACGTGAAAGCGTTCTGTTTCCAGGATTCTCCACGTAGAGCGCACTCAATTGCAGCTCAGGGAGGTATCAACGCAGCAAAAAATTACCAAAACGACGGTGACTCGATCTTCCGTTTGTTTTACGATACGATTAAAGGTGGTGACTACCGTGCACGTGAGGCAAACGTTCATCGTTTAGCTGAAGTTTCTGGTAACATCATTGACCAATGTGTTGCTCAAGGTGTCCCTTTTGCACGCGATTACGGCGGATTGTTGGATAACCGTTCATTTGGTGGTACACAAGTTCAACGTACATTCTACGCAGCTGGACAAACTGGACAACAATTGTTGTTAGGTGCTTACTCAGCGCTTTCTCGTCAAATTGGATTGGGGAATGTAAAAATGTACAACCGTCACGAAATGCTTGATGTAGTTAAGGTAGACGGAAAAGCACGAGGAATTATCGCTCGTAACTTGATTACAGGTGAAATTGAGCGTCATTCTGCTCACGCAGTGATCCTTTGTACTGGTGGATACGGAAACGTTTACTTCCTTTCTACAAATGCAATGGGTTCTAACGTAACAGCAGCATGGAAAGCGCACAAACGTGGAGCTTACTTTGCAAACCCTTGTTACGTACAAATTCACCCAACTTGTATTCCGGTTCACGGAACAAATCAGTCGAAACTAACGTTGATGTCTGAGTCGTTACGTAACTCAGGACGTATTTGGGTTCCGAAGAAAAAAGAAGATGCTGAAGCAATTAGAGCTGGACAATTGAAACCAACTCAAATTGCAGAAGAAGATAGAGATTACTACCTGGAGCGTCGTTACCCAGCATTTGGTAACTTGGTTCCACGTGACGTTGCTTCACGTGCTGCGAAAGAGCGTTGTGATGTTGGTTTTGGTATTGAGGCAAATGACACAAACGAAGGTGTTTACCTTGATTTCTCTTCTGAGATTCGTTCAAAAGGAAAACAGGCAGCTCTAGTAGCTGGAGACCACAACCCTTCTGAGGAAAAAATCATGACCTTAGGAAAGGCTTGGGTGGAAGAGAAATACGGAAACTTGTTCCAGATGTATGAAAAAATTACAGACGAGAATCCATACGAAACTCCAATGAAGATTTACCCGGCAGTTCATTACACAATGGGCGGTGTTTGGGTTGATTACAACTTACAATCAACAATTCCCGGATGTTTCGTTGCTGGAGAAGCAAACTTCTCTGATCATGGAGCAAACAGATTGGGAGCATCTGCTTTGATGCAAGGTTTGGCTGACGGTTACTTCGTATTGCCTTATACTGTTTCAGATTATTTAGCGAATGACATTCGTACTGGTAAAATCCCAACAGATTCTCCTGAATTTGACGAAGCAGAGAAAGCTGTTAAAGATCAAATCAATGCATTCTTAAACAACAACGGAACAAAATCAGTAGATCATTTCCACAAGCGTTTGGGATTGATCATGTGGAATAAAGTTGGAATGGCGCGTAATGAGAAAGGCTTAACAGAAGCAATCTCAGAAATTGCAGCATTGAGAGATGAATTCTACAAAGATGTTTTTGTACCTGGTGATGCAAATGAATTGAATCCTGAATTGGAGAAAGCACTTCGTGTTGCTGACTTCATGGAATTGGGTCAATTGATGGCACGCGATGCTTTGCAACGTAAGGAATCTTGTGGTGGTCACTTCCGTGAGGAATATCAGGATGCTGAAGGTGAAACTTTGCGTGACGACGAGAACTTCAACTTTGTTGGAGCTTGGGAGTACAAAGGAATGGACATCAACCAATCTGAGTTACACAAGGAAGTATTGAAATACGAATACATTAAGATCGCAGCAAGAAATTATAAGTAATAGAGATCAGAAAATAGAGAATAGACAATAGGACGAAATCATTCCTATTTTCTAATTTCTAATCTCTATTTTCCCTAACAATTAGAGTTATGGCATCAAAAACAATAAATATTAACCTAAAGATTTGGCGTCAAAAGAACGCGAATTCTAAAGGAAGTATGGAAACATACAAATTGGATAATGTTTCTACGGATAGTTCTTTCCTTGAAATGTTGGATCAATTGAACGAACAATTGGTAAACGAACGTAAAGAGCCTGTTGCATTCGATCACGATTGTCGTGAAGGAATTTGTGGAATGTGTTCATTGTTCATTAACGGTGAAGCTCACGGTCCGGATAGAGCAGTAACAACTTGTCAATTACACATGCGTAAGTTCAAGGATGGTGAAACTATTTACGTTGAGCCATGGAGAGCGAAAGCATTCCCTGTAATCAAGGATTTGGTTGTTGACAGAACTTCATTTGACCGTATTCAACAAGCTGGAGGGTTCGTTTCTGTAAACACTTCAGGACGTACGATGGATGCCAATGCCATTCCAATTGGAAAAGCAGAAGCAGACAAAGCATTCGAAGCGGCAACTTGTATTGGTTGTGGAGCTTGTGTTGCATCATGTAAAAATGCTTCTGCAATGCTTTTCGTTTCAGCGAAAGTATCTCAGCTGGCATTGTTGCCTCAAGGACAAGTTGAAGCGAAACAACGCGTATTGAACATGGTGAAACAAATGGATGAAGAAGGTTTTGGAAACTGTACAAACACTGGTGCTTGTGCTGTTGAATGTCCGAAAGAAATTTCATTGGAGAATATTGCACGCATGAACAGAGAGTTCCTTTCTGCAATGCTTACAGCAGAATAACGGCACAGGATTACAAATCCTGCGCAGCTTTATAAAATTCAAAAGGTCCTTCCGTAAATACGAGAGGACCTTTTTTAGTTGTGTTACGCTTGAGAAAGCAAATATGAAAAAAATTCAGATTTTCGTAGCACCAACGTTTTACCTAAAAGCACATGAAAACTCCCAGTTTCTCGTTATTAAGACTATACTCCATTATACCTAAAACAAATCTTCGCTAACAAGAAACAAAGTGGGGGCACTCCTGCAAAGAGCTCGGAAACATCTATGCAGGAACACTCGAACTTACAATATGTAAATTAACTGAACAACGAGTTGAGGAGAATGACAAAAAAATGTCGGAGAAACCAGTTTTTACTCTACAGCTTTAAGAACAAACCACACCATTGGACGCATTTTCTCGCCGTCAAGTGTCAGTTCAGGGAACTCTAATCTGAACTCTCCTTTTCTACTTGCTTTTAATGTTTGCGTTCCTATTGCTTCCATGGTATTCCAATCGTACCAAGTGATGGTATAACTGCTTTTAGGAAGCAAATCAGAAACATAAAGCATTTTTCCGTCTTCCCAGCTAATAGTAGTGAGCGTATCAAAAGGTGCATTCGGATTTTGCTGTAAGGATTTCATCTCCGGAGTTGCCGACATAGTATACGAATTGTATGTTCTATTCAATACAAAACCAGCAGCGCTTTTCTTATCACCAGCAATGTAATACTCTGTTTCCTTGGTCGCCTTTTTGATTTTTCTGGTGTGCTTTTCCGCTTGTCGACCTTGCATCCAGGTTCCATTCGAATTTTGAAGAACCTCAATTACCGCAGGATTATTCATCCACTTTTCCGCCACAACAGTTCCCGGCCACGCAATTCTTGTATCGCGTTTTTCGTCCTGAAACATTCCTTCCCAGGCAAAAAGTCCCGTACAACCCGTGAAACCAACGGTTCTGACATCAATGTTATGCGGTGTGAAATTTGACGCTTCATTTGCACCGATAGCATCAGAAACTGAACCTTGCTCAAAATGCATAACCGGTTTTCCGTAAGCCGCCCAAAAATCAACATTTTTCTGATAGAAGGAATTTTCACCTTCACTTACCTGAGTTCCTCTTCCATCTCTAGTAATAATCAGGCGGAACGGTTCATTCTTATACGTACTGTATCCAACTACATCAATGTTTTTCAGTTGTGCACTTGGATCCAAAATCTTACTTGCAACCGGATCCAGATAATGAATGGTATTGTCGTAAGTATGCAAACCAATCAAGTGATCCTTATGCTGCATGTTCACTTTTATGTATTGCGACATTCGATCATTATAAGTTAGCAATGCCTTACGAACAATTTCTCCATGCTCATCACTTAACATTTCATAAGACGCTCCGGGAAAATACTGATCCAAATGCCATGATTCACTCAAAAATTCGAACATCATGATACTCGTGGAATAACCGTAACGCGAAATATAATAGCGCATGCGTTGTTCGTGAAACTTCAAATCCTCTTCATCCAAAAACATTTGATGTGGTTGTTTTCCAACTGAATCATTGTAACAGTAAGGCAAGAATGGATCATTCTCATTGTATTTGTACGTTTTGTCACCATCCCATTCATAATGACTAAAATCCCAGATCGCAGAAGCATACTGCCCGTAGTTCATGAGTGGCTCCTGAAACAGGAAATTGAAGTTAATCATCATATCGTTCTTCTCACAAAAATCCAATAAACGATCCTGCTCCCACGCATAATGCAAACGGTTGTAATAGTTCCCTTTTTCCTCAAATTCGATCAAACTTGACCACGCTGTTTGAGCAACACGGAAATAATGTCCACCTAGTTTGTGATAATCGCTAATATCCTTGTGATAAGCCATCCAATCCTGCACACTAGCAGCTTTGTTCGTTTTACCCGGACTTACGTTGTATGAATCTACTCCATTGACAGGAGCAATCAGATTGTGTCCAATTGGAAGAATGATCTTATTATCTAACTGAATATTGCGTTGATTTGGGTGAAGCGTTGTAAAACCGTGTGCATCGCTTTCTATTACGGTAAAATTCAGTTTATCCGAACTCAACACTTCTTTTCCGTGTATTTTGAGTACTGCGCTGTACATCCACTCACCTGTTTTGGTTGGACAAAAGCGCACTCTGAATGGGTTTTTGGTGGTTAATTCTACCCAATCATTTTTTCGCACATTGCGTTCATAATCTACAAAGTAGAAGGCATCAACAGGCTGCACAAATCCGGATTCTACGTGAGTAAAAGAGTACTGAACATCCACTTCCCATTCTAAAAAGGGGTTTAATTTATCTTCCGTTTCAACTTTCTTCAGAAAATTAGTGATCTGTTCCTGAAAATTTTGAGGAATGGTTAACCCAAACTCCAATTTCTTATTCAGTAATACTTCATTGGTATTTGAATAATTCAACACTTCAGGTTGCAGCTTGCTAACCACAGGAATGGTGGTTGTTTGTGCAAAAAGACAAGAACCAGCAAAAAGGAAAAAAGAAAAAACCAAATAAAACTTCATTCTGAAAAAATTAAATTCCAATCAATGTGAAAGCGGTTAGCATCGGATTGAGGATAAATTAGAACGCTAACCTAAAGATAAATACGCTCCAATTCCTCAAAATCTTAACAAATTTTTTGATTTCATAAAGTTTTCTTAAATTAGCCTGTCTTTAATTTACTTATGTTATGAAAAAACTTTTACTCACTTTGGGTATTGTGGGGCTTGGATTTGCCTCAAAAGCCCAAATTATCTTCCAAGTGGAAGAGCCGGCTCCAATTGCTGGATTCTACGATTTTGAGGTCGCAACGACAGGTTGGGGTCTTTCTAGTTTATCTGGAATTTACGTATTAGATACTGTTAAAGTATACAACGATGGAGTATCTACAGGAGTAAACGCTCAGGGAAATCCTGTGCACGCAAACGGATGTAACGCTGCACCAGCTGGAAGTTTAGCAGGAAAAATTGCTTTGGTTTTCCGTGGTGATGGTACTGCTAATGCTAACAATGGAGCTTGTGAATTTGGTTTGAAAGCGTACAACGCTCAACAAGCTGGAGCTGTTGCTGTGATCATTGTAAACCGTGAAGAACAAGTTGCTGGAATGGCTGCAGGTACGAACGGAGGAATGGTTACTATCCCTGTAATCATGGTTGGTCTTTCAACTGGTCAGTCAATCTTAAATTCAATTGGTGGTGGTGACGATGTAGTTGCTTTCATTGGTGACAAAACTGGATTGTTCGATAACGACATGTCTGTTTTTGACAACTCTTCTTTCCGTGCTGATTTCGGGTCTTTCCCATTGGCTTTGGCACAAGATGCAACTGAATTGTCTGTTCCGGTTGGAGCATGGGTTTACAACTACGGTGCTTTGGATCAAACAGGAGCTACACTTACAGCTACTGTTGATCATGGAACTGAAGTTTACAACGAGGTTTCTGCACCATTCGCTTTGGATGCTGGTGACTCAGTTTACGTTACTTTCCCTGATTTCTCTATGCCATCTTACACAACTGGAGAGTACATTATCAACTACGATTTAGCACTTACTGTTGCTGATGAAGCTGCAGTTGATAACACAGTTACAAGTAACTTCTTCTTAACAGATTCTACATACTCTTACGCTCGTTTAGACGGTATGGGTGATGTTGCAAAAGATGGTTTCTACCGTTCTTCTACTTTACCAACAGGTGAATTCCAAAGCTGTATCTTGTTCCGTGATCCAAACGCTAGCCGTTTGAGAACTGACGGATTGTGGTATGGTGGTATTACAGTTGGAGTAGCTGATACTTCAACTATTAACATTGAAGATCAATTGATCGAAGGATACATCTTCGAGTGGGATGATACTTGGACAAGTGCTGCTGATGCAACATATACTGCTTTGAACTCTGTTGCTCAAGGTGACGTTGCATTCCTTCCAGGTATGGAAGAGCAAACTGTTTTCATTCCTTTTGATGACATGTTCCAATTCCAGGACAACCAAAATTACTTAGCTTGTATCGTTTCTTATACAAACGAGATCTACCACGCAATGGATACTAAATCTATTTATGATTTCAACATTGCTGAAAACAATATTCCACGTTTCCCAATTAAAACTGGACCAGATGCAGCAAACTACAATCCAAACGGATTTGGTATCGCAGGTTCTATCGTAATTAACGTTGGAACAGATTTGACTGTTGCTGAAAACACTTTAGAGTCTACAGCTTACCCTAACCCATCTAAAGATGTGGTTACTGTAAAAGTTAACGCTAGCGGTAAAGGAACATTGAAAGTAACGGATATGGCTGGACGTACAGTTTCAACTCAAGAAATTACAGTTGAAGGTGGAAAATTCACTACAAACGTTGCTGGAATGAATGCTGGATCTTACGTATTCAACATTGATTTTGCTAATGGAACAGCTACTCACTTCAATGTAGTAGTTACTAAATAGTAGAATATACTTTTAAATTTTGAAGAAAGGGCTTCTCGGAAACGAGGAGCCTTTTTTGTTTCGCACTTTCCGCTGCGGCGGACTTGATGACCTCAACGAAATTCATACAATGAGCGGAGGATTACAAATTCTGTGCTGACTAGTCCTTATACATCATTCCGTATGGCAGAACGGGTTCATCTTTCGTGTAGAAATAACCCATTGCTTTTCCATTGAAAGGTTCAATTTCGCCGCTGTCATAAACCACAAAAGCACTTGATCCGATGGTTACTTTATAAGCTGATGCAAAATCTATTCGTTGCATACTTAGCGCAATCTCGCTCTTCATCCACATATCGAAATCAATGCTTTTTTGAATATTGACATAGTAGGTGATTCTATTACCGTTTTCTTTAAAAACATTATCGAATAAAACTTTCAGGTAGGCATGATTATAAAAATCATCACCGCTGAGCTCAATATATGTGCTTGAATTGACGTTTTGAGTTGTTGAAACAACATTCCAGCTCAAAACACTAAAACAGCTATCGAGAAGCGCTCTTTTGCCCTCAAACAGCGTTTGTGGAAGTTCCATGTGATAAATAAACACGCTTGACGTATCTCCGGTTGGCGTAAGTGGCCAATTCTTATTCATGTAGTGGTGGTAAGCCAACAACCTTTCAGCTGCTTTCAAACGTTTTGCCAATTCTTGTTTTTTTACCAAATACGGTTTCTGTTCTATATAAAAACCATTCACCGTTCTGCTTATTAAATACTGCTTTAGTTCTAGACTTTCTTCTTTAGAAACAGAAGGTAATTTCGGGAACTGAAAAACGCCCATTGCATCAGATTTGAACCCTTTCTCATAATAATACTTCTTTGTAAGTTGACCAGTACTGTCTTGTTCTGTCCATGTACCGTTCAATGAATCATTTACATATTCACATCTCGACTTCAAAATACCGGTTGAATAAAAATAGGATTCCGAACTAATCTTATTCACGCGTTCAAGCTTGTATTCGAAATTCCCATTTTCGTAATAACGATAGACCGTTTGGTCGGTTTTACCCGAATCAAAATTTGTCTTATTAAAGGATTTAAGTTGATGGGAAGGATAATAATCTCTGATTTCCTGCGAAGTAAAACTTCCCGTTGGAGTGAGATTGATCCGAGAAAGAGTGCCATCTTCAAAAAACTCGGCCACCAATGTGTCGTTCTTTGGTCTGAGATAGATCTTTGACTTTAGTAAACCGGATGGATAATAAGTGAAATTCTCGGTTTTCTCGCTCGGACCATGTGCATAAACGATATGCTCTTTTACCTTGCCGTCTGGATAATATTCCGTCTGAAAACCAAGACCATTTTTTTCAATCTTGCGCTCATAGCTTTGGATTCCGGATTCGAAAAACCGCTTCTCATGTCCAGTAGGCCACCAATATTGTTCGCCGTACTCAATGGTGGAAGCTACCTTTCCATTATCGTAGTATTCTATCCAGTTTCCAACGGCAATTCCATTTTCAAAAGAGCGTTTGGCGAACAACTTGCCGTTCGGATGGTGATAGACAAAGTCTCCGTTCGCTGCTCCATTGGCATAGCATCCCCGTTGAATTTCAACTCCGTTTTCACCGTAAAACAAATACTTACCATGCTGAGAAGGAAAATTATTAGGACTATCACTAACAATCAAGTGATGCTCGGCAATACTCATCACTCTTCCATTCGGATAATACATCGTTTCGGTTCCAAACTGCGCAGATACATCGCAATAACCTTCGGCATCAATTACATGTTCAGGACGAGCTGCGTAACCCGCTTTCACCAATTCTTCGTTCTGAAAATTCCGGAAATATCTAACCTGATAGATCTTTCCCTGGCGATAATTCTCCTCCTTCCAACAGCGTTTACCTTCATTATTAAGATAGAAGATCTGTTTCAATTCCAAATTACTTCCATCTTGTTTGTAGATCAACTGAGCAATTATAGAATCCTTTTTTACGCGCTTGAATTCAGAATAGGTTTGTGATGTTCCTAAAACGTAACATTTCTCAACCTGCAGCTGTCCGTTTTTGAACTCACGGTACTCATAGGGCTTACCGTTAGCATCTTTGGAACAAACTCCTTCACGCAGCTGCTTTTGATCGTAATTCTGATAAAAACTGCAGAAGTAATAAAGCCCGCCTTTTTTCTGATAAGGATCAAAACCGCACTCTTGAGAGAACAGATTCACGCTAAAAACAAACGGAAGTATAACGGTATAGATGAATTTCACTTTTCTGTAATTACCCGCAAAAGTACAATTGATGAAACAATAGGTTCAGAGCATGAAACTTACTTTTTTCCTTTCTTCACCGTATTTTTCACCAGTTTCCATTCCATTGCTCCAACTGTAGCTAATGGTTTAGCCGGTTCCTCAATTCGGAATGTTGAACCATTGTAGCATTCAACCATTCCATCATCGTAAACTACTACTTTATTTCCGTATACATCTGCCAACCAAGCTTTTTCTAACTCCTTTCTTTCCAAAGAAACAGTAGGTTGAATAAAATAGTTGTTACCTGTAGTCAAGAGACATGTTGTTATTACATGTCCAAGATAAAAGTACTTACTTGCATTTGGAATGACAGATTTGAAAATAGAATCAAGTGCTAAAGGACTGTATAATTTTGTTGAGTTGAAATGCACACCGCATAAACAGCTTGGTTGGATCGTGTCCCATTTTAATATGTTGATGACGCTGTCAATCTGCGTTTTGTATTTGCTATATTCAGCGTTAGGCATATAGAGATTATAATGAAACGTTGTTAACTTATGTTGATCACAATTGAATTGAAATTTAGAAAAGTAGGTGCTGATTAGAAACTGTTCCACTTTACGTAGCACGTTTACTTCTTCATTGATTTGTTTTTCATCAATGATCGTATTTGTCTCATGTCTTCTTTGCGTAATCTGATGAACAACAAGCGACAAAAGACATTTTTCCTGTTCTGCAGTTAATGGTGCCAGCTTTAGTTTAGGCGTCACCTCACAAAGGGAATCTCTAAATCCGTTGGTGTAATGGCATTTTTTCAACACCCTTCCCAAACTATCTTGCTCAATCCAATAACCATTTAGAATATGCTGATCAAACTGCTTTTCTACTTTCAGGTTCCCATTACCCCAAAATTCCTTTGTGGTATAGAACCTACCTAACTTGCCGTGTGTTTCCCAAGCCAGTTTCCTATTTCCATTCTCGGAGTATTGAGTGAAGGTGTGGTTTGATGCGCTGTCTTTACTATCTCTATATTCTTCGATCGCCAATTGATGATTGGAGTAATACTCACGATGCTCTTCGCGTTGATCATCTTTGAACCTCAATCGAACGGATTTTAAAGTGCCATCTGCAAAGTACTCAACGGATGCTGTATCATTACTTGGACGATAATACCAGCGACTTTTCATTTTGCCATTTGGAAAATAACTGACGTCCATTTCCTTTGAATCTTTATTGTAGTAGCGGTATAAACGGTATTCTTTCTTCACGCCATTTTCATAATACTCTGTTTCGTAGCCAAGGGTGTCTCTTTTAAATGTGCTTTCAAACTGCAGTTTACCAGATGGGTAGTAACGCTTCTCACTTTCAAGTTCGTGATCATATTGGTCACCAAATTCAATGGTTGACAATAATTTTCCATTCTCATAGTACTCCTTTCCTTTTCCGGTTTGGATATCGTTGGTAAATGTTTTTCTCGCCGAAATTTGTCCGTTCATGTGATGATAAACAAACTCACCGTTCTTTTGTCCGTTGGCGTAAGTACCATGCTCCAGTTCTACACCATTTTCGTAATATTCAACGTAGTTGCCGTGTTGCGTATTTTCCCAGGAATAAGGGCTAACGGTCAATTTGTGTTCTTTGATGAAATGAATTTTTCCGCTCGGATAATACTCGGACTCTTTGCCGAAAAGGGAATATTCTGTGGTATAACCTTCAGAATCTGCTTCATAGTCAGATGGACTGGTGTTATGTTCTTTTGCCAATTCATCGGCAGTAAAATTCCGATAATACAGCACCTGATACAATTTCCCCTCCCGGTAATTTTCCTCTTTCCAGCAGCGTTTTGCTTCTTTATTGATGTAATACGTTTTTTTCTGTTCTAAATGGATTCCATCTGGTTTGGAAAAATATTCTGCTATTGTAGAATCTTTATTGACACGTTTAAACTCAGAAGTCAATTTTCCGGTTTCTGCGTCATAATAGCGTTGAATTTGAATTATTCCGTTCCTAAATTCATGATAAGCAACTATTTTTCCATTTTGATAATTAGAGCAAACTCCTTCGAGCGGTGCATAGGGAGAACTACTTTCTAAAAAGGTGCAGAACGGATAAAGTCCACCACTTTTGTGGTATGGATCGGGGTAGCAATCTTGTGAAAATGACCAATTTGAAAGAATAAGAAACAGCAGTAAAATTAATTTTTGCATAAAGTAATATTACCATTTATGACTGCTAAACGGCAAAAAAGATGTCTGAATTAACTGAAATTTAGCTATTTCTCTTTCCAAACTCCAAAGTCCCGAAAGCAAAAAATCCGCCCTGAAAGAGCGGATTAGCAGTATTTTAAATAAGAATCTTACAATTTAATTCCCAATTCCTTTAACTGTGCTTCGTCGATTGTTGACGGCGCATCGATCATCACATCTCGTCCACTATTGTTTTTCGGGAATGCGATGTAATCACGAATGGAGTCAGAACCACCCATAGTTGCTACTAAACGATCTAATCCGAATGCCAATCCACCATGTGGAGGCGCACCAAATTCAAATGCGTTCATTAAGAATCCGAATTGTTCCTGAGCTTGTTCAGGAGTAAACCCTAACAACTCGAACATACGTGCCTGTAAATCTCTGTCGTGAATACGAATAGATCCACCACCTAATTCTACACCATTTACAGCCAAATCGTAAGCGTTTGCTCTTACTTTTCCAGGATCGGTAGCGATCAAATGGAAGTCTTCTGGTTTTGGTGAAGTAAATGGGTGGTGCATTGCGTGGTAACGATTGCTATCTTCATCCCATTCTAACAATGGGAAATCCAATACCCAAAGTGGTTTGTAAACTTCTGGATCACGTAAACCAAGTTCAGTTCCCATTCGCAAGCGCAATTCATTCATTTGCTTACGCGTTTTATCCAAATCGCCGCTAAGAACAAAGATCAGATCGCCTGCTTTTGCGCCACATGCTTCCGCCCATTGCTTCAATGTTGCTTCGTCGTAGAATTTGTCCACTGAACTCTTAAACGTTCCGTCAGCGTTGCATTTAACGTAAACCAATCCTTTGGCACCAATTTGTGGACGCTTTACCCACTCAATAATTTCATCGATTTGCTTACGTGTATATTCTGAAGCACCAGGAACAGCAATTCCAATTACGGCTTCTGAACTATCAAAAACAACGAAATCTTTCCCAGCACTCAACGCCTTTAAATCAGTAAAGATCATGTCGAAACGGATGTCAGGTTTATCAGAACCGTATTTCTCCATTGCTTCGGCATAGTCCATTCTTGGAAATGCTCCTTCGAACTTTACTCCTTTTACCGTTTCGAACAAATGCTTAATCATTCCTTCGAACGTATTTAAGATATCCTCCTGCTCTACGAAAGCCATTTCACAGTCGATCTGTGTAAACTCAGGTTGACGATCTGCACGTAAATCTTCATCACGGAAACACTTCACAATTTGGTAGTAACGGTCGAAACCGGAAACCATCAACAACTGCTTGAATGTTTGCGGAGATTGTGGCAAAGCATAAAATTCACCTTGATTCATACGAGAAGGCACAACAAAATCACGTGCTCCTTCAGGCGTAGATTTGATCAAATAAGGAGTTTCAACGTCCCAAAATCCTTGAGCGTCTAAGTATTTTCTGGTTTCAAGAGCTACTTGATTACGTAAACGTAGTTTGTCTTGAACAGGATTTCTTCTCAAATCCAAATAACGGTATTGCGCACGTAATTCGTCGCCGCCATCTGTATTATCCTCGATTGTAAACGGAGGTGTTTTTGCTGCATTCAGAACAGTCAGCTCAGTCACTTTAATTTCGATATCACCTGTTGGCATGTTGGCATTCTTACTTGAACGCTCAATCACCAATCCTTTGGCCTGAATAACGAATTCACGACCCAATTTGCGGGCTTGCAAACACAATTCTGAATTATCGTCCAAGTTGAAAGCCAATTGCGTAATTCCGTAACGATCTCGTAAATCAACGAAAGTCATTCCTCCTAAATCACGTGAGCGTTGCACCCAGCCTGCCAATGTTACCTCTTGTCCGATGTGTGAAGACCTTAATTCTCCACAAGTTTGTGTTCTAAACATGTTGCCAATAAATATGGCGCAAAGATAATTATTAGACTCAAGACAGAAGACAAAAGACAAAAGACTTACCGAGAAAGATTAAAAACAGATAGCGGAGAATAGAAAATAGAGAACAGGATTAAGCCTTAATAGGTTATATCCTGTTCTCTAATCTCTGTAATCTATTCGCTCAATTACAACAACTCATTCGCCAAATTCGCCAATTCTGAACGCTCACCTTTTTCTAAACGAACGTGAGAGAACAACTGTTGACCTTTCAAACGATCGATCAAATAAGCTAAGCCGTTTGAATATTCATCCAAATACGGTGTGTCAATTTGATGAACATCACCAGTAAACACAATTTTGGTTCCTTCACCAGCACGTGTGATAATTGTCTTCACTTCATGTGGTGTGAGGTTCTGTGCTTCATCAACAATAAATAGAATATTGGAAAGACTTCGACCGCGAATAAACGCCAATGGTGTAATGAGGATTCTTCCACTTTCTTCCATTTCTACAATGGATTTGTGCTTCTTTTCGTTTTCACCGAACTGAGATTTGATGAATTTAAGATTATCCCAAAGTGGTTCCATGTATGGACCAATCTTATCCTTTGCGTCACCGGGCAAATAACCAATTTCTTTATTGGAAAGGGGAACCAAGGGACGAGCCAGGATAATTTGCTGAAACAATTTATGCTGCTCTAAAGCAGCTGCAAGCGCCAACAACGTTTTACCGGTTCCGGCTACACCCTGAAGTGCAACCAACTTAATGTTATTATTCATCAGTGCATTTACTGCAAAGGCTTGTTCTGCATTCTTCGGCTTAATACCGGAAGTGTATTCCTTCTCTACTCGCTCCAACTGATCGTTCATTGGATTGTAATAAGCCAGCGATGACGATTTTCCATTCTTGAGAATGTAGTAACCGTTTGCTACTTTTTGATCTCCCAAAACGCCATCTTCTTCCACCGAACCTTTTAGGAACAATGTTTTGATCACATCTGAATCAACACCCTCTACTGTATTTGTGGAAGAATTTTGCAATTCCTGGTCATCCACTTTACCAGTTTCATAATCTTCTGCATTTAAACCAAGAGCTTTTGCTTTGATTCGAAGATTGATATCCTTGGTAACCAGAACTACCTCCTTCGTTTTCTCCGATTCATGCAGGAAAAGTGTGGCGTTGATGATCTTGTGATCATTTTTTCCATGCCCATAAGTGTCTTCAGCATTTACACCTTTCGGAGCAGCATCCAGTTGAACTTTGAAGTTCCCATGTTCAGATCCCAGAGGAATCCACTTTTGCAGACCTTTCGTTACAGACAATTTATCTATAAAACGAATGACTTCACGTGCCGAAAAGTTCTTGGTATCATTACCTATCTTAAACTTATCGAGCTCTTCAAGAACCGTGATTGGAATGGCAACATCGTTTTTACCGAAGTGCATAATTGCTTGATGATCATGTAACAATACAGAGGTATCAAGCACAAAGATTTTCATTTTCTTTACCATCGCGAAGCGTTTTGATTAAAGTAATTGAAATGCATTTACTCGCTACCTGATAACGCCTAAACTTATTGACAGTTACGTAGTGGATAAAAAAAAGGGGAGTTAAATACTCCCCTAATTATCAGTTGATTATAACTGAACTATTTTTGAATGACAATTCGTTTGTTAACAAGCGCTTCATTCTCGCTTAATTCAAGCGTATAAATTCCGTTTGCTAACGTGCTTGCATCAATTGTATTTACACCCGGTTTGATAACATATACTGAAATCAATCGACCAGTTTGATCTAACAAACGAGCTGAAATTTCAGTTTTTCCAGCATTTCCAACATTTACTATTCCAGCCGAAGGTACTGGGTAAACGGAAACCTGAGAATCAATCTTGTCTTCGATTGATGCAATTGTCAAGCTCATTTTGTCCTTGTTAGATCTCGTTGTATTGAAATCCTGGATCATCTTCGTTGTTGTACACGTAGATGGCGAGTTGATCGTTACCAGGTATTCCAATCCATCTTCCGTTGGAGGCGTATTTGTGTAGGTAAACAGGTTGATAGGCATTGTTGTCAACTGAGTCCAACCGTCAAAATCAGTATGTCTCCAAATAATGAATTCAGGGTATGTAAATCCTTCATAGCTGTCCCAAGCTAAGTTATAGGCCTGCCCCAATCCATGACTAATCGTAAGGTGAATGGTTTTGTGGTGATCACTGATATCCGATTCCACTCCACAACCGTCAACTGAAGAGATTTTATATCTCCACGAACGAACGGAAGGTGAAGCTACCAAATCATTGAAAATCGATTCGTTTGCATAAGGAACAGTCCCTGCCAATTGGTAAACTCCAGCTTGTGAAGTCTCACGGTAAACATTGAAATGATCAATTGTTGAGCTAATTGGTTTTTCCCAGACAACCAAGTTAGTATTCGTGGTTGTATCTACAGTAACCAGACAAATTTCTACGTAATCAGGTTGTGCAGCAGGAACATCAGTAGTTAAATAGGAGTTACATCCGTTTCCACCAGTTGCCTGAAGAACATAAGTACCAACACCAACGTTCGTTAAATTCTGTGTTGTTTGTCCAGAACTCCACACAAAGGTAGAACCGCCAGTAACGTCAATTACTTCTATGGTTCCATTGTTAGAACAATCAGACGGAGTTACAGTATCTAAAACGATCACCGGTCCGTTTGGATTTGAAAGTAATAATGTTTCCGTATGCACACAACCTTCGTCATCAGTAACATTTACAAAGTAGTAACCAGCTGCTAAACTTGAGATTGAAGCTGAATTGGTTCCAATATTAGTACCAAGTGAGTTTTCCCATTGATACGTAAATGGTTGCGAACCACCCGTGAAAACAGTTGAAATTGTTCCATTAGATACACCACAAGAAGGAGGTATTGAAGTGCTTGACTGTAAGCTGATTGCTGCTGGCTGCTGAACAACATAACTTGCAGTTGTAATACAATCTTCACTATCCGTAATTACAACTTCGTATGATCCGGCAGAAAGATTAGAAACATCTTGCGTTGTAGCACCGTTAGACCATGCATAAGAGAACGGTGCATTTGCACCACTTACATTAATGTTAATTGCCCCGGTTGTTGCTCCGTTACAGCTAACGTCAGAAACTGTTCCTGAAAGCGTAATACCGTCTGAACCAATAGAAGCAATAGCAACAGCGATACAGCCATTAGCATCAGTTGTATTGAAATAATATTGTCCAGGCTCCAGGTCATCAATGGAGGTGAACGTAGAACCAGTCGACCAATAACTTGTATAACTTGGAGTACCACCAGAAATGGTTACTGAAGCTTCACCATCGGCCGCATTACAATGTGCATTCACAGTGCTCATTACCAAATTTGGAGTCTCGTTTACAGTAAATAAAATACTATCTGTTGCAGAACATCCAAGAGCCGATGTTTTGGTGTACACCAAATACGTTGACGCAGAAGGTGATGGATTCAAGGATCCGGGATTGAACATATTTCCTGAAACTCCAGTTCCGCTCCATGTTCCTCCACCAGGAGATGCTTTATTCACCAAAGAAATTGGCGCTCCATTTTCACAAGCCTGAACAGAAGGGAAATTAAACGCAATTGAAGGTGAATTATAGACCGTCGCCGGCATGTAAATCGTTTCTACAAGAACTCCATTCTCAAACATGTCCCACTTCAAATCTATTGTTGTATTTGCAGATACGCTATTGGTAGAAGAAATAGTCAAATATCCCACATTTCCACTGATGGATGCATTGATTGCACTTTGAGGAATGATAGCTGTATTCTGAGAAGTACATGTAAGCGTAATATTTGCTTGGCTGAAGTTTTCGTCAATGATATAGATGGAGTAATCTCCACCGTTGTTCCATGTACCACCTTCACACATATTTACAAACGCCCAATCATCAATGTCAGCAGGCGTGTTGTATTCTTTTACGTAACATTTACCTCCGTCAATGAATGCAATCACGTGAACGCCATAATAGGATTCAGCCGCAAGTGAAGTTGCACTTCCTGGACACAATGCCGTTCCTGAAGTGATTGTTGTAATTGTAGCAGAAGGAGCCATATCACCCGTGATTTGTTTGTAATAACAGGTAGTCCCCTGACGGTAGTAAACGAATGTATTGGCATCCTGAGAAGCAAAATCGAAATCCTGCAAAGTGGTTGAACTTGCAACCAACAACTGTGTTCCAAAAGTTCCAGTACCATTTGTTGCTTGGTATAACAACTGCTTTGTTGTATTGGTTGTAAGGTGCATCATTGAATAACGCGTTGAGTTCCATCCTTTCTCAAATACAATTTTAGAGGGATAGGTTCCGTAATAATACGTAGCATTGCTGTGCGTATTTGTTGCTATGGTACCAAGGGTAATCCCGTAATCCATATCCATATCATCTTCATAAGCTGCCAGTACATTGTTTCCAGTAGTTGAAACAGCGCCTATAGCATTTCGGAATCCCTGGTTCGAATCGTCGATAATTCCACCACCAATCATTGCAGTAGAACCTGTCATTCTTACGGTGATCAATCCTTCAGGATATGTTTGATATTCACGGTTATAATAGGTAGCAAAAACATCACCAGAAGGATTACATGTAATGGCGAAATCCTTGTTGTGATATGTCCAGAAGTAAGTTCCGACACCTAAGCTGTTCCAAACTGTCCCATTGAATGAGTAACACTCAAGGTATTCTGTTCCAGTGCTTACATATTTTGCTCCAACAACTGGATTTTCACCGTTCATTACCAATTGCAGGTCAAATGCATTTGCAGCTCCCTGACCAGCTGTTCCAACCAATTGCCAAGCCTGATTCATCCACCTTCTTACGGTGATTTTGTTTGAATTATCTGTGTCAATATAAGCCATGAACAATTGTCCATTGGCTGTGATTTCAATATCCACTTCAGAAGCGTTATTGATTCCACTTGAACTACCGATATGATTCCAGGATTGGGCGGTAGCCGCAATTGAAATAATGGAGATTAGCAGAGTAAGAATATGTTTCATACGAGCATGTTTAGTTTTCTGTTTTTTCGAATCGAAATGCAAATTACGATAATCAATTCGGAATGAACAAAAATAATTAAAGTGACTTAGCGAACGTAACTTGTTCAGTAGATGGTTGTAATATATGAGTGGTTGTCTGCTTTGCTTGTTTAAATGGAAACAAAAAAGGGTCCCAATCACGGAACCCTTTCACTATTTTGCGTTCTTTTTAGTTCTTAACTACCGGAATAGTTTCGTTTTGACCTTCTACTTTCAAGAAGTACAATCCGCTTGAAAGTGAAGACATATCAATCACTTCAGTTACAGAGTTCATTTTAATCTGACGAATAACCTGACCTTCTACTGTAACCAAATACATTACTTTATCTTTTCCGTTATCAGAAACAACTACAGTTAACTGATCAGAAACCGGATTTGGATAAACGCTCATTGTAACTGTTTGCTCTCCAAGTTCATTGTTACTATCACCTGTTCCTTGTCCAAGAATGAAGTTTCCTTTGTCCTTGTTAGAACGAGTTGTATTGAAATCCTGAATCTTCGTTACATCGGCAACACATTCTAACTCAATGTTCAATTCTACCATGTAATCCAAATCTACAGGGTTTTGCGGGTTATCATAGTAATTGTTGATCACAGAAGGTAAGATTGCAATTTCCTGCCAACCTGTTGAAGCTGTAAAACGGAACAGTTTATAGCTATTGTATTCAATTCCATAGTATGGATTCCAAACTGCTTCGTAATCTCCATTTCCAAGGTCAATAGTTGTGATGTGCATTGTTTTATGAGCCGTTGATCTTGGTCCTTCTACACCACATGCATCAACTGCAGAAATCTTGTATCTCCATGATTGCGCAATTGGAGATGCATTTACATCGTTGAAAATAGATTCCATTGTGTTCGGAACCGAACCAACCTGAACGAACTCGTTGTAATTAACGGTTTCACGATAAATGTTATAGTGATCAACATTCGCTGCGTCCACTTTTTCCCAAACTACAATATTTGTAGTGGTAGCAGAGTCAACAGAGATCATACATAAAGGCTGCATCATTGGAGCACTAACCGGAACAGAGAAAATATTGTAGCTGTCACAACCATTCATATCTGCTAAATGCAAGGTATAATTACCCGCAGCTACGTGTGTAATGTCAATTGTTGGATCACCATTCGACCAATCAAAAACAATCGGAACTCCAATTCCTGATGTATCTACATCAATAAACCCTTCTTCAGCTCCACAAGGTGTAGCACCAATTTCGTTTAAGTAGACATATGGAGAACCGTAATCGTTTAGCGTGAACTCGCTTACACCTGTACAACCTAAAATATCGGTAATTGTAATTGTATAAACACCTGGCGCTAAGTCATAGATTGACCCTGTTGTTTCACCATTCGACCATGAATAGGTATACGTACCATTTCCACCATAAACGTTACTCATTTGAATATAACCATCAGATAGAGAACATGAAGTTGGATAAGTTACATACATATACGGGTAAATTTCGTCTGGTTGAGGAACATTAAATGTTTTAGAAAGTGAACAACCAGTTACATCAGTTACATAAATTGTATAAGTTCCGGCACCCAAGTTACTTACAGATTCACTTGTTTGTCCTGAACTCCAATATGTAGTTAACGGCGTGTTCAATCCTGTGATATTTAACTGAATCTCTCCATCAGTATCTCCTGAACAAGATGCGGGAACAATAGTTTCTCCGAAAGAAACACCTATCAATCCAATGGAACCTGTTGCTTCCGAAACACAACCATCCTCATCTGTAACGTCAATATGATAAGATCCAGGAAGCATTCCTGTACGATCTGTATCTACTGTATTCCCATCGTTCCATACAAAAGTATAGTTTGAGCCCTGAGCAGAATAAACACTTGCATCAATACTACCATCTCCGGTAACACAAGAACCTGCATCAGAAATTGACAAGGTAATTTCAGGGGAAACGTGAATTGTAACACCTGCACTCGTTTGAACCGTACATCCATTTGCAGCGGTGTAATGATAACTTAGGTTGATATCGTTTTCGTAGCTATAACCATCAACATGAAGCAATCCATCATAAAATGTTTCTTCTCCGTCTATCTGGAAGTAACCTCCAACTGGATAAACCCACTGAGAAACATCAACAGATCCTTCACTTGAACAAACTTCATAATTTGAATTCAGGAAAACCGGGTTCGGTGAATTCTTTACCAAATAAGTGATTACTAACTGTACTGTATTCGCTCCATCCGAAAAAGTGTATGTAAGATCAACATTGGTTGGAGAAGCCACGTTACCAACTGTACCATAGTAATATCCATACGAAGTATAATCAGGAGCACCTGAATTGGATTGGAAATATCCGCTAAAGTTACTCGTGTTAATGATCGAAGGATGCGAGGAAACCACCGATTGAATTTGAATCTGGTCTCCATCAAGATCTGTTACAATTGTACCTTCCAGTAAATAAGCATATTGACCAGAACAAACAGAAGTGTTTTGATATCCGTTATCTGTAACCACTGGGTTCGATGCAAATGCAGATTGAACCATTAAACCTTGGGTTACCAACAAAATTGCAAGTATACGTTTTCTCATCACGTTAGAATTTCGGCAAAGATATGGAATAAAGATTCAAACTGTCGAACCAAATTGATTATTGGTAGGCTTAATTGAGCAATTAAACGGTTTCATGACATAGAAATGACATTTAAGACCAGTTAGCTGATCTTCTTTATGTTTCCCACAGATACGCAGATTGAAGCGAACCTACCGGTCTCGCAAGAATGGTTCCGAATATTCGGTAGTAAGCGTCATAAAAATGTGTGTGTCCTGGGCAAAAGAAAAGGGTCGAATTATCTTCGACCCTTTCGTTTTAGTTCTTAACGATGGTAAAGTTATTCGGACTTCCATCTATCTTAATGTAGTACAACCCTTGTGAAAGCGCTGATAAATCTATCGTTTGGTGTACATCGTTAATCTGAATGGTTTTTAAAAGCTGCCCATTCGGATTGTAAACAAACATTAGCTGACCCACACCAGCTTCACTGATTTCAATCTCTATAGAATTGGAGAACGGATTCGGGTACAGACTAAAGCTAAAGCTGTTTTCGTTCAATTCGTTGTTACTGTCGCCCGTTCCTTGTCCAACAATAAAGTTACCCTTCTCTTTGTTCGAGCGTGTTGTATTGAAATCCTGGATCTTTTCAGCCGTACAACCTGTTTGTGTGATCATCTTAACCACATAATCAATTCCAGTTAACCCTGCAGGCGGTGAATCTGTAAACGCTGTTGTTCCAACCGGAATTGCAGTTGGCAGCATCTCCCAACCGTTTTGATCAGAAATTCTGACTATTCTGTATTCTGAGGCATCAATAAACCCTTCATAATCATCCCAAAGAACTTCATAAGTTCCATTACCTAGGTTTTCAATTGCGTTTAAGTGTAATGTTTTATGCGGAAGTGAAAGTGGACTTTCAACTCCACAGTCATTCACTTGCGAAATTCTATATCTCCATGATCTATCCATTGGTGAAGCAACTACATCATTGAAGATAGATTCGGTTGTATAATTTACAGTATCGATCAAACTGAAGGCACCTGCTTCTGTATTCTCCCGGTAAATGTTGTAATGGTGAATCCCATAATTCTCTGTACGCTCCCAGATAACCAAGTTCGTTGTAGTCACGGAATCAACCGTAACAATACAAATTGGCTGGATCGTTGGTGCTTTTACAGGAACGAAAAAGCTCTTAATGGAATGACACGCATTGAATGGCAATGTTGTTTCTGTATTTGTAACTACAACAGAGTACGTTCCAGAAGCTAAACTTCCATTAATTGCATCTGTTGATCCATTGCTCCATTCAATAGCTGTTGGAGGTAAAGTACCACCATCAGGGTCAGCAGTGAATGACAACTGAATTGCACCCGTATTGTAAATACAAGATGTTGGATAGATGATTTCTGAAATACTCAATGCTTGTTCTTCATTCAAATCGTAATTGAACGTGTCAACACACCCGTTTAGATCGTGAACCACCACTTCATAATTTCCGTAACCTACGTTGTAAAGATCCGCTGTTACCTGAGGTGTTCCAAGCCATTCGTAAGTGTATGAACCTGAACCACCAGTATAAATTCCATAAATGCTACCGTCTGATGCTCCACAAGTTGGTTCATCTTCACTGAAGAAAGCACTTATTTTCGCAGGTTCAGTAACTTCATAATTGTAAGTTACCTGACATCCATTGGCCTGATCCTGAACTGTCACCCAATACTGTCCGGCTGTCAAGTTGGAAATAGTAGGTGTAGAATATCCATTCGACCAGATAACCGAATAGTTTGCAGGACCATTTACCGTAATTCCGATGGAGCCATCGTTATCGCCATAACAAGAAGCATTTGTGATAGATTCTGTTACAGTAATAGCTGCAGTTTCAACACCGCCAAAACCGGTAACATGACATCCATATTCGTCTGTAACATGGTAGTAATAAGCTCCTGGCGTCAAATTAGTAATGGTTGCTGTATTTTCTCCTGTTGACCATTCCACTGTAATGTTCGAAGAAGTTCCGTTCGTATAAACTACTGTAGCAGCACCATCAGTTGCCCCACAAGTTGCAGGCACCGTATTCACTGTTGCAGTTCCAGCCTGTACAAAATTGTAAGAGGCTCCAGTTGAAACAATACATCCATCAACATTAGCATCGTAAGTGAATGACCCTGAAGGTTGAGTTGCACTTAACTCAACACCATTGATCAATCCGTTGGGAATGATTTGACCATTGATACGGAAAGTTCCGTTGTCATAGTAATTTACATACTCAGGTAAGCTGATATTCGTTTCATTGTCACATAAATGTGAAAGCGCAGAATTGAAAATGATGCTTGGTGCCGTTCCAACGATCGTTATCGAATTCAACACTTCATTAAAAACATTCCAACCATCTGTGTAAGTAACGGTAATTTGTGTGTTACCCTGCGTTTGTACGAAACCGTAGATAGCAAACTTGCTTATTCCCGGCGATGAAGAATTGTCTTCTCCAATTGGAACAGCATATGCATTTTGTACGTAACCATTTCCGGAAGTAACCGAAAGAATACGAATGTGATCCATATCCGCATCTTCAATTTCCAATTGCGGATAAATTAAGTTATTGTGTCCTCCACACATACTTGAGCTTGTGGTTTGCGAAGCTGGTATAACAGAAGGTTTGTTATTTAAAACCTTGAAGAAATATTCTCCATCAACTGCTCCATAATTCACTAAAATATGCTGCTGATTGGAGTTCTCCAGACTCAATCTTAAACTATTCGGGTAAGTATCATAAATTCCAAATTCGATCTTCGGACCTAGTGAATCCCAAACATTGGTCCCGTTGTCTTTACGATAAACATAGAATTTATCATAAACAGATCCAGAGCCCATTGTACTAAAAGGAGAAACCAAAAAAGCATACGCAGCGTGTTCCAGAGACTCATGATCCGTTTGCCATGTATAAAATGTATTGGCTGTTGAAGTGGAAGTATTGATATTCACATCAACATCCGAGATCACCTGCTCGTATCCTTCGTAGTTGGTAGAATTCTGAACGGTAACAAACGGGTCTGACTGTCCATCTCCCGTCAAATAGTAGAATCCATTGATCAAAGGTGTACTGTTCAATCTGAAATAACCATCATTTGTTCCGTTCACATTGTAATACGTTGGAGACGAAAGGTTCGAAAGCGACGCTTTGACCAATCTGTTCACGGCTCCGCTTACACCCACCCAAATGTCAGAGTTTCCTAAATACAATTCCAGCGAAGCAGAAGAAAGGTCAGTTCCACCACTATTCAACAAAGGAGTATAATCGTAACCGTTGAATTGCTCTGTGGCTGCATCAAACACGCTCATATACACATCCGTATCGTTCACAACGTACGCCAGGTAAAACTCATTTGAACCCGGATCACACTTAATGTTCCATTGATCTCCAACCTGCCATGGCAAGCTTCCCGGACACAGTGTTAATTGTTCCGTAATAAAATCGAATTTGAAAACTGACGCACTTGAAGATCCGCCAACAACAATGTACCAGACATTCCCAATAATTGCAGATCGGTATTGATAATTGTAGTTCGGGTTATTCAATAGATCCAATGCAATCCACTGTCCCGTTTCCGAATCATAACGGGAAACTTGCAAATCATTGGCGTTGGCATCGTAAATCTGGTACACATCATTGTTGTACATTACCGTTTCAGTGGTAGTGTATGTACTCGTTGGACCAGGGTTAGTTGGCAAGCCGCTCGACCAGGTTAACTGAGCGTAACTGCTTCCAGCAAAAAATAGTGCGCCCAAAAAGACGATTAACGATTTCATAAGCTTATAGTTTTACAATGCGTGTAACGCGTTTAGCTCCATTCAACTCAATTTCAATCAAATAGGCTCCATTCTCTAATCCAGAAATATTGATTTGGTTGGAAATTCCTTCCAATTGGAACACCGCAACTTCTTTACCTGAAAGGTCAAGGCAACGTACATTCAATTTGTTGTTTTGAGTTTGAACCAATGTCAATAAATCACTTGTTGGATTCGGATAGATCTTCAATTCGTCCAACAACAATTCGTTTACATCGTTATTAGAATCTCCAGTTCCTTGTCCAAGTATGAAGTTCCCTTTGTCTTTATTAGAACGTGTAGTATTAAAATCCTGAGCACGGAATTTCAAAGCACTACATTCTTCATCCAAATCCAATTGAACCATATAATCCAAACCTGGAGTGGCGAAATCGGTATTATCAATATATGAAACCTGGGTAACAGGCAGAGTGGCTACTTCTTCCCACAAATTAGCATCTGTATATCTCCACAATACGAAGTTGCTGTATGCTGTTCCTTCGTAAGCGTTCCATGAAATTTGTGTATTTGGAGAACCAGCATCAATTGCACTTAAATGCATTGTTCTGTGCTGAGCAGAAAGTGGTCCTTCCGTATTACATCCGTTTACTGCTGAAATCTTGTAACTCCAAGAGCGTGCGATTGGAGAAGCCACCACATCATTGAACAATGAAGTATTGGTTGCTTCAACCGTATCAATCAAAATGTATTCACCTTGAATCGATGTTTCACGGTAGATATTGTAATGGTGAATTCCAACTGGTTGAACTTCTTCCCAAACTACAAGGTTTGTTGATGTAACGCTATCCACTGTTACCACACAAATAGGTTGTAACTGTGGCGCTACAATAGGAATATTCCATCCTTTAACGGCATGACAGTTTGCATCAGTTGTAAGCGTACAAACATAAGTTGCTGCTGGTTTCATAGAAATGTCTTCTGTGTTTTCACCAGACGACCATGAAATGGTTTGAACGTTAGCACCTGAAACCAGAGCTGGTGTAACATCAATTGCTCCTGTATTCGAGCCACATTGAGAACCTGTAATTGTTCCATACAAGTTTCCGGAATTCAACTCACTCACATAAACCGTTTTGATGGTTTGACAACCTGTATTATCTGTAATTGTTGCCGAATAAACACCGTAACCAACATTCGTTTCCAAATTGTTTGTTCCACCTGTTGACCAGTTCACATTGTACGTTCCTGATCCACCAGTAATAGTTTGAACTTCCATTGTTCCGTCCGTGTTCCCACAAGTAGGGCTGGTAACAACCGTTGTCGCCATTAATTCCGTTGGTTGCGTTACCGTAAATGCTTCAGTGTAAACACAGTTTGAAGCATCCGTAACCGTTAATGTATATGTTCCAGGAACCAAGTTGCTAATAGAAGGAACTGAATATCCTGAACTCCAAATCATTGTTGTTGGAGCGGTAAATCCAGTCAATGAAGTTGAAATGGAACCATCATTTGCTCCATAACAAGAAGCATTGGTAATTGTTGGAACGATATCGACACCTGAAGGAACAATTGTAAATTCCTTTATTACCGAACAGAGGTTGGCGTCTTGCACTGTAAACGTGTGCGTTCCTTGAGGAAGTCCATTTACCGAAGTCACGTTTGTCTGACCAGTACTCCATGCCTGTAATAAGAATGGGCTTGTTCCACCTGCGATAGTTGCAATTGCAGTTCCCGTATTTCCACCACAGGTTGTTGGTGTAGTGGCAACGGTTACAGTTGCAGATTCATGCAAAGTGAACATAGCTGAAGCTGTTAAGTTACAACCCATTGATGTTGTAGTATATGTAAGTACTAATTGAGTTTCGAATGGAATTCCGCTCAAATTGGAATTGAAGTAAGATCCGTTGAATCCTCCGGTAACACCACCTATTCCGAATGTTCCGCCTGGGGCTGAAACATAGTTAGAAAAATCAACCATTCCGTTATTGGAGCAAACTGAAATTGTTCCTTGGTTAAATGTTGGTGGGGCAGCTGTAGGAATTACATCAATCGTATATTGTACAGTTCCACTTTGAATCCCGTCTGTGAATGTCACGGTGATTGTTGTTTGACCGCCCATAGCAGGTGTTCCAACGATATCGAACGTACTTACATTTCCTGCTTGATTAACTGCTGTTGGTACCAACGATCCAGCAGGGAACATCGCTCCATCTGCAGCTGAAACCGTTACGTTTATCACATCGACAGCATCCCAGTCTGTTACTTGTATACCTGAAACAAGCGTAGAAGTTGTTCCTGGACAAACTGGCCCTGATTGCGTTCCATTCGAAGTCAATGTAGGTACATTATTGGATAACCAAAATACTTTTCCTGGAATTGCAGGGTCATAGAAACTGGCGATTCCTTTATTAGCTGTTCCTGAAAAACTCAATCGATAATCGGAGATTGAATTTGCACTCGCCCACATTGTAGAAAAAGGGTCAATCGTAGCTGTTCCATAATTGTACTTGCGCATTCCTTTTGAAACATTTGCAGGTACTCCACTATCTGTCAATCCACCAAAGAAAATGGTACTTTGACTCAAATTCACAACTGCTGCTGGCGCTGTAGCTGTAGGAGTAAGCGGATTTGCCCATGCACCATTTGTTGTAGTTAAGGTTGCTGGAGTAAACAAGTAAGTGAAATTATTTCCAGTTGATTCACTCGATAAGATACTTATTTTGTGTGAAGCCATGTCTTTACCCATTGCAATTCCCATCAACGCATCATTGGCAGCTACCAATCCCATTTGTCCATCAATATTCCCAGGATGGTGAGGAATTACCGCTGTCATATTTACGTCTGTTTTATGCAAATAAGTGCGGAAAGCCCCCGGAATTTCGTCGCGTGTTAAACCAATATAAACGGTGTCCTGATGTTCAACCAAGTCATAATTGTAAGCTGTTGCAGAACCAATTGGAACTGTTAATGAGCTTACAGCAGCATTCACAATGTTAAATTGGGTAATAACAAGTGACGACTGGGTATCATTTTGATGAAGCATGTAGACGTAACTAGCATCCTCCGAAACAACAGCACGATAATCAGCACCCTCTGGTAAATCCGCAAAATTGAATGTATTTACAATTGCAACACTTCCTGAAAAAATAGAAAACAGGCGAATCTGTTCGGTAGGAAAACCACTGTCACTTTTAACCATTACATAAATAACACCTCCATTGATGAAGGAATGAATAGCCTCAAATCCACTATAAACTTGCTCGTTATAAATTGGTGTCCAACCGGTACCTTGGACATATTCTTGAAAAATGATTCGTTTATCCGTTCCATTATCAAAAATGTAGGCAGCATAAATTCTTCCGTCGTCTCCGATCATCACATCGTTACTTTTTGGATCGGTTTGTCCAGCACTTGGACTTACTGGAACTGTTGGAATAGAATACCAATCAATTTGAGCAGATGATTGAAATGCAACAAGTGTTAAGATGAGCGTACAAACAATGTGGGTAATCGATTTCATAGTTTAAGTAGTTTTAACTAAAAACAAAATAGTAAGCAAATGTATGAAATAGAAGCATTTATAACTTCAAAATTGAATAGATAGCTGTTTTTGTTGATTAATCAACGGACTAAATCGGATAAGTATCATGCAAAAAGCTCTTTTACAAGCTCATCTATGCGTGAAATCATCACTATTTGGATCTTAAAATCTTTTTGAGCAATGCCTTTGTTGTGTTTAGAGATCACAATTTTATCAAAGCCTAATTTCTCTGCTTCACGAATGCGTTGCTCCACTCTGTTTACCGGACGAATTTCTCCAGAAAGTCCAATTTCGGCGGAACAACAAACAGTTCTGGCAATAGCAATATCGGTATTTGAAGAAAGAACTGCGGCAACAACGGCCATGTCGATAGCAGGATCATCTACTCGAATTCCACCAGCAATATTGAGGAAAACATCTTTCGTTCCCAAACGGAATCCGCAACGTTTTTCCATTACGGCCAATAACATGTTCAAACGACGTAAGTCAAAACCTGTTGATGAACGTTGAGGAGTTCCGTACGCTGCTGTACTCACCAAGGCCTGAACTTCTATTAAAAGCGGTCGAATTCCTTCTAAAGTTGCAGCAATTGCAGAACCTGAAAGACCTGAATCAGCAGATGAGATCAATACTTCTGAAGGATTTTCAACCGGGCGTAAACCCGTTCCCTGCATTTCGTAAATTCCCAATTCATTGGTACTTCCAAAACGGTTTTTAATGCCGCGCAGTAATCGATACATGTAATGCTGATCACCTTCAAACTGCAATACACAATCTACCATGTGTTCCAATACTTTTGGTCCGGCAAGCGAACCTTCTTTGGTGATGTGTCCGATCAGGAAAACCGGAATTCCCGTTTGTTTGGAATAACGCAGCAATTGCGCCGTACAATCGCGAATTTGGGAAATGCTTCCTGGTGCACTTTCAATTTGAGAATTGAAAAGCGTTTGAATGGAATCTATAATTAACAATTGAGGCTGAAGCTCTTCTGCCTGCTTGAAAATATTTTGAATGTTCGTTTCAGTAAGCAAATAAACCTGCTTGTTTCTTTCTCCAATTCGTTCAGCGCGCATTTTGATCTGCTGCTCGCTTTCTTCTCCTGAAACGTAAAGGATCATTAAGTTGGATTGAACGGCAAGTTGAAGTAAAAGCGTTGATTTTCCAATTCCCGGCTCCCCTCCAAAAAGAATGAGAGATCCTGGAACCAAACCTCCACCCAGAACGCGGTTCATTTCAGTATCCGGCAAAAAAATGCGTTGTTGTTCGCTTGGTTCAATATCCGAAACCAATTGCGCTTTGGCAGAACGACCACTGCTGGTTGAAAAGGCAACAACACCGCCCTGATTTTTCTCAATAATTTCTTCAACCAAGGTATTCCACTCACCACATTCCGGACATTTTCCCAACCATTTTGGGGCTTCATATCCACAGTTTTGACAGAAAAATGCCGTTTTTACTTTTGCCATGATGTAAAGATAAAAGACTTTAGACAAAAGACGAAAGACGATTCAACTCTAAACAAAAGAGGAAAGCCTCATTGCAACTTTCCTCTTTCCTCTTTCCTCTTTAGGCTTTTTATCTATCTAACGACTACTAAAACTCCTGAATATTTCATTCCATCAGGACGGATATACACGTATTGATATGTTCCCGGAGTCCAGGCACTCACATCTGTTGTCCATTCCAGTTGCTGTTTTTTATTCAGAATAGTAGTTGATAACAAACGTCCATCGTATTGATAAATTTGAATTGTTGCATCACCTTCCATTGGTTCATCAGGGAAACGAATTGTTAGTTCCTCTGAAGCAGGATTGGGGAATACTTCCAATTTATTTTCTGTCTCAACCATAATGTTCTGAGAACCCATACAGTTTTGATAGTTAATGTTGCTCAAACTTTGAATGATAGAACCAAAATGATAATCTCCGGCGTAATGCACAGGTGTAATAAACGCAGAGGTATCAGGAACATAAACAGTATCAAGGAAAGCCATTCCTACTTGTGCAATTCTGATTTCCTTCATTGCATATTTCTTTTCACGATTTACGATAGATTGTTCCATGAAGTCAAGACCGCAAGATTCCAATTCTGTCAGCAACTCCAAACTTTTTTGCGGTTGACCAATTGCACGTAAAACCTGCGCTTTGTCCAACTCATTGTAAAATTGTCTGAAATAGTTATTCTCTGTAACCGCTGAACTTGTAACACGGTTTGTACTGTTTACAAAATCTTCCGTAGTTCCATCAAAGTTGTACAAATTCTGGCTTGCAGTAATCAAACCTTGCCCCATTGCAGATTCCAATGCCAGTTTCATATGGCTTTTTGCCTGAAGTAATAACTTCTGCGTGAGCGCACTACCTTGTCCATAGCTGATATTACTTCTAAAAATCTCATCCAAATAAGCAATCGCTTGCAAATCGTTTCCTGTTCCGTCATTTAAGGCAGTCATTCGATTTATCGCTTCCTGAATTCCCTGATCCAAACGTAAGTTTTGACCGGCAGTCTGAGAATAATACGTTGGGATTTGATTTAACACTGCATTTACGGTCGACCCCAGAACAGAAACAAATCCGTTGATCACATCCAAACTTCCACAAGAAGCTTTTTGCATTGGCAGCAGCGTATTCACCGTCACATTGATGTTATTTGCAGATTTGATACTGAAACGTGTACTTGCAGGTGTAAGCGCAAAAATTGGATTCCATTGATTTCCTGAAAAATCAAGATTACAATTCAATGCAGATGAGCAAGTGGTTTGAAGTGTTCCACGAACCAAACCGCCAGCAACCGGAACATCGCGGAGGTAATTGGAACCAAGGGTCATATCAATCAATGCTTTTTCCAGATAAATATGGCAGCGCGTACTCAACGTTCCGGTCATTGGACCAAAAGTATTGTATCCACCACCAGTTCCGGTAGCCATGTTCAATAAACCTCCACGCATAGTTACACTGTTATCGCGACCATTTGTGAAGGTGTTACAGCGCAAAGTCAATTTTCCAGTTGTTTTCTGAATCGCATTTCGCAGTGTATTAAAAGTGCTGGCAGAAACCAGAATGTCTACATTGGAAACATCGTAAATAGCAGTTTGACCAATATTTCCGGGATTAACATCTGCAAAAACACAGCTTGATACTGAAGAATTGAGTGTCAATCCTTCCGATTCCACCATAGCGTTACCACCAGCATAGATATTGAAGTTACAAGAAGTGAGACTGTATCCTCGGCCATGCACATTTATACCTGAGCCGTTCAAATAATACGGAAGGGTTTGCGTAAAATTACAGCTCACCATTCGCAAGGTGGCATTATTTTCAATGTTCAGTTCTGCACCAACATGCGTGTTTACAAAATCTGTTTGTCTGAACAGGTTCACATCCGTAACATAAATTTTTCCGGAGATCACATTGTTTCCGGTAAACTTTGCACGAAGCGTATTAACTGGCTGTTCAAAGCGAATAAAAGAGTTGTTGGAATTGATATCCACCCCACAATCTGTGAGCTTAATGTTTTTGATATCAGGATCAGAGAAATAAACCTTTGTATTGTCCTTCACTTTAATGATCAGGTCATTGCTACTTTTTCCGGTAAGATCAATTTCTGCTCCTGGTTTTGCATTGATAACCGGTTTTCCTTCAAAAACAATAAGCCCCGAAGATGTTGAAAAACTATGATCAATAGAGAAAATAGCATTGTTTTCCAGGTTAAGACTTCCTCTGATGATCAACTTTCCGCTATCGTCGTTCTTTGTATAAATGGTTGCACCGCTGTAATAGGTAAGCGTTGCACCCGGTTCAATGATAACACTACAGTTCTCATGTAAAATGAGCTTGGAGCCCGGACGTAAGATCAAGTTTCCACCTGCTTTAATGCGCAGTTCCGTTCCCGGTTGTACATAAAGCTCTCCTGAAAGATCTATAGTGCTGCCGTTGTTTACAGAGACGTGTTTTTGCACAATTTTCATTACTGTATTCGGCTCGAAAGTTAACGTTGAGTTGTTACACACAATGAATGGTGTTTCTACATCAATGTACCCTCCTGGAAATTTCACCAAAGTATTGTTCATTTGAAACTCATTGGTATAGATATACATATCACTATATTCGGGAAAGTAAGGTGCCACTTTAACAGTACTACCAATTACATTGTTGTATTTAGCGAATACATCTTCAGTGCAATTGGGAACGTACACCAATTTTTGATCTATTTGTTCTTTCAGCTGTTCAAAAATTGGTAATGCGTCGGGATTGGGCAGGTTACTTGGAATTGTAGCAACTATCGCATTATCACAAAAACAATCTTCCGAACTTTCAGGTGTGAATAACGGCTGGTCCGCTGGAAAAACCAAGCGATACAAATTATAGAAAAGCATGTAATCTATTCCGTTAAAAATCCCTCTTGAATTAGTGAATCCACCGTTTACATCAGAAGCCCATGTCCATCTGTCTTCGGATCCCCAACCGTTTGGTGAAGATTTAGAAATATTAGACGTACCATTACTTGCAGTAAAATTATATGGCCCCTCCGGGTGCATTGAGTTAATATAATCTTCAAAAAAATCTTTTGGTCGAACTGGTAAGTTGTCTTCCAAAACTGCTTGCATTAGATCCAGTTGTTTATTACCAGTACTATTCGTCATCAAATTGATACTTGAAGGAGAAAATAAGTTTCCAGCAATTCCAACGTTAGAGGTTAGAAGTCTTAAATTCCCATCATTACTCCCAACGGAACGACTATCAGGATCTTCCCAATCTTTTAACCCCCAAGGGTATGGTAACTGTTCTAGTTTTCCATTATCAATCAAATCTGCCTGAAATTGATCGATTTGTGCAATTGTATTAAAAGCTGTCCAGAAATCCTGCATAAAATAAACATCCCCATGCAATGGTCCATTTGCCAACCACTCCTGATATCTAGATTCGTCCTGATAATTTTGATTATTTCCAGTACCATAATTCACGCCACCTTGAAGCTCAACAGGCGATGAAGCCAAGGGATTAAAAACCACTTTAGTACATCCTCTTTGTTGTGTTGAATCGGCATCATTTTTTGCGCAGTACCCTGTAATACAGCAGGCGATATCAGAAATAAACAGATTTTGAACCCTTCTTGTCCAATCACTATCATAATGATTACCTGTAATAATAAGTGCCGCTTTATACAGTGGATAGGCACTATAAACGGCGTCTCCACCACCATTATTTACGGGCCAACCATTGACATCAATCATCATCCAATTATGCTGATTGAGATATGTCATCATTCTATTGACAATTGCCTGTGTTTCAGAGACAATATAGAATCCATCATCATTAGACGTCGGTTTTACAAAGGGATTATCTACAAGCTTATGTATTAATCTAAATCCCATCATTAAGGAAGAAAGCTGATCTAAACTTGGTGTATTTTGATATGAATTTCCATAGGCTTCGAACTTAATAGGCACGTTAACAAGGGGATTGTGAACTCTATCAGCATTGTTTGTCTTGAAGTGAGGTGAATTCACACATTCCATTCGCATAGGTGTACTACCCCAATTTTCAGAAGCGAAATCTTCAGGAATATCTTCCCGTTGGTAAAATCCATTTAAAATTTTCGGTTGTGTGAAACCATAAATTTCCGACTGCTCAAGTTCGGCATTCAAATCGACTCGATTAATTGCGGCGAGCGCATAATACAGTTCATTTAGCACTCCCATCGTATCCTGACCAGAGTCTTTTAACAAACGATATTCAGTCGCTAACAAACCTAAATAATATCCTTGACGGATCATTCCGTCACCAAAGTGCATTTCACCCATCGAAAACATACCATTTCCGGGTGAATCATCAATATTATTAAAACATGTATTAGGCACTAAAGCTCGTGCCACGATACTTCCTCCAAAGTCAGGTGATATCTTTACAAAATCTTCACGAAGGGCATCCCGTAACTTCCAATATTTTTGCTGATTGAGCTGACCTGTTTGTCCATAAGCAGTTGCTGAGGTAATCAAGACAAGGCTGACTACCCATAAAATGAGTTGTTTCATAAGTGTATGTTTTTGAGGTTACTAAAGAATACGGTTAGTAAGGTGTTAAATTATGAATGAATAGTGTGTTATTAAACGGCAAACCTTATGGTTGAATATGGTAGTTTACTAAGTTCCAAGTTTCTGTAGTATCAGCCAGTTCCAATCTAACCAAACCAACTCCCTTTGAGAAATAACGATATGTTGGATGGTTTCCATTATGTCCATTGTGAGGTTCGAAGACTTTGATGGTTGTTTTATCAAACAAGAAATTTCCTAATTGATAAGTATTCATAATAGATGTAATATGAATGAAGTTATTTGGGTAATCTATGTTATTTGATCCAACGCTATCTTTTAAATTGTATTGGAAAAACATACACCGACTCTCTCCTAGAGAAACACCTGGACCACCAGGAATTCCCTTTGAGCATTTTATTGACATACACTTTTTCGCAACAGGCGCTGTCTCGCTGCAGCCATCAGCCGTTGGCTGCCCAGTGTACTGTGGCCAATAATGGTATTGAAAATTATCCAATGCACTTTTTATAACAATGTCAAAATCGTATGTAGAACCATTTGCAGAGGATAACACATACATGGAATCCCTGACTCCAGAATATTCTTCTTCATAGACCCACCATGAACCCGGTTTGAACAAAAAGAATTCTTTGGCAATCATTACGGAATTACAACCACCGGGACTGGTAGCACAATAGTTAGGCTCCTCTGTAGTTTGTTTACAGGAAACAGCAAGTGAAACAACAATTGTTGCGAAAGCGATGAGTGAGAAGAGTGAATTGCGTAAAAGCATGTCTTTTAGGTTATTAAGTAAATATAGAACGTTCGATTTAATTACCAAAATTTTGGGATATAAATTCACAGAAATGTGCAATGAATCTGGATTTTGAGAGATCAGAGTCTGGACACATTTATCTTTCAAATGCAGTTTAGAAATTCACTAAAAAATCTTCCCGAAGAGCATCACGTAGCTTCCAATACTTCTGTTGATTCAATTGGTCAGTTTGACAAAAAGCAGTTGCTGAGGCAAGCCAAAGGCTAGCCCATAGAATGAGTTGTTTCATAAGAGTTGTGTGTTTGAGGTTACTAAATAATAATGGTCAAAAAGTGTTTAAGTGAATGTGATTTTATATTGGAAATTTATGGCTCTATATGATAATTAACCAGGTTCCAGGTTTCGGTTGTATCCAATAATTCTTTGCGGACTAGACCGACTCCACGTGAATAAAAATAATTAGTAGGATGATCCCTTTCAAATCGATTATGAGGATTTTTGATCGAAATAGTTTCATTAAAGTGCCCATATCCAAAATACGACTCGGAAAGTATACTTTCAATTTTCACAACATTATTGGGGTAATAAAAATTATATGACTGAATAGAATCATTAAGTCGATATTGAAAAAATAATGAAGTAATTTCCTTAGACTCTTGCTGACTCCCAACAAGAACTTTAGAGCTTTTCACATATAAACACTTCTTTACAACGGGACTTGTTTTGCTACATTGTTTATCTGTAGGTTGCCCATTATAAACGGGCCAGCTGTGGTATTGATAATTATTCAATGAGCTTTTAATTACAATGTCAAAATCGTAATTACTTGCATTCGCGTAAGAATAAACATACATTGAATCTCTTACCCCAGAATACTCCTCTTCATAAACCCACCATGAACCCGGTTTAAACAAAAAGAACTCTTTGGCAATTAGAACGGAATTACACCCTCCTGGACTAGTAGCACAAAAGTTTGGTTCTTCTGTAGTTTGTTTACAAGAAACAGCAAGTGAAACAACGAGTGTTGCTAAAGCGATAAGTGAAAAAAGTGAATTGCGTAAAAGCATGTGTTTGAGCTTGCTAAACCAAATCTGCGCTATGCCGAAAAGGTTGTAGGTTATTGCCTAAATGTATAGACTTTGGACAATAAACCAAAAATTTTGGATGAAAATTTCACAGAAGTGTGTATTGAATCTGGATTTTGAGAGTCTAGAAACTAGATGTTCAATACAAAAAATGACTTAGCCATCCCCCCTCAATCCGCCCTGTCTGACTGCAAACAGGGGGAAAATAAAAAAGGTGGCCTCGCACTTCGATAAACTCAGCGCCCAGCCACCTTCTCAATACACAAACTGAAGTCTTTTGTCTTCAGTCTTTTGTCTTAAATCTATTTAATCACCAATTGCTTAGTGCTTGTTCCTTTCGCATTTTTCAATGTTACGAAGTAAACTCCTGAAGCAAGATCAGAAACATTTACTGTTGCTGTAACACCTGTTGTAGAAGCAGTTCTAACTACGCTTCCTAATGCTGTAACAATTGTGATTTCTTTCAACTCATTGTCTTTTTCAAATCCGAATTTCACTTCTTCATTTGCCGGGTTTGGATACAAACTCCACGTTTCCTGAAGGTTCGCTAATTCTTTCAATCCATTTGTTCCTAAACAGAAAGGAAGTGTTAAGTCATCACCAAAGTTTGCATCTGCTGCCAACAATTCAGCTACAACATCAGCTCCTTCTGTAATTTCCAAATGTCCGTCAGGTGAACCGCTTGATGTCATTCCGTCCCCATAAGAATCGTGGATCACAAATTTGTAACATCCTTCAGCTAAACAGTAACTTTCATCGTATGTAGCACCGCCAACTACTTCTGCGTAAGGTCCGCCAGTGTAGTACGTAATTGTATTGTCTGTACTTGTAATTTCCCACGTAATTTCATCACCGTAACGATCTGTTGTTAATGATAAATCGAAGTTAACCGCGTTGACGATTGTTGTAAACGAAGAAGTGATATTATCGTTTCCTAAGTTTTCATCTGTTCCTGCATTTGGGTTGGATACGTATGCATTGAACACGTGAGCTCCACCAGCAAGCGTTGCTGAAGGTAAAGCAATAACTGCTGTTTGGTATTGATTCAATGAACCTGTCCAAGGATAAGTTTGACTAAAATCACCATCATAACCATAATGAACAGTTGCAGCAGTCAACACCGTTGAACCGCTGTTGTTGATTGTTACAGATGGAGTTACTGTTCCTGAACATTGTGTTCCTGAAACTCCTGATGTAGCAGACATTCCTGCATCAAGTGCAGCACCTGGTCCAGCAGGATCAACACCATCAATTACTGTAGCACCCGTATTTGAAGGGTCAAGCCAGTTACTCAAGCGTGTACTGTTCGTTCCACCACCAGTCCATGAATAGAACATTTTTCCATACTCATCAGAAAGGTTTGCACCACCACATACTGATGCACCACCGTATAACTGACCAATTGTTCTATGATTTTCGTCAAACAAAGGTGAACCGGAAGAACCACCTTCAGTTACACCTAAATCCCAAGAATTTACGTGCCAACATCCGTTTGCAACCGAAGTTCCCATTTGACTGGAAGTTACAGGGGTGTTATCGCTTGAAATTTTCTTGATATCTCCAGCTGGGTGATGAATTCCATGAATTGAAGTAGCCGGTACATCTGTTCTGTTCCAACCATTGTAATAAATTCCCCAAGCCGGATCAGGATTTGAGTTTAATTCTGATAACGTAACATCACTTCCCGGGTAGCTTGCTCTAAGAACAGCACCATTCACGTTCATTGTTGTTGGTCCGTTATTCGAAGTGTTATTTGTAGTTCCACAAATGGCATTTGCTGCTGTTCTTTCCCAACGGAAACGGAATACCCAAGATCCTGGATTTGTTCCACAGTGATTAGCAGATAAGAAGTAAGGAATAATTGTTCCAGACGTATTGTTCAATAATGATCCCGTACAGAAACCACCACCATTTACCATCATTGCGACAGCTCCACGTTGGTTTTCCCAACCTGCACCCATTGGACAGTTAACATCGTATTCACAATTTCCGGAACCACCAAGCGCTTTTGCTTCTTCTTCAATATCCAGATAACCATGAACAACAGTTCCTAAATTCAAAACGGAAGTTCCTGATTCTTCTTTCGGCTCAACCAACTCAATGATCACTACATCACTATGAATGATGTCAGTTCCCATCATGTTGTTCACATTGTTGTTCAAACTGGTGTGAGCTCCAATAAATTCTGTTTGGTTCTCATCCGTAATGTACAAGATGGCATTTTTCGACAAGATGAACTGGTCAAAGATCAAGTTAATTGATTTTGCACCTGCAGCTCTAATTTTCAATTGACGAAGCACATTTCCATTCGGCAAGTTGGTAATCTGCGCTTGAGTCATGAAGTTGATATCAACAGAAAGTTCTTTTCCAAAATGGAAATCCTTTTGCAATGTTGATGCTCTTCGTGCTGTTTCCGATGCAATTTCGGCACTATTATCAACAGCAACCATTTCGATCGCTGTTTTTGGAACACCCACTTTACTTTTCCAGGAAAGCGGAGTACCTAAAGATTGCACTTGTGCATTTCCCATGAGGAGGCAACCCAGGAATGCGACTGTTAGTAGTTTTCTTTTCATTTTATGTTGTTTGGAGAGTTTACTTTTTGCGTTTGATGCTACATCCACGTGGAGGAGTAGTAGCTGTTGTTATTTTTTTTCCGGCAGTTAGCTCCGTTAAAGCATTTACTAAATACGGTGTTTCTTCTTTGCGCTTAGAATCAACGCTATTGTCGATCATGCCTGAATAAACCAATTCATTAGAAGTATTAAAAACAAAAACATGCGGAGTAGTTTTCGCACCCAAAGCATTCGCCAACTGAGAATTTACATCAACTACATAAGGCATTGTATAACCTTGTTGTTTTGCTCTTTCCTTCATTTTTTCCATCGAATCGTCACCATCGCGTTTTGCTTCGTTCGAGTTGATAAGAATTACACCATAACCCAACGCCTTTGCCTTTGCAGCAACATCGTTATATGTTTTTTCCCATCCGCCAAATGAATCACTTCCAACTACAAACGGACAAGTATTACAAGAGAAAATAACAACGACTCCATTTTTACCTTTGGCTTCGTTAATTGAAGTAGCTGCGCCATTGGCGTTTTCCATTTTCACATCTGCAAGAGATAATACAGCACCTATTTCTACGGTTTTGATATCATCTTGTGCCAGCATTGTGCCTGAAAATCCCAGTGTAAGTCCAATTGTTAAAAAAATACTTTTCATTTGACTGATTTTACTTCTGTAACTTTTTTAGATAACGTAAATTTATACCCGTTAGTTTCCTCGCTGGTACAAAGTCTACCTGTTAAGGATTGCACAATTTACGGATTTAAGTTGATATGAGAAAATTATTGTTCATCGCATTTGCTCTGAAATTTGGAGTCTTAACGGCTCAAACATTCCCTATTCCTGCCGAAAAGCAGCCATATTACGAAATTATTGAATGGAAGGGTATGGGCGGAATAATTATGAGTAAAGATCCATCTGGTGTTCAGGGACAAATCAACCTGAGTTCCATTCAGCAAAATGGTAAAACCGAGTGGACCACCTTCTTAAATCCGTTCAGTAAAAATCCACTGCAATTTATCTCAGAAGAAGGAGGTAAATACGCTTATTTCTTTGAAAAACTGGAACCAGAATTTGGTAAAATTCAATTTCATCAGTTAACGCAGGCAGGAACGTTGAAATTCCTAAAAGCCGACTTCGCAACGCCAATTAAGAAATTGGGAAGTATAGATCTAAACGAATTGGAAGTTATTGACATTGTCAGCACTCAAAAAGCCTTGGTGTATTTGTTTCGTTATGAAGACAAAGCCAGCAAGAAATTGCTGACCATTGCTGCAACGATGACACACAATAATACACAAACCTATGCCAATCTGGTTGCAGAGAATGTGGCTTCAACTTCTAAAGTGGAGAACCTGGTTTCATGGTACATTGCCGGTGAAAACGGAGACAATATTATTTATGCTGCAAGAACTAGTGTTGGAAAAGAATCGGGCTGGAAAGTAAAAGAAGTTGGTCCAAAAGGAAACACCATTTCTGAATTCTCTATTTCAGGTTCAGGAGTTAACTTTTTGGCACATAGCAGAGTTGGATTTGGCAGAAGAGGAAGTGCACTATTGAATAAAGTTGAATTGAAGGAAGCAGGAACATTGTTGTACTCGAACGGAACGTATTATGTTGGCGGAATTGAGATGGATGGTACAACTGCAAATCTGAACACTTATAAGTGGACCGGGCAAAAATTTGAGAAGATCTGTACTTCCAATGTACCAAATTACAATGCTAAAAAAGAGTTAGCTATTGGTTTCATGCCCTTAATCGAAGGAATTGCATGGTATGTGAAAAACGCAACTGCCGACTCTCACATGCATCAGTACAATAATGCAACAGGTTTTATATCAAGTGCCGTTAATCAAACAACTTGTAATCCAAGCAGGTTAATTACTGACAAATTTCCTGCTAAATTTGTAAGCTCGCTTTCAGACAAATGGTTGGTTTTTGATCCAAAACAACTTCCGGTGAAAGGCGAAATAACGTTTGAATATATTGCAAAATGATCATTGGTATTTGTGGAGGTAGTGGTTCGGGTAAAACAACATTGTTAAGACGGATTTCTGAAGAATTTGCTCGTTTTAAACCCACTGTGTTCTCAATGGACAATTACTATTTGCCATTAGAACGTCAATCCAAAGATGAAATGGGTAAGGTGAATTTTGATTTGCCAACTGCTCTGAATAAAGAAAAATTAGTTCGCGATTTTTTAGCTTTGAAGCGTGGTGAACCCATTGAGGTGAAAGAATATCACTTCAACGCTCCACCTGAAAAAAATGTGCTTATCACACTTGAACCTTCAGAATTGATCATCATTGAAGGATTGTTCCTTTTTGAATATGAAGAAATTAAAAATGAACTGGATTACTCGATCTTTGTGCATGTAGATTTGGATGTTCAGCTCGACCGACGTTTGTATCGCGACCAGGAAACACGTGGTTATTCGCATCAGGACATTATGTACCAGTGGAACAAGCACGTTTTACCTTGCTACGAAAAATTCTTACTACCTTACGTTGATGAAGCCAACTTCAAATTCAATAACGATCATCAGTCAGATGTGGAATTTGAACGTTTGATGCTGGAATTAACACCATTAATGAGATGCTTAGAAACCTCGGATCTTTCCTAAAGAAACGGATACATTTCTACCTCTTTATCGCTTTTCTGATTCCATTACTGTGGTTGCAACTTACCCTGCCCACTCCATATACCCATAATTTAGACCATCTACAATCCGCATTCTCTAACCGACAAACTGAAGCGGAACAGTTTTCCTACAAGGTTGAAAAACAATGGCTAAATAGCACGCCAAGTGAATTTGATCAGTTCTGTTCCAATGAAAACAAAGGGTTCTTCGTGCATGTTTATCGCCGCGACAGCTTAATCTATTGGAACACGAATTCCTTACCCATTAACCGATTTGCAGAACTTCACTTCCCTGTTGCCGGACTAAATCAATTGGAAAATGGCTGGTATTATACCGTTCTCAGAGAACACGAAAATACACTTATCGCTGTAAGCTTTGGGGTTCAGCACAAATACCCTTATTCCAACGATTATCTTAAAAATGAATTCTTCGAACCATTTGGTGAAGAACATTTTACCATAGACGTAGAATCTGTAAAACATGTATTAAAAGACAACAAAGGAAATACACTGGTTGGACTTAGCATTTCTGACGATGTGCACCATCATCAGGAGCCATTGGTTTGGATGTTCATTCTCATCATGCTGATCTTTATTGTGATTTGGCATTATTTGAGCAGCAAACTCATTTCCATTCGATCCCGAATTTTTCTGGCAGTTGGCGTAATCAGCATCCCGTTTCTAAGCCTATATTTCAATCCGTTCTCCTGGCTCGAAAACACTTCTTTGCTAGATGCTGCGATTTTAGCTTTGGGCGACTGGATTCCGAACATGGCCATTTTAATACTTTGGGCTGTTTGCGGAATTTTAACCGGATTGAGTTTTGCACCCATATTCCTTGAACGTGTTGGGTCGAAATTGAGCTTGATCATTGCACTTGTTATGATGCCGGTTCTTGTTCCTGCTTTTCCAATGCTGGCTGCAGAAATTCTGGAGAACTCAAGTCTTTCGCCTCAACTTACAAATATTATCCAACTGGATATTTACAGTTATATTCTTCTGGCATTAATCGCAATTACAGGTTGGTGGTTCATTCAATTGAGTTTCTATTCTTATAAGTCAATCATCAAATGGAAATCGTCCAGGATCTGGCTCATTCTTTATATGCTTTTCATTGCAGCATGTTCAGTTTTACTCACCCTTTTATTTTCAGATTCTAATCAGGCATTGTTGATCTGGCCTTTGGTGATTTTCTATGCCGTTGGATGGCTTGTTGCATGGAAAGATGGACGCTGGAGCTTCAATTATATTCTCCTGATTCTACTTCTTTTCTCAGCTGCAACTACCATTAATATCGACATTCTTTCGAACCAAAAAGAACGTGCAATTCGTGAAGTATACGCTCGTAATCTGGCAGAAGAACAAGATATCAATACAGAAGTTGAATTTGCCAATCTGAAGAGTCAAATTCAACACGAGCCCTATTGTAAACGCCTTTTCGATACTTCCTTCCAACCAACAACAAGAGAATTGAAAGACGTTTTCGAGAACCGCTTTTTCAATGGTTACTGGGAACAATACGATTTGGAGTGCTTTTATTTTAAAGAAGGTGAAACTACGAAGTCAGGAGAATATACGCAGGCCGAATTGGATAAACTGATTTCGACGCACGGTAAAGTATCGGAAATTGATCCTGATTTACATTTGATTCAGGACGACCAAAGTCAATTTGTCTACTGTTTCAAACTCAACCTGCAAAATTCCGATTCCACAGAAACAATTGCACTTTACGGTGGATTGAAATCCAAACGAATTCCGGAAGAAATTGGTTTTCCTCGTTTGTTGATTTCAGATAAAACCAATGTGTTCGAGGCACTTTCAGAATATTCAATTGCCAAATATCTGAACGATAAATTGATCCGAAACGAAGGTGATGCTGAATATCCACGCGATATCAAAACTTTCACGAACTGGAAAGGAAAGGGAATTCACTGGGTTGAAACAAGCGAAATGTCGCACGTCATTTACAAAAGTTCCGGAAAAAATGCCCTTGTTCTGAGTAAAGCTAAAACCGGATTTATCGACTCCGTAACAGCTATTTCCTTCCTTGTAATTGCTTACGGTTTACTCTTCCTGATCTTCCGTTTAGTGATGTCAAATTCCATTGGAAAAACGTTCGAACTATCTTCTTTGGCAACTCGAATTCAGTTGGTAATGATTCTTCTCGTGGTACTTTCCCTTATCGGTTTCAGCATTGGTAGTGGTACATTTATTCGCAATCAATACGACAATAACAGCAAATCCACTATTCGTCAAAAATTGCGTTCTCTGCACATTGAAGCATTAAACAAGCGTGGAATTTTCAATGTTCGCGATCAACATGAACTGGAAGATCAGCTCATCAATTGGTCGAGAACTTACCAAACGGATATCAATTTTTACCAGCCGCAAGGATTTCTGGTTGCATCATCCAGACAAAAGCTATACAACATTGGACTTCTCGGCGAAGAAATGCAGCCACAGGCCATTCGCGAAATGAAGTTCAAAGGAAAATCTGAATGCATTATTAAAGAAACGATTGGATCCTTAGGTTTTTACGCGGCTTACATTCCGTTGAATGACAATAAGGGGAATCTTTTGGGTTACCTGAATGTTCAGCATTTTGCGCAGCAAGGGGAGTTTGAAAATCAGGTGCAGAGCTTCTTCGTTGCGATTTTAAACGTCGTAATGTTCTTGTTAGTTCTTTCCATTGTTGGGGCCGTTTTCGTCAGCGGATGGATCACAAAACCATTGCGAATGATCCGAAAAAGTGTTTCCAATGTTTCCTTCGGACAACACAATGCACATATTGCTTACAAAAGCAACGACGAAATTGGAGCCTTGGTAGCAGAATACAATAAGAAACTTACGGAATTAGATGAAGCAGCTTTGAAACTGGCGCAAAGCGAACGTGAAGGTGCCTGGCGTGAAATGGCCAAGCAAGTTGCGCACGAGATTAAGAATCCGCTGACTCCAATGAAGTTGAGCGTGCAGCATTTACAACGCGTATTTGACCCGAATGATCCGAGTAGCGGAGAGAAAATCACCAAAGTGACGAATGCCTTGATTGAGCAAATTGAAGCACTAACTGGAATTGCAAATGCATTCTCCAATTTTGCGAAACTTCCGCAGCCTATCATGTCAAACATTGATTTGGTGGAAATTCTCAAAAACGTGATCGGTCTTTTCGAGAACAATTCAGAAGCACATGTTGAACTTCACAATTCATACATCAGTTTGCCGATGCAAGCCGATAAAGAAATGCTTGTTCGCGTGTTCAATAACATTATCGCGAACGGAATACAAGCAGTAATCATTGGTCAACACGCCGAGATCAACGTAAAAGTTAAAGTGGAAAAAGACAATGTTTATGTAAGTATTTCCGACAACGGTTCAGGGATTAAAGAAGAACAGATCAATACCATTTTTGAACCATACTTTACCACAAAAACTACGGGAACAGGTTTGGGATTGGCAATGGTGAAACAAATAATCGCTGGTCATGACGGAGACATCTACATTGAAAGTACCAGTGAGAAAGGAACAACAATGGTGGTTCGTTTACCGTTGAAATCTTAGGAATTTCTAATTTTATTCTAAAAAGTAACAAAATGAATATTCTACATAGCGATAACGCTCCGGCAGCAGTTGGTCCATACGTTCAGGGAATTGTTCCTACGCAACCTGGAGTTCCCGTTTTTCTTTCTGGTCAAGTTGGTTTAGATCCGGTTTCAAATACCTTGGTAGAAGGATTGGAAGCACAAACCCGACAAGTTTTTAAAAACATTGAAGCAGTACTTGCAGAAACAGGATGTACGTTGAATGATGTTACGTATGCGAATGTATTGTTGCAAGACATTAACGATTTCAAAGCGGTAAACGAAATTTACGCAGAGGTATTCGGAGATCACCGACCAACAAGAGCAGCGTACGCAGTAAGCGCACTTCCTTTAGGGGCAATTATTGAAGTTGTTGTGATTGCCTGGAAGAAGTTCTGAGAAACACACTTCTCGATACTATCCCGATATCCACTGCGTTGCATCAGGATCACTCAAAGTGACATTTCCAATTCGTTATATTCTGTCAATTCGAGTGCGCAGCGTATCGAGAACGACAGCGGAGTCGGAGTCACGAATTATGTAATTCAATTAATTTCCGGGTAAACGGTTTTGTAAAGTCGTTATCATCCCAATAGCGGATATGAGAACCAATATACAGCCCAGTGTTTATCTCAAAATCGTCTACTAAAACTCTGTAAGAAGGACTAAGTTGTTGCAAAGGCCAACCAAGCACATCATTTTTATCGTAGAAATTATCCCAATCGAAATGAATGTTTCGTTTGTCAATAGCGATAATTTCATTTGCCGCATAACCGGAAACAAAAAGCGGAATGTTACAACCAATGGTTGCCAGATAATCAAGGTTTCGAAGATTCTCAGATCGATCTGCATGATGATCTTCAAAGATTCCCAGGTTGTGATCAGCATCCCAAATGTAGGTAGAAAGTACATGTGCCCCTAAGGATCCGGCCACGATGATAAATCGGGAGCCCGGATGCTCATCGAGTAAAGCATTGATCTTCTTGAATTCATCACGTAAATAACGGTGAACCACCTTATAGGTAGAATTCTTTCTGTCACGATCACGTTCAAACGTTAGCGCGTCACCAAAAGCACTCATCACAAATTCCCGTAAGCTCAGTATTCCTCCGAGATCGTTTTCGGCGTCAATTCTATCATAGAGATTTTTCTGATTAAAGTCCGCAAGAGAATCTTTAAAAGGCAGTAATTCTATGAGTTGAAAATGGGCTAGCATCTCATCTCCATAAGCATGCTTGCGAATGTCATTTTCAAGTGGAATGGAAAAATTTCGCTGCTTCGTTCCTATACCGGGAATGGCAACAACTATTGTTTTCTTCATAGCGGAATGTGTTGAATAGGTAATAGAAATGTACTGCTTTTTCACAGCATGCACAAATAAAAAACCTCTGCTCAAAGAACAGAGGTCTTTTTGACTAACACACTATAATACCATCAAAGTCATGCTCAACTGTAAATCATACCTTAATACCTAACCTAATACCTAACCACGCATTGACTATTGATAGAATATCTTGATTATCTCTTGATAAACGGATCAATTATTTTTTACAGGATACTTTTAGAAGTATAAGCAGTTTGAAAGTAACTCTAACTCAAAACTTTTTATTCAAACCCACGAAACCAATCTCCTAAGTTATTAATGTCACCATCAAACTGCTTACTTCTTGCTTTACCCATTGTTCTGCTTGCTTAACACAGATTATCGCTTTAATCTGTTTGTTGGTAGAATCACTTCGTTCTGCTTGCATTGCCATCCATTTTCATGAACCAATAACATTCAGAATTTTCGAGATTTAATTCTATTGTTGTTAGCATTTCAGTGCTTATCGTATTGTAAAGAACGTGCCAAACGTGCCATAAACAAAAAAAGCCCTGAAAAACAGGGCTTTAGCTTTTTTGATACCATCATTTTCTTTTCATTTTGAAAAAAAAATTTTCATTTTGAAAAGAAACTAGACTTCTTCTTCCTCTTTTAACATACGATAAATGGTTGTTTGACCAATATCCAACTTATCGGCAACCAACTTTGTGTTGTTATTATACTTGTCTAAAAACAACTGTACAATTCTGCGGTTATATGATCTCAAACTCATTTCTTCACCCATAATTCCGGAAAGAACATCGCTGTTTGCCAAAACAACATCATCCGCCTGAATACTTTCGTCAAGAGACATTACAACTGCCAATTCAATGACGCTTTTCAATTCACGAATGTTTCCCGGCCATGGATATGCCAACAACTTATTTTGAGCTTCAGAACTCAATTTCTTTTGATCGAACTTATTCTCGTGACAGAATTTCTCAATAAAGCTTTTACACAGCAATAAAATGTCTTTCTCACGCTCACGCAATGGCGGAAGTTCAATTGGCAAACCATATAAACGGTAATAAAGGTCTTCACGGAAATTTCCATCTTTTACCTCTTGCAGTAAATTCTTGTGCGTTGCAACAATAATCCTACAGTTAAACTTGTAAACCTTATTGCTACCAACGCGCGTCAATTCACGCTCTTGCAATACGCGCAGGAGTTTGGCCTGGAACACCAAGTCCATTTCGCCAACTTCATCCAAAAACAATGTTCCACCATCTGCTTCTTCAAATTTTCCAATTCGGGTTTGGCTGGCACCTGTAAATGCGCCTTTTTCATGACCAAACAACTCGCTTTCGAAAAGTTCTTTAGGAATAGCAGCCATGTTAATGGCAACAAATGGTTTGTTCTTGTAAACCGAATTGTAGTGTATTGCTTTTGCAATCACCTCTTTTCCGGTTCCCGTTTCTCCAGAAATACTTACCGTAATGTTATTGTTGATCGCTTTCTGCAACAAGGCATAAACGCGCTGCATTTTTGAACTCTGACCAATAATAGTATCATCGAAATTGTACTTTGTTTGCACTTCCTGCTCCAAACGCTCAATTTTCTTAAGAAGTCGCGTTTTCTGCTGTGCATTCAAAATGGTGTTTAACAAACGATTCTGTATGTCGTTTCCTTTCACGATGTAATCGTAAGCACCTAATTTCAACAAACTAACAGCGGTTTCAATGTCCTCCTGTTCCGAAATGACAATTACCTGAATTCCCGGAATGCGTGTTAAGATCGTTTTCAACAGTTCCTCACCTGTACTATCAGGCAAACGATAATCTATCGTGATCAAATCAGGCATTTCATCCAATCTGTCCAAAATTTCCTGCGCAGTTGAAAACGCATGAACCTCATAATCCGGATTCATTGAAATGGTATGTACCAGCAAGCGCTGATACCAATCATTGTCTTCGACAATAAAAATCTTTTGCGGTGTACTTTCGCTGTTCATTTAAAGTGTGTTAATCTCTGTTTGTATTTGTTCCAACACGCTGCTCGAATCTTCCAAAAACGACTCGACCAATGCCGGAATTTTATCTGTTGATTCATTACTCTTTCCTAATTTCTCAATTTCCTTCAACGTTCCATAACACTGCATAGCATCAAAGTGTTTGAACGGAGCGGCCAATTGATGCGCCTTTTCCCCTATGGAATTCCATTGTTGTTCAGCAAGTAAAGTCTGCAAGGCATTTCTTCCATTATTTGTTGATGTTACAAATGTTTCCAGCAAATCACGGTAGATGACCATGTTGTTGTTACTCAACTTTTTGAGTCCTTCAAAATTTGTCTTGTCCATATCTATAATTTCTTGATTTGTAACTGTTAATCGATGAAGAATCTCACTCAATTCTTCCGGTTTAATTGGTTTAGTAAGTACTTCCGTCCAACCTTCAAGCAACATTTTCTTGCGTGTTGCATCATCAAGCGAAGCTGTTAAACCCACTACTATCAACTTATCTTCTCTATTCGATTCCGAAATACGGGCAACCAATTCATTTCCGTCCATTTCCGGCATGTGTACATCCAATAAAACGACATCAATTTCATTATTTTCAATGATGTCAAGAGCTTCTAAACCATTAGTAGCTTCCAACAAAGTCATTTCTACACCGTCGAAAATAGCTTTCAATAAAAGTCGGTTGAAAGGCTCATCATCAACTAAAAGAACAGTTTTATTTTTTAAGAAGGAAAAATCCTTTCTCGTTTCCTCCTCCGGCAGTTCAGATCCGTCAATAGGAAGTTCAAATTTAAGTGTAAAAGCTGTTCCTTTTCCGAGCGTACTCTTCACACTTATCTTTCCATTCATTTTATCAATTATAATCTTAGTTATACTAAGCCCTAATCCAGTCCCGCCATACTTTCTAGCCACAGAAATATCAGCTTGTTCAAATGGTTGAAAGATGTTATCCAAATGCGATTTTTCTATCCCAATTCCATGATCGATTACAGAAATCTGAACCTGCAACTTATCCTTTATTTCCTTTGCCTTGAAGTCGATAATGATTTCCGAATTTTCAGAGAATTTATTTGCGTTTCCGATCAGGTTAATCAACATTTGACGGAAACGAAGTGGGTCACCAATCAACACCCAATCTTTTAGTTCACCATCCAATTTAAGGGAATTGTTTCTGCTTCCGAGTTGGAAACCAAATTGCTCCTGAACAGCCGTAATCTCTCGCTTTATATTGAACGGAATGGCTTCCAATTGAATATGATCACGCTCCAAGCGACTCAAATCAAGGACTTCATTGGTGATTTGTGTTAAATGCTGTGCAGAAGAACGAATGATGTCCACCTTATGATGAACTTCGGATGGAAGTTTTTCATAGTACAACTGATCCGAAAAACCAGAAATGGCGTTTAAAGGAGTTCGGATTTCATGACTCATCGTCGCAAGAAAACGTGATTTTGCTTCAGTCAACTGATCACTTTTCTCTTTTGCGGTTCTCAAATATTCACTTGTCGATCTGGTTTTTCTGAAAATCATGATCATTAACCAAACAATGGTTGCAATGAGTAAAACGGAGATCAATAAGAAAACCAGAATAATGCTGTTCGTTTCTTTAGCCGCAGCTTTCGCTTTTTGCGTTTCTTTCTCCAAATCACGCTTGTCTGCTAATAAAATGGTCCGGAAACGCTCATTTATTTTTTTAGTTATAAGCGTGTTTTCCTGTTCCAGATCAAGCTTCAATTCGTTTTCATAATCTTCCTTTGAAACCGCTCTTTCCTGAACAGAACGCAATTTTGAGCTAATTTGCTGTCTGCTTTGCTCAGCAATTTGATTTGCATTGATCCGTGGCTGTTCTACTTTTGCAACAGCAGGTTGTTCCTTCTTGCGCTTAAACCACTTTTTCTTCTCCTCAGTAACTGGCGCTGCGGCTTGCTGTGGTTCATCAATTTTTATGTTCGAACGACTATTTTGAACTTCGTTGACAACCATACTCATGGTTTCATCAACCCTGTTCTCGTTCTGAATTGCCATCATTGCTTCCTGATTGTCGAAACGCTGATCCAGCAATAAATGCAGTTGTTCAATTTGATTTTGATAGGTCGTATCTGATTTTCGGAAGTGTTTTAGTCCAACCAATTTATCAAATGTTCTCCCTTTTAATCCTTTAAACTGAATTTGAGCAATTTCATTTCCTTCGAACAAAAAAGCGTACGTAAGATTATCTGCTTTCAGAAGATTATTGTTCATATCTGCCACAATGCTCTTTCTACTCACCCGATATTCACTGGGCATTTCACTGTCTACGATAGAGGAAAGTCGACTATAAACCCAGGAACCGGTAACGCACACCAACACTAAAAGCAGCGCCATTACAAGCATTAAGCTTTTTTCGAAGATAGAAATCCCGTGTCGTTTTTTCATTCTGGTAAAATTGGTCAAAATGAAAATACTTCAATAAAATGAAAAACTGAAATAAATAATGAAAAATATTAATCTCCAGGCTATGAATCCAATAGATCTAAACTCTGCACTTTCTCCTGTTTTTCAAAGATTACCGTCTTTCTAGAGACTTGCGATCCATCTTTTTCTTCCTTGATCACTGTTTCTCTGTATCCTGTTTTCAGACGATAAGGCATAAAAAACGCAAGAATAATTGCAGTTACGTGAGGAATCAGAAAAACCAAAGAAATAGAATCATTCAGAAATTGTTTGTCGTTCGTGAATGTTCTGATCAAACTCAAGAGCAAAAGTCCAGCAGTGGCGGTAAGCATTTCTACTCTCCAAGTTATCATTCCAATAATTGCAACCACTGGAACAACCAAACCAAGTGCCAAAGCAAGGATCAATAAAGGCAAATTCATATTCGATATCAGTGGTAGCGATGCAACACCAAGAACTCTTAACAATATTACTATAGCACATACCACGATAAACACAATCGCCAGTGTTTTATTCTGTTGACGTTTTTCAGCTGATGGAATGGCGCCAACCAGGGTTGCAAGCGCAGCAACGTCCAAAGAACTGGAACCTCTCAGTTCGTCAAAAACTTCCTGATGACTTCTATTTTGCTTTACAATTTGGCGATAAGCTTCTTTTCTGGTCTCTCTTTTTGTCATGGCGCAATATTACAAATCCTGAAATTTATTTCACAATTAATTCTTTCTGCCATGGAATTGACCATTCTTCTCCGTTTGGAAATTTCACCGTGTACTTTCCAGAGAAAGTTCTTTTTCCGGCACCTGGATTGGAAATTTCACCGTGTACTTTCCAGAGAAAGTTCTTTTTCCGGCACCTGGAAATGAATTTTGAATGTAGCGAACAATTTGACCACTCTCTTTCTCTGCTTGATTCTCTTGATCAGTTGACCACTCAACTTCAACTGGCAAATCGTGTAAATACAACGACGTGAAGATCTCTGACTTCTCATTCGTTTCTACTTTCTCAGGACCGAACGCTATTGCACCAACATATTTATTGATGTTATCACGTGTGATTACAATGGCATTCTGATATGAATCCAATTTCTCCTTCAATTCGGCATTTGCCTTTTTCAATCTCGCAATTTCTTGTTCTTGGGAATTCGAGTTTGAATTGCATGAACAAAGGGTTAGAAACAATAAGAAAGCGCCTATCGTTAGATTTTTCATTGGTGATTTTTTTGGAAAGATAGTCAAGCTTTTGAAAAATCCATCATGTTAAGTTCAGGGCTTCAAATCACCCTCTAACCCATCGTCTGTTTGCTTACCAGTAATTGCGTCTATCAGAATTCCTATCATTTGAACTGCTTTACCATGCTTGCTGTCCCAATAATGCCCTTGATTTGGAGAAAACCGGATGATGGTCAAATTCGGATCTTCTTTACCGTCGAACCAGGTATTAGCGAAAGAGTTATACAATTCATCAATCTCATTTTGATCGCGATATGATTTCGCTGTTCCGAATAAACTCATGTATTCATTATCTCCATCATTGGAAAAGGTGATATGCATGTCTGATGATGCTTCGATATCCAAATTCTTATTGGATCTGCGATCACTAAAAAACAGTAACTCGCCTTGTTCCGTTACTTTTTGCGGTGCCATTGGTCGCACAGTGCACGGCCTATTGTCTAAATCCGTCATCATCAAACACGTTCTGCCATGTTTTACCAATTCCTTTATTTTCTCAATGGCAGCTGCGCCACTCAAATTCTCGGTTGCATTTGACTCTTTCATACCCTACTTTTTCATTCAAGTTAAAGCAGAATTCGTGGAGCGAAAAACAATGATGGGATTTATATAAATCTTTGTTGGGAAAGTGAAAAGATTACAATCCGATGATGAAAACCTCCAGTATAAACCAAAGTATTGGAATAATTAACAACGTTCCCCAAACTCCACCAAGAACAATCGTTTGATTTCGATGGACTTCCATTGAATCAAACTTTCGCCTCCAGAAAGAGGTAACAATCAGAAATGTGATAACCAACAAAAAACTGAGAACATAGCCAATTTCCGTTTTCGGGGCAACTGGTCCATGCACGGCATAAGGATTTGAGAACAAAATATCAAACAAAAACTTCAGTGAGAAAAATATCCAAATGACAATATTGTTGATCCGCAAAATGAGTTTGTTGAATGTAAATGCCGCCAGTAAGATGCAGATAAAGCAATAAAAGTGAACAAAAACGCTGATGGTTTCAAAACCGTAAACTCTGTCTTCAAGTACCGCGGTTTCCATTTTGTTAAACTTAAAATAGGTAACAACAGGAAGAAAAAAAGTCAACGAAATCAATACCCCGATCAGTAATGAAATCAAATTCATTTGTTGTTTAAGGCTGTACTTATTCAGGAAGCTCATCGCTCTGTAAGCTATTATGGTTTAAAATCAAACGAAAGATAAAGAATAAATCACATTACGTCCTGAGCTCTTGAGAGCAACGACGAGAAAAGCTCATAAATGAAAAAAGCCTCTGGATTTCTCCAAAGGCTTTTCTACTTCGTTGGTACCTCGGGCCGGAATCGAACCGGCACACCCGAAAGTACAGGATTTTGAATCCAGCGCGTCTACCAGTTCCGCCACCGAGGCATTTCAATTTGTTGTCGGACTGACAACCCCACTTACCATTGTAAGCGGGTGCAAAAATAAGTCATTATTTCAATGTTACAAGCAATTCAAGCAAAAATCTGCCTATTTCATCAATTTTATAGTTGTTTTTGTTTCCGAAGTGCTCAATTCCAACCAGTAAAGTCCGGATTTTAACTCACTCAAATTCTCAAGGGAATACGCACCATCTTTAAAATCTGTTGCCGTCTTTACTTCCTCACGAACCACGCGCCCGGATGCATCAACTAAGCGAACAACCAAATCTCCGGTTACTGGCTTAGCAGTTTCAATCAAAACTGTAGAAACAAATGGATTGGGATAAACATCCACATTCAAGGTAAATTCATTGACTCCAGTGAAGCTGCAACCGTTCAGGTTTCCAGGTAAATTCGCGTCTAACCAAGTTAATCTGCGAGCATACCAATCTTTCAAACGTTGAACTTCTTCAGCATACGTTTGACTAGGAGCCTGAACTTCCGGTGTTCCTGTTGCAGAACCCATGTGTCCCCAAACCTTATAATGCCACGTTTGACTTTCAGCTACTTTAGAAGCTACAGCATCAATTGCCGCATTGATCTCTGCTTGACTCCAAATGGTTCTTCTGAAATCTTCGTAACGGCATCTGACCAAATTGGCAAAGGTTGTATCCTGAAGTAAACGAATATACCAACCTGGTGCATTCACGTCCTGATCAACTTCACCGTACATGAATTGACTTCCATCTTCGGAGTCGCCCCACATGTCTTTTTGCGACCAATCGAAATCCCAAACTGGACCAGCTTTCAACTTGCGAACTGTTCCATCAGTTTTGTCTTTATCTTTTGAGAAGAAACGGCTTTTCTTGAATCCGTCCACGTTTCTAGTTAATTCATTTACCAACAGATAATCTGCGAAACTTTCGTCTCCGATATAAGCGTTATAACCTAATAAAGCATCGTCGAAGTCTACTCCATAAAGTGCATTTTCAAAATCATCAATAAAACCATGAATGTAGCTTAACTGCTGTGGCATCAGATCTTCCATTTTTGGTTCTACATGCACCATGTGGATGTCTAATCCGGGAAAACCAATTGGTGAATGCGAAAGCTGCCATGAATTGCTGTTATCCCAATAATCTATCTTCAAAATGTACCCACCTGAATTGTCTGGATAAGTGATTTCTGTTGGTTCCAATTTATCAATGTCAATTCGTCCACCATCGCGCTTGATTTTCTCGCAGAACAAATAAATTCCGTGATATTCACCGTTCATTACCACATCTACCAATTGCGAGCGAACGGCATAATGTCCTAAACTATCGAACCATGAAAACGGTAAAATGTTTCTTGCAAATGATTTGTCATTGTAATTGGCAAGCAGCACCCAATCATTATCTCTCGACATTCCAAAAAATGAAGTGTCGATTGCATTTCCATTGACATCCCAGGTTTCAAATCCGTAAGGTTTTTGTGGCAAACTAGCAGAATAATTTCCTCGGTATTCAATTCCAATTTTTCCATCGTATTCGGGAGTATCGGTCAAATGATTTCTAATACCTGTACCATTATTGATGATACGCATATCCGCCATTACCTTTGGATCATTCGAAATGATGTTCCCGTTGGTATTGATATCTACAATTGGTAACCAAGATTCCGTAAAAGAAAAATAACTCGCTGGATTATTCCCAAAAGTAATACTGAAAGAATTCACGGTTCCTTCATCAGCTCCATAATTGTCGTTTACTCGTAAATGCCATGTTCCGTTTGGATTTTGGTTATTATTCACCAATCCCATTTGTCCAGTTGGCTTGAATGTTCCGGTAAAAGGAGCATTGCTGGCGCCAAATGTCAATGAACCATTGTCGTTTACACAGGTATTGGTGAAATTTTGTCCGCCACCACCAACATTTGCGAATAACACTCCTGCAGTTCCGTCGGGTGCAACGATCCAAACGGTTACATCAGCATCGTAAGTATGCGTGATATTTACACAAACCGTTTCCAAGCCAAAATTGGCAGTATCAATAGCATTCGGTAAGCCGCTAACCACAATAGGAATATCAATGGTTTGATTGTCATAAATGTTTCCGGTACCGCCGTTAAAAGTTTGGGCATTTACAAAACCCGTTGCGCAAAGCAAAATAGAGAGTAGCGTTTTTTTCATGGGAGAGTAACAGTATAATTTAACCTAGTTAAACGAATTTAGTTAATCTTACCTTAATATTTGCTTAACAGTGAAATATAAAAATCGAAGGTTAATTCCGGAAGGTTATTTAATCGTAAATCGTAGGTTCAGGAGCTACCAACAAATCTATCTGTTCCACGCAGCGAACGAATTTATTAGCTGAAAATAAGCAGATTCAAGACCAATTCAGTAAAATCTATACATTTGAGCTTGTTCAAACATGTTTCTGATGACTTCCAACTTTCTACATTTCTGCTCATTACATCCTTTTTTAATCTTACCATGTTCAATCATCGCTATGTTACTGATTTACCGTTTCGGCAAAAAGCGGTATCCCAGAGCGTCGAATCTAGCGTTATTGCTACCCTTTTTCGGAGTGATTAATTTGATTTATGGTGGCGACTGGAATAGAGAATATGTGAACAACCACGGGGTGAAAGGAACAGGCGTTATAGTGCGCATTGAGAACACCAATAACTATGTAAATCGCGTTCAGGTGGTTAATTATCATTGTTTGATCAAAACCAAGGATAACAAAACTGTAAAAACGTATTTCGAAAATAGTGGAGATGCCTTTTATCCGTCAAATGAATTAGAAATAGCTCCTCAAATCGGTGAATCTTTTTCAGTAAAATACATTCCGGGAGATGAAGAGAATTTTATTATTCTAACCAATGATATCAAGAGTAATTTCTCCAATAAAATCAATTGTACGAAGTTGTTAGAAGAACTGGTTTCGGCACAGGCGGCATATAATTTCGATAAAAACGATGTTAGCAACAAAAAAGCATTCAAACGATCCGTTGAAAAATTCCTGCAAACACCGTGCGACACCAACCTACAGCGCGTTTACCGAATGCAATTGGAAGAATTGAAAAGGAATCGTTGATTGGATGCATTTTTCTGCGGACCATCAGATATTTTTAAGTCAAAAGCATTCATCCAAACAGGCGTAAACAGATATTCCGTAAAATTGCACTGTCATGGCGAAAATCTTAATAAAAAACATCAAGTCCTTACTACAAGTAGGTGAGGATTTCCCTGCTTATGTAGCCGGTTCTGCAATGAAGACGGTTCCAACAATTGAAAATGCTTTTTTGGCATTGGAAGATGGAGTAATTGTGGCGTACGGAAAGATGGAAGATTGGGAAGGAATTACGGATTGGCGCGGTGTTGAAGTAATTGATGCAGAAGATGGATCTGTAATGCCAGCATTTTGCGACTCACACACACATACCGTTTTCGCCAGAACACGCGAAGAAGAATTTGTGGACAGAATCAAGGGATTGACTTATGAAGAAATCGCTGCAAAAGGGGGTGGAATTCTAAATTCAGCCCGTCGATTAGGAGAATTGACAGAAGAAGAACTGTTTCAGGAAGCAATGAAGCGCGTAAATAAGATGAAAGCAAACGGAACCGGAGCTTTGGAAATTAAATCTGGTTATGGATTATCCGTTGAAGCCGAATTGAAGATTCTTCGTGTGATTAAACGTCTGAAAGCCGAAAGCGGAATTGCCATAAAAGCCACTTTTTTAGGCGCTCATGCGTTTCCAAAGGAATACAAGGAAAATCATAGAGGCTATATTGACCTCATCATCAACGAAATGCTGCCCGCAATTGGAGAAGAACAACTTGCAGATTATATTGATGTTTTCTGTGAGCGCAATTATTTCAACGTTGCGGAAATGACTGAAATTCTTGAAGCCGGAAAAAAATACGGCTTGATCCCCAAAGTTCATGTCAATCAGTTTTCAATTATGGGCGGCGTAAAAGCTGCAGTTGATATGGGAGCGTTGAGTGTTGATCATTTGGAAGAATCGAGCGATGAAGATATTTCAGCATTGAAAGGAAGTAAATGTATGCCTGTTTTCCTTCCGGGTTGCTCACACTTTATCTCTATTCCTTACGGAAATGCGAGAAAGTTCATCGATGAAGGATTGCCTATTGCCCTTGCTACAGATTACAATCCGGGAACTACGCCATGTGATAACATGCAGGTGATTTTCTCGCTGGCTTGTGTGAAAATGAAGTTGACTCCGGAAGAAGCATTGAACGCTATGACTATTAACGGCGCTTACGCCATGGGACTTTCAGAAAGTCACGGAACGATTTCACTTGGAAAAAGAACGCCAGTCATACTTACCAAACCAATGGAGAAACTGTCTTATATTCCGTATGCGTTTGGGGAAAATCATGTCCTAAAATTAATTAGCAATTAGCAATGAATTAATTATCAATCATGCTGCGCCCTTGATAATTAATCATTCTTTCATTGTTAATTTAGCACCCCGCTTCATTTTGGAATTTTACAATTGGCTGTAACCTTTTGCGAAAAAATCTATATTTGTTTACTACACCTACGTAAATGAAAATTTTCACCTTCATCGTATTGTTACTTCCTTTTTCGCTTTTTTCACAGGGCAGTTTATCTGGGAAAGTCACTGATATTTCAGATCAACCTTTTGGCTATTGCAAGTTGATTTTGTTGCGTGATTCTGTTGCTATACAAACTGTCGATACAGATACCCTTGGAAACTACTCCATGAAAAACATTGCTGAAGGAACGTATCAGTTGCATGTCAAAGTCCCGTTCAAAAAGATCGACACACTTATTACTTTAAGTGGTTCAACTGTCTTTAATTTGAAAATAGACGATGGGAATACATTGAAGGACGTAGAAATTACTGCCAAAAAACCAATGATCATCAGAAAGGCAGATCGTACCATTTTCAATCCGGCCGATATTCCCGCACTGGTTGGCGGTGACGCTTCAGATGTCATCGAATTTGCACCGGGAGTATACATCAATGGCAATACCATTGAAGTTGCTGGTGGAGGACCCGCTCAGGTAATGCTCAACGACAAGCTGATCCAGTTGAGCGGCTCTGCTTTGGTTTCGTTCATTCAGTCTATTTCAACAGAAGATATTCAGTACATCGAGATCATTCCAATTCCACCAGTGAAATACGCAGCGACCATTACAGGAAGTTTGATTAACATAAAATTGGTGGCGGGAGCAAAAAGCAGGTTGAGTAAAGGAAGTATAACGGCAGATATTGGACAACGGTTTTATTTGCAGAAATCCATTTCAGGCAACTACGCTTACCGAAAAAACAAGTTTAGTTTGTATTCGAACATGAGCCTCGATGATAGTAGATTTCGTCCTGCAGGAACCAAAATCATTGGCTTTGACACATTGCAATGGAACGAACGAAGCACCAGTCTGAACCACTATTTGGGATTATCCGGCTCACTAGGATTGAACTATGAAATTAATCCGACTACGGAAATTGGAATTTTATGTTTTTCAAGTCGCTACAACGATGATATGACCAGTTCCAACTTCATTCGTAAAACGAATTACGGCGATTTGCTTTATGGCACTATAAATAACGAAAGCAAAGAATTTAACGAGAGCTGGAGAAATTCGGCAACGCTCAGTCTCTCGAAAAGACTAGATACGATTGGCAAAAAATTGGATTTCAACGTTGATTATACCCATTACGACAAAACGAAAAACATCAATTACATCACTGAAATAAACACTACTAACATTGATTCTACAAGCAAGGCAAGAAACAAGGTGTTGACCATCGCCAACTTTCTCTCAGGAGGAATTGATTACGTTCACCCAATTAAAAATGCAACTCTAAGCCTTGGTGGAAGATATTCTTATACTGAAAACACGAATGATCTATCTGTATTTAGTGATATGAACAATCCAGATGTTATTGACACCTCTAAAAGCAACGTCTTTAACTATTACGAACACATACAAGCCGCATATTTGAGCCTAGACTGGAAATTCAAACGTTGGTCTTTTCAGGCCGGATTACGGGGCGAGAACACGATCTACACCGGAGATTCGCCCACAACCAGTTTTACAACCGAGAACAATTACTTTCAGTTAGTTCCCAAACTATTTGCTTTATACGAATCCAAAAACGGAACGACATGGAATTTCTCTTATTCCAGAGATTTTTACCGCCCGGATTATTCCGAATTGAATCCATTTAAGTACTATACTTCTCAATACAGTTATACCATTGGTAATCCGGGATTAAAACCATCCGTTGATCATTCCATTTCCATTTCAACAACTATCAAAGATTTCCAGTTGAATTTATTGTTTCACCAAAGCGTTAAAGGAAGCAGCACCGTTACTATTTTCGATAATGCAACGCAACTTCAGCAAAGCACTTACGCTAATTTATATTCCGCTCAATCCATTTCCTTTTATACCACTTACTTTAAACTCATCAACAAACGCATTTCAATTGATGCAACGCTGATGACCGACTACTCTATGACAAGAGTAACAGAAGCAATTGCAGCTCAGCAGCTCAATAATTTTATGGCAATGGTAAGTGCTAATTTCATTTTTGTCCTCGACAAACGTGAAAGCCTTTCCTTAAAAGGAGGTGGTTTCTACATGACACCTTTTTATCAGCAAATCACACACAAAACGGAATACCCATACATGTTCCTTTCCATGAAAAAGAACCTATTGAAAAATAGAATATCACTGGAACTCTACGCATCTGATCCTTTTCGATTAATGCGGACAAAATCCATTACACGAAGTAATCAAAACATCATTAGTGAGAATTATTACTACGATATGCAGATGGTTCGTTTTTCCTTCACGTATAAGTTGGGTAATAATAAAGTGAACGTAAACCAACACAGCACCAATTCCACAGGAGAAGCAGGAAGAGCAGGAAATTAATTGAAAAATCAAAATTGAAAATGTAGAAGAATGTGGCGTGTTAGACAATAATTGACAGTTGATTATTCTCCATCACATTTATATCAAGTAAGTTCCGGGCTTTTCAATTCGCCATTTTCAATTTTCAATTACTGTTAAAACATTCCAATATTTATGCTGAATGGCTGATTTTCCGTACGTTCGCAGCAGATATCGACATGAAAAAATTCTTAAGCATATTTATCTTGCTGCTCATTGGTTCAATTACTCGCGTTTTTGGACAAATTGACACAACTAAATACCAGCTGTTATGGGAGATAAAAGCAAAGAATAGTACACATGTCAGCTACCTTTTTGGAAGCATGCATTCCAACGATTCCAGAATGTTCAATTTTCCAGATACGCTTTATCACGGATTCATAAATGCACAAACAGTTGTTGTAGAAACAGATGTAGCCGCTTTGTTTGAAACCTATGACGTTCGTTTAGATCCGTACAAGCTAGATATCATTGAAAAACTGAATCAAACCGACGGTACAAGAACCGCTTATGGATCAGAAGATGGTCGACCGCAATTTTTAGATGCTTATTTTCAGGAATGTGCTTATGCTGCAGGAAAGAAAGTGGTTACTCTGGAAACATTCGAAGAGCAATTAGCCGCATCAGAAAAAGTAAGTTCTTCTGCAACTGCGTTTAACTTTGGAGCCACCCGTTACAGCGAAGAAATGTTCGTGAACGCCTATTTGAAAGGTGATATTGTTTCTCTAACTAAAATGCTGAAGGCGCAACTGAATGGAAGTCCGGAAACGTATGATAATTTCATCAGTAAACGCAATAAAGTAATGGCGAACGGACTCGACACCTTGATGAAAAAATCAAACGTGTTCTGTGTTATTGGAAGCGGACACTTATATGGAAGCGACGGCGTAGTTCAATTACTGAGAAACAAAGGTTATTCTGTACGCAGAGTTGATCCGGTAACAAGAGCCAATTGTGAAGCCAAAAAAGCAATGCAGGCTTTCAATTCTTATACGCATAAGAACACCAATTATCATTTCGAAGTAAAACTGACAGGAAAACCACTGGAGTCAAAAGACAATGGTTTTTACAAAGCGTTATACGTTGAATTAGGTCAGGGAAATACTTACGAAGTAAACGTTTCACCAGGAGAAAGTGATTTGGAAGGTTGTAAAATGGAATTCATTGTGAATCAACATTACCGTCCGGTTGAAATGACATTACCCGATGGAACTTATGCCATTGAAGGAATTGTGAAATCCCGGATCAAAGGTTATCAATGGAAGCGCATTTTTGTGAAAGACGGATTTACTTATGAGCTCATTTGCTACGGTGGAAATAAGTTCATGCATTCCAATCGACCGCAAACCTATTTTGATCGTTTTCAGATACTTCCGAAAAAATAGTATAAAAACCCACCAATTCCGATTCATTTTTGCGGAAATTCTGCTTTTTTTGCGTTCATGATTCAACGCAAAGCACTTCAGGAATTAAAAAACGGATTAAGTAAAAACAAAGTAGTTGTGGTTCGTGGACCTCGACAAACTGGTAAATTGACGATCGTTCAACAGGTTTTTAGTCCTGAACATTCTGACGTACTTTACATAGATTGCTCTGTAAAAAGCCAAAGAGCACACTTCCTGGATCAAGCTGAATTTGCAAAAATCACCAACAACAAATTGATTCTGGTTATTCAGAATTCTCAGTTCTTAAACAACGTAAATGACGTTATCGACTGGTGTTTTGATGCTGAGAAGCTGGAAAACATTGTACTGATCTGTTCTTATGAACCGGAAATGGACAACGCCTTTTGGGAAGTTTTCAGAACCAGCGATGCTGAAATCATCGTAAACCCGCTTTCATATGAAGAATGCGCAGAGCATTTTGGTTTGTCGAATGAAGACAAAGTGCTTGACGAACGTTTGGTCTTTGGCTATTATCCTGAAGTTGTATCAGCTGATGCTGATGTTTCAGCTAAAGAAGAAACCTTGCTTGCCGTTTTAGAAAAAGCCATTATTCGCCATTTTGCAGGTGAGCGCATCAACAAAAAAGAGCAGTTGATCAAACTACTCAGAAAACTGGCTTATCAGATTGGTGAAGTGATCAGTTACAATGAACTGGGTAACGATTGCGATTTGGATAACGAAACCGTTGAACGCTATATTTTACTTTTCGAAAAAGCTGGAATTTTGTTCAAACTTCCAAGTTATTTCACCACGCACAAATACGAATTGAAGAAAAGCTTCATGGTTTATTTCTGTGATAACGGAATCCGAAATGCGTTGATAAGAGCTTTCCAGCCTATGGAATTCCGGAACGATGTCGAACAACTTTGGAAAAACTGGGCTTTAAGCGAACGCAGAAAAATGTTAAGCGCAAGTACATCATTGGTAACCGAGCGTAGTCGAGGTTATTTCTGGCTGACACATACTAAACAAAGAGTTGATTATCTGGAACTTTCAGATACTTCCGGAAGTGCATTCCAACTCCAGCTGTCAAAAAAAGCAAAACTGAAAATCCCGAAGAGCTTTGTTGAAACGTACCCGGAGTATAAAGTGACTGCTGTAAACAGAGGAACGTTCATTGGGTTTCTCAAAAAAAAATAAACACATAGTCACATAGCAAAAACATAGGTAGCATAGTTATAAAGGTCCTTAATTAGATTTGATTAAAACTCAATCAAATTAGCTATGTTTCTATGTGAACCAACTATGTTCTCTATGTGTTTAATCCAAAAACGATTTAGCAATTCTTTTCTCATTTTTTAATACAATTATTGCCGGAAGGTGTGTATTTTCACATGAATCGAATGTGATATGAAAACCAAGGAGGAAATAGTCAACAACTGGCTGCCACGCTATACAGGACAAGCTTTAGAGAATTTTGGAGAGTACATTTTGCTTTGCAATTTCCATAATTACGTGGAGAAATTTGCGGAAACTTACGGAGTAGAAGTTATTGGTAAAAATAAACCGATGCAATGCGCAACAGCTGATGGAATTACCATTATCAACTTCGGAATGGGTTCCGCTTCGGCAGCTACTTGTATGGATCTTCTTTCCGCAATCAAACCAAAAGCAGTTTTGTTTTTAGGTAAATGTGGTGGTTTGAAATCAAAAAGTCAGGTTGGTGATTTCCTTTTACCGATTGCTGCCATTCGCGGTGAAGGAACAAGTAACGATTATTTCCCTGCAGAAGTTCCGGCACTTCCCGCCTTCGCCCTTCAAAAAGCAATTTCTACAACTATTCGTGATGCCGGTTTTGATTATTGGACAGGAACGTGTTATACGACCAACCGCAGGGTTTGGGAACACGATGAAGAATTCAAAACATATCTGAGCAGAATTCGTGCAATGGCTATTGATATGGAAACCGCAACCATTTTTACAGTTGGTTTCGCGAATAAAATTCCAACCGGAGCTTTACTTTTGGTCAGTGATCAGCCCATGACACCCGACGGCGTAAAAACCAGCGAAAGCGATTCAAAAGTAACTTCGAATTATGTCGATGCACATTTGACAATAGGAATTGATTCTTTACATCAATTGATCAACAACGGGAATACGGTTAGGCATTTGAGATTTTAAAAAAGAGGAAGGACAAAAGAGGAAAATGGAAAGACAAGACCCAAAGAATTGAGAATATCTCATTCTTTCCTCCAATAACTTTCTTCTTTCCTCCCGAATTTGATATCTTGTTGCCTCTTAACAAGATTCTAAATGCGTATTTCCCTTCTCTCACTTCTTCTTCTTACTTCGGTTCAATTGTTTTCTCAAACAATGGTCACGGACAAGAGGTATATCATTCGAGTTCCAAATTCTTCGTATGTAAATCCCCTAATTGGAACTTCCAAAATGGGACATACGTTTCCAGGTGCTACAGTTCCTTTTGGAATGGTGCAATTGAGTCCGGATACGGATACCATTCCCTACGCAACCGATGGAAAATACAATCCGGATGTTTACAAATATTGCGCGGGTTATCAGTATGAAGATCCAACCATTGTTGGTTTTAGTCACACACATTTTAGTGGAACAGGTCATTCTGATCTAGGTGATATACTTGTTGCTCCAACTTCGGGAAAAATTCAATTGAATCCGGGAACAGAAGATCATCCTGAAAAAGGTTTTCGTTCGCGCTATTCACATAATACGGAATATGCTGCTCCTAATACCTATGGCGTAACATTGGAAGACCATAACATCAGAGCTGAACTCACCACCACTACTCGTGTTGGAATCCACAAATACACCTATTCTCAAAAAGATTCAGCAAACATTATTTTGGATCTGGTTTCCGGAATCTATAATTATGAAGGGAAGAACGTAAATACTTACGTTCGTATAGTTGACAGTGTTACCTTGATTGGTTTTAGGCAAACCAATGGCTGGGCAAGAAACAGAACCGTTTATTTCGCTATTAAATTTTCAGAACCCATCAAAGGCTACGGATACAACGATTTTCAAAACAAAAAGGTTTACAATGGTTTTTGGCGAAAATTCAATCTCAAAGAGAATTTCCCTGAGATGTCGGCCAGTCAGTTACGTGCTTATTTCCAGTTTGATCTGCCAGAAAGCAACGAATTGATGATGAAAGTAGCACTATCAAGTGTAAGCATGGAAGGTGCATTATTAAACATGGAAACGGAAGCTCCTCATTGGGATTTTTATGAATATAAGATAACAGGACAACAACAATGGAATAGAGAATTCGACAAATACGACATTAATGCTACGAATCCAGATGTTCTAAAAACATTTTACACCGCAGTTTATCATACTTGTTTGGGTCCAACGGTTTATCAAGACGTAGATGGAAAGTACCGCGGATTGGATTTGGAAATTCATCAGAACGAAGAAGGTCGAACCAATTATACGACCTTTTCACTTTGGGACACTTATCGGGCTTTACATCCTCTTTTCAATCTGACACAACACGATAGAAATGCGGATATGGTAAATTCCATGCTTCAGCACCAGGAACAAAGTGCGGAACATATGCTTCCTATTTGGTCGCATTATGCGAACGAAAACTGGTGCATGATCGGTTACCACGCCGTTTCAGTAATTGCCGATGCTTACGCAAAAGGAGTGGAAGGAATAGACTACAAAAAAGCACTAGATGCTTGTGTCACAACCGCGCGGACACGTTATTTTGAGGGTGTTGGGGATTACATGAAACTTGGATATGTTCCCGAAGACAAGAGCGGAGCATCCGTTTCAAAAACCCTGGAATATGCATATGACGATTGGTGTATCGCACAACTAGCTCTAAAACTAGGAGAAACAGCGATTTATAATGAATTCTCCAAAAGAGCATTGTCCTACAAAAAGGTTTATGATGCTAAGAGTGGATTTATGCGTGCAAAAACATCGAATGGTGAATTCATTAAGGAATTTGATCCCTTGAGTACACATCAAGCCGGTTATATTGAAGGAAACGCATGGAATTACAGTTTGTACGTTCCACATCACATTGATTCATTGGTGAAACTGATGGGCGGACAGAAAAAATTTGCTCAACACTTGGATTCCTTATTCACTATGCAATTGGCCGATAAATACTTTGAACATACGGAAGATATCACAAGAGAAGGAATTATGGGTTCTTATGTTCACGGAAATGAGCCATCACATCACGTGATCTATATGTTCAACAATGTTGGCCGACCAGATTTGACGCAGAAATATATTCGACAAGTGTTAGACACAAAATACCTTCCGCAAGTTGATGGATTAAGTGGAAATGATGATTGCGGACAAATGAGCGCGTGGTACATTTTCAGTTCACTCGGTTTTTATCCCGTTTGTCCTGGTTCAGATGTTTATTCTATTGGAAGTCCAATTGTAAACTATGCGCGGGTAAATCTTTCATCAACAGAATTCCTTGTCATTAAAGTAAAAAATCAAAGTGAGAAAAACTGCTACGTAAAATCAGTGACTTTCAATGGTAAAAAAATAACGAACTGGCAATTAAAGCATAGTGAGTTAATGGCAGGTGGAATCTTGGAATTCCAAATGACATCAAAACCCGTAAGATAACCAACCAGGCATTGTTCTGTTAAATAAAAAACGTAAATTGTCGCCAAACTATGTTACTTATGAAACAGAAAATTCGCTTTGCCGCTGTCTTCTGTCTTTCAATGATTTATGCTTCAGGCTCGTACGCTCAGGAAGCTAAAACATCAAAAGGACCTTGGAGACGCATTGATGAATCGTCGTTTACCGCTAGTGGTACGCGCTACATTCAACCAACAGAGTACTTAACATTTTCTCTAGATGTTGAAGCACTCAGAACAACACTCTCGACAGCAAAACGCTTGACAGATCCCAATTATGTTCCGGTTTTCATTGATCTTCCAAAACCAGATGGTTCTGTTGGAACTTATAAGGTTTGCGAAAATGAAACCATGGCTCCGGAATTAGCAGCTGCTTTCCCTGAAATCAGAAGCTATGATGGAACTGCCACAGATAACAGTGGCGAAGTAGTGAAATTTGACTTGACTCCACAAGGATTTCACGCAATGACCCTGATTCCAGGGAAGAAAACAACTTATATTGATCCATATGCCTTTGGTGGTGGAGACATTACACATTACATTGTCTATTCGCGCGAACATTTGACAAGAACTGAATCGTTCATTTGTCATTTGGATGAAGAACAATTGGCTACTGAGCACATTGAGGATGTACTTGATCCTGTAAAAAGCTTCGGAAACTGTACAAAACGCACTTACCGTTTAGCTTTATCAGCAACGGGAGAATACACTGCATTTCACGGTGGAACCGTTGCTCAGGCACAAGCTGCTCAAGTTACAACTATCAACCGTGTAAATGGTGTTTACATGCGCGATTTGGCTGTTACGCTTACGATCATTGGCAACAACAACATTTTGATCTTTACAAGTGCGGGATCGGATCCATTCACTAATGGAAATCCCGGTACAATGATTAACCAAAATCAAACGTACACAAATACCAACATTGGAGCTGCTAACTATGACGTAGGTCACGTTTTCGGAACAAACTCTGGTGGTTTGGCTGGATTAGGAGTTGTTTGTAACAACAGTCAAAAAGCAAGCGGTGTTACAGGAAGTGGTGCTCCAATCGGAGATCCTTTCGATATTGATTACGTAGCTCATGAGTTAGGACATCAGTTTTCAGGGAATCACAGTTTCCGCGGAAATGCTGGTTCTTGTTCAGGAAATGCAAATAATGGAACGGCAATGGAACCAGGTTCCGGAAGCAGTATCATGGCTTATGCGGGAATTTGTTCTCCACAAGATGTTCAACCAAATTCTGATGACTATTTCCACGGGGTAAACCTCAACGAAATGCATATTTTCATTAATGGTTCAGGAAACAGCTGTGCAGTTGCATCAGCAATTCCATCACAATCTTCTCCTACCATTACCGGAACTACAACTTCGGCTTTAACGATCCCGGCAAACACACCATTCGCATTAACAGCAATGGCAACTGATCCTGACGGTGATGTAATTACCTATTGTTGGGAACAAATGAACAATCAAAGTTCAACTCAGCCTCCGGTTGCTACAGCTACAGGTGGACCAAACTTTCGTTCATTGGATCCAAGTTTAAGCGGAACGCGTTATTTCCCTTCAATTGCATCATTAATGTCTAATGGACCTTTTACTTGGGAAGTACTTCCTTCTGTAAGCAGAACTATGAATTTCCGTTGTGTTGTTCGTGATAATGAAGTAAACGGAGGTTGTAATGATCATGAGGATATTACGATTTCGACAACTACATCTGCTGGACCTTTCATTGTAAACAATCCTACAAATACAGGAATTACCTGGCCTGGAAACAGCTCTCAAACGGTTACCTGGGCTGTAGCAAATACAGCTTCTGCTCCTGTTTCTTGTGCAAACGTAGATATCTATTTATCAATTAACGGTGGAACAACTTTTACCTTGATTGCGGACAACGTTCCGAACGATGGTTCACAAGCAGTGAATGTTCCAAACACGGCTTCAACAACAGCAATTATCATGGTGATGTGTGAGAATGGAACGTTCTTCGATGTTTCGAATAACGTTTTCACTATCACTGCTGCAACTAACGATTACTCGTTGTCATTGCAAAACACTAACATTTCTGCTTGTCAGGGGAATGATGCGGTTTATACTGTAGTTGTCACTGAAATTGGAACGGATAACAATCCTGTAACTCTTGGAACAACAGGAATGCCGGGTGGAGTAACTGTTAACTTCTCTCCTAACCCTGTATTGCCTGGAAACAGTTCTACAATGACGGTTTCAAACACGTCAGGAGCTGCAACAGGAACGTATAACTTTACAGTAAACGGAACTTCTGCAACAGGAACGCATAATACAACTGGAACACTCTTAATTTCGAGTTCAACTATTGCGAATTCTGTACTAACATTACCAGTGAACACAGAGCCTTCTGCACCAATTTCTACAGTATTTAACTGGACGAATGCAGGATCTGGATTGATGTATGACATTCAAATTGCAAGCGACCCGGGTTTAACAACAATCGTAGAATCTCAAACTGGGTTAACAACAAATTCTTACACAGCAACAACACTTGATCCGGCAACAACTTATTACTGGGTGGTTTATACCTACAATTCTTGTGCAACGGCTGTCCAGTCAAACATCTTCTCATTTACAACGGCAAGCTGTGGAAACTACGTTTCAACGAACGTTCCTGTAACAATTTCTGCTTCAGGAACACCAACTGTAACATCAACATTGAACGTATCCACGTTTGGAACTATTGATGATTTGAACGTAACTGATCTGGTTGGAACACATTCATGGATCAATGATTTGACAATTGAATTAACAAGTCCAACAGGAACAACAGCAATTTTGTTCTCAGGAATTTGTGATGACGAGGACAACTTTGATGTAAACTTCGACGACGAAGCTGCAGCTGGAGCATTACCTTGTCCACCAGTTGGAGGAAACTCTTACCAGCCTCAAGACGCACTTTCTGCATTTGATGGTGAGCAAATGAACGGAACATGGACATTAACCATTACAGATGGCGCAAACCAGGATGGTGGTACCCTTACAGGTTGGTCGCTTGACATTTGTTTCACACCAACAGTTCCTTGTACAAACCCAACGGTTCCAACAATTTCAGGAACAACTTCGTTCTGTGCAGGAACTTCAACAACACTTTCAATTGCAACTGGTAACTTGAATGACGCTTCAAACTGGCAATGGTATTCTGGTTCTTGCGGTGGAACAAATGTTGGTTCAGGAACTTCATTGGTTGTTTCTTCTCCGGGAACTTACTTTGTAAGAGGTGAAGGAGGATGTGTAACTGGTGGAACTTGTCAATCGGTTACGGTTACGCAAACAACAGTTACTGCTGTAGCTTCAGTTGTTGGCAATACTTCAATGACGGCTTCTCCATCAGGCGGAACGTACAAATGGTTGGATTGTAATAACGGAATGGCAGTAGTAGCAACTACACAAAACTATACACCAACGGTTAACGGATCTTACGCTGTAGCAGTTACGCAAAACGGATGTACAGATACAAGCGCATGTGTACCTTACAACTTTGTAGGTTTAGAAGAATCTGCTTTAGTTGATGTTTCGGTATTCCCGAATCCAACAACCGGAGAATTCACAGTAAACTTCGCTTCAACGAAAGCTGCTGAATTGACGGTAACTGATGTAACGGGAAGATTGATTCGCGTGATTCCGGAATGTCAATCAGGAGTTTCAGTGAACCTGCTTCACGAGGCGAAAGGAGTTTACTTCTTAAACCTTCAGGTTGGAAATCAAATTCAAACAATAAAGGTTTCGAAACAGTAATTTGAAACGATTGAAATAGAAGACGGCGGAGTAATATCCGCCGTTTTTGTTTAAAAAATTTTGATTTTTGCATACTTCATGATTTCACAAATTCGTAAAATCATGAATTCATGAAAACCTCCAGAAATCCGAAACGTTTTTATAAAAACATAAAATTGTGTTTAAGACGCGGAATACATCAAAAAACAAATGACCATCATTTCATCATACCTGACAATATAATCTCCGAAGGCATCATCAATTCTTCTGCGAACTTTGAACCTTCACTATGTTTTGTTGCTACACTTGCCGAAAAATGAACTGCCGACAAACCGTTCTCCATCATTACCGGAATATCTTCTGATTTCAATCCGCCGCCGGCCATAATTTCAATTCTTCCAGCTGCGTGCAATACCATTTCGTAAAGTGTTTCGGTTCCTTCCTTTACATTTTTGGCCTGACCGTTTGTCAAAATGCGTGTGAAACCCAACTTGATCAATTGATCCATTGCAATTCGCCAATCTTTCACCTCATCAAAAGCACGATGAAAAGTCAGGGTTAAACCGCCAGCTGCACGTTTCCAGTTTTCAAGCGCTGCCAAATCCAATTCCATGTTTTCTGTTAACGCACCAATAACAACACCAGCAACCTTTAGTTGTTTCATGCTCAAAATCTGGTCACGCATCACCAACACCTCATCGTAATTGTAATGAAATCCTCCTGCTCTTTGACGTATCAAAACGTGCTGTTCCAGGTCGAATGTTTGATCTATCCACTTCACCATTGCTTCAGAAGGTGTCAATCCTCCTTGTTCCAAGGCAATACAGGTTTCAATTCTATCAACTTCGTATTTAGCAGCTAGTCGCGCGCCCTCAAGGGTTGCAACGCACATTTCTTTTTTCATTTCGTAATTATAAGTTCGTCAAGGAAAGTCCATGGAGTGAATCCTGCTCCGGGGAAACCAGCAGGAATTTTTTCATCATTTATTACTGTAAATTTCAGGTAGCGCACTTTCATTTTCTTCGAAAACACAAAATGATCGCCTTCCAAAACTGCTTCTGTTTTTGTCCACTTTTTGCCATTGGAGCTATATTCAATTTCTACCTTTTTCGGTCGATAGATCCAGCTGCCGGGGTCATCCAATGTACCAAGACTGATAGTGCTTACTTTCCGAGTCTTTCCAAAACCGTTATTAAAATCAAGCATGAATTGTACGGTATCGTTTTCGAATCCTAACCACTGATTTCCTTTCCATGGTTTCGATCCAACAACACCATCTGTTAAACCTAAATCTCCATGAACATTGTATTTTCCACTTGGTGGTGTTACAAACTGGAGCTCAATTCCAAGAGCCAAATGAGAATGAATTTTCACTGGCGTTTTTCCAACGAGCTGGTTATCCAAATAAACAACAGCATCATAGGTATGAACTTGTTCTGTCTCAGTTGGTCGAATATTCAATCTATACTGCATCAAACCAACATTTTCATTCAATTCCCACTCTCTCGTTCGCTCAAAACCAACGTTCGCTTCTTGCAAAGGGTAATCAACCGTTAGAACAACTCCTTGATATTCCGCATAATTCTCCCAGTTCACTTTCGGTTCAAATGCTGCCCTCGAATAATTGATCCCTTTTTTTGTGTAATACGGAAAAACTTCATTGTTCAAGCCAACAACAAACTCATTGTATGATTTTCGATTTTTACTTTCAGTCCAAAGCACTTCCGACATTGCCACTAGACGTGGGAAAAGCATATATTGAACAGCACTGAAGCTTTGCAAATACTCTGTCCACAAATTGGCCTGTCCGCCCAAAATGTATTTCTGTTCTTCAACAGTTAATTCTTCAGGAATAGGATTAAAATTGTACACCTTTTCCAATGGCAGATACCCACCGATCGCCAAAGGTTCGCCTGGGCTTCCACTTTGGTAATAATCGAAATAACAATAAGACGTTGGCGTCATTACCACATTGTGTTTTGCCTTTGCAGCTGCAATTCCTCCTTCGGTTCCCCGCCACGACATCACCTGTGCATTTTCAACCAAACCACCTTCCAGAATTTCGTCCCAGCCCATAAGTGTTTTTCCCTTTGACTGAAGGAACTTACCCATTTCACCTATTACAAAACTCTGCAATTCATGTTCGTTATGCAATCCATGTTTATGAATCTGCGCCTGACATTTCTCACAAACTTCCCAACGCACTTTTGGTGTTTCATCACCACCAACATGAATTGTTTTAGAAGGGAATATTTCCACTACTTCTGCCAGTACATCTTTCAGGAAATTCAGTGTTTCATCTTTCGTACAAAACACATCGTCAAAAACACCCCAGGTTCCTGAAACTCCTAAATTCTTGCCAGTACAACCCAATTGAGGATAAGCTGCTAAAGCTGCCATTGCATGACCAGGAAGTTCAATTTCAGGAATCACATCAATTCCTCTGTGTTTTGCATAAGCAACAATTTCCTTTGCTTGTTCCTGGGTATAGAACCCACCATATTTTACATGGTCGTATTCTATTGGTGTTTTGCTAAAATGACCAATCAACGTGCTATCGCGCCAAGCCCCAACCGAAGTCAGTTTTGGGTATTTCTTAATCTCGATTCGCCAGCCCTGATCATCTGTTAAATGCCAATGAAACGTATTGAATTTCAATCGTGCCAATTCATCAATAAGTCCTTTTATTTCAGAAATAGTAAAGAAGTGGCGGGCACAATCCAAATGAACTCCACGATAGTTGAAGGTTGGATAATCCTCAATGATAACGCCTTGAACCGTTTCTACATTGGTCAATTGAAGCAGCGATTGCATGGCGTAGGTCAGCCCTTCGAAATCATTATAACTGACTTCCACTCCATGTTCGTTTACGGTAATTTTATAAAATCCTCTTTTCTGAGCAACTCCTTTAAAGAACAAAACATTCGACAAGGAAGTTGTTTTCAATTCAATGCCATAAAGCGACATAAACTGCGGAGCAAACACATTTATGATGGTTTTTGTATCTTCTGTTTCTGGCAAAGTTAAAACCCCGTTGTGCTTAAAAGAATGTTCATTATTGATCATGTATTGGGGTTGCGGAAAAATAACAGAATGTTGTCCGAATGAAAGATTTTCACTTGTTGAGACCAGTAAAATTCCGAAAGCAAAAAAGTTAAAAATCCTTCTCATGATATTGTCAGCTGTTTCAAAAGGCAAGTTTACACTTTTAAAACAGTATTTTTATCCTAGAATTCGAAGAATATGCTGCAGAAAATTACCCTTTTAACCGTACTTATTGTATTCACAACTTTCCAAACTTTCGCACAGAAAAAAGTAATCGATCACACGGCTTACAACGATTGGAACAGAATTTCAGAATCAAGTATTTCCCCTGATGGAAATTATACGGCTTTCACTTCTCTTCCATACAAAGGCGATGGATACTTGTATTTAGTAAATAACATCACTGGTGTAAAAGATTCTGTGGCACGTGGAAAAGGGATTCGTTTTTCAGCAGATGGAAAATACCTGGTTTTCAGAATAACGCCTCAGGCTGAAAAATTGCATAAGGCAGAATTGGATCTGGTAAAGAAGGACAAATGGCCAAAGGACACGCTTGCGATTTGGAATATTGCCAACGATTCTATGACGAAAGTGCCAAATATCATGAATTTTCAGCTTTCTGAAGACGGAAATACCTTAGCTTATTTGTCGAACAAAAACATCGAGATCAATCCGAAAGATATTATCAAAAAAAGCGTTGTTTTCAGTTCTTACTATCCTACTTTCAATGCTAAAAAGTCATTAAATAAGAAGGAAATGATTCTTTACCTGAAGAAAATGGCTTTTCTTCCTAAAGGAACAACCTTCACTTCAAGCGGAACAGGATTAATTATTCTCAATTTGAACAACAACGTAAGAGCAGAATTTTTGAATGTGAAGTCGTATGAAATGAATGAAGCCGGTTCGCTTGTAGCATTTACTGAACAACGACACCTGGAGTACTACAAATCAAAGAAAGATTATCCGGATTCAATGCGTTTGTTCCTTTACAATACTGCTGAAAACAAATCATGGTTAGACCGTAGTTCTTATATCGAAATTGACAACATTGCTTTTTCAAAAAAGAACGACAAAATCCTTGCAATGGCCACTAACGACTCGTTGTCGGAGCGCAAATGGATGTTGATGGAATACGATGTGAAAACTGGTTCAAAATCGTTCATTATTGACACAAATAGAACCTTTGACAACTTTACTGTACTTTCTCAGCACAGAACCCCGGAATACATCAATAACGACCAGGACATCATTTTCGGAGTTTGCGAAGAAGCAAAAATTCCGGTTACCGATTCGCTCATAGAAAGCGAAAAAGCGAACGTGGATGTTTGGAGCTGGCAAGACGAGCGTATTCAGCCAGAGCAATTGGTTTCTATGAAAAGTGATGAAACAAAGAGCAATCCATACGCCTACCACAAATCATCCAACTCATTTACGCAACTTGGAACCGACGAATTGCGAATCCTATTTTCAGATGAAGATCAGTATACGAAAATACTAGCGTTTAATGAAGAAAAATACCGTAGAAATAACTGGGAAAGTCCGAATGCGAACGATGTTTATATTGTTGACTTAGCGACAGGAAATGCAACGTTAATGGTTGAAAAAAACTATTATGATGTGCAGCTTTCACCTAGTGGAAACTATTTCACATACTTCGACAATAAAATCATGGAATACAAATTCCGCGACCTAAGAACAAACGCCGAATCGTGTATTACTTGTGAAAGTCCAATGAACATTTATAGTGATATCAATGGTATGCCAATTATTGACGGACCCATGGGTGCAATTGGCTGGACCGCTAAAGAAACGGGAATCCTTATTCAGGCCGATCACGACATTTTGTACTACGATATTGCAAAGAACAAAACGAGTTCTATTACCCAATTCTTCAGAACGGAAGAAAAAGACACCAACTTCAACTATAACATTTACAATCTGAAAGAAGACAGCGTTTTAATTTCACCTGAACATTGTGTGATGACACGTTTTGATGAAAAAACAAAGGCGATGTCGGTTTACAGAATTGAAGGCAATTTCCCTATGCTTTCTTTTGTACCATTAGATGCATCAAACCACAACTATTTAGGGTTCCGACAAGGAAAAAACAGTAAGGCGGTATTGTATCAAAAACATTCCAATACAGATTATCCGGACTTGTACGTTTCAAATGCAAAAGGAGAAACTTCCCGAAAATTATCGTTCTTGAATCCACAACAGAGTGAATACAATTGGTCGACAGTAGAATTAATCAACTGGAAATCATACTCAGGTATTCCTTTGGAGGGATTGTTATACAAACCGGAAGATTTTGATGTAAACAAGAAATATCCCTTAATGGTTTATTTCTATGAAATGTATTCAGATGAAATTCATAACCATTACGCACCAAAACCAACGGCTTCAATCATTCATCCAACAGAATACGCATCGGCGGGTTACATTGTTCTTATTCCGGACATTCGTTATACGCCAGGGCATCCTGCCCAAGGAGCATACGATTGTATCATGAGTGGAACAGACGCTGTTTTGAAACTACTTCCAAACGTGGATTCTACACGAATGGGATTACAAGGTCAAAGCTGGGGAGGTTACCAAACCGCACAACTTATTACAATGACCAACCGCTACAAAGCTGCAATGGCTGGTGCTCCGGTTTCAAATATGTTCTCTGCCTATGGCGGAATTCGATGGGGAAGTGGATTTAGCCGCCAATTCCAGTATGAGCACACACAAAGCCGCATCGGAAAAACCATTTGGGAAGCACCTGAATTGTACGTTGAGAACAGTCCTTTATTTCATTTGCCGAAAGTGACAACACCACTTCTGGTAATGGCGAACGATAAAGACGGTGCAGTTCCATGGTATCAGGGAATTGAATTGTACATGGGATTAAGAAGATTGAACAAACCGGTTTGGATGTTGAATTATGTTGGTGATGATCATAACCTGATGAAACCAGCAAACAGAATGGATTTGAGTATCAGAATGCGTCAATTCTTCGATTACTATTTGCAAGGAAAAGAAGCTCCGGTTTGGTTATTGGAAGGAATCCCTGCAATTGAAAAGGGTTCTGGAATTCAGTACGACATTACGAAGTAATCGCTGTTATGGGTAAAGAACATTTTTACAAATCGGATTTACGCTGGACCGGGAATACAGGTGAAGGAACACGTTCTTACACTTCCTACGGCAGAGATTTTGAAGTAGAAATTCCAAACAAGCCAACATTTCATGGTTCATCTGACGCTACGTTTAGTGGCGACCCCACACGTTATAATCCAGAAGATCTTTTGGTTATTTCTTTGTCTTCTTGTCACATGCTTTGGTATTTGCATTTATGCGCTGTAAATGGCATTATCGTTCTCAATTATGAAGACAAAGCAAGTGGAACAATGATAGAAGATGAAAATGGAGGTCGGTTTTCTGAAGTAACATTACATCCAAATGTAACGGTCAAAGAAGAAGGAATGATTCAGCTTTCAATAGAGCTGCATCATGAGGCTCATGAAAAGTGTTTTATTGCGAATTCGGTGAATTTTCTTGTGAAGGTGGAGGGAAGGTCCAAAATTTAAAATCTCCCGCAGAAGTGCGCAAAGAGCGCAGAAGTGGTGAAATTTTTAGACATAAAAAACCCTTGGTCACTGAGCGGAGTCGAAGTGCCAAGGGTTTCAATATTAATTAAAAGCTTCGCTTAGATAAACACAGTCTCTTCAGACGTTGTTTCTTGCTCTACTTTAATAATTCCGTTTCCAGTTTGTCCGTTCTTCGTTGCTTTAATGTTCAACACCGCAACACCAGCCTGACCTTTTTGGTAAACATCGTTGAAGTTGAAGATCGCTTCTCCAGAACCATTTGTTGTAGTTGTATCCATCAAAGAAACCGGGTTTTGAGATCCCGAGTTTGGTGGATTTGTATTTTCTCCGTAAACAACTACCTCAGCAGCAACCACCGGATTGTTATTTGAATCGCGCACATATACTTTGGCGATAGTATCTTTTTTCTTGTTACATCCTGTAGATGAGAAAAGAATTCCACCAGCAACAACTGCCAGACTCAAAAAAGTTGATGAAAAAATCGTTTTCATATTCTTCTAAATTTCTATTGTTCGATATAAACTGTTTCAACATTCACAATGTGAGCACGAGCACGCATGTATCCTGTTCCTTCCTCCAAATCTTTCTTTACCAGAATGTCGAAATAACCTGTAGTTTGGTCTTTTCCCATTGCATCAAAAAATTCATCCATTTCGAAATATGCGAAACCTGAACTATTTGTAAGGATTGTATCTACGTATGGAGGTGTTTCCGGATCTGAATTCACATCAGCAATGATGACTACACGAGCATTTGCCTGCAACGAATTTTCTCCCATCTTGCGAACAAAGATTTTGATTACAGATGGATCATCATTTTTACATGCGTTTAAAGCAAAGAACATTGCAGCGAGCGCAATGAAACCAAGTTTCTTCATAGTTAGTGCCTTGTAATGTTAATTAACAATCTGTAAATATAATCTTTTTTGTCTTTACAGAAAACAGTACTTTAATTCGTAATTTCGCGCTACGAGCGTGAGCTTACACGACTCATAAACGTAAAATGTCAACGAAAAGTTACAACATTTGATGTTTGCAAGCAAAAAACCAAAGTAAAAAAATGAGCATACACGATAAAATTGCTGCAGTAAAGGCCGAATTAACTGGTGTTGAGATCAAAGATTCTTCAGCATTGGAAGCATTTAGAATTCAGTATTTAGGAAGTAAAGGTGTTGTAAAACAGTTGTTTACAGACTTAAAAGAAGTTCCGAATGAAGAGAAACGAGCCGTTGGACAATTGCTTAATGATCTGAGAATTACTGCAGAAACAATTTTTGAAGAGAAAAAAGGAAATCTGGAGACCGCTGAAGAAAGCAATTCAGATATTGATCTTACACGAACTCCTGAACCAAGTAAAATCGGATCTCGTCACCCACTTTCTTTAGTGAGAAGTGAGATAATTAACATATTTGAGCGCATCGGTTATAGTGTTTCGGAAGGACCGGAGATTGAAGACGATTGGCACAACTTCTCAGCACTGAATTTTGCTCCTGAACATCCGGCGCGCGATATGCAGGATACATTCTTCATTGAAAAAGGTGAGAATGAAATGGCATTGAGAACACATACCTCATCAGTACAGGTTCGGGTGATGGAGAATTCAACACCGCCAATTCGCACCATTTCACCGGGAAGAGTTTACAGAAACGAAGCTATTTCGGCTCGTGCTCATTGCTTTTTCCACCAAATTGAAGGTTTGTACATCGACACTGACGTTTCCTTCGCAGATTTGAAACAAACGTTGGACTATTTCGCGAAATCTTTGTTTGGAGAGAAGGCCAAAATTCGTTTGCGTCCGTCTTACTTCCCGTTCACGGAGCCAAGCGCTGAAGTCGACGTTTCATGTACTATCTGTAATTCGAAAGGATGCAATGTATGTAAATATACAGGTTGGCTAGAAATTCTAGGTTGCGGAATGGTTGATCCAAACGTACTTGCTGCTTCTGGTATTGATCCGGAAAAGTACACCGGCTTTGCATTTGGAATGGGAATAGAACGCATTGCTCAGTTGAAATTTAAGGTCAACGATCTGCGTTTGTATTCTGAGAATGATGTTCGTTTCTTAGAGCAATTCAAAGGCGTTAATTTCTAAGATGGGATTGTTTACAAACTCAACAAAGAAAGTCAACTGGCTTCAACTTACCGAAGAAGCTCAGCTGGAGCAAATCCTTACTGAATCGGAAGAAAAGCCCGTTCTTATTTTCAAACACAGTACGCGTTGTTCTATCTCCCGTTTTGCATTAAACGATTTTGAATACGACTGGAAAGAAGATTTCAATTGCAACTGCTATTTCCTCGACTTATTGGAGTACAGGAATATTTCCAACTTAATTGCGGAAAAATTTCATGTTATGCATCAAAGTCCACAAGTCATATTAATCATAAACCGAGAAGTTGTTTATCACGCATCTCATCAGAGTATTAGCGCTGAAAAAATTTCTTCCTACTTTTAAAGCTATGAAAGCAAAATCACTTGTCATACTCTTTATTACTGCTCTTGTTGGAGTAACATTTTTCATTTCTTGCGGCGGCGATGAAGAAATGGTGGAAGGTGCAACATTCAAACTTCCTGGCGATTTAAAAATCACATACGGTAAGGTTGCTCCACTGAAAATAAATATTCCAGACGGATTGAAAAAGGTGGAATTGTATTACAACGATTCTTTAGTGCAAACCTTTCCAGGAAAAAAAGGTGTGCAAACTTGTAATTTGGTGGCTTACTATTACGGGGTTGGTGCACGAAATGCTATTCTTCGCTCCTATTTTGCCGATGGAACACAACAAGAGGAATCCATTATCATTAAAGTCGTAAGCGACAAAATGCCTATTGACTATAAAATGGCTATTGTAAACACCTTTCCGCACGACAATACAAATTATACGCAAGGATTAGAATTTTCAGACGGTCAGTTATATGAAGGAACGGGAGATCCGGGTCAACAAGGAAAAACCTTACTTGCTAAAGTAGATTTGAAAAGCGGAACACTTGGAACAAAGATCGGTTTAGATGATCCAAAATACTTTGGTGAAGGGATTACCATACTAGGAAACAAAATCTACCAATTGACATGGCAGAATGGTGAATGTTTCATTTACGACAAAAACACACTTCAACTGCAGCAGAAGTCATTCCGTTACAACGGACAAGGCTGGGGATTGTGTAATGATGGGAAACAACTGATCATGAGTGACGGATCTGAACGAATTTACTTCCGCGATCCTAAAACCTTTGAGATTCTAAGAACGATTGAAGTTTACGACAACGTAGATGCTGTCCCGTATTTAAACGAATTGGAGTACATCGACGGTAAAATTTATGCCAACATATATCAGTCTACCACAGTTGTAGTTATCGATCCGAACTCAGGTAAAGTTCTGGAGCAAATTGACTGTCGTGATTTGGAAATTCAAGGTAAAAATGGTGGAGATGTGCTGAACGGAATTGCTTACAACCAAGGAAAACTCTACATGACAGGGAAATACTGGACCAAGCTTTTCGAAGTTAAAAAAGTTCCTCAATAATGATTTCTCCGTACAACGACGAATACTTCATGAAGCAAGCCTATCTTGAAGCTGTAAAAGCTCGGGATTTGGGTGAAATTCCTGTTGGAGCCGTTGTAGTTGTGAATCAACAAATCATTGCACGTGCTCACAATCTAACCGAACGATTAACGGATGTAACCGCACATGCAGAAATGCAAGCCATTACCGCAGCATCTGAATATCTTGGTGGGAAATACCTGAAAGGCTGCACACTTTATGTTACGCTTGAGCCTTGTGTGATGTGCGCAGGAGCACTATTCTGGTCGCAAATAGACAAAATTATTTTTGCTGCACGTGATGAGAAACGTGGTGCCGGACGTTTCCAGCAAGAGCTTTATCATCCAAAAACAGTGGTTTCCAAAGGACCAATGGAACAGGAATGTTCTGAGTTGATGACTTCATTCTTTGCTGCTAAACGATAATTTAGAGAGGGTATACTGGTAAGACGTGATGCATCGCGTCGCGACTTTTCTAATCTCCTAAGAAATGAATTCCTATTTTAGTAATCAAATCACTGTAAAATATGTCGGATACAATACTCAGAGTAAACGGACTAGAGAAGAAATACAAATCGGTTCATGCGCTTAAAGGTGTTTCTTTTGAAGTAAAGCGTGGAATGGTGTTCGGTCTTCTTGGTCCGAATGGAAGTGGAAAAACCACCACTTTAGCTATGCTTCTTGGAATTTTGCATCCCACAAAAGGCAATTTTGAATGGTTTGAAAACGGAAACGACACTGCGAACAGAAAACGCATTGGTGCGCTTCTTGAAACACCCAATTTCTATCCGTACCTCAATGCTTTCGATAATCTGAAAGTGGTTGCAACCATTAAAGAAATGGAAAATCCGAACCAACGGATCCAGGAAGTTCTTGAGCGAGTTGATTTGGTTGAACGTGGCAAAAGACCTTTCCGTTCCTATTCTCTTGGAATGAAGCAACGTCTGGCAGTTGCAGCAGCATTATTGTCCGACCCAGAAGTTTTAGTACTCGACGAACCCACAAACGGATTGGACCCGAAAGGAATCATCGAAATGCGGGAACTGATCATTGATATTGCAAAGGCTGGTAAGACCATAATTATTGCTTCACATATCCTTGATGAAATTGAAAAGATCTGTACACATGTTGCGATCTTGAAAGAAGGAAATCTGCTTGCAAATGAATCGTTGGATGGATTCTTAAAACAGCGTAACACGTATATCCTTGCTGCAGCAGATATGAGCGCAATACGTTCAATAGTAGAATCCAATCTTGATTTCAAAGTGGTTGAAAACAGTGAAAATCATTTTGTTATTGAAGCCACGGATGCTTATGACGGAAGCTCCATAAATAAGGCATTTGTAGAAAAAGGAATCTACCTATCTACATTACAGCCTTACCAAAAAAGTCTTGAAACCTTATTCCTGGAAACTGTATCATGAGAAAGATAATCAGCGTAGAATACGCCAAACTAAAGAAGTTTCATCTGTTAAAGATCTTATTTGCTGTCTACCTGGTAATTATACCTTGCTGGATGTTTTTTATGGACTACTTTTTCAGGCTTGAACCAGGATTAAAACCCCTATTTACGCAGCATAGCTTTTTTGAATTTCCATACATCTGGGAATTCACAACTTTTAGTGCAAGTTTCTTTAATATTCTGCTCTGTGTAATCATAGTGGTAATTACCTGCAATGAAATTCAGAGTAAAACCATGCGCCAAAATATCATTGATGGATTATCCAAACAACAGGTTATTCTGGGCAAGTTTGTACTAGTCATCTTTTTCAGTTTATTAGCAACACTTATAACATTTCTCACCGGACTGATTATCGGTTGCGCAGCCAATGGTATGGATAAGGCATTCGAGAATATCCACCTCATTGGGCTGTATTTTATTCAAACACTCGGATACTTCGGTTTTGCATTTCTTTTTGCCTTGGTTGTAAAGCGACCAGCCATTGCAATTATTACATTCATTCTATACTTTCCTGTTGAAACAATCATTGGTCAATTGATTAGCAAAATGGCGAATGCCAACATCTATCAATTTTTTCCACTTAAGGTTTATGCAGATTTGACTCCAAACCCATTTTTCAAACAATTACTTAAAAAAGATGGGGTGTGGGTTATGAATATGAACTATAAAATAATCCTGGCATGCGCGTTCATTGTTTTCTTCTTTGTCCTCACTTATACCATTCTGAAGCGACGAGATCTGTAAGTTCCTTATGCACGCCTATTGATTGAGTGTTTTTCGTTACCAAAAATTTGGAGTTAACATGCATAACTCCTAAATTGTCAGCGAAATACACTACTTCTATGAAAAAACTATTACTACTAGTGGGCGCTTTGGCGTCTGTTCAATGCTATTCTCAGGTTACCATTTTCAGCGACAATTTTGAAAGCGGTTCAGCAAGCTGGACGTTAAACTCAGGAGGTTCGGGGAACAACCAATGGGTTGTCAATACTGAATATGTGGACAACTCAGGATTTGATCTTGTGGATCCAACGCCTGACCAACCAGTGGGAACGACTAACGGACCGAACTCTACCTATCTGCACATTTACAACACTCAGGCATGCGGATTCGGTATTTGTAACGCTTCTTTCGATACGGGTTCTTCATCCAACAGAAATGCAATGCAAGCCGCATCAATCAACACAACAGGATTTACGAATGTTACGCTTGAATTCATTTATTTATGTGACGGGGCATCCGGTTCTGCTTATGGAGTTGTTGAATACAGTTTAGACAACGGTGGAACCTGGACGGACGCAGACGGTCAATATTCAGGCGTATCTACCTGGACAAATGCTTCCATCACTTTACCAGCGTTCAATAATCAAGCATCACTCAAGTTTCGTTTCAGATGGGTAAACGGTGGATCAGGAAACGATCCTGCTTTTGCTGTAGATGAAGTTTCAATTACCGGAGACCAAGGAAACTTTGTAAATATCTCAACTGGATTAATGGGCTCAAACAGTTTTTGTACAAATAACTCAGCTGCCTTGACAGTTCCTTTTACAGCTACAGGTGTAGTAAATGCTGGAAACCAATACATCGCTCAATTGTCTAACAATGTTGGAAGTTTTGCTTCACCAACTGTCATTGGTTCTTTAACATCAACGTCAACAGGATCTTTAAGCATCAACGCAACTATTCCTTCAGGACTAGCAGCTGGAACAGGATATTTGGTTCGCGTGGTTGCTACTGATCCATCAAGTACAGGAACAAACTCCTCAACAACTTTAACTATTAATACTGCTCCATCAGCAAGTGTTATCAGTTTACCATCCAATCCGGTTATTTGTGAAGGTGAATCAATCACATTACAAGGAAACGGTGGTGCTACCTATTCTTGGTCGCCAAGTGGTTCGGTTGACAATCCGAACTTACAAACTGTAAGTGCTACACCAGCTGTAACAACAGTTTACACAGTAACTGTTACAGGACAAAACGGGTGTGCTTCAACAGCTTCCATTTCCGTAACAGTAGATGATTGTGCAGCAATCGCAGATCAAACCCTTTCAACTTTTGAGGTTTATCCAAATCCAGCAAAGGAAACGTTGTTTATTACCAATAAAGGTTTAGTCAACATTTCCAATGTAGAGATCGTTGATTTGGCAGGACGAACAGTTCGATCGTTCAATTCACTTCCGGAGAGTATCTCTGTTCAGGAATTACCTCAAGGAAGTTTTATTCTTAAAATTCAGCATCAGAATGGCGTTTCTGCAGTTCCATTCGTGAAGAATTGATTTATACAACCAATAACAATGAAAGAGCTCGTTCGGTATCCCGGACGGGCTTTTTTTTGGATTAATATTTCTTCGAAACCACAAATATTCGATCGAAATCGATAAATTTTCATCAGAAAGCAACAAATTTTCGATGAAAAGGTGTAACTATTCAAAAAAAATGTGTTTATTGCTTACACCTTTAGACCCGTTATGAAAGAATTGATCCTCACCCTCAGCATGTTGTTCGCAACCCTTTCTGCATTTTCCCAAAACAATGCATATTATCGTTTTGCCATTGGTGCCCGCGCAGGTTCCTCAAAATACACCTGCGGAATTACAGCAAAAACTTTTCTTGGAGAACAAAGCGCTGCCGAAGTGGTGGTGGCTCCTTACAAAAATGGATTGTCAGCTGCAGCCTTCTATGAATATCACGTTCCGCTTTTTGGGAAAAAAGAATTTCAACTTTATTTCGGGGGTGGAGCACATTACACCAAAAACGAGGAATATCAGAACTGGACTACTTTAAGAACGGGAACTATCAGTTATTTACAAGTTCGTCGCAGTGCGGGATTTGATGCAATTGTTGGTATCGAATACAAATTTTTGGCATTGCCTCTGGCTGTGAGCATAGATCTACGTCCGTTGGTTGATTTCTCTAAAAACAGCACCTATTCTTTTGGATTTGACCAGGGATTAGGAATCAAATTGGCCCTCTAAAATGGCAATTGATTTCAGATAATCGTTTAAAGATTCTGTAGCCGAAACGTTCAATTTACGCTTCAATCGATTCTTAAAAATCTTGATGCTCTCTGGTGTAACGTTCCGGATTAATGCAATTTCTTTATTACTTAATTCCAAGCGAATCAGATTGCACAATTGCACTTCTGATTTATTGAGATTAGGATGATTTTTAAGTAAGGTATGATAAAATTGCCCCAAGACATCTTCAGACGTTCTAATCAGTTCATCTGCTCTCTTGTCAATCAGAAACTTCTGTCTAAGTTCGGCAACAAGTGAGCGTAATTCTGGTAAAACAGCGCTTTCACTGTTTCCAGCAATCTGCTGAAGACGATTGATTACATTTCGTTCATACTCTAGATTTTTTGTGAAATCGAGTGCATATTCGGTAATGTGATTTTCTTGCGTTTTTATTTTTAATGCCTTCAAATTATTTTGAAGTCCCAGTTTTTCATTCTTCAATAGATACGCCTTTCTTCTGTTCTTCCAGATCTGATTCCAAACAATCACAACCATCACCAACAAACCAAGTCCGATTAAAAGCAGCACAATAATGGTTGACTTACTGGTTTTCTCCATTCTCAACATACTTATTTCGTGCGCCTTTGAACGTTTCTCATTCCTTATAACAGTCTTTGTTTCGTTCAATAAATACACCGATATGAGTTGACTGGTTTTGTAACTATTCAAGCTCTTTTCCCGAAAATACAATTCTTGTGATTGCATAAATTTATTCAACCAAAACTTGACATTACTTGCGCTTGTTTCCACCGAAAAAACAAGGTTAATCCTATACCATAAATAACATTGACCATTGTTACCAAGGTCAAGAAGTTTGCTCAAATCCTTCAGTAAAGCTATTGCTTTCTGTGGTTGAGAAGACTTCAAATAAGCCAAAAGCAATGCCTCATCGTTCTTGGTAATGGATTTGAACTGGAGATTATTTCTCGCATTTTCTAAGAAGAAAGCGGCACGAGGATAATCACCTGTTTTTAGATAACAGCGTCCGAGATTTTCCTCAATGATGTGCACAAATTCCTTTTTCTCGCCTTCGAAAGAATGACTTCTCCTATGCAGATTATGCAGCATTTGGCTTCTTGCTTTGTTTAAAAAGACAAGGGCTTTGGAATATTCACCAACGTCTAGAAACGTTAATCCTTTATTGTTCAGGGCAGATGCTATGGCAACATAGTCATCCAGTTTCTTTGCAGCATTCAGTTGATAATCAAAATAAAATTGGGCACTATCTGATTTATTTAACAGTTTGAAAAAAATCGCAATTGAAGAAGCCGAATAGTATTTATCTAACTGACTCTTTCGGTTGAAATAAATGCGTTTTTCATACTGAATAGCAGCATCATAAGCTCCAATTTCTGCAAACAACTGTCCGAAAGCCGTATAATAAACACCCCATTTCGGATTGTCGCTTGGGTTTAGATTCTTTGCCTTTAACAAGTAAATCAATGCCGAACGGTATTTCTTAGCATGAAGGTATGATTTCCCAATATCACTAAGTACAGTGATGCGTTGCTCTAAAAACTGCTCGCCTTCAGGCAGTTTCTCTAATTTCTGCTGAAAAAAAGTTAGTTTCTCGTCAAGTGACAAGGTACCATTTGGATCAACCTGGGCGTACGAAACACCAAATAGCATAAAGAGTGCAACTAATACTATTCTCATTTTAAAATCGAATCAAGGTTTCGTCTTCTAACGAATATAGTTCAATCTTACCGATTTAAAATTATTCCCACTGAGCAACTGTATGGTATACAAACCTTGAGATAATGAGGTGAAATCCAATGTAAACATCTGCAAATCATTGGTTACTATTGGTACATTGACCAATCGCCCCCAATTGTCGAAAACCTTCAATTCAGTTTCTGCTTTATGTTTCAAGGAGATATTTACAACACCTGTAGTTGGGTTCGGATAAACCAAAACATCTTCAGACTGAGCAATGTTTATCGGTCGAACAGCTTCATAGGTTTTACTTCCGTCCAAATCAAACTCCTTCAATCGATAATAACTAGTTCCCAAAGTTGGTTGATCATCAGCCGTTGAATACGTCAGTGTTTGAACTGAATTTCCTGCTGCTGAAACATTTTCTAGAAACCTCCAGTTCGTCATATCTGAAGAAACCTCGGTTGTAAAATAGTCAGAGTTGTGCTCCGAAATCGTTTTCCAACTCAAATCAACCAGATTTCTATCTTCATCATAAACAGCGATATAATCAACCACTTCAACAGGCAACGGAGTTACAGGATTTATACTCGCTATGGTAATGAATCGGAAAGCATTGTTTGGTATATGTGTAGTACTAATTCCAGTGACAGTGACCAATGGATTTGCATATGAAAATGTCAACCCTGTTCCGTCGCCATTGTAGTAACAAGACGTTCCACCATTCGAAAAATTACCATCGTCATCAACCAATAAACGTAAATCATTCACATTCACACTTCCAGGAAGGGCGCACGAATTGAGTTTCAGATTCCAATTAAAACTTTCTATGCTATTCGTGCGTTGCACCCTCCATTCTCTCTCCAAACGCGAATAAAGATTACAGCTTGTCAATCCTGTTGGCATTTCGCCAGAAGAAGCAGTAGTTGCACATATTTTTCCGGTGTTATTTCCAAAAACAACAAACGAATTATCTGCACCGAAAGAAGCGAGATTTAGTACGTTGGTGGCCGATAGCGTACCGAGATAAATCCGTGAAGTATCGTCATCTGTATGAGATTGCCTTTGACTTAATCCTGAATTGTCATCTCTACCAATTGCGATTACTGAATTGTGATAAGCAGGAACTGAATTCCAGATGGTTGTATTGGAAGAGGAAACGTAATTGGTAGTTGAACCATTTCCGCCGAGTGTAATGCCATATTTGATTCCTAGAAAAGTGTTGACCATCAACATCTCGGCCAAGGTCAAGTTTCTGTTGAAGATGATGACTTCGGCAATATCGGTTTGAGAAAACTCTCCTGTGTTTACATTACAACCAACGTTCGTGCGGTCGGCGTTGACACCTGAAGGATTATTATTTGCGGCCAATGTAGGAACGGAAATGTGGTTGTATCCACTGAATCCGTTTGGTCCAGCCGTATTTACTAACAATCCATTATCGAAGCCAATCATATGTTGAATCCTAGGAACGGTATTATTGGGCACGTTATACTGATTGTTTGTTCCGAAAGAACCTGAACCGTTGGTTAAACACTGCGGTCCGTCTGATTTACATTTTATCATTGCATTCGGGCCATTCCACTCAAAATAAACGATACCAGCCGTATTATTGGGGTGAACAACCGCCAATTGTGTGATTCCAGTTCCCGCACTTGCGGATGAACCAAAATTGTAGCTTGTGGTGGATGCCAAATTATCATTGGTACCATCAAAAAACAAATACGGATTGTAATTGAAAACATTCTGAGAAGCAGTATAAGGCAATGCCGCTCCTGAACCATCTCTAAATAATGGTCGATTGGCAGCCGTTCCCTGAGTAACACTGGAAACAATTGATCCTCCAGATGTCCAAGTTGTATTAGCAGTACCATTTACGGTTGTAGTCGTCCCAGCTGTACCACGTAACCAAAATGTTGGTGCGCCAACCCCTCCAGGAGATTGTGCAAAATTGGCGTTAATGAAAAATAAAAATAGTAAAGTGTGTGTAGCTTTTTTCATTTGATAGTGTTGTATTTCGCTGACGAATGTATTACAGCTTTTAGGCTGAGCTCAAATAAACCGGGGTAACAAATGGTTAACATTTTTCAGTAAAGCCTATAAATCGTCACTTAAAGCTCAAACACATGAATTCTTCGATGACACGCTCAGATGCTTCTAAATCTTTAACTTTGCGGTATGATAAATTCAACCATTTGTGCATTGTCAACAGCACCTGGAATGGGAGCCATTGCTTTGGTTCGTATGTCGGGGAAAGACGCTATTTCCATTTTATCTAAAGTTGCAGGAAAATCCTACGAAAGCGCTGAAAGTCACAGTGTACATTTTTTGCGTTTAAAACGTGAAGACCATTCTATTCTTGACGAAGTAGTTGTTACCATATTTCACGAAGGCAAAAGCTTTACCGGTGAACATACGGTTGAAATTGCTTGTCACGGCTCGGTTTATATTCAGCAGGAAATTATACAACTGTTACTAAAAGCGGGATGCATTTTGGCGCAACCAGGTGAATTTACCATGCGCGCTTTTTTGAACGGGAAAATGGACCTTTCTCAAGCAGAAGCTGTTTCGGACCTCATTTCATCGGAATCTGCGCGGGCACATGAAGTAGCCATGAACCAGATGCGCGGAAATTTCTCAACAGAACTGCGCGATTTAAGAGAAAAACTCATTCATTTCGCTTCTTTGGTAGAATTGGAATTGGACTTTGCTGAAGAAGATGTAGAATTTGCGGATAGAACAGAATTACTCGCATTGGTAACCGAGGTTCTGGCCTATGTTAACCGATTGATTTCCTCTTTCGAATTAGGGAATGTGCTGAAAAAAGGCGTTCCTGTTGCTATTGTTGGCGCACCAAATACGGGAAAAAGCACGCTGCTTAACCAATTACTTGGTGAGGAAAGAGCGATTGTGAGCAACATTGCAGGAACAACGCGTGATGTTATCGAAGAAACATTGAACATTGATGGAATCCTTTTTCGTTTGATCGATACCGCCGGGATTCGTGAAAATGCCGCTGAAGAAATTGAGGCTATGGGAATTAGTCGTTCACTTGAAAAAATATCCCAGGCCAAAATTGTTTTAATGCTGAGCGACTTCAGTGAATCCAAATCAGCAAGCGAAGGACATCTTTCCATGAATGCTGAAGACACCGGAGTCTGGGCCGATGAGCTTTCCAAACAGTATCCCGAGAAACATTTCATTGTACTTGGAAACAAAAGTGACTTACGTTCCAGTTCCGATTTGAATGAGTGGAATCACCAAACACAACTTCTTCCTTTAAGCGCAAAAAGCGGAATTGGTGTGGAAGAATTGAAAACCTGGTTGTCGAAACAAGTACTTGGCAATTTCAATACGCAAAGCGACATTATTGTATCGAACGCACGACATGTTGATGCTTTGCAAAAAACGAAAGAATCACTTGAAAAAGCCCTTTACGGATTGGAAACAAACATAACCGGTGACTTTGTTGCAATGGACATTCGTCAGGCCATGTTTTGGCTTGGAAGTATCACCGGACAAATCTCGGAAGATGATCTTTTGGCGAATATCTTTAGTAAGTTTTGTATTGGAAAGTAAACCCGCAATCACTGCTTAGATTCTCAATTCACAACGGTTAAATCCTCACAGTTCCACTAAATCGATTTTCAATATACCTTTTTTAGGGTATACATCTTTCCGAATTGGAACGTTATTTTTGCCCTTAATTTTAATGATTCTAAATAAAAATAGAGATGAGAAAACAAATTGCTTTATTTAGCTTCTCGATTGCTGCAACTGCTATTCTTTTTGTTTCTTGTAAAAAAGAAACTACTGCAGGAGATGCGCCAACGTATGAGGTTCCAACATCGTACAACTTTGCAAATGCTGACACTATAGAAGGAAAGCAGCACATTGCAATGCTTGGCGAGTTGACTACATATATCCGAACGACACACTCGAACACTGTAGCGCCAGTTTTAGATGCACAGAAATTGAAAGACATGTTGGCAAACGTGAACAACTACTATTCTACACAAACGTTGAACAGTGCTGCAAGCTTGAAAAGCAAAATGTACTTTAATACAATTGCAGATCTTGAAGCTAATTTTGATGATGCTGCTCCTGCAAGTGTGAACGCCGGAAGTAATGCTACTGGAACAACAGCTTACAACGGACATGCCGGAAAATTGATCAATGGAACACGTTACATTCTTGTTGACGAAAACGGTGTTGAATTCAAAGAGTTTGCAGAAAAAGGAATTATGGGTGCGGTATTTTACTACCAGGCAGCTACGATCTTAAACAATCTTGCATCTTTCGACAACACAACAGAAACAAACGGTCTAACAGATCAGGAACGTGCCTGGGATAAGGCTTTTGCTTTGTTCGGAGTACCAACTACATTCCCGCAAACTACAACTGGCTTGAAAAACTGGGGAAGCTACTGTAATGCAGTAAGTAATGGTTTGGCAGGAAATACAAACAATGGTCCTTACGCTTTGAACTCTCAGATCATGGATGCATGGATTGCAGGAAGAGCGGCAGTTTCAAACGGAGACAATGCACGTCGTAATATGAATGCAGAGAAAGTTCTTCAATTATGGGAAAAAGTAATTGCAGGTCGCTTTATTACATACACAAAGGGTGCTATCAACAACATCTCTGAACCAGCAACTTTTCACCACAATTTATCAGAAGCGGTTGGATTTATTACTGCGTTCAAATACAATTCAGCTAAGTCAATTTCAGATAGCAATATCGAAAACCTGCTGAACAACTTCAAAACAGGAAATGAAGTTAATCTTTACAATGTAAGTGTTTCAGACTTGAATAATGCAATTAACCAAATGGCTGCATTGTTCAACCTTGACGCTTCGAAACTATAATCTCTCCAGATTTCCATAATTTTGGTTAGCCATCTTCGCGTGGCTAACCTTATTGTTTTTAAAGGCATGAAAAAATTCAAAAGATTCGCATCACTTATTCTGGCGTTCGGGTTCTTATCATTATTGGCGTTCTCTTGTAAAAAAGAAACGGATGATGCCGTTGAGGACAACTTCCAAAAGGGAACATTGATGGAAAATGTAGCGAATAACATCATCCTCGTTGAATACAATTCACTTGATCAAAAATTAGCAGCGTTTCAAACTGCTTATCAAACGTTTATTGCCAATCAGAATCAAAGCAATTTTGATCTTACCAAACAAACATGGTTCGATGCTTATCTGCAATGGGAAAAGTCACTGATGTTTGAATTTGGTCCGGCAATGAGCGAAGTGTTGAAATCATCTTTGGGAACCTTTCCTACCGATTCAGCAACCATTGTTAACAATATCAATTCAGGATCTTTTGACCTGGATGCAGTAAGTAATTTCAAAGCACAGGGACTTCCTGCCTTCGATTTCCTTCTTCATCGTGCAAACGCCATGTCGTATTTCAGCAACAATGCCTATGCAGAATATGGAACCACATTGATTACTAAACTTAGAGCACATCTCACATCTGTAATCTCTCAATGGAATTCGGGTTACGCCTCAACGTTTAAAACCTCAACCGGAACTGAAACAACAGCTGCGTTCTCACTTTACGTTAATCAGTTTTGTAAATCATATGAAGAGTTAAAGTGGACAAAAATTGGAATTCCAATAGGAAATCAGATTGGAACGCCTCAACCGGATTACATTGAAGCGAAACACGCCAAGCAAGCTTTCCCATTGATGATAGAAAACATGAAGGCATTGCACCGTTTATTTAAAGGTGATAAAGGAACAGGTGAAACCGGAGTTGGTTTTGATGATTACCTGATTGCTCTTGAAAAACAAGAATTAGTGGATCAGATCAATGGCTCATTTACATCCATCATTACAGATATGGAGGCCTTTGAGAACGACTTCGAAACAGAATTGAACAATAATCCTGAAGCACTTCAAAATCTGTTCAATAAAATTCAGGCGCTTACGGTTTATCTGAAAACGGATATGACCTCTGCATTCTCGGTACTTATTTCTTATCAGGACAACGACGGGGATTAAGCCACGAAACACACGAATGCCGATTCGCGATGAAAAATATCCCGCGAAGTGCGCAAAGGTCGCATGGCAATATCTTTTGCGTTCTTCAGCGTCCTCTGCGGGAAATTATCTATTTCAGTTCGCGCATCACGAAGTTACTATTGATCTGCCCAATATTTGGAATCAACGTAAGCTTTGTTCTAAGGAACTGGTGATAATGGTCAATGTCTTCTATCTCGATATGCAGCAGATAATCCGTTGTCCCGGTAATGTGGTAAGAAGCTGTTACTTCCTTTAGTTTAATAACACCCGTTTCAAAAGCCAAAACAGAATCGATATGGTGATTGGTAAGTGAAACCTGACAAAAGATCTGCAGTGCCTTCCCTAAACTTTTTCGATCTACCAAAGCAGTGTAACCCGTAATTACACCCTGACGTTCCATACGCTTTATGCGCTCATAAGTCGGTGTAACAGAAAGTCCGATAATAGAAGCAATTTCTTTATAGTTCATCTTTCCATCAGCACGTAATAAGTCAATTATCTGCTTATCAATGGCGTCGAGGACAAGCTCAACTTTGTTTTCCATAGCGAGTTTTTTTCTGTTGAGACAAACTTAATCAAAGCATTTCAGAAAAGACATCTTTATTTTAACCAATATGAAGAATCATATTCTAAGAAACAACCTTGAAGTAAATTTTACGTTTACTTAGATGTAAGAATTAAAGAATATTAGTGGTACCCCTTCACTAATTGTGATTTGATTCGGTTTTAACATTTTAGACTAAGTAATCGAAATTCAAGAAGCGCCAGAAAAAATCCGCTGCGGCGGAACCGTGCAGATGTTAGATAATAGAGTTTATTGGCGCACTGCACGCACAAACTAAATTACTACTATAATCCTGACTCTACTAACCAGTTAAGTCAGGATTTTTATTCTTCATCAATTTTTTCTTGCAGCGGATTTTCCTCCAGTTCAATACCATTTTTCGCAGCAAAAGCAACCTGAGCTGTCTCAAACTTCTCATCAAAAGGAGCTTCCTTCTCAGAAACCACTTGTACCAATAAAGCTAACTGATCAGAGTCTGCTTCTGTAAAATCTTCTTTGTAGAGGATCTCGACCATTTGAGCATATTCGTTGGTTAAGATATTCTCATAAAAGCGGAACAAATTCAAAGCAGCTTTACGCATAGCATCATCGCCATTGTAAGCACCCATTTTCTCCAATTCGCTCACCGCCTTTTTTGCAGCTTTAAGTGCAGAATCGCGTAAAAGATTGGCTCCTTCCTTTGTAGTTTCTTCTTCAGAGCCAACATACTCGCCGATAGCCAGCATCTTATATCCAATATCGTTTTGGCAATTAACGATTTTATCGTTGTACTCCACAGCCGTCATTTTTTGAGCAAATGCTCCAAGTGGGAGAAGGAAGATGAAAAACAATGCTTTCATATTTACAGGTTTTCTTGAAAGATATAAAAAGATAAGAAACAATTAGAACTTATGTTGAAAATCCCTTTGTCCCAAATTCTCCCTATCTTCGCTCTTCTTTAATTAATAGCATGGAATCAGCTCAAAAACTGAGTATTTACAATAGCCTTTCAGGTAAAAAAGAAGTTTTTAAACCCATTATTGATGGAAAAGTGGGAATGTACGTTTGTGGACCAACGCTATACAGCGAACCACATATGGGAAACATGCGCACGTTCATCAATTTCGATATGATTTACCGCTTCCTTCTCAAATTGGGATATCAGGTGAAATACGTTCGTAATATTACCGACGCCGGACATATCACCAACTCACTTGGTGATGCCGTTGACAGCATTGGTCGCGCGGCACGTTTAGAGCAGGTGCAATCGCTCGAAATTGTTTACAAATACAACGTGAAATTTCAGGATTTGCAGCGTGTTTACAACATGCTTCCACCATCCATAGAACCAACGGCAACCGGGCATATCCAGGAACAAATCGAGATCATTGAAAAGATCATCGAAAATGGATTTGCTTACGTTGTAAATGGTTCCGTTTATTTCGATGTTCGTGCTTATAGTGAAAAACACGAATACGGAATTTTGAGCGGTCGTAAGATTGATGAACTCGCTGAAGAAACACGCGATTTGAATGCACAAGACGAAAAACGATTCTTTGCAGATTTCGCACTGTGGAAAAAAGCGAACCCAGACGACATGCAAATATGGCGTTCGCCTTGGGGTGATGGAAATCCAGGCTGGCATATCGAATGTACAGCAATGAGTACAAAATATTTGGGCGATCAATTCGATATTCACGGGGGTGGAATGGATTTGAAATTCCCGCATCACGAAGACGAAATTGCACAAAGCTGTGGATCCGTTGGATGCAATCCCTCCAATTACTGGATGCACGCAAATATGCTTAACGTAAACGGACAAAAAATGTCAAAGTCGATTGGAAACTACTTCCTGCCAATGGAAATTGTGGAAGGGACGACTTCTGTTTTTGATAAACCGTATGCACCAACTGTTATTCGTTTTTGCATGATGCAGGCACATTACAGAAGTACTTTGGACTTTACTCCAGATTCATTGAACGCAGCTGAAAAAGGATTTTCGCGTCTTGCCGAAGCAATGGAAACGTTGGATAAATTGACGGTTTCAGAAACCTCATCATCGGATGTGAAGGCTTTAGTGGAATCGTTTTACAATGCAATGAACGACGATTTCAACGGACCAATTCTAATTGCAAACTTGTTCGAAGCCGTTACTTACATCAACACTGTTGCCAGTGGAAATGCACAAATATCGGCTTCTGATTTAGAGTTACTTAAAACAGAAATGCGCTCGTTTACCACCGATGTTCTTGGACTCTCTTTTGAGAAAGCAGAAAATTCTTCGGCACTGGATGGAGCTATGAATCTGGTAATGGAATTGCGTTTACAAGCTCGTGAAAACAAAGATTGGTCAACTTCTGATAAAATTCGCGACAGACTAGCTGAGGCTGGAATTATAGTGAAAGACGGTAAAGACGGGACTAGTTGGTCGGTAAAATAGACCGAAGACTAGAGACTAAAGACAATAGACTTAAGCCTATTTTAAAAATGGAAGTTTCCTTCAATACGAATAACTAAAGATTGAAATACAATAAATAGACTGAAGAAGAACGATTTAGGACGACGAACTACTTGTTGTGTCTTAAGTCTTGTGTCTTAAGTCTTGTGTCTATAATGGAATCATTCAGTAGAAAATACAAACTAAAGAGCAGAAAGACGATTGATCTGCTGTTCAAGGAAGGTGAGCAACTGCGCTCCTTTCCGTTTATGGTGTATTTGAAAGCTGTTGAATTGACTGAAGATGTTCCGTTCCAGGTGGTGATTTCCGCTCCCAAACGACAATTTAAGAAAGCACATGATCGAAATCGGGTAAAACGACTCATGACTGAGTGTTTTCGCAAAAAGAAGTTAATTTTCGAAGAACAGTTGCAGAAAGAGCAGAAACAATTCGCTTTATTTGTAATATATACTCAAAAAGACATTCCGGTATATGCTGATTTGCTTCAAAGTACCGAGAAATTAATGCACAAAATAAATACGCTCATTTCACATGAAAAATAGCATTCGCACTATAAAATCATCTGCTTTAGTTTTACTGATCGGACTTACATTCAGTCTTAGAAGTCAAGCGCAAAGCAACGGTTTTGAAGTTTTGAAATCAATGGAGTTGATGGATCTGATCTTTCAACAATTGGAGACTTCATATGTTGACGATATTCAACCGGGCGAAATGACCAAAACCGCTATCGACGCTATGTTGAAGCAATTGGATCCGTACACCGTTTACTATCACGAAGCAAATATTGAAGATTACCGTTTGATGACCACTGGACAGTACGGTGGTGTTGGAGCGTTGATTCGTAAAATGGGCGAATTCACCTATTTCGCTGAACCTTACGAGGGAAATCCAGCACAAAAAGCCGGAGTAAAAGCCGGAGATAAAATTTTGAGTATAGATGGAAAAACAATGGTTGGTGTTAAATCCGACGATGTTTCGTCCTCGTTGAAAGGCCCAAAAGGGACAACAATTGCCGTAAAAGTGGAACGTCAGGGGAAAGAGATTAATCTTGAAATTACACGCGACGAAATTAAACTTCCGGATGTGCCCTATTTCGGAATGATGCAATCTGGAGTCGGCTACATTAAGTTAAATGGATTTACCCAAACGGCTTCTACTGATGTGAAGTCGGCCTTTGAAAAGTTGAAAGCTGACGGAGCAACATCAATGATCTTAGATCTTCGTGGAAATGGTGGTGGATTGCTAATGGAAGCTGTAAACATTGTAAACATTTTCGTGAAAAAAGGACAAACTGTTGTTACTACTAAAGGACGAATCCCTGAAGAAAACAGAGAGTATAAAACTCCAAACGAACCTATGGATCTGAAAATTCCATTGGTGGTTTTAGTGGATGGTGGTTCCGCTTCAGCATCAGAAATTGTTGCAGGAAGTTTACAAGATTTAGACAGAGCTGTAATTATCGGGACAAATTCCTACGGAAAAGGCTTAGTTCAACGGACATATGATTTGAAGTACGGTTCAAAGATCAAAGTAACCATTTCCAAGTATTACACACCATCCGGACGTTGCGTTCAGCGTTTGGAGTACTATGACAAAGAAGCTGGTGAAAAACCAAAAGCAATTGCAGATTCATTGTTGAAGACCTTTACTACTGCCAACGGAAGAAAAGTAATCGACGGACGTGGAATTGAGCCCGAATTTACCACTGAAAAAGAGGAATTGAGCCGCTTATTAGCGCAATTGGTGGTAAGTAACATCATTTTCAACTACGCAACCGATTATTACGTAAAGCATGAAAAAATTGGTGATGCAGCAACTTTCAAATTAACACCGGAAGAGTACAATCAGTTCAAAGAGTATGCATTGAAACAGGAGTTTACCTACAATACAGCTTCAGAAGAGCAATTGGAAAAAATGAAGAAAATTGCTGAGGAAGAAGGTTATTACGAAGATGTGAAAGCGGAATATGATTTGCTTTTGGCAAAAGTAACGCCTTCAAAAGAACGCGATCTGGAGAAATTCAAAGAACAGATCAACCAATACCTCTCAAACGAAATAGTATCACGCTATTACTATCAAAAAGGGAGGTCACAGCAAGCATTCCAGGGTGATAAGGACGTGGAGAAGGCAATGGAAATTTTGAAAGATTTAAAGCAGTACAATACTATTCTAGGAAACTAATCGTTAGAAAGGAAGGAACTACTTCGAACTAATGCTAGATAGAATTACTGGAAAACCAGTGCATGCGTATATCCAATTTATTGGATGCTTGGGAATTGCAGCAGGGTTACCCTGGAGTAAAGTCCCACTTTCATTATCGGTTGTTTTACTAGCAATCAATTTTCTTCTTCGAGGCGATTTTGCTGATGTTTATCAAAACTGGAAACGTAAAAAAGCGCTCTGGTTCTTTTTGATTTTCATTGCAATCGAGTTGATTTCCATCCTTTGGACCGAGAATAAAGCACAAGCTCTATCCGACTTAAACGTTAGAGCGCCATTCTATGCACTCCCCATCTTACTTACTGCAAAACCTTTGTCAAATAGAAAGCAAATTCAATGGATTGGTTTGACATTCATTCTGGCATGTTTCATTACTTCGTTCGTCAATATTGGTTTCTATCTGCATTGGTGGGGAAATAAAGTTTACGACGATTTTAGAGGGCTGTCACTTTTCGTTTCACATGTTCGCTACGCATTGATTATTGTTTTGGCAACCGTTTTCTGCTTTGCCTGGTTCATTTACAAACTTCCTTCTCGTTGGCTTTCAGTACCACTTTTTTGCTGGTTTGTTTTCTACACCTATTTCGCGCAAATCATTTCCGGATATCTTGCGTTTACTGCATGTTTATTTGTCATCGCTATTCTATTTTTAACCAGCATCAAAAAACGAACGATTAGAATTGCAATAAGCGCAACTTTTACAACACTTGTTGTTGCCGCTTCAGTTTGGGTTTATAAAGTCATTCAACCTGTGCCACATCGCGTAAAAATTGAAGATCTTCCAACACATTCGGCAAACGGTACACTCTATTGTGAAACTGTCGCCGACTTTTGGGAGAATGGTTATCCCATTTACGGTTGGTATTCTCCTGAGGAGTTAAGCGTAGAATGGAACAAAAAAAGTAAGATCGATTATGAAACCGGAATTGCTCCAACCGGTGATCACATTTACAATACCTTGATTCGTTACATGACCTCAAAAGGGCTCACAAAAGATTCTTTAGGGATGAGTAAAATGTCGGAAGAAGATATCAGAAACGTTGAAAAAGGAGTCAATTCAGTTCGCGTTTTGGAAGGTGGTTTGCGTTCCCGATTGTATACCATAAGTTATCAGTTACAACACAAAGAAAATCCAAACGGACATTCTTTATTGGAACGTCTGGAATATTGGAAAGCAGCCTCACATTTGATCAGGGACAACTGGTTCATTGGTGTTGGAACGGGTGATGTACAAGACGAATTCAACCGACACTACGAAAAAACAAACTCAATGCTTCTGCCTGAAAATCGTCACAGGGCGCATCAGATGTATTTAACCGTTATCATCAGTTCCGGAGTTATTGCCTTCGTGTTTTTCCTGCTTTGGTGGATTGCCCAAATCAAGGTAGCATGGCGCTTAAAGAGTCTTTCATGGTTGTGTTTTATAGCCATTGTAATGACGTCGTTCCTTATTGAAGACACACTGGAAACTCAATTAGGCGGAATGTTCGTTTCCTTCTTCTTCGGGCTGTTCATTGCTCATCCAAGATGGTTCCTCAACAAGTCAAAAATCAAAAGTGAAAAGTGAAAACGATAGATCACACACTGGTTTAAATTTTGACTTTTGCTTTTTAACTTTTCACTTTCTAAGGTAACCAAATCCCAGATTTAACGTACGCTTAGCATAGAAGTACTCTGGCTTTGAGCTTAAAACCGTACTTTTGCAAAAATAATCGGCAATGCGTTTTGAATTAACCAAAGAATTTCTTGAAGAAATCCGTTTAGCAATAGATGGAAATGATCTTCTTTGGATCAAGGAGCACGTTCTGCATTTGCACGTTGCCGATATTGCGGAAATTCTGGACGAACTTTCGAATGAACAAGCCAAATTCATTTATTACTTACTCGAAGAAGAAGAGCAGGCTGATGTTTTAATGAGTCTGGAGGAAGACGTTCGCGACCGTTTTCTTGCTTCACTTTCCGCAAAAGATTTAGCCGATCAATTAGAGAATCTGGACTCAGATGATGCGGCAGACATCTTGATGGAATTACCAAACGAACGTATTCAGGAGGTAATTTCTCAAATGGAAGACGATGATGCCGCAGAGGACATTGTTGACCTATTGAACTACGACGAAGACACCGCCGGAGGTTTGATGCAGAAAGAATTTATTCAGGCAAAACTGGATTGGCCGGTAAACAGGGCTTTGGTAGAATTGCGTCGTCAGGCTGAAGATGTAGAACAAGTTTATACGATTTACGTTGTTGACGAACTATCAAAACTCGTTGGTGTTCTTTCCCTGAAACGCTTACTTTTTGCTAGTCCGAAAACGCCTATTAGAGACCTATACAGCGCCAAGAATCTTATCTTCGTAAAGACCTCTGATTCTTCTGAGAAAGTTGCGAAAGTGATGGATAAGTACGACTTGGTTTCCGTTCCAGTAGTCGATTTACAAAACAAGTTAGTGGGTCGAATTACCATTGACGACGTTGTCGACATCATCAAGGAAGAGGCAGAGAAAGATTTCCAGTTAGCATCAGGTATCTCCGAAAAAGTAGAGTCGAACTCGAGTGTTTGGCGACTTTCCCGTGCACGTTTGCCCTGGTTAATTATTGGAATGGTTGGTGGACTCTTCAGCGCTTTGGTGATTTCCAAGTTCGAAGGAAACATTTCCACTATTCCGGCATTGGCATTTTTCATTCCGCTTATTACGGCGATGGGAGGAAATGTTGGAGTACAATCTTCGGCAATCGTTGTACAATCCTTAGCACGCGGCGATGATCCTTTTGACAGTATTGTTTCGAAAGTGAGTAAAGAAGCGCTGGTTGGAATTTTGAATGGTCTCATATGCTCCGTTCTAATCTTTACGGTTGCAACTTTCATCAATAATTTTGAGTTGGCAATGGTAGTGAGTTTCTCGCTTTTGACAGTAATCATTTTCGCGGCCATTTTCGGAACCATGATTCCATTGATTTTGAATCGATATAAAATTGATCCAGCTTTGGCAACCGGGCCATTCGTCACCACGTTGAATGACGTATTAGGGTTATTCATCTACTTTACTATAGGACTTATTATCTTACTTTAATCCTAAAGTTGTGAGATTGGAATTGCCAGACGACCACGGCCAATACTATAAAGAAACGGATCTTTCCCACTTCATTGTAGAACCCTGGAATGCCTGGTCATCACTTACCTTCCTAATTCCTGCAATCTACTTCATTTGGCAAATTAAACGCTCAGGCAATAGTCATCCGTTTATGTTTTGGTTTGCATGTCCACTTCTAATTATTGGTGGCTTAGGAAGCACCTTTTATCATGCTTTCAGAGCTTCATTCTGGCTAATTCTCGCAGATGTACTTCCTATTTTAATTCTTGTTTTAGCCGTATCGATAAGAACATGGATGAAGGTGCTAAAACCAAAATGGCTTGTTATTCCAATTACAGTTCTTTTTTTCGTCCTGAGTTTTGGCATCATGAAGTTCTTTAGCAATCAAGACCGGGTAACGGCAAGTTATGTTGTACGCGGAACAATGTTGCTGCTTCCATTTATTCTATATCTCAGAAAACCGGAAACTAAAGTAAAAACATACATTCTTTATGCAGCTATTGCTCTCGGTTTGGCGTTAACTTTCCGATTTCTGGATGAAAAGTTATTCATTTCATGGATGCCTTGGGGAACGCACTGGCTTTGGCATGTTTCAACAGCTGTAGCCGCCTGGTTCTTGGGTGAGTTCATTATTCGCAATGATCAGACTGTTGAAGAACTATAAGGCGAATACGATTCTGCTCGGGTGAACCTGAATTCAGAAAAAAATCAAAAAAATTTTCACCTTCGAAATCCAAAAAAGAAAACTGCGCGTAACTCACTTGAAACTTAAAAACAAGGATTATGAAAAAGGCAGTTTTAACACTAGCATTAGCAGTTGCATCAGCAACATTTACATTCGCACAAACAAACACAGTTACCGTAGGTGGCGAAGCAATGTACCCTAAAAAAGACATCGTTGACAACGCTGTAAATTCAAAAGATCACACAACTTTAGTGGCGGCAGTAAAAGCAGCAGGGCTAGTTGAGACTCTGAAAACAGCTGGACCTTTCACAGTATTTGCTCCGGTAAACGATGCATTCGAAAATCTTCCGGCAGGAACAGTAGAAACGTTATTGAAGCCAGAAAACAAAGGAACGCTAACAAAGGTGTTAACATACCATGTTGTTGCTGGTAAAATGGACTTCAATACCATTGCAGCAGCAATCAAAAAAGGAAAAGGAATGGCAGAAATGACAACTGTTTCAGGCGGAAAATTATGGGCTATGATGAACGGTGAACACAATATCATCATCAAAGACGAAATGGGAAATATCGCAAACATTACTACATACGATGTATACCAAAGCAACGGTGTGATTCACGTGATTGACAAAGTGGTTATGCCAAAGATGTAATCCAGAATCATCACTTTATTTCAAAGAGAGGTCGTACGCCAAAGGCGCACGACCTTTTTTGTTTAAATGCCTTTGTAAAGAGGTCATGCATCACGTCTCTACTTAAACCTTTGCAATAAAAAACTATCTTCATCTCAATAAGATGGAACTGCAGGCTATTTATGAAAAAATGGGAAACAAGGTATTTAACCTTGCTCTGCAGTATGTACAAAACAAAGAAGACGCTGAGGAAATTACTCAAGACGTATTCGTAACTATTCACCAAAAGCAAGATCAGTTCAAAGGGGATTCTTTACTTGAAACCTGGATTTACAGAATCACCGTAAACAAAAGCCTGGATTTTCTGAAGTACAAGAAACGAAAGCGCAGATGGATGCAACTAATGCGCATCGTCTTCACCGATGCTGACGTTTCAGATTTCAACCATCCCGGAATAGAAATCGAAAATAAAGAAGCCCTTGAATCACTGTTTTCAAAAATAAACTCGCTTTCCGAACAACAGAAAACGGTAATTATTCTTTCAAAAATTGAGCATCTCAATCATACGGAAATAGCAGGAATCATGCAGGTTTCCACAAAAGCAGTTGAATCATTACTCGCCCGGGCAAAAGAAAATTTGAAAAAAAAATTGGGGTAAGCGAGGGATAGAAATAAAAACGTCGTCAAAACAATTAGTGCAATGGAAAAAGAACTGGAAATATTAAAGACAATTAAGCAAGTGGATGCTCCACCATTTCTGTTCACCAGAATTGAGGAGAAGATTCGCGTACATGCCAGTGAATATCTGAACACAAAGAAAACCGTTCTTTACCTCACCGGAATTGTAAGTGTGGTTGTTCTGAACGTTTGGATCATTTATGGGCAAAAACAAGAATCCAAACAAAATATTGCAGCAGAAATGCAATTGGTAGAATCAAATCAACTTTACGAATGAAACGTTCTACCATAAAAAATATCTTTCTAATTGTGTTGTTGATTTCCAACTCGATATTGCTGTTTATGTGGATCAACGCTCCTCAGCACAGACGGCATGGACCAAGAAATCAGATTATTGAAAAACTGGATCTTTCTGAGAAACAAGTTGTTCAATACGATGTTTACATTACAGAACACCGTAAATCGATACGTACTCTTGAAGATAAACTTTCACAGAAGAAAAAAGCGCTTTTTCATAACGTAGACAAACCTTTCAATGATTCCATCGCAGAAGATATTTCAGAGATAGAGAAAGATATTCTGAAAGTTCACTACAAGCACATTCAGGAAATTAAAAGTCTTTGTAAAGGTGATCAACTCGAGAAATTTGAAAAATTGAACAAAGAGATCAGTCAACTGTTTAATGCCGGAAGACCAAAAAAATGAGTAGGTATTTCTTCATACTATTTCTGGTTCTTACCCATTCCATTTGTGCACAAATGCATTTGGAAGTGAAAGTAATGGCCAATAACGAAGAAGTGATTTTGGGTCAACCGTTCGTTGTGGGTAATCAAACCTATGAACTTAACCTCATCAAATTTTACATTACCAACTTAACATTCCTCAACAAGGGTGAAGTGGTTGCAGATTTTTCGAATAGTCCTAACCTCGTTAACCTGGAAGACGATTCCAGTACCGTTATTCCCGTTGCCGTTCCAACCAATTTCGATGAGATCAAATTTACGTTTGGCGTAGACAGTTCCACCAATGTGAATGGAATTATGACGGGTGCGCTGGATCCAATTAATGGAATGTACTGGACATGGCAAAGCGGTTACATCAACTGCAAGATAGAAGGTCAAACTGTTGAAGAAAGCAGAAAAAACATTGAATACCACTTAGGGGGTTATCTACCGAACCAATTGGCTGCTCAAAACATCCGTCTCGCCGTTGACTCAAAAGCAGATCTTGTACTTGAATTTCATATTGATGCAATTTTGTCTGGCTTGAACGATAAACGTTTGTTTCAAATCATGTCGCCCGGAGAAAACGCCATGTTAGCTTCAGGCTTGCTTTATACGAACATAAAAATACACGGTAAATGAGAAGAATAGAACTGTTTTTTCTTCTTGGATTTATCGTCCTGATGTCGTTTACATACGGCAGTAAATTGCTATGGAAAACACCAACGGCTTGGCCAGAACCAACGTATAATTTCGCTAAAAACGAGCTGGATTCTAATGTTGTTCAGCTAGGACGAATTCTTTTCTATGACCCTATTCTTTCTTCAGATAGCACCATTTCTTGTGCCAGTTGTCATTCTCCATACAATGCATTTACACATGTTGATCACGCATTAAGTCATGGTATTCGTGATCAGATTGGAAAACGCAATTCGCCTGTTCTGTTCAATTTAGCATGGAACAAAAGTTTCATGTGGGATGGAGCCATCAATCATTTAGATGTTCAGGCCCTTGCTCCTATTGAAAATCATCAGGAAATGGATGAGAAACTACCGAATGTCATCAAAAAACTATCTCGAAATAAACGCTATCAGGAATTCTTTTTAAAAGCCTATGGAACAAACAAGATTACGAGCGAACGCTTACTGAAATCCATCTCACAATTCATGCTTACACTGGTAAGTTCCAATTCAAAATACGATAAAATTATACGCAACGAATCAGGTGTCCAGTTCACTACCAACGAACAAAAGGGTTATGAACTATTCAAACAACATTGCGCAAGTTGTCATACAGAACCCTTGTTTACCAACAACACCTTTCAAAACAACGGATTGGCACCTGATTCTATATTGAATGATCCCGGACGAATGGGAATTACTGGAAAAGAGGAAGACAACTTGAAATTTAAAGTTCCTACCCTTCGAAACATTGAGCGCTCAGCTCCTTACATGCACGACGGTAGATATAAAAACCTGCAAATGGTTATGTTTCATTATTCCAGCAACATTCATAACAGCGGAACCCTTGCCCCAGCATTGAAGGGTGGAATAGCATTATCGGAAGAAGATAAAAAGAACATTATTGCTTTTTTGAAAACGCTGACAGACAATGAATTTTTAAACAATAAATCATATCAATATCCACGAAAACAATAACAGAAAATGAAAAATAAACTTCTCCTATTAGGACTAATAACAACTAACCTGGCTGCAAATGCTCAAGGTCCGGCAATTACTTCTTGGTTGCAAAACAACACCATTTACGGCAGACATTATGTAAGCGGGAATTCCACCGCCATTCAAGACAATGTGCTCTCCAACACACAATTGATTGAATATTCAACAAGCTGGGTATATGTCCACACACATGGAATACCAACTTACGTTACGGGTCCATATTTGGACGGAAATCCATCCTTGGCAAGCGATCAAAACGCCATTTTCAAATTTCCATTAACACCCACTCAAAACACCGGAACCTTAACCGCGACAACTGGTGGTAACATTGGCGTCTTCATCAATGGTGTTGCACTGTTCGACTACAGAGACGGCGTTTCATGGAAAAGTTCCAACAGCACACTTGCTGGTGGCCCTTATGGAGGAATGGGAGATGGTGTTTGGAATAGAGACGCTGTAGTTGGCGAATTGGGTGGTTTCGACTGTTCAAAAGGACATCCTGCAATGGGGAATTACCATCATCACCAAAACCCAAGCGCATTTGATTTGGATTTGGATGTGATTTCTACCGTTTGTAACCTGTACGATGCAGATGGGCTTTACGCTATTGACAGTACAGAACATTCGCCATTGATTGGGTTTGCTTACGACGGATTTCCAATCTACGGAGCATACGCTTATGAAAACGCGAATGGAACAGGGAATATCGTTCGTATGAAATCAAGTTATACTTTACGAAACATCACTGTTCGAAACACCTATTCCAACGGAAGTTCGGTAACTGCGGGACCCAATGTGAGCACAACTTATCCGCTTGGATACTTTAGAGAAGATTACGAATATACCGCTCCAGCATCTGACGATTATTTGGACGCACACAATGGACGTTTTTGTGTAACACCTGAATATCCCGCTGGAATTTACTGCTATTTTGCAACGGTTGACGAAAACTGGAATTCGGCTTACCCATACGCAGTTGGACCAACATTCTACGGAAATAAAGTGGCTGCGAAAGTGACAAGCGTTTCAGAAACGACAACTGTTTACGAAAGCACAGCAGGAATTACACAACAAGAATTGGAAAACCTACAGATAGAAGTTTTCCCGAATCCTGCCACAAACCTGGTAGCAGTTCAAATCAATGGATTAGTAGAAGAAAACCTTACTGTTCGTTTAGTTGATATGGCAGGAAGAGAGATCAGCTCATCAATGATAGCAGCCGGAAGCACTATTTCTTACTTCAATACTGAAGGATTGAAATCGGGTGAATATCTACTACTGATTAGCAGTTCAGCTGGAACAACAAACAAAAAATTGAGCGTAATCAACGATTAAGCATTGTTTTCAAAAGAAAAACCCGGCACTTCGGCATCTCGACTCCGCTCGATGACCTTGTGACTGGGTTTTTTTATGACTTTATGATGTTGTCTTTCTATTCGAGTTTCCGCTTTTCCCAAGCGTTCTTAAATGCCACTTTGTTCTTTCTGAACTTTTCGCTGCTTATTATATTCCACGTAAACTTTCGACTTTCAGGATCCATTACTTCTGCTTCCACTTTTGAATACCATACCAGTTTATTGTAGTTCGGGTCATGAACAAAAGCGAATTCAGAATATGAAGGAATCCCTGATTCATCAGAATAATCATCGATATTGTAATTCACGCGTATTTCCAACGTATCGTTCTTCACTTTAAATCCAACCGTGAAATAGTTGTTCAAAACCAAATTATCGTTTGTAACTAAACCGTGAAATTCTCCCTTGGTGTTTCCGTATGCCACGCCTATAATGGTTTTCATAGGAGTATCATAATCGTCATTTTCATCACGACTTTCATCCATCAGAAATACAGCGTCGGTAAAACCGTCATTGTTCAGATCTGCGAAAGTGGCATGATTAAATTGATATGTAGAAAGCGAATCTGTGAGAAAAGCCCTCAATCTAGAATCCCTGGTTTCTATTTCCACCAAGGTATCGCCGTTAAACTTCAATTCGTGATAATAATAAGTGAAAAGGCAAGCAGGAGATTCCGTACAACTTGCTGCATCACCACCGTAGTATTCGTAACTCGTTTCATGAATCACTTTGTCTTTTAATCCACCCATTTCATTCGGGAAAATGTACCCATGATTCTCAGAATATCCACCATCACCAACACTGAAATCGTTTGCAAAGTGTAACATTTTATTCCCATCCCAGAGATACAGGTTATCTCCTCCAGCCTCGCCACAAGAGTTTGCCGAATAACAAATTCCCAGAAACTGATAATTCGAATTTAACCCTCTGTTTCCGAACTGAATGAAATCATTTTTATACATTTCATCATATTCATCACTTTCATGATAGTAATAGAAGTCTATCGGCAAGCGGAATTTCACGTTCAATCCATCAAAAACATAAATCGCGTTATTCGTATAGAGGAAAGATTCATCTTCCACCTTATTGCTCTTGACATAACGTTGCGGAATATCTATAAAATCGGACCACACATATCCTTTTTTTCCGTTTCGCTTTACAGCGTACCAATATCCGGGTATTTCATTCACCGTATCAGCCCTGGGTTTTTCTTTCAAAAGCTCTACTTTTTCCTGTATGTTTAGAAATTCAAGAAAAGTTGATTTTGCTGAAGGTTTTGCCCGAAGATTAACCCTATTTGCGTTGATCAACGCTTCTTCGAACTTGAAATACTTTCTTGTAATGAACGAATCATCCTGTAGTTTGATGTTCGAAGTTTTAATCACAGATCCATCCCATTCAAACAATTGGTAAGTTGAATCTAGACTTACGGCAATGATTTCCTTTCCATTACTGTTAAATGTAGTTCCAAAAGAAGTGGAACCATAAACCTCCTTGTGACTCTTATCTCCGAAGAATTGCGTTAAGATGACCTTATCACTTCGAAACACCTTAAATTCCAATCCTTTGTTCGCAGTGAAATTGAGTAAGAACTGAACATCTAGATCCAATTCACTTTTAAAAACCCCATCGGCCAGATTTGGTCGCCAGATATATCCGTTCTGACCTTGAAAAACAATAGGTTCCCAGTAATCTTCAACAGCTCCAACTTTTCCTTTCACCGATTCTGAAGACAAGCATATCTCTAGAGTTGTATTGTGATTTATTTTCCCAATAATCTTTCCATCAATCGACGGACTATCGCGTACATTCGTACTATCGACAAACACAATATCGTTGTATGCACTGTTCAGATGAATCTGACCAAAAGACAAAACGGAGATGGTCAAAAAGTAAAGAAAGATAAAGTGGTGTTTTTTCATTATTGGTAACAATGAACTAAATGTAGGAAAAAAACCAGTCACAAGGTCATCGAGCGGAGTCGAGATGCCGAAGTGTCGGGGTTTTATTGCGAAATAGTTCGCTTTGATTGGTTGTGGGATTTATTCGTATACAATTCGTCTTCTGAAACTATTTCTACCCTTCTTGTTCGTCCATGAAAGCAGGAATTTAATCTTCCCCACTTCGCTTGAGGGCGTATAATCTTCAGCATAAACTTTCACAGTAAAATTGGAGTTTGCGGCCTGATCCTCGAAGTAAACCAATGAACTAAACAAGGTATGCGCAATCATTTTGTTCGATGTATCCTTAATTGTCATCAACAAGTCTGGTTTCACCAAAGGGTAATCGCTTTTATTCTTGAACGACACATAGAAAAAGTTAGAATCATTATCGTTGCCGTCACCAGAAAGATAATAACCATCATATTTTACCTTATGACTGCCTTTTCCTTTGGCAATACAAGCCGAAAGCGCAAGTAATAAAAGAAATGGTGCAAACCAGTATTTCATTTTCATTTTTTTCAATGTCACAATATTACAGACTTATTGTGGAAATCGAAATACTGCAAGTGCGTGATTTCAACTAGTCAAATTTCAATTCAAACAAGGTTATGTTATCGATTCCAATTTCTTTTTGAATGTAAGCATTCCACTTTTCCATGGTCTTTTTGACTGTTCCTCTATCGACTTCCTTCAGAAACAATTCCCTTTCTTTTTGAGCAGCCAGCATGAAATTATCATACGCAGCATTCAACGATTCGACAGAATGATCTTTGAGTACATTCAGTTCCTTTACCAATTTTCTACGCTGAAGTTCGCACAAATCAAAATACATATTGATGAAACAATTGGCGTAAACATCAATTGGTAGATAGTAGAATGTTTCGTAAGGATCAAAAACCGTTTCGGTAAGAATATCCAGGGAATCAGCGTATGAATTTACATCCATAAACGTTTGAACATTCAAATTGTACATCAATGATTTCTCTGTTTGTAAATTGAATTTCAGCGTACTGTCCGGAAGCATTTCTCTCAAAAACACACGGTTGGTTGACCAATGAATGTAAGGGTGTTCAAAGTAGTTCCTGTTTTTCTCTTTTGGGTTTCGTATTTTCCAATCGGAATTGTAAGATTTAAAAAACAACGCATTTGTCATTGATCTTGGATGGTCAAAAAACGCCTGATTTCGGTTATTTTGTTCATTTACATCGAATTCATTGTTGTTCTTCCAGAAGAAATCGTTGTAAGGAAACGCATTGATTTTTCTATAGTCATTGACACCTTCTTTAAATTCGAACTTTGGGAGCGCAAATTTTTCTTCGGTATCAAAAGCATACAAAACTGCTTTTGTTCGGATTGAAAAACGTGCTTCTTCCTGCTTTCCCGGTCGACTAACATAATCAACCTTGTACTCAAAATCAACGTGATTAAAAAGTGGATTTCCGTCCTCAGCAGAAAAGGTTTTCGTGATATTCAAATCTACCTGCTTAATACTATCCGTTGGAAAAAGCGGCAGAAAAGGATGATTCTCACAAGCAATGCAGCGCATCGTAATTTTCTCAATATTAGAAGTCCTTAGGTTATACCAAATTTTCCCTTCAAAATTCTTCGCGCTATTGCTCTTTGGACGATAATGTATCACATAAATCGAATCCATTTTGTCGTCACGATAAGCTGCACTTTGCTCCAATCGAAATAACTTTTTTGCCTCACGGAAGTTAAGGTTCAAAGGAGTTTGCGGAAAGAACTCATTTTCATCATACATCTTTAGCTGACTGATTGTATAAGATCCCGCCTGAGAGGTGAAATAACGGTCATCAAAGGTTTGCAATGCCAATCGACCAGCTTTTAGTTCCAACGATTGAATATCGTAACCTTTCATATTCAAATTGTAATACGCTTCCACCAATTCAATTTGAGTGGTATCATAAAAACTGGTGAGCATGCAATAACTCTTAGCCGTTTCTGTCGTTTTCTTGTGCTTCGCGCTTTTCTGCAGCAGATCAAAGAGATAATCATCGCTTACAGGTTTCACTTCCACTTCAGCCAGATCTTTCGCATTTGGTTCCAGATCTACGCTATAAAAGGCTTGCTGCAAATTGAGCTTCAAAATCAACGGTCTGTAGCCAATGCATTTTATTTCGACAGAATCGTAAACAGAAGAAATAGCGATTCGGAAATATCCTGTTTCAGACGTTATAGTTCCTTGCTTTAAGGTTTTATTGTAAACACGAACAAATGGAATGGATTGTTTAGAAACTTCGTCTTGTAAACGTCCTTCTATGATTCTCACAGAATCCTGTTGTGCAAAGCCAGAGCAGAACACGAAGAAAAAAACCAGAAGTAGAGTAAGTTTCATGAAACTTAAAGTACGAAATTCTTACGCGGCTATTCTTCACTTTTCTCAACTTTTGATTAGTAACCGAAAATCATTTATTAAACCGTTATCACTTTGATTTAATCTCTTGTAAACGTTTCCAATCGAAATCATATTCTAGTTCAATTAAACGATACTTTTCGCTATTGCGCGTATATTCAGCTACAGCGTATTTCTTTTCATACCAGCGATGAAGTAATACTTTCAGCTGTTGTAATTCCTTTTCTGTTCGAAGCAAAACTTTATAAGATTGACTCCCGTTAATAACAATCTCGCTTATACCACTGTGCAAATTGTCTCGAGAAGCAAAATGAAAACCTTCTCCCCGCAAGGCATTAAATAGCAATTCAAGTTGTACTTTTTCTAGATCAATCCTTTCTATCTCTTCAGTCTGATGAATCTCCAATTGATTTTCATGAAGCTCAACAAATCCAATAGAAAGATAATCGTGATGAAAGAAAAATTTTACCCTGTAAATAGCAAATGAAACTAAAGCAAATCCACAAACGGTTATCACATATGGGAAGATCCAATAAGTATAACCGGACCCTTTTAAAAAAGGCAAAACAAAGAAAGTTGGAACGCATAAGAACAAAAACATCAGACCAAGAATCTTTCCATGAGTGAAATGATTTAGGACTGTTTTCCTTTCTTCTACCAATTCCAGTTTAAGCATGAAATAAATTTAGTTCTTTTCTGGAGAAAGTTTCCAATATACAAAAAGCACGAGAATTTGTAAAGACGCGATGCATCGCGTCTGTGCTTTACTAAATCTACAAACGAAGACGTGATTAAATAAAAAAAGGTTACCATTTCTGATAACCCTTTTGCTCCCCCTTCAGGACTTGAACCTGAGACCCTCTGATTAACAGTCAGATGCTCTAACCAACTGAGCTAAGGAGGAATTTCCTCATTTGAGGTTGCAAATATAAGCAAAGAATATATTACTCAACTAATTTTTAGCGAAAAAATTCAGTAAAAATCCGTGTTAACGTACTATTTGCCTGAATTTCAGCCTAAAAATCTTCTTCGGTAAGCGTAAAATCTTCGATTCCTGTATCCAATCCGTCTTCATCCATTCCGCTTTCAACGTCATCAACCATATCGAATGGCATATCGCCTTCGCCTCTTGCTGGACGCAGAATGTTTGTTTTGGAAACGTTCAGGCGAATTTCAGATCGGTAAGAGCCGTCTTCCTGAACATACGTTTTAGCGAAAGGCGCTCCAATGACTTCAACCATTGCTCCTTTTTTAAGGAAATCCAAAATTCGCATGTTAGCACCTTCTTTTTTCCAGATAGTGCAGTTAACCCATGTTGTTTTAGTTCTGGCCTCGCCGGTTCTTTTATCTCTCCAATTTTTATTATGCGCAACCGGAAAATTAATTGCAACAACCCCTCTCTCCATGCGCTTTACAGTCGCATCCTTCCCTAAATTTCCAATTAATCTTGTTTCAAAAATTGTTGCCATGAATAGCTTGTTTATCAATAGTAGCTTGAGTCTTCAAACAAATATACAATAATAACAGCTTGTTTACTTCTTTATTATAATTGCATCCGGAAAACCTGCATTTCGTACTTCTTTCTGATATTTCTCAGCATCCTCCTTAGTTGTAAAGGATCCGGATGTGTATCTGTATTTATAACCTGATTGCGCAACTTGTTCTCTAGCAACTGATTTAGTAAGTTTGGTAAATGGACTTTTTTCCGTATCCATCCACTCTTTTGAACTCATTATCTGAACCGTATAACTTGAAGTTCCTGATGATGAACTCGCAGACGAAGAATTTGTTGTAGATTTTTCAAATTTGATTCCCGGATGTGATTCTTTTAAAAACGCACGCATACCACGAAACAAAGCTGAAGCAATCAAATCACGCCCGTTTTCCGTATTCAAAAAATTCGCCTCACCCACATTTGTAAGAAAACCACATTCTACCAAAACGCTGGTCATTTCCGTAAATTTCAACACCTGAAGCGTATGTTCTCTATCGTCTGAATCTTTTACGCCTCGAGAAGTTCTACCGGCCTTTGTCTTAAATTCTGTTTCAAATGTCTTGGCAAGTTTCACGCTTTTCTTCGCCGACATGGTATGCACATGTGTTTCAGTTCCTTTAATGCTCTTATTCGAACTTGAATTGCAATGTATACTAATAAAATAATCTACTTTTTGCTTATTGGCCATTTCAACTCTCGAATCTAAACTCGGATAAGTATCATCTGTTCTGGTATAAACCACTTTTACATTGCTCAATTTTGTGGAAAGGTATTCTCCAAATTTTTTAGCGATGAGTAAATTGAGGTCTTTTTCCTTTAAATGACTTGCGTTTGCTGAAAGATGTCCGGGATCCGAACCACCATGACCAGGATCGATCATAATCGTAATTATTTGAGCTGAGCCTAAGGAGCTCAACATCAAGAATAAACCTAAAAGCAATCGTTTCAACATGCTGCAAAATTATTGCATGATCGAATACATGAGAATTGCTTCTAAAAAGGTTACCAAAAGTGAAATGTTAAATAAATTCAAAAAGCAAAAGTCAAAAGTTAAAAGCGTCCTTCCTAAAATATTTCTCACTTTTGTTCCATGCAACAAACACGGGTAGCTTTAATAGAAATTGCGCATTCACATGATGAATGTATGTTTGCCCAGATCAATGCGCTGCGTTCCGCTAATGCAGAAATCTATCTTGTTTGTCATGAGGAAGTGAAAAAACGACTTACTGCTTTATACACTTTTAAAGAGATCCTAGGGGTGCAAACCACCAATTCAGCAATCGGAGATTTTATGAAAATGCGAGAAGTCGCGAAGTTTCTCAAGCGGAATAAAATTGAAAAAGCGGTTTTCAACACTGCTCAGGGCGGACATATCCGTAACTTGCGTTTTTTAGTTTCCAGAAAAATTGAGTGCTATGGAATTGTTCACACCATTCGAAAATTCAATGAAAGTGGAACTCAAAAGATCATCCATAAATTCATAAGATCTTATGCTGTTCTCAGCGATATTCTAAAAGACGGCATTCAATCGGAATACAAACACAAAGTAACCACGTTTTATCCTATTGAATTTCCTGATTACGGGAAATCGGAGCTAAAAAAAGAAAGAGAAATCTGGATAACAATCCCAGGTGGAGTTGAAACACGACGGAAAGACCTGAGTGGAATTGTTTCTATGCTTCAGCAAACTCCCGATCATATAAAATTCGTTTTTGCAGGAAAATCAGATTTCACTAAACCTGAATTACACGAACTTTTAAAGGAAATTAGAGAGAATCACCTTGAAAGTCGATTGATTTACTTCGAAGAATACATTTCAAACGAAACATTTTATCAATTGATTCAATCCTCGGATTTCTTAATGCCTTTAATTCATCCCGACACTCCGAGCGCAATAGAATATCCTTTCAACCAGATTTCAGGGAGTTTTAATTTGGCCTTTGGTTTCCGTATTCCACTGTTAATGCACAACGCTTATTCAAATGTAGAGGATCTTCGAAATTCAGCAACATTTTACACCGTTGACACTTTTGGAAAGGACGTAGAATTCGCAACGGAAAACTCAACTAACAAAATAGCTGAAATAGCTTCAAATGAAAAATGGAATTATACAGTTCAGCAGAATGTATATCTGGATTTCATAAACCTAATTAGATAGTTTAAACAGATCGGCTGCAATTGCATCTGCACGCAATTTTCCTTCTTCAGTCAGCATTAAATGATCACCTGAAACAATTAACAACTTCTCATTCTGATATTCTTGCACCTGATTCAACCATTCAGAATCCAGCTCTAAATACGTTTTTAATTCCGACAGCGAAACACCCCATTTTGTGCGTAAGCCAACCATAATTCGCTCATTGAATTTGTCATGATTGGTTAAACATTCTTCTTCTTGGGGTAATTCTCCAGCTTCAATAGATTTCATATAAGCCTGATTATTGGCAATATTCCAATAACGCTTTTCACCGTCAAAACCATGCGCTGAAGGTCCGATTCCCAAATAGTTCTTGTTCTGCCAGTAGGCCGTATTGTGTCTGGAATATGAATTGTTTCGAGCAAAATTTGAAATTTCATATTGCTCAAACCCCAATTGTTTCAGGGTTTCAACAAGAATCACAAATTGTTCAGATTGATTATCGTTTGTTGCTGGTCGAATTTTTCCGGACTTCACCCAAGAGGCAAGCGTGGTTTTTTCTTCAACCGTTAAGCAGTAGGCAGAAATATGGTTTATCGGAAGTTCAGCAACCAATCGAATGGTTTCCTCCCAGCGCTTATTCGTTAAATTCGGCAAGCCGTAAATTAAGTCGATCGTAATATTCCTAAATCCTGCTTCATGAGCGCGTTTTACAGCTTCAATAGATTCATTGGAATTGTGCGCTCTGTTCATCCAATCCAATTGATCTTCTTCCAAAGATTGAATCCCGATACTCAATCGGTTGATTCCAATTTCTTTCCATGAGAGCAAATTTTCAAGGGAGCAATCGTCAGGATTACATTCCATCGTAAGTTCCAGATCAGTCGATAAATCATAGTTTTCCGTAACAGTCGAAATAATCTTATGAAGCTCCATGTCATTTAAAATACTAGGAGTTCCTCCACCTAAATAAACAGTTTCAACTGTTTCATTAATTTGTTCCTTAGCTCGAATCACAACCTCATCACAAATTGCATTCACCATTCGTTCGCGATACACTTCGAACGTTGTTGAAAAGTGAAAATCGCAGTAAGTGCATTTCATTTTACAAAAGGGAATATGAATGTAAATTCCAGCCATAATGCGAAGATAGTTTAAGCATTCATTTATCTACCCAGGAACAGAATGTTAAAAAGAAAAAATTTACGTGCATTAAATAAAAAAGATTGTACATTTCCTTCATGGGTTACAAAGAACAGCAAGCAGCAATTCAGAAGGAACTAGATCGGTTTGTAGATCTTCTGGAAGTTCTATTGCCCAGATACAACAAACTACTTTCCAAGAAGCAACTTGATCCCGATGAGCTGAGCGAACTTGGTGAATTGGAACACTTTTTAATAGGCGTTAGCGGAAGAATAACTGCGATAAAACAATTGCTTGAACAAGATGTTTTTGGTCACAGTCTGCAACAATATTATAAGGAGAAATCAAAGGCTAAAGCCGGAGATTTTCATGCCATTGAAAAATTCGAAAAACTGCGGCAAACGTATACCGATGCTTTAGACAACGGTGAAATCATTAATTGGAATTAAGCCGCGATCCAAACCATTACCAATAATCGAAGTAATCCCCAAATACTTACTCCAATTATTCCACAAATAAATCCAGCACGCACTTTTGCTAATGAAGACTCTGTATAATCATTAGGATAATCTTTAAACAAACTGATGGCCTGTTTTCCTTTTACGATGGCGTAAATTCCAACGATAAGCGGACCGAAACTCAGAATTCCACCCCAAAGAATTATTGAAAGAACCACGGAAATAATTCCGCACACAAGAACTTCGGTTGAAGTGTTCAGATTTTCTTTAGGTTTCGAAGAAGGCATTCCTTTGTCGAGTAGATCGTTATTCATATTGGTTAAATTGATTTTTGAAAACAAGTAGGGGCGAATAATTATTCGCCCCTACCGCTATATAATCCTTTATTTCTATTTCAAATTTGGCATTTCACGAGTGAAAGCTGGAATTCCTGTAACATCCATTCCAGTTATCAATAAGTGAATGTCATGTGTTCCTTCGTAAGTTACAACCGATTCCAGGTTCGCCATGTGACGCATCATAGAATATTCGCTTGTAATACCCATTCCACCGTGGATCTGACGAGCCTCACGTGCAATGTTCAATGCGATTTCAACGTTGTTACGTTTAATCATGGAAATCATTGCTGATGTGGCACGACCTTCATTGCGCAACTGTCCGACACGCAATGTAATGAACTGAGCTTTCGTGATTTCAGTGATCATTTCAGCCAATTTCTTTTGAATTAACTGGAATGCACCAATTGGAACGTTAAACTGAGTTCTTTCTTTAGAGTAACGCAATGCTTGATCATAACAATCCATAGCAGCACCAAGAGCACCCCATGCAATACCGTAACGAGCAGAATCCAAACAACTCAAAGGTGCACCTAAACCAGAGCGACCAGGAAGCAAGTTTTCCTTCGGAACTTTAACATTTACAAAAATCAATTCACCAGTTGCAGAAGCTCTCAAAGAAAGCTTACCGTGCATTTCAGGAGTTGAAAACCCTTCCATTCCACGTTCAACAACCAATCCGTGAATACGACCTTCCTCGTTCTTAGCCCAAACAACCGCGATATCAGCGAATGGAGCATTAGAAATCCACATTTTTGCGCCGTTCAACAAGTAATGATCACCTTTATCCTTGAAGTTTGTAATCATTCCTCCCGGATCAGAACCATAATCTGGTTCAGTCAAGCCGAAACAGCCCATCATTTCACCAGTAGCCAATTTTGGCAAATACTTTTGTTTCTGTTCCTCCGTTCCGTATTTCCAAATAGGATACATTACTAAAGAAGACTGAACTGAAGCCGTTGATCTCAAACCAGAATCACATCTCTCCAATTCTTGCATGATCAAACCGTAAGAAATCTGATCAAGTCCAGGTCCACCATATTCCTCTGGAATGTATGGTCCAAAAGCACCTATTTCACCAAGCCCTTGCAATAAATGCATTGGGAATGTTGCTTTTTCGTAGTGTTCATCAATAATTGGTGATACTTCTTTCTTAACCCAAGCACGAGCTGAATCACGAACAAGTTTTTGCTCATCCGTTAACAATTCGTCCATTAACAAGTAATCAGGATGTGTATATAAGTCTGTTGCCATTACGACTGTTTTAATTTTAACACTGCAAATGTAGTGAAATGAATCAATCAGAGAAAGGTTCAACTCCTCAAAGGGATCAAAGAGTTCAAAATGTTCCATATTAAGGAGTCATTAAAAGAATAGCAACAAAAGGTTTTTGAACTTTTCAACCTTTTAAACACTTTGAACTTTTAACTAAAGTAGAATCATACCTTTGTAACTATAAGAATCTTGAAGTGAATTTTTTCTTAGCACAATCGGAGCAAATTGGAGAAATGGTTTTGGAGCCACGGGTTACAAACGATTCTAGCTTAGCGCTTTTGGTGTTTTTTGTAGGAGCGCTTTTGGTTGCTTTGGCGAGAACCATCCAGCGTGATGTGTTTGTTGTTCTTTTAAAATCCTCATTATTACTAAGATCAAGCGAAGATTTAGCGAAAGATGGTGAAGAGATGTCGAATCTTGCCTCTACCTTATTAACCGTTCATTTCTTTGGCATTTTTTCCTTTATACTCTTTAGTAAGTTCAATACAAATCTTGACCAGTTCATTACATATCTGGTGCTGCCAGCTTATTTGCTCTATCTGGTTATTGTTACCTGGTTGTTTACAAGGTTATCCGGCAGCGATCAATTATTTCGGGAAATTCAGTTCTATTCGTTTCTCAGTTTACAGGCACTTGGTATCCTCTATCTCGTAATTTTATTCGTAGATCATTTTTCTCCATTCATACCAGAAACCAAGAATTTACTGCTTTTCTTGCCTGTTGCTATCGTATTTATTGTTCGGATTCTGCGCACAACTGTTCTTGCATTGCGTGAGCGAATGCGCTGGTATTATATTATTTTGTACTTTTGGACGCTCGAAATCTTACCTGTATTGGCAGTTATTAAGCTGTTTTACCCTGAATGGTTTCGTGAGTGGATTGGATAGAACGTATTACTAAAACTATAAACCTTGAGTATCAAAACAATTTTGGTTTCTCAACCGAAACCAGAAGGCGACAAATCGCCTTATTACGATTTGGCAGAAAAATACAAACTTAAAATTGATTTCCGACCGTTTATTCACGTGGAAGGAATTCCAGCCCAAGAGTTTAGATCACAAAAAGTAAATATACCGGAACACACTGCTGTTATCCTTACTTCCAAGCAAGCTGTAGATCATTTTTTCCGTATTGCTGAGGAAATTCGTTTTGAGGTTCCGGACAGCATGAAGTACTTCTGTATTTCTGAAGCTGTTGCATTGTATCTCCAAAAATATGTGACGTATAGAAAGCGTAAAATTTTCTTTGGTAAACAAACCATTGAAGATTTAATTGACCCTATCAAGAAGCACAAAACAGAAAAGTTCTTGCTTCCATGTACAGATATTTTACGTGATAAAATCCCTGAAACATTGGAGTCAGCAAAAATTCCGTTTACAAAAGCGACACTTTATAGAACGGTTGCATCGGATTTGAGCGACTTGGAAGATGTTTATTATGACATGTTGGTGTTCTTTAGCCCAGGTGGAATTGAATCTTTATTCAAAAACTTCCCCGACTTCAAACAAAACGAAACGGTAATTGCTGCCTTTGGTCCAACTACGGCAAGTGCTGTTCAAAAACACAGTTTGCGTCTTGATCTTCAGGCACCAGTTCCGGAAGCTCCAAGTATGACAGCTGCAATTGAGATGTTCATCAAAGAAAGAGCGAAAAAGAAGTAATTCTATTTTAAAAGATAATGAAAGGTTGTTGGTTAATTCTAGCAACCTTTTTTTGGTTTTAAACACATAGCTAACATAGTCTTTTCACATAGACACATAGAAAAGATTCTTAACCTTTTTGCAATTTGATTTCAACTACTTAGCACATTCATCTTTAGCAACTATGCTTCCTATGTTTTCACTATGTGACTATGTGTTTTTCTCTCCTAATGTTTTTAACCAAATCGTTGTTAGAAATTATGTTAATGTGTGTTCTTATGTTGTTTACTTCTTCTGATATTTGTGCACACTATACAAATAACTATTTTTATACTAGTTTACTTAGTAGCATATGGCGCAAAAAACAGTAAAATCAACAACCGTTTTCAACGAAAAACAGCATAAACGTGCAACAATTGCCTACTGGCTCTTTGCAACGTTCCCCATTTATTTTATTGGATTTCTGATCCTTTTTCAGTCAGAAGATGATTTGCCACCTGTAGCAATGCTTGATAATCCACCGGAATTATTGGCTTCTACTGTTTTTGCTGATGATGGTGAAACAGAACTTGGTCGTTATTGGAAGATCAACAGAACCAGTGTTTCATACAAAGACATTAGCTCTCACGTTACCGACGCACTAATTGCTACGGAAGATGAGCGTTTTGAAGATCACAGTGGTGTTGACTTCAGAGCAATTGGTCGTGCTATTTTCAGTTTGGGAGGTTCTGGAGGTGCTTCTACCATTACTCAGCAGCTCGCAAAACAATTGTTTACTATCCGAAGAGAAGAACGCATTCAAATGGCTCGTGCAATGGGTCAGGAATTGGAATCTGCTTCTACAACAGGATTTGCTGGTAAATGGAATCGTTTGAACGAAAAAGCACAAGAGAATATTATTGCAACTCGTTTGGAAAAACGTTACTCGAAAGAAGAAATCATCACGATGTACTTAAATCAATTCGATTTCTTGTACAACGCTGTTGGTATTTCAAACGCATCTAAAGTTTACTTCAACAAAAAGCCGAGTCAACTTAAAATGGAAGAAGCGGCAATGTTGGTTGGAATGTGTAAAAACCCAACGGTTTACAATCCATACACTTTCAAAGTAAGAAATTACCGTTTAAAAATTGCCCGAAACAAAGGAATTGAACCTGAAGCGGTTTCTGATACAGATGTTGCTGCCGCAAGAGAAGCAGATTCAATGACAGCAGTTAATCGCAGAAATCAGGTATTGCACCAATGGTGGAAAAACTCTGACGAAAACAATGATGCAATTCGCCATAAACTAACACGTGCGGAATACGAGGCTTTGTGTAAAAAACCAATTATTGTAAGCTACCAGGAAGTAGATCACAAAACGGGTTCTGCACCTTATTTCAGAGAAGAATTACGCAAAGAAATTACGTCCATTTTCAGCGAGAAAAATGCTGATGGATCGTTGAAATACAAGCGTGAAGACGGAATGCCGTACGACATTTACAGCGATGGTTTAAAGATCTACACAACCATCAATGCAGACATGCAGCGCTATGCTGAAGAAGGAATGGAGAAATGGTTAAAGGAAAAATTGCAGCCTGATTTCGACAGAAACAATAAAGGAAACAAAAACTGGCCTTTCTCTAACAGTATTAAAGAAGAAGAAGTTAAAAAATACTGGAACGACTGTATGGTTCGCACCAACCGTTGGATCAATATGTCCAATTCCGGTTTCTCAGAGGAAGACATTAAGCAGACCTTTAAAGAACCAACAGAAATGCGCGTTTTCTCATGGAGAGGTGATATTGATACGATCATGACTCCAATGGATTCTATTAAATATTACAACTCTTTCCTGCAATCAGGTTTAATTTCCATAGAACCAACTACTGGTTTTGTGAAAGCCTGGGTTGGTGGAGCAAACTTTGAGCATTTCGCTTACGATCACGTTCGTCAGGGAAAACGTCAGGTTGGATCAACATTTAAACCTTTCGTTTATGCTTCAGGGGTAACCATGGGAGTTATTCAACCGGGAATGGTAATTCCAAACGTGAATTACTGTGTGGATCTTTTTGATCCTAGTGGAAACCCGGATGGACAGTGGTGTCCGCGTAACTCTGACGGAAGTGGAAAAGGTGGAACCATTACACTTTCAAAAGGGCTCGCAAATTCTATGAATAACGCCGCAGTTTATGTAATGAAGCAGATGGGCGCTACCGCAGGACCGCAAACTGTTGCAAAATTGGTTCGCGACATGGATATTGAATTGGACGATAGAGATATCGTTCCGGCAATGTGTTTGGGTTCAATGGACCTTTCGCTTTACGAACTGGTTGCTGCACAGGCAACATTTGTGAACAAAGGAATCTACAATCGTCCAACAACCATTTTACGTATTGAAGATAGAGCTGGAAACGTTATTTACAACGCGAAAAGTTACCAAAAAGAAGCAATGAGTGAAACTGTAGCTTACACTATTCTCAAAATGATGAAAAACGTTGTAGAAGGTGGAACAGCGAGCAGATTACGTGGTGGAGCGGATTACGCAGGTATTCGTTATCCAACGGCAGGAAAAACCGGAACAACTCAAAACAACTCTGATGGATGGTTCATTGCCTTAACACCAGATTTAGCAACAGGAGTTTGGGTTGGAGCAGAAAACAGAGGTGTTCGTTTCCGTTCAACAGATAAAGGACAAGGAGCAAATACTGCGCTGCCGATTTACGGATATTACATCAATAAGGTCTACAAAGATCCGAAGATTCCAATATCTACTCAGGATTTTGAAAAACCAAGGAATTTTGATGATTCGGTATTTAATCCTACAGGAGAAATTATTCCGGAACCAAGTGACAGTACTGTTATTGACCCTGCGCTTACGGATCCCGCGACTCTATTTAACTAATTAGCACTTCGCCATCTCGACTACGCTCGATGATCGAAACACAAAATGAGATTCTAAAAACTCTGAATAGAAATGAACAAAGTAGTAAACAACGTAGAAGAAGCGTTAAAGGGAATTGAGGATGGAATGACCTTGATGGTTGGTGGTTTTGGTTTGTGTGGAATTCCTGAAAATTCCATCGCTCAACTCGTAAAAACAGGTGTTAAAAACCTTACTTGTATTTCTAACAACGCTGGTGTTGACGATTTTGGATTGGGCTTACTGCTTCAAAACAAACAAGTGAAGAAGATGATCTCATCCTACGTTGGTGAAAACGATGAATTTGAGCGTCAAATGCTTTCGGGAGAGCTGGAAGTGGATTTGATTCCTCAGGGTTCCTTGGCTGAACGCTGCAGAGCCGGTGGTGCTGGAATTCCTGCATTCTTTACTCCAGCTGGACACGGAACGGAAGTTGCTGAAGGAAAAGAAGTTCGTGTTTTTAATGGGAAACCGCATATTCTTGAAAGTGCACTTACAGCAGATTTTGCCATTGTGAAAGCCTGGAAAGGTGATACGGAAGGAAATCTTGTTTTTAAAGCAACAGCCCGAAATTTTAATCCAATGATGGCGATGGCAGGTAAGATTACGATTGCGGAAGTGGAAGAATTGGTTCCTGCTGGTGAATTAGATCCCAACTACATTCACACTCCTGGAATTTTTGTTCAGCGCATTTTCAAAGGAGAAAAATTCGAAAAGAGAATAGAACAACGAACTGTTCGCAAAAAGGACTAAATGAAGTATTTGGAACTGAAAAATAAGTGGTTTATCTGGCCACTTTTTTTATTGCTATTCAGTTACATTGTTCTACGTGCCTGGTTTGTTCAACCCATATTAGATGAACTTGGAACACTTTACTGGTACATAGAAACCGGACAAATTATCGGTGGCTCAGCAGTAATGGATACCAATAATCATTTCCTGAACACTTTTGTGGCCCGTTGGATGTATCAACTTTTCGGCGATCATTTTTTTGGTTTCCGGATCTTAGCTATTGCCTCATTCCCTCTCTACTTTTTCGCAACACGCAATTTCATTCAACGAAACATTCAGAAACAAACTGCATGGATCGTTTTCATTGCTTTGAATACCATTCCATGGGTGACAGATTATTTCGGCTTTTGCAGAGGTTACGCCCCATCCTTAGCGTTTTTCTTTACCTCATTTTGCGTGTTCCAAAATTGGAAGGAACGCGGAAATTGGAAAACATTAGCGCTCTTCATTCTGCTTCTTATTCTTACCCTTTTCTCCAATTTATCGCTGTTAATTCCAGTATTTATTCTCTTTAGTTATTCCATATTAGTTTGGATAGTAAATAGAAAACAATTCACGGGAAGCAAACAAACCATTGCATTGTTTCTTGCATTTTTGGCATTTCTGGTTCCGGTTTACATCTACCTCTCTAAACTAAAAAAGGCAGGAGCACTATGGTGGGGATCAAAAGACGGCCTATGGTTGGTTACCGGGAAATCACTGTCCAAAAACGTGTTTTTCACCGAACATATCGTTTGGAAATACATTTTTATTGCACTCTTTGTTCTCGTTCTTACATTACTTGTATTTAGCTTGATCAGGCAAAACTTCAAGCAATTTTTATTCAATGAGAAAACCTGGGTTTCTGTTGTCTTCGGTGGATCAGTCATCGCCGCAGTTGTAATGGCCGTTTTCATGGATGTCAATTATCCTATGGATAGAGTTGGAATGTATCTGGTGCCTTTATTTATTCTGGTTCTAGGTATAACCCTTAGTGAAAACAAAATTCTTCGCTGGCTATTGCTTGCGTTGCTTTGGTTTCCCATTTCCTTTGTTGCGAAACTAAATTTGTATACATCCGTTTTCTCACCTGAAGACCGCATTCACCCTGAATTCTATGTTGCGATAAAAAACACGGTGAAAGATGGCGAACAATTCTCTTCGGATTATGTGATGCACGCCATTTACGCATACAGTGCCAGACAAGATAAGGAACAACACCTCCTAACAGAATTTTATGGTGATACTCTGGCACTTGGAACCTATCATCTTTCATGGATGGGAAATGCGCCTTCGCCAAATTACATTCCGGTTCTAAAAGACAAATACACGGTAACCACCTTGTTCAAACGTATCAAAGAGCCGAAGCGAATTCTCATTAAAGACACGGTAATTCGTTCTGTTACATCAAAAGAACTGTGTATTCCCCTCTTCGAATTGAAGCTGAATAAAAACATTACATTGGTTCAAACTGACGTTCAGGGAACCGTTAATCTGGAAAAACCATTTTTAGGATTGAATCTCACACACGAGATCTTCGAAAAAGACAGTGTTGCTCGCTTCCTTCAGCCTACTCGTTTTGATTGGTATTTCGGGTCAAAATCGATGTACAAATTCAGAGTCCCTAATCAACCATTAGTCATTAATCCAACAGATGAAACCCTGCTCATTTCCATGCGGAACAATGGTTTTCAGAATGTTATATTGAGAAACGTTAGAATTAAGATCTACGCAGTTGAACCGTAGAAACAAATACAGGAAAAAGCATTAATTTGGTCAAACAATAACAATGAAGTAGAGGACTCATATCCTTACTTCACAATTATAAAACACAATGGCATTAGATAAAACTGGAATCGCAAAACGCATTGCTCAAGAGTTAAGAGACGGTTGGTATGTGAATCTTGGAATTGGTATTCCAACACTTGTTGCCAACTACATTCCTGAGGGCATTGAAGTTGAATTTCAATCTGAAAATGGAATTCTTGGAATGGGACCATTTCCCTTTGAAGGAGAAGAAGATGCTGACTTGATCAACGCTGGTAAACAAACTGTGACTTTACGTCCGGGAGCCTCTATTTTTGACTCTGCAACATCTTTTGCTATGATTCGTGGACAACATGTTCAATTGACTGTTCTTGGTGCCATGGAAGTTTCCCAAAACGGAGATATAGCCAACTGGAAAATTCCGGGCAAAATGGTGAAAGGAATGGGTGGAGCAATGGATTTAGTGGCGTCTGCAGAAAATATTATTGTAGCAATGATGCACGCCAATAAAGCGGGAGAATCAAAGATCTTGACAAAATGCTCGCTTCCACTAACAGGTGTAGGTTGTGTGAAGAAAGTGGTTACTGATTTGGCAGTTCTTGAAATCAAAGACAATAAATTTCATCTAATCGAGCGTGCTCCAGGAGTAAGTGTTGAAGAAATTGTTTCACTAACAGAAGGCGATTTAGTTGTGCCTGATTTCGTGCCTGAGATGGTGCTGTAGGAATCAAACCGTACAACCATATCAGAATTCAACGCATCAGAAAATAACTATATTTACAACTCGAAAAAACCAGCAGTATTTTTCTGGTCGAATATTTTTCAATGATTCAAAAGCTCTCCATACTTATTCCCGCTTACAACGAAGGTCCAACCATTCATCTTATTCTAGATCGAATCAAGGCTGTTGTTTTGGACAATAATATTGAGAAGGAGATTGTAATTGTGAACGATTGTTCCAAAGACAATACGGTTGAAAATATTGAGAAATACATGTCAGCTAATCCAGACATGGATATTCGTTTGTTTTCTCAGCCTTATAATCAGGGAAAAGGAGCAGCGATCAACAGAGCAATTCAGGAAGCTACCGGAGAATACATTATTATTCAGGACGCGGATTTGGAATACGATCCGGAGGAATATAACCTGATGTTGAAACCTGTTTTCAAAGACAATGCTGATGTTGTTTACGGGTCACGCTTTATGGGCCACCAACCTCATCGCATCTTGTTTTACTGGCATTCCAAAGGAAATAAGTTCCTTACTGGTTTATCAAACATGATGACGAATCTTAACTTAACCGACATGGAAACGTGTTATAAGTTAATTCGAACATCGATTGCCCAGGACATTAAGATCAAAGAACGTCGTTTTGGAATTGAGCCCGAAATCACTGCAAAATTAGCGAAACGAAAAGCCATCAAAATCTACGAAGTGGGTATTTCGTACTACGGAAGAACCTACGAAGAAGGAAAAAAGATTGGTTGGAAAGACGGTTTCAGAGCAATCTTCTGTATTATCAAATACAAGTTCAGCAATTAATTATCAATTTCTGAATTACCAATTATCAAGAAACATTCAATTGTTAATTTCACCATTGTTAATTGACAATTCCTTTTGACCATCTCATTGCTCGCTTCTCCACTATTCTGAAAAACACATATGCGCTTACTATTGCAGCCGTAACTGAAAGAAACAGAGTTAGCCATGGATTAAGTTCGCCCAGCTTTCCTGATTTGCAAACGTAAAGCACCAATCCTCCTGAAAGGCCGTGTACCAAATACAAGGAATACGAGAACTCCCCTATTCTTTCCAAAAAACGACTTTTGATCCTGATCCACAATAAAAACACAATCGCAATTACAGCAATAACTACGTCTTCAGGGAAAAATCGAAAAGTAATCATCGTCAAAGATGCCGCTATCAAACTATAATTCAAGACCTCATCTTTCGACTTATACACTTGAGAGCAAGCAATTCCTATTAAGAAAAACGGAACGTTGTGCACCAGATCAACCGTTGGAAAAAAGAGCACACAGATCAAAGCTAGTCCCGAAACAATAAGATAAAACCACGTGTTCTTCGCCATGAAGATCACCAAAAAACCTATTATTAAATAAAACAGAAATTCTACTTTAAGCGTAGCAAAAATGGGATTTAACCAATACGTGTTTCCAAATAAATCAACCGTAAGCGAAGCATTTTGGACAATCTGATTAAAAGAATAAGGATACAAACCCTTCCAGATAAACGGCGTCAGGCAAATGAGCAGAATGGCTCCCAAAAAAGGAGGAAAAATCCGCAGAAATCGCTTCAGCAAATAACGTGGATACATTTTGAAAGTGTAATCTCGTGATGTAAGTGAGTTATAGATCACAAATCCTGAAATGATATAGAAAAGTTCAACCCCTTGCGCACCGAATTCTGCGTACCGTCGCAAAGACTCGTTTTGAAACAAGGCTCCTTGTGCATCTTCAAAAGTGATGAAATGAAAGGCAACAACGATGAGTGCAGCAATAGCACGCAGCGACTCAATATGACCCAAAAAATGCGGTTTCTCTTTCAAAGCAGTACTAAAATAGTGGAATTTAAGGATTGTGTCGGATTAACCTGAAACAAAAAACCCTGGCACTTCGAGTATCCTCAGTGACCAGGGTTTTCCAAATCTTATTTGTAAATCTTAGTAAAGCTCTTGCTTCAAAGATGTGCGGTAATCTTTAATTTCTTCTCTATTGATCTTGTGATCTGCATTTTTCAGCAAGTTCAACAAGTACAACAAATTCTCCTGGTCTTCAATCTCCAAAGGATACTCGTTTCCTTCTTCATCCTCCTCATATTGAGCTTGAACATCAAAAGATTCATTTTCTACAATGTACTCGTAAGACAAACGCAAAACTTTAACCACCAAAGGATCTTGCTCCTTCAAAGCTTGTTCGCGAAGCTCCTTTAAATCTTCAACTATTCCTTTATAAAGCGGTCCTTCTTTTTCCACTTTAGCAATAATTGCTTCTAATTTCTTGTTGGCAATTGCCGTTTTCATACGCTTACGATTTGTTATGTCACACTTGTGCGACGTGCAAATGTAATGACTTCCTTCCAGTTTAACACAAAACTCTGTGATTTTTTAGGACGATTAATGGCTGTAAGCAGAAACAATATTCCCTTCGATTACTGGCTTAGTTTGTTATATTTGTATAAACTCAACAAAAACACATTGCTAGAACTAATCGTCAAAGCCGTTGTAACTGGATTTATACTCAGCGTATTAATCGGTCCTGTGTTTTTCATGCTACTCGACATTAGTATTCGTAAAGGTGTTCGTGCTGCCTTGAGTTTTGACCTCGGAGTTTTACTTTCTGACATCATTTACATTCTTATCGCCTACATTTTTTACAATCAGGTAAATCATATCATTTCAGGCGATCAGCAATACCTTTTTAAACTTATCGGGGGAACCATTTTCATCTTTTTCGGGTTTTTTATGCTCTTGAAAAAGCCAAAAGAAGAAGTTGAAAAAGACAACATCACCTTTCAGGCAAAAGATTATTTGACACTTGGTTTAAAAGGTTTCTTACTGAATTTTGCCAATCCAGCGGTAATTATTTATTGGTTCTCTGTAATTGCAAACGGAGCGCAGGGAAATGGAAAATCAATTCAGGAAGGTCAAAGCTTAGAACTTTACATCATCATCATCTTAGTTACTTTCTTTTCTGTTGATGTTCTAAAAGTTCTTGGAGCAAAGAAACTTCGACCGTTTATTACCGATAAAGTGCTGGTTGGACTGAATCGCCTTACCGGATTGATCATTTTCATTACCGGAATCGTTCTACTGTTGAAAGGCATTGTTTTCATTCTTGAATTGAACACAATTGACACTTATGTGGACTATTTAGGTGAGCCATTAAACTCGGCTTTGAAGCACTTATCACCAAATCATATTTAAAACTTTCCCAATTTCCACTCTTTCTGCAAAGACTATAAAGTAACTTTGAGGCGAAATTTACTTATACAGTATAAATTAACGTCCATGAAGTGGTTATTCGTCCTAACTTGTTTTTTCTCCTTAACGCTTTCGGCACAGCCTATTTCGAAAGATTTTCAAACCAAAAAAGTGTATTTCTACTACGACATTAACCGAACAAAAGTTCAGTCGCAAGGATATTACTACAAAGATTTGCTGGGCGAAACCACCGATGAACACGGTAAATGGCAATACTTTGATGAAACCGGCCAATTGGTAGAAGAACGCAACTATTACAGAGGAAAACTGAATGGTGAAGTAAAATCGATGTACAGCAACGGTAAAATGAAGCAGATCGGTTACTTCAAAAAAGGAATGCAGGATTCTATTTCACGTGAATGGTACGAAAACGGAAAGTTGAAAAGCGAAGGAAATTATCGCAACAATCAACCCAACGGAATGTGGATGGAATATTACTTAACCGGACAAGCTAAAGAACGCGACGAATATTTAGATTCTTTGGTGCTTGTTTGGGAGTTTTGGTTACCGGATTCACTTCACACACAACTGATCAAAGATGGAAATGGAGAATACGACGTGTTTTATACCACAGGATCTTTAAAGGAAACATATACCTATAAAAACGGTTATAAAAATGGCGCTTTTGCTGAATATAGCATCTACGGATATCCTTTGCTGGAAGGAAATTTTGACCTTGGCGAAGTAGATGGAAAATGGATCTATTATTTCTATACCGGCGACATTGAAAAAGAAGTGAATTACAAAAAAGGTCAGCTTCACGGCGACTACAATTCATTCTACGATGATTCGATTCCACGAACTGCCGGAAGGTATGAATACGGTAAGAAAACCGGAAACTGGGTTTGGTATACCAATATCAGAACCAAGGACATGGAAGGTAAGTTTAAAGACGATTTACAGGACGGACGCTGGGAATATTATCATACCAACGGAAAAACCTCTTATGTCGCTTTTTATAAAGACGGTTTGCGCACAGGAACATGGAACTATTACTACGAAGACGGTTCTAAATTCAAAATTGGAACCTATGCCAACGACGAGAAAAACGGGAAATGGGAAACCTGGTATGAAGACGGAACCCTGTTGATGTCGGGTAATTACGTGAATGGAAAGGAAGAAGGAGAATGGTTGAATTACTGGGAAACAGGCGAGCTGAAGAACAAAAGTACTTTCAAAGCCGGAATGCTTCACGGAGACTGGACCTCCAATTATCCCAACGGTAAATTGAAGTTGACAGGAGAATACAAAGAGGGATTAAAAACAGGTGAATGGATTGACTATTTCGAAAATGGAAAACCAAAAGATGTTGGGACTTACAAAATAGTCAAACGAAAAACCAAAATCGAATACGGTATTTTGAAGGATTACGAATCACTTGAAAGCGTGAAAGATGGTCCATGGGTTTCTTATTCTCAAAAGGACTATAAGAAAACAGAAGAAGGCGAATACAAAAACGGTGAAAAAGACGGAACATGGTATGCCTATTGGCCTGGTGGAAAAAATCCAAGTATAGAATACACGTACAAAGAAGGAAAACTGGAAGGAAAAACCACTCAATATGACCGTCGTGGAGATATCATTAGCGAATGTGATTACAAAAATGGTTTGAAGCACGGTAAAATGAAGATCTACGACAAGAAAGGGAATGTGGTAAAGGAATTGGATTTTGAATACGGTATTCAGATTATTAAAACTGACGGTAACGAAATTCAATTTTCACCGAGATAAAAACATATCTCTTTTTCCCGCAGACGGGCCTGTCTGCCAATCCAGGCAGGCACAGAGGAACACAGATATTTGAATAAATTATTTGAGCTCCATAAGAAGCTCGACCGGTAGGCGAGCATTTAATTTGTGAATTTGTGGGAAAAGAAAATGCCAGCTAGCCGGCACTTCAATATCCATCTGTGTTCTTCCGTGGACCTCTGTTGGAAATTTCATAATTCCTCTTGCATGAAATCATCTTTTGGCTTAACTTAAATAGGAAAAGTTAAAAATGACAGATCAGGAATTGGGAAAATACGGCGAAGATTGTGCGACAAAACATTTGCGGCAAAAGGGATTCAAGATCATTGAACGGAATTATCGGTTTCTAAAGGAAGAAATAGATATTGTTGCCCGGATTGATGAATATTTGGTTGTTGTAGAGGTAAAAACTCGTCAAACAAGTGAAATTGGTGAACCCTGGCGCGCAGTTACCAAAAAGAAACAACGCCACATTATTCGATGCGCTCATCAGTATGTAATTGAAAAAGATTTAGATATTGACGTTCGTTTTGATATAATCTCGATAATTCACAATAGCTTTGGTACACAACTCGAACACATTGAAGATGCTTTCAGAACGTAAATTCAGCTCATTTCTATTCTTATTGATCCTACTTTGTAGTTTTCAGGCGAAGAGTCAAATCTTCAGTTTTTCAGATACCTCGGCACTTCTCGTTAAGAATACTAACCAGTCGCCTGCACATTGGTATTTAGAAATCACCAACAATTGCGGTGTTGATACAACTATGCGCTGGAAAACACATTTCGAGAATATTCCCGCTGAATGGATGATCAACTTCGATAGCCAAAACCAAAACTGGCCGACGGTGATGGATGGTGACAGTTCTGATTTTGTAATGACTGTTAGTCCCGATTTCCCTCAAAAACTTATCATTGGAGCAATGCTCAACAATACGCCTGGACATGGAGTTGTGTATTTCGATATATATGATCCGGCGAACAGAACAGAAGTTCAAACCATTTCTTATGAATTCATTGTAAGCCTCGCGGGATTAACTGCTTTGGAAGAGCTTCCATGGTTAGCGATTAAAAACGGGAAACTTTTCATCACCGATGGAATACCTACTCAGGTAGATTTGTTCGATTTAAACAGTAAACTGATTTCTTCTTCAAAACAACAAGAAATACAACTTCAGAAAGACCAAGTGCTTTTCATTCGATTTACAAGAGAAAATAAGGTTTACCAGATTAAGCTAGTGGCTGAATAAAATCTGATCACTCGTCTGTTTTCTTAAGCCAAATTCCTAGTCTATTTTCTTGCGCAAACAATTCAGCCCTTTCTATTTGCTTCAGAAAATTATCATACGCCTTCTTTTTAATATGAACTTTCACATCCGGTTTTTCATCCGTGTCTTGATATATTTCCTTTTCCTGCTTTTCCATTTCATCCCAAGTCTTTGGTCGCATCATAGTTCCACCCGGAAAACAACCTTTTTTTACTAAATAGTTGTTCAACGTATCCTTATTATCAATCACCCAACAGTAAGTCATTTTTGTTTCAGGATCTTTAATTTCAACATGTCCAAGGGAAGAAACAGGAACAACTATCGCATCAGGATGAGTTCTGATCCAAGAATCTATTAAGCTATCAGAATTAGACGAACTCGGCGCTCTGAAGTAACCTGTTCCAAGTAAACAATAAATGTTTTTTGGTTCTTTAGCAGTAGTTCCAAAAATGGATTTGAACTTAAAATCCTCGATTTTCAACGATTTCTTTTCAGACACATCACAACCGTGTAAAATCAGGCTGGAAAGTACTATTAAAAGATAGGTTAAGTGTTTCATTATTTTCTTTATCGTTGTTGGTTGGTTTCCAAAACTCTGCGCTCTCCGCGTTCTTCTGCGGGAGATATTTATGAAGAGTAGTGCTCCAGAATCTTATCCGCTAAAACATCACTCAGCTTAAAATAACTTTCGTGGGTCCAGCCACCAATGTGCGGTGTAAGCAAAATTTCTTCGCAAGCTAGTAGTTCATCCAACTCCGGCGAACGGTCTTCATCAAAAAACGCTTCGAAACTTTTCTTTTCAAACTCATTGACATCTAATCCTGCACCCAAAACAGTTCCAGCTTTAATCGCATTAAGTAAGGCTCTGGTTTTCACTATTTTTCCTCGGGATAAATTCAATAGAACCACTTGTTTTCCAAGTGCATCAAAAAATTCCTCATTGGCAAAATGAGTGGTTTCTTCGTTTTGTGGAATATGGAATGAAATCACATCAGATTTTCTCAAAACCGCATCCAAGGTTGCTTCTGTGACATATTCAGAGCCGTAATCGTCCTTGTATTTGTCATATACCAACACATCCACATCAAATCCCCTGAGTTTCTTCGCGAATGCCTGACCATTGTTTCCAAAACCAATAATTCCGACTGTTTTCCCGTCGAGCTCCCATCCTCTATTTCCTTCTCTATCCCAAATTCCATTTCGAACCTGATTGTTGGAAATATGTAAACGATTGTAAATACTCAACAACATTCCTAAAGCCTGCTCACCAACAGCGTTTCGGTTTCCTTCAGGAGCATTAAAAAGGATGATGTTTCGAGAAGCGCAATACACCTCATCGATATTTTCCATTCCAGCACCCGAACGTGCTATGAATTGCAGTTTCTCAGCATGTTTTAAAAAATCTTCATTCATTGTAAAACGCGAACGGATTACAATTCCTGCGGCATTTTTCACTTCACTGCAACACTTTTCATAATCCCAGGAAGAAGCATCCACACATTGAAATTTGCCGGAGGCATTCAATCGTTCTTCTAAAACAGGGTGCACGGTATCAATAAAGAGTACTTTCATATACAACGAATTTAGACATTAATATAAACACATAGTCACATAGTTGTTTCACATAGAAAACATAAACAAAATAGCTTTTGAATTGTACATTTTCAATTTTCAATTGTTGTGTTGATTTTGATTGTCGTAATTTTAAACTAATGGAAACTCCACAGCATTTTACGTTAAAGCAAGTAGCCGATTCTATTCAGAAAACGATTAGTGAACGTTACTCGCGCACCTACTGGGTGACAGCGGAAATGTATAAGCTGAACGCAACGCGAAAAGGGCATTGTTATCCTGAATTGGTGCAGCGCGAAAACGACAACATTGTTGTTGAAATGCGTGCAACACTTTGGAAAACCAACTACGACAGAATTCGTCAACGCTTTTTTGATGTGGTGAAGGAACAGCTTCAGGACGGAATGGAATTGCTGTTCCAGGTAAGAATTGTTTACCATCCGATTTACAACATTGGATTAGAAATCATTGATATTGATCCCAATTACGCTTTAGGGGCTTTACAGCGAGAACGACAAATCACCATTGAACGGTTGCATAAAGAAGGATTGCTGAATAAAAATCAAACACGCGAATTGCCACTGGTTCCTAAGCGTTTGGCCATTGTTTCTCAAGGCGACAGCAAAGGATATTCTGATTTCATCAATTTACTGAACAGTTTACCGGAAAAATTCCACTTCGACACTTTTTTGTTTGAAGCCACTTTACAGGGTGATGCTGCAATCAAATCTATTCAAACTGCGCTTCAGAAAATCGAAAAAGTAAAACAACATTTTGATGCTGTAGTGATCATTAGAGGTGGTGGCGGAGAAATTGGGATGCACTGCTACAACAATTACGAACTTTCAAAAGCGGTTGCCACCTTTCCGCTTCCCGTTTTTACCGGAATTGGACATAGCACCAACCTGACTGTTTGTGAAATGGTGGCTTTTAGAAACGGAATTACACCTTCAGATACTGCTTATTTCTTCCTTGGAATTTATGAGGCTTTGTACAACGAAATCGAAAAGTCGCAAGCCTATCTTCCACAGCTCATCGAAAACGTGTTGTCTAATCACAAGAATGATTTTCGGGCAAACGTCAACCGATTCAGGGAAGTGACATCCGTTGCACAAAAATCAGAACGTCATTTACTCGAACAACAAACCAAAGACTTCTCGATGCATACACGCCGGTATTTGGATAAAACGGTTGCCGAAGTAAATGGGAAACGACAAATGATAAAACCATTGGTTGGTTCCTATCTGGAACAGCGAAGAAACAAGCAACTGCGATTGAAAGATCAGATCTCGCTTAAATCTACAACGCTTTTGCAGGAATATTCCATGAATCTATCAAAAGAACGTAATCAATTACGTTTTTCTATTGAGCAACAACTTTCACGTCAGAATGCCCATTTGGAACGAAAAGAAAATTCAGTTAAATTGCTTGATCCCAAAAATGTATTGAAACGTGGGTATGCCATTGTAAGCAATTCAAAAGGTGTGTTATCCGAAAGGAACAAGGCCAAGACAAAAGATGTTTTAAAGATTATTACGGATGCGCAGGAAATAGAAGCGGAGGTGAAGAAATTATTCTAAAAGCATTAATAATTAACTTGTTACCTGACGCAAATCGATTAAAAGTTTATATTTAGACTGTTCGATTTGTTTAAACCACTTTTCTATGAGTACAAATTCCTCTTTGAAAAACGACTTTATTTCTCTGCCCAAAGGTGGGGGTGCAATTACAGGTATTGGAGAGAAATTTTCAGCAGATCTTCACACAGGAACCGGGAATTTCAACATTCCTATTTCAATTCCGGATGGCCGTAATAAATTTCAACCTGAATTAACATTACAATACAGCACCGGAAACCCAAATGGAATAGCAGGCTTGGGTTGGTCTTTGCAAATGCCCGAAGTTCGTCGTAAAACATCGAAAGGAATTCCCACTTATAATGACTGCAATGACATTTTTGTTCTCTCCGGATTTGAGGATTTGGTAAGGACTACTGATGACAATTCGATTTTTGGACAATTTCGTCCCCGAACAGAAGGTTCGTTTGCCCATATTACTTTTGAAAACAACGAAAAAGATTCCTACTGGAAAGTCAAAAATCAAAATGGTCTTGTATCAACATATGGAAGCCCGAATTCCCCTGAAAATGATACTTCTATACTATCCAACGGTCAAAACTCAGCGCAGAAGTTTGCCTGGCGCATAACACAAACCACTGACCCATTAGGAAATAAAATCAACTATTCCTACGTCGATTTCGCTAATTCTTGCGACGGCAGATATACAGAAAGTCACATACAGCAAATTGATTATATCAACTACATAAAATCCGGGAAAGAAGAATTTCTGGTTTCCGTACAATTCGAATACGAGGATCGCCCAGATATTACATCGAATTTCAGAAGTGGATTTGAAATCAGATTGAGTAAACGTATTAAGCACATCATTGTAACAAGTAATGTTGACAATGCACTACTCGTAAAAAAGTATCGATTCGAGTATGACAACACATCACTTAACAAAAGCAGTCTTCTAACGAAAGTTCAAATCATTGGATTTGATGAAACTACACAAGCAGAAGTTATTGAATTAGCACCGATCGAATTCAAGTACACGGGTTTTGATCCTTCCTCACCAACAATTACACCTATCAAAGGATCACTTCCAGCAGAATCATTACTATCCGAAAGGTTAAACCTTTTAGATCTGGATGGTAATGGACTACCAGATATTGTTTCGATAAATGGGCAAATTTCCTGTTTCAAAAATAACGGAGACGGAACCTTTGGAACGGAACGTATAATGAAAAGGTCGCCGAATGTTTCCATGGAGAAAGGTCATTTCGCTTTTCTTGATGCTAACGGAGATGGTCGTGCAGACATTTTACAGCTAGGAGTCAACGCCGGGTATTTTTCCCTTGAGCATGATGGTGAATGGGATCTTCAATCCTTTACTCATTACAAGCAATCTCCGAATGTTAATATAAATGACTCCAATACGAAGTTGGTTGATCTCACTGGAAATGGAATCACAGACATCGTCCATTCAGGGCAAAATTTCACCTATGTTTTCAACGACGAAGTGGCAGAAAAAGCCTGGAAAAAAACAGTAACGAAACAACGAGAAAATCTTTCAACTTTCCCCAATGTAAATTTATCCGACCCAAGAATTTCTTTTGCAGACATGACGGGTGACGGAATGCAAGACCTCGTTTTTACCGATGGTAACTCCATTTCCTATTGGCCAAATAAAGGTTATGGAAATTGGGGCGAAAAGGTTAGGATGGCTGGCTTGTTAAAACTGCCAACTCTTCTTGAATTGAACCGGATGCTCATTGGAGATCTTGATGGTGATGGATTGGCAGATTTAGTCATTATTGAAAATCAGAAGATCAGACTATACATTAATCAAGGTGGTAAAACATGGAGTGAGGAAATTATTATCACCGGAACTCCTCTATTCTCATCTGGCGATGACATTCGAATAGTTGATTTATTTGGAAACGGAACCAGCGGGATTCTTTTCAGCAGTAACAAACGGCAACAGAATAGTTCGAATTACTATTTTTTAGACTTGACAAAAGGGTTTAAGCCTTACTTGCTAAACGAAGTAAACAATCACTTAGGTGCTATCACAAGAATCGAATATTCCACTTCTACTAAAGAGTTTATTAACGATAAGCTCGAGGGATTAAAATGGAAAACACATTTGCCTATTCCGGTGGATGTTGTCAAGAAAACAGAGACTATTGATCAAGTTTCAAAATCAAAAACAACAACTAGCTATAGTTACCATCACGGACATTGGGATGGTGAAGAAAGAGAGTTCAGAGGTTTCGGAATGGTAGAACAATTTGATACTGAAACCTTTGATGACAACAATTCGCTCAGTCTTTTTCTAAACGAAATTGGTTTTAATTCGATTGAAGAAAAACACTTTTCACCACCTAGTTCTCTAAAAACATGGTTTCATCTTGGACCTGTCAGAAACACAAAGGGAAGTTGGGAAACCATTGATTATCTCGATGAGTTCAATGTATTCGATCAACCCGTTTTTGAAACTTCAGCAGATACGATATCGGAACTAGCCAAATTGTCTCAACCAACACATTATCGGGATACGTTGAGAGCTTTAAGTTCAAAACCGATTAGAACCGAATCATTTGTTCACGATGAAATAGAACGATCCAACAAACCAGTAGTTGTTCAAGAGTTTCAATATTCTCAACGCATAGAGCAAATTCCTTCAGAAAGTTCTGAAAAACCCGTTGTATTTACCTTTCCCATTGCTCAACGAACCACTACATGGGAACGCGGTGAAGACCCAAAAACACAATTTACCTTTACAGGCGAATACAATGAACTCGGTCATCCTCAAACAAGCACCGTTGTTGCAATGCCCAGAAGACTTTCTAAACGGATCAACACGATAGGGAAAAACTACAATGAAGATCTGAATGAAAACAAAATTTTGAGTTCACACACCAAAACAACTTACTCCAATAACATTTCTGCCAACACGTTTATACATGACCGCATTTGTGAAGTAACTAAATTCGATTACCTCGATACAACAGCTAGTTATTTTGAGACCGATTCGAACAATCTTTCACAGATTTTGAAAGATCAATTGATTCAGGCAGAGCAAATTCATCAGGTTGTTTTTAGTAAACTGCTGCCATCAGAAACAAAATTGGCATTTCATCAGCTCAATTATTTCGATGGACATGCTTTTCTAGGATTACCTTTTAAACAAATTGGAACCTTCGGCTGTCTGGTGAGAAGCGAAGTGCTCGCTTTCTCCGATGTTGAGTTAAATTCAGCTTATAGAAATGGCTTTTCTGCAGACAGAAGGCCTGTCTATCTGGATGGCTCTGCCCCTTCCATCTCCAAAACACCGGTAAATTTTGGAAAAAACAGTGGGTACACTCTTAAAAACACAATACCACATAAAACAGGATACTATGTTCAGACAGAACAGTATCAATTTGCATTTCAACAAGCGGGCAATCAGTTTTTCAAAGGATTACTTCTTTCGTTCAAGGACTCAAAAGGAAACGAGACAAAAATTGATTATGATAAATTTGATTTGCTTCCCACAAAGGTTGTGGACGCTATTGGAAACGAAACGCTAGCTGTCAATTCTTACCAATTTTTCGCACCAAAAACGGCTATTGATCTTAACAAGAACAAGACGAACATCACATATAACTCAGCGGGACTTCCACTAAAAATATGGAGAGAAAATCATGATGCAACGCAAGGAGGAACGGTAAGCAAACCAGATCTTTCATTTAGTTATAATTTCAAATATGATGCTCAAGCAAAACTGCCGGCTTCAATAAGTACCGTAAGTCGCATCAACCATTCATTAACTCCAAACACAGCAGATGACACCATCAAAATGACGGAATATTCAGATGGTTTTGGAAGAGTTATACAACAGATAGCGCAAGCAGATAATGTACTCTTTGGAAATCTGGGGGATGATAACGGTTTAAATAAAAATCAAGGTGGAGCAAATCAATCAGCAATTGGAATTGTAAGCCCAGCTGGTAAAACAAGAACTGTTGTTTCTGGTTGGACCAAGTTTAACAACAAAGGTTTACCAGTTGAAAAGTACGAGCCCTTCTTTCATGATGATTTCGATTTTATGGATGATGCCTTTTTTGGAAAACACGTTGAATTGTACTACGATGCATTAGGTAGAGAGCAACGAATACTTATGCCGGATGGCTCTCAATCCTTAAACGTATATGGAACGATTTCTGATCTTTCAAAACCCGAAAATTTCGAACCGTCTGCCTGGGAACATTTTTTATATGATGCCAACGATCTGGATTCCGCTAACCATAAAAACACACCGTCAAGCACTATTTTAGACGCATTTGGACGAAAAACAGCATTGATTAACCGTAACGGACAAAATCAATCTGCCGATTGGCTGATCACTAAAAACGCTTATGATGTTAGAGGAAACCTCATAAAAACTACAGACACTAAGAATAGAGTCGCATTCACTTATCAGTTTGACTTACTTAACCGAATTTTGCGAATTGATAGTATTGATGGTGGTAAGCGAACAAAAGTATACGATAGTCAAGGAAACATTATTGAGTATCAAGATGATAAAGGAAGTGCCATTTTAAAGGAATATGACAAGTTGAGCAGGTTGGCACAAACCTGGGCAAGAAACGATCAAAGCTTCAATTCGCTTCGTCTCATCGAAAAAATCATTTACGGAGATGATCCGACTTTATCTTCAACAATAACCGCAAACAACAACTTAAAAGGAAAACCCTTCAAGTGTTTTGACGAAGCCGGATTGACAACCTACTCGAGCTATGATTTTAAAAACAACCTGCTTGAGAAGAGTCGCCAAATTTTTCAGCAGCAACACCTCGATTCGGCGATTGATTGGTCGACCCTCAACGAAGGCAATTTAGATCCCAAAACCTATCAATCGACTTATAGCTATGATGCATTAAATCGCATTTCAGCATTCCTTTATCCAGCCGATGTAAATAACCATCGTGCTCTGTTAAAGACGGAATACAATCCTTCAGGTAAACTAAGACAAATCTTACTGGACAACAATGTGTTTGTTGATCACCTGGCATACAATGCGAAAAACCAACGGCTATTGATTGCCTATGGAAATAAGATCGTAACACGTTACGCGTATGACGAAGATAATTTTAGACTGAAGCGTCTTAGAACCGAATCGTATATATCTCCCAATCCGTTTGAGTTCAAGCCCAACGGATCTGTTCATCAGGACATTGCTTATGATTATGACCTTGTTGGAAACATTACAGGAATTCATCACCGTGAGAACGAAAGCGGTGTTTCTAATGATTTGAATAAGCTCGACCGATTGTTTGAATACGATGCGCTTTATCAATTAATCAGTTCATCGGGAAGAGAAACTGACCAGCAAAATCCAATGGCAGATGTTATGGGTCTTCCCAAATCTTCTGATCCAACTGTCGCCAAATTGTATTCAGAAAAATACAGTTACGATGAAATGGGGAATTTTATAACCTTAAAGCATCTACAGGGCAGCACACAAAGCGTTCGAACCTTTACCAATGAGGCCAGTAATAATCGAATGAAAGAAGTTGATTATTCCGGAACAGTTGTGAAATACATTTACGATGCGAATGGAAACCTTACAGATGAAGGTTTATCTCGCAGAATGAGCTGGGATCATAGTGACCGAATGAGCTCGTTTGTAATACACGACAACAACGGCAACAACAGCGTAGAAGCCAATTATTATTACGACGCAGGAGGGAATCGTGTGGTGAAAAAGGTAAAAAAGGGAACAAATACTGTTATTACAATTACTATCGATGGGCTGTTCGAGCATACGATCGATGTAACGCAGAATAAAGAAAACAATCACCTGCACGTAATGGACGACAAAAGCAGAATAGCACTTTCACGTGTTGGTGATTCCATGGGAGACAACAAACCCGCAGTTCAATATCATTTGGGCGATCATTTGGGCAGCAGCAGCATTTGTATCGGTGGGAACGATTCCAGTGGAAGCACCAAGATATCGCAGGAAGAATACTATCCATATGGCGAAACCTCCTTTGGAAGCCATGCCAAAAAACGCTACAGATACAGCGGAAAAGAGCGTGATGAAGAAAGCGGCATGTATTATTATGGCGCCCGTTATTACATGTCATGGGCGGCACGCTGGGTAAATTGTGATCCAATTGGCGCGGCAGGCGGGATGAATTTGTATCAGTTTGTGAAAGGAAATCCTATGAATTTGATTGATAGGATGGGATTTGCGCCTGATGGAAATGACACTGATGTAGTTACAGTTGGAGCAATCAACACCAAAAACACTATTCTAACTGACAACCCTGTAGATTGGGAGAATCCTGACAACATTCGATTAGCAGAGAATGACCAAGTGATGATTATTAATGAAGGTGAAGACAAATCTTTTAACAAAACCGATCCAACATATAAATGGAGAGAAGTTAAAATTTTGAGTGGTGCGTCAGAAGGAAAAACGGGTTGGATCATGGAAGTGTTAATGGACTGGGACACAGTAATTCCGGAACAGACATTTTTTGATGAAGATATTGACATACCAACCACATCCTCTACACCACATAAAGAAGGTACTGGCGAAAGTTCCATAGTTAATGACAACCGTTTTGGTTGCAGCAATGGAGAGTGTGTTTTTGGTTTCTCTCAGAAAAACGGTGATAATCTCGCTAAGGTTTCCCGATTAGAAATAAAAACTGGGAGTGATCCAAATGGTTTTTTAGGAGCTAAAGGATCTTTCGCATTATTCCACGCCGAGGGAAAACATGTAGGTGTGGACAATTTTACAGCCAATGCTGAAGCCTATTGGGACAATTCTCCAAACGAATTCAAAGCAGGGATTGGGGCCCAAGTAACTGCTATTGGTGGTAATATTACTAGGATTCCGATCTTAGGAACAGAAGTTGAAATTGGAGCAAGTCTTGGTGAGGGACTTGGTGCAACCGTAAGCACATCGATTGATGATGAAAACCAATCTCACTTTGGCGGGACGGTGGATTTCCTCTTTTTCCACATAGGAATTAGCAATTAAATTTTAAACACATTTAGATAAACACTATGAAAACACCCAATCTTATTAAAGACAGCGTAAAGGCCAAGAAAGCGCTTACAGCTGCGCAGTTGACATCCTGGATAAAGGAATTTTCTGATTTTTCGAACGCGCAAATTGTTCCGGACAAGGCAATTAAGGAAACCATTTTGTCGGCTCTTCAAAAGAAGGAAAAGATCAGTAATGCTGTGTTGGCGAATTTAAGTGAAGGTTATAAAAACTTCTCTATACTCAAATTGGGTAAAGCAGACTTCAAAAACAACTACCAGCTAGCACTGAATGAGAAAATCAAAACAAGTGTTGTAGCAATTGTAACTGCTCAGGAAATTGCAGAAACGACGTTTGCAGAAGAAACGCTCCAACGCATTTTTGAAAGTCATACGAAAACGGTTAATGGAATCGAAGATTTCCCGATATCGCCTGATCTTATTGTTTTCAAGGCAAAAATGGATTTTGAGAACGGGAAGAAACCCGCCGTGTTAGTAAAGGAATTATCATCATCGTTAGCAGTAAACAAAGCTGATCGTAAACTAAGTCGTGCTTTAGCTCATTATGCTTTAATTGACGGCAACAATGCTTTAGCAAAGAAAACACTGGATCAGATTCCGATCGATCCAACTAGTTTTCATGAAATGACTTTGAGGAAAAGACTTGATCCCCACAATGATTTTGGCGGAATTGGTAATCCCGGTGGTCCCGATTTTCCCTTTCCCGATCATGGTAATCAAGGTCTTCCCGGATTCCCGGATTTGGATAAGCCCACAAAACCAGGACGTGGAGATATTTTTCCTCCTGGAGGTCGACCGTTTGATGAAGATCCCATTGGAGACCTTATAGCTGATCGAAATCGTGAAGAAAACATCCCAAAACCATTTACTGATACTATATCGGTAAAGTTTCCGGAGAATTTCTATCTCTATCATTACAGTTTACTCAACGAAACCAAATTAGAGGAGCTTAAAAAGTATATTGCCACCGATTCCGCTGTAAAAGGAAATCCAACACATATTCTAAATGTGCTTTACAATGCGCATAAAAATTGGTCTGTTGCATTAGATGAATTACACAAACAACGGTTTTCTTCCGCTCTCATAAAACTGAATGCCGCTCAGGATTCGGCTTTGGGTATTTTGCGCTGTATCTTCAACACAACAAAATCAGAAAACGCCAGATTGGCGCGTGTAGCAGAACGAAGAAATCCCGTAAACGGTAATAAACCAACCGATCCTTTACTTTTTGATCTGCAAAAAGTACTTGAAGAGTATACAAAAAAAAACAGACCAACTAGCTCTCCCTTTTCAAGAAAAAAAGATGATCGCAATGCTTTTATCGATCTCGATTCATTGCATTATATGGATTGGTTAGAGCCCATCTCTCGATATACACCAGGTCAAAAACCTTTGAAAGCGAATGTAGGAACCGATGAGTTTTTGGGAGAAAGCTGGTTCACAAAACAAACCATCAGTGATTTCAATGCTTTGACTGAGGATGAAAAAATAGCCTTTAGACAACGTGTGTCGTTTTTCGATTTCCAATTGTTTTGTTTAGCTTATATTTTTATTCCCTTTTCTAAAATAGAAGCATATCGTTTTTCAAAACAATATGAAAACGCTTTAACAGAAATTGATCGCTTAAAGACACTAGATAACCAGTTTAAATTCCTGAACCAAGCAATGGAAAAACCATTTCTTGCCATTTTACAGTCACAAATCTTAATTGAAAAGGCAGAAAAAGAATATAAATCAGGGACTGTTCTCAAAAATCTTATTGACTCAACAACCAATCCAAAAGGTTTAGTTGCAAAAACAACTTATGAAAGTGCCGTGTTGGCATTTAGTGATTTTCCGAAGTATGCCGAGTACGTTCAAAAAACGATCGATGATTTTCCATTAACCAAAAACACTGGTAACCGACTTGATGACAGAAAAGCAAATTTAATGCGGGCTAAGGAAATGCGATCGTTACAAATTGCAGCAACGGAAGCAAATAGACTGGCTCTTGTGCCAAAAAAAGATTTTCCATGGAAAAACCAGATAAAAATAAACCTGACAAATGAAAATGGTACATGCGCCAATCCTCTAATTTATTCCCTGATCATGCAGGCGAAAAGCAGGTTACTTCAAATAAAGAATGATTTCAATTATTTGGGTTACAAAGACAATTTTCTCCCACCCTGGAAATTCAGCTTTTTACTCGACCGTGCACGCTATTATACTGATCAAACAAAGAATCTGCAACGTGATTACCTGAATTTTATTTCCAATGCCGAAAGGGAAGAATTACAGGAAATGAGCGCTGGACAGGCCCTTTCCATGGAGCGTATGAATGTCACCATCGAAAATGCAAGGGTAGATTTGAGTCTTAATGAAGTAGAAACAGCTCAGGAAAGCAACGAATTAGCACTACTTCAGATAGACAATGCTTCCAAAAGGAAGCAAAATTTTGATGATTATGACAAAACTGCTGATGCTGCTGACTTTGTTGTCGGAGTGTACAGTGTGGTCAGCGCTATACCTGCCATCGCTGGAGCGATTGCGGGAGGTGTTGCGGGAACAGCCGTTAATCCAGGGGTGGGTTCATCCGTAGGCGCATTTATGGGAGCAAGTGCTACAGGAGCAGGAGCAATAACTCAACTAGCACAACTATTTAAGGAATCTGCTCAACGTGATATGGAGCAGAAAAACCTTGATTTGGCAATAAGTGAGGCCACTAAGGCAGAAGATGTTTCGAAAGAACAATTGGAATCAGCTGAACAAAGTCTCAAGATAGCTAATCTACAGGCCCAATCTGCTATGATGCGACTGGAGTTTGCAAAAGACAATTACGAATACCTGAGAAATCGTTTAACAAATGCTGAACTATGGTTTAGATTGGCACACCAAATTCGCGAAATTTCAAACATCTATTTCAGACGTGCAATTGAAATTTCTTTTCTTGCGGAGCAGGCTTATGAATTTATGGTTGACAAAAAAGTTGATGTCATCCGATTTGATTACGATAATGACGAATTAGGAAGCATGTTGGGAGCCGACTACTTAAAGGCGGATCTTGACTATTTGGAAAATCACCTCATCGTTAACCAAAGAGAAAAACAACAGCAAGTAAAGTGTGTGATTTCTATGGCACGTGATTTCCCTCAGGCTTTACAAGATCTGCGCGAAAACGGACAAAGTCTGGTTCCAGTAACTTTAGCTTATCTCGAAAAAAGATTCCCGGGATTGTACCAGATGAAAGTAGCCGCAATCGAAGTGCAGCCGTTTGTAATCACAAATCCAACGCGTTTCAATGTAGAATTGAGCTTTTTGGGATCTGGCCTGCTTCGTACTCAAACCACACCTGCTTACGATGATGGAAGTGGTGAAAATGTAATCAATAATTTCGGCGGATATGGAACACCAGCTTGGATCTCAAATGCAGAAACACTTTTCCCGGTTAAAACATTACTTAGCTCGGTGGAAACAAGTATTTACTCTGGACTTTCAGCGAGTGAAGAAAGTAGTTATTTCCAATCGTTTAGTGCGCAACAAAAAGCAGCGTTCGAAGATTGTCCCGCAGCAGGTGGATGGATGCTAGATATGAGTATGACTGAGAATGAAGTAGTTCCAGGATCGATGGCCGACATGGTGCTAACATTCTACCTAACAGGTTACTACTCTACCGAACTGAAAAATGAAATTGAAAACGCCGTACGCACAGAAGAGACACTCGTAACCAATACGTTCTCTGCACAACGCGAATTTCCAGATGCTCTATTTGATTTCCAGCGTTCAGGAAAAATTGGTCTTCCAATCTCCCCTGAAATGTTAGCACTGAACAAACGTATCGGAAAACTCAATGAACTTTCTTTACGATTCATTCCATCAAAAATTGATGTTGGTTTCACGCGCTTTTCGTCAATTAGTGTTTCTAAATTTTTCTGTACCAAAAACGTCAAGCTGGAAGTGATTAGTGAAACTCCTCAAGTGTTCTTAGAAGGAAAAAACATGGTGTTAAACATTACTTTGTCAAATGTAAAAAACAAAGAAATCGTAATTTTCGCTCAGGAAGATCCATCTGTTCAATTGAGCAGAAACGCTGCTTCGAACGACACACATGATTTTGGTAAAATTGAGTTCAAAAAACAAGGAAAACAGATTGTTATTATTCGTGAAACTACTGGCGGGGTATTGAATGACTACTCTTTGGAAGTCTTTGTTTCGAAAAACGAAAAAATGATTCTTCCCACAACTACGTTCACTAAAACAAGCATCGATTCCAATAAAAAGTTGGCGTTTTCAATGAACCAATTGAAGAAAAAATCGAATGGGTCTTTCGACACTGTTTCTTATGAGAAGCAAGATGAAAATGCGCAATGCCTGGTTTTGGATCAAGATGGTAAGCTTCTTGGAGAAACAACGACAGATAAACTTTCTGGTTTTAACGTAAACATCAGTGGACAAAAGGAACAAAACTTATACGTAATTGTTCTATATACAAAGAAAGTAACTAGTTCATTTCAGTGTAACCAAGACATCAAGCCGTTCAGCAATAGCACAAATAATGCTCCTCTTCGAACAAACGTGAAAAATCACGATGCCCAAAATCCTCTAACACCTTTTGCAGAGCATTTGTTTGGAGCTGATTTGAAGAAGGTTAAATCTCCAGTGGATAATTGGCAACTTGCTATTACACCAGCACAAAATCCTTTTTTAGAATGCTATGATTGCAATGGGGTAAAAAAACTCGACGCAACGATGTTTAACGATGTTATTCTAAGCATGGAATATTACTTGCATCCGTAAACAGGTTTAAATATCTTCTCCATTTTACTGGCGACTTCGAGAGCCTCAGTCGCCAGTAAGGAGAGAACTATAACAAAACTAAAATTCGTAAATTCGAAGGGTGAAAGAAAAACAACTGACATACGAAGAGGCATACAAAGAACTTGAAGCAATCATTTCCGACATTGAAGATGGTGAAATTGGTGTGGATGTGCTTTCTGAAAAAGTAAAACGCGCTGCAGAATTAATTGCATTCTGTAAACAAAAGCTTGCAACCACAGAAAGTGACGTTCAGAAGATCTTAGATGATTTAAAAGACTAACATCTCGACTCCGCTGCGCCTATGCTGAAGCTTTAGCGCAAGCATTCGATGACCGGAGCTCAGTCATCTTCCAAAAAAGTGATAATCGACGCTTTCAGAATGAATACCGTTTTCGAGGTAGTTTTTAAAGCTGACTTTTACCTAAATTTGCGCCTCTCTGCCAAATACGGCAGAACCGATTTCCTCACAATCGATAAATGAAAAAGCTATCCGATTTAAAACCAGGTGATATTACCCGAGTAATTGGAATTCAATCTTCCGAGTTGAAACCCAAATTGCTTGAAATGGGTTTGGTCGAAAATCAGGAAATCAAGGTTCTTTTTAAAGCACCATTCGGCGATCCAATTGCTGTTGAAGTTGGAGATTACGTGCTTTCCATGCGCAAAGACGAAGCCGCTTTAGTTAATGTAGAATGAGAAAAGTAGCACTCTTCGGTAATCCGAATACAGGAAAAAGTTCCTTGTTTAATCGACTAACCGGTTTGAACCAGAAAGTTGGAAATTTTCCGGGTGTTACCATTGATAAATCTGTAGGAAAGCTTCATCACAATAACGTTGACATTGAGATCATTGATTTACCAGGAACGTACTCTATTTATCCGCGATCCAAAGACGAAGAAGTAGTTTACAATATTCTTTCCGACAAAAATCACAAGGATTATCCAGAACTAGCTGTTGTGGTAATCGATGCTACGAATCTGGAACGAAATCTTCTGCTTTGCTCACAGGTTTACGAATTAGGAATTCCTACGATTTTGGTGCTAAACATGACAGATGTTGCACACAAAAAGAAGTTGACCATTGACGATCAAAAACTGAATTCTTACTTCCCAAACGCAAAAATTGTACGCTGTAATGCCCGAATTGGAACTGGAATCCCAGAGTTAAAAGACTTCATTTCCACACATGATCAACCGAATTCAGAAAGTGAAAAACCGCCAATTTCGATTAACGATTTAGAAGCTCAATCAACCGACACAGAAAACAAATTCCGCAAAATTAAAGCAATTTGTGCGGAGGTTATCCGAAAGCAACCTGATGTTATCAACTTTAGCAGGAAGATAGATCGTTGGTTGATTCACCCGGTTTTTGGATATTTATTCTTCTTTGCCTTACTGCTGATCATTTTTCAATCGGTATTTACGCTGGCCGCTTATCCAATGGACTGGATCGACGCCGGCTTCTCAAACCTAACATCCTGGATGCATGAAATAATGCCTGCAGGCTTATTCACTGATTTGCTTACAGACGGATTAATTGCAGGAATTGGAGGCGTTGTTATCTTCCTTCCACAAATCATTTTGCTCTTCTTCTTGCTCGGAATTTTGGAAGAAACGGGATACATGTCACGTGTGGTATTCATTATGGACAAATTGGTTCGCCCCTTTGGTTTAAATGGAAAAAGTGTTGTTCCGTTAATTTCAAGTGCTGCGTGTGCCATTCCTGGTATTATGGCTGCGAGAACGATTTCATCATGGAAAGAGAGAATCACAACCATTATGGTTTCGCCATTGATGAGTTGCTCGGCAAGAATCCCGGTTTATACGTTACTTATTGCTTTGATCATCCCTAACAAAACTGTTGGCGGAATATTCAATCTTCAAGGCTTGGTGCTTTTTGGAATGTACGCCCTTGGATTGGCTGCAGCACTATTGGTCGCATTTGTTCTGAAGAAAATTCTGAAGAGTAAAGAGCTGAGTATTTTCTTGCTGGAGTTGCCCGACTACAAATCGCCGCGCTGGGGAAATGTGCTCCTTGACGTTTACAAAAAAGGCAAAACCTTTCTTTTCGATGCAGGAAAAATCATTGTTGCTATTTCCATCATTCTTTGGGCACTGTCAACATTTGGTCCGGGAAATAGTTTAGAAACCGCTGAAAAAAACGCGTTAGCATTAACCAAAAACCAAAGTGAGGATCTTCAGCAAGAAGCCGTAGCATCCGCAAAACTGGAAGCAAGCTATATTGGAATGTTAGGTCACGCCATTGAACCAGTTATCAAACCGCTGGGTTACGACTGGAAAATGGGAATTGCTTTGCTCACCTCATTTGCAGCACGAGAAGTGTTTGTTGGATCACTTTCTACGATTTATTCTGTTCATCAGGAAGACGACAATCAGCAACCATTGATTGAAAAGATGCGGGCTCAGGAATATCCGAATGGAAAATCAATTTTCACCTTTGCCAGCGGAATGTCGCTAATGGTTTTTTACGCATTTGCAATGCAATGTATGGCAACTTTAGCGGTTGTAAAACGTGAAACAAAAAGCTGGAAATGGCCGCTCATCCAACTAGGATATATGGGCGCAATGGCGTATCTTGGAGCATTGTTAACGTATCAGTTACTAAGTTAAATGCAGGTTACGCTGGTTGTCATATTAGTTGTTGCGGCGGTGGGCTTTATGAGCTATCGTTTTTACAGAACTTGGTTTTCGAAGAAGAATCAGGGGTGTGATAAGTGCGTCTCGACTCCGCTCGACGACCATAAATAATTGACGCTTGACAAAAGACAATAGACTTTATTTTGTAGTATAAAGCGTATTTTCTCATCTCCAAATGAATGGATCATTCTCAAATTCAGCGTTCTATAGTGAACTTCAATTATCTCTTCCATCTAGCACGTTAGAACAGCGCAAAATCTGGATAACGACAATTCTAGAGAACAACATTTCACTTGCCGAACTTGCAGATTTACTGAAGTGTGACAAGAAAATTGCCACCCGTTTTTTGTGGTTATTAAGTGAATTGGGAATGACATATCCCGACAAATTGTTTACTGAACTTCCTTTCTTATTGCGTTTTTGCGAAAATGCGAATCCGGTTTATCTTCAATCTTTTGCCAACTATTGGCGATTTGCAGGTGTTCCGGAAGAAAATGAAGCCGAGGTGATCGAGATACTATTCCACTGGATATTATCACCAGAAATAAATGTAACCATTAAGTCGAGAGCTATTTTTGTGTTGTTTGAATTGACAAAGAAATATCCGGAACTTAAATCTGAAATGCGACTTTGTTTGGAAGATCAGAAGGACAACTATTCGAAAGACTTTCAGAAAAGGGTTGAGAAGGTTTTGATTGAACTGAGCTAACAATCATTCTTCCACATAATTTCATTTCCTTCACCATTTCTGGAAACAAAATTCTATTTTCGGTAAATTGTTGTATTTCAAGCTTAAATGAAAAAAACATACCTGATCTTCCTTTTATTGATCAATTGCAGCTCTGTTAATGCGCAAAATTATATTGACCTCCTGAAGTTCGATTATTCAATTACGCCGTCAAATCCTTTTAAAAATAACTCGACTGGAACCACACTTCAGGAAATGAACGGAGAAACAACAGTCCCAATCAAACTGAATGATCAGTTTACATTCTTAACCGGGCTGAATTATGAATCCAATACGGCTTCGTTTAATCCGGGTAGAAAAGTAGAAACAATCTTCGGAACCACGCTGAAACTTGGAGCAAATATTAAACACAATGCGAACTGGAGTGGAACTTACGTATTGCTTCCCAAACTTTCGAGCGATCTGAAAACAATATCAAATCAGGATTTTCAAATAGGAGCTTATGCTTTAATGCAATACTCCAAATCAACCCATCTGAATTACAAGTTTGGTGCTTACGTTAATGCTGATCTATTCGGACCTTTTATCGTTCCATTATTGGGCATTTATTACCAGAATTCAACGGAGAAGTTGGAATTCAAAGCGCTCTTACCTGTAAATCTCGATCTCAATTATGTTATAGCAAAAAACACGCGCATTGGTTTCAGCTTCAAAGGTCAGGTCCGCAGTTATCATATGAACACGCCTATTGAGTACGAACAAAACCGCTATTTGGTAAAATCAACCAATGATCTTTATGCCTATTTACAGTATGGTTTTAACAATGGGTTGAACTTTCAACTCGCATTTGGTCGTTCCCTGGCAAGATCTTACCGCATTTATGAGGAAAAGGTGGATTTCGGCATGCCGCTGTTTTATGCGGGCGATAACCGAACACAGCTGAATTCAGACTTTAAAGACGGTTGGTTATTCAAACTTGCTTTATTCTACCGGTTGAAAATTAATTCATAGGTGTATCAATTTTCACTTGTCCCGCCTATCAAACTATTTCACTACTTTTCCGCATGATTTGGATGGGAATAATTATCGCAGTAATTCTGTTTCTTCTGGTGCTTTTTGTAGTACTAAGAAATAAACTGATCACTGCCAAAAACCTGGTCGATTCGGCCTACGCCGATGTTGATTCTCAGTTATTGCTTCGTTTTGAATTGATCCCGAAACTGGTTCAAATCACCCAGCATTATGCCACTTACGAAGCTGGGATTTTGGAGAAAATTGCAGAAAGTCGCGACATCTCTATTTGGAAAGAAAGCGATAATTATCCGCAAATTTTAAGCAAAATCCGCGTAATTAAAGAAAATCATCCCGACCTGAAAGCCAATATGACCTTTGAAGATCTAATGATCCAAATCAAAAAGGTGGAAGATCATTTACGCTCCTCTCGACGATTTTATAATGGCACCGTTGAAGTTTACAACAACCGCGTTGCACAGTTTCCGTATTCGTTGATCAGTTTCGCAACCGGACATCAACAGCAACCTTATATTTCAGCAGAATAAAACGGCTATACATGAAAACAGCTTTACTCTTCTTCCTCATTTTTATTACTTCCACATCGTTAACCGCTCAAGATGAATCAGATGTAGCACAATATGAACACATCCTATTGTTTGATGCCACATTCGATATTAAAAAGGATTGCAGTATGGAAATCACAGAAAAAATTGTGGTTTACGCGAATGGCTTTTTAATCAAACATGGTATTTATCGGGACATTCCTCTGCTTTATGAATATCAAGGCGGAGTCACAGAAGTTGATTTCGAAATCGTTTCTTTGAAGCGCGATGGACAAGCAGAAGATTTAAAAGTTGAAAACCGTGAAAATGGTAAACGCATTTATTTTGGAAGTGAGGCAATCATTCTTCCAACCGGCTCCTATACTTACGAGTTCAAATATCGTGTAAACCATGTTTTGCGTTTTCTAAAGAAACAGGATGAAATTTATTGGAACGCCAACGGAACAGGTTGGGATTTTTGGATTGATACGTTAAAAGCTCACGTTAAACTCCCGGCTGGAATCAAATTCAATAAATTCAAGGCATATACCGGGCGATACGGAAAAAGCAACAGCAACTATACCTCAAAGCAAATCAGTGACAATGAGCTTCTTTTTGTAAACACAATTCCATTTGCCAGTGGCGAGAACCTTACATTCGCTGCTTCATGGGATAAAAACAAATTGACCTATCCAACTGCTGCGGAAGAATTGTTGTATTGGATAAAATCGCATTTATTGGGCCTTTTCTGCGGATTTGTGCTGCTCTTTATGTTTCTCAGAAGTTTTATCCTTTGGAGAAAATATGGCGTTGACCCAAAACCTGGAACCATAATGCCTCAATACGAAGCTCCGGAAGGTTTTTCACCAGCTGAATTAAGAGCCATCATGAAACGCGGCTCGGTAGACGGAACATCATTTACTGCAGAATTAATATCCATAGCCGTGAAAGGCTGGATGAGCATCAAAAATGATAATGAAGGCAGTAGACGAAAGAAATATACCTTCACGAAACTAGAAGATACGAAAAAACCGCTGTCTAAAACCGAACAGCTGGTGTTCAATAAAATAATGTCAAACTCAGGCCAATTCACGTTTACTGAAGGAACTTACTCTACCCGATTGGATAACGGTTTAGAATTGCTAAAAGTAAAAATGCATGAGTTTCATGGTGAAAGATACAGAAAGTACAATACACTGTTAAGCATGAAACAATACGGTTATTTAGCCGTTGCAATCATTCTTAGCTTTGGAATTAAATACTTTTTCGGCGGACATGGATTGTTCATTGCCGGACTCGCATTTTTTGGAATCGGTATTTCCGCACTGTTTGGTTATTTACTAGAACAACCAACGAAAGAAGGACGAAGAATTCTTGATCACATTGCCGGAATGAAAATGTACATTTCCTATGCAGAAAAGGATCAGATCAATTTCCATAATCCACCCACAATGGATTTTACACATTTCGAGCAGATGCTTCCTTACGCGATTGCTTTCGATCTGGCAAAAGACTGGGAAAACAAGTTTGAATCGGATGTACTTACAACAGGCTACAGTCATGCTGGCTGGTATATGGCAACAGGCGGTGCGCTAATGTTTTCAGCTTCAAGCTTCGACTCACTTTCTTCAAGCATTTCTTCCGCGTCTGTTCCACCAAGCGCAACATCCAGCGGCGGCAGTAGCGGCGGAGGATTTTCCAGTGGTGGTGGATTCTCCGGCGGCGGAGGAGGCGGAGGAGGCGGAGGAGGCTGGTGATTTCGTTTTTTCTCAGTTACTCAACTATCTGTAAAAAACGGGTTATCAATCCTCACTATCCTCATCTTCCAACCACTCAAAGAAAGAATCCATATGATCTCTGTCTTTACGTGATGGACGACCAGTTCCGTATTCACGGTAAGTACTTTGCGCAGACTGATATGTTTTGAATTTTTCCAACTCCATTGGGTCAGTAATATCGATAAGGTAATCGGTTACTAGTTTCGCTCCTACTCTTCTATCGAGCAGGTCTTTAATCTTATAGCTGAATTCTGCATTGTTTTTTACAATGGAAACCGTATCACCAATTTTCACTTCTTTCGAAGGTTTCACATTCTGCTTGTTCAGCTTAATTCTTCCTTTCTGAATTTGTTCTGTAGCTGTGGTTCTTGTTTTCGCCAAACGCACAAACCAAACATATTTATCAACCCTTAAGCTCATCTCTCAATTTTTTTGGTAACGATTTCACAACAAGTTCGTAAGAATTTACGATCATTTCTTGAATTAGTGATTCCTTAAGGTTTCCACGAAGATTCACGGTGTTCCAATGTGTTTTATTCATGTGCCAGCCCGGAGTAATTTCTTCGTGACGCTCGCGCAAGTCAACCGCCCTTTCCGGATCGCATTTCAAATTTATGGTGTTCGATTCATTGATGTCGATAAGCGCATACATCTTGTTCTTCACTTTGAAAACCAAGGTCGTTTTATCAAACGGGAAAGTTTCCTCAGTTGCCGGAAGCGTATTGCAAAATGTGAGAATGTCGTTTAAAGTCATGGCTACTAAGTTAAAAAATCTCCCGCAGACGGGCGCTGAAGGACGCAGAAGTATTAAATATAACCCTCAATAAATTCACAATTAATCATCAAAACATCTGCGTTCCTCTGTGTTCCTCCGCGGGAAACAAGAAACAGGAATATAATTCCGTAATTTTGTTGTAAACAATCTTTTATGTCGACTGAAAAACTTCCGTTTTGCCCAGATTTATTCAACAGAAAACGTTTCGAAACACGTGAAGTGAAAGTCGGAATCACATCTATTGGCGGACAAAATCCCATTCGTATTCAGTCGATGACGACAACTGACACCATGGATACTGAAGGTTCCGTGGAACAATCCATCCGAATGATCGACGTAGGTTGCGAGTTGGTTCGATTGACGGCCCCAAGCAAAAAAGAAGCAGAAAATCTTGGAGTAATCAAGGCAGAATTAGTAAAACGAGGATACAATACACCACTTGTTGCCGACATCCACTTTACACCTAACGCTGCTGAAGTTGCTGCAAAGCTGATTGAAAAAGTTCGTGTGAATCCAGGAAACTACGCTGATAAGAAGAAATTTGAAGAAATCGATTATACAGATGATGCGTATGCTGCCGAGTTGATTCGCATAGAAGAGAAGTTTACACCGCTGGTGTTGCTTTGCAAAGAACATGGAACGGCAATGCGCATTGGAACCAATCACGGATCGCTTTCAGATCGCATTTTAAGTCGTTTTGGAGATACTCCGGAGGGGATGGTGGAATCTGCTATGGAATTCATTCATATCTGTCGTAAAAACGATTACCATGAGCTTGTAATTTCCATGAAAGCCAGTAATACGCTTGTGATGGTTCAGGCCTATCGTTTGTTGGTTGCAACCATGCGTGAACAAGGAATGAACTATCCTTTGCATTTGGGTGTAACCGAAGCTGGTGATGGTGAAGACGGAAGAATCAAATCTGCGGTTGGAATTGGTGCACTTTTGGAAGATGGAATTGGGGATACTATTCGCGTTTCACTGACAGAAGATCCCGAGGCTGAAATTCCGGTTGCCCAAAAACTAGCAGCGAAATTTGACTTCGACTCCACTCAGTCACCTATCGCTTTCAACAACAAAAATCTGAAGCAAATCGACTATTACCATTACAACCGAAGAAAAACAAAACAGGTTGGAAATATTGGAGACCACAAAACACCGGTTGTTATTGGAAATCTGGCGAACAAGGAATCAATTACTCCAGCCAACCTTTTTGCTTTCGGATATTTATATTCTATTGAATTAGACAAATGGAACCTCACCGATCAAGCTGCAGATTTCATTTATATCGGAAATCATTCTATAGATTTTGAACTACCCGGAACCTTGCAGATTATTCAGGATTTGAATACCTGGAAAAAAGAAAAAAAGAACCAACACATCCCTCTTTGCCTCCTTGAAGAATACACTTCAGATTTACCAACAGGAACAATTATCAGATTAAATGCAGACGAAGAAATCAACTATAAACTTCTTCCAAAAGAAAATGTAGTATTTCTCATCGAGAGTTCAGAAAAGCAGAAGACTCAACTAATTCGCAAAATTCAATATAATTTTATAGAAAACACAATTGAATTACCTGTGATTCTACATTTTTCTTATGCTTCAAGCGAATTGGAAACTGTACAACTTTATTCCGGCTCAGATGCAGGTATTCATTTCATCGATGGATTCGGAGATGGAATTTGGATTGATGCACCAATTCCCAATAGAGAGCTGAACTCAATCGCATTCGGAATACTTCAGGCAACAAGAACCAGAATATCCAAAACGGAATACATTTCATGTCCGTCGTGTGGAAGAACATTATTTGACCTTCAGGAAACCACTGCGAAGATTCGCGAAAAGACACAACACCTGAAAGGAATCAAAATAGGAATCATGGGCTGCATTGTAAATGGTCCAGGCGAAATGGCCGATGCAGATTACGGTTATGTAGGAAGCGGTCCGGGAAAAATTCACTTGTACAAAGAGAAGACCATCATCAAGAAAAATGTTTCAGAAGAATTAGCCGTTGAATCGTTGATCGAGCTGATCAAAGAAAATGGAGATTGGGTCGAGCCAGTTTAAAAATGGTCGCTGAGGCTCTCGAAGCGCCATTTTTACAAAAACGTTCAAAATTTCACGTGATTTCATGCCGTTTCAGCGCACAAGCAAGGTGTTTGCCTTTCAGAACACGAAAAACACGCTTAAAACCACTAAAAACGGGCTCATTTTCTAAAAACGTAGATTTGCGAACTATAAGTTCCGTTCTTTGCCTTGATATTCGACAACAATCCAATACGGAAGGCATTCAAGATTGATCCGCCTTTATATTTCTCACTTAACATAGAGACATAGTAAGAATCGAATTTCATTGGAAGCATTTTTTCAAACTTCAACCCTTTACTTTCAACTAATTTCGTAATTGTTTTTGGTTCGAAATGATACAGATGGCGAGGAACATCATATGCTGCCCAAAACTCTTTATAATGATTTGCATCATAAGAAGTATAGTTAGGGACAGCTACAACAAAAACACCACCATCTTTCAAGGTTGCCAAAATTGATTCCAGCTCAGAATTCAAATCGTACACATGTTCTAGAACGTGCCACATAGTGATAGCATCAAAACGCGATGCATCCAATTTAGACAAACTCTCAAGCGGAAGTAACTCTACATCATTTAACTCTTTCGCCACCTTTCTAGCATCAGGATCTGGTTCTAAACCAAGCACGGTGAATCCTTCATCTTTTGCTCTCTTCAGGAAGTGTCCGGTCCCAGCACCGATATCCAACAAATGAGTTCCTGAAGTTAAGCTGCTAATCAATTTTACTTTCTTGCCAAGGGTGTAATTACGCACAACATTGTAGGCGCGATTAACAATTCCCTTTTTAGTTGAACTATGAGAAACATAGTCTTCTGATTTATAATAATCACCAATCTTTTCAAACAAAGGACGATTTTGTGTATAAACCAAAGAGCAGGATTCACATTGAACCAATTCAAAGTTTTCTCCTGTCAAAAAATGGTCCTTAACCTTAGTATGGAGTTTACTTTCTGTATGTCCACAACTTGGACATGATATGTTTTCCAAATGTTCCACGTGAAACTTTATCTTCCTAAATGAATTAATAAAACCGAAATATCTGCTGGTGAAACACCACTAACCCGAGATGCTTGACCAATAGTAACTGGTCGAATAGCGCCTAATTTCTCCTTAGCCTCTATACTCAAACTCTTCATCTGAGAATAATCCAAACTATCTGGTATTTTCACTGATTCCAATCTAGACAGCTTTAAGGCTACTTCCTCCTCGCGAGCAATATAGCCTTCATATTTCAAAAGAATCTCGGCCTGTTCAACGGCATCACCATGCTCGGCATTCAACTCAACAGCCAAAGCTCTTACATCTTCACTCATCTCCAAAACATGATCCATAGTCACATGCGGACGGGTAATGATCGATGCAAGTCTGATCTGTTGCGATAGGGGAGCACTTCCAATATTTTCAAGAATAGGGTTGGCAACCTCCGGAGAAACACCTTCCTTTCTTAACGTTGATATTAACTTTTCTGCAGCCCGAACCTTAGTATTCACCCTTTCCAACGCAAGACTATCCTGGAGACCAAGTTCATAAGCAAGAGGTGTCAAACGTACATCTGCATTATCCTGACGAAGTAAGATTCTATATTCCGCTCGAGATGTAAACATTCTATAAGGCTCTTGCGTTCCCTTCGTAATCAAATCATCAATCAAAACACCAATGTACGCATCCGAACGACCCAAAATAAACGGATCCTTTTCCTGAACCTTAAGTGCAGCATTAATTCCTGCCATTAAACCTTGGCAAGCAGCTTCCTCATAACCAGTTGTACCATTAATCTGTCCTGCGAAGTAAAGATTATCAACCAACTTTGTTTCCAAAGTGTGTTTTAGCTGAGTAGGGGGGAAGTAGTCATATTCAATTGCATAACCAGGGCGAAACATCTTTGCATTCTCAAATCCAGCTATTGATCTTAATGCTTTCTGTTGAACATCCTCAGGCAAACTCGTAGAAAACCCATTTACATAGATTTCAACAGTCTTCCAGCCTTCAGGTTCTACAAAGATCTGATGACGATCACGATCAGCAAAACGATTGATTTTATCTTCTATACTAGGACAATACCTAGGTCCAGAACTTTTGATCGCTCCATTAAACATTGGAGAGCGATCAAAACCTTCACGAAGCAAGTCGTGTGTTAGCGTAGAAGTATATGTTACATGACATGGTCGCTGAACATCCAAAGCCTTCGTATCCGTGTAACTAAACTTGCTTGGATTTTCGTCTCCTTCCTGAATCTCCATTTTAGAGTAGTCCAAAGATCGTCCGTCGATTCGTGGGGGAGTTCCAGTTTTCATGCGTCCGGCTTCAAAACCAAACTTCAGCAAATCCTCAGTAACACCTGTCGCTGCCTTCTCACCAACACGCCCACCACCAAACTGTTTTTCACCAAGGTGAATCAAACCGTTTAGGAAGGTTCCATTCGTCAACACCACAGATTTCCCATAAACCGGTAAACCTATTCCAGTATTGATTCCTTTTACCACACCATTTTCAACGATCAAACCATTACACATGTCCTGCCAAAAGTCCACATTCGGGTTTCGCTCAAGTAGCAAACGCCACTCCTCAGCGAATTTCATTCTATCGTTCTGCGTTCTTGGCGACCACATAGCAGGTCCTTTTGAACGATTCAACATTCGAAACTGTATAGCCGACAAATCAGAAACAATTCCTGACCCACCACCCAAAGCATCAATTTCACGCACAATTTGACCTTTTGCAACCCCACCCATAGCAGGATTACAACTCATTTGCGCAATTGTATTCATATTCATTGTGACCAACAACACAGAAGCACCCAGCTTTCCGGCAGCATTCGCAGCTTCACAACCGGCGTGCCCAGCACCCACAACAATCACATCGTATTCCTTCAACATACTTTTTTCAATGTTTCACGTGAAACAAAATTACTTCAGATTAACGCGACTTCAAATGTTCCACGTGAAACATTCTCTTCTCCAAAGCAGAATTTTCAGCGGTCCGCATCGCCAACTCGTCTTCCGGTGACTTATCCTTAAGTCCACACAGGTGTAGAATTCCATGAACACAAACACGATGAACCTCGTCTTGAAAGCTCACACCCTCAGTTTCCGCATTCTCACGAACACGATCGAGACTTATAAATAAATCACCCGAAACAATTCTATCCTCCGTGTAATCGAAGGTGATAATGTCCGTGTAATAATCGTGTTCCAAATGCTCACGATTCATCTTTAACAAATACTCATCATCACAAAAAATCACAGTCACATCACCAACCTGCTTCTTATAACCAGAAACAACATCTGTGTACCATGAAAACAAAAATTCCGGATTCACATCCGGAATTTCATTTATCTCTATGTATTCAATATCTACCATGATTTACTAAATAGAATAGCAACTTCATTTCCTTTATCATTGTACAGCACTTCGTCAGCTAAATTACGCATCAAAAAAATGCCACGTCCATTCTCCTTTTCAATGTTCTCCGGTGCAGTCGGATCAGGCAGATTCACATGATCAAAACCGTCACCTTTATCTTTTACTTCGAACATAAATGCATTCGACTCATCAAACACACCAACATCAACGAGTAGGGAAGAAGACTCTCTGTTTCCATGAAGGATTGCATTATTTACTGCTTCAGTAACCGCAATCAACACATTTCCATAAACATCTTCGTGCACACCAAGCTTCTTACACACATCGTCAATCAATGTTTCAACCAACGGAATACTCGAAACCTCAGATGGAACACTTAACGAATCAACCAACGAAAAACCCTCTTTATTCATTCACCTTTGTATTTAAGGTAAATTGAAATACTCTGACGCCTTTGATTTATAGTAAGGAGTAAGTACTGGATCCACAGTCTTCAGCATCTCAATTTGACCTAAATTCTGCTTCTTATACTCATCAAATCTTATAAGGTTACCAGGATTTACATTTTTTCCAGAATTACTTTCTCGCTTCTCCTCAAAGCCTCTTTCACGCATTGCTTTTTCACTTTCCAATAGGCGCGTAAGGATGTCTTGTTGACGACGAATCATCTCTGGTGTAAACTTCTTATTGATCAAATCCTTCTCCTGTTTCTCCAGTTCATTGATCAACGGATTCAAACCATTCCCTTTACCCTGACCTTCCTTATTCATCTCATTACGCAGTTTCTCCAATTGTTGACGAATTGCTGTTTGCTGTGCAGCCATTTTAGCAATCTCCTTATTACCTAAACCAGGCATTCCAGAGTTACCATCTCCAGGCTTATCACCTGGTTGCTTACCTCCAGGATTCGGACCCTTCTTCATTTGTTCCAATTGCTTCTTCAACATTTCTTTCATGTCTTCAGAACCCATCTCCCCAGATCCCTGAGAAGGTTTTCCAGAACCACTTCCTCCAGGATTATCGCAAGAACCATTTCCTTGTTGCTTGTTCCGAGCTTGTGCCTGTGCCTGCATACTCTCCAGACTTTCATTCAAAATCAAAGCGAGATTGTTATAGCTTGTCATCACCAATTGCTGATGCTGATTCAATTTCCACTTGTCATGATTGTCAATATCATCGAGAATAGAAACGAAATTGTTCTTAATACTCTTAAGCTCCGTATCGATGTATTGAGCCATTTTTGGCTGTCTCTCAGCTAGCGCAATCAACGAGTCCTCAACTACTCTGGAATCATCAATTAAAGAGCGCTGACGACGTCCTAAACGACGGTAACCAGGGTCATTGTTCTTTACCCTAGTGAACGCATTCATATTACTTTCTTCATCGAAACTAAGCACCATCAGGTTCTCCAATAACAACCGTATCAAGCCCATGTCCTCTTCATTCTGCTTCTTGTTTGACTGTTGCTGCTGATTATTCATCTGCTCCGCCATCTCCTTCATTTTATCGGCAGCCGACTTCTGACTTTTATTCGCCTTACTGTTTTTTCCTTCAGATAAATTCTCTTTGGCGTCGTTCATTTCTTTATCGATCGCATCCTCCATTTCTTTAAAGTCACCCATTTCCATCGGCTTCTTTAATTCGTCGTTGAGCTTCTTCATTTCCTCAACATCCTTCTTCACTTCTTCGAACTTCTTCTTAAGATCTTCCTGCTTTTCAACAGCTTTTTCCTTCGACAACTTTTCATTCTGAACATCTTCCTTCAGCTTTTCCTGTTCCTCAGATAGCTCCTTCAACTTATCCTCCAACGCGTCAATCTTCTCATTCACCTGAAGACGTTTCAACATCTCCATTGTACGATCCATCTGATTCTTTTTCTGTTCAGTGCTTTGTTCTAGCTGCTCAGAACTCTTCTGAAGATTCTCTTTATCGTTCTTCTTCATCATTTCTTCGAGCTGCTTAAGGAGTTCTTTCAACTCATCATCCATCAACTCTTCCATGAGCTTTTCGATCAATTCCTGCCGTTCAAGCATCTCCTCACTTTGTTCAGAAAGCTGTTGTTTTTCCTCGTTACTGGATTCCATTGTTTCCTGAATCTCTTTCAGGTCATCCATTAGACTTTGTTGTTCCTGCTGCAAGTTCTGAATCTGTTCCAAGCTCTTGAAATCATTCTTAGACTTCTCGCTCAAGCTCTTCTTTAACTTTTCTACATCCTTTTGGAAATCATCCGTGCGCTTTAAAACATCATCAAGATTCTTCTTCAAATTTTCTTGAGTTTCCTCTCGTTTATCATTCAACTCAGATAGGGTAGGAACCTCATATTTAAACGTAGTAGAATTCGAAGACTTGCTTCCATTCACACCGTCATTATCACTTACTCTGAAATAATAGAACAAGTCATCTTCCAATTTCAATTCTTCACGTGAGAAATCCACTGTGAAAAAGAACTGATCATTAATTCCAGAAACCTTCTTCACAGGAATAGAATGCTGAATTTCCTTTCCGTCTTTGCGTTTAATCTTATAAATGAACGTCAACGAGCGAAGACCATAATCATCGCTGATAACGCCTGAGAAACTTCTAATAGTTGATTTCACGCTATCCACATTCTCATTTACAACAATCAATGGAAATGCATCCTTCACAACATCCAGAACCAACGCGCTAGAATCTACTTTTCCAGTAAAACGGTTAGACATTTTAAAACGCAGCGTTCCGGAATTCTTATAAACTTCTTCCCACTTCAATTCCTCACCATCAAAACTTCTCGATTTTCCTAACCATAAAGCTTTAACATTCTTCGTGTTTTTCGTTCTGATCTGCCATTTTACCAGAGTTCCTTCCGGCATTTCAACACTCGCAACATTCGAGACTTCCTGAGATTTGCGGTTCAAATACTTAGGATAAATAAGCGTTGCTTTCACGTTACCCATGCTCGATTTTCCTATCACACCAATATCGAAAGCATTAGAAGAAAAGCCTTCACTCTCGAAATGGAAGTTCAGGTCCTGACGAAGGTTATCAAACACAAACTCCATCTCATTCTTTCTAACACGCTTCATTAAATACTTACCACGCGACGAAACAACAAAGCACTTCTCTGGAACATAAAGTCCATCGATCTTAACTCGAACTGTCACATTCTCTCCTTCATTAACTGCTTTCTTGCTACTAACAAGTTTGAACGTAAACGGAGCTTCCTGCGCCTTCGAATAGTTAATAACGTTTGATGATCCATCCACAATCCAACGAGGAGCCAACACGCACACAGATACGAATAACAATATTATTGGAATTCCAAACTTGAGGTACTTCTTTAACTCATCCTGTCGAACAGCATCCACAAAAGGAACTACCGTCAATTCTTGAGAACGCTGTGAAACACTGGCAGCCAAAAGTTCATAAGAACGATCGTTCTCATTCAACATACTATTCAACTGAAGCGTATTCAACAATCTATCAGAAACATTCGGAAAGAACTTACCAATAATAACAGCTGCCTGCTCCCGGCCAATTCTCTTTCCAAATTCAAACAACCTTAATAAGGGAATTGCACAAAAGCGAATAATCAAGTATCCATTTCCCAGAATAAAAGCAAAAAACAGAATTCCACGAACGAGGCTATTAAAACGACCGAAATATTCTACGGTAGCAAAAATCAGCCATGACGCAAAAAGAAATGAAGTCCAAAAGACAAGACCCTTCCATAACTCATTCTTGTAATATTTACGAATGAATGAATCTATTTGAAGTAAAAGATTATCGAGCGCCGACATGATTTAGAATTGTATTAACACACTAAGTTATGAAAGTGGTTATACAACTACATCACAAAATGGTTGAACACATTGTTAACAAGGCTTAAAAAACAGCAGAGGTCAACCAAACAGACAGCAGTGAAATGATTAACTTTGCACAAAATTTGAATTCATGGATAACAACACCGTTAGAGTACGATTCGCACCATCACCAACCGGACCATTACATATGGGAGGAGTTCGTACTGCATTATACAATTACTTATTCGCAAAGAACAATAACGGTACTTTCATTATTAGAATCGAAGACACCGACCAAACTCGTTTTGTTCCAGGTGCACAAGAATACATTCTCGACTCGTTAAAATGGTGTGGAATAATCCCTGACGAAGGTCCGGGAATTGGAGGTGAATACGGACCATATGTTCAAAGTGAACGTAAACACCTTTATGCACCATATGCTCAACAATTGGTTGATACAGATAAAGCTTATTACGCATTTGATACTCCGGAAGAACTGGAAGATGTTCGTGAAAAAGCAAAACAAATGGGAATGCCAAATTGGCAATACAACAGCGTTACACGTGTATCATTGAAGAACTCATTGACGCTTTCAGCTGAAGAAGTAGCAAAACGTCTGGAAGCAGGTGAACCATATGTTATTCGTATGAAAATGCCTCGTAATCAAGATGTTAGATTAGAAGATACCATTAGAGGATGGGTAGTTGTGAATACCAACAATCTGGATGACAAAGTATTATACAAGAGCGACGGAATGCCAACATATCATCTTGCTAATATCGTTGATGATCATTTAATGAAGATCACACATGTAATCCGTGGTGAGGAATGGTTACCATCTGCACCTTTACATGTTCTGCTTTACGATGCATTTGGTTGGAAAGCTCCGGAATTCGCTCATCTACCATTATTACTTCGTCCTGATGGAAATGGAAAACTATCTAAGCGTGATGGCGACCGATTAGGTTTCCCGGTTTTCCCTGCCAACTGGACAACTGCCGAAGGAGAACTATATTCAGGATATAGAGAAAACGGATACTTCTCAGGAGCATTCGTAAACATGCTAGCATTCTTAGGTTGGAACCCGGGAACTACTCAAGAGATCTTTAGTATGGAACAATTGATTGAGGCATTTACTTTGGACAGAGTAGGAAAAGCAGGAGCAAAATTTGATCCGGATAAGACACGTTGGTTCCAACAACAATACCTGAAGAACACAAGCAACGAAGAATTGGCTCGTTTACTTAAGGCTGAATTCAACCTGACGGAATCTGACGATAAGATCATTGCTTTCTGCTCATTGATGAAAGAACGTGCTGTATTTGTAAAGGATTTGATGAGTGAAGGAAGATATCTTTTGGAAACACCAACTACTTATGATGAAGGAACTGTTTCTAAGAAGTGGAAGCCAGAATCTAATGCATTAATGACGGAATGGAAAAACAAACTTGCAGGTTTGAGTTCATTCAATGCTGCAGAAGTTGAAACAACATTTAAAGCATTCCTGGAAGAGAAACAATTGGGAATTGGTGCCGTTCTACCTTTATTTAGATTGCTCGTAACAGGAGTAGGCATGGGACCATCTATGTTCGAAATTGCTCAGTATCTAGGAAAAGAAGAATGTATTTCAAGAATGGAAACAGGTTTAGCTAAGCTTTCATGAAACATACAATAGAGGTCAACAATATTAAACTATATGGTTATCATGGCTGCCTTGATGAAGAAGCTTTGATAGGTCAGAATTATTCTGTTGACATTGCTATTTGTTTTGATTTTACTGAGGCCGCATTGGAAGATGATTTAAACAAAACGATAAGTTACGTAGATCTAAATCTGATTGCTGCAGAAGAAATGTCAGTAAGAGCAAAGCTCATCGAAACCGTTGGTTTGAGAATTCTAAACAGAATTAAAGCGTTGAATTCGAGCATAAAAGGAATAAAAGTAAAGGTGATCAAACATTGTCCACCAATTAACGGAGATGTTGAAAACACAGCTATTATTCTAGAAGATGGAACGTGGGACTAGAATAAATGAAATAAATACTTATTTTTGTCGCCGAACAATGTTCAAAACGGTCTCGTGGCCGAGCGGTTAGGCACCGGTCTGCAAAACCGTCTACTCCGGTTCGAATCCGGACGAGACCTCTCAAAACCTCAGTAGAAATACTGGGGTTTTTTGTTTTCATATATTTCCATTTTCATATAAACAAATAGGGATCCGCCGCGGCGGATCCCTACCATATATTCAAATAAAATAATTATAACGTCTTAATACGATTCGTCAAGTCATCACGATAAGACCCACCAATTGGAATCAACTTTCTATCGTTCTCTAATAAAAGATTCGGGAAGTCGATAGAAGCGATTTTATCCAGGCGAACAATGAATGAACGGTGTACACGAATAAACTGATCTCCTCCCAATTTCGACTCAATGTCTTTCATTGTGGAGTGAATTGTATAACGTGAATCACTTGTATTGATCACAACATAATCCTTCAATGCTTCAATGAAGAAAATATCTGCTGTGTTTAGTTTTACCAATTTGCTGTTTGACTTCACGAAAATGAAATCCAACGAAGTTTCTTTTTCTTTATTCTCTACAATCTGGAACAACATATCACGCTCACGTTCAATTGCTTGTTCCTTCTTGTGTTTATAAAGTGCCATTTCAATTGATGTGTGAAGATCAATTTCTTTGAAAGGCTTCAAGATATAACCGTACGGTTCTGTTACTTTCGCTTTCGCAAGAGTAGCTTCATCTGCATATGCAGTTAGATAAATAACAGGAATAGAAAATTGAGACTTAACGATTTCGGCAGTTTCAATACCGTTCATTTCGCCCTTCAACATAATATCCATTAACACGATGTCAGGAGTTCCCTCAGCCAAAAGTTCCAATGCTTTCTCGCCAGAAGGTGCAGCACCAATAACGTGATAACCAAGTTTTTTTAAGCTCGATTGTATATCCTTAGAAACGATGAATTCATCCTCTACGACCAATACATTTGCTTTTACCATTCCCTGTTTTTGCTTAAGTTTCAAAAGTAGTAAAAATCCCTATCAACTAGACTGTAGTTAAGATTAAAAGTGAATTTCCTACGATTAGTTATCCTAAAGTAGTTCTTACAATTCATATTTGCAAGCATTTACGGTATCCAAACTTTTTCTATATAATAAGAATAAAGAATATATAATTTATTAATCTATTTACTACTATTATATAGGCTGTTGAAATGTGTAGAACTAAAAATGGAATTTCTTGTTTTTGTTGCTTATCACAGTTTGGATATGGTTTGTTAACATGTTATTCATTTATAAAACATCATGTAATCAATACTTTGCTGTGATATTAACAAAAAAGCTATTTATGTGAACTGCGTATAACTTTTATGTTTTCTCGTTAACATTTCAGGTCCATTTACCGTGTATAAACTTGTATAATTGATTTGCTTTTACACATTGTCAATCCAAAGTTTTTGACATATAGAACAGAATATTGAATCCTGCAAGCTTTCTTTTTCAGAAGTAATGAACAGCTATTAACAATCTCGTCGGATATTACGTTCACAAGTAAAAATCAACATCCCTTGTTTTTCAATGCATTACGAAATTTACTTTTTTATGATTGTCAACTGTTTGTTCCTTTTGTTGATAAGCTCTAACTTTGATTCATACAAGTAAGTTATGAGCAAATTAGTACCAATTGGGGCAGATCATGCCGGATTCTCTTTAAAGGAAGAAGTAAAGAAACACTTAATTTCATTGGGTTACGAACCAGATGATAAAGGCTGTTACAGTGAAGAAAGCATTGACTATGCTGATTATGGTCACCCGGTTGCGTCTGCCGTTGAAGCAAATGAAGGAGTGAAAGGTATTGTTATTTGTGGAAGCGGAAACGGTATTAATATGACTGTGAATAAACATCAGGGAATTCGTGGAGCATTGTGTTGGAAGAAAGAAATAGCACAACTGGCGCGTGAACATAATGATGCAAATATATTAACACTTCCAGCTCGATTTATTTCTACAGAAGAAGCATTGGAAATGGTGACTATTTTCTTCAATACTGCTTTTGAAGGCGGAAGACATAAAACACGTATTGATAAAATTCCTTGTGCCTAAACAAGTTTAATATGTTCAAAGAGTTCAAAAGATTAAACACTTGAATTCTTTGAACCCTTTTGATCTTTTTCTATGAAACTTCTCTCTTCTATTTTATTAAGTTGTGTTGGAACGTTGAGTTTTGCGCAGGATAGTGTTGATTGGTCGAAACTTTCGGCAAAGAAAATCGACACAACAGATTTGAAAGCACATCTTATGGTGTTGGCTTCCGATGCTTATGAAGGAAGAGAAACCGGAAAAAATGGTCAGCGAATGGCAGCAACTTACATTGAAAAACGTTTCAAGGAGTTGGGTTGCGCAATGGCTCCAGGAATGACAAGCTATCAACAATATTTCGATGTTATTGAAACTACACCAGGTGGATCTCTAACATTTGGCAAAGCGATTCTGAATTTCCGCACCGACTTTATATATATGGGTGCGAAGTCACATGTGAGTTTGGCGAATGTGGAAATGTATACTAAGGATGCACTTTTATTAAAGAAGGACCAGAAGGATTATGCTATCGTGCACAAACTGGAAGGACTTGGTGTTCGGGAAGAAGTTACCAAACTGAAGAAGGATGCTCCTCAAGGCTTGAAAGCAATTGTTCTATTGGTGGAGGATTACGAAACCATGTACGAATATCTTGAACATTACACCACGAATAAAACCATGCGGTTGGCAGATCAGAAAATGCAAGCCGAAACTCCAGTGATCATAGTTCGTTCAAGTTCGGTTTCTGCACAGGTACCAAAACGCTTTTTAGGATTAATTTCCGCGAAAAAAAACAAGAAATCGCGAAAATTGATACCTGTATCCACTTTAGGAGCAGACCTGAACACGAACGAGCAGAAACTGACCAGCTCAAACGTATTGGCTTATATAGAGGGTTCTGACCCTAAATTGAAGCATGAAGTTTTGGTAATAACCGCCCATTACGATCATATCGGTATTGATAATGGAGTGGTGTTTAACGGAGCAGATGATGACGGAACAGGTACGGTTGCACTTTTGGAATTGGCCGAAGCTTATATGGATGCCAAAAATTCCGGATATGGAACAAAGCGATCAGTATTGATAATGACAGTATCTGGAGAAGAAAAAGGATTACTTGGTTCTTCTTATTATACATCACATCCGATTATTCCTTTGGAAAATACCATTGCTGACTTGAACATTGATATGATTGGTCGTTACGATATTGCACATGAAGCCGACATGGTTTTGGGCAAAGAATACATTTATGTTATTGGTTCAAATATGCTGAGTGATGACTTACACAATGCAAACGAATTAGCAAATAAGAAGCATACACATCTGAATCTGGATTACAAGTTCAACAGCTTAACGGACCCCAATCAGTTCTATTTTCGCTCAGATCATTACAATTTTGCGAAAAACGGCATTCCGTCTATCTTTTACTTCAGCGGAGTTCATGAAGATTATCATCAACCAACAGACGATGTGGAGAAGATCAACTTCCTGAAAACTGAAACCGTTGCGCGATTGGTTTTCTATACAGGTTGGGAATTATTGAATGCAGTTTCGCGTCCGGTAGTGAATCACTAAACAATGTCCTTTTCGATACATTTCGCATGTGTCAATTCGAGTGTCAGCTTTCAGCTGATGTATCGAGAATAACATGCGAAACACTCAAAGTGACATTGTTGTGTTCTATTGTGCTAGCAACTGCTGAATAAGCGCATGTGTTTTCTGAACATACTCTTCATAATACGAACCTGTTCCCGGACCATTAAATCCAGTATGAATTCGTTTTACCTGTCCATCTCTTCCTATATATATAGAAGTAGGGAAAGAGATCACCTCGTTCAGCATATGGAATTGTTCTGAAGCCAGTTTCTTGTTTGCTTTTCCACCAACTAGAAACGTAAAGTCGAGATTATGACGCTCTTTTAGGGTTTGAATTTTCTTTGCTTGCTCTTCAAATTGATCAGCGTATTCATAACCTATGGAAACGATTTCCAAACCTTTGTCGTGATAAGCATCGTACAACTCTTTGTAGAACTTCGTTTCGTCCATGCAATTCGGACACCAGGTTCCCATAATTTGAATGATGACTACTTTGCCGCTTACCTGAGGATTTGGGAATGTGTAATTATTTCCGTTGATATCCTTTAATTCAAAAAGCACTTGGTTTTCATCACCCTTCATCACCGTAATTGAATCTCCGTCACGCAATTCTGCAAACGGATTGAAAGTTCCAACAAAAGCTGTTTCGTAATGTTTTCCGCTGTAGAAATTTCCTTCAATGGTTTTGTCTTTCAGTGTTCCATTCAAAAGAAAAGCATGTGTACCATCGAAAGCTGATAAATAGAAATGATTTCCATCGATTATGCCTTGTAAGTAGCGGTAATCACCGGTTTCTGTAAGAACAGTTCCAGTAAGTTGATTTCCGTTTTGCTGCAGCACAGCAATGGTTTTTTCTTTATCTGTAGAATTCGGATCGAAATACGTTTCCCATTTTCCATTCAAATCACCCTTTGGAGCTTCGTATGTTTTATCGCCAGACAATAATTTAGCTGTAAAAGGAATACGGTAGTTTCCGGCTTTGTTATAGTTTACCCAGAAACCATCAATCTTCGATTTCTTGGAAAGAACAACACGTAATTCTGAGTCGAAATCAGGAAAACCAAAAACGATCGTGTCTTTAATTTTCGTCTTCAGCAACAAATGAATTTCTTCAGCGTCATTATTAATAACGAGTTCCTTTTCTTTCCCCTTGGCAATTACAGACAAGTGCACAGGAAGTTGAACAGTTTTCGTTAACTGTAAGTGAGAATCGTAAGAACCTTCTCTCAACGGGATTTTTCCTGCTAAGACTTGGAGTGCAAGGACGCAGGAAAAAATTCCTGCAAGGGTGTGTTTTTTCATTTTATTCGGCACGCCTAATTTACTCAAAATAGACTAATCGCACAATATTGATGCAACCTTTTTCCTTACTTTAGAGTCTACAGAATCAGCGAGTGCTATGAATGATGAAACATTGGTAATTGAATGCGCCAAAAGTAATTCAAAAGCACAGCGAGCGTTGTTTGATAAATTTGCTCCTAAAATGTTGACGGTTTGTTACCGATACATGGGGAAAACCGAAGAAGCGGAAGACGTTTTGCAGGATGCCTTCGTAAAGATCTTTCAGAAAATTCTTGAATTTAAAATGGAAGGTTCTCTAGAAGGTTGGATTCGTAGAATTGTTGTGAATACAGCATTGGATGCCATCCGAAAAAACAAGAAAACGATGAACGATATGTCTGTTGATGATGTGTCTCATAAAGTTTCTTTTACCGATGACGGCTTTGAAGATATGGACGTACAACACCTGCTGCAGATTATTAACGATTTGCCGGATGGTTACAGAGTTGTCTTCAACATGTTTGCCATTGAAGGTTATTCTCATAAGGAAATAGCCGACACTTTAGGAATAACGGAGAATACCTCCAAATCACAATACTCGCGTGCACGTGCGTATTTGCGTAATCAATTAGAAAAAGTTGAAAGAACGTGATTGAAAAAGATAACATACAAGAACTGTTTTCAAAAGCCTTTGAAAACCATGCCTCTGCGGTAAAGCCAGAGCTTTGGACAGGTGTCCAGGCGAAGATGGCTGCTGCCGGAATGGTTGGTGGAACGGCTGCTGTAAAAGGCATTTCTGCTTTAACCAAGTGGATTATTGGAACAGCTGCTGTTACAACAATTGGTGTAACCACCTATTTGATTGTTGACAATAACACTCCGGCAGAAAAGCCAGCAGATTCGAATACTACAATTGCAACACCGTCTTCTTCGGAAACTCCAACCGATGAAACAAAGACTGTTGCCTTTGATCAAAAGAACGGGAACGCAGTCCAAAATTCAAAGGGAATGGTGGTTCCTTCTTATGTTAATCCTGCAGATGGACCGGTTAATATTTACACTATGCCGGTAATTGTAAATCATGAACCTGACTATAATGTTCCGGTTTTTGATTCGAAACAAAATGTGGCTTCCGCAGGAAACAACAATTCTTCTGCAAACACAACAGAACAAGCGGGTACTCCAGAATCATCTTCACCAATTTCCAAAGCTCCTGTAAACACGAAAGAAACAACAGTTCGTGAGCCAGAATCGAACAATGTTGAAGCTTCAGCAAATTCAGTGAAGGCTGCAAAAGTGGAAGTTCCGAACGTGTTCTCTCCAAACTTTGACAGAACGAATGATTACTTTGAGTTGATTTCAGAGGAAAACGTTTCTAAAGTGGAAATCACGATTTACGATCCAAACGGTAAAAAAGTGTTCGTTTCAAATGAGAAAGACTTCAGATGGGATGGAAACAGTATGTCAGGAGAAGCTTGTGCTCAGGGAATCTACAGTTACCAAATGGTTTACTTCGATTTAAATGGTAAAGCGAACCTTAAAGGAGATTACATTTACTTACAGAGATAACAACTACACCAGAATATATTCAGAAGAGCCAGTTTCGTAAGAGATTGGCTTTTTTGATTTAGGAAAACAACAATTCTCTTTTCTCCCAAAGATGCACAGATGTTTGCTCGGCTACCGCACTCTCTTGAATTTAATAAATTGATTTAAAGAAAACACAAATAAAAAAAGAGGCGACTGGTAAGCGCCTCCATCATCTGTGCATCTGTGGGAAAGTTACCGCCTCCCCCTAGAACTCGTTTTTTTTGGCTTGAAACTCCCTGCACCACCGGTCTTCTTTCCAGATTTACTTCCGAAAGTCCGTGGTTTTTGATCACGATTATCCGAACGTTTCTTTTGCTGTCCTGAAGCGGTTGGTTTTTTAGAATCCGGTTTTTTGCTTGGTGCAGGTTTTGATTTCGGTTTGTCTGCCTCACCACTCGAATCTTTTAACAGGTCGTTTAGAGTTCGTATTTCCAAATCAGTCAATTCGCGCCATTCGCCATATGGAAGTCCTTTCAGGTCAATGTTCATGAGTCGAGTACGTTCCAATTTCATTACCGTATATTGGAAATGCCCGCACATTCTGCGAATCTGACGGTTCAATCCCTGAATAAGTACAATCCTGAAAACATATGGAGCAACTTGTTCTACAATACATTTCTTGGTGACTTCGCCCAGAATGGGAACTCCGTTTGCCATTTTCTTGATGAACTCGGGAGTGATGGGTTTGTCAACAGTTACAATGTATTCCTTTTGGTGATTGTTTCCGGCACGCAGGATCTTGTTGACGATATCACCATTGCTGGTGAGTAAGATCAATCCTTGCGAATCCTTGTCCAATCGACCAACCGGGAATATCCGTTTAGGATGACTTATGTAATCTATAATGTTGTCGGGATCTACTTTATCCGTTGTAGAAGTGATTCCAGTTGGTTTGTTCAATACAATGTAAAGATCTTCTTCCTGTACTTTTGGGTCAATGGTATTTCCGTTTACAACCACTTTGTCACGCGGACCAACTTGTTGACCTATCGCCGCACGTTTTCCATTAATAAACACCTGACCTTGTTCAATGTATTTATCCGCTTCCCGGCGCGAACAATAACCACTTTCGCTAATGAATTTATTTAATCTGATTTGATCCATTAGAAACTATTTTCCTCCAACCAATTCCAAATCTATCTGGCGTTTACGTGGATGAACTTCTCCGATCTTCACACGAACGCTATCACCGAAAGAATATGTTTTACCCGTTTTTTGTCCAACGATAGTCATTGTTTTTGCATCAAATGAGAAACGATCTCCCGGAATCTCCTGCATTGGAACCATCCCTTCACAACCAATTTCTGTCATACGTACAAACAAACCAAACTCCGCAATTCCGGAAACAATTCCGTCAAATTCTTCTCCAATCTTGTCGTGAACAAACACTACCTGGAAATATTTATTCGACTCGCGTTCTGCTTCAACAGCTTTGCGTTCCTGACGTGAAATACGTTTGGCGATGTCATCCAATTTACTGTTGTAAATGTGTGGTTGTTTCTCCAGACATTCCAACAAAATTCGATGAACCATCAAATCGGCGTAACGACGAATAGGCGAAGTGAAGTGCGTGTAATAACGGAAACCTAAACCGTAGTGACCAATGTTGTCCGTATCGTAAACCGCTTTCGCCATACTTCGAATGGCCATCTGTTGAATGATGGAATATTCGTTTTTATGTTCGATACTTGTCAATAAAGCATTAATGCTTTTGGCAATTTGATCAGGATGTGTGAACTCCAGTTTCAAGTTGAATTTCTCCAGGAAAAGGTTGAATAATCCAATTTTCTCAGGATCAGGGGCATCATGAATTCGGTAAATGAAAGGAACACGATCTTCGTCTTTCTTCACATCACCAACGTACGTTGCAACCGCTTTGTTTGCCAAAAGCATGAACTCTTCGATCAGCTGATGTGCATCTTTCGACACCTTGATCATCACATCGATCGGCTCGCCTTTTTCATCCAGTTTGAAACGAACTTCTTCTGAGTTAATCAAGAGCGCACCCTCTTTAATTCGCTTTTTTCTATAAATTTTTGCGGTTTTATCCAATAAATGCAATTCGCCCTTGTATGGACCATCAGCTCCTTCCAGGATTTCCTGAGCGTCTTCATACGTAAATCTGTGGTTGGAATGAATCACCGTTTTCCCGAACCAGGTTTTATAAATCACACCGTCTTCATCTACTTCAAAAACGGCCGAGAAAGTGAATTTATCTTCATGTGGACGAAGCGAACAAACCATGTTCGACAACTGTTCCGGCAACATAGGAATTACGCGATCGACCAAATAAACAGAGTTTCCTCGTTTCAAGGCTTCTTTGTCCATTGCACTATCAGGACGAACATAATGACTTACATCCGCAATGTGAACACCAATTTCTAAATGTCCGTTTGACAACCGTTGAAAGGAAATCGCATCATCGAAATCTTTCGCATCAACAGGGTCGATAGTAAACGTAAGTATCTCACGGAAATCTCTGCGTCGAGCAATTTCTTTCTGATCCAATTCCAGTGAAAGCAATTCTGCTTCGCTCATTACAGCATCGTCAAATTCGATATCGAGACCGTTGCTCACCAAAATGGAAATCATCTCATTATCGTGCAATGAGTTTCCTCCTAAAGTCTGAACTACTTCTCCGAAAGGAATTTCAGCGGATTTTGGCCAAACGGTAATCTTCACCAAAGCTTTATCTCCGGTTTTTGCACCATTCAACTTTTCCATTGGAATGATGATCTTCAATCCTGTTTTGTTGTTGTCTGGCAATAAAAACCCTTGTTGATCTTTTACCTGAATGGTTCCAACGAATTGTGTTCTTTCGCGGGAAACTACTTCAGTAATTCTTCCTTCGCGGCGTTCACCACTGTCTTTTGTAATGGCTACTTTTACGATATCACCTGCAATCGCCTGACCAAGAAAATGAGGCGGGATGAAAATGTCTTTTTCTGCTTTTGATATAAAAACGAATCCGGATCCACGTTGTGTGAGCTGAAGTTCGCCTTCAACGATGTCCAGATTATTGTTCAATTGATATGCTTGAAATCCGTTTTGACGAATAGTCCCTTCGTTTGCTAATTCCACGAGAACGGTTACAATTACCTTGCGCGTTTCTGCATCTTTTACATGAAGCAGGGAGCAAACATCTTTATAATTTAAAGTGGCTTCGGGGTGATTTTGAAAGACTTTTCGAACCAGATGAAAAAGACCGCTTTTCAGCTTTTTGTCAGCTCCTTTGAAATTTGGTTTTCCCTTCGATTCGCTCTTTCTGTGTTTCTTTTTACTCATGTTTGCTTTATCTGAGTTAAAGTTACGATTTATAGTGGTTTTCATTTTTATGTGTTTGTTTTTTGTAATAAATAAAAAGGGAGGACTTTTCAATCCTCCCTGCTTCCGTCTTCGGCCATTCTGACCATTTTTGGTGTAAATCGTGCGAGCACGTCTACCAAATCTTCCTGTGATCGCATCACGTCTTCTATGTTTTTATAGGCTATCGGAGCCTCATCTAATCCGGCACCAATCAAAGTTACACCATGGGCTTTCAATGTTTCTTTCAAATCTTCTCGATTCACATTTTTGAAAGCTTGAGTTCTACTCATTTGCCTACCGGCACCATGTGATGCTGATGCTAAGGCTTCAGGTTTTCCTTTTCCTTTCACCAAGAATCCTGGCGCAGTCATACTTCCCGGAATAATTCCCAAAACGCCTTTTGCTGCTGGAGTGGCACCTTTTCTATGAACAATATATTCTTCACCGTAATGGATTTCTTTCCACGCAAAATTATGATGGTTTTCTACTCGTTTCAAGCAAGTTGCACCAATGGCTTTGGTAATTCTATCGTGAATTACATGATGACAAGCCGAGGCGTAATCACCAGCCAAATTCATTGCAACCCAGTATTCTTTTCCATTGTCCGAATCCAAATCCAAGTATGCTAAATTTCTTGCTTCGTCTGGTAAAACGCACGTTTCTTTTGCAACCTTGGTGTAATGTCCGGCAATGGTTGCTCCAAATCCTCTGGATCCTGAATGCGTTAACAAAGCCAAGTAAGTTCCTTTCGGAATGTTTAAACTTTCGTCACCTTTCAAAATTTCCAATAAACCAAACTCAACAAAATGGTTTCCACCACCCGAAGTACCCAATTGCGAATGCGCTTTATCCATTAAGCTCTTCAATAATGGAATTTGGTTGAATTCATCTCGCCCCAAAACGTCGTGATCTGCTTTCATGTTTTTCGTCCAATTGGCACCAGCTCCAAATCTGGAATAAGCAATCAATTCTCTTTTCAATTGTGCTTCGTTTCCGAAGTAAAAGTCTCCTGGAATATCATAAATACTCAAACACATTCTACATCCAATATCGACACCAACGCCATAAGGAATGATGGTATTCTTCGTTGCCAAAACACCGCCAATCGGTAAACCGTAACCTTGGTGCGCATCTGGCATCAACGCTCCAAAAGCGGTAACCGGCAATCTCATAGCCGTTTTCATTTGGTCGAACGCACCTTGTTCAATTTGAGCTTCACCGTAAACCGCAAATGGCAATTCTTTTTCTCTCAACGGAATCATGAAGGCTTTTCTGGCTTCAATCTTCACTAATTCGTTGGCAACATCAGACCACAATTCGTGTTCCGTGAAATCCTGTGGCGATTCCAAAATCAGTTTCGCTTCAGCCACTAAATTTTCCAATCCCACTTTCTTGGAATTCTTCTTCAATACTTTTAATGCCTTACCAAAAGCTTCGTTGGATGGAAATCCAATTTCTACTAAAAGAGCACCTGTTATATTTCTCATCTCTTCAAATTTAATCTTAATGAAGCTGCTACACCAATCTGTCAGTAGCAGCGGTTTGTTCTGTTGACAGTACAGATTTTATTTAGGTGAATAGTTTCTATTTCGTAAACAAGGTTTTCAACTGATCAGAAATATTTGCTCCTGATTGAATATTTATTCCGTCGATTTTCTCAGCGATTCGTTCTACAAATTCCATTTCTTTCAATTTGTACAACATTTCGTTTTCTTCCATCAATCGTGCAGTATTCAACAAGTTTCGCGTTGTAGCTGTTTCCTCACGACGCATAATCATGTTTGCCTGAGCTTGTTTTTCAGCTACCAATACTTTGTTCAATATTTCTTTCACATCGCCTGGTAAAATGATGTCTTTTAAACCACCAGAAATCAATTCCAAACCAATGTTCTCTAACAACGCATTTGCTTGTTCCACCAATTGATTCGACAATTCTGTCTTTGTTTCCAACAACTGGTCTAAGGTTTGTCCTCCGATTGTTTCACGAATGGCCAATTGAATGGAAGCATACATTTGTGCATAATAGGAAGCGTTTTCGACCAATGCGCGGTGAATGTTCACTATTTTATATTGTCCAGAGAAGTTCACACGAATAGATGTTTTATCCTTCGTCAACAATTCCTGGCCTTGAACATCAACCGTTGTTGTTCGCAAATCAACTACACGGAAAGTAAACACGTTTGCATTTTTCCAGAAGTAGTAAGTATCTGCTTGTAAAATGTATTGGTAAGCTCCGTTCACGAACACCACCAATTGATTTCCTTCTGGCACAATTACTTTATGAACACGTTCGATCATAACAGTAGATTCCAACACAGCTCGTTCAAAATTGGTGATGTTCTTTGTAGATCCCATTTCTATCAATTCGTACGAAAACGATTGTTCTGATTTCCAGAACAAGTAAGTTCCCGCAGCATATGTTTCAACAATATTCTTTCCTACGTAACGCAACAACAACTGGTTGGCATCCACTTCGTAACGTGTTAAGAAGTTGGAGAACTCACCATTTTCCAAATCGCCGAACACTGCTGAATGTGCGTTTATCGCTGGTTTTTCAGAAACGATGGTTGCATTCTTCCCCCAAAACAAGTTGTGGGTTCCAGATTTCAAAACGTCTACCAATAAGCCGTTTTTGTAAATCAATGCGCGTTCGTTTTTTGTTACAGTTATTGTTTTCATTATAAACTTTTATTTAAGTTCCCCCGACGCCCATTCGCCGGAGGTTGTTATTAATTTCATTAATAAAAGGAGCAACCGACTTTCCAGAAAAATCAGCGGAACAAGGAATTCGTTGATTGGAAAACCGCAACTTCTTTATAGGAATCAAAAGTGTTGCTGTTATTCTTCACAAGCCGTTCAAAGCTCTGGCGTTTCTTTCCGTTTGGTTGTTTCGTATTGCTACGGAATTTCCAACATGAAAGTGAATTACCCCTTTTGGTTTTGTTAAGCGTGATTAAAAGTCACGTGCCCGGTTACTACACCTGGGCGGATTACATTGCTATACCAACTTAGCTAAGCTATCTTTCAGATAACTGCTGGATTCGAACCAGCGTACCATGTGTTAGGAAATCGCAATCCGTGCAACTGGATACATTTCGACAAAGTCTGATGCACAACGTGGCGGGTAAACCACTGTCTCGTTTGCAAGGCGCTTTTTCCACTCCAAAAGGAGATTTGTATCAAACGAGTTTCAAAGAACGTTTATCTGTTTCGTTTGATGAGACAAAGATTTAAACTTGTTGCGCAATTGAATTGCGTAGAAAAATTATTTTCGAAATTTTTTTAGAATAGTTGATTTTGCTGATTAAAACGCAAGAATTATTTTTCAATTAATGACAACTGCGCAAATAGATTGCACACATTGTGATGAGGTTTGCATAGAAATTTATATTTTTCACCCATGCCAGTATCAAAACACGCGTTAATTCGCTATAAAACCATTGATAAGTGTTTGCAGAACAAGTTCCGAAAATGGAGTTTGGAAGATTTAGTGGAAGCTTGTTCAGAAGCTTTGTATGAATATGAAGGCGTTGGTGGCGTTTCCAAAAGAACCGTTCAACTCGATCTGCAAAACATGCGCAGTGATAAGTTGGGCTACAACGCGCCGATAATCGTTGTCGACAAACGCTTTTATACGTACGAAGAAAAGGATTATAGCATTACCAACATTCCGTTGAGTGAAGGTGATTTGGGAACAATGAAAGAGGTTCTCAATGTTTTGAAACAATTTAAGGGGTTTGGGTATTTCCAGGAAATGCAGGAAATGGTTTCCAAGCTGGAAGGCAAGATTCTTTCGTCCAATAGTGAACGCAGAGAGATTATAGAATTGGACACCAATCACCGGTTGCCAGGATTGGAGTTAATAGATCCATTAGTAAAAGCCATTCAAAAAAGAGTGGTTCTTGACATTCACTACCAAAGCTTCAAAGCAAAAACGTCATCTGTAATGCAAGTGAATCCATACAAACTGAAGGAATTCCGAAACCGTTGGTTTTTACTTTGTACAGTTTATAACGAGGAACGTGAATTTATTTTGGCTTTAGACAGAATGAAATACGTTTATGAAAATTCGCGTTTGGTCTTTGAACCGTGCTTTTTTGATGCTGATAATTATTTCAAACCATGTATTGGGGTTACGCGTCGTTTGAACGATAAACCAGAGCACATTGTTTTTAGAGTGAACAGCAGACATGCACCTTATGTCATTTCAAAACCCATTCATGAATCTCAGGAAGTGTTGGAGCAAGACGAGAGAGGAGCAATACTTTCTGTGCAGGTGATCCACAATTTTGAGTTGGAGAAAGAACTGTTGTCGTTTGGCGATGGAATAACGGTTTTGAGTCCGAGACGTTTGCGGAAGTCCATTGAAAAGCGACTTCGACTTGGATTGGAGCATTACGAGAAAATAGCAAAGAAACAGCCAAAAAAGAATGAGGTGATTCCCTAATTGTGTTGAACCGATTGGCGGTGGATATGTAATACTTACTATGAAATACCTCATTTTACTAATTTGCCTAAGTCCGTTGGCTTCGTTTTCTCAGACTCTGAACCAAAAAATTCATTATCAATACTTCCGTCAAAAACCTAACTTCGATCAGAAGATCATTGCTGAAAAAAAGATTGCATCTATTACGAAACGGGAGATTTATTTAATTGGCGATTCGGTAGTGGACAACGTTATTTTAAGTAGAACCACTTTCAGACCTGATGGTAAACCGCTTAAAAATAGAACGATAAAATCTCCCTATGAACGTGATTCTTCCTACATACAATGCACTTATGATTCCATTGGCAATCTGACGGAAAGTAGTTACTGGACTTCGGATAGAGGAGAATATGGACGAAACATCTATGAATATTCATCTGATACGCTTAAAAGAGTGTTTAATTACTCTTCTATCTATGGTGGCAACAATTCGAATGAATTAAAGTTGCGAAGTGCAGATTCACTGGTTTATTCAGCAACAGGAGATGAGGTAACAATATTCCATGCAAATTTAGAGAACAGAGATGTTTCCATAGAAGCTACACGAGTGGCTTCCCCTTTCGTGGAATATAAAAACACGATTTCGAAAGGAATAAACATGCCAACTCCACCAAAATATGCTGATTTGACGAAAACGGAACAGATGATTAGCAAGGAAGCTTCAGCGGTTTATTTACTTGACGAAATGACAACGAAAAGGAACAAATCCAAAGTAAAAAAAGATGTTTGGGAATTGGTTTCAATACCGCATAAAGCTCAAGGACCTTTTGATGCAATTGTTGCGCCTTATGTGCAAACAACAGGAGCTTATTTTAAGGTGAACAGTTCTGATAGTTTGGACATGCGAGGAATCCAACGCGTTAATTTCAAGAACAAAACCATTGAATTTCAGGAAGCAAACATTACCGATCCTCCAACCAATGAACGCAGCACATCGTATCACAGAACTGTTTATCACTATGATTTTTCAATGCGTCTTTTATGGAAAGAGGAATATTATGCGGATTTAGCCAACGGTTACCCTGATGGTTTGGGAAAAGAGATAAAAACGCTTAGAACTGTTTATGAATATGATCAAGATGGACTGCTGAAACAAGAACTGATGATTTTTCTCAGACCTGAATATACCTCCAATAAAAAAGGGATGCACATGGAGAAAACCCTCTATGAAATCACCTACTTTGAATAATACTCACTCCCCAAAAAATCACTGAAACTTTCCTTAGAAACCTTCGTAATGAAGATATAATAGAAGTAACTTGGAATAAATCACTTCGATTATTACATTTGAGAAATAAGGTAAGTAACTATGAACAAAAGAATTGAGGACGCACTAAACGATCAGGTTCAGAAGGAATCATCTTCATCACAATTTTATTTGGCAATGGCTTCGTGGGCTGAGAACAGTGGTTTGAATGGCACAGCGCAGTTTATGTACCAACATTCTGATGAAGAGCGCTTCCACATGCTGAAGTTGATGAAGTTTGTGAACGAGAGAGGTGGAAAAGCAGTTGTTCCCGCAGTGGAGCAACCGCCAAAAGCATATGATTCCTTAGAGCATATTTTCGAATTGCTATTGGAACATGAGCTTTCAGTAACCGCAAGCATTAACAATGTGGTTGATGTTTGTCTACAGGAAAAAGATTATTCTACGCACAACTTTATGCAGTGGTACGTTTCTGAGCAATTGGAAGAAGAAGCACTTGCAAGAGGAATGCTGGATAAATTACGATTGATCGGAGGTGACAAAGGTGGACTTTATCTTTTTGATAGAGATCTGGAAAAGCTGGTGGCTCAAACACCTGCTCCTGGCGCCAACGAAAAGGCGTAGTATAGAACTAATGAACATAAAACGCGGAACTACAGGCTTGACATTCATTGTGATGTTCATGCTCTATTGCTGTATAGGGCTGGTTTCGTACGCGCAAACAAATTTCAGTTTCCGGAATTTTACCATCAACGATGGACTTTCACAAAGTTGTGTCAACACCATTCTACAGGATGATGTTGGCACACTTTGGTTAGGAACACAAGACGGATTGAACCGTTTTGATGGTGATCAATTTCAGGTGTTTACTTCTGAGGAAACACCAGGACTGAATAGTCAGTACATCAATAGCTCTCTTCAGGATAGAAAGGGAAACCTGTGGTTCGGGACATCGAATGGACTAACCGTGTTCAATCCAAGAACAGAACGCTTTTCAACGTACAACCCAAAATCTAAAAATGCGTTTTCGGTCGATTTTATGGCTGAGAGTTTTACAGGAAAACTATTTGTAGCGTCTAGCACGCATGGTTTGGCAACATGGAATGCGAAGACAAAAACCGTTGAATTGGTTGACACCAAAATCCCCACAAAACATTTTCATTATTTGTCGTTTTTGACGGATAGGTTGTTACTGATCTCTACGGACGATAAAGGTGCATATACCTTTGATATTGTGTCCAAACGTTTGACAAAAGTTCGTCACGAAGAACGCAATATGGGCTCTTGGCTAATCAATGATGTTGAGCTTTTTACCAACGGAAATTATCTATTGTCAACAACAACGGGCTTATGGCTTTATGATTACAATGCCAATGTTTCTTATCCGTTTTTGAAATCGCTTGAAACCGAATATGGAATTAAAGAGATTTGTGATGTTTACCTGAAATCAACCAGCGAGTTCTTTATTGGAACTACGAACAAAGGGTTGGTTAGTGTCAAAAAGGCAAATGGGAAGTACAATCTTTCGTTTACCCGACAAGATATCTTCCAGAAGAAAGCCCTGATCTCAGATGAAATCCGTCGACTGTACGCGGATCATAATGGAGTAATCTGGTTGGGAACGCTGCGTGGTTTAGGTTGTTTTGATCCTGGAAATCAAGGTTTCCTTGGTGTTGGTCCGTCCGGGAACACCACTTTTGGTCTCCCGTCCGAAAATGTTTGGGGTTTCTCAGAAAATAAAACAGGAACAGAGCTTTTCGTTGCAACAGATGCCGGCGTTTCTCATTTGAACAATAAAACAGGATTATTTACACACTATAACTTACCAAACGAATTATCTGAACTTGGTATAACAGGTGTGTTTTATATCCAGGATGGTGAGTTGTTTGTTGGAACATCAAACGGACTTTATTTATTGAAATACGGTGCATATGGAATGTGTACGTATAAGAAAGTAGAATTTAAGCTGGATGTAAATAAACAGCAACTTCAAAGTATCTATCGAATTATTCGTTATTCCAAAAATCAATTTTTCATTGCCACCAAAGGCGGCGTTGTGTTGTATGATTATGAAGAGGATGAATCAACAGCCTTCGTATATTCTTCTAAAAACCCAAACAAAACTATTCCGCCAGGAATTTGTAGAGTTGTTTACAAAGGCAAAGGCAATCTGGTTTATGTTGCTACCAATTCAGGTGGTGTTTCTGTAATTAAAAAGAATGCGAAAGGGGAGTTTGTAGTTTCGCCATATAAATACAATGGTGTTCTTCGTTCTAAAACTGCTGACTATGTTTCGTGCATGTATCAAGATGAGGAAGGCACCATGTGGTTCGGAACAAGTGGTTCCGGTGTAGTAAAGATTTCCCCGACTGGTTCGGCACAAACACTCACAAAACGCGATGGTTTACCAAACAATTTCATTTACGGAATTGAAGAGGATAATGAAAACAACTTGTGGTTCAGTACAAATAAAGGGCTATGTCGATTAAAGAAAAGTAACAGCAACGTTACATCTTTCCTTGAGGTGAACGGTTTAATGAGCAACGAGTTCAACACGGGCGCAACGCTTAAGTCGGTAAACGGAACGTTGTATTTTGGGGGAATTGCTGGTTATAATTTCTTCAAACCTGAAAATCTTTCCGACAGAACAGTTCCGTTGAACGTAAAATTCCTGAAATTCAAATTCGACAACAAGTGGCTGCTTCCCGGTGAAAAAGGTTCACCATTGTCAACTGCTTTTTCTGAAACACAACAAATTACACTCCCATATCATCAACGAAGTTTCACCATTCATTTTTTGGCGAGTGACTTGATGAATCCGGAGTTATTGGAATACAAATACCGCCTGATTGGCGCTGACGAAGATGACGTTTTCTTAGGAAATTCAACCGAAATTCGCTTCAATAGTTTATCTCCGGGAACATATACCCTTCAGGTATACGCCAGAAGATATGATGGAAGTTGGGAGGCCAATCCAGCCAGATTAGTAATAAAAATTGAAGCACCGTTCTGGGGGAAATTATGGTTCTGGATACCTGTGGGATTAGTCCTTGTGTTATTGATTCGTTGGTTTGTAAGAAGGAGAATTGACCTGGCGCGTCGAGATCAGGTGAAGCTGGAAATGAAAATCGTTGAGCGTACAAAAGAAATTCGAAATCAGAACATTCGAATTGAAGCTCAAAGTCAGATCATTCAGGAAGAGAAAGACAAGGTTGAGGAGCAAAAACGCTTATTGCAGATTGAAAAGGATAAGTCGGAAAAACTACTTCGAAATATTATACCGGAATCAACGGCTGAAGAGCTGAAGAATAAGGGAAGAGCATCAGCTCGTGCGTACAAAACAGTTTCTGTACTGTTTACAGATTTTGTTGGGTTTACGAAGATTGCGGAAGGCATGAAACCAACCGAATTGGTCAATAAACTCGACATCTACTTCCGGAAGTTTGACGAAATTATCGTTAAGAACAACCTGGAAAAAATCAAGACCATTGGTGATGCGTACATGTGTGCCGGAGGTGTTCCAGTGCGTAACAATACCAATCCAATTGACGCTGTTTTAGCAGCACTCCAGATTCAGGAGTACATGGAAAAATTACGTTTGGATGCCATTGCAAACGGTACGGAATATTGGACGTTGAGATTGGGAATTCACACGGGCGAAGTAACGGCCGGAGTAATTGGATCTGAGCGTTTGGCTTATGATATTTGGGGCTCAACGGTGAATCAGGCTCAACGAATGGAGATGATGGGTGAACCGGGACGCGTTACAATTTCGGGTGCAACGTTTAATCTTATTGAGCCGTATTTCGAATGTACGTTCAGAGGAAAAGTTCCATCGAAAAGTAAAGGATTGATTGACATGTTCACCGTTGAACGCATCAAGCCTGAGCTTTCTGTAAACGGTGAAGGGTTATATCCAAACGAGCGTTTCCAACAAATCGTGAATCTGCATTTATATAGTAGTATCAATTACTATAAGGCGGAACGTCACATCATGAAAGTTCTGGAAAAAGGTCTTTCGTCTAAATTGCATTACCACAGTATTGCGCATACAAAAGATGTTGTGCGTGCAGTTGAACGTTACGCCTTGCTGGAAGGAGTTACCGATGAAGGTTTGTTCCTGTTGAAATCAGCTGCCACGTATCACGATGCTGGTTTTGTGGAGAACTACGAGAAAAACGAACCGATTGGTGCCCGAATGGCAGAAGATATTCTTCCGAAATACGGATATTCAGAACAACATATTGATTTGATTAAAGAGTTGATCTACGTAACTCAAATCCCACATCAACCGAAGAATAAACTGGAAGAAATTATTTGTGATGCCGATTTGGATTACCTGGGAAGAGATGATTTCCATGAAATTGCAGACCGACTTCGTTTGGAATTGCGTGAGCACGGGAAAATTGATTCGGATAGAAAATGGGATGAAATGCAAGTTGGATTCTTGAAAATGCACAAGTATTTTACCCCAACTGCAATCGCAAGCCGACAAGTAAAAAAAGCACAAAACCTTCAGGAAGTAATTGATCGTTTAGAGCGAAACGAGTATAAGGATTAACATCTCGACTACGCTCGATGACCTGTATACAAATGAAAGGTGACTGAGCGGAGTCGAAGTCAAAGAAATAAGAATGCATTCAGGAAAACATTATTCATTTAAAGAAGTTATTGTTTGGACAAGAAGAGATGTTTTTGCTCTTCTAATTATTGCCGCAATCCCAACTGTTATTTACGACATCTGCAAATGTACATGGATAGCCTTGCCTTGGTTGCCTATCGCCCTTTTAGGAACTGCCGTGGCATTCATGGTTGGTTTCAAGAACAACGCTTCGTATGACCGGCTTTGGGAAGGACGAAGAATCTGGGGTGGAATTGTAAATACGAGCAGAGTTTGGGGAGTAATGGTGAAAGATTTGGTCACAAGCGAAGGCGCAACAAAACCACATTCTGAACAAGAATTGAAAGCGATCCAAATGCGCATGATCAACAGACACATTGCCTGGATGACCGCTTTGCGCTACCAACTCAGAACTCCACGAGATTGGGAAGCCATCAAAAAAGTGCACAACGCGGAATACAAGAAAAAATGGTTCCACGTAGAAGAACAGGAATCAAAAATGGAAGACACGTTGGCAAAGCATCTTTCGCGCGAAGAATTGGCGTATGTAATGACCAAGAGCAACAAAGCAACCCAAATTCAAGGATTGCAATCCAAAGATTTGAAACACTTGTATTCGTTAGGCTTGATAGACGATTTTCGTCACATGGAAATGATGTCAACATTAACCGAATTGTACAACCAGCAGGGAGCAGCAGAACGCATCAAGAATTTTCCTTATCCACGTCAATACGCTACGTTGAACTTGTGGTTCATTAAGATTTTCATTCTTCTACTTCCTTTCGGGATGCTGAATGAATTCCAAAAACTGGGTGACGGAATGGTTTACCTTTCTATTCCTTTCAGTGCTTTGGCTGGTTGGGTATTTACAACGATGGAAAAAATTGGAGAATCGTCTGAGAATCCGTTTGAGGGCGGACCCAATGATGTTCCGATCACCTCCATGGCCCGAACAATTGAAATTGACTTATTGGAAATGTTCGACCAAACAAATATCCCGAAACCAACAGAGGCATCACACAATATCTTGACATAATTCCTTTATGAAGAATTTCTTTTTCGCATGCGTTGTTTCCACATTTTCAATTTTTGCGAACGCTCAGAGTTTATCTGAATACACCATAAAATTAGAACCCGTAACCCTTTCTGAATTTGCTGGAGTACAATCGTATTCTTGGGGAAAGAGTGGCGATGAGGTATTGATCATTGGCGGAAGATTGGATGGTTTGCATCGTCGTCAACCTTTTGCGGCTTTTGATTCTGCAGGACACAATAACCAATTGATCGTCATTAACCTTAAAACATTGCAAACCTGGAAAAGATCGGTTGCTGATCTTGGTGAGCCACTTGCAAGTCAATTAAAGGCAACGAATCATTGTTATTATCAGAACAAAGACACACTTGTAATAGTTGGAGGTTATGGTATTGATGAAAAAACCAAGGAACATGTGACTTTTGATAAAGCATTGACTTTCGAAGTAGCACAAATGATAAAGTTTGTAAAAAAGGAATGGGAACATCCTTATGTGTCATCTACGGAAGACCCGTTGTTTGCAGTAACAGGAGGACAATTAAATTACATCAATGGCTGGTATTATTTGGTTGGTGGTCATGAATTTCAAGGAAGATACAACCCGAACGATATGCCCACATTCAAGCAAACTTACGTGGATGGAATGTTTTGTTTTAAATGGGGCTCAACCCCACCTGATGAACATGGAATTCGAGACGGATATTTTATCAAATCTAAGGAGCTGAAAGACACCCTCCTCCACAAACGCGACTACAACCTGGTAAAAGTAAAGCACGTTCCCGACACCAACTATTTAGTCGCACTCTCCGGTGTTTTTCAATACGAGGCTGATTTGCCATTTCAGAATGCCGTTCAGATTACTCCTGAAATGAAACTTCGAGAATATGCGAATTTTCGTCAGATGTATAATCAGTATGAGTGTGCAGATTTCTCCGTTTTTGATGCATCTAGTAAAACAACGACGACTTTCCTGATCGGTGGGATTTCCAATTTTTATGATTCGCTAGGTGTATTGGTTCAGAACGATGATGTTCCCTTTGTGCCAACCATGTCGAAGATCCTTTTTGCTCCAGACGGGACAATTATGGAATACTTACTTCCAAATAAATTGCCTCAATTGTTAGGCGCTGGTGCTGGGTTTATCCCCAATTCAGATCCGCGTTGGAACGATGGTTTTTTTGACTGGAGTTATTCCGACGATGAAGAAGTGTTCATGGGTTACATGCTTGGTGGGATTCTTGCCAATCAACCGTCTACTTTTTGGTATACGGAAGGTGAGGCGAGTAGCGCTAGTAATGGTTTTTACAGAGTCTATTTGCAAAAAACAGATCAAAACCCAAAGTTGAATGCATACAGTAAGCATGCGTTGAATGTGCGTTGTGAATTGAATTCAAAAGGGAAATATGATATTCTTTTACATGTTCCAGTTGCGCAAAGATTGGCGCCCAACATCAAAACAACTAGTATATTGAATCTTATCATAACTGTTAAGGACAAAACTGGTAAAATTGTCAAAACCAAGAAGCTTGATGTGGAACCGGGAGAAGAAAGATTGAAGAAATTCATACCAAAGAAAACAGGGATGTACGAACTTGAAATTGTGGTAGAAAACCGTCCGCTTTGGAACTGGAAACAGTGTTTGTATGTGGAGTGATGAGGTGATTATTCTGGAGCACTTCAAACCAAAACCATATTTCAACCGTTACTATAATGAATACAAATTCATTCTTTGTAGTTCTAAATAATTCTAAAATGATTAGAATCACTATTCTCTTTGCTTTCGTTGGATGTTTAATCAGCCATTCGCATTCATTTTCCCAAAACAGAAATTACATGGAAGCGAACGGAGGCTTCATGCGCTACTCTTCTTCTCAAAACAATTTATCCTTAAATCCCACTTTTGGGTTGACCGTTTATAACCGAGCAACCGAACATTTTGGTCTCGAAGTGTATTGCAATGCGGCTGCAATAGATGAAGATGTGAAGTATAAATACGATACCGGAACTGAAGTGAGACATGAGAAGTTTCTAACGGGCTGGATTGGTATTCGAGGTGCATTTGGCACACATACTCCAAGTTACTTAATGCAAGGCTTTGTTGGTTTTGCTCTACGCTTAGACAGAAATGCTGTTGGACCCGAAATCGGAATCAAATACGGACATCAACTCTTCCAATCTCACTTTTGGCTTCATGCTTCTACTTACGTTCAATTTGATAAGTATGCCTTCTACAATTTTGATGAACCTTCAGCAGAAGGCGGACCAATTCAGGCTGGCATTTTCGGACAGATGAAATTGGGGATAGCTTGTCATTTTAACTAAAAGAAAAAACCCAAGGTCATCGAGCGTAGTCGAGATGCCTTGGGTTTTCAATATTAATTTCGTTTTCCTAGCTAAACAATACGCTGCTTCCGTATTTCCCTTCAACAGGATTTACGATCAATGCGGGAACTTGAGCGTCATTTGACAAAATGTACTGTTCGTGATTTGCCGTAATCACTCCCAACATGTTGTTTCTGTTCAAATTCATGATAGCAATCAAATCCGCCTCCAAACTTACTGCGTGTTTTACGATCTCCTTATCGAAACCACTGTTTGGTGCAACTTTCGTTGTTACATCAATTCCTCTTTCGTGGAAGAACTTGATAGCGAACTGAATGTTTGCTTTCACCTGGTGACGAAGGAATTCATCGCTTTCGTCTGGTGTAATAATATGTACTCTCGACTTAAAGTAAGTTGCGATGTTTGCAACATAAGCCAATTTTTGTTTCGTTTCTTTATTCAAGTCCAATGGAACAACGATATCATCGTATCCGCTTGACTTGATTTCACGCTCCTGAACCACAATAAATGGAACCGTAGAATGTGTAATTACTTTCAAGGCATTACTTCCTGTAATTACTTGCCAACCGTGTTTACCATGTGTACCCATGAAAATCAATTCTGCATGTAATTCTGAAGCTACATCACCAATATCGTCAAAGATGTTTCCAACGCGAACCATAGGAATCAATTTTACCTCAGTCCCATTTGCAGAACAAATGTCTTTTACTTTTTCTTCAGCATCTTTTATTTCTTTCTCTTTACCAACAATGTGTAAAACATGAATTTCAGCATCAGCATTCTTGGCTACACAGATGGCATGTTGTAACGCATTGTCAGCCACGGTGGTAAAGTCGTGAGGAACAAGGATAATTTTCTTTTCCATAAGGAGATGTTTCTGGGTTTAAATAGTTTTCGCAAAGTTACGTATTGATATGGGAACAATACTATAGTTTAGTATTTCAATATTAAAAATTCAACGTTAATAAACCAATAAGTCGGCGAATTTTTATGATTTTTGTTTAGCAAACGTTAGCCAATGGCAGTAATCGGAAGAATAGTAAAGAAAACCACCGAGTTAGGAGCGAAGAGAAGATCAAATAGAGTCCCCACTTTTAATGATCAACTCAAGGTATTGTCCAAACTTTTAAAGTTCGCTCATAATACGGAATTTGGTCAATACCATTATTTCGACAATATTTTGGAGCAGGAAGATTTTGTAAAAGCATACCAGGAACGGGTGCCCATTACAGATTACGATGGAATTTATAAGTATTGGCTGCACAAGGCAATTGATGGTGAACCAGATGTCATTTGGCCTGGACAAATAAAGTATTTCGCGCTTTCATCAGGAACAACAGGTTCGCCAAGTAAGCGAATTCCCGTAACGCGACATATGATTCGCTCGTTTCAAAGAAACAGTATCAAACAGTTTGCTGCAACCTCGCTTTTTGATTTATCGGATGCGTTCTACCAAAAGTCTTTTCTTGTAGTTGGTGGTTCAAGCAAATTGGAGAAATTCAGAAATAGGATTGAAGGTGATCTGTCCGGAATATTGAAGAAACACACTTCTGTAGTGCTGCAGCCATTAACGAAACCAGATCCAAATACTGCCGCCATTAAAGATTGGAGCAAGAAGTTGGAAAAAATGGTGGAGAAAGCTCCGGAATGGGACATCAGTACCATTGCAGGAAGTCCAACCTGGTGCGTGATGCTCATGGAAAAGATCATTAAGAGACATAAGGCAAATACCATTCACGATGTTTGGCCAAACCTGGAACTTTATGTTTATGGTGGTGTTTACATTGAGCCCTATCTTGATCGTTTTGAAAAAGTTTGTGGTAAAAAAGTAGCCTTACTCAATACGTATTTGGCATCTGAGGGATACATTGCTTTTCAGTCTAAGCCAGACAGAGTAGGAATGCAATTGCTGGCAAAATCTGGAATATTCTTCGAGTTTGTTCCCTTTAATACAGATAATTTTGACGCTGCCGGAAATGTAAAACCGGATGCGCTGGCTTTGACATTAAAAGATGTGCAGCTCGGTGTTGATTATGCTTTGGTGCTTTCCACTAACGCTGGATTATGGCGCTACCTGATTGGTGATTTGGTACGATTCACTGATTTAGAGCACTCAGAAATCATTATCAGCGGTCGAATTAAACAGTATGTTAGTTTAACAGGCGAACATCTTTCATTGGACAACATCAATGTGGCGGTTCTCAAAACCACACAAGAATTGGGAATTCCTATTCCTGAGTTTTGTTTGTACGCCAGCGAAGAAGAACAATGCCACCACTGGTATTTTGGTTTGGAAAACGAATCGGATAAAGAGCTGGTGATGCAAACGGTAGACAAGTTCTTGTGCGAGCTCAACGACGATTATAACTCTTGTCGTAAATACGATACCTTGAAACAACCGCAAGCGCATGCCGTTTCACCTAAGATGTTCTACAAATTCATGGAAGAAAAGGGGAAATTTGGATCGCAACAGAAGTTCCCAAGAGTGATGAATGAGCATCAGACGAAGAGCTGGAAGTTGTTTATTAAGACTAAATAGACTAAGGACTTAAGACAAAAGACCCATTTTGTCTCACTTCGAGACAAGCATTTTGCGCAAGTTTAGAATGAATGAAATCGAAAAAGTAAGTGATGTTTTTCCATCCTACATGATGGGACTATTTCAGCGTGGATAGGTGATAGAAACCTGCTGACACTAACCGTTGAATGTGAGTATTTAGCGGAACGAATTAATAGTTCCTTCGATAAATTTTACGTTGAGTTATTCAATATTCTCACTATTGAACTAGACCCTTGGATGAATCCGATTGAGCTTGCAACTATTATAAAAACGGATTTTTAGGATATTTTTAAAGCAGAACTTGAAATACTTTCGGCTGACATAGAAGATGACTCAGTAATTGTGATTTGTAACCAACATGACTTGAGCTTTGATTATTGTGGGGGCAATCTAAAAATTAATTGCGAGGCAATCAAAGTTTATGATCAAGATAAAAACGAATTGACAATGGACCAGTTCGATAAAATATCTAACGATTACTGGGACGAATGGAGTAAGAGATAGAAGCTACTTCTTATTGGAACATGTCTAAAGTCTAAAGTCTTTCGTCTCTAGTCTTGAAGTCTTCTTCCGCTGCCAACTCTTATAAATGGCATTTGCCACAACAACAGCAATAATCATTGCTGATCCCGCGTAGAAGTTTCCGTTCAGTAATTCTTCCTCATGTAAAATGGGAATAGCTAACAAAATGGTGTAAACAGGCTCGAGGTTAATACTTAAACTCACTGTAAATGCACCTAGTTTTTTCATCACTTCAATGGTGGCAATAAACGCAAATGCTGTACAGCAAATTCCGAGGAACAACAACCAAAGAAAATCGCTCAAAGTCATTTTAAACAAGGAAGCGTTTAGATTTCCCTGAAAACCAATTGCGATTGTTAGGACAATGAATCCCATAATCATTTCGTGGAAAGTGATTGCCGGTGAAGGAACTTTTTCAACCATTTTGGCATTGAAAACAGAGAACAATCCGGCGCACAAAGCTGAAAACAGTCCAAGACCAAGAGCTTTGTATTCTTTAGGGTCGAAATCGGATGAAACAAAATAGATTCCACCAATGACTAAAAAGCCGAACATAAATTCAACCCATGAAAACTTCTTCTTGAAAACGAGCGGCTCGATCCAGGTAACATGAAGAGTTGCTGTAGACAAGCACAAAATTCCCAATGAAGCCGTAGAAAGTTTGATGGATTCGTAAAAAGTCAACCAATGTAGTGCAACTATAACTCCAATTCCCAATACTCTGAAAAGTGATTTTCTATCACGGATACGCATCGGGAGTTTCAGGAAGTACAAACCAATGAGCATTGCCACACCCGCAATCAGTATCCGGAACCAGACCAATGGAAGTGTTGGAAGATGAATCAATTTTCCCAAAATTCCTGTGAATCCCCACATGAAAATAATGAGATGCATGAGAATATGGTACTTGAATTTTTGAAACATGCCCAAAATTAGACATTCCGATTTTACGATGCTATACAAGCAGGTTTTATCTATGAGAATGGATTGGATTCTTAAATGTATAAAACTTACAATTATGCGCAATTAGCGTGAAACATGTTGCGCTCACAAGTGCAGAAATTTGGCTCATGATTCACAGAGGAGAAATAGTTGAAAAGGTTGTTCGAAGCAGCGGTATCCCACTTGCAAGAGTAGCTACCCGAATGGGTAAGAGCCGCAGATGGATTTACAATGCTTTTGAAACCGCAGATTTATCACTCGATTATATTATTGAGTTTGGTAAAATCCTGCATTATGACTTTGCTCAGGAAATCCCACAAATTGCAGGACACAAATCGGCGTTCACAGAAAACCCAATTACTTACGGCGAGAATAGCCTCGATTACTGGAAGGATAAATACTATTCACTATTGGAAGAACACAATCAGCTATTGAAGCAAGCTTCGAAAGGTTCCAAGAAGTAAAATAATTCAGTCCTTGAGTTAACAATTAACAGTCTTCTACTTTTTCTCAATTCGTGTTTAGAGTTTTTACTGCTCCGAGCTCATACAAAACTTTTTCCGGGAATATGTCTTTATAGAATTCACTGGAAATTTGTGTTTCTGAATGGGTGCTTGGTTTTCATTATGCTGTTCTACATTCGAAGTTTTGCATAATAATAGGATAATGATAGGTGAAACAAATAGGAGTAAAAGGGACGCTACGATAATGTAAAATGGAAAGGAAATCTTGTTCATGTGAATAATTGTGTGTTACTACAATAAATATACATAAATTACAATTATGTGCAAACAGTGTATATCGTGATGCGCGAAGAGGTGCAGAAATTTGTCACATGATACATCGAGGTGAAATCGTTGAAAAGGTTGTCCGAAGTAGCGGGATTTCGCTTACAAAAGTGGCCAGCAAGATGGGTAAAAGTCGTCGTTGGTTGTACAATGCGTTTGAAACATCTGATTTGTCACTTGATTATATCCTGGAATTTGGAAAAATCCTTCATTATGATTTTTCTGAAGAAATCCCACAGATTACCAGTCGTGGTTCGTCAAACTTCGCTGAACCAGCAGTAATTTATGGTGACAACACCATTGCTTATTGGAAAGACAGGTATTATTCGCTTTTGGAAGAGCACAGTGCTTTGTTGAAGGAATTTTCAAAGAAATCATAGCTTAGCTTAAAAATCAAAATGTAAAAGGAGATAAGATAAGTGTTCTCCTTGAGAGGTTCTTTTGCGTTTTACCTTTTTACTTTTGACTTTGAATCCTATCTTTGCCAAAACTTTTCTCATGTCGCACATCACAACACTAAATGAGTTCATTATGGATCGCCAGGCAGAATCTCCCGGAGCTTCTGGTGAGCTTTCCAGAATCTTGAATGACATTGCCGTAGCTTCTAAAATTGTATCTCGTGATGTTCGCAGAGCCGGATTGGTAGATCACATTCTTGGAGCACAGGGTGAGGTGAATATTCAGGGTGAAGAACAACAAAAATTGGATGTTGTAGCCGATAATCAGTTCATCAAGGTTTTTGAGGCTGGTGGTGAAATTTGTGGAATTGCTTCGGAAGAGAACGATGATTTTGTTGCCTTCGAAAGCGAGCAAGCAAAAAATGGAAAATACGTTGTTCTTTTTGATCCGCTAGACGGGTCCTCAAATATTGATGTGAACGTATCTATCGGAACGATTTTCTCTATTTACAAACGCATTTCTGCAAAAGGAACCAAGGCAACAATGGAAGACATGTTGCAGCCAGGAACAGAGCAAATTGCTGCAGGATATGTACTTTATGGTTCGTCAACCATGTTGGTTTATACCACTGGTCACGGAGTGAATGGATTTACATTGGATCCTTCTATCGGTGAATTTTGTTTATCGCACCCAAACATGAAGATGCCTGAAACAGGAAGAATCTATGCGATGAATGAAGGAAATATTCACGAATGCGAACAAGGTGTAAAAGATTACGTTCGTTTTTGTCAGGAAGTTCAGGCAGATGGAAAACCGTATTCAGGAAGATACATTGGCTCGTTGGTAGCCGATTTCCATAGAAGCTTGATCAAAGGCGGAATTTATATTTATCCACGAACCAACCAAAGTCCGAAAGGGAAACTGCGTTTGTTGTATGAATGTAATCCTTTGGCGTTTATTGCCGAACAAGCTGGCGGATTGGCAACTGATGGAACAGAGAACATTTTGGAAACGATTCCAACTGAATTGCACCAGCGTTGTGGATTTTTCGTTGGATCGAAACAAATGATGGAAAAAGCTATATCTTGTTTGCAGGAAGCTCGAAAGAAAGAGCTGAGCAACTAATATAAATACTACTACTTCCCAAACCTGCTTATTTATGGAAACGAATCACGACATAGATATAAAAGCCCTGATCAAAGACGGATTATCTGAAAAGAGTATTGTTCGTCGCTTGGTACAAAATGGTGTTTCCGAACAGGAAGCAATCGAGCAGTACTATCTTGCAAGTGATGCTCTTCAGGATGAATATACCATCCGTTATAGATTGCTTTGGGTTGGACTTTTGGCACTTACCTTGGTTCTGGCATTTGTGATTTTACCACTGAATTTATCGGGAAACAATCCGATTACCTTTGCGATTTTATTTAGTGTGTTAATTGCTGTTGGTTTAATCCAAACCATTGAAGTTTTTGACTCGTTCGGCTCGTTTTGGTCAACATGTACTCAGTCGGATTATCACAGAAAACCGAAAATTCCAATTATCATTATCCCTTTCATTCCAATTATTTTTGCGTTCGGTCTGGGATTCTTTTACAACTGGGAAGTGGATCATGAATTGGATACAAACGGTATAGATACGCTGGCTACCATTTCGGAAGTAGAAAGACTAACACCAGTAAATGACAGTAATGAAGTTTCCGGACCAGTTTCACATCGAGTACTGATCACATTTACACCAAAAGGAAAAAGTGAAGAAGAGGAAATAGAACATTACTGCTTTGTTTCCGACGTACAGTTTGAGAATGCACACATTGGAAATTCAGTTCCAGTGCGTTACTCGGTGCGATATCCTGAGTTTTTTACTGTCGACTTAAAGTCACTCAACGAATCGAATCCTGCAAACACAATTGAGCTGATTCAGGATGATGGGAAGATGGATTAGAAGTGAGCTTACTTTAAGAAGTAATGAAATTCAAGACCAAGTGCAAAGCCACTAGGATCAAAAGGACTGATTCGTCTCGATTTCCGAACCGCATAATTCCAACCAAGATTTAGTTTTAATTCCATTAACCGATTCTTCGAAAATTGGAGTGACAGGGGGATATTGAAACCCAGGAAATTATTATTCGTTGTGGGAATTTTGATGGTATTGGAGTAGCTTACACTAGATGATTGGGAAACCACATTACCGGTGTCTGTATAGATTACGCTGCCATCGTGGTGTCGTTTAGTGGACTTTTGATTTGAAAAATCTTCATAGAATCGATGCATGTAACTTACAAAAAATCCAGTTCCGAACTTCACATTCCGTTTGTTACCAAAGTAATGAACATATCCGGTGTTTAATCCATATTGAAAATTTCTGTATACTGCAGATTCAGAAGTGACTGTAGTACTTCCGGTATGTCCACCCACTCCCGCATCACCCCAACTCCAGCTTCGTCTTGTTCTATATCCGTTAAACAAAAACTGGGAACAAAAACCCACTTGAAAATGAGAGTTTCCTTTGATTTTAAAGGGCTCAACAAAAACGCTTAGTTGCTGACTTGGTGCTAGTTTATTTCGGAAATAAGCTTCATCGTCACTAAATCCGGAATAGGAAAAGCTGGCAACTTGTAAACCATAACCCACTCCAAATTTCACCTGTGACATGCCGGTTGTTGCAATAATAAGAAAGGAAATCAGAACTCCAATTTTCATAATACGGTTATTTCAAAAAGTAGGTGTAACCTATCGTAGGATTGATAAATAAGTTAAAGCTGCCAATACGATTAAACATTACAGTACTAGACAAAATTCTGCTTTGGGTTGATATACCCATGGAAAAACCGAGATATAAATCGTTTTTTTCAGAAGAATATTTCAAGGCAAATGGCAACTCGAACTTGAGATTCAGTTTTTGCAAATGCGCATCTTGCACGGTTTGGTTAGTCGTTGTTTTTGTTGTACTATAACTGGTTCCGGCGTATGGCCCGCTGGTAGTGGCAGTGTAGTACGTTTCAGTGGTAGTGCGTAATTTATTAAAAGTGTTTTCCGAAATCAAAAAATTTATTGAAGTAGAAGTTCCTGTAACAAAGGAAAAGTGATTTTTTATACGTCTGGTTTTTAAACTGGCATATGAAAACCCTAAAAACATATATTGGCAGGAGGCTGATTTATCCATAATAGTAATAGTACCAGAACTACCTCCTACATCGGCATTTGCATCACTTCTGAGACATGATCTCGAAAAATTGATTCTGGCGCCATATAAGTTGACACCAATTTGCCTACTCCGTTGTTTTTGTTTATTTGGCGTTTGGTAATAAATTGATAAGTTGTGTTCGTAAGCTTCAGACACAGATACTCCGTAGTCATCATAGGTCGTTTCATACAGGTATCTGTTGCTTGCGTTTTCATAATGCTGAAACGGAAACACGCGCATCGAATAAGAAACTCCAACACCATTCTGCGCCCAAATGGAGTTTCCAAAAACGGAAAGTAAAAAGATAAGGCGGAGTTTGGTTTTCATTCGTGTGGAATTGCTGTATTGAAGATACAACAACCGTAATTTGGTTGTAAATCTATTTCAACTTTTCAAGAAGAACTTCCGCTAATTCGTTTGTAGGAATCTTATCAATAGGATGCTGCCATTCGTCCATTTCTCCGAAACTTGAATTGGGAAGTGCATTTACAGCCCACATGGTTTCTTCTGTATTTACCATTACGTCTTTACTGCCGCGCAGACACAAAACCGGAATAGAAACCTTAGATAAAACTTCTTCTGTTACCGACGGATGATTTCCCATTTCAATCATCATATCCGCAGTTTTAACCATCAATGCTTTCCATGTTGGTTCATTGTGAAGTGAAGCCAAGTACAAACCGAAAGCGGGGATTTTTTCCAGAATTTTTTCCGGATTCAACATCCTTGCTTCTTGAGCTGCCGATTCTGGTGTCCAGTTGAATTTTGTTCCAAGTGTAATAATCCGCTCAAATGTTCCGGGATGATCGGCTTCCAATTTCAAAGCAACATATCCTCCCATAGAGTAACCAAAAACCAATGGTTTCTCCCAACCAAGTGCTCTTAATGTTGCGTTGGTTTGACTAACAAAATGATTGATGGTAAATTCTCCTGAGTATTCGCTTAAGGTTCCGTGACCGTCAAATTCAAGGCAATGAACCTCAAATTGTGGTCTTAACAATAATGCTAATTCGGAAAATTGCTTCTTTGCGCCAAGTGCTCCGTGAAGGATCAGTAATTGTGGTTTCATGTTGCTGTTATTGTTCTTGTAAATGTGCAAGAATGCCTTCTAAATGATCAAGTGGAATGAAGAATCCTGAGGAACCTTCGTTAATGCGAATTCCAAAAACACCATTCTTCAAAAGCTGTTGAAACATCGGTATACATTCGTTCATAGGTAAATGCATAATGAAGGCAGATTCATTTTCCCATTGAAACCCTTTTGTGTTCATACAAAAATCAAAAGCAATGGCGATGTCTGTAAAAGCAAAAATGCAGGGTTGGTTTTTGATGTTTCCAATGAATGGTCCCGATTTATCCCAATCTTCTCGAGGTGGTGCAACGAAATATAAATTCTCTAAATTGAAAAATCGTCGAAACAATGCATTATAAGCTTCATCCGTTTGTTCCTCACTTGCTCTCGTAACCAGGTCTTTGAATGGATTAAGCGTTCGCGCACCCATTTTGCTTTTGTCGATAAGAATGTCTTTCAGTTCCACGTTATTGGTTTTGTGTTACGAATTTAAGAAATAAAAAACCCACTAAGGCATCTCGACTCCGCTCGATGACCTTAGTGGGTTTTTATAACCAATATGTGGGGTTAATGTTTCACCACTCTTCTTGTAGTAATTCCTAATTCGGTTTTCAGCGTGAAGAGATAAACTCCTGTTGCCAATGATTGAAGGTCGATAGATTCTCCACTCATTAACTCTTCGGTAAAAATCAGTTTTCCTTGTGCATCACGAACTTCACAAACTGCATTATCGCTGGTAAACTCTATTGTCACATTTCCTGAAGTTGGGTTCGGATACATTTTCACGAAATCAGCTGCTACTTCATCCAATCCAACTACTTCTAAGTAAACCGTATCTGAATTTGCATTACATCCGTTAGCATCTGTGATTTGCACATAGTACCAACCTGTTGCAAATACGGTGTAATTCTGATTTGTCGCAGATGGAATTAGCTGATTGTCTCTGAACCATTGGTAACCAACAGCAGTGTTGGATGATAGATCGAATCCGTTTTCTGTTAATGTTGGAGCAATTGGTGTATTCACAACAATGTCAACTGATGCGTTTGAACATGTAGTGGCACCTCCAAAAACAAAGTGACTTGTTCTTTTTCCTGATTCAATTACGCGAACTCCGTCAACATCTTCAATTTCTGTGAAATCCATAATGTTTCCTGTGTTTGCGAACAATTGTTCTTCGGCATTGTATCCTGTTCCAAGAACACGCGCATCGGCAAGTAAAAGCAGGGTGCTGTATTCTCCGGCGCTCACTTTCTCAACTCCGCCAATCGTCAATTTAATAGGGTAGACAGTTGATGTAACTGTTGATGTTCCCAATTGACCCATTGCATTATCTCCGGAAACATAGATCTCTTTCAATTCTGTTGTGAAAACGGAGTGTGTTGCACCTCCGGTTGCCGCCGAAATGTGTTTGATTGTACTCAATGTTGGAGTTAAACGGTTTAACTGATCTCCTAAACCTAATTGTCCATTGATATTTGCTCCCCAAACATATAAGTCACCATTGTTGTTGATCGCGAAAGAAGAGTTTTCTCCGGATCCAACATGTGCAATATTAGAAAGTGCTGCTACCTGAATAAATGTAGAAGCATTATTCAACGTTCCGTTTCCTAATTGTCCCTGACTGTTGTATCCAACTGTCCAAACAGTTCCGTCAGTTTTGCGAATCACAAAATGGTCTTTTCCACCTGCAATTTCACTTACGTTAGTCACTGTTGGAATCAGGAACGGGAAGTTTACAACTGAAGTAGAACCAATTCCTAATTGTCCGTGGTTGTTGTTACCCCAAACATATAATTGTCCGCCTGCTGTTAATGCTGCAGAACTTGAGCTTGTTGTTGCCACTTGGGTAATATTTGCCAAAGTTGGAACCTGAATAGGAGCATTGGTAGTTGTAAATGTTCCGTTACCCAATTGTCCTGATCCGTTTTCACCCCAGGCGTAAACTGTTCCAGCTTGAGTTAATGCGATAACGTAATCGTATCCGCTGCTCATTTGAGTAATGTCTGTCATTCCAAGAGCACTTTGAATAACTGAGCTGTCAATGTTTGCCCCGTTTCCAAAAGTTCCTGAACCATTATATCCTTTCGACCAAACCTGATTGTTTCCTCCTGCCGTATGCTCAAGCGAGTATAATCCGTCATTGAAAACAGTTAAGCTTACACCGTCTTCACCAATCATCGGATTTCCGTCCATTAACCATTGATTTCCGTATTCATGACTGCTTGTTAAAACAACTGAATCTCCAAAACAGAATGGAGTAGCTCCGTCAACAGTAATTACACTTGCGTCAATTACGTTAGGGAAATAAATGTATCCAAGATTTTGATCACATCCTGTGGTGATGTTGTGACCAATAAAGTAGATCGCGTCTCCGTCAACTAATGTTGTTGGACTGAATGTTGATGTTATTGAACTTGGTCCTTGAGACGCTCCGTTGTAGAAGAATTCGTATTGATCTGCACCCGAAGCGGTGAAAGTTAAGTTATCTCCAGTACACGCAATTTCGCTCGGATTTGCAGTTAATGTTAAGTCCATTGTGTTTACCACGAATGTCAACTGAGGGTTATTTGATGTACATTGGTTATTGCTTCCAATCAAACTTACAATTGATCCATCTTCCAATTCAGAAGTGATAAACGACCCCGATGCGCCGTTTTGCATTGGAATATTGTTTACACTGAATTCGTAATTCGAAGCGCCGGTTCCAGTGAATGTAATGCTTTGTCCATAACAAATGTTCAAATCAGCATCCGAAGAACTCAGGTTTACTGTTGGAGTTGGAGTAACAGTGAACGAAATGGTATTTGCACCATTCGATTGACAACCGCTCGTATAACCAATAACGCTTAGCACATCGTTGTTCGAGACAGGCAATGTAAAGATGTTGTTTGTAGAAGGCGCTCCCTGAGAAACACCATCAAGGAAGAACTCGTAAGTAGTTGCTCCGTTCGCAATAACGTTTGGAGAATCTGTACTACAAAGAGCTGTACTTCCATTCGATGTTAATGAAATGCTTGGGAAACCAATAACGGTTGTTGCAATTGAATTGGAGTTATCCTGACATCCGCTGGCGTACCCAACAACGTAAATGTTAGCGTTGTTTGTAAGCGTGCTTGATGTGTAAGTTGTTGTTGCAGAAGGCGCACCTTGCGAAACACCATCAAGGAAGAACTCGTAAGTTGAAGCTCCGGATCCTGTAAACGTAATAGATGTTCCTGAACAAATTGAGTTGTCGGCATCCGATGAACTAAGTGCTGCATTAGGAGTTGTGTTTACAATGGTTACAATTGAGCCACTAGTTGCTACACAACCTGCAGAATTGGTTACCACCACGTTTACACTTGCGCCACCTGGTAAGCTGGAAGTAGTGTAACTTGCAAGCGGCCCACTTCCCTGAGAAGCAGCATTTACAAAGAATTCATAAACTGATCCACCTGTTGCGTTGAATGTAATTAAATCACCTGAACAGATAACGTTATTTGCATCAGAGCTGGTCAAACCGGCAACAGGATTGGAATTGATTTGAATGTTTTGACTTGTTGAAGCTGAACAACCGAGAGACGTTCCCTGAACCAAAACCTGATGCGCTCCTGATGCTACAGCAGATGTGTTGAATGTATTTGTTGCTGAAGGTGCACCTTGCGAAACACCGTCAAGGAAGAATTCATAGTTGGTTGCACCAGCCGCAGTATATGTAACAGATGTTCCTTGACAATAAACGTTGTCTACATCCGAAGTTGACATTCCAACAACCGGAATAGGATTCACGGTCATGGTAATTGCAGAAGAAGGTGCTGTACAACCAAGTGTGCTTCCAACAACGTAAATGGTTTGTCCTGTTGTTAAGCTATTTGTTGAATACGTTGTAACCGGTGTAGATCCTGTTTGAGAAATACCATTTACAAAGAATTGGTAGTTTGCTGCTCCGGATGCAGTAAATGTTACTGGTGTCCCGGCACAAATGGTATTGTCAGCGTCATTTGAAGCTACGGAAGGTGATGGAATCGCATTCACGACCACATTTAGGATGTTGTTACTGATATTCGGACATCCGTTCAAACCAGTTCCCATAATTCCAACAGAATGTGAACCAACTCCTAAAGTGGACACAAATGTTGGTGAAGCCTGACTGGCACCTGGAGTTCCATCAACTACTAATTGGTAAGCATTTCCTCCAGTTCCTGTAAACGTAATGGCCGTTCCGTTACAAACGGTATTGTCAGCATCAGAAGAAAGAATGTTGATGTTAGGTAAACCTAAAACAGTGATTGTAATTTCGTCTGTAACTATACAGTTATTCGATTCTCCAACCAAAGTGATGACATCTCCCGAACTTAATGTGGCATTGTCGTAAGTGTTATCTGCCGATGCAGCTTGAACTGTTCCACTATTTAATAAGAAGGTATAATTTGTTGCGCCGCTTCCTGTAAATGTTACAAGTGCGGTTTGACAAATGGTATCGTTTGCATCAGAAGAGGCCAAAGCTGTTGTGGGATTCGTGCGAACATCCATTGTGATCGCAGTTCCAAACGCATTACATCCACTGAAAGAAGCTTCAACGTTGACAATATCGTTATCGGCTAAAGAAGTTGTATTGAAAAAGCTTGTTCCTGAAGGTGCGCCTTGCGAAACACCATTGATAAAGAATTCGTAAGTTGCTCCACCACCAGCGGTGAATGTTACGTTGTCTCCACCACAAACAGATAAGTCGGCATCGTCCGCAGCCAAAGTAGCTACAGGGAGTGGTATAACGTTATAACTAAAGGTTGTAGGCGCTTCTTTCGGACAACCCAAAGCGCTGTATCCAACGACCTTAACAACCTGACCAGATGTTAAACCTGAAGTGCTGAATGTTGTTGTTGCAGAAGGTGCTCCCTGACTCGTATTATTGATAAAGAACTCGTAAGTACTTGCGCCAGCTGCGGTAAATGTTACATTATCTCCGGCACAAATGGCACTTGCGGCTATACTCGAATTGAGTGTGGTGGCTGGGAGTGGCAGCACGCCAAATGTTCGTATTGCTGATGTATCTCTACATTGTGTTGCCGGAACAATTCCAACGGAATACACGGTATTTGTATTTGCTAAAGTCGCTGTGGTGTATGTTGTTGTAGAAGAACTTCCTGTAACCGAACCACCGTTAATGAAGTATTGATAATTCACGGCACCTGATGAGGTAAACGTAACGCTTGTTCCTGCACAAATAGAATCATTGGCATCTGAACTAGCCAATACAACAGTTGGCAAAGTATCTACCTGGAAGTTGTAGAATAAAGTATCTTCCGCATAACAACCAAATAAACTTGCTACAACAGCAACTGAATCTCCGTTGGCAAGGTTATTTACAATAATGGAATCTACAAGCGACATTGCGCCAAGAGAAATTCCGTTGTTGTAGAATTGGTATTGTGTCATTGAATCGTTTATCGCTGATGCAGAAAACTCAACTGGAGTTCCGGCACAAATGCGCTCATCAGGCTGATTCATATTGAAGAATACCGTTGGATTGTGAATCAGAATAGAATCAGTGTATACTTCTTTACAACCATTGGTATAATAACTGGTTAGCGTAACAATTGGTTGTCCGGAATTTTCGAAAACATATGCATTTGTATCACCAAGTGTGATGGACTCTGAATAATCCCAAACATAGATCAGGTCGTCTGTGTCACCAGAGTACGATGTTGTGTTGTTGGTAAAATGGGTTGTATCACCAAAACAGAAACTGGGACCAGCGGTAAATGATGGAACAGAGGTTGGAGAAGTATTGAATACCCAGCCGTTATTTCCTATTGAATCAATAGAGAAATAAGCTGTTAACGTTCCTCCTCCGCTAAAATTTCCATCCCTGACTTTTACACCATAGACTTCCTGGACTTTGGTGGAACTGAAATTAAAATCGTTCCCGCTGACCGAGGAGTGGAGATATACCTGCTGTCGGCCGGTGAGCGTATCACTGTCCTCGCCGTAAACATAACCGGGAGCCCAGCCTATCGTATCTATTTCAATAAAAGCATGTATGACATATTCGGTAAGCGAATCACTGTAAACATATTGATTTGGACTTCCGATGATTGTATCAATAATATGAGCTCTGCTGATCACCTTCATAGTGATAACCGTGTCAACTCCGGTTGAATCAGAAAGGTATTGATTGTATACAAATAGTGTATCGTAAACGGTATCTCTTGGAATTGGTGCGAAACCAAACACATTTGATAAAGTTGTATCGTTGTAAATGGTTGTGATTACCGAAATGGTATCAATGGAAATGGTATCAATATCCGTTAGCGGAAGTTGAATAGTGTCTACGACAAATCGGTTACATCCTCCATTGATATGAAGCGAATCAAATGTTGTCGTATTTCCGGAAGTGAATTCGATCCAGCTTCCCGGAGTAATTGTAAGTTCTGTTATTGTGTTTGTACCTCTTACAATTCCTTTTCGTTTCGGATTGAAATTAAACGTGACGTTGTTGTAAGACTGATTTCTTGAGATAAAAAAGTTGCTCTTTGTTGATCGTCCAATCTCTATATCAGATGTTCCTTTTACAACTGTTAGTTCAGGTGTCTGAAGTGTGTCTGAGTTCCAACCATCACGAAGATAGATATTGGAAGAACCCAGGTTCATCACTTTTGGAGTAGCAAGAATGGCAATGTACGTTTGTGCTTCAATGTTATGACTGTTTGCCATGAAACGTCCGGCAAGGTGATAGATGTTCGAAGAATCAGAAGCCAATAAATTTCCGTCCAAATGAAGTGTATCTGTTGCGGGAGTATTGATGGATAAATTACAATCGAATTCTGATCCTGCAGGATTGAAATGTGCCTTGGCGTTGAATTGTATTTTACGCGCAATAGTATCACGTGTTACCAGCATCATCGAATTCAACGTCACATTTCCAATAGCTTTCACATCCTTCTCAAGGAAGAAAGTGGCATTCTGATCAATGGTTGCCCAGGTCATTCCTTTCACAGTCATTGCCGTGTCAAAGTTCACCGTTTGATTTGGCAGTGAGAATGAGTTGGCATCAAAAACAAATACGGAGCTGTCTGCAGGGAAAGCACAAGATTGTGGTCCACCAGAAGATAAAGACCAATGTGCCGGATCCGACCAATCACCTGCATTACCGATCCAATAATAAGCAGCTGGTTTTCCTATGATCCAACCTTTAGCAGCTGTCTCAACTTCAATTGGAAGACCGTAGTACTTAATTGCAACACTATCTCTGGCCGAAACATCAACAAAATGTATGTTTCCAACGTACGAAGTGTCGTTTACACCAACGTAATGCATACTTGCAAAAGGTGCCGCAACCGAACGTACGATCATTGGATTCGGACAAGTTACAAACGAGTTGATGGTGTTGTAACGTAAAACAATACCGCTTTGAAGTTCAAGTGTGTCTGAAGCGATGTCGAGTAAATCCAATTGAAGCGTATCAATAATCACCAACTTTTGTCCATCTACTTCTACATCGTTGTAAACGGGTGTTGTTCCGGAAACATCTCTCAATGTAAATACACCGGCTGAATTACTGTGAACCGAATTTGGACGGTTTCCACCAAGAGAGTCTAAACGCCATAATGCACCAGTAATGACAAAGTTTGCATTATCGAAATCAAAGGCCCTAACGTCGGTTGTTGGCTTTATAGAAATTAAAGTTGAAGCTGTGTATGTGTGAGCATTGAAATTAAGAATACCATTCACTAAATCTACATCTTTCACATTCGTAAATCCGCCAGTGAAATTAACGCTGTTTGCACCGGTTTTATTAAAGAACATGTTTGCATTGAAAGTAGTTCCATTCGCATCGAAAGTAGCAACTCCCGTTCCAGCGTTCATAGTAAACGTGTGTGTTCCAGAACCTAAGACACTTGCCGCATTCGCGCCCAGGAAATTTCCTGTAATGGTTATTGATAAATTCCAGTTACAAGGGTCTGAGTTAGTCGCTGTAAAATCACTTACCGTAACTGGTACAGCAGAGGTTACAACGTAAGCCCCTGGAGCAGAAGCTGCATCAAAAACAACATCGTCTGTTGCTGCCGGAACTCCTGGTAAAAGCAGAATACCGGAAACTGTAGACCAGTGGTTGGCATCACTCCAATCACCTGAACCACCAACCCAATAGCGAGTTGCCGCATGACCAGTGTTGCTAATCATCAAACAAATGAACCCAGCAATAAGTGTTAACTGCTTAATTTTCAATGTTTTAATTCCTTGCATAATACAATTTCTTTTGTTCTTTCGGGACACTAGCACACACTAAGCCCAAGTTCACAAAATTATAATAGGGTATACCGAAAAAAAATGGTGGTAAACCGCTATTTTTTTATGGATTGGTTGGATATAACTTCGCTAATTGAAATACTCTGTATTATGCGAAATTGTATGCGAATGTTTTTGTTCTTCCTTCTGCTGGCGCTTCCAAAGCTTGGAAATGCTCAGGATGAGAAAGATTCAGCTCAATATGTTGTTCCTGCATCAACTGCTGCAGACCTGGCAATGATTGAAGCACCTGAAGGATTTATCAAGGCAAACCAATTCAATGGATATTACCATCCGCTAAGTCAGACTTCAATGGTTTTAACCATGGTAGAAGGAGCAACTTACGTGAATATTAAGCGCGGTTTGACACCAGAATATTATGCCAAACAACGTCTAACATTTGTTGGAGAAAAAGAGATTACAACTACTTCCGGTCTTAAAGGCGTGTTGATTACTTGTGAGTTCGATTTGGATGGTAAGCGCATGGTTAGAAACATGGTGTTTATTGGTGATTTGAAAAACACACTTTGGCTAAGCGTCACTTATCATAAAGACATGTCGGCTCTTCTGGAGCCAGAGTTGTTTAGAGCGTATCAAACAGTTCATTTCATTAAATAATAGGCAGATGAAAAAATTATTACTTCTTCTAACGCTTGTTGTTTCGAAAGGATTGTTCGCCCAACAAACCGTTAATCATCATTGTGATTTTGCCTCTGGAAACCAGAACATGTGGGGACCAAGTTTCAGCGCTTTCACCATGAATCAAACGATAGACATTTTCAGCTATCCATGGAACACTTCCGGTGGAACTGGAAATGGTGGAATTGTAACTATTCTCGGACAAAGCTTTGGAGCGGCAGCAAGTTTCGGTACTTCTGGTGTGATTGGGTCTGACTTTACTTTAGCTGGTTTTACAACCGGAGAAGTTGCAGTTGAATATCCTGTGGACATCGTTCTTGACATGCCAACTGATAATACTTATGATCAGGGCGATCAGGTTTCTATAAACTCTTCATACACTGTTGCATCTGATTATGCTTTGGATACCTATTATCCAAATGCAGGTTCAGCCTCGCTTGACATGTATTTCCAGTTCGCTGCAAATGCGAATCTTACGATTTGTGCTTTCGGTTGTGTTACCATTCCAATCATTCCTTCTTTCTCTACTCCGATGATGCGCTTGAATATTTTCCGCGTAGAGCAGGATGAGATTTGGTATTTAGGACCAGCTTGTGCGGAAGCGATTCCGGCATATTCTGCAGATAGCGGACCAGGTGGTATTGGCGAGCCTTCTCCCGGACAGAACATTTTCCCTTTTGCATTACCTCCTTATGAAGACGGTTGTACTTCCATTCCATGGCAAGTGCACCAGGATATTATGCCTCTTGAAATTCCGGACAACGATTACGGTATTTCCGGAGAATTGGCTATTCCATACGTAGAAACTACAGATGGAATTAGCGGGAATGACCTTTATGCAACGGGTGACTCAACTTATGCTCACCTTTCAATAGAAGTATTCAAGTTAATTGGTGGAATTTTAGCTCAAACAACTGGACCGCCAAAAGTGGTTGGAGAAATACTTTCCAATTTAAGTGGTGAGTTTGAACTTCCGGCTCCTTTTGGAACAATCTACGGAGCTTCTATGTCTTACAATATCATGAGCGCTTCTTTCAACGTTTACGTTACCAACGTGCAGCGTTTCGACTTTAAACCTAAGATCTACGGGAAATACGAGTTCCCCGTCCCGGTCAATTATGCCGTATTTAATGGCGCAACACAAACTTCTAGCGGAACAGCGGCCATTGTCAATTTCGAAGTTGGAAATACGGTAAGGTATTATTACCCATGTTATTTCGCCGACGTAGAAATTAAACCTACTTACAACATTATTGGTCAGTTCACCAATCATACGTATGATTCGATCAGCTTTACGTTCGAATTTTCTGCTTTGAGTTTCGGATTCGAATTGCCACCAATCCAAATCACACCTGAAATTCATGTTCCTGAGATTTGTATTCCGATTCCGTATCCTTGTCCTTCATGGTCGGATCCGTTTGATTGGTGTACAGAATGGGTTTGTACTCCGGAATTCACTATTCCGGCTGTTGGATTTGATGGATTCTCATTTAACGTTGGACCTTTGATTGATGAAACATTGCCTATTGGGGATGTTTCTTATGACTGGTTTAATCAAACCTGGCAGTTAGGAGGATTCTCTGATACAACGTTTGTTGGTTTCCATATGATTGCTCGACAATTCTCAGCAACTCAAACACATACAAATGTATTGTGTTATGGAGGAAACAATGGTGCTGTAGATGTGTCCACTGTAAATGGATCAGCTCCGTTTACTTATGCATGGTCGAATGGTCCGGTAACCCAAGACATTAATACACTTCCAGCGAATAATTATCAGGTAATTATTACAGATGCGAATGGTTGTAAGACTTCAACTGGAGCAACCATTACCCAACCTTCACAACCATTGCAGTTGTCAGCTTTATTAACCGATAAACTATGTAATGGTGGTCCAAATACAGGAACGATTGACATCTTGACTCAAGGTGGAACGGCTCCATATGGATTCTCCTGGACGAATGGTGCAACTACCGAAGATCTTACAGGATTGAATGTTGGATCTTATACGTTGACCGTTACGGATGCCAACGGTTGTACTGCAAACATCACAAGAACGATTTCCCAACCTTCAGTTGTTGGTCAGGCCGGAATAATTGATGATGTAAACTGTAGATTTGGTACTGATGGTAAGATCAATGTTACACCGTTTGGTGGACTTCCACCATACAGTTATTCATGGTCTAGCGGTCAAACTACTGAAGATTTGAATAATGTAGTTTCAGGACCATATAATTTAACAATCACAGATAACAACGGTTGTGTAAGTTTCGCACCATACTTTATTCCTCAACCAGCAAGCTTACCTTCGGTTAACTTGACACAGAGCTCAGTTTCTTGTTATGGTGGATCGAACGGTTTCATCAACAATGTAGTTGCTGGTGGAACACCTGGATATTCTTTTGTTTGGTCGGATGGAACTAACACCATTTTACCAAATGGAGGTCAGAATTTGACGAACGTTTCTGCCGGTACTTATGGTGTTACCATGACAGATTCAAAAGGATGTGAGGTTTCTTCAACGATTACGGTTACTCAACCAAGTGCACCGATTGATGATAACCCTGTTCTTACTCACATAAATTGTTTTGGTAATACAACTGGTGCAATTACTACAGGAATTACAGGTGGAACAGCACCGTATACTTATTCATGGTCGAATGCGGCAACTTCACCGAATTTGACGAATGTTGCGGCTGGAACGTATACCGTTCTTGTAACTGACTTCCGTGGATGTACAGCGAATTACTCGTATACATTAACGCAACCGAATGCTGCACTTGCAATAGCTCTTACTCCAAATACAGTTGGATGTTTTGGTGAAAGTACCGGACAAGTGATTTCAACAGTTACTGGCGGAACAACTCCTTATACTTACGCCTGGTCGAATTCGGCTGTTACTCCTTCAATTACCGGAGTTGTAGCCGGAACTTATAATCTCACGGTTACAGACGGAAAGGGCTGTACCGCAATGAACTCAGCAATTATTACACAACCAGCTGCTCCATTGAGTATTGGTAACACAACTGTTGCTGTAAGTTGTCATGACGGTTCAAACGGATCAATCGACTTAACTGTAAATGGTGGAACAACTCCTTACACTTATGAGTGGTGGGATGGAACAAACCAGATCTTAACAACAACAACACAGGATTTAAGTGGTCTTTCTTCAAGTACGTATGTTGTTCAGGTTCACGATAACCGTGGATGTGTAATTATGGATACAGCGATCATTACTCAGCCAGCTGCAGCAATTGCAATAACTGGAGTTATGAATGATGTAAACTGTTACGCCGGAACTGATGGTGGTTTGGATGCCACAATCACGGGAGGAACAATTCCATATACATTCAGCTGGTCGAATACTGCGGTGACAGAAGATTTGACAAACGTAGTTGCAGGCAATTATGTGTTGACAGTTACAGATAATCTTGGATGTACTGAAGATGCAAGTTTCGAGATTACAGAACCAATCTCAGCATTGTCTTCTAGTTTAACTCCAACTGCAGTTATCTGTTTCGGAGGAACAACAGGAGCGGTAGAATCATTTGTAAATGGCGGAACAGCTCCGTACACGTATTCATGGTCGAATGGCGCTATTACAAGTTCGTTAGATCAGATTGTGGCTGGACCATATTCATTAACGGTAACGGATTCGAAAGGATGTTTTGCATTCACTGGAACAATGGTGAATCAACCAGCTGCTGCGCTTAATGCAATTCCTACAATTACAGACGCTAGTTGTTACAACTATTCAGACGGTGAGGTGAATTTGGCTATTTCTGGTGGAACAGCTCCATATTCATTCAGTTGGGCAAATAACAATCAGATTATTTTGAATAATCCTTCTGAAACGATCACCGGTTTATCGGCTAACGACTATTTGGTTCGAATTTACGATAAGAACAATTGTCTATGGCAGCAAATCATTACTGTTGGTCAGCCGGCACCGTTCCTAACAACTCTTCAACCCGCTAATGCTTTATGTAACGGCTCAAGTGATGGAAGTATTTCTATGTCGGTTGTTGGTGGAACTTTACCTTACAGTGTATTGTGGTCTGATGGTCAAACAACAACCAATGCAACTGGTTTAGTACAGGGTAATTATTACGTTTCGGTTACAGATGCTCAAGGATGTATCGTAAGAGATACGGCTACAGTTGGTGAGCCATTACCAATTTACCTGGTGATCAATGCCGAACAATTGTCATGTGTGGATCAGGAAGATGCTTCGATTGCTGTAATTGCAGCGGGTGGAACTCAACCTTATTCTTACGTATGGTCGAACGGAAGTGTGACAAGTAACATTAATAACTTACTTGCCGGAACTTATGTTCTGACAATTACGGATGATCACGGCTGTATCAAGGTGGAGACAATTACAATTGATCCGGTTGACAATGGTTGTATTAATCCTGTGAACACGTTCACTCCGAATGGTGACAACTACAACGACACCTGGGTAATTGAAAACCTTGATTTGTATCCGAATGCTAAAGTGATGGTGTTCAACAAATGGGGTAATCTGGTGCACAGTCAACAAGGAGTTTATGTGCCTTGGGACGGAACATATGGTAATAAATTATTGCCTTCAGAGGTGTATTACTACATCATTGATCTATACAATAACGAAGCAAATAAATACACAGGTTCTATCACTATTATTCGATAGGTAAACTCAATAATGACAAAAATGAAAAGATTAACTCTCATATTGTTTGGGTTCTTGAACGTTCTCCTGGTAAGAGCCGAAGAAACGCCACCGCCAGTTGGTTGTCCAACTATCTCGGTGACGGGTCAGGCGGTTTCTTGTTACGCCGGATCAAATGGGGCAGCAACGGTAAGCGTTGTTGCAGGAAGTGGTAGTGGAAACTACACGTACACTTGGTCAACAGGTGCGTCTTCTACATCGATTTCGGGATTGACAGCGGGAACTTATACCGTGAACGTTAAGGACAATGTTAGCGGGTGTACTGCTTTCGGAGCTTACGTGGTAAATCAACCAAGCCCTATTGTAACATCAGAAACGCATGTTGATGTGAACTGTAGAAACATGAATACAGGCTCTATCGATTTAACGGTTAGCGGTGGTGTTGCACCTTATGCGTATGATTGGAATTACAATGGTCCTGGATACGGTGATCCGCAAGATTTGGTTGGAAGACCTGCTGGAACTTACACTGTGACTGTTCGTGACGCTAACATGTGTACTTCGCCAAGAACGGTTATCATTACTCAACCAGCTGAGGTTTTGAGCAGATCTGCTACTTCAATTCCGGTGCAATGTAATGGTGGAAACACGGGCTCTATTGATCTAACGGTTTGGGGAGGAACGTTCCCTTATTCTTACAGCTGGTCGAATGGTGCAAGTTCACAAGACATCAGCAATCTGAATTCAGGAAATTACAACTGTAACATTACAGACTTTAAAGGGTGTTTGACGAATATTTCTGTATTTATCTCTCAACCAAGTCCGGTAACAGGAACCTTGACTCCAACAAACGTACTTTGTAATGGCGGGAACACAGGATCTGTCTTGGCAAATATCAGTGGTGGAGTTGCACCTTACGATTATTCGTGGGAAAATGCTACTACTTTGTACAGCACAAACACATTCAATTTGACTGGAATTCCAGCAGGCAATTACCAATTGACAGTTACAGATAACAGAGGATGTATTTCTAATTACGCAACTGTAGTTACTCAACCTTCGAAGTTAATGTTGAGCTCAACGAAAGTGAATGTTACCTGTAATGGCTATTCAAACGGTTCAATCAATCTTACCCCTTCAGGCGGAACATCTCCTTATTCCTACGCATGGGTTAATCAAAACAATACTTCATTCGGAACAGCGCAAGATTTGAATTTGATCCCGGCAGGAACCTATACTGTTGTGGTTACAGATGCGAATAACTGTACGGAAACAACTACTGTAACCATTACAGAGCCGTTGTTGCCGTTAACAGCAACACACACTTCGGTGAATGTGAATTGTTTTGGAAATATGACTGGTTCTATTGATGTTACACCAACTGGTGGAACGAATCCGTTAAGCTATTCCTGGACAAACAGTGCTTCAACACAAGATGTAGTAAGTCTTGGTGCAGGAACTTACGGTTATACAATTACCGATGCAAATGCTTGTGTTTTCTCGAGCAGCGTCATTATTACACAGCCGGCGGCACCATTGTCAACAACATTTACAACAGTAGATGTTAACTGTTATGGTGAATCTAACGGTTCAATTGACTTGTCACCAGCAGGCGGAACTTCTCCTTACGCTTATTCATGGGTAAACAGTACATACCAAATGAGTTTGGTTACTCAGGATATCGTCAACTTACCAGCTGATACATACAGTTATGTGATTACGGATAACAAAGGATGTACAATTGCAGGAAACGTTACAATTACACAACCAACACTTCTTACTTCAACAATTTCAGGAGTGAATATTCTTTGTAAAGGTGGAAATAACGGAAGCGTTGATTTAACGGTTTCTGGCGGAGTAGTTCCTTATACTTACTCGTGGAATACAGCTGCTGGTACAGAGGATTTGGCAAATTTGGTTGCAGGACCTTACTCGGTTCTTGTGACAGATGATCACGGTTGTACAATTACAAACCAGATTACACTTACTGAACCAAATTACGCGTTGAGCTATGATTCAATCATTAAGCATGTGAAGTGTAACAATGGTGATGATGGAATGATTTCAATTACTGTAGCTGGAGGAACTTCTCCTTACTTCTATGATTGGTCGAATGGTGGAACTTTCCCAACAGCCTCTGACCTAACAGCCGGAACATATTCTTTCATTGTAACCGATAATAATGGTTGTGAATTGTTAGACACTCTGGTGGTTAACGAACCAGCTCCATTGGCAATGAACGAAGTAATTACTCCTGTTACTTGTTACGGTGGTAAAGACGGAATTATTGATGTGAACCCAACCGGAGGAACACAACCTTACAACTATACTTGGTACAACTCAATGTACAGTTTATCGGCTCAAACACAAGATTTGAACGGATATGAAAGTGATACTTTCCAATTGGAATTGATCGATTCTAACAACTGTTTCTACGAAATGTTCTGGTTTATTCCACAGCCTTCAGAATTGGCGGCAACGTTCTCAAGCGACAACGTAAATTGTGCAGGTGGAACGGATGGATCTATTTTGGTAGATGTTACTGGTGGAAATGGTGGTTATACTTACAACTGGTCAAGCGGACAAACATCCGAAGACATTATCAATGTTCCAATTGGTGTATATGATTTCATGGTAACCGATTCGAAAGGTTGTCAGGATTCACTTTCTGTAGAAATTTTCGAACCGCTTCCTGTAAGTGCATGGTTCGAGATTACTCCTGTTTTATGTAAAGATCAGTACGATGGTGTGATTATTACTCACGCTGGTGGTGGAACAGGAAATTACACTTACTCTTGGTCGAACGGGGCAACAGTTAGTAACATCGATGGTTTACCAACTGATTTCTATACAATCAATATCGAAGACGTTATCGGATGTACATTTGACACAACCGTTTTCGTTTCTAAAATCAACGAATTCTGTCTTTTCCCAGTAAATACAATTTCACCAAATGGTGACAACTACAACGATACATGGATTATCGACAACATGGAGGTTTATCCTGATGCTGAAGTTCAGATGTATAACAAATGGGGTAACATGGTTTGGAATCACAAAGGTGTTTATGAGCCTTGGGATGGGAGAATCGGTGGACAAATCGCTCCAACAGAAGTTTACTACTATATCATTTATTTAAATAATGCAGACGGTGACAAGATCAACGGCTCGCTAACAATCATTAAGTAATTAAAGTCATGAAAAAGATAGTTTTAATCGCAACATTTGCAGTATCGGGAATCGTAACCTGGTCGCAGCAAATCGGACTTAATTCTCAGTATCTCTTTAATGAAACTGTAATTAACCCAGGTGCAACAGGTGCAAAATCTTATGTGCCGGTGCAGTTGAATTTCAGAAAACAATGGGTACAGTTTCCGGATTCTCCAACAAGCCAATATTTATCAGCGCATGGATATGTGGGTAAAAACTTTGGTATTGGTGGAATTTTGTCGAATGAAGTTGCTGGACCTTCTCGTCACACAGGTTTGACATTGAACATGGCGTACCAATTGCGTTTGAGTGCAGACCAAAATCATAAATTAGGTCTTGGTTTAGGGTTGAGCATGTCGCAACACATCATTGATCCAACGCGTTTAACAACGTACTTGCCAGATGATCCAGCTGTAATTCGTGGGTTCAACAATACATTTGTTCCGGATGCAAACTTTGGTGCTTTCTACTTCTACAAAGACAAAGCTTTTGCCGGAGTAAGTGCGCGTAACCTGGTTCAAATGGATAGAGATCTTTACAATTTCGAAAATCCGTTGATCAACCTGAACGTAAGAAATTACTACTTCATCGGTGGATACAAGTTTAAATTGTCTCCGAAATTCGATTTGAAAGCGACAACTCAATTGCAAGTTATTGAAGCTGGAACTTGGTCGAATGACGTAACACTTTTAGGAATTTACAACAACAAAATCTGGTTGGGTGGTTCCTACCGTCATAACGATGCAGTAGTGTTTATGGGTGGTGTTCAATTCGGACCTTTCCGCGTAGGATATGCTTATGACTACACATTAACAGATATTGCGGATTATTCTACAGGTTCTCACGAGATTTTCCTTGAATTGCAATTGTTCCCTAACAAACGCACTTCAGGTGGAGGAAATGGAGGAAACGAGCCTTGGATCAAGAGAAATAGAATTTACGCTCCAGGAATCTAATCATGAAGAAGTTTTTCTTTATATCCTTCCTATTCGTAAATGTGAGCGCGGTTGCACAGTCGCTTGATGTGGCGCGTGCCGAATTCAACAGATACGAGTATGAACGCAGTGCCAATATCTATTCGAAGATCAATGAATCCAAAAAATTGGAAGTTGATGATTTGAAGAAGTTGGCGTATGCGCAATATGTAAATGGTGATTTCGCGAATTGTTTGAATTCAGTTAATGAGTTGATCAAATCGAATACTGCTGAAAGCATGCATTATTTGATGCGTGCAGATGCATTGAAAGCAACCGGAAATTATGCTGATGCTAAAACTGCATACGCACTTTATTTGACCAAAGACCCTTCTGATAATGTTCAGGTAGATATGGCTTCATGCGATTATCTGACAGATGCACGTATCATGCAGGGAGCATCTCAATACTCGCTGATGTATAACACCAGAAAGGCAGATAGTCGTTACAACGACAGTGCGCTTGGTGAGATCGTGTTTCATGAAATTGGAATGGATTCGGCAAAAGTGAGAATGGATATTATTCCTTCTGATGATGCTGAATTGATGCTAATGCGACCTTTTTTGTGGCGAGATAAGATTGAAAAACAAATCTTTTTCCCAAACAAATTTGATCAGTGTGCCATTACCTCTTTAAGTAAGGATCCGAATTCAAACCTGGTAGTTTTTACTGCAGTTGATATGTTGAGCACACGAGATATGGACAGAGCTCCACACCTGTATGTTGGTACGTGGGTGGAAGAACGTCTGGAAATTGAAGATGTAAAAGCCTGGAAATTTAGTGAATTTGATGATAAAGGTTCTACAGCCTTTGGAGCATTTACTCCCGATGGAAGCGGCTTGATCTTCTCTTGCGTGAAAGCAGGAACATCTACTTTCTCTGATTTCTATTTCAGTCAGTTGGTGGAAGGACAATGGCAAAATCCAGTAATGCTAAATGGAGTGAACACGGACGGATTTGAAGTTTATCCAATGTTTAAAAACTATGAGTTTTACTTTTCATCAACCGGACGAGTTGGTTGTGGAGCAATGGATGTTTACGCTGGAAAATTTGATCGTTTTGCAAACGCTATTACGGAAATCAAACATTTGGATCAACCGATCAATTCGTTTTCAGACGATTATTGGCCAATCATGGAAAACGATACGGTTTACGTAAGTTCGAACCGCTTTGGTTCTAAAGCCGAAGATGATGTTTGGATGGTTATCGATAACGAACACATTGCCGAGTTGATTCGTAGAAAAGCATATTTGGATTCATTGCAGAAAGACGATGCGGTTCAAATTATCAAGAAATGGAGTCCGAAGGAGATCTACTTTAACTTCGAAACGAACGAGCCGAATACCGACTATAAATTCCTGGATACGCTTACGCGTCTGTTAAAGAAAAATCCATTAATCGATATTGAGGTGGATGGTTATACGGATATTCGTGGTGAAGAAATGGTGAACATGAAACTTTCTGAAGCCAGAGCAAATTTCGTAGTGGCAGAAATGGCGAAACGTGGACTTCCAACAAGCAGAATGAAAGCTGTTGGTAAAGGTGAAGAACGGGCTAAGATCAATAGTACGGAGGAGTCTTCAGAAGAAGTACATCAATCCAATCGATTGATTATTATCAGGCTAATCCGAAAAGATTTGATGACGCCTCAAGAGGTGAAGACATTGAATGAATAGGAAAGTATTTAAATAGAATATTGTGGTAGAGACGCGATGCATCGCGTCTCTACTTTTTTATACTCTTTGGATTTTCACTTAGGTGCTTGCTGTTCCAAAACCATTGCCTGATACGTTTTGAAATCTACGAGCTTAAAATCCCGTTCAACCGCAGGGTGGAAATACTGTGTGATGTTTGGTATTGAAGTGGCATAGTTGATGCATTTAAAACGCATAAAATAACCGTTTGCCGTTGTAGAGAACTCCAATGGAACTCCAGGAATTAGTGCATTGAAAAAATTACCACTTGGAAATTGAACAGGAAGTTCATTGGTGTACCAGTATTCCGCTATTTCCCCTGAAGAAAAGGTATACTTGGCTTTTTTGCATTTGTACCCAAGAATAAGTTTTTCTTCATCAATCAACTCCACCTTTGCAGTAGTATCAATGAAAGCTATACTCGAAATTTCTTTCGGTGTTCCAAAAATTCCAACTTTCCCATTCATACTGTTTTCGTAGTAAATGGCCCTGTTCAAGGTTTTATTAATAATGGTGGTTTTGGTTTCCATTTCTCCCATTTTATAATCCTGGCGAACATTTGAATCTGCAAAGGCAATGGTCATTTTACTATTGAAGAGCATGGCAGCACCTTTTTCCATTTCTGGTGTGATTCCTCTGATCTCGATGTCGTATTCAATCTTTCCACTGTTTTGTCCGTAAACCACATTTGAAGAAAATGCAAGCGTCAAACCCGTATAAAGGAGTGCCTTTTTAAGATTGAATTTGCGAGTTGCGATCTTCATTTTGAGTGTTTTACGGAGCCAAAATAACCAAATCCCCAATTCAGGGAGAAATGCTAACACAAATTTCACAAATTCGTTGCTACTTTCCGTAGTGGTTTACCCCTGTAATACTATTTAACTGAAACTGGAATGCCAATTTCCTGATTATTTATTTCTGCAATGATGACAAATGAACCACTTGCTTGGTTTATGTGAATGGCTCCAAAGGAATCGTCATTCTGAAAGCTAAAAGGGATGGATCTTCCGCTGTCGTCCACAACTTTCACCACACGATCAATTTTCGCCGTGAAATGAATTATTCCTGAAGATGGATTCGGGTAAGTGGAGATAGAAATCAGTTCATTTTCATTTACGCCAACGGTTCCTATTGTTCCGGTTTTATAAATAACCGAGGCCGTTGGTGAATCCTGAAACACGTAATGCACTTTTCCGTTTTTGTAAACCACATCCGGGTTGGTTTGAGCTCCGGTTGTAATTGTATTCGCCTGAGCTTTTGAAGTTTGAAAATCGTTTACCGTTCCGGTTGTTGTAAGTGCATAATATACTTCGTAATTGGATGGATTATTTTCCTGCCACGCCAAAACAATGGTGTCCTGATTTCCCGAAATACGAGGATAATTTTGATTCCCATTGGAATTTGACGGTGGCGTAAGCATAAATTCTGTTGAACTTCCAAGTGCTGTTGTAGCCGAGTTTGAAGTTACATAAACCCGGTTTTTACCTGTAACCTGACTTGTAGAAACTGTAATGAGATCAGCGCTTCGTAACAAACCGTGCGGCCCAGTTGAAGGACAAGAATTTACTACCCAATTCAACTGATTGATTTGTTGTGTTGAGGTGTAACTAGCTCCACCGTCAGTCGAATAAACACCAAAGATGTCACGAACATTATTATCGTTATTACGGAAAAGCATTACTTCGCGGTTTCCGTTTATGATGTATTCTGCAGGACAACAATCGCAGGCTTCGTCTGGAATTGAAAGTGCAATATCCATGGATGGATTGTAGCTCAAACCACCGTCTGTAGAATGAGTAACCACATATCTTGGATGAATCCAAAGCGAATCATGGGCCATGTAAACTACGCTTGGATTTCCATTTTCGTCGATATCCAATGAAGGCATCCAGGCCACCCCAGCATCGTGATCATCTACTCGAATGGTGTCGGAAAAAGTGACTCCGCCATCTGTCGAACGAACAGAATACACATTTCCGTTGTCCATGGGTTCTGCTTTGAAAACCACAATCACAGTATCGCCTTTTGCGGCAACATCCGGGCCAGTCCACGACAAAACGTATGCTTCCATATTTGCTGGTAGTAAAGCTTCCGGGGTTGAAAATCCTGTTCCGTTCCAACGAGAGGCATAGAGCTGTTTAGTCCCACCATTTCCATAAACAATGAGTGGAATATCGTTTGCGGTTAACACAATTCTAGGCCGTGTATTTCCGTAAGTTGCTCCATCCGAAACTTCAATTTCAGCATTCCATTCAATGATATTTTGAGCTGTTGCGATTCCGCAGAAAGCAACGAATAGTGAAGCGAGTAGATTTTTCATCCCTAATAAAAATACGATTAGTAGACTAAAGGTATGAAAAGCAGGGCAATGAAGTTATGGACTCTTGAAAAGTGCAATGATGTTCTTCTAAAAAAAGAACTAGACACAAAAATCCGCTGCGGTCATCGAGCGTAGTCGAGATGCAGCGGACTTCTGTTAAACAACGTATTTGAGTTACAGCTGTTATCTTATAGATTGTAATTGGGTGGGTATTTCTATTTCACCTGAATTTGAACAATTTTGTCACCTTCCCAAGTCACAGCAATTGTTTCGAAGATTCCAGTTTCTACATCACAGATATAGGTATTTCCTTCAACGATATTTCTGATGGTAACTCCTTGAGTAACTGGGTCACCGAACATTGGCTCTCCATTTTCAGTAGCAATATCCATCGGGTTTATACCATCTTTCACGTATTTCTTAGCAGCTTCTAAAACACGTCCAGTGCTTTCGATGTCTTTCAAGAACGCCTTCATGTTGTCAATTACTTTCACCGTTGCTTCGTCTTTCAAAGCGCCAACTTTAATGCTTACTGAAGCATCGCCGAAGCTCTTGATGGACACGGTGTAATTTGCATTCTTAGCATCCACTAAGAACAACATGCTTTTGTCTGGAGTTGTAGCAAGATCTAAATCTCTAACAAATGGACCAGCAATTAAGAAATCTACTTCTTCCAATTCTGTTTCACCATCTTTTAGTGAAGCAAAGTATGAGCTGTTTTGTCCTTTTACATCAACAATTAGGTAAATTTTACCTTCTGGAGCAACCAATGTTGTCTCCTCTTTTTCATTTACTAGTACAGTGCTTGCTTTAACTTCAACCGTCATTTTCTGCTCATCGAACGTGAATTCTTTACCCAAATCTGCTGTTGCGGATTCTGAAGAAGAAGATGAACAAGATCCAAGGAAAAGCCCGATAAAGGCTAATGATAACAATGATAATTTCATAATATAAATTGTGTTTTGAAGCGAAAATACAGCTTCAAAAGCAATCAAAACCTGGATTTTGGTGAACGAGAGGGTGCGATTGGTAAGCGTGGTGATTTTTCAAATAAGCGCAAACCTCGATACAATCTTGACCGAAACGCAGAGGAGAGTCAAGATCACTCGGTTTGACGCTTGTTCTAGTTTCAAATGATTTTATAAATTAATTACCCACGTCAGGCTGAGTATCACGGCTGAAAGTCGGGATGTATCGAAGCCAAGTGGGGATAATTAATCAAAAAGTGTTTTGTATGGAACAGAGAAATAAACACTGGTCCCTTCTGACGGTTTTGAAGAAATTCGGAAGGAGAAAGCCCCTTTTCTGCGTTTATTTAATAGTAGAATTCGCTTTTCCGTGATTTGCACAGCTGCTGATTCATGGTCTTTTGTAAGCTGTTGATCGTTGCTGGAAAAGCCCTTTCCATTGTCTGTTATACGGATTTCAACTTCGGTTCCTGTTTTTTTGTAGCTGATACTCAGCTCTCCTCTTCGATCTAATCCCGAAAAACCATGTTCAATTGCATTTTCAATGAACGGTTGAATCAACATTGGTGGTAACAGTAGGTTTTCAGGTGAAATGGATTCATCTATCTCTATAGTGAAATCGAAAGAATCAGTGAAACGAAGTTGCTGCAATCGAATGTAGTCTTTTAGCCAGTTTAGTTCTTCAGTGAGCGGAATATTATCAGTTGAAGAGTGCTGTAAAATTGACCGTACTAAACGAGCAAACGAGGTAAGTAATTTTCCAGATTCATCTGTGTCTTTACGCAGCATATAGGTATGAATAGCGTGAAGCACGTTAAAGATGAAATGTGGATTCATTTGGGTTTGTAGCAAGCGTTGTTCCATTTCAACTGCTATTTTTTCGTTCTTTAGACGATTGTATCGAATGGTTGTAAAAGCAATTATTCCCATTAAAAGCAGTAGAAGGATAGAACCAAAGACAAAATAGTTGCGTTGATTAATTTGCAGATCTTTCAACTCATTATCTTTTCGGAGTTGTTCGTTTTCTTGTTGCTTTTTATCTGTTTCGTAAAGTTCTTTTGCCCGAGAGACACCGTGCTGAATACGAATGTTATGGCTTTGATCCTCAAGTGATTTCGCTTCTTCCAGATATTCCAATGCAATGTCAGTTTTCCCCATTGCTTTGTAAATTTTGTAATATTTCCAGAGAAAATCGGCTTCCAATTCTTGATAAGGCTTTTTATTTTTTATCAAATGATACTTGACATCTAAAGCGTGAATGGCCTTCTTGTATTGTTTTAGTTTGGTATAAGCCACTGACAGATACATTGCAACTTTAACCAAATTGGCAGTGTCTTGGTATTTACCAAAGGCAATCTCACATTCCTTTGCCAGTTCAATGGCTTTTTTTGAACGACCGGTTTCAGCGTAAATGCATACCAAATTGGCGTTACAAATGGGAATATTGGATTCATCATCAATGAATTTTTGAAGCCTGATTGATTCTAGTACGTAGGGTTCAGCACGTCTAAATTGATCGCGTTCGGTTAGCATTGCCCCGTAATTGAGTAGAGCTTTTGATTCACCGTAATAGTCCTTTAGTTCCTTACGCAACGCAATCGACTTTTTGTAATAAGGCTCAGCTTCTTTATACCTTTCTAACTGACTCAATAAAAGCGCAATTGCGCCAAGCATTTTTGCTTCCGAGACTTTGGGTCCGTTTCGCTCGTAGTACTTGAGTAAGGTCAAATCGTTTTGCAGTGCTTTATTGTATTCTCCAACATATTTGTAGTAAAGAGAATACAATTCTTTGTTGCTCATTATGTTGGTGATCTTCCCCAGTTTTTCGTAAACGCTATCCGATTTTTGGAGATAGAACTTTACCCTTTCCCAATTGTTTTCGTAGGAATAGTAATAACTATACGCGGCGTACGAAAGCCCTATTCCATTGCTGTATTTCAGTTTTTTTGAAAGACGAAACATGCTATCGGTGTAAACCTTAAACATGGATCGGTCGCGACTAAAATAGCTTTTGGCGATGTCATAGTACAGTTTTGCCTTGACAGTATCTTCTTTTTGATAGGTGATTTTTTGAAGTAAGCTATCAAGAGGTACTTGTGCGTAGTATTTCTGAGAAAAGGACAGAAGCAGAAGAAACAGCAACCATTTCTTGATTTCGATTTGTTTCAGAAGGAACATCAAATGTTTTTGAAATAGGTGAGAATTTCTTCTTTTTTTCTACTTGAAACAGGGACTTCGATGCTATCTGGCAACAACAAAAATCCACCATTTCTTTTGTCGAATTGAGAGACTTGACGCATATTCACCAAATAACTTTGATGTGTTCGAATGAAATAATCACTTCCAATAATACTTTCGAAATGGGCTAATGTTTTTGAAACCAAAATGGGTTTACGGTTGGTAAAATGAAAATGGGTGTATGCACCATCTGCTAAGCAGTATGTAATTTCTTCAATGTCCACAATATGCAATGCATCTGCGGTGTTCAGAACAATTTTCTTGGGTTCAGGACTTTTCATTTGTTGACGAAAGATCTCCAATTGTTCAAAAACACGATCATTTTGGATACGGCTATGTGCTTTTAAAACGGAAACTTGTAAATCGGACGGATCAAATGGCTTCAGTAAATAATCTAAAGCTGATACTTGAAAAGCTCTGAGTGCAAAATCATTGTATGCTGTAATGAAAATGGTTGGAATGTAGCGTGGAGAGATGGCATGAAGAATATCGAACCCGCTTTTGTCATGCAGCTGAATATCCAGAAGCAATAGATCGGGGTTAAAATCCGAAATTTCCTGTAAAGCACTAGCAACACTATCCGCTTCCCGAATCATCAGCCCATTAATTCCAACTTGTGACAAAACTATTTGGCAGTTTTCTCTAGCAATTTTTTCGTCGTCTATAATCAGGATTTTCATCAAAGGGTTCAATTGGGCTGATAAAGGTACGAAAACCCGCCCTGAAAGAGGAGCGGGTTCCTAAATAACAAGATAAAGTTGTGTTAATTCTTCACCACACGTTTCACGGTTTTTCCTTCGTCAGTTGTAATTTCAAAGAAGTAAACTCCGTTTTGTAAATCCTTCAAGGAAACCAGCGCTACAGGTTGAATGGAAAGATGATCCTGAATTATCGTTCCCTGCGTATCATACACGGTTAGTTCAGCATTACTTCCCTCGAATGAAACAGCGACTAAATTGGTTGTCGGATTCGGATAAATTAAGATTTCGCTTTCTTTTTGTTCACCAATGCCCGCAGTAGAAACATTTCCATCGAAAATGGCTATTTCTTCGGTATGTACATAGTAGTCGTTAATTGTTTTGAAAGGACAGAAGAGAGAATATTGGATGTAGTAAAATCCATCTCCATTAATGAGTTGATAGTAGACACTGTCTAATGAAGTAACGGTATCCTGTACAATGCTCCAAACAACTAATAATTCTGTTCCGTTGATCTCAGCTTCGTAGACGAAAATGGAATCAATGTTCAGAAAGACAATATCACAGTTTTCACTGATTCCACCTACCAGGTCATTATAAAAATTAAGGTTATTTGTGTCAACAATGAATGTGCTTGAATCCTGACCGATTACAAAAGTCATTTCGATAGAGTCGTTGTAATAGTCGTAAACTTTAAGGGTATGAATACCAGCACAAAGTGAATCCACAGTCATAAATCCGTTTGAAGAATATGGACCGTTGGTTCCATCAATAATTGCTGTAAAGTCAGGTGCTCCTGTTGGTTGAATAATGATCTTTCCGCTACAACCATTTAAACCTGTGGGATACGTAAACGTACTTACTGAAAAATCTTCCGGAGCAATTTCTGTAAAGTCTTCAACTCCTAGAACATTTCCGCTTCCACCTCCATCTCCGCCACCAGCTAAATACATCTGGTCATCAATAATAGAGAATACGTATGTTGAACCATAGCTGCTTTCGGTTGGAGAAATATTCCAAGGTGTAACCACTTCGTTTACCATGTCAAGTTCAGCGGTATACATTCTATTTTGACCTCCGATCATATGAAACTCACCACCAATATAAACTCTGTTTTCAATACTTTTTAAAGACAATACCGGATAGTCAGGATTAAGATCCAGAGTATTCACCGCGCCAGTTGAGGCCTGAACGGAAGCCATAAAATTTCTTGCTTCATTATTGACTTGAGTGAAAGATCCTCCTACAAGAATTTGATTTCCAGACTGTGTAATTGCTTCAATATTTCCATTAAAAAGAGGAGACCAGATATCAAGTGATAATCCTGAGTTCAAATCGAAGCGTGCAATATTTGTTCGATCTTCACTTCCTGCCTGAGTGAAATTTCCTCCAGCATATAAGTAATTTCCGGCAACATAAACCTCCTTCACAGAATCGTTTAACAATGGATTCCAGTTTTCAACTGTTTCTGTGTTCAGGTTAATTGCTCCCAAATGGGAAATATCCACTCCATCAATCTGTGTGAATCCACCACCAACAAAAAGAAGAGAATCCAATGATAGAATGGTATTGACAGATCCGTTAATATCGAAGTTCCAGTTAAGAAGGTTTCCTGTATTGATATCAAAAGCGGCAATGTGATTACGCGGTGTTCCGCTCACCGTGGTAAAATCACCACCGTAGATTACCATATCATCTTTGATGTGAACAACGTTTACTCGTCCATTGAAATTTGGATTCCACGATGTTGGTTCACCTGTGAGAGAATTTATTGAAGCCCCTTTATTTCTGTATTTAGAACCAATTGTACCGAAAGTTCCTCCGATATAGGCTGTAGTGTCAGAAAGCGTGATTGTACTCACATCACCACCCTCAACAACAGGATTCCACACTGCTAATTGTGATAAATATATGTTATATGCTCCAACGGACTGACGAATCAAGCCATTATCAACATACATGAAATTCCCGCCGAAATAAAGTAAAGAGTCCCTGTGTGTCAAAGCGTAGACATCGCCATCAATCAGCAAATTCATTGGAATATTATCTCCAGTTTGAGGGTTTAGAGATGCTACGTTTAATACAGTTTCTGAATTAATACTGGTAAATTGACCACCAACAAACATGGTGTCGCCAACAAAATGCATACAATAAACAGATCCCGTAATATCAATTTCGAAAGCATTCAAACTATCACCAATGATAGTTCCCATTCCATCTGAAACAACATCAATTGCAGCAATTCCATTACGTGTTTCGCCATTTACTGTAAAGCTTTGGTTAGCGATATAAACGGTTGTATCCTTAATAGCAAGACCTCTAACCATTCCGTTAACATCTGGATTCCAGTTGCTTGCTATTCCTGTGGTCATATCAAATCTCATCAAGTTCTGATAAACCGTTGGACCTAAAAAGGATGTAAATAGTCCGCCAATGTACAATCCGTTGTTGGAAACCAACATTTGATTAATTTGTCCATTGATTTCGGGATACCACGGATCTAAAGAGCCATTAGCAGCGCTAACTATTGCAAGGTTGTTTCTAATTTCTCCCCCAATTTGGGTAAAATGTCCTCCTAGATATAAATCATCTCCGATCAACACCATCGATCGAACAAAAACAGTACTATTTCCAACAATTTCCGGATTCCATGAGGTTACATCTCCATTTGCATTAAGATGAGCAACGCATTTTCTAATACTGTCACCGACCTGTGTAAAGTTTCCTCCAATGAAGTAACCTCCGTTTCCATCTGCAACCGAGCAAAACACATTTGAACTCATATTCGGATTTGCGAATGTGAAATCAGGAACTCCAGTTAACAAATTGACATTGGCACCGCAAGTTTCTTCTTTTGGAATCCATCTAGTGAAATCTCCTCCAACATAGAGAAGGTTATTAGCAGTGTCAACGTCCATTCCGTAAACGCCATTGGTGGGCATCCAGTAAATTTCTGACAAAGTTTGTGACTTGGCAGTGAATGCAAGACAAAGAACCAATGATAAGGAGATGATGAATTTCATGATAGATGAAGCCGATTTATTGTTTAATTATTTTTTTGGTTGTCGTTAAACCTGATGTTTTTACTTCAAAGAAGTAAACACCAGTTTCTACATTTAGCAAAGATACTTGTTGTCCCGATTGAACAGTAGAATAATTTTGAATCAGTTTTCCTTGAGCATCGTAAATGACTAAAGTAGGTTCAGCTCCCTGAAAGGAAATAGTTACAAGATCATTCGTTGGGTTGGGATAGATCTCCAAAGAAGTAATGAGCGATTCGCCGATTCCCACATTGTTGATTGTCACACAATCCGTTGTGTCTTCACAACCCATATCAATGTCTACAATTGCTGCATAGGAACCATTGACTATCGGTGTGAACGTACTACTATTCGCTCCTGAAATGGGTTGACCAGTTGTACAGTTAATCCAACGTACATTATCACCTCCGGTTGCGGTTAACGTTCCATTCCCATTATCTGTAATTTGCCCTGTTGGCACAGTATAAATAAGTAAACTCATGGTAACGATTGAATCACAACCGGTTGAACTTTGAATAGTTAACGGGTAAGAACCTGAGAAAGGGTAAGTTTGTTGCGCCAACTCCCAGAAATAAGGTCCGCAACTCGCGGCAGTGAATGTGGAAGAGGACGATTCGTTAATGGTCAGGTTTAATGTAAGTATAGAGTCGCAACCTACGCTGTTCAGCAAATATTGAATATATGTTCCACTGCTTGTGTACGTTTGATTATTTAATGTGTACGAATAACAAGCTGTTGCACTCAACGAACTTGAAGTTGGATTGGTAATCGTTAAGTTCAGTGTAACTGTAGAATCACAGCCTGAAGCATTTTGTATAGTTTGAATGTAGACCCCACTGGTGGTATATGTTTGATTGTTTAAAGTGTACGAATCACATTGTGTTACACTCAAAAAGCTTGAAGGCGGATTTGTAATTGTTAAGTTCAACGTCACAATTGAGTCGCAACTGTTCACGTTCTCCAGAGTCCATGTTGGTGTATTGGTTGATGAAAAGTAAGTGTTTCCATCAATCCAGGTGTAACTTCCACAATGACTTTGATGATCAACACCGCTTGAAGGTCCTGAAATCGTAAGATGTAAGGTTACAACGGAGTCACATCCCTGTGGATTGGTAAACGTAAATGTTGGTGTGTTGGTTGATGAAAAGTAAGTGTTTCCATCTATCCAGGTATAGCTTCCACCACATTGTTGCTGAACATGAATTCCAGTTGAAGGTCCGATGATTGTCAGGTTCAGGCTTACAATTGAATCACAGCCTGCCTGATTTTGTGTGATGTAAGCATACGATCCAGAAGTTGCATAAGTTTGATTGGTTAACGTCCAGTTATAACTTCCACAAGTAGTCACTTCTTCAGTAACGATCTCGGCTTCTTCCAAAGAGAATAATTCTCGTCCGTAACCCGCTTTATTCGCTCGCATAATGATGTGCCCGTTTACAGAACCACTGAATTCAGGATAAGATGACAAGTCCCCCGGATTCAGATCCTCCAGCATTGTGGTTGAACAATCCGAGAAAATAGTACTGTACGGTTCATAACCGTTTACTCCGTTGTTGGCAGAGAAGTACAATACGTTATGAATTAGTTTCAATCCTGCCGGATTGGAAGCAGCAGCTCCGGGATAGATGTCTGAAACGATAGCGGCGTTTTGGCCGAACACCTTTTTCCATAATTCTCTTCCTGTTCCGATTTTGTTAGCTGTAAACCAAAAATGTCCGGATCCTAAGGTTAATTCCAACGGATTACTTGATAATGCTCCTGGCTCAATGTCTTCTTCCAAATGCGTTCCGGCCGGTGTTCCGTCTGTTGACCATAACTCACGTCCATGAATAGGATCATTAGCGGAGAAGTAAACTCTATTGTCCCAAAAAAACAGATCATTTGGTGCTCCAGATTCGGCTCCGGGATAAATATCCGATAGTAACACAGTTCCCGCCGAAGTGCCATCGGTTTTCCAAAGTTCGCGTCCGTTGACAGCGTTCGTTGCAACAAAAATGATAGACCCGTTCAAAAAAGTAAATTGATCCGGATCGCTACCTATATCACCTGGGTAAATATTTTTGACCAGATAAGTTCCGGAGGCTTTTCCATTGGAACGATACAATTCATGACCAACGCCATTACCGTTACAATCGAAATAAAACACAGTATCAACTGCTAGGGGTTTGGTTTCAGTGTATATTCCACCGTTCAGGTTGGTAACAAGTGACGGAGGGGCTGTTGGATTGACACGATATAATCTTGAAGGTGTGTTGTTCGTGAAGAAATAAAGGGTATCGTTCATTTCGAATACCGGCATGGGGATGGTAAGGCTGTTTAACGTTCCGGATAGTGCATTGGTGCCTGCTAAAGTTCCGTTTGTTTTGATTAACGCGTTGTAGGTACTGAGTCCAGTTTGTCCAAAGAAGTAAACGGTAGTGTCGAAAGCCGAAAAATGATAAGGATCGCCGCTATTCGTTCCTGCATACAGGTCTTTTAAAAGAGCGGTTCCTGGTTGAGTTCCGTCCGAAGACCAAAGTTCTCTCCCATAAGTTGAGGAAACACCTGTAAAATACAAACGATCATCTGTAGCAAGAAGATTTTCAGATGAGATTTCAGAAGATTCTTCATTCGCGCAGATGTCGCGTAAGAGTACAGTCCCTGCGGTTGTTCCATCACTGATCCAAAGCTCAGCATTATTGATTGTTGTAATACGAGATTGAAAAAGGATCTTCCCATTGTGCTCGGTCATACCCGATGGACCACCACTAGCGATACCGGGTAAAGTTGACTTAACGAGCACAGTTCCGGCAGTTGTACCATTTGTTTTGTAGAACTCCGCACCGTCACCACTTGCTGAAGCACTGAAATAAACCGCACCCAGGCAATAGCTGAAATTTGTCGGATTACTTGAATTAACACCAGAAAAAATGTCTTTTACGAGCACAGTTCCTGTCAGGGTTCCGTCTGATTTGTATAGCTCGAATCCTGAACCGGTATTGAAGGCTGAAAAATAGAGTGTTCCATTTCCATCATAAAGTGAGGCAGGGTCTGAAGAGTTGGAACCAACGTAGATGTCTTTCACCATTTGTGTTCCGGCTGTTGTTCCATCCGATTTCCATAACTCATTACCGTTTGTTCCGTTATCGGCAGTAAAAAACAACAAACCATTGGAAATAGTCAACTCACTTATGTTTGGAAAGGTGACTGTTGGATTGACCTCTGCCACCAATACTGTTCCGGCTTCCGTACCATCCGATTTCCATAATTCAGAGCCCAAGCCTCCGGTTGTTGCTGGGAAAAAGATGGTATTATTATAAGAGATCAGTACATCATCTGAATTGAAAGTGGACGTTACTCCGGGATGAATATCAGAAACCATAACAGTACCTGCTTCTGTACCATCCGTTTTCCAAAGCTCTGTACCATGTGCCAAATCGTTCGCAGTGAAATATAAATGTGTAGTTGTTACTGCAAAATCCGGTTGTAAACTTAGCCCTCCTAAATTGAGTGTAGGATTGATATCCTTCACCAGTGAATAATTCGTTCCGTCTGTCTTCCAAAGTTCAGCGCCAGGCTCATTTCCTATGCCACAGGTAAAAAATAACAGACCGTTCGCCACGATTAAATTTTCCGGATAATAGTTTTGAGTAAAATTGGTTACCGGAGCGGTTCCTTCCGGCGTTCCATCTGTTTTCCAAATTTGTTCGGTAGTAATCCAGTCCCTTGCAACGAAATAAAGTTCACCGTTGTAAATGGTAAATTCTTTAGGTTCGGACCCAAGATTAAATGCTCCGATTTCCAGGAACATCTTTGTTCCGGCCAAGGTACCGTCTGTTATCCAAAGTTCTTCCCCGTTATCCTGTGTTCTGGCGTTGAAGAAAACCTTACCATTGAATGGAGTGAAGTCTTTTGGAAAACCGTTTTGATGAAAAATTCCCGGATAATCCTGAAGATTAACGGATTGCGCGCGACCCGTAAAGTGGAGCACGGTAACCAATAAAATCGTTAAAGCGGAGTTGAAGTTCATGTGTTCTAATAAATCGCGACGCGTTATACCAATTTTCATTCTGAAATGTATTCCTTTTGTTGTCAATCTAAAATGTGGCTGATGACAAAAGGTAAACAATGCGAGGTGATTTTAGGATAAACAGAAAATCCGCCGTTCACTGAGGTTCTCGAAGTGCGGCGGATTTTCAAATATAATTGTGTTATCAATTCTTCACCACACGCTTCACGGCTTTTCCTTCATCTGTAACAATCTCGAAGAAGTACACTCCCGTTTGAATGTCTTTCAATGAAACGTGTTCTACTGAATGAATGGAAGAACGATTCTGAATCACTTTTCCTTGTGAATCATAAATCGTTAATTCAGCTTTGTTTCCTTCGAAAGAAACAGTGACCAAATTATTCGTTGGATTTGGATAAATGAGAATATCAGTTTCTTGCCAATCTCCAATTCCAGCAGTAGAAATGGTTCCATCCTCAAAATAAATGGATTCGGTTACAGTGAAATAATCACCCAAAGCTTTTGTTGGACAGAATACGCTTAATTGAAGCCAGTAAACACCATTTCCGTTGTTCAATTCATAGCTTGTTGTATCTAGGTTAGAACCATTCGAATCAACAATATTCCAAATGACATTCACCGTATTTCCTGTTGCCCAGATCGAATCAATGTAGGCCGTATCGATTCCTGCATAATAGATATCGCAATCTTCAATGGTTGTTCCAAGAGAATCTTGAGCCAATGAATCAATGAATGGATTGGTGAACACGTAATTGGTATCCACTGGAATGACGAATTGGGTTGTAGTTGTATCACCACACGAATTTACAATCTGTAAATCATGAACTCCTGGACAAAGTCCTGTGAACAAACTGTATCCGCTGGATGTTGCGGTTTGTGCGCCGTTGTCAACATCCAATTCGAAATCTCCGTTTCCGCTTAGGTCCACTGCAAATTCTCCAACGCAGTTGTTGGGGTCGGAAGGGAGGGAGAAGGTGTTTTCGATAGGACTAGAAGTAATAGTAAGATTCAAAATCACTGTAGAATCACAACCATAAATATCTACCAAGGTATGCGAGTAAGCACCAGAACAAGAATAAGTGTTTTGATCAACGCTCCAATAATATGGTGTGTCACTTGACACATTTATTTGAGTTTCAGTAGGAGAACAAATCTTCAAAGTACCAAGTCCCATATTGTAGAATCCATTAATACTTGAAGTCCCGCCACCATGAAGTATTCTTCCAGGGCTTTTAAAGAGTTTTCTAGTATTATTAAAACGCAAATCTTGTGGCGAAACGAAGCCTGTTTGTAAATTGGAAACAAGGGAAGAACTCTGATTGAGATAGAAGTTTCCACCGATAAATGCGTAATCAGAATCAATTTTCACAATTCCATTGATGAAGTTATTAATACCAGGCTCCCAACTCAATAAATTTCCATTACTACAATCTACAGCGCCAGCATAACTTCTGTTTTGACCATTTATGGTTGTAAATGCTCCTCCTAAATAGATGTTGTTATCAATCAATTCAATCGTGAAAACATTGTTATTCGTAGAAGCTAATAAACTTCCACATGTCCCGTTTAAGAGGCTTACTTGTGCAAAATTATTCCGTGTTAACCCACCAATTGTATTAAAATGTCCTCCAAGATAAATGGTAGTGTCCTCAATGAATAATTCAAATAGATATGCGCCAACATTGGGGTTGGGATTCCATGTATTGATTGATTGATTGAAAAGATTGAATGAGGACACTCCGTTTCTATTCATCCCAGCAATATTGGAATAATATCCAGCAATGAACAGGGCTGTGTCATTATGAATAATTCGATTTATACTTCCTGGAGCATTAGGATTAGGATTCCAAGAGGTTACTGTTTCATTAATAAGATCGATAGAACCAAGATGTGAACGTGTGATTCCGTTTATTGTTGAAAAATTCCCGCCGAGGTATAAATGCTCATTAGCAACATCCAAGGCCGTGATGTTCCCGTCTAAATTCAATGAGAATGGAAGTAGCTCTCCAGTCTGAGCATTGAGGGCGGCGAAATATTTTCTTGAAACCTGATTGAAAGAAGAGAAATTTCCAGTTAAAAATAACTGACCGTTAAATCTTAAAATGGAAGTTACGATCTCATTCATCGAAGGGTCCCAGTCGTAAACAGTTGAGTTGAATCTATTGATTGCGGCTGCCCGCTGTCTTGGCACACTGTTAATCGTAGTAAATCCTCCCCCAACATAAAGGGTGTCGGCATAAATTTCGATGCAATGAACGGTTGAATTAACGATCGGATTCCACGCAGTCAATGCTCCTGTTTGAATATTGAACGAAGCTAATTGTGTTCTTGATTGGCCTCCAACTATACTAAAGTTCCCTCCAACATAAAGCATTGTATCAACTGCCTTTAAACAAGTAATGAAATTATTTGCTCCTGGATTCCATGAGTTAACACTGCTTGTAGGTATATTGATGGATGCTATTCTTTGCCGATTAGAAGAACCTACTACTGAAAAATCACCACCAATAATCAAAGTGTTATCTATTATTGTGCACTGATTAATTCCACCACCACTTACAGGAACTGTCCAGCTATCTACAATACAAAACACCTTATCCAATCTCGCCAAGTTGCTTCTAAATTCTCCTCCAACTTCGGAAAAACCACCAGCAAGATATATATAGTCGTTGGTTAGGGCCAACGAGACTACGTTACCAGTTACGGTCGTCATTTGACTCGCAGAACCCGTTATTGCACTAATGCGTGCAATTTTATTAATTGTATTTCCACCAATTGAAGTAAATGACCCGCATACATACAATATGTTGTCCTCAAGAACCATGTCGAATATACCACCGTTGGCATCCGGATTCCATGCAGTTACCTCTCCTTGGGAGTTGATGTGTGCTAATCCATTTCTTTGATAATCACCAATTTGAGTAAAAGTTCCTCCTATAAACCAACCTCCATTTCCATCGGAAATTACTTTTGAAACAGTATAGTTTGTACTCGGGATTGTAACGCTGCTTGTTCCATTCGAACTGTTGACTAAGGCTATTCCTTGTTGAGTTGGTCCAACAGCAGAAAAATCCCCGCCTATATATACCACATTATTGGTGGTGTCCTCGGCAATAGCCTGGACGAAACCATTGGTTTGATGCCAATCTTTCTGCAGTTTAAGCTCTGATTGAGAATGAGCTGTCGCAAAAAATAGAAAAGTAAGAACTGTAAACTTTAAATAGCTGAATGCCGTCATAATTTATGTGGTTTGTTGCCTTCGAAATTAGTAAAAACACCGTAAAAACAAAAATCCGCCCAGTTTTCACCAAGCGGATTTTCAATATTTATTTTTTCCTCAAGTTACGAGGGTAGCCGAGCGGAGTCGAGGCTAAGCCTCCACATGCATATAGCTCTCCACACTCGGACAAGAACAAACTAAGTTTCTGTCTCCGTATGCGTTGTCTACTCTGCGAACCGGAACCCAATATTTCCACTCTTTCAAGTAAGCAACCGGATAAGCAGCTTCTTGTGGAGTGTATGGGTAATTCCATTCTTTGTTGATGATACAATCTGCCGTGTGCGGCGCGTTCTTCAACAAGTTATTTTCTTTATCTGCTTTACCGTTTTCAATGTCTCTGATCTCCTGACGGATTTTGATCATTGCTTCAATGAAACGGTCTAACTCTTCTTTATCTTCTGATTCTGTTGGCTCAACCATCAATGTTCCAGCAACCGGGAATGATACCGTAGGTGCGTGGAAATTGAAATCGATCAAACGCTTCGCCATATCAGCTACTTCAACATCTGCTGTTTTCTTGAAGTCACGACAATCCAAAATCATTTCGTGAGCTACTGTTCCGTTGGCTCCTGAATACAATACGTCGTAATGACCTTTCAATTTCGCTGCAATGTAGTTGGCATTCAAAATAGCCGCTTCCGTAGACTCTCTCAAACCTTGTGCTCCCAACATTTTGATGTATCCGTACGAGATCAACAAGATCAAGGCGCTTCCGTATGGCGCTGCAGAAACCGCGTGAATTGGAGTTGAACCTCCTGCTGCAATAACTGGGTTGCTTGGTAAGAACGGTGCTAAGTGAGCAGCCACTCCAATTGGTCCCATTCCTGGTCCACCACCTCCGTGAGGAATGGCGAATGTTTTGTGTAAGTTCAAGTGACAAACGTCTGCTCCAATGTTTCCTGGATTGGTCAATCCAACCTGAGCGTTCATGTTTGCACCATCCATATAAACTTGTCCACCATTCTCGTGAATGATAGATGTAATCTCGCGAATTCCTTCTTCGTAAACTCCGTGAGTAGAAGGATAAGTTACCATTAAACCAGCCAATTCGTTTCCGATTTGGTTTGCAACAGCTCTTAACTCGTCGATATTGATGTTTCCGTTTTCGTCACAACCTGTTACAACCACTTCCATTCCTGCCATAACTGCAGAAGCTGGATTGGTTCCGTGTGCCGATGATGGAATAATCATTTTTGTACGTTGCTTGTCGCCACGACTTTCATGATAAGCCTTAATTACCATCAAACCTGCGTATTCTCCTTGCGCTCCAGAGTTTGGTTGTAAAGACATTGCTGCAAATCCGGTAGACTCACACAAATCTTGCTCCAACTGACGGAACATCGCGTGGTAACCAGCAGCCTGATCAACTGGCGCAAACGGGTGCATGTTCGCAAACTGAGGATTCGTAATAGGAATCAATTCAGAAGCTGCGTTCAGTTTCATGGTACAAGATCCCAATGGAATCATAGAGTGAACTAATGAAAGATCTTTGTTTTCTAAACGCTTCAAGTAACGCATCATTTTTGATTCTGAATGATGACTGTTAAACGTTGCATGTGTGAAAACACCGTCAGTTCTTAAGTTGAAATCTGATATCGACACTTTTCGGTTATCGAGCGGAGTCGAGATACCGAAAATATTTAAGATCGTTGCTACATCTTCTGAAGTATGAGGCTCACCGAAGCTAATCGTCAACTCACTTTCGTTGATAATGCGGAAGTTCATTTCTTTTGCTTCTGCTGCAGCTTTAATTTTAGCTGTATCCACTCCGCTTACCCAAATCGTATCGAAGAAAGAATCAGAAACCACCTGAATTCCTGCTGCTTTTAATCCTGCCGCAGTTGAAGTTGCCAAACCGTTAACGTGCTCAGCAATTGCTTTCATTCCTGTCGGACCATGATATACAGCATACATAGAAGCCATTACAGCTAATAATGCTTGTGCGGTACAAATATTTGAAGTCGCTTTATCGCGTTTGATATGCTGCTCGCGTGTTTGCAAAGCCATACGCAAAGCCATGTTATCATCAGCATCTTTTGAAACTCCGATGATACGTCCAGGCATGTTACGTTTGTACTCGTCTTTTGCTGCGAAGAATGCAGCGTGTGGACCACCGTAACCCATTGGAACTCCAAAACGTTGTGAAGAACCGAAAACTACGTCAGCACCTAATGAACCCGGAGATTTCAACAAAACCAAAGAAAGAATATCTGCTGCAACCGCAACTTTCAATCCTTCATTTTTGGAAATGAATCCACCCAAGTCAATAATATGTCCGTTTGCATCTGGATATTGAACGATAGCACCAAAATAAGTTCCATCGTTAGTAAAAGAAGTTTCGTCACCTTCTACCAATTCAATTCCTAAATTCAATGCTCTTCCAAGTACGACTTCTTTCGTCTGTGGAAATGCATTTTTAGAGATGAAGAATTTATTTACACCGTCTTTCACCTCCTGACGAGAACGTGAGTTCCAGAATAAGATCATTGCTTCTGAAGCTGCGGTCCCTTCATCTAGAAGAGAGGCATTCGCAATTTCCATTCCCGTCAATTCCAACACCATCGTCTGGAAATTCAACAATGCCTCTAAACGACCTTGAGAAATTTCAGCCTGGTAAGGAGTGTAAGCCGTATACCATCCCGGATTCTCCAGTACGTTACGTAAAATCACAGAAGGAACAATTGTTTCATTGTATCCTAAACCAATAAACGATTTGAAAACCTTGTTTTGCTTTCCAAGCGCAGTGATGTGCTGTAAATATTCCTGCTCTGTTAAAGCGTTATCGATCTTAAGCTCTCCGGCCAGACGAATATGAGAAGGGATTGTTTTGTCAATTAGTTCCTGAACCGATTTTACGCCAATTGCAGAAAGCATTTCTGATTTTTCTGTAGCGTTAGGTCCAATGTGACGGGATGAAAATAAGCTCATGTTTTTTCCTCAAATTATGTAGGTACTGTTTTCCTGTAAAATAGGATGTGCAAATATACTCTGTAATTGAAAAATACACAAGCTACTTAAGCAGGTGAAATTGTAATGTTAACTGTTTTTTTATTTTTTGTTCTAAATCGCAGATGACATAGGGATATGAATGTTTTTTTGCCTTTTATTTTAGTTGTCAACTGAACACAGAAACCGCTCTTTACAAATACCTTGCGTCAATTCCTTTGGCGATAAATTCTCCAGCCAAATTTTGTTCCCGGTCGTAAAGCAAAATAACTTGTTTTAGATTAGGTAGCAGCTTAATGTCTTCAGTTGATGTAATATTGAATTCATCACCTTGCCCATCCCAGAATGGAGTAATTTGGTGATAAACGGTGTGGTAGTTTTGATCCAGAATCTCCACTTGCGCTAATAATTCTTCAGGAATCTCCAGATCTTTAAGGTACTTTTTCGTCCCGGCAACGGCTTTACTCGGATGCTTTGCACGATCAATCTTCGACCATTTCTCTGTACCAACAAATGCCTTCAAATCAAAAATAGGCAGTAACAGCTTCTTGCGATACATCAACTGTTCTATGACTGCCAACTTAAAATTGAGGTCTTTGAATTTTGCCATTTCGGGCCTATTTTTTTTCGCAGCTTTCCTTGCGGCGCATTAACTCTTTTCCACTCATATCCTTAAAGTCCTTACAAGCTTTTGTTTGTTTCTTGCGAAGCGCTTTCAATTCCTTCACTGATTTTTCTGTTGGCGAACCTTGCAGGATCTCATGTGTTTTCTTATTCAGATCGTCACCAACTTTAATACAGTCACACAATTTATCTTCAGCTTCGGAGCAAGAGAAAAGCACTGCAGTAAGGGCAAATACAAAAATGGATTTCTTCATGCTTCAAAGATAAGTGTAATTGAATTCCGATAACTAATAGGAATGAAAATATAGAATTGAAAAGAAAATGGTTCAAATATTGAACTTTTAAACATTTTGAACTTTTGAACTCTCCGAATGTTTAGCTTTGTTATACTAAGACAATAACATGCAGACAAAACTTCCCAAAGTTGGAACTACGATATTCTCTACCATGTCGAAAATGGCAATGGATTACAATGCGATCAACCTTTCACAGGGGTTTCCCAATTTTCCGGTAGATCAAAAATTAGTGCAGTTACTCGAAAAAAACAGCAAAGACGAGGTTCATCAATACGCTCCAATGGCTGGCTTACCCGTTTTGTTAGAAGGAATAGCGGAGATGATTCATCGCGTTTACAATCGGGAAGTGAACCCTGGAACCGAAATGTTGGTGACTGCAGGTGCAACTCAGGGAATTTATACTGCAATTCAGGCCTTGGTTCATCCAGGTGAAGAAGTAGTGATTATTGATCCTGCTTATGATTGCTACGATCCTGCTGTTGCGCTTGCTGGAGGAAAATGCATTCACTTGGCTATGCGACCGGATTTCACAATGGACTGGCACGAGGTGAGAGAAACCATTAACAACAAGACCAGAATTCTGATCATTAATAATCCACACAACCCAAGTGGGAAGATGCTGAACCAAAATGACTTTGACGAATTGGTTCGTGTGGTAGCAGACCATCCAAATTTGATTTTGCTTTCAGATGAGGTTTATGAGTTTATCAATTTTGACGAGCCGTATCGCTCAGCTCACGATCATGAGGTTTTACGTTCCCGCTCTGTAATCGTTTCTTCTTTTGGAAAGACATTTCATATCACAGGTTGGAAAACCGGATACATGGTTGCTCCCGAACCGATCATGAAAGAAATAAAGAAAGTGCATCAATATTTGGTGTTCTCTGTAAACAGTGTGGCGCAAAAAACATTGGCAGAATACATTAAGGAAGTTGATGTTTCTAGTCTCGCCGGATTTTACAAAGAGAAACGGGACCTGTTCAGGAGCTTAATGCAGAACAGCCAGTTCGAATTACTGCCTTGCGAAGGAACATATTTTCAAACCGCACGTTTCGACAACATTTCAGGACTTTCAGACGTTCAGTTTTGTGAATGGCTGGTGAAAGATGTAGGTGTTGCCGCTATTCCACTTTCTCCATTCTTCGATGATCAGCGCGATTATCTTACGGTACGATTCTGTTTTGCCAAAACAGACGAAACTTTAATTAAAGCAGCCGATTTGTTATGCAAGATCTAAGAATTTCAACTGTACAGCCCAATCAGGTTTGGGAAGATAAACAAGCCAATTTCGCGAATTATGAACGCCTGCTCGAAGATGTTGATGAAACGGATTTGATCGTGTTTCCTGAAATGTTTCAAACAGGATTCACAATGAACTCTGAGGCTCTTGGAGAAACTATGGAAGGTGAAAGCATTGAATGGCTAAAAAAAACAGCAAGATCTAAGAATGCGGCTATTTATACATCATTGATCATCGAAGAGAATGGAAATCACTTCAATCGTGGGGTTTTCATGAAGCCAACTGGTGAATATTCGGTTTACGATAAGCGCCATTTGTTTGGTCTGGCTAGTGAAGATCAGTTTTTTAAAGCGGGCGATGTGAAAACTATCGTTGAATACAAAGGGTGGAAGATTAACCTGCAAGTTTGCTACGATTTACGATTTCCTGAGAATTGCCGAAATAAAACGGTGAATGGAGAACCGGAGTTTGATTTGCTAATTTATGTTGCGAACTGGCCTGAAAGACGAATCAAGCATTGGTCCGCCCTAATTTTAGCCCGGGCAATTGAGAATCAGTGTTATGTAGTTGGAGTAAATAGAGTAGGGGTTGACGCTAACGAACTGAATTATAACGGATCTAGTGCAGTTATCAATGCTTTAGGCGAAATTATTTCCAACCATTCGAACAATGTGGAATCTGTAGAGCATACGCTACTTTATGCAAGTGATTTGAAGGAAACCAGGATAAAGTTGCCTTTCTTAAAAGACGTCAAATTTTAACAGCTTATAAGAAATTTCACCTATTTCACTCAATAAATTTGCATTAAGAAGATGTAGATTTTATTTTAGCAATTCAAAATTTAAAAGTAACTATGAAAAAACACATTACCCTTTTATCGTGTTTGGCAGTAACTGGAGCTTTCTACGCGCAAAAAAACATCAATGCGCCGATGAAAATGCCAGTTCTTCAAACCGAGGAAGTTGAGTCTGTAAAAGGTACAGCTACAACTCCAAAAGCACTTGGTATGACATTATGGGCAAGTGACTTCTCAAATCCAGCTGACTGGGTTATCGATAACGATGGCCAAACTGGAGGAAACTTTGGATGGAATATTAACGCAACTAAAGAAGGTTGGGCTAATAACACAACTCAAGGAATCATTAACTCTGTTTCTGATGGTAACTTTGCTGAATTAGGAAATGGTAACCCAACATTAACTCCAGCTACGCAAGCGTTGGATGTTGATTACTATTTAACTTCAGCTGCTCCAATTGCAATTAGTTCGACAAATCTTAACTTGTCTTTCTTGCAAAATGGTGCATTGTTTAATGACTTGCAAGAATTCCAAATTTCTGTAAACGGTACAGTTTGGATTACTGTAGGAGATAATTCTGATAAAGAGGTTCTTTCTCAATCAGGTGGTTCTGCATACCCTAACCCGGATGCGGTTAACATTAACTTGGCTTCTTTCATTCCTGGAGGATCAACTCAACTTTGGGTTCGTTTCCACTGGACAACTCGTTTCCCTACTCAATCAACAAATCCTAACGTATGGGTAACTTACGGATGGAATATTGATGATGTAGCTGTTACTGAGGCTGCTGATTACGATTTAGAAGTTGAAAACACTTACTGGGGATCTGTTGGTTTGAATTATTATATGATTCCTAACACGCAAATCGCTCCTATCGAGTTCACTGCTAAAGTTAATAACATCGGTGACTCACCGTTGACTAACGTTTCTTTAGGAGTAAACGTAAACTCTGGTTTGTTTGTTGGTACTAGCCCTGCTGGAACAATCAACTCTTTGTCTTCTGACAGCTTGGTATTGTCAACTCAGTTCACTCCAGCTGGAAACGGAACTTACGCAGTTGATCGTTCTTTGAATATGACAGAAACAGATGACGTTCCTTTGAACAACCCTATTTCTGATTTCACTTTCTCAGTTGTTGATTACATCTACGCTCGTGATAACAATACACCAAACGGATACACTACAAACACAACTAGTTTCGAAACTGGTAACTTGTACGATATCTACGCTGATCAAGATGTAAAAGCAGTAAACGTTCGTGTAGCGAATGGTTCTCCTGCAAACATCGAGGTTTACGTTGCTATCTATGATGCTTCTTCAGGAGCGGATTTCGTTTACGTTGGAGGTTCAGATCCAGTTGCAGTTCCTGCAGGAAGCATGAACAACTCTAACTTGGTATTCATGTTGAATGACGAGATCACATTGTCTGCTGGTGTTACTTATTTAGTTGTTGCTGGTTCTTACGAAACAGGATTGAGAATTGCTAACGGAGGATATGCTCCAGATCAAACTTCTTTCTTGTTAGACGGAAATGATATCGATGTTTCTACTTTGTACTACCAAAATGATGTACCAATGGTTCGTTTGAACTTTGATCCTACATTGTCTGCAGCTGAAATCGCTGACGTAGCTACAAACGTATTGGCTTCTCCAAACCCATTCAACAACGAAACTAGCGTTTCTTTCGATTTGAAAAATGCTGCTGAAGTTTCCATGGTTGTTACTGATTTGGCTGGACGTGTTGTTTACACTGTTTCGCCTTCAGTTATGAATGCTGGTAAACAAATTATGGCTATCGATGGTTCTGCTTTCAATGCTGGAATGTATAACTACACGTTGACAATCGACGGTAAGTCTATCACAAACCACATCGTTAAAAACTAATTAGCTTTTAGCTTATAGAAAAGTCCTGGTTCTGAAAAGAGCCGGGACTTTTTGTTTATCTCCCGCCGCGGCGGGCTCGATAAACTTGTGAAGGCCACCGAGCGGAGCCGAGGTGATCTTCTTATATTTGCCCCATGGATTACTGGAGTCTACTAACATGTTTCGCAAGCTGCTTCTTGTCATCCACCATTATTCCCTTTCCTTCCGAGGCAACAGTACTCTACTGCCTTTCTCGTAATCAGGATCCGATTCTTATACTCTTAATTGCTACAGTTGGAAACAGTTTGGGTGGTGCAACAAACTACTATCTCGGGCAGTTTGCACGCGACAAATGGATGAAACGAACAACACCGAAAGCTGAACAAATGGTGCTGAAATATGGAAGTTACACAGCCTTGCTTTCCTGGGCCCCTATAATTGGTGACCCGTTAATGGTGGCGCTTGGAATTTACAAGACAAAAAAAATCCCAACATTCATTTTTATGACATTGGGAAAATTTCTGAGGTACCTGATTCTCGTTATTTTATTCCTTTGGTTCTAATCGCTTAGATTCCTTCAACCACTTGTCGGCTTTTTTCTTGTTTCCAATCTTTTGGTAAAGCTGACCAAGCGTATCAGTATTCGCATAATTTTTTTCAATCTTTACAGATCTTTCTGCCCAAACAATTGCTTCTTTTAGAAGAACAGTATTGGTTTCGTTTTCAAAACGTTCCCAGGCATACTCGTTCAATAAATTCGGATCATTCGAATCCTTTAAATAGCTTGAAGTCAGTTCGTTTAATTTTCCTCGGTTTCCGGTGTTTCTGTAAAAATAGATTTCGGCAGTCTTTTTATAGTCTTGCCTGTCTGAAGCATATTTATCAATTGTGGTAAAAAGGGTTTTCAGTTTTTCTTCTGATTTAGAATCCAGCACAACTCTTAGCTCGTTGTCTAAACATTGGGATTTGATAGACTCAACCAACTCCGAATCAAATTTGGTCTGATTCTCCAAAATGTATTTGGTTGTTTTCGAGTCAAATGTTTTACATGCAGCATACAAAAGACCAATATTTTCTTCTTTAGACCAGTTTTCTTTTGGAACTATAGCTAAGTATTCTTCAGCATACACCGATGCGTTGGGATAGTAACCAACAGTAGCGGTATTGGCCAATTTCTTTAAGAAATCAGGGTTTCTATTTCCGGCTTCAAATTTCTTCACCATTGTTGGAAATTGGTTTTCTGAGTCTTTCAGATTAGAGGCAAATTCCAAAAATGCTTCAACGGTATTTGTTCCAACTACTTTGAAAACCACTTCGCCATTTCCGTTCAACCACAGTAAGGTTGGATACATCTGAATTTCGAAACGTTTCGCCAGATCCAATCCTTCACCTTTCTCCATGTCAGACTTGAAGTTGATGAACTGCGCGTTGTACGTTTCCGCTACTTTTTTGTCTGAAAACACGTTCTTTACCAACCATTTACACGGACCGCACCAGGTAGTGTAGCAATCCATAAAAATGAGTTTGTCTTCGTTCTTTGCCTGCTCAAGAATCGAAGTAAAAGCAACGTCTTCCTTGAATTGAATTTGTGCGCTTAACTTTCCCGAGAAAGCGATAAAAAGCAAAAGCGGGGCGATTTGTAAAATTTTCATTTTTGATCTATTAATAGTTTTTTGCCAATTGTCGTGCCAACGTGTCCACCTGAACGTAATCTTCCAACGTTGGGTTAGCAATCACTTCAGCTTTATTCATAACACTTTCATTGATATTCGCTATATCAACGAAGCGAATTTTATCTTCTAAAAACAATTGAACTGCTACCTCATTTGCAGCGTTCAATGCACAAGCCGCTGTTCCACCAACGCGCATTGCCTCGTAGGCCAGTCCTAAATTTTTGAAAACCTCCAAATCTGCTTTTTCGAAAGTCAATTGCGGATAATCCATGAAATTGAATCGTGGAAAATCTGTAGCTAAACGATGCGGATAAGTTAATGCAAACTGAATTGGAAGTTTCATGTCGGGCAAACCCATTTGTGCTTTCATGCTTCCATCGGTAAACTGAACAAGGGAATGTACAATCGATTGAGGATGAACAATTACATCAATTTGTTCTTCTTTCAGGTTGAACAACCATTTTGCTTCAATTACTTCCAGACCTTTGTTCATCATTGAGGCTGAATCGATGGTGATTTTTGCACCCATGCTCCAATTCGGATGTTTCAATGCTTGTGCTTTGGTAACATTTTCGAGTTGTTGCATGGAATATCCGCGGAAAGGTCCACCAGAAGCAGTCAGATAGATCTTCTCAATTGGATTGTGGAATTCACCTACCAGACATTGAAAAATGGCTGAATGCTCAGAATCTACCGGATAAATATTGACACCTTTTGCTTTTGCGCGTTCGGTTACAAGCGCTCCGGCAACAACAAGAGTTTCTTTGTTCGCTAATGCAATATCTTTTCCAGCTTCAATCGCTGCAAGTGTTGGCTTCAATCCGGCATAACCAACCAAAGCAGTTAACACCGTATTTACTTCTGTATATTCTACCACCTGACAAAGTGATTCTGCACCGGCGTAAACCTGAATTCCTTCATCAAACAAAGCGTCTTTCACCAATTGGTATTTGGCTTCGTCTCCAATAACAACTGCGTTTGGTTGAAATTTCAGGGCTTGTTGAATCAGTAGATCTGCATTTGATTGAGCGGTGATTACCTGAAGATCAAATAAATCCGGATACGATTCAATGACTTCTAACGCCTGTGTTCCAATAGAACCGGTTGAACCAAGTATGGCAATTCCTTTTTTCTGCATCGTGGTAAAGTTAAGGTTTTGACCGACTCAATTTGGATAATCTTATGTAACTTTATTGAAGTCCTTTGCTTATTGGATCAACCTCAAATCAATACTTATGAAAGCATTCGTTACACTTTTAGCGCTGGTTCCGTTTTTAAGTTTGGCACAAAACAATTCTTCAAACACACTTAATTACCTCATTTGGGGTCCCGAATTTATTATCGGTAATTCCATGTCGTATGATTACTACGCTGACGTTAACCGTCGAAATGAATTGATAAAGGAGCACAAAGTGAATACTGTTAAGGCGTATGAGGTCAAGGATAACGGGAGAAAAAAAGTGTCGAGTGAAAGAGTCTATAATGCTGATGGATTACCGATAAAAGAAGTAAACAAATATGCGACTACCGAATATTCCTATGATGGTACTTTGTTGACTGATGTAAACAGAAAAACAAAGAGAAAAGTAATAAAAACGCATGCAGATTACGATGCGGAAGGAAGAATTGTACGCATCACCAAAAACGTAAATGGAAAGCTGAAATCAGAATACAAGTACGTGTATTATTCCGGGCATCAAACCAGCCTTGTCGAACAGATAAATTATGGTTTAGCAACAAAGGTGTATAGGTATGTAACAGAATACGATGATGTATTGAAGAAGCCAACACGTTCACAGTACTTTGTCAATGGAAAATTAAAACGTAACTGGAATTATAGCTGTGATGATAAGGGAGAAGTACAGCAGAAAAATGTGAAAGAAGTTTCAAGCTGTTCTTATAATGCCAGAAATAATGATGGATCGTACATTGAGTATACGCGTACGATTTCAGAGGGTAAGGTTTACCTGAACGAAAACACTTTTTCTAAAGATTCTGTTTTGTTGGATTCGAAGCGTTATTACAATGAGAAAACGTTGGTTTACCATTACTGGATTGATGGAACCACAACAACTAGTGAGACTTTCAAGCTGAATGGAAAAAGAATGTACAAGTTTTCTAATACTACAGATGGTAACGGAAACAGAATTGCCTGGAAGAGTTATAGCAGAAAAGATCAAGTGAAATTTGGGTATGATTGTACGTTCTCAGAAAAGAATCTGGTTGAAAAAGTACAATACCTTAAGGATAAGTACTCCATCAATTTCGAATATACTTTTTACTAACTGAAAAAATCAAAAGGTCACCGAGCGGAGTCGAGGTGCCTTTTGTTAACTTTGCAGGCATGAAATATCGCATGCTCACAAATGAAGAATTGGAACATCTGGAAGGTGATCTAAAAGCATTTTTAATTCTAAATGGTGTGGCTGGTGATGATTGGAAAGCACTGAACGAAACCGATCCTGAAAAAGCCGTTGCACTCGTAGAATTGTTTTCTGATAAGGTGTTGGAAACGGTTTATGAGAAGGTGGAATACCTCGAGAATCGTTCTACAGATATGTGTTTGGTCTTTCATTTAGGTGAAAAAGACCAAAGTTTGATTACCATTCAACGAACCGAAGGAAGTACAATTGATCTATCAACACCGGAAGGAATTCATGAAGCATTAACAAAACACATTTCCGAGTTGGAGTTTTTTACCAGCAAACATGCGTATCACAATGGGCGCGAGCAGGAAGTGCATAAACTCATCACTCAGGGCTGTGTGCTTTCAACAAAAGATTTCTGGAATGCGTTAGTGGAAGTGATTTCTGCAGAAGATTGAGATTGATTGGAATCTAGAGTCTGGAAATCTAGATTCTAGAGGTCTCAAAATCCAAATTAAACGGTCATCTCGCCTGCTACATTGGTTTGAAGAATACGCTTTACTTCTTCCGTATTTCCTTCGGCAACACCAACGGCATACATCATTTTTGTAATTGCTGCTTCACTGGTCAGGTCTTTTCCTGAAATAACGCCGTTCTTCTCAAAAAACGAAGAGGTTTCATATTTACCTTGTTCAACACTTCCGGTACTGCATTGGGTAATATTCAGCACTATTCCACCTTCGTTCATGTAATTTTGAAGGGTTTCCTGAAAAGCCTTATCTGAAGCTGCGTTGCCACTTCCGTAAGTTTCGAGAACAATTCCTTTGATCTTATCTGCTTTTACGGAATCGGAGATTAAACTCCAGTTCATTCCCGGAAAGATCTTTAAAAGCAAAACGTTCGCATCGAACGCGGTAAACACATTTAAACTTCCATTTCCTTGGGTTCTTTTTTCGGAATAGTTGATGTGAACTCCTGCCACAGCTAATGGTGAATAATTGGGAGAACGGAAAGCTTCAAACGAGAATGCCGAAACCTTGGTAGTTCTATTTCCTCTATAAAGCGAATATTCGAAGTAAACGGCAACTTCCTGAATAAGTGCTTCACCATTTTCGTTTTTTGCAGCAGCAATTTCTACTGCTGTGATCAGGTTTTCTTTTCCATCGGTTCTAATCGTTCCAATTGGCAATTGTGATCCTGTTAGAATTACAGGTTTGTTTAATCCTTGCAGCATAAAACTCAATGCTGATGCGGTAAATGCCATTGTGTCAGAACCGTGTAAAACTACAAATCCATCGTATTCATCGTAACACAATTCAATTTGGAGCGCAATTTTTTTCCAGATTTCCGGATGCATTTCCGAGGAATCGATTGGATTTTCAAAGGCCGAAGTGGTAAGCGCAACGTTTAGTCGACTCAATTCCGGAATGTGTTTGTACACATCTCCAAAATCAAAAGCAGTTAATGCACCAGTCACAAAATCATTGACCATTCCAATTGTACCACCCGTGTAAATCACTAAAACCTTTGATTGTGCAACCATTGTATCCACTTTGAGCACAAATATATCAATTAGCGTGTGGTGTTTTCCAAAGAAGCCCTAAATTAGAATAACTAAAATTGTCCTAATGAACATCAGATATATCCTTTTTGGTTTCTTTTTATTCCTAAGTTCCCATGTGTTGATTGCCCAAACCGATTGCAAAGAAGAGAAAGTTGGAAAAACCTATTTCAGTATTTGTTCCGAAAACATTGTAACTGAGAAAAAGAAACTTACGTTGACCACCAAAGCTGTTCCGAAGAAGATCGACAATAAAAACACAGTTAAGATTGTTCATTATTATGTCGCAGACAGAAAGTCAAAAGCCACCGATGAGGTGTTTTTGGAATATGCCAAGTTTCTAAATAATTTGGAGACACATCAATTTTACCTGAACGGGAAGGAATTTACGGGAATATTGAAAATTGCACTTCCGTTTAAGAACGAAGGAACAAGTACTTCTTACAGTGGGTATGATTTGCTAATTGTTGAATTTGCTGAAGGGAAATTTGTCTCCAAAAGCAAACTGGATGATGTAGAATTGGAGAAAGAAAAGAAAGTTGTTCGACCTACTTAAACTAGATTTTGAGACTTCTAGAATCAAGATGTCTAGAGTCTCGGTTCTCAATATCTAGATTCCTAAAATTGTAATTTGTATAATTTAGCTTATTCTTTTTCAGCTATGCTTCGTACCATATTCTTTCTTCTCTTTCTGCAACTGTCACCCATTTTAGGAAACGCTCAAAAACAGGAAGTTTCATTTGAAAATGTGTTGATTGAAAAGGATTATTTAAGCAGTGGCTGTAAAGGTTTCCGAATTTCGGGAAGATGTAATTTTCAGCAGTACAGAACAAGTTATCCTTCAGATAGTTTGATGATTCGGGCATTTTATGACAATGCTTTTTACCTGACGATCACTCCACAGGACAAGGATACCTTTTCAATAAAACCAGCAATGGGTTATTCTGTTTTGTTTCCCGAAGATCAGGTTACGGTGAAACTGAAATTGAAACCCAATAAGGTTGATGTAAAAGCAGGAAAACTAAGTTTCACCTGGTTTGTTCCTTACGCTGCATTAAAGTTGAATGCCGCAGAACAGGATATCAATTGCTTTTTTTCTTTTTATGGAAAAGATGGATTCAATAATGTTGTATCAGGAAAATATAGAACTCCCAAAGCCACTTTCGTGAAGCCGAAAACCCGCGTGTGTGAAATTCAGTTGGATTCAGTTGTGGTAAACAACCATGACACGAAAGGACAGGTTTGGGACGCCAATATTTACAGTATTGATAAACCTGATTTGGAATGGGGTATTTGGATGGGTGATAATAAGATCAACGGTATTGAAAAAGGCAACAGTTTGTTTATCAATTTCGGATTGAAGCCCAGAATCTTTAAGTTCATGATTTCTGAGAACGACGAGATTTATATCTATTTGATTGACGACGATGAATACCTTGATGATCCGATTGCTAACTGGAAATTCAACAGTACCAATATGAAGGACAATATTGTTTATAAGCAGGAAGAGCCAAAAGCAAATGTTGCCCGGTTTAGTTTTTCCTGTAAAATGGGACCATTGAAATAGGCTTACAAAACGAAGAGTTTCAAAGCATTTTCAGTTGTTATTTTCCCTAATTCTGCCAACGGCATATTTAGAATTTCAGCCACTTTTTCAGCAGTATGAAGAACATAGGCGCTTTCGTTTCTTTTACCTCTAAAAGGTGTTGGTGGAAGATAGGGTGCGTCTGTCTCAAGAAGCAATTTGTTTAATGGGATTTGAGAAAGCACTTCTGGTAAATCCGACTTTTTGTAAGTGACAACTCCACCAATTCCAAACATGAAGTTGTCATAACTCAATACTTTTTGAATTTCTTCCTGTCCACCGGTAAAGCAGTGGAATATCCCCGAAAGTCGTTCATCATAACTTGAATCCAGTACTTCAAAGATCTCGGGAAACGAATCGCGTGCGTGAATCACAATTGGCCACTGCAATTCTTTCGCCCATTCAATTTGTGTTCTGAAAGCGTCTTTTTGCTCCTGAACAAAGGTTTTGTCCCAATACAGATCAATCCCAATTTCACCAATTGCAGCGTACTTTCGTGAATCAATGTGTGTTTTAAGAACTGCTAACGTTTCTTCCCAGTTGGCATCAACCGAACAGGGATGTAAACCCATCATCGCAAAGCAATTGTTTGGGAATTCTTTTTCAAGTGCGTGCATTCCATCAATTGATTCCAAATCAATATTGGGCAAATACATGCGCTCAACTCCCGCATCAATGGCGCGTTGAATCATTGCGGTTCTGTCTTCACTAAACTGCTCAGAGTAAAGATGCGTATGGGTATCGATGAACATAGGATCGCTTCGCTTTTGGACTAAAGACAAAAGACCCAAGACTAATTCAGTCTCAAGTCTTTTTATCTATTGTCTTAAGTCTTTACTTAACAGAATTCGTCGTAAGCTGCTGCTAAATTTTCAGCAATCATTGCAGCTGTAACTCCTTCAATGTTGTGACGCTCTAAAAAGTGAACCAATTTCCCGTCTTTAAAAACCGCAACTGAAGGCGAAGATGGAGGGAATGGCAAAAAGTAATTACGAGCTTGTTGAACCGCATCTGTATCAACACCGGCAAAAACCGTAAATAAATGATCTGGCGTTTTCGCGTTATTCAAAGAAGCTTTAACACCCGGACGAAGATTTCCTGCTGCACAACCACATACAGAATTTACAACTACAAGTGCAACACCTTTGCTATTTGGGAAAGAAGCATCAACATCAGAAGCTGTAAGTAACTCGTTGAATCCAACATTCGTTAGATCTTCTTTCATAGGCTTTACCAATTCTGCAGGATACATATGTTTTCTATTTTAAATTTCAGGATACAAAGTTACGACTTCTTTGGCTTGAAAAACAATTTACCATGGTAATTTTTTGACGGATAGATATCCGAATTTTTTCGGATTATTGAAACCTTGAAATATCTGTTTCCGGATCGAGTGGTTTTCCATCCAACAAGTGTTCCACCAATTCTTTGCTGATCAGCGGAGCAATCATAAAACCTTTAGCCCCAAGTCCGTTTAAGATTGCCAATTTTGGAAACTTCGGATGTTTACCAAGAAGCGGTCTTCTGTCCGTAACCGTTGGTCGAACACCAGCTTCCTGAGTTAGTATTGTTGGAACTTCGGAGGTAATGGAAGTGAGATTTTTCAATATTTCTGCTTTTCCTTCTTCCGTTAGAATGGTGTTATCTGTATTCCAAACATAGGTTGAACCAATTTTGAAAGTTCCATTTTCTAGTGGTAGTAAGAAACACTTTCTATTCAATAATTCTTCTGTTGTTAAGGAAAGTTTCACATCTAATATTTCACCCTTGGTTTGTGTTAAGGGCAAATATGAAAACCATGGATTGTATTTTGCATCTTTTCCTTCGCAAAAGAGAATCAAATCGAAGTTCTCGTTTTTGTACGTTCCATTTTCCGCATCCAAATCATTGTAATCAAAAACGTTCATTTTGTACATTTCCCGGGAAAGGAAAAACTGCTTGTTTGCTTCCATAAACAATTTTGCATTTACAGATGCAGCGTTTTTCACTTCACCTGTTCCAAAAGTGTTTTGAGCGAAATCGAATTCCAAATCTTCTTTAGAAAGTGGCTTGAGGTAACTTGAATAGTTTTCCTGATTCTGTTTTTTCAGCCAGGTTTCTCGTTCCTGATCATGGGCGAATAATCTTCGGATAACAATTCTTTTAAAGAATGAAAACCCAGTGGTACGCTCCAGTTTTTGGTAGAAAGGATAGCCGTAATCGATGAGCTCATCCAAGCGCCAGCTTAGCGTTGTTCTTCTAAATACAACTGGATTGATTATCCCGGCGGCAACAACGGTTGAAACGTTTTGTTCTTTGTCGATAAGTGTGATCTCAGCTCCTGCATCGAGTAAATGATGGGCAGCACAATATCCGGATAAACCGGCGCCAACAATAAGTACTTTCATACTATTTCGACGACAATTTTTTATACAAGCGAATTCCCATCATCAATGCAATTCCAACAGCAAAAAAGCCTATGGTTCCACCAATCCAGCCCAAACTTGTTTTCATCACAACCAGAAAAACAACTGCTACCAGAATTAAGGTTGCCAGTTCATTCCATAATCGCAAATGACCACTTTTCCAGTTAGATGTTCCGCCCGCGAGTTTGTACATAATTCCCTGACAAATGAAGTGGTAAACCAGCAGAATTCCAACGAAGGTCAACTTGATGTGCATCCATGGCATTTTCAATAACCCGGGATTCGCAGTCAACATCAACGTTCCGAAAATAACAGTTAGAATCATTGCTGGTGTTGTTATTACGTACCACAATCTTCGCTGCATAATGGTAAATTGCTTATGTAGAATTTCTTTTTCCACTTCCGGTTTCAGATTCGCTTCCGTATGATATATGAAAAGACGAACCATGTAGAATAATCCGGCAAACCAACTTACAACGAAGATGATGTGAAGCGATTTCCAAACAGCATAATTTTCAAGAAGAAATTCCATCATAGTGCAAAGTTAACTATTAAACGAATTTGTAGGTTGCCACTCGCCGAAAACGAAAAGAGCCGTCCAAATATGAACGACTCTTTTTCAAATATTCTGAAAGAATTAAACTTTCATTCCTTTTACAATACGGTCTTTACGTTTCGTACGTTGGAAGCTTTTCTTCTTCACTTGCAAGTAAGCGCTGCTTCCACCAGTTTGTACGTTGAATGTTTCATTTCCGTACTCCAATGTACCTCCATTTTGTTTCCAGTCTGCAACCAAATAATATTTACCGTTGTTTTGAGTTGCGCGAGGAGCAAATTTCAATGTTTTACCAGTTCCCAATTCGAAACGAACAACGATTTCACCAGCGTCTGTGGTTTTTTCGTAAATACATTTCGTATTTGTTGGGATAATAATTCTATCCTGTGTTTTAGATGTGTTGGATACTAAACTTCCGTCATCGCCAGTTGTTTGGTTTCCGGAAACACTGCTTTTTTCAAGAATAACAACACTTGAGGTGTAAAATTGAACTTTGACTAATGCTTCAGGAGACAAATCGTACTGATCTTTAAGCGCTTCAGTGTATGCAACAGATTTTCCACAGCTACCAAGCATAAGAACGGCTGCAAAACAAATAACTAGGTATTTCATGATTCTCATTTTTCTTTTTCGTTTGTCGGCAAACACAGTGCCAAATCTTAAGCAAATATAATATAGATTTTTTTACTCATCATTCTGATGCAAAGGAAAGACCATTGGTCGACTTGGAGTTGCATCATTCTCAAATGGAGCTGTTTGAAGATTTAGCAGATAAACACCGTCTTCGCACTCATTTGGAACGTAGATCAACTCGGTAATTGTTCGACGTTTATCATTCATCTCCGGTACTTTCCAAAACGCATGGTGAAAGGCCAAAACGCCATTGTCTTTTTCTCTGTCAACTGAAGGAACGTCAACTAGAAAATGGATAACTCCCAGTTGATCCAGAACCTCTACCACATCTGCATCGAAATAAACGGGATTCGAATCTGAGTAATGTTTGGTCCGTTTTCCGATTTCATTCGGCAATGTTCTAACCAAAACGGCTTCAATCGTTTCAGATTGAATGGCTGCCTGAAAAATTTCTTTCGTAATCACTAAGTCTAACATACCGTCTTTATTCATGCGTTCAATTGGAGTTAAGCTCACAATTTCAGCTTCATAAAGCAGTTTGTCAACGATTCCATTTACAGAATGAACATCTTTTGTAATGTGACCCAAACATTCGGTATGCGTGCCATGTCCGTGTGGATTGAAAGCAATGTTTCTAAAATTCACACTTCCACCTTCTGCAACAGCGCCTACCCATCCGTTTCCACGAACCGGTTCAATTGTTGGCGCATCAACGTACCACGCGGTTGGATTTTCAGTTGAATTAGAAAGGGGCAGAGAACAATCTACCCCTTCATTTGTTATAATGTAATTTCCGTTAGGAAGAAATAACTGCATACTATGGAAGTTTTCTGAGCATTGCTTTATATTCCTCAACAAAGTCTTTGTTGCCCTGGCAAGCCATTTCAATCTTATAATTCGTGAAATTCTCGATTCTGTTTTCAGGATTCGGGTGTGTACTTAAGAACTCTGGAGTTCTTGATCCGCCTGCTGCTGCAATTTTCTCAAAGAAACCGGCACCTGCATCTGCCTGATAATCTGTCGGACAAAGGAATTTAACGGAACCTTGATCAGCTTCCGTTTCATGTTCACGTGAGAATTTCAATCCAACAATTGCTTCTGTAATTTGAGCCAGCATTGCTCTGTTTCCCGCAATAATGGAAAGAAGTGCCTCTACACCATAGATTTTTGTCATTTGACGAGTAGAGTGACGGAAATCAGCATGTGCCATTTCGTGACCCAATACTCCGGCCAATTGTGCTTCGTTATCCAAATATTTCAAAATACCCGTGTAGATGTAAATGTATCCACCCGGCGTACAAAATGCGTTCAAAGTACTGTCATCCTTAATTACACGGATTCTCCACGCAAAATCATCCTTATGTTTCAATTGTCCTGAATTCAGGATTTTGTTTCTCACTTTGTAAACAAAAGCATAAACATCTTTATTCGACGCTGAATCCAGAATTGGATATTCCGCCTGATTGTTATCAATTTCGGCAGCAACCTGCGCTCCCAACTGCTTGTCCTGATCGATTGTAAATAAATTGAAACCGGACCCCAACTCTTTTGAACCTCTACAGTTCATCAAAAACACTGTGCTTACTGCAACTATCCCGGCTAATGTTAAAATTCTTTTCATAACTTCGCTTTGATACAAATTTAGTCTTTTTTCGTTCTATTCCAGCGTCGTGACGAGTAAACCTTCAGCACTTCAGTTAAAGCTTCAAACCTTGCCCGAGAAACCCGGCGTCTATCAATATTTTGACAGCGCTGGAACCATTATTTATGTGGGTAAAGCCAAGAGTTTAAAGAAGCGGGTGGGTTCTTACTTTTCCAAAAAACACGAATATGCGAAAACGGCGATGCTCGTTCGAAAGATCGTTGACATTCAGTACATAGTTGTAGAGACTGAAATGGATGCACTTTTGCTGGAGAATAACCTCATCAAGAAATACCAGCCCAAGTACAATATTCAGCTTAAAGACGACAAGACGTACCCATGGATTTGTGTAAAAAAGGAACCGTTTCCGCGTGTTTTTTCTACACGGCAAATGGTGAAAGACGGATCGAAATATTACGGTCCTTACACGCATGGAAAAGTAATGCACACGCTTTTGGATCTGTTCAGAGAGTTGTATCCACTGCGAACTTGTGCACTAGATCTGTCGGCGAATAAAATTGAGAAATCGAATTACAAGGTGTGTTTGGAATACCACATTGGCAAATGCAAAGGACCTTGTGTCGGTAATCAGAGCTCAGCTGAATACAATGAAATTATTGACCAAATTGACCAGATTCTGAAAGGGAACAGCAACACGGTAATTCAGCATTTGAAGAACAAAATGAAGGATTTGGCTGCTGAAATGCGTTTCGAGGAAGCGCAGGAGGTGAAGATCCGTCTGGATTCTTTAGAACGATATAAAGCGAAGTCGACGGTGGTTTCACCAACAATACATAAGGTGGACGTTATTACCATTGTTGAAGACGAAGAATCGTATTTCGTGAATTACCTCGTGGTAAACAACGGGGCAATCATCCATGGAATGACACAGGAATTGAAACGTCAGCTGGAAACTTCAAAAGATGAGGTAATCACAACCATTCTTCCCATTTTGAGGGAACGTTTTCAGAGTGATTCCAGAGAGATTTTGGTAGAGGAAAGTGTAGAGTGGGAAATGGAAGGAATTGATTTCTTTGTCCCTCAGCGAGGTGATAAGAAAGCGTTAATTGATCTTTCCATTCGAAATGCAAAATACTACCGAATTGAAAAGTTGAAACAGGAAAAGATCAAGGATCCTGAAAGACACACCAATAGAATTTTAGAGACAATGAAGAAGGATTTACGTCTTTCAGAATTGCCTCATCACATCGAATGTTTTGATAACTCGAACATTCAGGGAACAAATGCTGTTTCTGCCTGTGTGGTTTTTAAAGATGCCAAGCCAAGTAAGAAAGATTATCGCCATTTCAATGTACAAACTGTTGAAGGTCCGGATGATTTTGCAACTATGACAGAAGCTGTTTTCAGACGTTACAGAAGGTTATTGGAAGAAAATCAGCCCTTGCCGCAACTTATTATTATTGATGGTGGAAAAGGACAATTGGGAGCAGCTTTGGAGGCGTTGGAAAGACTAAATATTCGTGGTAAAGTAGCCATTATTGGTATTGCCAAACGTTTGGAAGAATTGTTTTATCCCGGGGACAGTTTACCGCTTTATCTTGACAAACGTTCGGAAACACTTAAGATCATTCAGCATTTACGAAACGAAGCTCACCGTTTTGGAATCACACACCATAGAAACAGACGAAGTAAGGGTGCGTTGACCAATGAATTGGAAGAAATTCCCGGGATAGGCGAGAAGACTGTTCAGGATTTGATTAAAGCCTTTAAATCGGTGAAACGTGTGAAAGAACAGAACGAAGAACAGCTTGCAGCGATAGTTGGCCGCTCCAAGGCAAAAATTGTTGTGAAATACTTTGCAGGCTCATAAGGTAAAGACGCGACGCATCGCGTCTGTTCGTGTGCTTATTATAACTTAAAACTCAACTGTACAATAAAGCAACGCGTTGCCTGCATATCACCCGGACGGGTCATATATTCCGCATTGGCAACATTGTTTACGATGAAGTTGATCTTGTATTTCTCTTTGTATTCGTATCCAATTCTTGCGTCAAAAACGATCGTTGGACCATCATGGTCTAAGCGATATTGTTTTAATCCAGGTAAAATTTGCTGACCTAAAACACCATCTTCAAACGCTTTATCGATGTTTACCATAAAACTGTTCATTCGTGTGGAACCTCCTATACTGAATCCTTTATATTCCAACTGAAGATCCGCTTTTGCCAGATGATTGAAACGGTATTTCAACATGTCTGTGCTGTCGTTCGAGAATGTTTGTCGGTAATCCTGATTGTAGTTCTTTGATATCGGGTTCATGTATGTGTAACCAAACAATGTTTGCACTTTGATTGGACCAATTTGACCAACTCCGTTTACACTTGCTTCGAAACCGGTGATTTGAGCTGCTTCCGCATTTTCAGCCCTAAATCCGATCCATTTTCCGATATAACCAGGAGAATTTGGGTTTCCACTGATTGGAATACTATCCGGATTGTAAAGTCCTAGTGTAAATTCCATCATGTTTTGGTAAGAATTGATGAACCCAGAAACATCGATGAAACCTTTCCAGTCACCGAATTTAAGTCCTTGTTTGATTCCTATTTCTCCAGCCCAACCCGTTTCTGCCTGTAAATTCGGATTCGGGAAAATGTTTAACGAACCCACACTTGTTTGCGTGTAACGTTCTGCAACGGTTGGGTAACGAATTCCTTGACCAAGTGAAACACGCAAGTGTGTATACTTTGCTGCTGCGTAATGAATTCCTGATCTGAAGATTGGTCGTACCGCGTTTTGTTCGAATCCGCGACCATTGTAATATTTCGTTTTTAGTGCCTCACCATCTTGTTCAAAGTATTCCATTCTGGTACCAAAACTGATGTCCCACTTTTTCCATTTCTTTTCAATTTGCCCATACAAAGCAGCATTGAAAGAATTGTGGTCACCAAACAGGTAGGAGTTTATTTTATTCGCCGAAGTAGTAACTCCGGTTGTTAATACCAATCCTAAACCTTTCCATTTTTTTTGGAATTGGTAATCAGCATAATATACCTGCGACTTAGAGCTCTGTGCCGAATTCGTAAAGTTGGCATTGTCTACAAAGTAGTACCGGGTTCTAAGCGTATGTCGATTGAATTTTTTATCATAAAACTTCACACTTGGATCGATGGAAATTCGAGTTCCTTTATTGTATGTTAATGTTGAACCTGCAACTGAGGTATCCGCACCTCCCATTGGTTGATAGGCGAAGGTATCGCTCTGCCAAATGATGAAATTTCCTGTTTTCTGCATTTGAACATTCCAGCCTAATGAGAATTTTAAACGGTCCAGATCTTTCGGGCTCCAAAAAACTGTTCCGTTTATACGTGCTCTGTCTTCCACTTCGCCCTGACGGTAACCGTTTGTGCTAAAACCAGCGGCACCCAGATTCAACCCAAAACGTTCAAACTTCTTGCTAAAGGTAAAATCAGCTTGCTGGTAAGTCGGACTTTTTGTCCACCATTTTAGACTTTCGCGTTTCGGATCATCGTAAAGTCCGTTTTGAACCTTTCCGGTAACTTTCATTTGAGAAGTTGGCTCCTGTTCAATTAGTGAGACGATTCCATTCAATGCTCCAGAACCATAAAGGACAGAAGTTGCACCTTTAATCACTTCAATTTGTGAAGCTTGCTCAATAGGAATAGAATTGAATTTTGCGTCTCCTGCGTCACCAGAAAGTAGAGGGACTTCATTCCAAAGTACTAAAACGCGACTTCCTGCTCCGTATGAAAATCCGCTACCACCGCGAATACTGACTTGTCCATCCATTGTGTACGCACCCGGTGCCTGATCAACAGCAGCTTCTAAATCGGTAATTCCTTTATTTCTTACCAAATTGGCATCAATTACTTCAATGGAAATCGGAATTTCTTCAACAGATTGTTTTCTTCTGGATGCGGCAATAACAACTGGTCCAAGCTGACTGATATTTCCCTGAACGGAAGTTGTCATCTCAATTTGCACGAAATCATTGGAGGTTACATCAATGGTATCGGTTAGATAATCATCTGCGCTAACAATTAACTGTACAGGAAGCGTGACACCTTTGATCACGAAATTTCCTTCTTCATCTGAAATGGAACCGGTAGTTGGACTGGTTTTAATGGTTGCGAAAAGTACGCCTTGTTTTGTTTTTTGATCAATAACACGACCTTTTAGATCTTGAGCAAAAAAGCATGCAGGTAAAAGTAGTAGAAGAACTAGTAGGGTTTGTTTCATTCGTCAGCAGCTGTTTGAGTTGCCAAAATACAAAATCTATTTACTGAACGTATACAATTTAGGAGTCAACTTTTTTACAATTTATGACATTAGTGCTTGGAGCTAAATGCTATTTTTTATTAACTTATTAAAGAAAGCACCATAATAAATTGAAATTCAGCACTCAACATCAGCAAATTGCCTTAACGCTTCTCAGCGGAATTGGAAGTAAAAGAGCACGTATTATTACCTCGTATTTTAAGGATCTGGCAACATTCTTCGAAGAAAAGAAATTGGATTTGGGGAAGCTTCCTGGAGTTACGGCGGATATGATCAAATCGAAGCAACGCACGTTGGCTTTAGAAAAAGCTGATGAGGTGTTGGAATATTTGGAACGAATAGGAGCAAACACCTTGTTTTTGACGGATACCAATTATCCGAAGAAACTGAAACAGTGTGAAGACGCACCCATTTTACTTTATTCAAAGGGAAATATTAATTGGACCGCACGAAAAACAGTTGCTATAGTTGGAACCAGAAATATTAGCAGTTATGGAAAACAGTTGACAGAGGAACTGGTTGATAGTTTGTCAGCTACAGGCGCAGTCATAGTTTCCGGGATGGCTTATGGAATTGATATTTGCTCACACAAAAGAGCGATTGTCAATAAGGCTGAAACCTGGGGGGTTTTGGGTCACGGTTTGGATCAGCTTTACCCGGCAGTTCACAGAAAAGTTGCTGAGAAAATGTGTGAGCATGGTGGATTAATCAGTGAATTTATTCCCGGATCCAAAATTGAACCGGGTAATTTCCCGATGCGAAACAGGATTGTTGCCGGTTTGTGTGACGCAACTGTAGTAGTAGAAAGCGGTGTAACCGGAGGATCGATGATTACAGCAAATCTTGCCCGAGATTATAATAGAGATGTTTTTGCATTTCCAGGTGATGTTGGAAAACCTGGCTCTGCTGGTTGTTTAAAGTTAATTCGCGAGAATATTGCGGCTTTGGTACAAAATGGTTCTGATGTTCTGGAGAGTTTAGACTGGAAATCGGATCGCGAAATTGTGAACAAACAGGCTCAGTTATTTGCCAATTTATCGCCTCAGGAAGAAAGCATAGTGGATGCTTTGCAAGAGAAAAAAGACCTGAATATGGACTCCCTAGGCTTTTTGACGAAATTATCGATTTCTGAAATCGCTTCCAATTTACTTCAATTGGAATTCAAGGGGATAATTAGGCCATTGCCGGGTCGTCGATACACGCTTGTCTAAAATTTAACAGAAGTAACAGATTTGACAACTACTGTTATTAATGATTCATTAATTTTATGGAAAATTATAAAACCATGAAGTTAAGATTACTAGTTGTAGGCGCATTGTTCGGGGCGAGTGCTTTTGCACAAACTGTAACAAACGCTACAGGAAGCACATATGCTTTTACACAAGTTTATAAATTAGACGCAACTCCGGTTGAGAGTCAGGGAATGACAGGAACTTGCTGGAGTTTCTCATCGCTTTCATTCATTGAATCTGAGTTGATTCGTTTAGGAGTGAAAAATCCTGCTACGTTATCAGAAATGTATATTGTTCGTAAAGCATACGAAGCTAAAGCAGAGAAATTCATCCGTATGGATGGAAAGATCAACTTTAGTGAAGGTGGTGCTTTTCATGATATTCCTTATGTAATTAAACGTTACGGAGTAGTTCCAAGAGAAGCTTACACTGGACTTCAAGGTGGAGATGTAGCTTACAATCACGCTGAAATGTTCTCTTTATTGGAGAGTTTCATGAACACGGTTTTGGCTGAAGTTCAAAAAGGAAAAGGAATTGGTTCAGAGTGGAAAATCGCTTTCAACGCTATCCTGGATGCTTATTTAGGTCCGGATCCAAAAACATTCAAGTTTAATGGGAAAGACTATACGCCACAATCGTATGCTCAATCTTTAGGATTGAAAGTGGACGATTACGTTTCGGTTACTTCGTTCACAAATGACCCTTTTTACAAAACGTGTGAATTGGCTATTCCTGACAACTGGGCTTGGGGTGAAAGCTACAATGTTCCATTAGAAGACATGGTTTCAATTACTGAAAACGCGTTGAAAGCTGGTTACACAGTTGCTTGGGGTGCTGACGTTAGTGAAAAGGGATTTAGCTTTAAGAACGGTATTGCAATTGTTCCTGAAGATGAAAGTACTATTCAGGTTGCTGGAAGAGACAATAAGAACTTCAACAATGCAGGTGCAGATCGCACGTCAAACGCATTTATGGAGCCGGTTAAAGAGAAAGTGATTACACAAGAATTGCGTCAGGCGGGTTACGATGAAAAAGTAACAACTGATGATCACGGAATGCACATTGTTGGTATGTACAAAGACCAAAATGGTAAACGTTATTTCCTTGTGAAAAATTCTTGGGGGACAGATAATTATCCTCAGGGATACTTATACGTGTCTGAAGATTATTTTCGTTTGAAAACAATTAACGTATATCTTCACAAGGATGCGCTTTCGAAAGAGGTAAAATCAAAATTAAATTTATAATTTAGACGCAGTATCTTACACTATTTACTGATTATGGATAGATTGACACCCGCAGAAGAAAAAGTGATGCTTAAGCTCTGGGAGCTTGAAAAAGCCACTGTTAAAGAAATCGTGGAGCTTTATCCTAATCCGAAACCGGCCTATAATACAGTGTCAACTATCGTCCGTATTCTGGAACGAAAGAAATTCATTAAGCATAAAGCAGTTGGTCGTGGCTACATTTATTTGCCGAAGATCGAGAAAGATGCTTACAGAGATTTCTTGGCAGAATACATGTTGAAACACTACTTCCATGGAAACAAGAATGAAGTGGTTTCCTTTTACAACAGTAAGGTTTCATTAACTGATATTTTGTAGGAAGAATAGAATATTTTGAAAAGCCCTCCAAATCGGAGGGCTTTTTGTTTACATTTAGGTTTTGTGCACATTGATGGATATGAAGATTATCTTTACAATCCTTATAATTTCGGCAGTTCAATGGATTCACGCTCAGAAAGTTCATGTGGATGATTTCACGATTCTTCCACAAAAATATGAGGAGACATTCAACTTTATTTTCAAATTGGATTCGCTTGGTTTAACGAAAGGAAAGCTCAATTATCTCCGTGAATACGCTTTTGGGGACAATACTGAATTTTCGAAGGCAGAAGATCTAAGGTCCAGATTTGAAAAACAGAATGACAGTATCTATCAAGTAATTATCCATCGACAGAAATTTACGTTGAACACACTTTCGGGTTGGGTGATGGATTTGAAAAGCGGAAGATCTGTATATAGAAATTTCAATTTCCGAATTGCAGAAAGTCATCAATCAGATTTTCAGGGAACGGATTCATTGGGTAATTGGACAGCTAGTTATGGCGGATTTAAAAAGAATTATGTTTCAAACGTTAGGTATGAACCAAAGCGAGTTGAACCCAACAAAACGGTGGAATATGGAGTTAGACATACCAAGTATGCTGATGATGGTGATTCTACGTGGACGGAAAGCGATACTACCAGAACAACAACGTCCTATGATTCGATTGGAAGAAAACAACATGTACTCATTGAGAACTATGGGTCATTGTCTTTTCCGGGAACAGTAGAATATGCTTATACTTATTCAGGAGATACTTGTCTGGCAACCCTGATTCGCTTTGAAAGCGAATTCTCAGAAACAACAAATGGAATTGTTATGGGTGTTCAAAAGACCCGGTTTTCCAAAAAGCTTTCGACCGCAGAAAACGGTACTACACATGATTATTTTTATTCAGAGCGAACGGATGGTTGGGATTTACATGCTACTGATACGTTCCTGACAATTGTTCCTAACGGCAGGATTTACGTGATTCAAGAGAAATACGAACATTACCATATTTTTCCGGATGGGTATAAGAGTTCTCACAAGAGCCATTATAAACACACGTTTACCTATACTGCAAAGTAGGTTTAGTAGGGAAACAATCTCACCCAGATTTCGCGGGATACACGATAATTGTAGAAGCTCATCAATACTAAAACAGACATAATTGCTCCGAAGAACCACCAAACGGGCAGTAACCAAAATAAACACGCAAAAACTACCCCCAATTCGGCAATCGCCATTCCGTAACTCAAATACATCGCCCCAAAAAAGTAGCCCGGCTCTTTGTCGAATTTGTAATTACACACGGCACAACGTTCGTTGATTTTTGGAATACGAAGAAGAAAAACATTCCCCTTGCTTGCGAAGATCTGCCCTTCGTTACATTTCGGACATTTCCCAATGTGTTCCAGCTTAAAAGTTGCCATTTTTTTCTTCAAAGGTACATTGGAAGTAGATGTACATTGTTACAGTATTACGACCATTATTTGTATTTTTCGGACAAATAAGTGAGAATGAACCGATTTCCAACCTTGAGTTTAAATCAGTTTGATGAGCATGGTACGGCACATGAAATTTATGTGAATACTTTTTCTGATCATATTCTGAAACATCACACGCATGTATTGGTTCCGCACCGTCACGATTTTTATGTAACGGTTTTTTTTACTAGTGGTAGTGGATTTCATGAAATAGATTTTAGGCGCTATTCAATTGAATCGGGGGCAGTTTTCTTCATGCAGCCCGGACAAATTCATCATTGGGAGTTTTCGCGGGAAACGGAAGGTTTTGTTATTCTGCATTCCCGTTCATTCTTTGAACTGAATATTCGTGGTGTGTCTTTAGAGAAATTCCCTTTCTTTTCTTCGAAACTGAATATATCAAAATTGTATATTTCGGACAGTCGAAAGAGTAATATTGCAACATTACAAAACTTACTTGAGGAATTCGAAGGTCAACGATTGTTCAGGCACATCAAGATGGCAGCACTCGTTTCTGAACTATACATTGACTTAGCGAGATTATATGTAGAAAATCACCCAAAATTCATTCAGCAAAACACCCTTTATTCCAACAAATTCAGAGAATTAGAAGCTATGATAGATCGCTATTTTATAAAGGAAAAAGGGGTAGAATTCTATGCTGAAAAACTGAACATCAGTTCGCGTCACCTCAACCGCATTTGTCAGGACGTTGCGAATAAAACATTCACCCAACTTCTTACCGAACGCGTGATGCTCGAAGCACGCCATCTGCTTTCATCGAGTGAATTGAATTTTAATGAAATTGCCCGACAGTTGGGCTACGAAGAATACTCCTATTTCTCTAAACTTTTTAAGCAGTATTGCGGAAGCACTCCAAAGGCATTTAGAGAAGGGTACGGATGAGTATTATTCAACCACCAATCGCTGAGTAATATTGTTGATCTTCACCAGATACATTCCGGCGCTCATTACTTCCGGAAGTTGAAATTCAGCTGCGGTATGGTGTTCGTTTTCAAAGATCACTTTACCTTGTAAGTCCATGATTTGAAGTTCAAATTCATCACCTTGTTCCGTAGAAGTGAAATGTAAAGCACCTCCTTTTTGAACCGGATTGGGGAACAATTCTATCATTTCAACTGATTCATCTTCAATACCAAGAATACCATCAATTCTGAAATTATCTATGTAGAGATAGTTGGAATGATTCTCTCCTGTAAACTGAAATTTGAAACGCGTTTTATAATCCGTGGAGGTTGTGGTGTAGTTGAAACTCGCATGCTTCCATTGGTTCGCTGTTGGCACGAAAGCCGTTCCAATGTTTTCAAATGCGGTTGTTAAAGCTGTATCGCTTAATAGTTTACGCTGAAACCAAGTTGCGCCACAGTCTCGAGAACTGTAAATTTTGAGTTTTTCGGTCATATCTGCGAGGTCAGTTTCTGAAGATGCATAGGCATAATCAAATGAAACAACTACGTTGGTTGTATAATTCAATCCAAAAGCAGGAGAGATCAATTCGTCCACTTTTCCAGTAAGGTTATCCTGATAAGTGAAAGGTGAACACAGCATACTTGAATCGGTGATCAACTGATTGTTCAGCAGATAACAACCGCTTCCGTTTACACCATTTTGTTCAACTCTTGCGAACTCAGGAGTATCGTACAAATAGTTTTTATGTATCCAGAATTCGTTGTCAACGTCAAAATCCTGAACGGTTGGCCCATAGAAATCATAACCGTTAGGGGAAACGTATACAGCTGGTGAAATTGCGTATACGGCAGAACCGTTTGCATTGGTAACAGTAAGTGAAATTTGATGGAAACCTGGATCGTTGTAGGTGACAGTTGGTTCAAACTCGGTTGATGTTGCTGGTGTTCCACCAGGAAACGACCAAGAGTAAGTGTCTCCAGCTGTCATTCCTGTTCCGTTAATCATTTCTACCCACCATCCAGCACATATAAAACGTGATCCTGGAATGAAACTACTATTTGGAAGTGCCGTGCTTGCGGTTTGTGTCCCTGGACCAGTTCCAGTGGCAATAAGGTTTGCTTCTGTGCTCAACTGATCACGACCATATAGTGGATTCTCCTGCACAGCGCGCATCATGGTAGCTTGACCGTTCGTGAACATGAAATTACACCACGTATAATCCATGAAGTTTTCTACATTACTTCTTGGGTCAAATCCCCAATAGTCGAAGCTATCGGAATATAGACTGTCGTTACAGGAGTTCTGCGCGAAATTACAGAGACTGTTACCGTTTGTATAAGGTGTATCGTAAATTCCGTCTGAAGGACCACATTGGAAGTTGGGATTATCGCCGAAAGTGTGAAACAACCCGAAATAATGTCCCATTTCATGTGTTAATCCAAATGAACTTGCTGGAGATGCAGTTCCAATTGAACCAATGTAATCATTCAGCATCATGATTCCGGTGGCACACGGATTTTGACTAACTAACGGATTGATTGAAAAACCGCTCAAGCCCGGTAAAGTGTTATTTACCACCCAAATATTAACGTAGTGCGCTGGATCCCACATGTTGATCATAGCACTTTCGTCACCTACGTTTGTCAATGGTGTGGCAATTCGGTCGATTCCAGTGGTAGGATTTCCCCATGGATTGAGATGTGCCAAACGAAATTCAAAATTGACTTTTCCTATGATCGTATCGAACGGAGCCTGAACCATGCTGGTATCTGCGTTCATGCGTTGAAAATCTTCGTTAAGAATTTCCATCTGGTCAAGAATCTGAGCATCGCTGATGTTTTCAGACCCATATTGGTGCAATACGTGAAACACCACTGGAATAATGCGAAGCTCTCCCGATTTCGGAGCGTTTGCTACCATTCTTTTCGTCTGTTTAATGGCTTCCGATGTTGGATGTGAACTTCCACATTGAAAAGGAGTTTGTGCACTTCCGAACAAAGAGAATAACGCAGTTGATACGAGTAGAAGGTGTTTCATAGTATTGAATTTCAACCAAGTTTAAGAACAAATTTCGAATGGCTTAAACGTATTTAGTCAAAGGATGGTTTGGTTGAGTTAACGATATTTTGTGTTACAAGATTGAATTAGCGCTTAATCATCCCCTTACTGCGCATAATAGAAACACCGAATCCACATTGTTTTTCTCTTCTATTCTTGTAGAAATTGATTGGCATGCGTAAAGTCCCAAACTTCCTGAAATTGATGTTCATTGTTCCCTTTCTAATCTGTTGTTCAGAAAAGAAGAAACACCAAGTGCAGACATTCAAACCAAGAGTGTTTACTGAAATGGAAGCAACAGTTCCGGATGTTCCTGAACCGCTTTGTGATACGATGGAAACGGTTATTGATTCCTCTGAATTCGGAAGAAAGGGAAAAACAAAACTGGAACTTCGACTGATCTTTACGGATACCAGTTCATTCCTGAATCTCAAATTATTTACAAAAAACGGTTCGAAATGGACACTGAGAGATACGATGAATGCATCCTGTTTTGTTCCCGTACTTTCACCTGTGTTTACTGATATGAACGGTGACGGTTACAAAGATTTGTTGTTTCATTCCAGTGAAGCGGCCAGAGGAGCAAATACAATCCAAACCTTGGTTCTCTTTGATGCCAAACGAAACAAATTGAAACGGATATTGGGCGACTACCCGAATATGGAGTACAATCCGAAATTGAAGTGCATTAACTCGTGGGGTTTTCATGCCGGATCAATTACCTACTTTCTTCGTATTGAAAACGATAGCTTATTGGAATTTGCCAATGTAGATCATTTTGATAAACGCATTACTGTCAGCGTTCTAGACGAGCATGGTAAATGGAAACAAATCAAAGACATTCCACAGGGTGGTTATCGTGGACAAAACTGTTTCAAGAATTATGATCCTGTAGAGTGGTAACGCACTGTTATCTTAAGTCTAAAACAGGAATAATTCTATCAAATCGAAAATCAATAATACTGCCTTCTATGGAATCGGTTTTCCCTTTTAGATCAGTTAATTTTAGCGAAGTAATGTTCATCACGGCAATTCCAAAATCCAAACTTTCTTCTGTTGCAGAATAATTGTTGTAAATATCATAGTGATATCCACCATTATCGAATTGAATTGAATTCAGATCCATTCCATCGTTTGCTTTACCTCCGCCACGGAAATAATAGACATAAGTGAAAACTGCTATTGTATCATTCAAATCATCCACGATTTCCAATTCCACAGTTCCTTTTTTTATACAACGGTAAGTCAGTTTGTTTTCCAACGTATCGCGACTCAACGAAATGTCTTTACCGCTTTTCAATTGAAATGAATAAACGTTTACTTCATTCGATTTTTGTGCGAATGCAAAACAGAAACTAAGCAGGAATGCAATGCAGAGAATCAACTTCATTCTATCCCGGAATTTGTTCCACCAGTAAGTTGTTTCCCGCTTTGTCGTAATACGTACAAGTCATTTTCCCTGTATTCACAACCCATTTCTCTACTCCGGATTTAGCGCAATCGCTGCAAAAGGTCATGTAATCTGTTCCACCAGATTGGTGATTTTTCAAGTCGGAAATGAATTGTTCCTTATCACTGCTTTCAGCAACTGTGATTTCGGGATATTTGGCTTCGCTTATTGCAGTGAAATCATCTTTCCCAAAGTACAGCGCATGTCCGTCGTGTACAAAGGTTTCATAGGCGGCAACGCCAAGTTTTATCAAATCCTGAACATATGCAGGGAAATCAGCACCACTTTTCACTTTCGAGTGTGCCGCTTTTATTTGGTCAATTGTAAAAGACATAAAATCACTTTTTCTTCTTACTTGCTTTCGCCTTAGGATTAAATTCGAGCGCCAAATCTATCCAGTAGTTAAAATCTTCTGCTTTTCGCATTCCGGTTTCATCAATTAGCACGTAACCAATCATTGGTCGATTGGTAAAATCCATCGTTCTGCAGCCTGGTTTTTCTACCAGTTCGTTGTGTATTTCCGGATCGACTCTGCACATCAGTTCATCCTTAATGATACCAACGCACATTTTATCATTGAGCATGAATGTCAGACCGCCCATCATACGCTTTTCTACAACGTTCGGGAAATGCACCAATCGCTCTCGTATTCTATCCGCCAATAACTCACTGTAGGCCATTATCCCATGGAATGTAGTGCAACTCTGTTTCCTTCTGTGTCAAGGATATGTGCCATAAATCCGTTTGGACCAATAGAGGTTTTCCCCATCAACACTTTACCTCCAGCACTTTCCACTCTTGCCAATGCTACAGCCAGGTCAGGTTGCGCGTTCAGGTAAATGATCGAACCTTTCGTAGATGGCTCAAATCCTTCGCCCTGAACCAAACCGCCACCGACTTGTCCATTATTGGTCTCCGCAGGAAAAACACCGTATTTGTATTCCGGATGCGGCATGATATGAATTTGAGTATCTAAAATCGTTTCGTAAAAACTGGTTGCTCTTGAGAAATCCAATACAGGAATTTCGAACCAGTTGAGTGCGTTTGCCATAAGTTGTGTGTTTAGAATGTAGGTGGAAGATAGTGAAAATAACGATTATTCTTCTTCAGGTCCTCCAAGAAATGCATTGTTAAACGCGTCGCCAAGAACTAAAATTCCAAACCAATATTGCACCACTTTTCCGTTTTTCAATGCGCCTAGTTTAGTCGTCAGGTCATTCAAAAACACAGTTGTTTCATCGTCGTTGTCAAATTTCAAATCTCTTGTTGGAGCATTGATTTTTTCCAATTCGTCGAGGAATTTTGTTTTTTCTGGGGACTCGTCAAGAAACCCCTCAGATACTTTAACGTCGAGGAGAGCAAGTAAGTCGTCAAATGGAGTTTCACTTGCTGGAATTTTGTTGTCGTTGATGAGTTTGATGTCGGATTTATTGAACAAACCGATGTTTTTGTTTACACATTTTCCAAATGATTTGACGAAGGCGTCAGTATCAAAGTTTGATTGAGCTGTGGAGACATTTCCAATAAGCAGAAAGATAAAAAGCAGTTTTTTCATGGTGGTCAGTTTACCAAGAATCGAGCCGTACTTTAAGGAGTTATTCCGGAGTTTCTCGTGATTTTAACAGATTTTCGAACCGCTTTTTTAATTGTTTTGCGCTGGTAGAATTTAGGAATTCTAATCTAGAATCAATTGTCCTCCCCCTTTGGAAGGGACTAGGGGGAGGATTAACTTTTACAAATTCATTCCACCAGAAACTTCAATGCGCTGTGCGTTTACCCAGCGTGCATCATCCGTACAAAGGAATGCAACCACGCTTCCAATATCTTCTGGTAAACCAACTCTTCCAAGCGCAGTGTGCGAAGCAATCATTTTATTCACTTCAGGATTGTCGCGAACTACACCTCCCTGAATATCGGTTTCAATGGCTCCCGGAGCTACAATATTCGCTCTGATTTTACGTCCGCCCAATTCCTTTGCAAGATAAAGCGTGTACTTTTCCATGGCACCTTTCATTGCTGCGTAAGTTCCGTAACCCGGATTGGCGAAACGTGTCAACCCGCTAGAAATGTTTACGATTCCACCGTTTTCGTTGATGAACGGAAGCAGTTTCTGCGTCAGGAAGTAAGGACCTTTGAAGTGAACCATCAGCATTTCGTCGAACAATTGTTCCGATAGTTCTGCTAAACTTCCGTGATGAATGAAGCCAGCGTTGTTCACCAGAAAATCGAAGTTGGAACTTCCCGTATTTTCCTTCAGGTGTGAAGTCGCTTTTTCAACGAATGCTTCGAAGGAAGACAGATCACTCACATTCAATTGGTAGGCTGCTGCTTTTTGTCCGAGTGCCTGAATTTCTGCAACCACTTTATCCGCTTCCGCTTTGTTGCTGTTGTACGTTAGAATGACGTCGAGTCCTTTTTTCGCCAGGTTGATCGCCATATCCTTTCCCAGTCCACGGCTCCCGCCGGTTACCAGGGCAATTTTTGTTTTTGACATATGATTACGTTTAAGTTCCCAAGAGAGGATATTTGAAGGCCCTTGCTTCCCACTGATGCACAGATGTTGAACGAGCCTACCGGACTCGTTATTGAATGGCGACCGGTAGGCGCCACTTTATCAGTGCATCTGCGGGAGAGTTTATCACTATCCTTCTTCGGATAACTGTTATTTATGTCGCAAAGGTATGTTGGTGGTCCTGCTAAAAAATGGTGACAGTTACAGATTAAATGGTGAGCATTTCAGTTTTTTTCATTAGAACTTCTTCTCGGTACTGTTTGGGAGTTTGTCCGGTATACTGTTTAAAGAACTTGGTAAAGTTCGACGGATCATAAGTTAAATGCTGGGCAATTGCTCCAATGGTCATTTTGTTTTCAGCGATCATGCGCTTAGCAATCACCAGAATTTTCTCTTCATAGAAAAAGCACGGGTGTTTCCCTGTGACGAGTTTTACCGTATTGGTCAAATGCGTTGGATGAATAAACATCAACCCTGCAAAATCTCTAATCTCGAACATTTTCAAGGCAGAGCCATCTACAATTTCCGCCAGGTGTTTGTCGAGAAGTTGCAGGTATTCCTGTGTTATTTCGTGCTGACGAGCGAGTATTTTTTGAGGGATTTTCATGGTGAACACTAAGGTATGGAATTATTGTTTGAAACTGGATATCGAGAAATGTGATATTGAGACTAAATGAATCTGGATGTGGAGAGACTAGATATTGAGACTGGAGGTTTGTCTTGCTTCTCAATGTCTAAAAGTCTAGTTTCTCAATATCCCAAAATCTAGTCTCACTTCAATTCCCCAATCTGGTCCAAAACACTCTGTAACTCTTCGACTTTTTTGGTCCCAATCAACAATTTCTTTCCTGTTTTGAATTCCAGTTGCAAGCCCATGTTTCCCGAGATATTATAAGCTTTTCCGGCGCCTGTCAAGCTGTAGCGCAGCCCCCAGCCACCGTAATCTGTAAGAGGAGAATATTGTCGGATATAAGCTTTTTGGATTTCCTCCCAGCCTAGATGTTTGGTCTTCCAGTGAAAGGGGAACAAGCGAACGTTAATTCCATCTTTTGTGATTTCAGTCGTTAATTTGGTAGAAAGCAGCATCGCCGTCAACAAAACCATTGCTCCGGAAACAAGAAGAATGCCCGTATTACCGATCGGTTTATCGCCAAAGGGTTCACCGAGAATCACTTGCTGGATGACTCCATACACGAATAAACCATTAACAGCAAGGAGAATAACCCAGATCCACCATTGCGTAAAGCGTTGTTTTTCGGAGAAGAGAACAGGTGCGTTCATGAGATGAGTTTTGATACAGAAAGGTAGTGAAAAATGGGGAGAAATTAATTCATGAAGCGGTTTGAAGAAAGTGGGTGCAACATGCCACTATTCTAAATAACTTCGATCCCTAAATCTTTCAGATAGTTAAATGTTGAATCGTAGAACTCTGGAAGTCTGGTATGATCTTCAATATTTCCTTCTGGAATTACAATAATCATCCCTTGCCTTGCTCTAGTAAGCAGCACTCTGTAAGCATTTATCAAATATTTTTTTCTGGTATCCTTGTGGATATTTTGCCATTTGTTTCCAACAAAGGAATAGGTTTTCCAACCTTCATCAGTAAACCTTAAGTCACCGTCCCAGGTTACACAGGTCCAATCTAATTCTAGTCCTTGAACTTGGAATTCTGTTGCAACATCCTCCAAAAAGTAAGAAGAGCGTATATCTTCTTTCCCGTCCAAAAACCAGTTGACATGATTGATTGGTGTTTTCACATCAATTGCCAAAGGTTTTAACCTATAGGCCTGCGACGATACAACAATTCCGAAACGTTCACTCCCTCTCGCTTTTTCTTTCAACCAGTTTTTTGCTTTATTCAGATCTCTGGTTAGAATGATGGGGTATTTATTCTGTAATTTTTTTAATGTGTTTTTGGCATTTACATCAATATCCAAAATCTCTTTAATCAGTTTCGATAAATGTTCTGCTCTAAAGGACCTCATCGAGGTACTCAAATGTAAACTCGAATTAAATTCTACGACACTTTTTTGTTCTAATGTTTGTATTGCTATTTGAGCGGCATATTCGCTATCATATAAATTGGGTGATATCCTTGTTTCCCAAAATGGAAATTTATTCTCAATTGCTTTTAGCCATTCTGAAATCCCAGCTTCTCCAGTGTTTATTTCTTGCCCGCCACCAACTAAACATATTACAACTGCCCAATCTTTATGTCTATCTAAACAGGATATTAGAAATTCGGGCTCAGAATATTCAAAGTTTGAAATTCCTTTTTTTTGTTGCATGAATTTGACCGTCTGGTCTTTTGTCCAAGCTCTTTGGGCTTCGTCAAAAATGGCTACATGATCATAAGGGGGATTTTGGTCTCGTAAGTATTCATCACGATAATGATGTATGATTTGAATGAATGATTTTACACTTTCTCTCGCGCTGCCTTTTGTGATTTTATTTCCATTCAACTTTTCTTGAAAAACGCGATCTCTTGTTAAAGCTTCCTGTAAGATGTCCACTAATGGTTTGTTTCCGGACAAGAATACACTTGAGTCTCCCTTTTTCTTATCTAAATGCTCGGTAGCTATTTTTAAACCAACTAATGTTTTACCAGCTCCTGGAACGCCTGTTACAAAGCAAATTACTTTCTTATTATTCAATTTGGCGAACTCAATTGTTTCTGAAATATATTTAGTTGTCTTTTTTAGATTTACCGCTTGTGCATCACTTCGGGTAATTTCTTCGACGTTATGATTATTATATAAACTAATCGCTGCCTCAATAATCGTTGGCGTTGGAGAATAACTACCATTAATGAATTGTTCGCTATTAATAGACGAATCTTCTTCAAAAAACTGAAGACTACGTTCAATTACCGTAGACAGATTTTTAGCGTTAGATTTTATTGGAGAAATGAGATTATCTCTATGATTCGTGGTTATTATTTCAATTGTTAATGATTCTGAATGTGTAGCAACTAAAATGGGTATAAGTGTCAGTTGATGACTAGGTTGATGGAAGTTTTTCAAATCCAACGCATAATCCCAAACCTGTTCTACATCTTGATTTATGAAGGCTTTTGCGCCAACTTTGAACTCAATAACAAAAACAATGTTTTTGATGATTAATAAACAATCTATTCTCTTACCCATTCTTGGGACAGAAAATTCAAAAAATAGATTTCCCTCGTATTCTTTGAGGACTTCTTTTAAAAGTTCTATTTGATATTCCCATGCATAGAGCTCGGTATGAATATGCCCCAATCTTCCATTAACGGACATTTCACCAATGATGGTTTCACGAGATTTCTTTATAAAATTGGATATAGGATCTGAATAGTAATAGTTTAGCATTGACTCATTTTCTTGTTATAAAGTTAAATTATTTCGCAATCCGTTTTAAAATCAAAAATTCCGACACTCTCCGGATATAAAGTCAGTTGCGTTTGAATCATCCCATTATCTCCCCCAACCGCTCAAACGCCTGATCCATATTCATAACGTTACTATAAAGCAATCTCAATCGATCGTTCTTCTCGCTCATCTTACAGTCTTTCGGGTTGCTTTGAACGTAGTTCAATACCCGTGTGAACATCGGCGAGTCGTAGTATTTGCTTTGGGAGTTGGCAACGAAATAACCAATCATTGATCCTTGTTTGATGACCAATTTTTCGAAACCAATTTCTTGTGCTAACCAACGCAGTTCGAAGGAACGAAGGAGTTCTTTTACCACGCGTGGAAATGGACCAAAACGATCAATCAGTTGCTGTTTGTAGCTTTCAATCTCTTCTTTGGTATTGAGGTTGTCCAGATCCTGGTAGATGCTCAGACGTTCTGAAACGTTGTTGATGTAATCTTCTGTGATGCGGAGCTCGAAATCGGTTTCCAGGACGCAGTCTTTCACGAAATGCGCACCCATGGTTTCTGTGTTTCGGTCGTCGTAGAGGTCTTTGAATTCTTCTTCTTTCAATTCGTCCATGGCTTCGTTGAGGATCTTCTGATACATCTCGAAACCGATCTCGGAAATGAAACCGCTTTGTTCGCCACCCAATAGGTTTCCGGCTCCGCGAATGTCTAAGTCTTTCATCGCAATGTTGAATCCGGATCCCAGATCGGAGAATTGAACCAAAGCTTCCAAACGTTTTCTGGCTTCGGATGTGAGTAAGCTTATTGGTTGTGAGATGAGGTAACAGAAGCCTTTTTTGTTGCTTCGACCAACACGACCACGCAACTGGTGCAAATCACTCAATCCGAACATATGCGCATCGTTGATGATGATCGTATTCGCATTCGAAATGTCGATTCCGGATTCAATAATGGTGGTTGCAATCAATACGTCGTATTCGCCCTGGATGAAATCCATCATTACTTTTTCCAGCTGTTTTCCGTCCATTTGTCCGTGACCAATGGCCACACGAACTCCAGGACAAAGTCGCGAGATCATTCCGGCAATTTCCTTAATATTCGCCAAACGGTTGTTGACGAAATATACTTGTCCACCGCGACTCACTTCATACGAAATGGCGTCGCGAATATTCTCTTCGTTGAAAGTGATAACCTCCGTTAATACGGGCTGACGGTTGGGTGGTGGTGTATTGATGATACTCAGATCGCGCGCTCCCATCAGTGAAAATTGTAAGGTTCTCGGGATTGGTGTTGCGGTTAATGTCAATGTGTCGACGGTTGTTTTCAGGGACTTCAACTTGTCTTTTACCGCTACTCCAAACTTCTGTTCTTCGTCGATAATCATCAAACCAAGATCCTTGAATTTCACTTTGTCGCTTACAATTTTATGTGTTCCCACTAAAATGTCAATTTCACCACTTGCCACTTTTTTCAAGGTCTCGGTAACTTGCTTCGCTGATTTGAAACGATTGATGTAATCTACATTCGCCGGGAAGTTCTTGAAACGTTCTTTGAAACTGCGTGCATGCTGATGACTCAAAATGGTTGTTGGAACCAAAACCGCTACTTGTTTGCTATCGGCAACGGCTTTAAATGCTGCGCGCATGGCAATTTCTGTCTTTCCAAAACCAACATCTCCACAAACCAAACGGTCCATTGGCTGTGCTTTTTCCATGTCTTCCTTCACCGCTTGAGTCGCTTTCAGCTGATCGGGCGTATCTTCATACATGAAGGATGCTTCCAATTCGTTTTGTAAATACGTATCCGGTGAAAAGGCAAATCCAGGCTGCGTTTTGCGCTTGGCGTACAATTGGATTAAATCGAAAGCGAGTTCCTTGATGCGCTTTTTGGTCTTCTGCTTCAAGGTTGCCCACGCCTGCGTTCCCAGTTTGTTCATTTTTGGTGCAGCACCGTCTTTTCCGGTAAACTTCGAAATGCGGTGCAGCGAGTGAATGCTCACGTAAAGTACATCGCCGTCCTTGTAAACCAAACGAATGGCTTCCTGCGGTTTTCCGTTTACATCAATGGTTTGTAATCCGGAGAATTGCCCAACGCCATGATCGATATGTGTTACGTAATCGCCTTTTTGCAGGTTGTATATTTCTTTTAATGTCAAAGCCTGTTTTGCCTGACGGAAGCCTTCCTTCAGTTTGAAACGGTGATAACGCTCAAAAATCTGATGGTCGGTATAACAAACCAGTTTCAGGCTCGGAAGAATGAATCCTTCGTGCAATGAAATGTTCATGGGTTGAAATTCCACTTCGGCGCCAATGTCTTCAAAGATCTGGTACAAACGTTCAATTTGCTTGGGTTGATTGGAGAAGATAAGGTTCGTTGCTCCGGCTGTTTTTCGTGCCAGTAAATCGTCTTTCAGCAAATCGAAATCTTTGTTGAACGTGGGTTGATGCTGGGTCTCGAAAGTAACTGTTTCGTTTGCCTTGAAATGGTATTCGGGACCAAATTCTACTATGGAATGTGGCTGAATCTGTGACTTCCAGTCGGAAGGATGCATGTACAATTCACCGGGCAAACTGTGTTTAATCGTATTTTTTGGAAGACCGTCGTAGATCTTAACCGCCTTTTCGTAGTCTTTCTCCAATGCCGCTTTCACCAAGTCGTTCGAAGCGAGCCAAAGGGTAGTTTGCTTACCAATGAATTCCAGAAAAGTTCCGTTTCCGTTCAACACCAATTGCTGCTGTACATTCGGAATAATGGAAAAGTGCGTATGTGTAGAGATGGAAAGCTGTGAAACCGGATCGAACGTTCGGATAGAATCCACTTCGTCGCCAAAGAACTCTACACGGAACGGGTGATCATTGGAGAATGAGAAGATATCTACGATTCCTCCGCGAATGGAAAATTGTCCGGGTTCGTAAACAAAATCAACACGTTCAAAGCCATAATCCAACAACAGTTCATTAAAGAAATCGATGGAGTATTTTTTACCGCTTTCTACGCGCATGGTGTTTTCAGAAAGTCGTTTTTGCGTTGGTACACGTTCAAACAATGCCTGCGGATAAGTAACAATCCAGTTGTTCTTTCCGGTGTTTATTTTCTCCAGCACTTCGGCACGGGCAACCACGTTCGCGTTGTCGGTTTCTTCCAGTTGGTATGGCATTCTATACGAAGCAGGATAGAAGAGGATGTGCTTATTCTCAGGAAACAATTGTTCCAAATCGTTCAAAAAGTAGGCAGCTGCTTCTTTGTCTTCCATTACGAAAAGGTGATTTCCAGGAACTTGCTGTGCAACGCTAATTGCCGCAATCGACTTTGAAGAACCAATCAATCCTTTCCAATGAATGCGGATTTCTGCCTGTTGCAAAAGGTTTGCGGTATCGTCTAAACCCTTAAGTTTCTTGAACTGATTGATGAACTGTGTAATTTCCATTTCTGAATTTGATAAAAACCGTTAAGGGGCACCACGCGAATGGAGCCCCTTGAATTGTTGTTACAAAGATAGTGCTTTAAAGGAAGTTTAAGTGCTTTTACCATTAAGGAATTAAGGTCAATTAGGATATAAGTGCTCAGCTTAATTTTCTTAATCTCTTAATGGTTCCAAAAGATTAAACGTTCAAAGAAAGGTTAAATGACGCCTCAGTTTCTGTAATCGAGATGGTGACTGAGCGTAGTCGAAGTATCATCTGTTTTTCTGCGTAAACCGAATTCTGGTGCTCGTTCCATTCGTGGTATTCACTTCCAGTTCACCATCAATTTGTCTGGTCATCAGGTTCACCAGGCTCAGCCCCAAACTTCCGGTATCAGAAGGAACTTTGTTTTCATCGAAGCCAATACCATTGTCATTTACTTCAAAAACCCATTCTTGGGTGTTTTCAATTTGACGAAGCGAAACGCTTATCTCACCTTCATCAGATGGAAACGCATACTTCAATGAATTGGTGATTAACTCATTTAAAATCAGAGCTAGAGGCATAGCCGTTTTGGTATGGAAAAGTGTTGAAGGAACATCAACGTGTAACTTCACATTTGGCTTAGATTCCAGAAGATTAGTGTAGAAAGAAAGAACTTCTCCAAAATAGATACTCATATCTACTTCCAGTTTTGAATTCCCCAAATGGAGCATCTGGTGCATTACCGACATGGCCTGCAAACGGTTTTCACTTTTATGAAGATATGCTCTGATTTCTTCGTTTTCTGTAGAATCGGCCTGGATGGAAAGCAGGGAAGAGATCATCTGCAAACTGTTGTTCACGCGGTGGTGAATTTCCTGCAGTAGCATTTCCTTATGGACGTTTTCATTTGCCAGCACTTCGGAATACCGTTTTCTGTTATTATAGGCACGTCTTGCAAAAAAGGCAACCACTAGACTGGAGACGATGATTAAGATCAGTACCCCGATGAAATATCCTTTTTTCTGGTTTTCGAGCGCGTGGTTCGTATTCAGTTTATGAACCATTCTCTGGTGGGTAGCGCGTGCGGCATCTTCCTTTTTCTGGAAAGAATAGCTTAATGCGATCTGCATTCCCTTCTGTGTAGTTTCTTCGTTATTGATACTGTCTTTATAAGCGATAAAGAGATTCTGATAGTCGTATGCTTTTTCAAAGTTTTTGGCTTTGGATTCTACATAACGCAGTACATCATAGCTATTGCGAATGGAAACTTTGTTGCCAATTGACAGACTTATTGAAAGTGCCTCCTGAGCATTTTTCAGTGCAACACCATTTTTTTTGGAATCTGCATAAACGCGCGCTAAACCCTGCATGCTCGCTGCGGTTTCTACCTTGTCGTCAATAGGAAGTGCATATTCTAAAGCAGTCAAATAAGTGTCTTCACATTTTTTTAGATCACCCATTTTGTAATAGGCGATTCCAAGTGCATTATAAGTAATGATCAGGCCTTCAGTTTCGTCAAGATTGTGATAAATAACAAGTGCTTTTTGGTGGTAGTATTCAACAGAATCCAGTTTATTTTGCTCTGTCAACAATATTCCAATGTTTGCATATTCGTTTGCCATTCCAAGCTTGTCCTCAATTTTGGTATATAAGTTTAAGGACGCTTTGTACATTTTAAATGATGAAGCGTAATTCGTTTTTTCGGCATACACATTACCAAGGCTGTTCAACGCATCCGCCATGCCCATTTTGTCACGCATCTTTTCGTAATAGGAAAGCGCTTTATAGTGCTGGTTAAGCGCCTCGTTATGATTCCCCAGTGACCCAAACGTAATTCCCAGATTTTGATGAATATCTCCAAGCAAATCAAAATTTTTGTCTTTAGGTGCTGCGTCCAGAGCCATTCTGTAGTACTTCAGGGCCATGGAATAATTTGCCATGTCATCATAAATTGCACCTAGGTTTACATAGGTATCAATGACTGCACTGTGCCGTTTCAACTTGCGGTTCATGTGCAAGGCATTCAAATACATTCTTAACGCATTCTTATTGTCGAAATAGTAACTGTAGGTATGACCCAGATTTGTAAATGTGATTGCTGTACCACGTTGGAAATTGATTTTCTGTGAGAGTTTAAGTGCTTCATTCCCATAATACATGGCCTTTTCGGGTGCACCTTCTTCCAAAAACAGTTCATTCAGATCGTTCAGCAGAAACACCTTGTTGGTATCGTTTTTTGCCGTTTTTACCTCACGCAACCGTTGTTTTATTGAACCTCTTTCAAGATTTCCTGTAAACTTATCCCGTTGAGCGCTGACGCTATTCCATGAGAACATACCAACCACCAAAATGATGATTCTCAACTCGAAACGAAAAAGAGTAGCTTTTGTCATGAGATTAGCAGAAGTCCAATTTAGGAACGAAAGTCAAGAATGTGCTTGATTTACTTGAATTTTGTTACGAACAACAGGGTTTTGTATATGTACAACACGGAATTTGATGGAGTTACGAACGTTTGTTATCCATTATTTGATCCTTGAATGTTCTTCCAACAGTCAATTTATTTCCAGCAACCACTACGTAGGATGAGGTATAGGAAGTGATCATTTTCTTGTTCACGATGTATGATCTATGGATGCGGATAAACGTTTCTTCCGGAAGCTGGTTAAACAGCTCGGTAATTGCACTTCTGATTAATCTTCTTTTTGATGATTTAGAATGTATAACAGAATAGTTTCCTTCTGCTTCAATCCACAAAATATCATCAAACGGAATTTGGGCGTAAGCATGACCATCTTTTACTTGAAGCGTTTGTTCTGATTCGGATGCTTTAGAATTGAATAAAGCAAGTTCAATCGCAACAATGAGATCTTCTTTTTTGAACGGTTTCAGCAAGTAGGCATTTGGGCGTGTTTTCATCAGATTATCGACCAATTCCCTGCTTGAATGTGAGGTGATATAGATAAAAGGGATACTGAAATCGCTGTGAATTCTGGCTCCAAGATCAATTCCATTTTTGTGGCCTTCGATCATGATATCGGTTAAGACAATATCTACAGAATTCTGCTGTAGAAACGCAATTGCATCGTCTGCATTTGTAACGTAATTGCTTTTCCTATAACCAGCAGATTTAAGGATTCTGGAAATATGCTCTGCAATGATCAATTCGTCCTCGACAATTAATACCAAACAGTTTTCGCGATCAATTTCCAAAACTTGATTTTTTATTTATTCAGCTCACAAAATGATGGGCTAAACGAAGGTAGGTAAATCCCATTTCTTGTCATAGCTAAATCGATAGTTTTCTGAGAAATGTTAATTCTTTCACTGAACAAAAATGACGTTGTGGAGAACTTCAAATTTGGCAATTATTGTAATTCGCATACAAAAAAACGTCGTTCATCCCTTTTTTTTATTTGTTCGCGGAAAAATTTTGAGTTTTGATTCGAATTGTACCAATTACCCAAATTCAACATCTGAGCATTCTGATTTTGAATTTGAATGAGAAAAAGCACATACTTATGAAAACTTGTCTAGCACAAACGACATTACTTATTGCATTAATGTTAGGCGTAAACCCGGTTTATGCGCAAACAAATGGAAAGGAAACTCCGACAACGGAGAAAACACCAACCACAGAAGATCAAAAATTTTCCGACTCACAAAAATTTGATCAGGTAAAACTTCAAATTCTGGAAGTGACCAAAGAGCTCACTGAACTTGGAGTAAAATCAATTCCCGAGTATCCTAAGTACATCGATTTAAAGTCTGTAACTGCCTATTTAGAAGAGTTAAAGACCTTGAAGACATCATACATGAGAAGCCACTATTTGACGCCTCAGAACTAATCATTATTCAATTTTATTTTATCAAACAATCATGAAGTTATTCAGTAGCCTAGTGTTGCTTTTTCTTTCCTTTACCTTCGCGTTTGGACAGAAATCGCAGACCAATGACTATCAATCGAAACTCAGCAGTCAATCCGTTTTCTATCAGGAAAACAAAGGACAGATCGTTGATACGAAAGGAGAGTCAAGACCAGAAGTTCTTTTTACTTCTTTTAGTAACGGAGTAAGAACCTATTACAAGCGTGATGGGATTAGTTATGTTTTTGAGAAGCATAATTCTTCCTCTAAACCTAAATCATCGGAGCTTACTTCTGGTGTAAAAATGTTGGAGGTAAAAGATGCTGCACCTGAAAAGCATACCATTGAAATGCATCGTATCGATTTGAACTTCATTGGTTCAAACCAATATTGTGGGATTAAAACGGATGAAGCACTTGATGCAAAGGACAATTACTATTTGGCTCATGCTCGCGTAACGGATGTGAAATCGTACAAGAAGGTAACGTTGACAGATTTGTACGACAAAATTGACCTTGTGCTTTATATCGATTCTGAAAGTAATCTGAAATACGATTTTGTAGTTCATCCAGGTGGAGATGCTTCAAGAATCAAAATGCAAATTGACGGAACGGATGATTTTGGATTGTCCCCGGAGGGATTATTCTTCCTTGGTTCTGCACTTGGAAAAATTACCGAATCTGCACCAGTTAGTTTCCAACAAGACAAAAGAGCGATTGTTTCATCTTTCCAATTAGAGAAAGATGTTTTGTCGTTTAAAGTTGATACTTATGACAAGACACAAGATTTAATCATCGACCCAACTCGAACTTGGGGGACGTATTTTACAGCCGATAATTATAGTGAATGGAGTTATGGGCAGGATGTTAAATCCGATGCAAATGGGGTTTATTTCGCTATTAATACCAATGCTAATGCTTATCCGGTAAGTGCTGGTGTGTATGATCAGACATATAATGGTGGATTTGATATAGTATTGGCGAAGTTCAGTCTTTCAGGAGCACTTTTGTGGAACACTTACATTGGGTCATCATCCGATGACCGAGATCCTGCGCTTGCCGTGAACGGCGGAAAGATTATTTTGGCTGGTGCAACGGTCGGGTCCGATTTTCCGACTACTGTTGGTACACACGACCAGTCATTTAATGGGGGTTATGATTTTTTCTTATCCAGATTAAATACTTCAAACGGGACGCTTGACTGGTCCACTTTTGTGGGTGGATCGAGTGATGAATTTTTGGGGATTTCAGTAGATGTTAATACTGCTGGTGAAATAGCATTGGTTGGTAACACCGTTTCTTCGGACATGCCTTTATTAACACCTTATGATGGTTCATTTAACGGTAATTGGGATTTGTATGTTGCTAAATTGAACTCTACAGGAAACCTTATTTGGGCGACTTATTTTGGAGGTTCATCAACAGATGTTACTGGACGCCATAACGTAGCATTCGATAATGCTGGAAGGGTTGTTATTCTTGGGCAGACTTACAGTAACGATGTACCAACAACAGCTGGTGTTTTTCAACCCACTTATAGTGGTTATGCGGACCTTTTCTTAACATCATTTGCAACGAATGGAGCATCTCTTTCTTATTCCACTTACATTGGATCCACTAGTGCTGATGGTATTGATTGCTCCCCATGTAGTGGTGGTGATCAAAACTGGTTTTCAATGGCAATGTTTTCAGATAACAGCGTTGCCATTGGTGCAGTAACCTGGAATACTGCTTCAAGCGCATGGGCTGCAACACCTGGAACATATTCGAATGCATATTTTGGTGATTATGACTCATATCTTATTAAAATGAGTTCTTCCGGAACGAGACTATGGGGAACTACATGGGGTGGAATCAGTTATGACTGGATTCTAGATGTTGAGGTTGACCAGAGCAATAATGTATACGTATTAACTGGAACATATTCGTCGAATCTTCCAGTTGTTGGTGGACCTCATGCTCATCAGGCTACGTACATTGGCGATTGGGATAAGCATATTGCAAAATTCAATCCAACAGGAAGCACTTTACTTTATGGAGCTTATTTGGGAAGTTCGGATTATGACATGCCAGAACTTGGGTCAATTTCGTTCTCTGGAGGCGGCTTGTATGTGGCTTCAAATTCGAACTATGGAGGCTTTAACCCTCTATGGAATACTTCAACCGGGGCTTATCAAACGTCAGCTACAGGTGGTGGTTTTTATCCAATCTTAAACAAGATACAGTTCTGTGATATTGCCACTTCAGGTACGGTTACAAATGTTACTTGCGGTAATACGGATGGAGCTGTTGATTTAACGGCAACAACAACAACAGAGTCACCGTTATCTTATTCATGGAGCAATGGTCCAACTATCCAAGATATCTCAGCATTAGCACCAGGAACATATACTGTAACGGTAACTGGTGGTGTATCAGGATGTACAACGAATCAGTCATTTACGGTTGGTTTGAATGATGCCATTGCACCGGTTGCAAATTGTCAACCTTATACAGCAACGCTTGATGGAACAGGAAATGTGACCATTACTGCGGCAAACGTAAACAATGGTTCTACTGATAATTGTGGGATTGCTTCAATGTCTGTTTCTCCAAGCACGTTTGATTGTGGAGATATAGGTGCAAATTCGGTTATACTAACCGTAACTGATTTCAACGGAAATACTGCTACTTGCACTGCTACGGTTACTGTAACAGAAACTACACCTCCGGTAATTAATTGTCCTGCCAATATTACGACTAACAATGCTCCTGGAACTTGTGGTGCGGTTGTGAATTATACAGCTCCTGCTGCTACAGACAACTGTGGTTCAGGCAACCCAACGTTAGAGAATGTATTGTCAGGATTCAATACGAATTACAACACAGTATTCAGTAATATTCCGTCTCCAGTAGTTTTCGCTATGGATAACGGAGTAAACAGTAATACCATTGGTGATGGGTATTCTGACATGTATGATGGAGGTAACTACCTGAATACGAACCTGGCATCAAACATCAACTATTCTGATAATACGATTATCAATTCAGCAAGTTTTGGTACAGGTGGACGTTACTTTACGCGTTATATTGCAAACGGTGGTCAAGGTTCTTTGAATCCATGTATGTTTATTATGGCTGCCGATGTGAACAACCTGAATAATTTTGGTACAACTGGAAACATTGGTGCTGATGGAGGTGGTTCAATAGATGGAAATTCATTTAACCTTACTATTGGAGGAACAACTTACTATTGTTTCGTAAAACGAATTTACAATGCTTTTGACCCATCTGTCAATCAATTAATGATTGTACCAAGTACTCCAAGTGCAACGCAATCCTTCCCGAATAATACTGACGATAACAACCATTTTATAAACTCCATCAATGCCGCAACGCGAATCTATTATTTGTTGTATTCAGGTGCTTCAGGTGGATACATAAATAATACGCAGACACAAGCTATAGCTACGGCATTCCTGAATGCTATTGGTACAGGAAGTGGGGCGACTGTTACCCAAACAGCTGGTTTACCTTCCGGATCAACATTCCCGGGTGGAGTAACAACAAATACTTTCCAGGCAACTGATGCTGCCGGAAACACTTCTACATGTTCATTTACTGTTACGGTAAACGATACACAAGCTCCAACTATTGCTTGTCCAGCAAACATTAGTACCGTTGGAACAAGTGCAGCTGGTGCAACTGTTACTTATTCTTTACCAACGGTTACTGATAACTGTCCTGGAACAACGCTTACTCAAACTGCTGGTTTACCAAGTGGATCAACATTCCCGCTTGGTACAACAACCAATACATACCAGGTTACAGATGTTAGTGGTAATACAAATACATGTTCTTTCACAGTAACAGTTACTGGAGTTCCTCCTTCAATTGTTTGTCCTGCGGATATTGCAGTAAACAGCGATGCAGGATCTTGTGATGCAGTTGTGTCTTTTGCTGCAACTGAAACAACAGGAGTTCCGGTTTCAACTATTACGTATTCTCATGCACCTGGAAGTGCTTTCCCAGTGGGAACAACTACAGTAACTGCTACAGCTACTAATGGTGTAGGAACATCTACGTGTACCTTTGATATAGTTGTTACGGATAATGAAGCTCCTACAGCCGTTTGTCAAAACATTACCGCAACATTGGATGCTTCCGGAAATGTAACTATTATACCAGCAATGGTTGATAATGGTTCTTCTGACAACTGTGGGGCGGTAACTTTAGAATTGGATCAAACAACTTTTGATTGTTCTAATGTTGGTCCAAACACCGTAACACTAACGGTAACTCAATCACCTTCAGGTGGAGTTTACGTTACAAACCCTCCTTCTGGTTTAATTGGTCATTGGACTTTTGAACCGGGACAGGAATTCACTGACTTAACAGGAAACTGGAATCCATTATCGATCAATGGAAGTGCTTCAGTTTCTGGTGGACAATTAGATGTAGATGCTTTTGGATCGGGTTATGCACGTGCAGATGGTTACGCTGGTGCACCAATTTCAGACAAAACATTGATCTCTTACGTTTCACTTGATGATTACAATCAATGGGCTGGTTCTGCACTAACAATTGATGCGCTTTCGTACGATCAGTTTGATGGATTAATCTATGCAGAAAACTGGCCAACAAAATGGCAAAACGGAAGTAGTGGAGGTTCACGTAATCAGGAGTTTATTCCTGGATATCCAGAAACTACGAATAATGAACTTGTTCAAATTGCAATTACTTACGACGTTACAGGAACAAATGTTGATATCACCGGATACAGAAATGGGGTATTGATGGGAAGTTATACTTCTGGAAATGCAGCTACATGGTTTGCAGGTGACGTTGAAATGCTAATGGGTGTTCGTCATTTTAATGGTGGACCGGTTGGTGCAATGGATGCTAAAATTGAAGAAGCATTGTTGTTCGATCGCGCATTGACACCAGCAGAAATCACTGCTTTACAGCCTTTAAGTTCAACTTGTACAGCAACTGTTACTGTTCAGGATATTACAGCGCCTGATGTTCTATGTCAACCGTACACTGCAACATTGGATGCAACGGGTAACACTTCAATTACACCTACAGATGTGTTAGGATCAACTAGTCTTTATACGATAGACCAAAGTGGAACTTTTGCACCTCTGCCTGTTGGTGGAACTCAATTGTTCCTTTCAGATGATGTAACTACTGGTTCTTTGCCTGTTGGGTTCAACTTCACATTCTTTGGAAATACATATACAGATTTCACACTTTCATCTAACGGATTTATCTCGTTTGATCCAGCGGTTAGTCAGGGATGTTGTTCAGGAGGAATTATTCCAACCGCAGATGGTGTTGAGAACGTAATTTCTTGGAACTGGAATGACTTATATCCTCCAGGAGGCGGAACAATTTTCTATGAAACCGTAGGAACTGCTCCAAATAGAAAATTGGTTGTTTCTTACACAGACCAATCACATTGTTGTGGCGGCGGCGGCGGTAACACAGGTCAAATTGTGTTAAACGAAACCACAAATATCATTGAAATGCACACAACGTCGATTACCGACGATGGTTCTCAGCATACAATGGGAATAGAGAACTTTGATGGTTCGCAAGGTTATGCTGTACCAGGAAGAAATCAAATGAACTGGACTGCATTCAACGACTATGTAGCATTTATTCCAGGTGGATCTGCAACGGATGCTTGTGGAATTGCTACAGTAACAGTTTCTCCAAACACATTCACTTGTGCAAATGTTGGTCCTAACCCAGTTGTGGTTACTGCAACAGATGTAAACGGAAATGTTTCTACATGTTCGACTATTGTAACCGTTCAGGATGTAACTCCGCCAACAGCAAATTGTCAGAACGTAGCTTTATACCTTGATGGTGCAGGAACGGTAAGTACAACTGCAGCAGCAGTAGATAATTTGTCGACTGACGTTTGTGGAATTGCCTCTTTAGCGATTTCTCAATCAGTTTTTGATTGTTCCAACGTTGGAGCAAACTCAGTAACACTTACAGTAACAGATAACAGTTCAAATACTGCAACTTGTACAGCTACAATTACAGTTTTTGATACTATCGCTCCAACAATTACATGCCCTTCAGACATTACAGTTTCGAATGACGCTGGAGTTTGTGGAGCAGTTGTTAACTATACAACTCCACCAGCTGTGGATAATTGTTCTGGAACTGCAACGGAACTGATGATTAATGGAAGTTTTGAATCAGGATTCGCTAACTGGACTGCAATTGATAATCCAGGACCTTTCAGCCCTTGGGTAGTAAATGCAAGCAATAATCCTTGGTTCGCATTTGGTCCAATTACACCAACGGATGGTGCTGCAATGGCGAGCAACGGATTTGATGGCGGAATGGGAACTGCAGTCCTTTATCAGGATGTTACAATTACAGGAACAGGTGCAACCCTTTCGTGGTCAGATCAATTGGATTACAACCTTACTGACTACTGTTCCGGATGTATGAACAGAACTTACGAAGTTCAAATCCGAAATACTTCTGATGTTGTACTTGCTACTGCTTACAGCGAAACAGCTTTTGCAGGAATGACTGTAAACGGAAACTGGCAATCACACACATATGACTTGAGCGCATTTGCCGGACAAACGATCCGCTTGGCCTTCTTCCAAAATATTCCAGAAAACTCTACAGGTCCTGCTCAATATGGTCTGGACAATGTGAGTATCATGACACCTGGATATTCTTCTACAATTACACAAATTGCAGGTTTGGCTTCTGGAGCAACATACCCTATCGGAACAACAACGAATACGTTTGTTGCCGAAGACGCTTCAGGAAATACAGATACTTGCTCTTTCGTAGTAACGGTTAACGATACTGAAGCTCCAAACGCACTTTGTCAAAACTTGACCATTGCATTGGATGCAACAGGTAACGCTTCAATTACACCGGCAATGGTTGATAACGGTTCAACGGACAACTGTGGAATCGCAGGCATTACGTTAGATAATATGGCATTTACTTGTGCTAACGTTGGACCAAACACGGTAACACTGACAGTAACGGACGTTAACGGAAACGTTTCTACATGTACTTCAACAGTGACAGTTCAGGATAACATTGTACCGAACGCGATTTGTCAAAACATCACTGTGGCACTTGATGCTTCAGGAAACGCCACTATTACACCAGCAATGGTGGATAACGGATCGAACGATGTTTGTGGAATTGCAAGCTTAGCTTTAGATAATACAGCATTTACATGTGCAAATGTTGGTTCGAATACAGTAACGTTGACAGTAACGGATAATAATGGGAACACTTCCACTTGTACTGCAACTGTTACAGTTCAGGACAATGTTGCTCCAAATGCAATTTGTCAAAACTTGACAGTGAACCTTGATGCAACAGGAAATGCGACAATAACACCAGCAATGGTGGATAACGGTTCAAACGACGCTTGTGGAATCGCGAGCTTAGTTTTGGATAACACAGCGTTCACTTGTGCGAATGTTGGTGCAAATACAGTTACATTAACTGTGACTGATGTCAACGGAAACACTTCAACTTGTACTTCAACAATCACTGTTCAGGACAATGTTCCACCAGTTGCGATTTGTCAGAACATCACAGCAAATCTTGACGCTACTGGAAATGTTTCAATCACACCGGCAATGGTGGATAACGGATCGAACGACGCTTGTGGAATCGCAAGTATCGCTCTTGACCAAACAGCATTCGATTGTTCAGAGGTTGGAGCGAATACAGTAGCATTAACAGTTACAGATGTCAACGGAAACGTTTCTACTTGTACAGCAACAGTAACGGTTCAGGACATCATTGCGCCAAATGCAATTTGTCAGAACATCAATGCATACTTAGACGCAACGGGTAACGTAACAATTACTCCAGCGCAGGTAGACAATGGTTCAAACGACAATTGTGCAATTGCAACAATGACACTTGACAAATCAGCATTTGTTTGTGCTGAGTTAGGAGCGAATCCAGTTGTATTGACAGTAACAGATGTAAACGGAAACGTTTCAACGTGTAATGCTACTGTAACAGTTCTTGATACAATCACTCCGACATTCACATCTACACAGGCAAACATCACAGTGAATAACGTAACAGGTGTTTGTGGTAAAGTAGTAACATACCCAACTCCAACGTTTGCGGACAATTGTACATCAACGATGGCACAAACGGATGGAACGGGATTGACAAGTGGAGATTTGTTCCCGGTTGGAACAACAACACAAACATATACAGTAACCGATGCTGGTGGAAATACAGAGGTTCTTACGTTTACTATTACGGTACTCGACATTGAGAATCCAGTGATTTCTAACTGTCCTGCTAATATTACAGCTTCTTCTTCAAGCTCAGCTTGTGGAAACAACGTTAACTGGACAATGCCAACAGTTTCTGATAACTGTCCTGGTGCTGTTATGATCTCTAGTCATACACCAGGAGCGTTCTTCCCTGTGGGAACTACAACAGTTACGTACAACGCAACAGATGCTTCAGGAAATACAGCAACGTGCACATTCACTGTAACGGTGAACGACAATGTTGCCCCTGTAGTTCCGGTTCTTGCGACGGTAACTGGTGAATGTTCTGCAACAGTAACAGCTCCAACTACAACAGATAATTGTTCAGGAACTATTACAGGAACAACAACAGATCCATTGACATACTCAACGCAAGGAACATTTACTGTGACTTGGTCGTTTACAGATGGAAACGGAAACACTTCAACAGCAACACAAACAGTAATTGTTGATGATGTAACTGCTCCAGTGGTACCAGTTCTTGCAACTGTAACTGGTGAGTGTTCTGCAACGGTAACAGCTCCAACTACAACAGATAATTGTTCAGGAACTATTACAGGAACAACATCAAATCCTACAACTTATAGTGCACAAGGTACTTACACAGTAACTTGGACATTCAACGACGGAAACGGAAACACTTCAACAGCAACGCAAATGGTTGTAGTAAATGATGTAACTGCTCCAACTGCTGTTTGTCAGCCATTTACAGTGAACCTTGACGCAACAGGAAATGCAACCATTACTGCTGCGAACGTGAACAATGGTTCAACTGACAACTGTGGAATTGCTTCAATGACTGTTTCACCAAGTGCATTTGATTGTTCGAATGTTGGTGCTAATACAGTAACATTGACAGTAACAGATATCAACGGAAACGTTTCAACGTGTACTTCTACAGTTACAGTTCAGGATGTTACACCATTAACGTGGGCAACAACTCCAACGAACATCACCGTAACTGCTACACCAAGCTTATGTGGAAGAACAGTGAACTACACACTTCCAACGTATTCTGATAACTGTCCTGTAACAATGACACAAACAGATGGTTCAGGGTATACTTCAGGAGATGTGTTCCCGGTTGGAACTACAACTCAGACTTATACGGCAACAAATAGTGCCGGTCAGACGATCACACATACATTTACCGTGACCGTTCAGGATCTTCAGGCTCCAGTTATTGCGAATTGTCCTTCTAACATTACAGTAAATACTGCTGCTGCAACTTGTGGTACAAATGTGACTTGGTCAGCGCCAATAGCTTCTGATAATTGTTCAGGAGTATTGATGAGTTCTTCTCACGCACCAGGATCTTTCTTCCCGGTTGGAACAACAACAGTAACGTATACTGCAACTGATGCAAGCGGAAACACTGCAACTTGTACTTTCACAGTAACTGTGAATGATAATGTTGCTCCGGTAGCTCCAGTTCTTGCAACGGTAACGGGTGAATGTTCTGCAACAGTAACAGCTCCAACAGCAATGGACGCTTGTTCAGGACCAATTGTTGGAACAACAGTTAACCCAACAACATATACTACTCAGGGAACTTACACAGTAACTTGGTCGTTTGTTGATGGAGCTGGAAATACTTCAACTGCAACACAAACCGTGATTGTTGATGATGTAACTGCGCCGATGGTTCCAGTTCTTGCAACTGTAACTGGTGAGTGTTCTGCTACAGTAACTGCGCCAACAACAACTGATAACTGTGCCGGAACAATTACAGGGACAACATCAAATCCTACAACTTATAGTGCACAAGGTACTTACACAGTAACGTGGACATTCAACGACGGAAACGGAAATACTTCCACTGCAACACAAACAGTTGTAGTGAACGATGTAACTCCTCCAACAGCGGTCTGTCAAAACTTTACAGTGAACTTGAGCGCTTCTGGTAATGCTTCCATTACAGTAGCAAACATCAATAACGGTTCTTCAGACAACTGTGGAATTGCTTCAATGACGGTTTCACCAAATACATTTGATTGTTCGAATGTTGGTGCTAACACCGTAACATTGACAGTAACAGATATCAACGGAAACGTTTCAACGTGTACTTCTACAGTTACGGTTGCTGATGTTACTCCACTTGTATTTGTAACTACACCTTCAAACATGACGGTGAACGCAATCCCAGGATTCTGTGGAAGAACAGTGAACTACACACTTCCAACATATTCTGACAACTGTCCTGCAACGATGACACAAACAGACGGAACAGGATACACTTCAGGAGATGTGTTCCCGGTTGGAACTACAACGCAAACGTACACAGTAACAAATGGTGCTGGTCAAACAATCACGCATACGTTTACAATTACTGTTGTAGATACGCAGTTCCCGGTTATCGCAAGTTGTCCTGCAAACATTACAGTAAACACTTCTGCTGCAACTTGTGGAACGAATGTTAACTGGTCTGCACCAACTGCATCTGACAACTGTCCTGGAGTTCTTTTAACAACGACGAATGCTCCTGGTTCATTCTTCCCGGTAGGAACAACAACGGTAACCTATTCGGCAACGGATAACTCTGGAAATGTTTCTACATGTACATTCAATGTTACAGTAATTGATAACGTTGCTCCAGTGGTTCCAGTTCTTGCAACTGTAACTGGTGAGTGTTCTGCTTCGGTAACTGCACCAACTGCAATGGATGCTTGTTCAGGGTCAATCGTTGGAACAACTTCAAATCCAACAACATATTCGGTTCAGGGAACATACACTGTAACTTGGTCGTTTGTTGATGGCGCTGGAAATACTTCTACAACAACGCAAACAGTAATTGTAGATGACGTAACTGCTCCGGTTGTACCAGTTCTTGCAACTGTAACGGGTGAATGTTCAGCTTCGGTAACGGTTCCAACTACAACAGACAACTGTTCTGGAACAATTACAGGAACAACAACAGATCCAATGACGTACACAACGCAAGGAACACATACTGTAACTTGGTCGTTCAATGACGGAAACGGAAACATCAGTACTGCAACACAGACAGTAGTTATCGATGATATCACTGCGCCAGTTGTTCCGGTATTGGCTGATGTAACGGGCGAATGTACTGCAACTGCAACTGCTCCAACAACTACAGATAACTGTGGTGGAACAGTAACAGGAACAACAACAGACGCGTTGACTTACACAACTCAAGGAACACACGTGATCACCTGGACGTTTGATGACGGAAACGGAAACACTTCGTCTACGACTCAAAACGTTGTGATCGATGACGTAACTGCTCCAACAATTACAGCTGCTGCTGATACAATTGTAGATGCAAACTACTTCGGATGTTCAGCTCTTGATTTGGCATTGACTTCACCAGTAACTAACGATAACTGTTCTGTAGTTAGTGTAACGAATGATGCACCGAACCCACTTCCTTTTGGAAATACAACAGTAACGTGGACGGTGACAGACATCAACGGAAATACAACAACTGATCAGCAAGTGGTAACTGTAACAAGTAATATTACTGCAACAGTTGATACTGTAACTTGTGATTCGTACACTGCGCCTGATGGAACAGTTTACACGTCAACAGGAACATACACAGCTACAATCCTTAGCTACTTAGGATGTGACTCTGTAATTACAGTGAACCTTACGATCTTGAATTCTACAACTTCTTCCATCACTATTGACGCTTGTGATACTTACACAGCGCCGGATGGAACGGTTTACAACAATTCAGGAGTATACACGGCAATCATTCCAAATGCTGCAGGATGTGACAGTATCATTACGGTGAACCTGACAATCCACACGTTGAACCTGAATGTGGCAACACAACAAGATGGAACTGAATTAGTGGCAATTGAAACGGGAGTAACTTATCAATGGTTTAACTGTTCGAACGACTCAATTGTCGTGGGAGCAACAAGCCAGACATTCGTTCCTGTTCTAACTGCGGACTACTCAGTAATCTTGTCTGACGGAGTTTGTATCGATACAACTGACTGTTACAACATCAGTTTAGATGTAGTGATTCCAGAGGTGATCTCACCAAATGGAGATGGAATGAACGATGTCTTCGAAATCATAGGAATCGAAGATTATCCACAAAACCATATTACGATCTACAACCGTTGGGGTCAGGTAGTATTTGAAGCACAAGGTTATGCAAACGAGTGGAACGGAACAAACCAAAGTCCTGGAGCAATTGCTACAGATGAACTTCCGGTTGGAACGTACTTCTATGTACTTGATCTAGGACCTTCAGACGATATCTACGTTGGTCATGTTTACAAAGGATATGTTTATTTGACACGTTAAGAAAAGGTTTGGTTTCGATATAAATAAAGAATTATGAAAAATTCAATTATAAAGTTATTCGTTGGTTTAGTAGCCACATTAACAGTAAGTACAACCATTGCGCAACAACAAAGTAGTTACGCGCACTATGCATTCAACACACTCTCTGTAAATCCCGCTTATGCGGGAAGCAGAGAGGTACTTTCCATCACTACGCTTTTCAGAAGTCAGTGGGTTGGATTTAAAGGTGCACCTCAAACGCAGACTTTAACCGTTCATTCACCTTTCAGAGACAATTCTATGGGATTGGGTTTGAGTTTGGTGAACGATAAGATCGGACCGATTAACTCAACAGGAGTGAGCATTGATTACGCATATCGTTTGCGTTTCAACAGAGATGCTGCTTTGGCTTTCGGATTAAAATCATCTGTGAACTTCATGTCAATGAACCTGAACGATTTGGTTGCCACTGATGGTGGTGACCAGAATGTTCAGCAAAGTGCAAGAAGTCAGGTGAACCCGAACTTCGGATTCGGAATGTACTATTCAAACAAGTTGTTCTTTGTGGGTGCAAGTACACCAACATTATTGGAGAACGAATTGAAAGTGCAGAACATTGCAACTTCTGAAGCCTTGATGAAACGCCACTATTATTTCAACGCTGGTGCAGCAATTAAATTGAATGCTTACTACTCATTCAAGCCAAGTGTTCAGTTGAAGATGGTTCCGGGATCAGCAATTCAGGCAGATTTCACGGCGTTGTTTACCATCCCTACAAATTTTGAGTTGGGATTGACGTACAGAACAAATGATGCCATTGGTTTCCTTGCTGGAATTATCGTGAATAACCGTTTGAGAATTGGTTATGGTTACGATTATTCAGTGAATGTTAGAACAGGTAGCAACAATGCTGGTTCTCACGAATTGATGCTGCGTTACGAATTTCAGAACAAAGGGAAAAACGCTGTAGTTTCTCCTCGCAATTTCTAATCTCAATGAAGAAAGCATATTATCTTGTTCTCATTTGTTTCCTGCCAATCCTAAGTTTCGGTCAGGCTTCTGTAGATGAAGAAACAGGAAACAAGTATTTCGATTTGTTTGACTACGAAACGGCAATTAAGCATTATAAGAAAACCACAAAACTGACACTTCAGGGAAAAAGAAACCTGGAAGCTTCTTATAAAAGAACCGAGCGTTTTGTTGAATGTGAAGCAGTTGCAAAGGAGATTGTGAACTTACCTGAACACAATTCGAATGATGTTTTCAACTATGTCTCTATTCTACGCATGAATAAGAAGTACGAAGAATCTGAAGCCTGGATGAAGGAATATGAAAGCTTGGTTGGAAGTGATCAACGGATTCTTGCCAACCGTTTTACGCAATCCAGAATTAACGATTTATTGGTTGATCAGGGGAACATGAATGTGATGAACCTTGGTTTCAATAGTGAAAATCAGGAATTCGCGCCCATGTATTTTGGCGATAAGCTGGTGTACACGGCAGCAGGTATGACTTCTGAACCGGAAAACCAGGTCAACAACATTACCAAGCAAAATTTCCTTCGTTTGTACGTTTTGGATACGAATGATCTGAATTCAATGCGTCGTACCTACTTCAACAATCAGTTGATGGGGAAATACAATGAAGGAGTTGCCTGTTTTTCGAAGGATCAAAACCTTATGTTCTTTAGTGGAAACGATGTCACAGAAGCTGAGAAGAATCAGAAGATCAATGTTCAATTGTACTATGTAAAGCGCGACTCTCTTGGGAGCTGGGGTTCACCAATGCCGTTCCCATACAACGACCGTCGTTTTTCTTTCGGTCATCCGTATTTAAGCGAAGATGGAAAGACACTGTTCTTTTCTTCGAACAAAGAAGGTTCACTTGGTGGATCAGACATCTGGAAATGTACCTTGAATGGTGATACATGGTCGGAACCAATGAACTTAGGCAATCACGTGAACACGGAAAGTAACGAGTTTTATCCTTTCTTCATCTCCAAAACCAACAGTTTGTTCTTTGCATCGGAAGGAAGAGGCGGATTGGGAGGATTAGATGTGTTCGTTATAGAAATGAAGGACAACAACTTCGATTTTGCTCAGAATTTAGGAGCACCGCTGAATTCTTCTTTTGATGATTTCAGTTTCGTTTCTAACGACGACTGTTCTGAAGGTTATTTTGCTTCAAACCGTCAAGGCGGAAAGGGTGGTGATGATGTTTATCGTTTCGCGATTACGCACAACTGGGAAATTCCGAAATCGTACAGAACGATTGGTGGTAGAGTGACGGATGAAAACGGAAATGCAATTGCAAATGCGGTCATTTATATTCACGATACAAAAGATTCTTTGATGAGTAGTGTTGTGTCTGACGATAGAGGTTATTACGAAACGAAATTTGAGCATGGTGAAGAAGATTCGATTCAAACGAAATCCATTTTTGGTGTAATTCAGAAATCCATTGTTTTTGAAACGGACTCAACGTATGCGGAGTATAATTTCATCTTCAAAATTCCGAAGAAATTGAAAGATTTGTCGGATTACAAACGAAAAGGAAACTCGGTTTATTTCCACACAGCAAAGTGGGATTTGACAACCAACGGAAAACTCACATTGGATTATTATGCGAAATGTTTGTTAGAGGACGCAACACTTAAAGTGGAGATCAATGCCTTTGCTGATATGCGTTCAACTGTTGAACTGAATACCTATTTGAGTAAAATGAGAATGGAATCTGCACGAAATTACCTTCTTTCAAAAGGAGTTCCGGCAAGTCAGTTAATTGGAAATTATTATGGCGCTACTACTACTGGTGTCGATCTAAATGATCAGAAATGTGAATGTACGGAAACAAAGCTGGAGCTTTGTCGACGTGCAGATATGAAATTATTGAGAGAATAATAGCTTTCAATAATTTGTTGGTAGAATCCGCTCTGTTCCGTTCATTCGGGATGGAGCGTTTTCGTTTTAGATAGCATGCAGTAGGATTCAAAGAAGTCATCTATTTTCTCAGCGTAATCAATTGTTCGATGTGTATTTTTACCCAAACTATTTATGATGCGTTGGCTCCCACTTCTCTTATTAACCACACTTTCTTACGGTCAAAAGTCGGATACCATTTCTGGTTTTGAGTCCAAAATAACAGGAGAAGAAATTTCCTATTATTCGCCTTATGACCGTTTTGCCAAAGTGGCACTATTAACACGCTGCAACGGAAACTCTGTTGTTTCATGGAAAGCACCGAAGTACAATGGAAAACGCAAATTCGTTACTTATGAGTTATTGGTCGGACATTCAACCGGAACAAGTTCGGACACTCGAAATTTTACCATTGCATTAAACGGTTCGGAGTTGTTTACCCTGATCACTCAACCGAAGGAAAAGGGCAATTACGTTTATACTACAGAGAAAAACGGAAAGTCCTTTGCTCAATTCGTATGGATGGAATTTGATGCTAACAACGATGGTTTTGGAAGATTGTATATTACCATTCCAGCAAGTTTGGTAGGCAAAAATGCGGAATTTTCAATTCTGGGAGAGGATCAGCAATCCAGAGATTGGCTCATGGTATTTATGTACCAACGAAGTTTCAAGGTCGAAGCAGAATCAACACAATTGGTAACACGAAAAGAGAACAAGCGTCAATTGAATTTATACATCGATCAACCACTTTCAAGAACCACAGTTTTACATGTTTCATCAAACCAATTCGACACTACTTTTCAGGTGAAACCGGGTTACAACAAATTGAGTTTACCCGTTTATTCGCCAAATTTCACTGGAGCAGATGAAATAAGTTGCTCGTTGGAAGGAACGAAAATGACAAGTAAGGTTCAGCTGGAAATTGAGCCCTTGAAATCGTACGAATTCCATATTATCCATCATTCACATAACGACATAGGCTATTCGCATTTGCAAACCGAAGTTGCCGAGATACAAACGCAGAATATCCGTTCCGCAATGCAATGGATCCGAAATGCACAAACCGGTCAAAACCCCATCTGGCATATCGAATCACTCTGGGCAGTAGAGAACTTTTTGAACGAAGCTGCTGTTGATGAAAAAGAGAATTTCTTCCAACTTGTAAAAAGTGGAAACATCGTTTTGTCGGCCAATTACGCAAATATTCTCACCGGAATCGCGCGACCTGAAGAGTTGAACTGGATGGTGGAATATGCCAAACAATTGGAAAAGGATTACAATATCCAGATTCAAAACGCAATGATTACAGATATTCCCGGAATTACAGGAGCCGCTTTGAATGCTTATGTTCAAAATGAGATTCCGTATTTGTCGCTTGGACCGAATTATGTGGAAGCATTTGCGGATCATGGCGATAGAGTAGGCGGAGTGATTAACGAACAAGGTGATAAAGCGTTTTATTGGAAATCATCACTAGATGCTGAGAAGAAGGTCTTGGTTTGGACAGCTGGAAAAGGGTATTCGTATTTTCATAATGTTGCCGACAAACAGAAACAAGAACGTTGGGAACAGAAAATATCGGATTACTGTATCGAGCTGGACAATGAGAATTATCCTTATGATATTGTGCAACTGAGGTATACAAAGAAAAGTGATAATGGTCCGGTGGATACAAACATCTGCAATTTCATTGATTCCTGGAACGCCACATACAGCTCTCCAAAATTGGTTTTGAGTTCGGTGAATACGCTTTTCAGTGAATTTGAGAAAAGATACGCCTCTACACTTCCGCTTGAAACAGGTGAAATTTCTCCGTACTGGGAAGATGGTGCATATTCGACAGTTCAGGAAGAAATTCTCAATCGGATGTTGTCGATGAAAACTGCAGCTTTGGAAGTAAAAGCTAAGAAGGAAGGAACATTTCTTCCTAATGAAAAAGCATTCAGGGCAATTCACCGTAACATTCTACTTTTCAGTGAACACACCTGGGGCTCTTGGTGTAGTATTTCGGATCCCGAATCCTTCTTTACGACTGAACAATGGCGGATCAAAAAGAGTTTTGTAGATTCTGCAAGTGCTCAATATAATCGACTAGAAAGAGCGGTTGGAAAATTTGTTGAGCCAACCATTTTGGGAGGACAATTGTACATTGAAGATTTCGAGATTGATTCGCAAACTGGTGGACTATCAAGTATCAAGTACCTAGGAAAAAATATGCTAAGCGAGCAAACCACCGAAAAAACCTTTGCACCCATTTATAGTTTGGGAATAAAACCGCAAACGATAATAAGTCAACCAAAATTGATAGCTGTTGAACCTGTTCGTGACAATTCGAATGTAAAGGAAGTGATGGTTAGTATGGTTTTGGCGGATGCCTTGAAAATGGAAATCAGCTATACATTGGATAAACGAACAAGATTACTTTACGTAAACTATAAGGTGAACAAGGATGTGGTGACGGATAAGGAATCAATGCACATCGCCTTGCCGTTCTTTGGAAATACAAAAGACATTCTTTACGGCGCATCTTCTAATCTTCAATCGTTGAAAGAAGATCAACTGGCAGGCTCCAATCGCGAGTTTATTTGTACGGATAAAGAGCTAATAGTCAAAACTGCCGGACCGACATTTCATTTGTATTCACCACAGATCAATCTGTTTGAAGTTGGTGGGGTCATTAATGAAGAACAAGTAAACGGGGCTAAAGTTTGGGAAAAGAATGTTGGTGACATCTCCCAGCTCTATTTATATGTCTTTAATAACTACTGGCACACGAACTATAAGGCATACCAACAGGGCACCTTTGAATTTGAATTGATCTTAGGACTTGAATAAGGTTACTCATGGATGGTTTTCTGGCCTGAGTTTTTCCAAAATGAAACGCCAAATTTCAAAATGAAAAGAAATGAAGTTTTTGGCATAACTGAAACCCTTGATTTTAAAGGGATTTGTTCTGTGGCACAACTTTTAATATTGCATTTATAGCAAAAACAAAAGTGATGAAAACAGTGGGTGTAGGAATAGTGTTGATGATTTCATCGTTTATGGTAATCACAACCGGGTGCAAAAAAGAGCAAGGGGAAAGTCGAATGACTGTGAAGATGGTGGATGCACCCGGTGATTTCCAACAAGTAAATGTTGAAGTCTTACAAGTTCAAGTAAATCATGATGGTGCAGGTTGGGTAGAGTTACCAACAGTTGCCGGAGTATATGATCTGCTTACTTTACAAAATGATGTCTCAGCTACTTTGGTAGATGTGGGTACTTTACCTGCAGGACATCTTAATCAGTTCAGACTGATTTTGGGAACAAACAACACGGTGATGGTTGATAGTGTTTACTATCCATTGGCAACACCATCGGCGCAGCAAAGCGGATTGAAGATTAATTTCAATGCCGATTTCGCTCCAAATCAGTTGTATGAAGTTCTTCTGGATTTTGATGCCGAGAAGAGTATCGTGATTCAGGGTAACGGAAGTTATTCTCTGAAACCAGTAATAAAAATCCTGGCAATCCAACCAGTTTAATACCTGGTGTCACTATATAGAAAATGTTCGGTTCCCATTTTGGTTCCGAACATTTTCATTTTAATCAACGATTCCAGCCACTCTATTTTTCATCTGTGTACTTGAGTCAACAGTTCCAACGCTATACCAACGTATTCCTAATCGCAACCGTTGGTATGTCTGAATAAAAACTCAAGACATGAAAACAACCATTACATCCATCTTGATTGGTTGTTCGTTAGGCTTTAGCAGCTTCGGACAAACAGTCACAACACAATCTACTCAGAACTCCCAAGTGAAGTTCTTTGCCTCTAATAACGGCGTTTTCTTTCATGATACAGATGAACAAGCTGGAGGATATTTTGTTCCTAAAGACAGTTTGATAAGTAGCATTTTCAACATGCGATTTGCAATTGCTGGAGAGGATGTCAACGGTCAATTGAAAGGTGCCGTGGGATTCATCGATGATTCTGATTTTGCTTTTGGTCCTGTAGCAGATATTTATACAGATACCAATTATACCAATAGATATGGTGAACAGCTTTGGGAAGTTTACCGTTCCGAAATTCAATACCACATGGCGCATTGGATGGATCAGAATTATACCATTCCTCCAAACATTGCCAATTGGCCAGGAAATGGAATGGTTTCAAATGGTGAAAGCTTATTATTGGCTCCATTCTACGATGTGGATAATGATCAGAATTACGAACCAGGAGAAGGAGATTATCCGCTCATTCGTGGAGATAAAGCAATGTATACCATCTTTAACGATTACAAATTGCATACAGGTTCGGGAATGGATCCGATTGGAGTAGAAGTACATATTATGTTTTATCAATTTGCAGAAATGCTACCTTCTCCATTAAGTAATACAGTGTTCATGCATACAACAGTACACAATCGTGGAACACAAACATTGTACAATACCTATATGGGACATTTCATTGATTTCGACCTTGGAGACATAATGGATGATATTATAGGAACAAATCCAGATAAACAATTGACTTATGTAATGAATGCAGATTTGAATGATGCCACAAATTCAGGCCATCAAGGATTTGGAGTAAATCCGCCATCAGTAGGTGTGATTGCATTGGATGGAAACATGAGTTCGAGCGTTCTGCAAACGGGTAGCCAAAATAACGGAACAGAGTATTACAATGTCTTACGTGGTCTTCAATCCGATGGCTCACCTTATTTAGACCTTAGTGGAAACCCAACTGTATTTACCTTTTCTGAATTGGATAGTACCTGGTTCGAAAACAACAGCACTGGTATTGGTGGAGATAGAAGAAGTATTATCGGTTACGAAGGTGGAGCATTACATCCGTTAACAGGTCGTCTTTGTTTAAACAATGCAATCGTTTATGCGCGAAGTCAGGAAGGACACATTTTCTCAAGTGCAGATAGTTTGTTTGCGGTTGCAGACTACATTCAGGATTTCTTTGATGACCAAATGTGGGGTTGTGAATTCGGTGGATTGAGTGTGAATGAAGCAGTGGAATTGGAGATTGTTCTTTACCCGAATCCCGCTCAAAATCAAATTTCAATCAAGGATATTGAATCTGGTTCATTCCGAATTCTGAGTTTGGAAGGAAAACTGGTTGCAGAGGGAAAGATCAATAATTCTGCAATTGACGTAACGAATTTAAGAACTGGTTGCTATATGATTGAAGTTTCTACTTCAATGGGTTCTGACAACCGATTTGGTGTGCAACGTTTTATAAAGGAATAACAACGTTAGCTTTTTTGTTTGGAAGTCGTGTGTCAGTTGGCACACGACTTTTTTATTCTAAGCTCCAAGAGACATTTGAAAAACCACAGAGAAATAGAGAACTCAGAGGAATATAAATCTCTGCGCCCTCGGTTTCTTTGCGGTTTATTTTTTTAGCCATGCTTTCTCTTCATTGCGGTTATTATGTTTTAATATCTCACGTTTTAGAATTTAAAATTGTAAAATTTAGAATTCCATTGAACCTTTTCCAATCGGCTGAGTAATCCTGTTGTAACCAAAAGTCAAGTGCACTGATTTTTACTAACTTTTAAACATGAAATTTTTACTCGTTGGAATCGCATTGTGGAGTTGTTTGAACGGATTTGCTCAACAATCAAATCAGAAACCTGAAAAAGTATACAGTATAGCAAAAGAAGTACAGGAAATTTCCTGGTATGAAACACAATTGAAATTGTGGAAGGCTGAAATTGATAAAGACAATAAATATGGTGAGGCATGGGTGAACTATTATCGTGCAGCCCGAGCATTAAAGAATCTTTCAGAGGAAGGATCTGCTGAGAAAAAGAAATACAGAGAGCTTTCTACTACGATTGTGAATGACATTCAAAAAGCGATGCCGAATAGTTTTGAATACTATTTCATTGCTGATGCCGAATCTGGTTTTGCTGGAAGTTCAGATAATTTGAAGAAGGCAGAAGCTCTTCGCCCACATGATCCATTGATTCTGGATGCATTGATGATTCATTATCATTTGGAACGTAACCAGGCTAAATTCACAGAATACGCTTCGGAAATGTTTCAAGCGAATGATTTAGCTGCCGGAATCTTGAATTGGGGTTACAATGTACTTTCGGAACTGGATGAAAATGCAGTGCTTTTCACTTGCGGTGATAACGACACTTACTCGACATGGATAATTCAGGCTGCAAAAAATTTCAGAAAAGATGTTACTGTTGTCAACACCTCTTTGGCACGAATGGATGACTACCGCAACAAATTGTTCAAGGAATTGGGGTATGAGCCATTGGTGTTAACTCCAGGAAAAACAGATGAAGAGATTCTTAAAAACGATCAACGCATTTTTGAGCATTTCTTCAAAGGAAAACGACCTGTTTATGTCGCAACAACAGCTATAGGCTATTTCGATGAAAATTTTGGTGATAAATTGTATTTAACAGGATTGGCTTATAAGTACAGCGAATCTAGCTTCGATAATGAAAGCCTGATCCGCAGAAACTATGAAAAACGCTACCTACTTGATTACCTGAAAGAAGTGTTCTCATACAACATCACCGATTTGAAAGGAATTGAATTCAACGGAATGTATTTGCCTTCTTTGGTGAAATTGTATCAGCAATATGCAGAAAGTGAGGAAACCGTAAAAATGACAGAAATTGAAGCGTTGTTGATGCGTATTGCCATTCAATCTGGTCGTGAAAATGAGATTTTGGAAATTCTGTCGGCCGCACCCAATAAATCGCTGCCCTTACTAACAGCAGTTTTAGATTTGAAAACTCTCGAGAAAAATATGGTGAAATTGAACGGCAATATTTACATCGACAAATATGAAGTTACGAATCAGGATTACAATAAGTTTCTGCAAAATTTGAAGGTTTCAGGAAACACAGCGCTATATGAAACGTGTAATTATGATTCTACTCAATGGTCAAAAGGTAAGTTTGTTAGTTTGGGGAATGAGCCTATGCAGAATTTTTATCATTGGCATCCGGCATACGTCGAGTACCCTGCAGTTAACATGACATATGAGGGCGCAAAAGCCTATTGCGAGTGGTTGACAAAACAATACAACATGCAGCGCAAACGCACATATACACAAGTGATTTTCCGATTACCAACTCAAGACGAATGGCGTTTGGCAGCAGGTTCCGGAGACGCGAAGGCTACTAATCCATTTAACGGACCATTTGTACGAAATTCGAAAGGATGTTATTTGGCGAATATTCAAACTGAACCCGGAAAATTTGCAGATGATGGTGGTTTCCAAATGGTAAAAGTAACGAGCTATGAACCAAACAAAATGGGGATGTTCAATATGCTTGGTAACATTGCTGAAATGACATCTGTAAAAGGCGAAGCAAAGGGCGGATCGTGGTATAATTTATACGAAGAGTGTAGTTTTGATAAAGTTCAGAAGTATGCTGGTCCAAATCCGGAAACAGGATTCAGAATCGTAATGGAAATCATTGAGCAATAGTAAAGAAGCACAGTTGAGTAGTTTACATCAAAAACAGCAAAGCGACGAGCAGTTGATGGTTCAAATCATGAGCCATCATGCTCCTTCTTCGGCTAAACTGGCAGAATCTGCCTTGGTGGAATTGCATGCGCGCTACAGTAAGAAACTGCTCGGTTATTTTATAAAAATGCTGAATAAAGATGTGGATCTGGCACAAGATTTTGTGCAGGAGGTTTTCCTTAAGATCATGGAGAAAAAACACCTCTTTGATCCTGAAAAACGTTTTTATTCCTGGGTTTTTGCCATTGCTTCCAACATGTGTAAAACCGCTTATCGCCACCATGGAAAGTTGGTGGAACTGAATACGGAAACAAGTAAACTGGGGGTTCTTGACGAAAGTAAATTGGAGAAGAAGTTGTTCTTAGCCGCCTTGCAAAAAAGTATTGATGAGCTGGAGCATTATCATAAGACCGTTTTTGTTTTGCGCTACCTCGAACATTTCTCACTGAATGAAATAGCAGAAATAACGGAATCCTCACTTGGAACTGTGAAGTCGAGACTATTCTATGCTACCCGAAAAATTACAGAAAGCTTGAAGCATTATGACCCGAGCTTTGAAACAAATGTTTTTAAATTGAATTGATATGGAAGATCATATTGCACGATTGTTTGATCTGATTGCTTCGAAGGCATACGGATCTTTAAATACGGAAGAGCGTACTTTCGTAGATCAGCATATTTCTGAACAGGAGTATGATCTTCAACGGATGATTCTGGATTCAACTGAGGAGTTGGAATATCCAACAGCTGTTCCGCTCGTTTTGGAAACGAAACCTGAAAAACCAGCAATTTTAATGCGCGGAATTCCATTGTATCAGGTACTAATTGGCGCTGCCTGTTTATTGCTTGGCTTCTTTTTATTCTCAGGCAAAAGCGGAATTGATTTCCAGTTGATCGATCAGCCCTTTGGGATTTCCCTTCAAAATTCGTCTCCGGTTGTACAAGTGGTTCACGATACCGTTTATGAGGTTGCTCCGAATCTTCATTCTCCAGCTGCAATGTTAAGTCAGCTGTCAGCGAATTCTGTCGACACTGTTTATGTGATTCAGCGGGAACAGTATGAAAAAAGCACTAGAATGTTAGACGCTACTGTGCCGAGCTTAAACCTACAATTGAGTGAAAATTTGGTGGAATCAAAAGGATCATCCTCAAAAGAAGACAAAAGCGCTGCCTTGCTTCCGAAACCAAGTACGTTTGGTTCTATGAAGTAAAAGAGCATTGTCAGAGAACAATTTTGAATGCTCTTAGTAATAAATATTAAAGACAAATATGCTACTAAAAGTGTTTCGAAGTCACGTGTCTAAGATGCGTGACTTTATTTTTAGCTGTAATTTATTGCTATTGTGTCAACCAAAGAGATGGATTCATCTTCACCGCAGCACCATCTACAACCTGATGAATTTCAAAATGCACTGTAGACAAGTTCGAATCAGAATCTGAAAGCAAACTTCCGATGCTTTGCTTCGTTGAGACCTTAGCTCCAACAGAAACATAAGCTTCCTGTAAGTTACTGTAAACAGTTCGGTAGTTTCCATGTTTAATGATCACACATTTACCTGCTCCCGGAATGCTGATAACGCTGGTTACTTCGCCTTCAAAAACAGCACGCACCTGCGAGTTTTTCGGAGCACCAATATCAACACCATTGTTGTTAGTAAAAACACCACTTAATGTTGGATGTGGATTTTTACCGTAAGCTTCAACCAAAGCACCCTTAAGAACTGGCCATGGCAATTTTCCTTTATTGGCTTCAAAGTTTTTCCCTAAAGCCGCACTTTCTTTCGTCTCTGTAACTTCAACCACTTTTTTCTCAGGAGCTTTGTCCGAAGTTTTAGTTGTAGTCGTGGTTTTAGTTGTAGTTTTTGAAGATGAAGCTGCCTTTTTTTCTTTCGCTGCGGTTGCCGCAATTTCTTGTTCTATGGCTTTCTTGATTTTCTTCTGGATTTCTGCTTTTTGCTTTTCCGCAGCTTTTAATTCAGCGGTTAGTTTTCCTTCGTCTTTTTTCAGCTTGGCAAGTGTTTGCTCTTTCTTTTGTTTGTCCTGAAGAACCATATCACGTTCCAAAAGCTTAGTTTGAAGCAGTTGTTCCTGACTTTTTTTAATCTCAGAAATATCCTTCAATTCTTTGTGCAGACTCAATTTGTTCTGCTGAATGACTTTGTATTGTTTTTGTTGGATCTCCGCAATTTTATTCAAATAACTGTTGCGTTTAACCGCTTCAAAATAGTTGTGGGCCGAGAAAATGTACATCATCTTCCCGTATTTGTTTCTGTGCTTGTAAGCGTAAAGCATCATCTTTTTAAAACGTGCTTTCAGTTTTTCAATGCGGGTTCCAAGTTCTTTTACTTCGCTTCCTTTAGATTGTAAACTAAGTTCTGTTCCACGAATTTGATTGTCTACGTTTTGTACCAAAGCTTCACGACTCTTCACCTGATTTTCAATCAGCTTTAGTTCGTTCAGTGAACTCGTCGTATTTTTCTTCGCTTTGTCTAACAGGGTTTTCGTACTGGAAAGTTTCTTTTCAAGTTTTTTCTGCTCAGCCTGTAGTTGTTCACTTTTACTTTGAGCAAAAGAATTACTAAAAGCAAAAAGTGCCAGCAAGGCTAAACAACTATTCTTTAGTACCACATTCTTCATAGTCTTCAGGAATTATGAACTCCATTTTTTCAGGGACGTTGATCTCTGTTTGCTTATACTTCAACTCGATGTAAATATTGTTACGCGGAGTTTTGATGTCAATTTGTACGTCGTGAGGGATCAAAAAGTTACTTATTGAATCTCTTGACAAATATTGTATGGTAATACTTGTGGTGTCTTGAGGCGAGTCAATGAAGATCTTGTTCAAAGAACTTAAATCACCGTTAATGTAATACTGAACAATGATTGGATTCTCGTCCTCGTTTCTGTCACGGTCTCTATCACGATTTCTATCACGCTCCCTGTTTCTGTCTCTTTCGTTATTGTCGTCTTTCAATTCTCGTCTTACCTCACGTTTCTTTTTGGAGGAAAGGATGTATTGGAAAGGATCGTTGATTTGGAAATAACGGTAGCTCGTATCAAATCCAATAGGTAATCCTAAAATCAATTCTTCTATATCGTTGTAACTGAAATCAACTCCAAAAGATTCTTTGAAATAACTCAGATCTTTTCGAATGTAACAGTCGTTTAATTTATTGCTGATCTGAACTGAATCGGGACGGATTAATGCCTGTGCAACCGGAAGTCCGGCTTTAGTAATTAATGCACATGCAGCACTATCCTTTGTCATTCTAAGAGACGTTCTGAAATTAACCGTTCTGTTGGTATCTGCAAACGTGGTGCTAATTCTCGAAAAGAAATGTTCAGGACGTTTATTTGATAAACTATCCATCGCAGTCACCAATTCTTCGGTTTTTTTGTTCTTTACCCTTTCCGGTTTAAATTCCCCTTCAACTGTTTTGCAAGATGCAAGAACAAGTCCAACAAGAAAGAACAACTTAGTAAATTGGGTCAACATATTTGCGTTCAGAGATTTTCTTTTCAATTGATTTATTTTTTGCTCCCAGTTCTTTGGCTTTCTTCCAGTTTTCAACGGCTAAATTGATTTCCCCATTGAAAAAATAAGCATCACCGAGGTAATCTACGTAATTGCGTTCATTAGGTTGCATTTCGTTCACTTTCTTCAAAGTAGCAAGTGCTTCTGCATGTTTTCCTTCCTGTAATTGCACCAACCCTTCTGTTGCTTTGAAGACCACATTTGTTGGTGCTTCAAGAAGTACTTTATCTACCAGGTCGCGAGCCGTTTTTAGATCTGTTTTGGTTAATGCCAAACGCGTTGCATAGTTATTTTTGATCAACAAGTTTTTCGGATCAGTCAAAATTGCTTTTTCGTACCAAACAATCCCGGCTTTATATTCCTTGATCATGAAATTCGACTCACCTAATTGAGAATAGAATTCGGCTTCTGTTCCTTTATCACCAACCACTAAGTCTTTTCCAATTTCTCCCGCTTCAATAGCTTCACCGTATTTACCGATTTGGTTACAGGCTATGGCGTAAAGCAGGTAAACGTTTGAAAGTGTTGGGAACAGGGAAACGCATGCTTTCGCATCCTTATACAATTCCTCAAAATTTCTGTTCTCATACTCCATTAAAAGTACTTGCTTCCAAATGGGATACTTTGTATTGTCGAATGTCAATGCTTTTTTGTATTCAGCAAGTGCTTCAGCCTTCATTTCTTTCTGCAGGTACAGATCGCCCAAAACGGAATGTGATTTGGCTTCATTTGGATGTTGCTGAACCAATGTTTTCCCCAACTCAATAACTTCAGGATCTACCTTGAATTGATTTTCGTAAAAGGTGAGCAGCACATTCACTTTTTGATCAATAGTTACACCCTGTCCGGTAAATGCTTTTTGGTAAGCCTGGTAAGAATCTGATTTACGATTTTGACGCAAGTAAAGCTCTCCCAAAAACAAATAAGCCCGACCATTGTTTGGATCGGCTTTCACCAATTCTTCCAACATTGCCTGACCTTTATCCATTTGGTTGTTGTTGAAATAATAATCAACCAAAGTTCCAATCAGGGAAATATCGTTTGGATACATTTTTCGTGCTTCCTGAATTTCGTTTATGGCTTTTTCTGGTTGTTTCAACTGCATGTACAAGTTGAATTTTTCAATCGAAATTTCAGGAATAAGTCCAGTTTGATCCTGCATTTTGTTGTATGCATTTACGGCCTCACTGTATTTCTTCATTCGTTTCAATACTTCACCATAGCCAAACCACCAATCTACATTTCTTGGTTCTAATTCTACCAATTGCTTAAAACAAGCTGCGGATTCTTCAACTCGTCCCTGTTCGTAATACATGTACGCCAATTCTTGCGTGTACCAACGATTTTTAGGGTCAATTTTGGAAGCTATTTCTGTATACTTGGCCGCACTGGTTTTGTCGTTCAACATTAAATAACATTGAGATAAACCGTATGCTGCTGCATCATCGTTTGGTCGCGCAACAATGCAAGAATCGAAAGCAGTTATTGCTTCCTTGATTTGTCCAGCCGTTTTCAGCCGAACGCCTGTGTGAAATGTCCTTCTGTAGGCATTGTCGTTTTCCGAACTAACATTCGACGTGGTTTTTGGAGTCTTGCACTGTGCAAAAGCCAAAAGAATAATACTGAAAACGACAAACTTTTTCATTAGGCAATAATTGAATAATCACTCAAACTTAGATCACGTGCCAAACCTTTGTATTTGGAATGAGATCCTAACATCGAATCGCGAAGATTTGCATCTATAATAATTGAATTCTGCTGAAGAATACTATTCTTGATAATCGAGTTGGTAACCATAGATCCTTTTCCAAGCGAAACATGCGGTCCAACTACAGAATTCTCAAGAATGACATCTTTTCCAATATAACACGGTGGAATAATCACGGAGTTTAACAATTTTGCGGATGGATCTACAAGATCCAGGCCTTTTTCCTTATCGTATTCCAAAACGCGTTGATTGGTAATAACGGTAACTTCCTTGTTCCCGCAATCCAGCCATTCGTCAACTTCACCTGGTTTAAAGCGTTTCCCTTTTTCAGTCAAGCGACGCAGAGCATCCGGCAATTGGTATTCACCGCTTTTGATGATTCCGTTTTCCACCAGGAAGTTCAGCTCATTGCGCAATGCCATTCCATCTTTGAAATAGTAAATTCCAATCATTGCCAGATCTGAAACAAATTCGCGTGGTTTCTCAACGAAGTCAATAATATCTCCGTTATCGTCCATTTTTACCACACCAAATGCACTAGGATCTTCAATTTGCTTCACCCAAAGAATTCCATCCGCTTCCGGATCAATTGTAAAGTTTGCTCGGAACAAGGTATCAGCGAATGCAACCACAACAGGACCATCAAGTAATTTCTCGGCACAAAGAACGGCATGAGCTGTTCCAAGCGGTTTATCCTGATAAAAGATGCTTCCTTTTGCTCCTAATTTCTCAGCTACTTTGATCAATTCGGCTTCAATTTCTACACCGAAATCACCAATAACGAAACCAATTTCTTCTATTGGTTCGTTACAAACAGCAGCAATATCTTCCACTAAACGGTGAACAATTGGCTTTCCACCAACCGGCACAAGTGGTTTAGGAACTGTAAGTGTGTGTGGACGTAATCTGCTGCCACGTCCGGCCATTGGAACAATTACTTTCATCTACTTCGTTTTTTGTTGCGAAGTGTTCAGCACGGCTGATCTACTTCTTTATTGAACTCCGGTACTGCCAAATCCGCCAGCACCGCGAGTAGTTTCATCTAATTCATTTACAACTTCCCATTCAGCTTGTTCATGTTTTGCAACTACCAACTGGGCAACGCGTTCACCATGTTCAACAACAAATGGAGTGTTGGATAAGTTTACCAGTAAAACTCCAATTTCTCCGCGGTAATCTGCATCAATAGTTCCTGGTGTATTCAAAACCGTAATTCCGTGTTTAAATGCCAATCCGCTGCGTGGACGAACCTGAATTTCATAACCCTTAGGAATTGCAACTTTTAATCCTGTTGGAATCAATCGTCTTTCCAGAGGTTGCAAAGTAACAGGCTCACTCAAGTTTGCACGAACATCTAATCCTGCTGCGCCTTCTGTTGCGTAGGCAGGAATTTCATTCGTGGAGCTGTTTTGAATTGCTATTTTCATTTTGTCTTATCTTCTTTTACAGTATAAGAAATATCAATTACTTCCGTAATCTCTTTCTCTGTAATTCCTTGTTCAAGCGTAAAAATGTACTTTCCTTTTTGTGGAAATTTACGGTGACTGAATTGAACGCTGGTGGTAACTATTGTTCCGGATTTCTCTCCAATCCATGATCCGTCGGGATTACCAATTTTCACTTCCACTGGTTCTCGTCCAATTTGACCATTTGGTGTTTTCGCATGCAAGAAAAACCAAAGGTTATTGTACGAATAATCCGTGGTTGTTCTCACCGTTACATCAACCGTATAATACTTCGTGGTATCAGGAATATCAACCGTAAAAACGGGTTTATTCTCCAGCGTCCAGGTATTGTTTGGAAACGCCACAGTTTCAGTAAATAAAGGAGAATCGCCACAACTCGCTAAAGTTGTAACAACTACCAATGCAAGAACGAGTTTAAGCACCTTGTTGTTCATTTGGTCCATTGTTTTTACGCGGTGGTCTTCGTTTATTGAAGCGTTTTTTCTTTTGTCCACCTTCACCAGTTTGCGCAGCTCCCTCTACATTTCCATCATTGGTTTTAGGTTTTGGTTGCTGCTGTGGTTTATTCTGCTGAGGTTTTTGTTGCTGTTGTTGCTTCGGTTGTTGCTGTTGTTTCGGTTTTTGTTCCTGAACTTGTGCAGTACCTGTTGAAGCATCAGCGTTCACTTTACCTTGTGGACGTTTTTTCTTCTTCTTGTTTTTAGAAGTGAATTTATTGTCGAAACGATTCAATGAATCCTGACCAACTACGTTATCGTAATCAGGCTCTTTTTTCAATACTTCCTGTTCGTATTCACGTAAATCTGCAGGTTTTTTACCGTTTTGATTCATCTTCGCTACCTCACGAACACGTTCAGGAGTAAGCGGAATCAATGCCGGAGCAAACATTCCTTCTTCATGAAGAATGTACCACATTTGACGCTTGAAAACGTCAGTCTTAATGTGAGTTGCAAAACCTTTTTCGGTTTGAAGCTTGGTATCGTTTGTAGGGAAACTTTTGATGGCCTCCAAGTACATATCCAATTCGTAGTTCAAGCAACATTTCAACTTACCACATTGTCCGGCTAATTTTTGCGGATTAAGCGATAATTGCTGGTAACGAGCTGCTGCTGTTGAAACCGATCGGAAGTCTGTCAACCATGTTGAACAACACAATTCACGACCACAAGACCCAATTCCGCCTAAACGTTGAGCTTCTTGTCTGCTACCAATTTGGCGCATTTCAATACGAATCTTGAACTTATCCGCCATGTCTTTGATCAACTGACGGAAATCCACACGACCTTCGGCTGTGTAGTAGAATGTAGCTTTCGTTAAATCACCCTGATATTCTACGTCTGAAATTTTCATTTCCAAGCCTAGATTTACAGCAAGTGTTCTCGCCTGAAACATTACTTCACGCTCAAGTGAACGTGCTTCCGACCATTTATCAATATCTTCCTGAGTGGCAATGCGAATAATCTTGCGCACTTCCATAGGTTTAAGGCTTGGTGCCTTTTTCTTAACCTGAATTCTAGCGAGTTCTCCAACAACAGAAACGATTCCTACATCGTAACCCGGACTTGCTTCAACCACAATTGCGTCGCCAACTTGCAGCGATAGGTTTTTAGCGTTGCGATAAAAAGCCTTACGGCTGTTTTTAAAGCGTATTTCCAGTATATCATATGGTGTTTGTCCGCCTGGCATCTGCATATTTGCCAACCAATCGAATACACCTAGTTTGTTGCACCCACCAGAACTACAGGTTCCATTGTTTTTACAGCCACGGGGCGTACCGCCTCCGCTACTACATGAGGAACATGCCATAGTTTTGTATAATTTGAATGTAAAAATAAGAAATAATGTCCTATGCTTTGTGAATGAAACGCATCACTTGGAAACACAGGTTTGTGAATAACAATTGTCCGTGCGCATTTCTATTGAGATGATAGTGTGCGTCGGTGAACAATTGCATGAAATCCAGGCAGTTATTATTGGTAATAAAACGCGAGAAATTAGCTAAAAACTGGGCTTCTTCTGGTGAAACGCGAACAAGCATTTCTTCCGTGTAATTCTTCAATAAACTTTGGCGGACCATGTGTAAACTGTAATCCACGAAAATCTTTTGTTCTTCACGCGATTTCATTCCAATGAGACCTACCCAATCCAACATCGAATTCACTTCTTTTTTGAAACAAACACGCATTAATTGAATGAAAAGTTCTCGGTTTTCTGCTGTGTCGCCCGATTCTTCCAAATTTTGTCGCGCGACCTGCAAGCTTCCTTCTGCACGAGCTGCCAAAGAAATCGAAACTTCTCTTCCAGCTCCTCTTTGCTCCAGATAATGCGTCAGAACATCAATGGAATAAGATGGAATGCGCACAACCTGTGTTCTGGAAAGAATGGTCGGCAAAAGCTGAACGGTACTTTCAGCAAGCAGAATGAAAATGGTTTTTGGCTGCGGTTCTTCCAACAATTTCAGCAATTTATTGGCGCAGGTTTCATTCATCGCTTCTGCCTGATACATAACAATGATCTTATATCCACCTTCAAAGGAACGTAGCGCCATTTTTTTGATGATGCTCGCACTTTCGTCAGTTCCAATAATCGGTTTGGTTCCTTTTTCGTCCATGTATTTCCACCATTCATGCGGACTAAACAATGGATTCTCCTTAACAATTTTCCGCCATTCATTCAGAAACCCATCCGAATTCTTGGATTTCGATTGCACAGTTGGAAACGAAAAATGTAGATCGGGATGCTGAAGTGAACTCACTTTTCGACAAGAATCGCAAGTGCCGCAGCTATCTGTTTCAGTTCTGTTTTGACAATAAAGGTATTGGGCAAAAGCCAGGGCAAGAGGCAAGGAACTGTAACCGAATTTTCCTAGAAACAATTGGGCATGACTCATTTTCCCGGATTGAATCTCCTGAATAATGTGATTTTTTACTTCGTCTTGACCAACAATTTCTGAAAAAAGCATGCGTAAAATTAGACATTAAGATATTCGGATACACCTTTTTAATTCTAAATTCCAAAATTGTAAATGTTAAAGCCCTAGATGTGTTAAAGTTACTCGTTGATAAGATTGGAAGGTAAGGGCGGGAACAGCCCAATTACTATTCTAAAACGTCCTGCTTTTTGAAATTTACAATTTTGGAATTTAGAATTCATTAAATATTCCGGCTTTTCTGAATAATTTGTACCTTGGAAACTAAATTATAGAACCATGAATAATATCTACTCTCTAATGGGATCGATTGCTGCTTCTGCAATTGTTTCTTTCTCCTTTGCCCAAGAAGTAAAAATTGACGAAAAATCGGTTTCATTCAATAACGGAAGTCACAATGCCATCGTAGTTACAATTCCTTACGCATCAAAAGATGTTGTAGAAAAGGAATTGAAAAGTGAAATGAAAGATTGGGGTGGAAAATTTGAATCCACAAAAGGCGAGTACATTGCGATGCAAACAACCATGAAATCGATGGGAGAGAAGCATTTTGACGGTTATGCAAAGATTATTGAAAGTGGTGATGTTATTCAGGTTGCTTTTGCAGTTGATTTGGGTGGAGCTTATTTATCCAGCAGTGAGCATGGTGCGCAGTATAAAGTGATCAAGGAAAAAGCGCAAAAGTTTGGTTTCAAAGCTGCAAATGAAGGCGTTGCAATGGAATTGGCCGCTGAAGCGAAGATCTTGAAAGAAATGGAAAAAGATAAAAGCGATCTGGAAAAAGCTATTGAGAGTTCTAAAAAAGACATCGAAGATTACAAACAGAAAATTGCTGATGCAGAACAAAAGATCAAGGATAATGAAGCTGCATTGGGAACAAAAACGTCAGACATTGGCAAGCAAACAACCAAAGTTGGTGATGTAGAGAAAAAGAAGAAAGCCATTAAATGAACAAGGAAAAAAAGAAGTATGTAGAGACGCAATGCATCTCGACTCCGCTCGATGACCAATCGCGTCTGTGCACATAATTGTTCACCCAAATGTCATATTAACGAATAATAAAGCGAAAGGAGCACATAATCATGTGCTCCTTTTTTGTTAAAACGCAGGAAGTAATTTTCAGTTATGAAAATTATTCTGCAAGCCTTTCTTTTATCTAGTCTGCTGATCAGCTGCAATCAGCCGGATCCACCGTTGAAAAAGCAAAACCATCTGGATTTTACCGTGAGCAGTATCCCAAGAGAGCCTGCAAAAAGGGAAGAAGTTAAAAACCACGAAATGGTCAAAAACGAAACGAGGTTTTACACGAACTTATCTTCTCAATTTAATTTTCGACTTACAGTATTTAACAATGAATCCAATTATGATCCCGCCGGATCGGTTCTCAAGGTGTACTCGAAAACAGGAGATTTCATTCAAAAAATAGAGTTGAGTAACCAATTGATGGGTCCGATGGATTTACGTGAAGTTTCTTCGTTTGAAACGAAGGTAAAACACCCTTCTATTCAAGGCGGCGACAACATGTATGGAACACTGATCATTGAAGATTTCAATTTTGATGGTTTATACGATATTGCCTTAATGGAAGGTTGTTACAACAATGGAAATTCGAGGTACTGCTATTACCTGCAGTCGGAAGATTCGCTTTTTGTTAAGAATAACTTTCTTAGTAACAAGTTGGAAACCTATCCGGCGAAACGCGATGCGCTGAAAAATCAATTGACGAGCTCATTGATAAGTTACAATTCATGCAGGAAAACAACCGTACAATACAACGATAGTTTGAAAACATGGAAGAAAATCAAAGAAGTAATTTATGAGTAGCAGAATAACTTTTTTGATGGTTTTGCTGTTCTGTAGCTGCAATGAACCTGCAAAACCAGTTCCGGGAAAAAAGATAAAACAGAACAAAGTTTTCAGTGTTCTAGTGGAAATGCCGGTTGAAGAGTCAAACCACTTTGTTCAGAATCAACTGAGAATATTAAAAACATGGTATTATACCGACTCCTTTGGAAAAAGAGCTTCACCAGCCAGGGTTTCAGCAATGCAAGTCTACAGATCGGACAATACCTATGAAAACCTTTCGCACAATTTTAATTTTCGCGTTTTGCTTGATGAAAACAGCAATGAAACAATGTTCTTCGACTGCAGAATCACACTTGAGATCTTTTCAAAGAAGGATAGTTTGATTCAAACCATTCGAACTACAGCTGTCTCCGGATCATATCCTTTTACTGATAAAGAAATTTCTCACGTTCGCTCCTATGAAACCCATTATAACGAGAAACGGAAACTTGCAGACGGATATTATCACGGACAGCTGGTTGTTGGTGATTTTAATTTTGATTCACTTGTTGATATTGCCGTTGTTAAGGGTTTTCCTATGGGTAGTGGCAATCCAACATATGAATTCTATTTCCAGACTCAAAATTTGCAATTCGTTCGAAACACGTATTTTTCTGATGTTGTACTTAAAATCCCTGAACAACTGAATCCAAAAAAGAAAACTTTTCTGGCTTGGGATCCACACGGTTGTTGTTGGGCGACATTTCGTTATTTCAAATTTGATGAAACCGGGAAATGTAAATTGATGTATATGAAGGAAACCGGACCTGAGCAGGAATGAAAAACAACAGTCTTTTGTCTTTCGTCTAAAGTCTTTTGTCTTTCTTACATTTGCCACATGAAAATTCTCATTGTTCGTTTCAGTTCCATTGGTGATGTTGTTTTGACAACTCCCGTTGTGCGCTGTGTGAAACAACAATTGAATGCTGAGGTTCATTTCATTACGAAAAAGTCGTTTCTTCCAGTTTTGGAGAACAATCCTTACGTCGACAAGATCTTCACCATAGAGAAATCCATTGATGAGGTAATCTCGGAATTGAAAAAGGAAGGGTATGATTATGTGATCGATCTTCACCATAACCTCCGAACAGCAAGTTTAAAGCGAAAATTGAGTGGTAAATCGTTCTCCTTTCCAAAGAAGAACATTGCCAAGTTTTTGTTGACTACTTTCAAGATCAATAGAATGCCTAAAGTGCACGTGGTCGATCGTTATTTTGAAGCTGTAAAATCGCTTGGTGTAAAGAATGATTTGTTACCATGCGACATGTTCCTTCTGGAAGAAGATGAGGTTAATTTGCAGGATTACGGTTTGGAGAATAAGCAATATCTAGCTGTTGCCATGGGCGCTCAGTTTGCTACAAAACAAATGCCTATCGATCTGATGAAAAATGTACTTCAGAAAGTAGAAATTCCAATTGTTTTGGTTGGTGGTCCAACAGATATTGAACGAAGTACAGCACTTAAAAACAGTTTGGAGTCGCACAATGTGATTGATTTTTGCGGAAAACTGACTTTGAGACAATCTGCTTTCATGACCAAACACGCACGCGTTTTACTCACGGGCGATACCGGCTTAATGCACATTGCGAGTTGTTTCGAAACACCAACGGTAAGCGTTTGGGGAAATACCGTTCCTGATTTTGGAATGTATACTTACGCTCCAACAAAACCTGAAAATTCCAGTATTCATGAAGTGAATGGTTTGAGTTGTCGACCTTGTTCAAAGATCGGTTATCAGGAATGTCCGAAGAAGCATTTTAAATGTATGTTGGATCAGGACCCAGAGAAAATTTTCAAAGATATCATGAGGTAAAGACGCGATGCATCGCGTCTTTACTCCATTTATATTTATCCAAACAATTTCTTCAATTCCGTTGCATCTTGCGGATTCATTTTTCCGGCCAGGATTAACGCCAATTGTTTTCTTCTCAAAGCACCTTCAAAACGTTGAATTTCTTCGTCGCTTTCCGGAATCAATTCAGGAACCTGAATGGGTCCACCGTTTTGGTCCACGGCAACAAAAGTGTAAATTGCCTCATTCGATTTTTTGCGCAAACCTGTAACGTGGTCCTCCACAAAAACATCAACAAAAACTTCCATCGAAGAAGAAAATGCGCGTGAAACTTTTGCTTCTAATGTTACAATGGAAGCGTGATTTATAGGAGAATTGAAACTTACGTTGTTTACACTTGCGGTTACAACTACTCGTTTACTGTGACGATGAGCAGAAACCGATGCAATTTCATCCATCCAGGCCAATAGCTGACCTCCGAATAAATTGCCTAATGTATTGGTGTCGTTGGGTAACACGACTTTTGTGGTAATAGCAAGAGTCTCTGACGGCGTTTTGGACTTCATGTATTTTTCTTTCAAAATTACAATATTCCGCATCACTGCATTCATGTTTCAAGGAATGGTTTCTGCGAATCTCAGGCGTAAGTTGGAAACCTGTCAGATTGTCGGGAGCAGTGTAAAAACCTCATTTCTACAAATAATGTGGCACTTTCAACGTTTTTGATATGGCAAACTACTTTGTAATTAGCTATATTTACGCCAGATTTTGAGACATATGAAAGACCTTATTGCGGCTTTTCCGGATAATATTATTGAAGCTTTAAAAATTGCTGAAAGTGCATCTATTCAACCAATGGCAGACAATGTGACTTCCGTTGTAATTTGTGGAATGGGTGGATCTGGTATTGGTGGAAAGATCGTTTCTCAATGGATATCTGATTACGCTCAAATTCCGGTTTTATTTGCTCAGGATTACACTTTACCAGCATTTGTTGGAAAAAACACGCTTGTAATTGGTTCTTCTTATTCAGGAAATACGGAAGAAACATTGATCTCTCTTCTGGAAGCGAAAGAACGCGGTTCACGTATCATTGGAATTTGCTCAGGTGGTGAATTACTCTCGTTCTGCGAAAAAAATGCATTCGATTGCGTTGTTGTTCCGGGCGGAAATCCACCACGAACGGCATTGGCTTTTTCAATGGTTCAGCTGACTTCAATTTTTGTTAAACTTGGAATGGCACCTGAAAGTCTGCTTTCGGAAATCAAGCTTGGACATCAACTGATTGTTGATTCTTCTGCGGAAATTAAAGCTGAAGCAAAACAAATTGCGGAGAAGTTGTTTGGTAAAGTGGTTGGTGTTTATGCTGGTGCTGATTATGAAGGATTGGCGGTAAGAGCTAAACAGCAGTTTAACGAGAACTCAAAAGAATTGTGTTGGCAGCACGTTATTCCTGAAATGAATCACAACGAATTGGTTGGTTGGGGAGATGGAAATGAAAAATTTGCTGCACTCTTCATTCATACAAACGATTTGAACAAACGCAACGAACGCAGATTTAATATTTCTGTTGACATCGTTCGTTCTAAAACACCTCATGTGGTTTTGGTTGAGGCGAAAGGAGAAACTCAAGTTCAGAAAACAATCTATTTAATTCACTTAATTGATTGGGCTTCGTTGTACTGGAGTGATCTAAAAGAAGGTGATCCAATTGAAATTCGTGTAATTGATTACCTGAAAGACGAATTGTCGAAGTTGTAATCTTTAATATTCCGCGACCTTAAGTTTTTTCGGGGTAAAATCATGAATTCATGATTTTACGAATATGCGCATTTTTCAACGCCAATTCCACAAAAAACGGACATCTTGAGCAGATATCCGTTTCCCGTCTTATTTTTCGTATACTTTCTATTCAGCGAAATCTCCGCCAGAGTAACTCATGTATTCAAAATTCTGATCGCTTTTGAATTCAAAGTTCACTTTTAAACGTTCGCCCATATAACTTTCAGGACTGCTGCTCAATTGTAAGATCAAAGGATCTTTGTAATCACAACGTAGAGCTGCTGTAAACGGCATAGGATTCTTCTTGTTATTCTCTCCAACAATTAGGAAAGTAACACCACCTTCAGATACCAATCCCTGGAACGTACAAGCAAATTCTTTCTTCGAATTCAATGCACGCATTGCACGATCAATTGTGATTCCCTTCAACGCAACTGGTTTGTGTTTCATATTATCCGTGTCTTCGGCATATGGCGCACTTTTTTCTTTTGTTTTCAGTACCTCGCCCTTTGCATTGTAGTATGAAATTCGGTCTACAAATTTGAACGTTCCATCAGATTGAGCTTCATCAATTTGCTCTTGGGTAGCAAACGGAACTCCGCCGTTCAGATAATAGTAACGGACACCTTGATTTTTTCCTTCACCATCAGAGAATTGTTCCTCCAACTTCAGAATTTGGTTATCTCTATTCATGTGTCCCAAAACCTGAATAAAAGTTCCGTCTTCTTTTTGGTATTTCATTGAACTGACCAATTGTGTTGAAGTACTGATCAATGCATCGATCTCAACCATACGATTATCCATATCAGCTTCGTTCGCAAATTTCTTCACAACAGTTGCTGGATCTTCTTTCTTTTCTGGTTTATTCGTCGTCTCTTCAGATGAGCATGCCGCTAAAATGAAGAGTAAGGGGAAAATATATTTTATCATGACTTTGGTTTTCTTCTAAATGACTTTCGATGTAAAAGTAACGAGAGTAAGAGAGATTTTGCAAAAATAGCGGAAAGTTGTTGAGATAAGCATTCTTATTCTTGATGAATGGTCGTTAAACCTGTTATGCCCAACTCGTTTAATTTTTGTTCAACGCCAATAAGCAATTCTCCTTCGAGTGTTTTTGATCTCGAAACGACGTCATAACCTTCAGGTGTAAAAAGTGTTTTCTGAAAATGAATCACCATCCATTGTTTTTCGGGATTGATATACAGAATGTTCCACTTGCTTTTTACGAAAGCCAAAAGACCTTTTCCTCGCCATACAAATGAGTTATTGTTTTCATTGAGAGGTTTGTCGTTGCCAATAATGCTTTTTGTTTTCGATTTTTTACTGTACTGAACTTCATCCAGCAGATTTGGTTTTCCGTTTTTCTCTATTAATGTGTAATTGAATGTCGGATTGATTTTATTTCCTTTCAGCCACATTGGAAAGTTGGATTGATTGATGAACCATTTTCCTTCAAGATCGTTTAATCTCAGTTCTTGAGCTGTAGTCAATTGACTTGTAATTGCAGCTATGATTATCATTAGAAATGGCTTCATCTATCTCTAATCTACGGCTTTTTTTACTCCAAAATGTTGCGAACAAAAAAAACCTTTCGAAACTTGCGAAAGGTTTTTTAACTATTAATCGAAAAAACAAGAGCACCCCTACTCCTGTTACTCTAACGAGTACAATTTAAATGTGAAAGTTTCACCTTACGAATTTGATTAAATCTAGTGCGAGTGCAAAATCAATCTTTCGTAACTTTACGATATCCAAATAACGAAAATAAAACTCAACTAGTTAATAATGAGTTAATTGAGTCTAAAAAATTGAATTAATTTTACAATGTCCACGGGTTCAACAGATGCATTATTTCGTTTAATTCTGTCTTTAACAAAGGCAGAGAAGAGAAGTTTTAAACTTTTCGTCAATCGTAATTCCGCAAGTATCGAAGAATTGAAGTTCTTGAAGTTGTTCGATTTTATGGATAAGACAGATGTCTATTCTGATGAAGAAGCATTAAAAAAATTGCCTGAAATAAAAAGAAGTCAGCTTTCTAATATAAAAGCACACCTCTATAAGCAAGTTTTAGGAAGTTTACGTTTGCAGCATTCTAGTCATTTACCTGCTTTAGAAATACGTGAGGCAATAGACTATGCACAGCTGCTTCATCACAAAGGATTTTATATGCAGGCGCTTCGTCAGTTAGATAAAGCCCGGCAATTGGCGCATAAATACGAGAGCATTGTTCTTCAATTAGAAATCGCTGAATTCGAAAAGAGTATAGAATCACAATACATTACCCGAAGTTTACCTACGCGAGCCGAACAGTTGACTTCAGAAACTTTGGGATTGGAGAACCGACTGGGGCTTTCTGTGAAATTCAGTAATCTGTCATTGCAACTTTATGCCTTATATGTAAAGGTTGGTTTTGTACGAAATGAGAAGGATTATTTGTTTGTAACAGATTTCTTTAAAACCCGACTTCCATCATACAATTATACTAAACTTGGTTTCGAAGAAAAATTGCACCTATATAATGCGCAAGTTTGGCATCATTACATTACGCAGGATTTCTTGCGTTGTTATCGTTACGCTACAAAATGGGTAGATTGTTTCTTAGAAGCCCCAACAGCGAAAGAACAGTATTATGAAATGTATTTAAAAGGCCTGCACTATTTACAGAATAGTGTGTTCAACCTTAGAAATGCGAATCGTTTGGAAAATGTGGTTGCTTTGTTGGAAGAGGAAACACGAACGAGTTACATGATGGATCAGGAGAACACAAAGTTGCTTCGTGATTTGTATTGGATAACCGGAAAGATTAATATTTACTATTTAACCGGAACATTTGAGGAAGGTGTGACTTTCGTTGATGAAGTAGAGGACTTTATTACCAAGTATGAGGGCCAGTTGGATCAACACCGAATAATGGTTCTTTACTATAAGATTGCTTGCATTTATTTTGGAAGCGGTGACAATAAAATGACCATTCGATACCTGAACCAGGTGATCCAGATGAAAGAAGTTTCTCTTCGGGAAGACATTCAGTGCTTCGCCAGAATTCTGAATCTGATTGCTCATTTCGAATTGGGGAACGACGATTTAATTCAGTACCAGATCAAGTCATTTATTCGCTTCCTTATTAATATGGGTGATATGCATGGGGTGCAGCGCGAGATACTTTCATTCCTGCGCCAACCCGCGTTCGTGAATGAACAAGCCTTGCTTCGCGGATTCAAGATCTTGCATGGTAAACTGGTGAAGCTCTCACAATTACCGTACGAAAAACGTCCATTCCTTTATTTGGATATTATTTCCTGGCTCGAGGCAAAGGTTCAGGGAAGACCGGTTCAGAGCATAATTCGCGAGAAGTTTCTCAAGGAAAAAGCGACTGGCGAGTACCATTATTTCCCTAATGATTAAATACTCGGCATAAAAAAGATAAAAAATTCATCAAAATAACATCTCGATTAAAAACTTTGACTATATTTGATTAAAATATCGTCAAGCGAGGTGATAATTCAATTGAAATATGACAGGATTAACTGTTGGGAAGAAGGTTCCAAAGTTTGAAACTCTTACAGATGAAGGCGTTGTAGTGTCGTCTGAGTTGATGAAGGGAAAACATTGGGTCATTTATTTTTATCCGAAAGATTTGACACCTGGCTGTATCAATCAAGCATGTAGTATGCGAGATGGGATGCAGGAGTTTGTGCGCAGAGGTGTTCAGGTTTTTGGAGTAAGTATGGATACAGAAAAACTTCACCAACGTTTTCGAGAAAAGTATGAATTGAATTTCCCGTTGTTAATGGACGAGAAAAGAAAATTAATAAAGGCTTTCAAAGTGTGGGGACCGAAAAAGTTCATGGGAAGGGAATACGATGGAATCCATCGAACAACTTTCGTCATCAATGAAAAAGGGACAATTACGCATATTATTGAAAAGCCAAAAACCAAGATACATGCTGCAGAAGTGCTATCTTGTTTAAATGAAAATGGTGCTTCGTAGAAGTACGTAAATAGTTTACGAAGTACCGCGTTTAAATTTGTGGAAACGATTAAATAAAACGATATGTCAGCTAAAGAAATTAATCCAGACAAATTAAAGGCGTTGCAACTTACGATGGAAAAGTTGGATAAAACTTTCGGTAAGGGAAGCGTAATGAAATTAGGAGATAATGCAGTAGAGCAAGTGGAGGTAATTCCTTCAGGTTCTGTTACGTTAGACTTAGCCTTGGGAGTGAATGGTTTTCCTAAAGGAAGAATAGTAGAAATTTTTGGTCCTGAATCATCAGGTAAAACAACCTTGGCCATTCATGCAATTGCAGAATGCCAGAAAAATGGTGGAATAGCTGCTTTTATTGACGCTGAGCATGCATTCGATCAGTTTTATGCGCAAAAATTAGGAGTAGATATCGAGAACTTATTGATCTCACAGCCAGACAATGGTGAACAAGCATTAGAAATTGCGGATAATTTGATTCGCTCAGGTGCAATTGATTTGTTGGTGATCGATTCAGTTGCGGCACTTACACCTAAAGCGGAGATCGAAGGCGAAATGGGCGATTCTCAAATGGGACTTCAAGCGCGTTTAATGTCGAAAGCACTTCGTAAGCTTACCGGTTCTATCAATAAAGCAAAATGTTGTTGCATTTTCATCAATCAGTTGCGTGAGAAAATTGGGGTGATGTTCGGTAATCCGGAAACAACAACAGGAGGTAACGCACTTAAATTCTACGCTTCAATGCGAATTGATATCCGCAGAGCAAGCCAGATCAAAGACGGTGAAGATGTGATTGGTAACCGTGTTAAAGTGAAAGTGGTAAAAAACAAAGTAGCTCCACCGTTTAGAAAAGCAGAGTTCGACATTATGTACGGCGAAGGGATTTCTAAAGTTGGTGAAATCATCGACTTAGGTGTAGACTTAAATATTATGAAAAAGAGCGGTTCTTGGTTCTCTTACGGAGAAACCCGATTAGGACAAGGAAGAGATTCAGTAAAACAAATGTTACTTGATAATCCTGAACTAATGGAAGAGCTTGAATCGCGAATTAAAGAAGCTCTTAATCCAACAGTGGCTGCAGCCCTGGTGGAGTAAGACAAACTGCATATCGTTTCCGTGAGCTGTCCGCCTCTGGCGGATGGCTCTTAGGAAAACCTGCAGCAATTTCAATCATTTCTTTTGAATGCTCTCTGAAGAGCTCTTTGCAAAGACCAACCACTCACCGCGTTTAGCTCATATTTTTCAGTACTTTTGTCCAAAGACGAAGTATGGTACTCTCAATGACAGGTTACGGTAAAGCTACCGCAACCTTTGAAAACAAACGACTTATAGTTGAAATTCGTTCCCTGAACTCTAAAAGTTTGGATCTTTATGTACGCGCATCTGTGGTGTACAGAGAATTGGAACTGGAAATGCGCTCTATTGTAGCGAAAAATCTGGACAGAGGTAAAGTCGAATGTTCTATTTCATTAGAGAGTAATCAAGACGCAAGAAGCGCGACAATCAATGCCGATATGGTGAAATCATATTACGCAGATTTGAGTAAAATTGCGATCGATTTAAATGATAAATCCACAAATCTTCTTGAATTAGTAATGCGTATGCCTGAGGTTCTTTCAACGGAGAAAGAAAATTTGGGTGATGACGAAAAAGCATTTGTTCTGAAATTAGTTGAAGAAGCCTGTACTGAGTTGAACAAATTCAGAAAACAGGAAGGCGATCAACTACGCAAAGATTTTGAAAACAATATTGGCGCTATTCGCTCGCGTTTATTAGAAGTACCCAAATTCGAACAGGAAAGAATTGACTCCGTAAAGGATAGAATGAAGGCTGGTCTGGAAAAGTTAACCAGTAAAGCAATCGATGAAAATCGTCTGGAACAGGAAATCATTTTTTACATAGAGAAATTAGACGTTTCTGAAGAGAAACAACGATTGTCTCACCACCTTGATTATTTCCTAGAGACAATGGATGTTGAATTATGTGGTAAAAAACTCGGATTCATCACACAAGAAATTGGTAGAGAGATCAATACATTAGGTTCCAAATCTTATCATTCGGAAATGCAGCGTTTAGTTGTTGAAATGAAAGATTATCTTGAAAAAATCAAAGAACAAGTTCTGAATACACTGTAAGCTTGAGTCATGGAAGGTAAAAGTATTATCATTTCAGCTCCATCCGGAGCAGGCAAAACAACAATAGTGCATGAATTATTGAAACGAATTCCAAATCTCCGTTTCTCTATTTCGGCGTGCAGCAGAGATGCGAGAACAAATGAAGTGGATGGAAAAGACTATTACTTTTTGGGCGTTGAAGGCTTCAAGCAAAAAGTAGAGAACAAGGATTTTCTGGAATGGGAGGAAGTTTACAAAGATAATTTCTATGGTACACTTCGCTCCGAGGTAGAGCGAATTTGGAGCAATAATGAGATAGTCATTTTCGACGTTGATGTAATTGGTGGATTGAATCTCAAAAAACAATTGGGTGACAATGCTCTCGCACTTTTCATTAAAGCACCAACGTTCGAAGATCTGGAAAAACGTTTGAGATACAGAAGTACAGAGACGGAAGAAAAAATTCAGATGCGTTTGAGCAAGGCGAAGATTGAATCGAGTAGAGCACCAGAGTTTGATTTGGTGATTGTAAACGACGAATTGGAGCGTGCCTGCAAAGAGGCTGAGGATAAAGTATTGAGTTTCATAAATTCGTGATATGAAAGTTGGTCTCTATTTCGGAACATTCAATCCCATTCATGTTGGTCATTTGGTCATTGCGAACTACATGGCGGAACGTGAGGAGTTGGATCAGGTTTGGCTGGTGGTTACACCACAGAATCCACTGAAAAAAAAGAGTTCATTACTGGCTGATTACCATCGCCTGGCTTTGGTAAATGAAGCGGTAAGTGACAACCCTAAATTACGCGTTTCTGATATTGAATTTGGTTTGAAACAACCAAATTATACAGCTAGTACCCTGGCATATTTGGAAGAAAAACATCCGAATGATGAGTTTTGTTTGATCATGGGCGAAGATAATTTGAGAACACTTCACAAATGGCACAATTACGAAGTTTTGCTTTCGAAGTATAAATTTTTCGTTTATCCAAGAGTACTTACCGAACAGGAAATGAATGAGGAGGCAACACTTGACCCTGAACATCAACATGATTTCTATGAACATGAGAACGTGATTTTTTGTGAAGAAGTTCCGGTGATGAAATTGTCTTCAAGTTATATTCGTCACGCAATAAAAGAAGGAAAATCAGTGAAATACCTGTTGTCTGAACCGGTGTTTAAGTATATCGACGAAATGAATTTTTACCGTTAATTACGGCTTGGCAACAATTTCTTGATAAAACGTCCAATTTGTTTGCGGAACAGGAACATCAAAATGCAATAAGGAATTGCCATTAGGAATAGAATCCCTGTATTGATATTTCGACCAAAATCGTTCGCAGAAACTTCATTGCTTTGCTCAGCCAATAGTTTACACTGAGCACATCCCTGACTGATTCCGTAAAAACCAATCAAACAAAAAACCGAAAGAATAATTACTCGTTTCATGTGTTGCAAAGGTACGCAAGAAACGAATGCTAACGCGAAAAGGAATATTTTTTTTCACCCATCCGTATACGAACTTCCAGCTCAAATTCTTTCACTAACTTCACTTTAATGAATTCTTTTGTCGATAGAATAGCCGCAGATCTTTTACGCAGCAATGTAAATCTTGAACAAATGGTGATTATCGTTCCGTCTGAAAGAATGATCAATTATCTTCAGCGCGCTTTCTTTGTGGTTGATGGAAAGCCGAAAATTGCACCAAAGATCATTACAATCGACAGATGGGTGCAGCAATTGTCTAAAAGAAACACAATAAACAAAACCGTTGCGCTGTTCGAGCTCTACGAACTGTTTCTGGCAAATCCAATTGAGCATGAAGTGAAATCGTTTGATGGATTTTTGAACTGGGGACAATTACTGCTTTCGGATTTTGATGAGATTGATCGCTATCTGGTTGATCCTAAAACCTTGTTCCGAAACCTGAAGGATGTGAAGGAACTGGAGTCATGGTCGTTTTCAGGTGAAGAATTGAGCGAAGGACAGAAGAAATTCATGGCGTTTTGGGATAAACTCGGTCCGTACTATTTCGCATACGAAGAACGACTGAACAAACTCAACTGTTGGAGCAAAGGAAAAGCTTACAGAGAAGTCGCAAATAATTTATTGCAATTGATCGATCATTCTCAGGAATATGTTTTGGCCGGATTCAATGCACTTTCGATTGCCGAACTCAGTATTTTTAAGCAACTGAAAAGTCTTGGCAGGACAAGGTTTTATTTTGACAATGACGCCTATTATCTCAACGATACTCTTCACGAAGCAGGTTATTTTCAACGCAAGATCTTTGAATATCTTGATTTGAAATTTGAGGAAGAAACACCGCGGAATCTGGCAACCAAGGAATTTTCTATTGACGTTGTTGAATGTGCACAAAGTACGGATCAGGCTGCTGTAATTGGTTCTGAGCTGAGGAAATTGAATCCGGAAGAGTTAAACTCAACCTTGCTGTTGCTCGCCGATGAAACGCAACTGAAAACAATGCTGCATAACCTGCCGTTGAGTATTTCCAAGGCGAATATCACGTTGGGATTACCATTGAAGAATACTGCGCTGAGAACTTGGGTTGATCTGATCTTCCAGTTGCAGGACGGTATGGATCGCTATGGAAAAAACACGATTTACTATAAGATTCTTTCCAATTTCATTCACCATCCTTTTTTGGAGGCAACTTTACCCAAAAGTGAACAATTGGCATTGAATAGAATAGAAGCTGAGGCCGTTCAGAAAAACTGGCATTTCATTAAAAAATCTTCAATTGCGCAAACACCCATTGCTCAGCAGCTGCTCGAATTTCTCACCATTCCGTGGCAAAAAGACTGGAAAAAAGGATTGGAAAGTATTCAAGAATTAAACTACTTTTTGGACCTTCATTTTAAAGAAAAGAATGAATACGAACAAACACTGATTCGCTCTTTTACAGGAGCTGTTCAAAGTTTGATCAACCTGTTTAGTTTGGTGAATATGCCAGAAATGTCGTCGGTAACGTTTAAGCGATTGTTTGAAATGCACTGGAGCACAGAGAATGTAGCTTATTACGGAAATCCGCTAAACGGAATTCAAATCATGGGTCTTCTGGAAACCCGAGGATTGGATTTCAAAAATGTGTTTGTTTTGGGACTGAATGAAGGTGCAATGCCGCCTACTAATCCAATTCAGACCTTGATTCCGATGGATTTACGCAGGTATTTTGGAATGCCTACTCCACGTGATAAACAAGGACTTTTTGCCCATCATTTCTATCGATTGTTGCATACAACTGAAAGAATGGTTGCCACTTATACCACTTCTTCGGAAGATTTGGGAAGTGCGGAACCAAGTCGTTTTTTGAAGCAGATTGAAATGGAACTGCAAACCGTAAATCCAAATTTGAGACTGAACAAATATCAAATTACAACTTCGAACAAGGAGGAAATAGGCGATATGGTTATTGAGAAAAGTCCGGAAATAATCCAACGTCTGGAAGACCTAGTTGCCAAAGGACTTTCATTTAGTAAGCTCACCAAGTTCTTAACCTGCCCGCTTGATTTTTATTACCAGACTGTTCTGAAATTGGGAGAAGAAGACAAGATCGAAGAAGACCTCGAATCAAGTACTCAAGGAAGTATTTTGCATTATGTGATGGAGAAACTGCTTGAAGACTTTGTGGAGCGATTTGATGAGAACGGTAAATTGCTTCCACACCGAAATGTATCTATTGACGATTTCAAAGCGATGAAAAATCGTGTTCCGCTGCTAGTCGAAGAAGGTTTTAAGGAATGTTTTAATGACGATCCTGAAACTTGGCAGCAGGGAACAAATTACATTCAGTATGAGATGATCAAGGAAAGTATTCAGGCTGCGCTGAACAGAGAGATCGATATCTTGGAATCGAACCTTGAAGAATCACTTTTTATTCTCGATCTTGAGAAGGAATTGGAAGCTGAGATTCCGCTAATGGTCAATGATAAAGAGGTGAATGTGAAGTTTAAGGGAATCATTGACCGAATTGATAGACTTGGAGGCAAGATTCGAATTATTGATTACAAATCCGGCAAGATAGAACAAAGTAACCTCAGTGTTCGAAATACAAGAACCAAACTGGAACCGGCTGATTTCATCATTGACAAATTCAAGAAAAGCTCGAAGACTCACGCGTTGCAGTTGATGCTCTATGCTTTTTTATTGCAGTCTAATTCCACCCGAAAAGTAGATAAAGCGGGAATAGTTTCTTTTATTACGCATAAAAATAGTCCATACGAATTGGAAGAAAGCCTTGATTTGGAAAGTGTGACAACTTTGTTGAAAGAAGTATTCAATAAAATCTTTGAAGAAATGTTTGATACAAGTCAACCTTTCAAACACAATGAAAAGGCGGGTTATTGCGCTTATTGCAATAATGTTAAAAAGCCTTATTAGTTTTTAGTGTTTCATCTATTCCTTCCAAATCGGAATAGAATTCTTCCCCAAACGCTCTGATGATTGGTTCTTTTAAGAATTTGTAAACTGGAACATTCAACTTTGCGCCACATTCACAGGCGGGTTTACAAATGTGCCATTCGTCATAATTAAGGGCTATATCTTCTCCGATTTTCTTCACACGAATCGGATATAAATGACATGAAACAGGCTTTTTCCAGGAAACTTTTCCTTCGATATATGCTTTTTCAATAGCGCATTTTGCAGTAGAAGTTTCGTCGAAATAGACAAAAGCACATTCTTTATCATTCACCAATGTAGAAGCGGGTTCGTTCCATGGATCAATATAAAAAACACCTTCCTTTTCAACGGCAGCGATACCTTCAGGACGCATATATGGTTTTACGTCATCCAGAATTTCTTCCATGATACTTGCTTCTTCCATCGTTAAAGGAGCTCCTTGATCACCTTCTACACAGCAAGCTCCCTTACATGCGTTTAAATCACACACAAATTTTTGCTCGAAGATTTCGGTAGAAATCAGTTTATCATCAATTGCTACTATCATTTGTTTTCTTCGAAAAAGTGAATCATTTCATGCATATCATTGAACTGAATATCAGCAAGCATCAGTTTTGGTTCTGGTGAATGTGTTTTTTCAGGAATACAAATTACGGACATTTTAGCGGCTTTTCCTGAAATAATTCCATTTAGTGAATCCTCAATAACCAAACATTTTTTTGGGTCAATTCCAAGTTTCTCAGCTGCTGTTAAATAAACTGCAGGATGTGGTTTTCCGTATAGCTCATTTTCCGCCGACCAAACAACATCGAAATAATGGCTCACGTTCATAGTTTCAAGTATTGCGTTGATCAGAACAGTATACGATGAAGTAGCCAATCCAATTTTCTTTCCCTTCAGTTTGAAATATTCTAGTGCTTCAACAACTCCGGGAAGAGGTGTTGCCAGTTTGCGAAGAAGCTCATCCATTCGTTTTACGATCATCCGTTCAACATCCACAACTGAGTATTTTTCCCAGGGAGCAACATCGTACCAGTAACTCACCACTTCATCCAAACGAAGACCAACGGTTTTCTGAAAGTCTTTTCGAGTTAAAGAACAGCCTACTGAACTAAACACTTCTTCCATGGCAATTTTCCAAATGGGTTCTGAATCGGTTAGAACGCCGTCCATGTCAAATATTACGGCATCAAAATGTGTTAATTTCATTATTCCCATTTTAAGGTATGTAGGTTTCCGCCGCCAAGTAATTTGTGTTTTTCGTCGGCAATATAGATGAGTCCTTTTTTGCTAACCGCGAGCGCTTCTTTTTGCGAAATACCTAGTCCGTACTGCTTTTGAAATACGGCTTTTCGTTTTTCAACTTTGTACTTTATGATTCGATTGTAAGTGATCAAATACAATAGTTCACCATGAAATTCACCACCAGTTATGGCATCTCTGTACCAATCTCGTTTTCCAATCTTAAGCGTATAGCTCAATTTTGCCTTGTAGTTTCCAGCCTTCGTTGGAAGCGAATACACTTTACAGATTCCGTCGAAAGGTTCGGTTCGGCATTTCGTAAAGATGTAAAGAGAATCCTTGTAATAGGCAATGCATTCGGAATCGTAATACAATTGATTTTTAGCTGGTGGAAACGCTTTTTGTTCCGGGTAAGTGAATGTGATCTTAGAACAAGAAACACTTGATTTGGTGAGTAATCCGGCAGAAGGAATCTTGTAGATCGTCAGGTTTTTGCGGTTATTATTGTTGTTTCCAATATCGGCTAGGAACAAGTTTCCTTTTCCGTCAGTTGTAATGTCTTCGTAATCAACATTCTTGGCACCGGTAAGTTTAATCGTTTTGAGTAACCTCGCTTTGGTCGACATCAAATAGATCTGCGCAGAATCACCACTATCGTTATGTGCAACGAGCGTTGAATCATCAATAAAAGCCAGTCCTGAAATTTCTTGTAATTGTTTTGGCAGGTTTGCCACCTTCTTATAAGTTGCACCAATAAAAAGCAAAAGCAGAAAACAAGAAAGCAGAATCCTTTTCATTGACTAGTTAAAGCAAGCAAAGGTAGACAAAGGAAAGGTAAATACTATGCAAATACGGATTCAACCCAAGCCTTACCCCAAACTTCTTTTTCTTCGTTTGTCCAAAGTTTTGGATAGAAAATACGTTTTTGAAAGCGTGGAGGAAGATATTTCTGCCAGTTTGTACCTCCAGTTGCAGCAACATCAACATCGTCTTTTTGAAGATAACGTACAGCGCTTTTGTAGTGAACCAAAGGCCAGTTGATATTCACGTTCACGTCGTTTTGCTTCATTGCCTGAATAACATCCGGACGTTTCTGATCTTCCTCGGAAAGGCGTAAATACGTTTGCCAAAGATTTGTTTTACGCTGTTCTTCACCAAATTGAATGAAGTCTCGCTTATATTTCTTTTCGAACTCAACTAACGTAAGCGTTTTTTTACCCGTAACGTTATCTGTTGCACCTTCTTTCCAGTAAATGTGCTCAAACAAACGTTCAATAGCCTCGTTTCCGTTAAATGTATCGCGAACGTCTTTATGAACCAACTGAATAAAATCAGTAGAAGACATTTCTATTTTTCGGTATTGTGCAGATTGAAATCCAGATGCTGGGTGGAGCGCCATTCGGAATTTAAGAAACTGGTCTTTTTCCATTCCATCAACCATAATCTCGAAGCTCTTTGTAAGTGCCTCAAAATACCTGTTGATACGGGTAACGCGTTTCACGAAAAATTCTCCTGTTGGTTTTTCTGTTTCACCAAGTTGTTCAAACTCGTTCAAAGCCAACTTAAAATACAGTTCAGTAATCTGATGGTACATTAAGAAAATGGCTTCGTCAGGGAAATCAGTATACGTTTTTTGTAGAGTAAGTAGGGTATCAACTTGAACGTAATCCCAGTAATTGATTGTCTTAGAATAAAGCAACCCGTCAAGGTAAGCACCAATCTCTTGATTTTGAGATTTATACTTTTCTTCTAGCGAATTAATCCGTTTTTCTATATCCGGGTTTAGACTCATCGTTTCATTTATAGTTCAAACAAATATACGGTAAGCAACGAAAAGTGTTCGGAGAAATATGTTATAATCTGAACAAATTTTGTTAAATTAAAATGGCGCCGTTGTTAGAAGCGCCATTTTACCGTGTAAAGGGATGATTATTTAACCTTCACCAATTCTTTCTTAAGTCCCGACCATTCAACAAGTTGAAGCTTAACAGTTCCAACCGGAATCTTAGCTTTGATAAGAATTGGGATTCTATTTTCGTCGTCGGTTACATAGAACACAACGTCTTCTTCATGTTTAAAATAACGACCAGTTTGAACTACAGGCACAAATTTCATACACTTGAACTTTCCTTTTCGGATATTGATTGTTTCGTCTCCTTTGTACTTCACTTTCAGCGTCCACTCTTCATCGTCCATAAAACATTTGAAGCTGAAAACCTGATCTTTCTTCGCGTTTTTGAAGTCTAACGTTCTTGCGTAATAGAAAGAGGACAACATATCCTGAATTCCTGAAGGAACAGTAAAATCTTTCTTTCCATTATGAACTTTCAATTTGTCTTGCTTGAAGTTATAATCCTGATTGATTTTGTAACCTCCTTCATCCACTCGACGAACAAATTTCCACGGGAAAATCCCTTTTTTGTCAATGTAACTTTCGTAAATGTCATTCACTTTGTACACAGCATTAAAGCCGCCAAGTGTTTTTCCTGTTCCTTTCACGTGAAGTAATTCACGTGCGCCAGCACCTTTGGTTGTGGTGGATTTCACTTCCAACACGGCTTCACCGGCATCAACAAATCCATATGTAATTCGGTAACGCAGCTTTTCGCCAGTTTGAAATGCTGTGTTATTCACTGTAGGATAAACTGCCGTTATCTCACTACTTTTTAATCCTATTGTAACTGTTGCTAACAAAGCAACTATAAACCCGTTTTTCATGATATTTCATTAAGGTTCTGTGCCAATTGCAAATCGAATGCCAAATATTTCATTTCAGGTAAATTGACATTTTTTTTTACATTCGTATACCTTACAAGTTAAGGAATTTATTGAAAACACACTACTTATGATTGAAGAAAGAATCAGAAGATTCGAGAATTGGCACATCTTATTGTGGCTCCTCAAGGATTTATGCTGGGTTTTAGGTTTTGAAAGATTTGGAACTTTCATGATTATTCCAACGGTTATCCTTGCTTTGGTCATCACTTTTAAAACCAGAAAGGTCTTTTCAGAACTCATGCACAACATTGCTGTTGTATGTTGGATATGTGCTAACTCCATTTGGATGCTCGGAGAATTCTACTGCAAGGATTGTACACGGCCAGAAGCACGTATTTTCTTTTTTGTTGGAATTGGCGTTCTTGTAATCTATTACGCATACTACTTTCTCAAGAAAATAAAGAAATGAGAATTCAACTACTATTCATATTTACACTCTTTTGTTTTTCCATATTCGGACAACAAACTCCCGAACAGCTTCATGAGAAGGTTACTGAATTCATTTTCAGTGATCCGGAAAAAGCAGCAGCATATGCTTATAAAGAATTAAAAATTGCCGAGGCAGGTTCGAATGAAAGAATCATCGCTGAAATTGATGTGGCGAAATGCGAGTACTATACCGACAACTATGATGTTGGGGAAAAGCATTTGTATTCAGCACTGAATAAAGCGAAAAGTCAGAATTTTAAAGAGGGAATTGCCTGGGCGTCCTTTCACCTCGGTGATTTGAGAATCTTAGAGGGTAAGTACGGGACAGCGATTCAATACCTGAATAGTTCATATGATCTGTTTGTCGAGTTAAACTGCAAAGAGGGTGAAGGGTTATCTCTGAACGCGATGGGCTTAATCTATTTGGATCAGGAAGATTTTCAAAAGGCTCAAACGTTCTTTAAACGCGCGTTACAGACTGGAGATGATATAACACATGGTGATTCGTACACCAACCTGGGAGAGCTTTATCTTGAAATGGAAGCGTATTCCAAGGCGCAGCATTACGCCAATTTAGCATTGAAGCAAGCAATAAAGAATGAAGACGAGTATGTAAAATCTACTGCCTTGGACGTGCTTGGAGCTGTAGCAATAGTGCGAAATGACTTATTTCAGGCTGAAATTTACTTTCGGGAATCTATTGAGATGAAGGAACATCTGCAAGATCAAAAAGGTGCTTCAGCATCGTATCTGCAGTTGTCAGCCATCAAGCAAAAAATGGGTCAAAAAGAAATGTCTTTTGAATACATGATGAAGGCATACCGAATGGCAGATGAAGTTGGAGCGAATCAGGAAATTAAGGATGCTGCTTTTGTGATTTCAAAATATTATGCCCGAAACGGTTCTTACGATAGTGCTTTCTATTTTCAAAACCGATTTGTTGAGTTGAATGAGAACTTAATGAATGAACAGGTTCAAAAGAAAATCGCGCAAATGGAGGGCGAGAAGATCAAAAAAGAGAACGAACTTAAATTTGCAAAATTTGAGAATCAAAAAAGACTGGAAAGAGAAACAACATCGTTCTATCTTTTACTTGCAATTGGTGGGTTAATCCTATTACTGGGAGCTCTTTACTTATTCTATTACAGATACAAAGTGAAGAAGAAATCGTTTGAAAGTTTAGAACAGAAGAACCAGGTAATTCAGGAGCAGAATCAACATATTTTAGAAAGTATTCGTTATGCTCAACGCCTTCAGGAAGCTATTTTACCAAGTCAGGAAGTTCTACTGAATGCTTTCAAATCCATTTTTACGCTTTATCTGCCTAAGGATATTGTTGCTGGTGATTTTTATTGGTTTGATGAGAACGACAATTTCAGGATCCTGGCTTGCTGTGATTCAACTGGTCATGGTGTTCCCGGCGCAATGGTGAGTGTTGTTTGTTCAAACGCATTAAACACGGCGGTTGTTGAGCTTGGTTTGAATGATCCGGGGTTAATTCTCGATGCAACGAGAAACAAAGTGATTGAGAGCTTTAATAAAACAAGTACCCATTTGAACAACGTAAAAGACGGAATGGATGTAAGTTTGATCTGTCAAAATAAAAAAACGGGTGAAGTGCATTTTGCGGGCGCTCATCACACGCTTTGGGTTTACCGAAAAGCGATTCAGGATTTTGAATATTATAAGGGCGACAAGCAGCCTATCGGAATTTTTGAAATGAACAACAACTACCGCTCACAGTTGGTCAATGTTGAAACTGGTGATCGTATCTTCATGTTTACAGATGGATACGCAGATCAATTTGGTGGAAAGGATTTAAAAAAACTGAAAAATGCGAATGTGAAGAAATTCCTACTGGAAATTCAAGATAGTCCGTTAGAAAAACAACGAGAAGCACTTGAGAATTATTTCCATAATTGGAAAGGTTCTGAAGAACAAGTGGATGATGTAACCATCATCGGATTGGAACTCCAATAAATACCCATTTTGTGGTAGTAGCGCACTGCAATTTGTATGGTAAATTTGCGTCAAAATTGACACTATGAAATTGAGATATTTTTCAATTTGCGTGGCATCAGCATTAGTGATGATGTCGTGTAAAAAAGAAGTTACAACTACACCCGGCTCAGAATTCTTAGGCGCAGAAAAGGAGCAAGTGAAAGAAACATATGCAAATATCGCTTTCGCAGTTTATTCCGATTCTTATACATCAGCTGTTTTACTTCAAACTGCAATTAACAGTTTTGTTGCTGCTCCTTCACAAGGAACTCTTGATGCGGCGAAACAAGCTTGGTTAGACGCACGTGAAGTTTACGGATTGTCTGAAGTTTTCCGTTTTGTGGATGGTCCTATTGACAATCCGGATAATGGTCCTGAAGGATTAATTAATGCATGGCCAATGGATGAAGCGTATGTTGATTACACTCAGGATGACGCTTCTTCTGGAATCATCAATGATCCTGTGAACTACCCTGTGATCGATGCAACAACGATCATCAACGCAAATGAATTTGGAAGTGAAACGAACATTTCGTGTGGCTACCATGCAATTGAGTTTTTACTTTGGGGACAGGATTTAAGCGCAGCTAGTGCGGGAACACGACCTTATACAGATTACGTTGTTGGCGGAACTGCTTCAAACCAATTGAGAAGAGGGCAATATTTATCAGCTTGTGCACAAATTTTGGTTGATGCACTTGATCAGGTGAAAGATGCTTGGGATCCAGCTGTTCCCTCAAGTTTCTACTATACGTTTATTGATCAGTCAAATTCGGTTGCTCTTCGTCAAATGTTCACTTCAATGAAATCTCTTTCAGGATTTGAGTTGGCAGGAGAACGTATGTATGTGGCATATTCACACGAAGATCAGGAAGATGAACACTCATGTTTTTCTGACAATACACACCGAGATATTTTCTTGAATGCTCAGGGAATCTTTAACCTTTATGTTGGTTACTATGATTCACCTTTTGCTAACGATGTTGACGGTTTCAGTTTATCTGATCTTGTGAACATTAAAAATGCCACTAAGAATTCTGAAATGACTGGTCGTTTAACAACTTCTCGTGACTTGATTGAACAAATGTATACTCCGTTTGACCAAGCAATTATTTTGCCTGCTGAACGTCCAAAAGTTCTTTTGGCAATTCAGTCGCTGCAAGCTGAAGCAGATTTGTTTGTTGAAGTGGCTAGCACATTGAGTATAACAATTTAATATTTGAATGAATAAGGTACTTTTTTGTGTACTTGTAGTATCTGGTGCCATCATTGTTGCTTGTAAAAAAGAGAACAATGGTGGCACTGTCAATACTATGACTGATGATTCGCTCCTGATAAAATTAGGCGGAGAATGCAGTGTTGATAATTCAACCACATATGCCTTTTCATTACAAATTGACGGATTAAGCGAAGAAGATCAGCTTAATTTTTTTAACGGAAATTCTTTCTTCAATCAGAACTGGGTAAGTGCACCAAGTTCAACTGAAGCTCGCGATGGACTTGGTCCGTTATTCAATGCTACTTCATGTGCAGGATGCCACAATCGCGATGGGAGAGGAGCTCCCTTCACCAGCCAGGGAATGTTGTTCCGATTAGGAAGCCATACGGATAATTCACCTGATCCAATTTACGGTGGACAATTGCAGGATTACGCCATACTTGGTGCATCCAAAGAAGGCACCATGGACATTTCATACGTTGAAGTACCTGGAACTTATGATGATGGGACGCCTTATTCTCTGAGAATGCCAACCTATTCTGTGACGAATTTAGTCTATGGTGCTTTAGATGCAAATACAGGAATTTCGCCACGTGTTGGACAACAAATGATTGGTCTCGGTTTGCTGGAACTTATTCCAAATGGTCAAATTTTAGCGAATGCAGATCCAAACGATGCTAACGGAGATGGAATTTCGGGAAAGCCAAATTATGCCGTAGATATTGAAAGTGGTCAGGTAAAACTCGGCCGTTTTGGATGGAAAGCAAATGTTCCAACTATCGGACATCAGGTTGCTGGCGCATTTCAAGGCGATTTGAGCATTAAGTCAACTTATTTTAACACAGAAAATTACACTTCGAATCAACCTTCTTGTGATGGTTTGCCAAATGGGGGCAGTCCCGAGGTTATTTTAGAAGATTTAAAAGCCGTGATGCTTTACGCAAGAACACTTGCAGTTCCTTATCGTAGAAATGTAAAAAGTACACAAGTGAAGGAAGGGGCAAAATTGTTCCGTTCTGCTAATTGCATTGCTTGTCACAAGATGGATTTCAGAACTGGAAATGGTGGAAAAATTTCGGCATTGAAAGGTCAGCGAATTGCCCCGTATACCGATTTATTGTTGCATGACATGGGTCCGGAATTGGCCGACAATGTTCCTGATCATTTAGCATCAGGCTTCGAATGGCGAACACAACCACTTTGGGGACTAGGCTTAATTTCAACGGTGAATTCACACACCTATTTACTGCATGATGGCAGAGCCCGTTCAATTTCAGAAGCAATTTTATGGCATGGTGGCGAAGGCTCAGCTAGCAGAAATGCATTTAAAGCAATGAACGCGACTCAACGCGCTCAGTTGTTGGCTTACTTGCAAAGCTTATAACACGTTTACTTCTGTTCGTCTGTTTTTCGCTTTACCTTCCATGGTAGAATTATCAGCAATTGGTTTCGTTTCTCCATAACCAAGCGCAACTATTCGTTTTGCATCTATTCCTTTGCTCACCAGATAATTCTTCACAGCATCTGCTCTTTTTTGAGAAAGAACAAGGTTTGCCGTATCATCACCATCGCTATCAGTATGTCCACCAATCGCAATTTTCATGGTTGGCTTTAAGGTCATCATTTCTACCAGATCCTGCAATAAAGCGTAACTAGAAGCTTTAAGGTCTGATTTTCCGGTTTCGAATTGAATGCTATTGAGCGTAAACGATTTTGGAGCTTCGTAAGTAATAGTAAGTACAACATCTTCAAAAGATTCACCTTCATTTAAGGTAGGAATCTCGAGTTCGTTGTATTTAATTTCGTCGCCTATGCTTTTAATGCGAATATCGTAAACCTGTCCGGTAGGAAGATTGATTGTAAACTGTCCTTTAGCATCTGAAATTCCTTTATGAACGTCTTTTTTTGTTTGACCAACAAAGAAGATCTGATCGCCTTCGTAGGGCTTACCTTTCTGATTGAGAACCAGAACTTTTAAGGGAGTTGTTTGCTGCGTAAATGAATTACAGGTACTGAACAAGGAGATAAAAAGAATAAATGCTTTCATGTTTATGTTTTAATCAAAATTCAACCTTGCTCTAAAGTAACAAGAACAGCGATAAATAGCTTGCTTTTGTTTTGTCCCGCTAATTTTAAGCCACAAAATGGTTTCGCCGGCTTATTCGTATTGGGTAATCACTTTCTTCGTAAATAAAAGTGGTTCATTCTGCTATTTTTAACTTAAATTTGGTTCTCCAAGAAATTGGAGAAAACTCAATATTAGACAAACGCAGGCAATCGAATTGAGCAAGTAAAATGGCATTAAGACAGCAACTTTCGCAAAAACTAGAGCAACGACTTTCTCCACAACAGATTCAGTTAATGAAATTGTTGCAGGTTCCTACTATGGAACTTGATCAACGAATTAAACAAGAATTGGAAGAGAATCCTGCCCTGGAAGAAGGTGCTGAGGAAATGGATGAAGATTACTCTGAGGACAACGATGATGATTACAAAGATGACGATAACGAATTTGATGATAACGATTTCGACGTCAGTGATTATTACGATGTAGATTCTCCTGATTACAAAACTCAGGTTAACAACAAAAGTAAGGACGACGAAGAACGCGCTGTTCCGCTTTCCGGTGATATTTCTTTTCAGGAAAAATTGTCTGAGCAGCTTTCAATGTTGGATCTTGACGATACACAATACCTGATTGCGGAAACCATTATTGGTAATCTTGACGAAAGCGGATACTTGAATCGTGAGGTTGATGCGTTAGTGGATGATTTGGCGTTTTCGTCGAATGTAATGGTTACAGAAGAAGAGATTATTGAGATTCTGAAATTGGTTCAGGATTTGGATCCGGCAGGAATTGGAGCTCGTGATTTAAGAGAATGCCTTATTCTTCAGATCAAACGTAAGCAGGATGGAAACATTACGCTTTATACGGCTCGCAAAATTTTAGAAGACCATTTCGAAGAGTTTACCAAGAAGCATTACGACAAAATTCAGAAGAAACTTGAAATTCCGGATGAAGACCTGAAGGATGCTATAGATGCTATTATTCGCTTGAATCCGAAACCGGGTGGAAGTTTGAAGGAAAGTTCAAAGTCTGTCCAACAGGTGATTCCTGATTTCATGATCACTGAATTTGAAGGTCGATTGGAATTGACAATCAACGGTAGAAACACTCCGGATTTAAAGGTTTCCCGTGAATACGAACAACTGCTTCGTGGGTATGCTGAAGGCGCAAAAACCTCGAAAGCAGATAAAGATGCACTTACGTTCGTGAAAACGAAATTGGACGGAGCAAAATGGTTTATTGATGCTATTCGTCAACGTCAGCAGACACTTTTTACAACAATGCATGCCATCATGGATTATCAGCGTGAATTCTTTTTAACAGGAGATGAAACGAACATGAAACCGATGATCCTAAAGGATATTGCTGAAGTTGTTGGTTTAGATATTTCTACAGTTTCTCGTGTTGCGAATAGCAAGTATGTTCAAACGGGATACGGTGTTTATTTATTAAAATATTTCTTCTCAGAGTCACTTTCTACAGATTCTGGTGAAGAGGTTTCAACACGTGAAGTAAAGAAAATTTTGTCGGATGCCATTGAAGCTGAACACAAAAAGAAACCGTTGACGGATGAGCATTTGGCGAAACTGTTAAACGACAAAGGATATAATATTGCACGCAGAACAATTGCAAAATACCGCGAGCAGCTCAATATTCCGGTAGCACGATTACGTAAAGAGTTGTAATGAAATTTCTTGCCAAAACTACATCCTGGATTTTTCTTCCGTTACTAGTGCCTGTTTATGCGCTGTTGATCGTATTCTACATTCCTTCAATTGATTCGGATTTCCTGCAGCGAAATTCTTTGTACGGACTTCCTCCTAATATCAAGTTGGCAATCTTGTCAATGTTCACCATTTTTTGTTTTCTCCTACCATCATTGGTTATTGCATTTATGCGTGTACTCGGACTAATTTCTTCCGTGATGCTGGACAATAGAAAAGAGCGCTTTGCACCTGCGTTTGCTACGATTATCAGTGGTGTTGCTTTGGTTTACACTTTTTATTCTATTGCCAGTCCGAATATCACAGGTTATTATTTTATTCTGGGTCTGGCACTTGGTTCCTTGATCACCGTTGTGTTTTGCACCGTTATTACTTTTTGGTTCAAGATTTCATTACATGCAGCCGGAATGGGGATTCTTTGTGGCTTTTTAATGGCTTACTTCAGTGAAATGCAGCAATATTACCTTTCGGTTGTAGTCGTTGCTTTTTTGTTGAGCGGAGTTGTTATGTCAATGAGAATGGCTTTGGATGCACACAATCTTCGACAATCACTTTACGGTTTCTCTTTTGGATTTGTAATTACACTTTATACTTGTATTTCCCTTGTTTATTATGGAAGTTGAGATTTTCACCTTTAATCCTTTTCAGGAAAACACAGTAGTTGTTTACAATAGTGATAAGGATGCAGTAATTATCGATCCGGGTTGCTTATTTCGACAAGAACAAGAGACCTTGAGCAATTTCATTGCTTCGAAAGAGCTGAAGGTTCATGCTATTTTAAATACGCATTGCCACCTCGATCACATCTTCGGAAATTACTATTGTGTAGAGAAATACAATGTTGATCTGATTACACATAAAGACGAGTTATTTACGCTTGGTATGGCTGAACGCTCTGCCGAGATGTATGGCATAGAAGGTTTTATTAATTCGCCTGAACCAACCCGTTTTGTTGTTGATGAAGAACTTTTGACATTTGGCAACCTGAATTTCAAAGTCATTTTTGGTCCCGGACATTCCATAGGACATGTTGCCTTCTATAATCAGGAGAATAACCTGCTGATTGCGGGTGATATTTTGTTCCGTGGAAGTTACGGAAGAGTTGATTTGCCTGGAGGTTCAATGGAAATATTAAAGGAAACGATCTTCAATCGAATGTTCACTTTACCTGACGATACAGTGGTAATTCCGGGCCATGGACCAACAACAACTATTGGTGAAGAAAAGCTTTCCAATTACATTTTGCAATTTTAACGCATAAGAGGTATTGAACTTCATATTTCTTGCCGTAATTTTGTTTCCTAATTTTTGTTTTCACGGGATGTGCTCGTATTGTAAATTCAGTATGTATACTTTTAACTCATTTATTGCGTAATGGGACTTTCTCAACGTTTCACCATTCGCAAAGAAGCGACACCAGAACTCCTTAATCTACTTAAGAAAACCACGCTTGGAACTAATGGCGCGTGTTATCGTCATTTGGATACGGAAACACGTATTTTCGAAGCGGACAATCCACTTTTTGTTTCTTTGGAAAGAGATGGGCACGTGCAAGGAAACGTTACTTTTTGTAATAGAGATTCCAGATGGTACGTTCGTTATTTTGCTTTTTCAGGACAAAAACAGGCATCCAAAAACGTAAACAGAATTGCAAAATCGAAATCAAGACTAAAGCAGGAAATTGCTGATTTTTATGATGAGGTTTTTGATGGAAAACATGGTCCGGCACCTGATGCCTTCTATGCTTATATTGATCCCGCAAATGAACGAAGCAAGTGGATGGCAGAGCAATTTGGTTTTAGAACTGAATCGCAGTTGGTGACACAGTCTTTCAGTAGACAGAAACACAAAACTTCGCACAATGTTCGCCTGGTGACAGACCAGGAAGCAATTGATAAAGTACTTTGTGAGATTAAAAAAACGCATGCCTATTTCGTGGAAGAGCACGCAAAACGCGGACCCTTTTATGGATTATATGACGATAATGATGAGTTGATCGCATTCACAAAAGTGACGCGAGTAAACTGGGTGGTAAAGCGTCTACCTGGAATGCTAGGTGGTTTGTTTACGAAATTACTTCCTTTTACTCCAGGAATTTGTAAGATCATTAAACCAGATAATCATCAGTTTTTGGTTCCTGAATCTGTTTGGGTAAAGGATCATCATCCAAAAGCGTTAACCCAATTGTTTGAAGGTGTTTTGGCCTTGGAAAAACGAAATATGATCATTTGGTGGGTGGATAGAAGGGATTCACTTTGGCGTGATGTAAAAAATGATGTGAATTGGGGCTTGGTGCATAAAATGACACCACAAACAATTGTTGATGTGGTGGTTTTACGTAAAAACCCTTTGAAACTGGACGAACTTCGCAATAAACCTGTTTTTGTAGCAGGTTGGGATATGGTTTAGAGAGACTTAAGACGATAGACTCAAGACAAAAGACTCAATACCGTTTTGATATTCGATAGATCTACGTTTTAAGTTAATAATTGAAATAAATACCAAATTAGAAGCAGGAAAGAACTCATCTTTTGTCTCCTGTCTTTAGTCTAATAGTCTTTGAATAATGAAATACTTAGTAGTTGGCCTCGGGAATCCGGGAAGTAAGTATGCTGAAACACGACACAATATCGGTTTCAAAGTGGTTGAAGCTTTGGCGAAAGAGCTTGAAGGTTCATTTTCATTACAGAAAGTGGCTGAAAAAGCAGAGGTAAAATACAAAGGCAGAACGCTGATTTTGGTGAAACCCACTACTTACATGAACCTTTCCGGAAAAGCAGTAAATTACTATTTGCAGCAAGAAAAAATCCCAAAAGAAAATCTTATTGTTATTACCGACGATTTAGCACTTCCTTTTGGAAAATTGCGGATGAAAGGCAAAGGATCAGACGGCGGACACAATGGATTGAAAGATATTCAGGCAACGTTAAACACAACGGAATATTGCCGTTTACGCTTTGGTGTGGGTTCCGATTTCCACAAAGGTCAGCAATCTGACTACGTACTAGGAGAATGGGCTCCTGAAGAGCAGGAACAACTGAAGGAACGCATTGAAGTAGCGGCTAACTTTGTGAAGAGTTTTGCAACTATTGGTATTCAACTGACGATGACAAACTGGAACGGGAAGTAGTTTAGATTTCTAGTAAGATTAAATCCAATTCGGAAATTTTTGAGAAAGCTTTATCTGCTGTAACTAGCGGAACATTGTAAACCAAAGAGGTACTAGCTATTATGGCATCAGGCAGTTTTATACTATACTTTCGTCTAAGCTCGATTGTTTTTTCTTTAATTAGCGAGCTCCATTCAATAATGAAGCAATCATTTAATAAACTTTTCAGTTTATTCTCTTGAGTTACTTTCAGGTTTTTGAAACCTAATAATTCAACTTCTGAAACGAATGAAATTCCAAAATCATAGTCTAGAAATGGTTTGATGAATTCATTACCTTCATGAATGTAGATTAAGACATTAGTATCAGCAATGAAGTCAATCTTCATTTTCTCTCAATCTTGATTGGTAGTGCATTCCGTCAATATTTCTTTTCAATTGGCCAAAATGTTTTTCTAAATTTCCCTTTTTGGAATCCTTACGCAATTTTTCATTCAGAATCTTAGAAGTGGATTTTGCATTTCTTTTATCGATAACAACTGTCATGAGTTCAAAGTTATTGAGAAGCAATTTACAAAAAAAAAGAGTACAGTATGTTTATGGCTAAACAAAAAAACCCTTCCTCGCGCTACGAAAGAAGGGTTTTAAGTATTGAGAGTTACTTCGCTTAGTTCTTCACAATACGCTCTATTATTTCCTTTTCATTTTGTACAATCTTCAAAAGATAAACTCCTTGAGCCAACTCTGAGAAATCTACTGTTGTATTCATTCCAACAACTTGTTCCGTTTGAAGAATTGCACCATTTAGGTCGGTTAGTTGGTAAGTAAAGTCTGCTAATGGAACTTCCACTTTCACAAAATTCATTGTTGGATTTGGATAGATCAAAGCTTCCAATGTGTTTTCCTCAACTCCTAAACAAGGATCAAATACCAATGAAATGGCATCGCTTCCTTCACAACCGTTGTTATCGATAACGGTTACTTCGTAAGTTCCTGTTAAGAATGCTGAAACAGTTGCTGTTGTTGCGTTGGTGTTCCAGTCATAAGAAACAAAACCAGAACCTGCGTTCAATACGATTGGTCCGTAATTGCTACAAGTTGTTGAATCTGCTCCTAAGTCTATTTCAGGATTTTCATTCACCAAAACTTGCAAAGTATCGCTGTTCTCACATCCATTCGCATCTGTTCCAATCACCGAATAAGTTCCTGAAGACAATTCTGCGGAAGTGTTGTTTGCCATTCCATTCGACCAATCGTAATCTTGTGCACCAGTCGCATTCAAAGTAATAGCAGTTCCTTCACAAACTACCACATTGCTTCCTGCCATTACATTTGGCAATGCATTTACGGTAATTGAAAGTTGAGCGTCATCCGAACAACCATTCAAATCTGTTCCGATTACTGTAAGTACAATAGATGTTTCAGGTGTAATTTCATCTTCGTTCGCAGAACCGTTGCTCCATGCGTATGAATCTGCACCAATCGCTGTAAGTTCTATAGTTTCACCGAAACAAATCACTTGATCAATTCCTGCTGAAACAACTGGTAGTTGGTTGACTGTAATTGTTGTTTCTGTGGTGTCTTTACAACCGTTAGCATCAGTGATGATTGCAGTATAAGTTGTTGTTGTTAATGGTGTAAAATCTACTCCGTTATCTATGGAGTTATTCCATTCTACAACTATAGCACCTGTTGCCGTTAATGCGGTAGTTTCTCCGGCACAAACTGCAAAATCAGGATTTGAACTTGCTGTTGGAAGACCATTTACGGTAACCAAAACCTGATCTTGGTTCTGACATCCGTAAGCGTTGGTTCCTGTAACGGTATAAGTAGTAGTTGAGGTTGGAACAAAAGATACATTTTGTTGAATACCGTTATCCCAATTGTAGCTCTGAGCTCCCGAAGCACTAAGAGTAACCGATGTTCCCTGACAAACGCTTTGGTTAGGGTCAGCAACTACAATAGGAAGCGGTAAAACAGTGATAGTAGTTTTCATAGTAGTATCAGCACAAGCAAGTGCCGAGTTGTTTACATATAACTGGTAGTTTCCACTTTGAGAGACGTTAAGTGTATTAGCGGTTTGTCCGGCTAAAAGAGCATTGTTTCTAAACCATTGGTAAGAAGAATTTGCTGCCCCGACTGCCGTTAGTTGAATTGTATTTCCTGTACAAGTTGAATCTGTTGGCGCAGTGAAATTAGCTCCTGCCAAATCCACACACGTATTGATCTCGAATATGGCCAATGTGGAACTTACTTCGTTTGCCAAAATAACGATGTCTTTGTTTGTTGGCGAATCTTCTTTCTTGATAATGATGATTCCCTCTGCCCCGCGGTCAGGACCATTTGTTGCCACACTTCTGTTGTTGTAATACCCAACATATTTTGGAGCTGATGGAATATCTACATTGAAGATCATTACTCCTCCAACACGTTCCAGTGAAGCGAAGAGGTAATTATTTCCATTAATTACTGCAGAAGCAACACCTTCTACTTCCGGACCTTTATCATCTGAACGGTTTTTCGAAACTGCTGCTCCAGAAGAGTTACTTGCGTTAAACAAACCAGCTATTGAAGGATGTGTAGCGGTAATTTGTTCAATTAGATCTTTAGAGTCGAAAACCAAAGCTCCTGTTTGCGCATTCCAAATAGCGAATGAACGTGTACTGAAACAATGAATATCATCGATATCGCCATCGTTATCTGTATCACCGCTTGCTTTTGTAATGTTCAAACGACCGAGGAATTGATTGTTTTTCAGGATGTTTTGATCGGGAATACTTGCGTCAAGTGTTGCTCCGGATAAACGAGTGATTTCAGAATATGCTGTGTACTCACGTGCGTCTCCTTCATTTGCTGTGTACAAATATTCGGTTCCGTTGATTGTTGCGTGTGCCATTGCATCTGGCATGTACAATCCTTTTACCGGTGCAGAACCAATGTAAATCCCTGCACTTTGGTCAGAAGGATCGATACCGTTATTGGTTCGGTAATCTTGTGTTCCAAGCGGACGAAGTGAAGTAACAGTTGCAGAAGATAGGTTGACAACAGCAATAGCGTTGTTTTCTTGTAGTGTGACAAAAGCCTGTGTATTGTCGTTAGAAATCGTAATGTACTCTGGTTCAAAATCCTGAGCTGCAGAACTTCCCGGTCCAAAAATTCGGATTCCTTGGGAACGTAAAGTAGCTTCTTGTCCGTTGTAAGCCTGGAAGTTGGCAATACTTACGTTTGCGTTTGTCAAAGCAGCAATTCCCGGAGTAATATCAATAATTGCAACCGAACCTTCTGGATCAACTGTATAGTCAGCTTTCGGCTCACCTTCACAAGCCGTAATTACTTTCGTGAAATCGTTGTTGAAAGTGATCATATCAGGCATTGCACCAACTGTAACCTGATTGATGAAGTTTCCGTTTCCGTCAAAGAAAACAACCGATCCGTTTGCTTGCGGATTTGAATTCTCTACTGCAACAGCTACAATTCCATTGTGAACAGTTAACGAGTTCAAATTTCCGTAAGGTGTAATTGAAATAGAACTGATCAATGATGGTGAAGCCGGATTTGCGAAGTTTATGATATCTAATTTCGCACCAATTGAATTGGCAATGTACAAACGGTCTGTAGTTGGATCGTGTACTACAATTTCAGCTGAATTTGTACCTTCTGCACCATTCGAAAATGAAGTAAGGTTATTCAAAATCAATTCGTTGTTTCCAACTGGTGCTGTGTAATCGTTATCTGTAATGTAGATGATTCGGTAGTTAGCAGTCCCAATCAGGGAATTTGAGACTGCTCTGATTTTCACGATTAGGTGATCAGTACGTTCAGCAACGGCATCGTCTAAAATATTTATTGTGAACGGGATTGTTCCATTGGTATTGGCTGGAATCGTTAATGTATCGTTTGTCCAAGTGTAATCTGTACCATAAGTTGCATCGGAGTGAACCGAAGTTTCAACGATTATTTGGGCTGGAAGCGCATTTGCTCCTGAGAAGTTGACGTTCAAAGTTGCTGTTCCAGCCGTTTCACTTACAGTTTGAACGTTTGTAGTGATGGTTGCTGTTCCAGGACTTGGTGGCGGAACTGATAATGAAATGCTGCTTGCATTATCATCAGTAAACGCTTGCACCGACCATGTTCTTGGAGTTGTCCAACTTGAACTTGCAGTGCTGTAAACACCAGTTGCTTTTGATGTTCCCGCTGCCGGGTCTGTTGTAAAGAAGCTGGTTGTTTGCAATTTCCCTCCTGTATATAAATCATTGATTGGAAGCTCATATCCTGTAGTTGTAGTAACGAATGCAGATCCAATGGCGGTTCCGTAGAATACTGCGTCTACTGGAACGGTTGAGCTGGTAATGCTTGCTACCGGAACACTGAAAACAGCAATTCCATCTGCATTTGCACCTCCGTTTCCAAATACTCCTGCAGTTCCTGCTGCATTTCCAAAACCGTCACCAGGCGTTGTAATTACGTCTATAACTCTGGCTTTAGTTCCGGTAGGAGCCATTGTGTTTCCACCAACGTACACAACCTGTCCTGTTGTTACTGAACCAGTACTGATCTGGAAACCATAAGTTATACCGCCTCCGTTAATCCATCCGTTGGCTGTTGCAGTTCCGTTGTTATTTACTACTACTGAATAAGGAGTAACAGTAAAATCAATATTTTTAGTTGCAATGAGCTCCACCCATTCCAAACTGTTATCATTTCCACTTGGATTGATAAAGAATTCCGAGATTACCAATCCTGGATTTTGTGCTTTTGCGGTTGATGCCAAAAGCAATAAGAGTAGCGAAGTAACTATTTTATTCATGCCTAAAGTTTCTATGGCACAAAAGTCACTGTATAATGTAATCTCAGTTTAGGGTGCAATTGAAATTTCAGTCAGGAAATTGTTGGTGGAGTATGAAGGATTCCAGATTCAGGTTAAAACCATCTTCACATATTTAACAGGAAGTTTATTTTGAAAGCGGTTTGTTTTAATATGGATCGAGGAGCATGTCAGTTCGAGTGTCCAACCTTTAGTGTCGGATATATCGGGAACACATGCGGTTTTATCGATTTTTCACAATAGCTTCCGCCAAAATCAAATCCATCGGTGTGGTAATTTTGATATTCTCAACATTTCCTTCTACCGTAGAAATAGTATAACCCAATGCTTCAACAACACTGGCGTCATCAGTAAAAATGGAAGAATAATCTTGTTGATAGGCTTCTTCCAGAATTCTTCGTTTGAATACTTGTGGAGTCTGAACATTCACATAGTTGGAACGTATCACGGCTTTTGTAGAATCACCGTTGACTTCTCTCAATGATTCAGAAACGGGCATTACAGGAATAACGGCTTCCTTACTTGTGTCTCTGAAAAGCCGAACAAGGGTTTCTTCACTTACGAACGGTCGAACAGCATCGTGCACTGCAACGAAGTCGCCGGTACAGAAAGACAATGCATTTTGGATAGAGAAAAAGCGCTCAGTTCCACCTTCAACAATCTTGTGGACGATAGTAAAATCATGCTTGTCTGCAAGTTCTTCCCAATAAGAAATATGTTGTTCAGGAAGTGTGACCACAATTTCCGCCACATGGTCGAATGCATGTAAACGCTCAATGGTATGCATTAATATCGGTTTGCCGTCAATTAACAGGAACTGTTTGGGAATTGCATTTCCCATTCGAATTCCTGAGCCACCTGCTGTAACGATGAATGAACGTTTCATTTCTTAAAGGTAATATATTGTTTGTAAAGGCGAGATGCATCGCGTCTGTACCACACGCCAAAACACAAAAAACCCTGGTCATTGAGCGGAGTCGAAATGCCAGGGTTTTAAATATGATTGTAAACCGAATTACTTAATCTGATTCGGATTTTCTTCTGCTCGTTTGTTGAATTTAGCTTGCCATCTCATCCAGTAAAGGAAACCAATTCCACCAAGGATAATAAACGACCAATTTGCGATATCTCCGATATTATCGTAGAACCATGCTCCGTTCAAAATATCTCCTAGTGTGTACCAAAATTCGTTCATAGCTTAAATTTTATGCGATACAAAGAAAATAAAAACTATTGATAAAACATGCCCTTGCACGACTTTTTTCATTCAACTAGCCTACTTTCCCTGCCTGTTCTTTGTGTTCTCTATTGATTTTCAATAATTCAGCGACTTTTTCTACAATTGATTCTGTATCAAAACCACATTCTTTTTGAAGCTCTTCTGCTGTTCCGTGATGCACATATTTGTCGGGAATTCCCAAACGAACAACGCGCAATTGGTAATTGTTATCTGCAAAAAATTCCAAAACTGCTGTTCCAAATCCGCCTTGTACGCAACCGTCTTCAATGGTAATGACCTGTGTGAATTTTGAAGCAACTTCGTGAAGCATTGTTTCATCAATTGGTTTCACAAAACGCATATCGTAATGTGCAACTGAAGCTCCTAATTCTTTCAATTGTTCAATAGCCTGTTGAGCATGATTTCCAACATGACCGATAGTTAGGATGGCAATATCTTCTCCATTGGAAACCTTTCTTCCTTTCCCAATTGGAATGGCTTTCATTGCTGTTTTCCATTCTGTCATCACACCGTTTCCTCGTGGATAACGAATAGAGAATGGACCATGATTTTCAGCTTGTGCGGTGTACATTAAGTTACGTAACTCAGCTTCATTCATTGGTGCCGAGACAATCATATTTGGAATGGAGCGCATGTAAGCAATGTCATAAGCACCATGATGCGTTGCACCATCGGCTCCAACCAAACCACCACGATCTAAACAAAAAACAACGTGTAAATTTTGCAAAGCAACATCATGAATCACCTGATCGTATGCACGTTGCATAAACGAAGAGTAAATGTTACAATATGGAATCATTCCCTGAGTTGCCAAACCTGCCGAGAAAGTTACGGCATGCTGCTCGGCAATTCCAACATCGAATGCGCGATCTGGCATTGCTTCCATCATAAATGTAAGCGAACAACCTGAAGGCATTGCCGGGGTAATTCCCATGATTTTGTCGTTCTGTTCAGCCAATTCTACAATCGTATGACCAAAAACGTCTTGATACTTTGGGGGTTGTGGCGATTTAGGAACAATCTTCACAATCTCACCAGTTTCTTTATTGAAAACACCTGGCGCATGCCATTTTGTTGGGTTTCCTTCTTCAGAAAATTTATAACCAGCTCCCTTTCGCGTTACACAGTGTAAAATTTTAGGACCAGGAATATCTTTTAAGTCTTCCAGTACTTTTGCCAGTGTGACCACGTCGTGCCCGTCAACCGGACCAAAATAACGGAAGTTTAATGATTCAAATAAGTTGCTTTGCTTCAGGATTGTTCCTTTCAAAGCAGAAGAAATTTTTGAAGCTACAGATTGTGCGTCTGGACCAAACTTGCTCACTTTTCCAAGCAATTTCCAAACTTCATCTTTCACCTTATTGTAAGTGTGGGATGTTGTAATGTCCGTCAAGTACTCGTTTAGAGCTCCAACGTTCGGGTCAATTGACATACAGTTGTCGTTCAGAATCACCAATAAATTGGCGTCTTTCTCAAAACCTGCATGATTCATTCCCTCAAAAGCCAAGCCTGCGGTCATAGCTCCATCACCAATTACAGCAATGTGCTGACGTTCTTTCTCACCTTTATATCTGTTGGCAACAGCCATTCCAAGTGCTGCAGAAATCGAAGTAGAAGAGTGACCAACACCAAACGTATCGTATTCACTTTCACTTCTTTTTGGGAACCCGGAAATTCCACCTTTCGTTCTGTTGGTATGGAAAACATCACGTCGACCAGTTAAGATCTTATGTCCGTAAGCCTGATGCCCAACGTCCCAAACCAATTGATCATCGGGAGTATTGAAAACATAATGAAGTGCAACTGTCAATTCAACAACTCCAAGACTTGCTCCGAAGTGTGAATTTCCAATTTCTGAAATGACATCAACAATGTATTGACGAAGTTCATCAGCTACCTGAGGAAGATCGTCTTTAGTGAACTTAGCCCTTAAATCCGCAGGAATCGTAATCTGCGAAAGGAATGGACCAGCTTGATATGAATGTTGTTCCGACATTGGAATACAAATTTACTGCTAAACGATGTGATAACAAATGAAAAGGCAGGTTATTTTACGGAAAGGGTTTTTTAACGAATGACAAAAGACAAAATTTGTAATTAGGCACTGGTAATTAGTAATTCATACGTAATTTGGTCGAAAAACAATACTATGCGCGTTCTCGGTATCATTCCCGCCCGTTATGGATCCACTCGTTTTCCTGGTAAACCTTTGATTGATCTGAAAGGAAAATCTATGATTCAACGTGTAGTGGAAGGTGTTGAAAAATCAGCATTACTTACCGATGTAATTGTAGCGACTGACGATGAGCGGATTGAAAGTCATTTGAAATCGCTTGGAAAAAAAGTGATGATGACGAGTGCTGATCATCCAAGTGGAACTGATAGATGCGCAGAAGTGGTTTCTGGTTTAACGGAACAATTTGATGTAATTATTAATATTCAGGGCGACGAACCTTTGGTGGATGCGCGACAGTTAGATCAGTTAGCTTCAGCTTTCCAGGATTCGAAAGTTCAAATTGCTACCATCGCGAGCAGAAATATTTCTTTAGAAGACATTCAAAATCCGAACCGAATCAAGTTGGTGGTCAACAAGAACAACGAAGCATTGTATTTCTCAAGAAGTGCTATCCCAAATACCGTAAATGCGAAAGGAAATCCCTTGGATGTTTATCCGTTTTTGCGACATATTGGTTTATATGCTTATCGTTCCGAAACACTTTTAGCAATTGCGAAACTTCCAGCTACTGAACTAGAGAAAATAGAATCTCTTGAACAGTTGCGATGGCTTTTCAACGGTTATTCTATCAAAGTAGTGGAAACCGAAATTGAAACACCGAATATTGATGTTCCTGAAGATGTGGAGAAAGTTCTGGAACAATTGTAACTAATACACAGTAAAACAGTCTAATTACAAAAAACTATTTATGCGTTTACATTACTTATTTCTATTCTCATTATTCACAACTTCGGCTTTTGCTCAAAAAATGGACTATAAAGTCGATTTGAAGAATTGTAAAAAAGACAGAGTAGCAGTTGAATTGAATACCACTTATCACGGAAAAGATACCACAACGTTTAACTTTCCAATGACCGTTCCTGGAACATACGCCGTTCTGGATTACGGGAGATATATTACCGCGTTCAAGGCCTTTGATTCAAATGGAAAAGCGTTGAAAGTGAAGAAAAAAGGGAACAATACCTTTATGATATTTCCTGGAAAAGATGTTGCAAAAGTGACCTATTTGGCTGACGATTCATGGGAAGAGAAAAACAAGAAAACGAAGATCTTTGAACCGGCTGGAACTGGTTTTGAAGCTGGAAAATACTTCTACCTGAATGGTGGCGGATTGTTCGGTTATTTTGAGATGGACTGGAAGAATGAAGTGGACGTTCTATTTGATAAGCCTGCAAATCTGAAAGGATATACAACCTTGATCCAGAAATTGAGAAACGATGATCAGGAAATGTTCTGGGCAAAGAACTATCATGATTTAATTGACAACCCTATTCTCTTCACACACGAAAAGGAAGAGGTAATGAAAATTCAGAGTACCAAAGTTTCCGTTGCTTCTTATTACGCAGGTTCGGATTCTTCTGCTTATTTCGTTCGACAAAAGATCGACTCTGCTATGACAGCAATTGATCAATTTGTTGGTGGAAAGCTCCCTGTTTCTAATTATGCATTTCTGAATTTCGTGAAAGATTACAGAGATATTGGTGAACTATTGATGAGTGGGAAATTAGGTCCGCTTGATTATATCAAGATATTCAAAAAATTGGGTGGACAAGGTTTCGGAGCTTTGGAGCACGGACATTCCTCATCTTATTTCATGCCTGATTTTGGAAGGAACAGTTACACTGGAATGATCTACGAAACGGCAATTCATGAGTTTCTGCACATTTATTCACCACTGAGTTTGCATAGCCAGTACATAGGCGACTTCAACTACACAAAACCAGTGATGTCGAAACACCTTTGGTTGTATGAAGGAACTACTGAGTACTTCTCGGTTTTGGTCGCAATGCAGGGTGGTTTGTCTACTGTTGAGGAAACGATTAATGATAAAGTGAAAACCAAAATTGTCAGTTCTTATGCTTATCCGGACAGTATTCCGTTTACAGTAATGAGTGCGAATGTTTTTGACAAACCTTATATCGATCAATACGGTCAGGTTTACGAACGTGGTGCAATCATGGCGATGTTGTTGGATATCGAAATTATGCGTTTGACAGGTGGAAAGAAAACGTTGAAAACGGTGATTTTCGATTTATGTGCAAAGTATGGAAGCACGAAATCATTCAATGAAGAAACATTTATTGATGAGTTTGTTGCTGCAGCTCATCCAGATTTGAAAGCGTTCTTCACAAAGTATGTTGAAGGAAGCACGCCACTGGCTATTCAAGAAGGTTTCAATGTAATTGGAATTGATTATGTAAAAGAGCAAAAAGGAACAGTTCCAATGGATATTCTTTCTGAAGCTGACAATAAGGTAAAAGTGAACCGAGGAATTGTGGTGAATGGAATGGTGACCGTTTCAAAAGCGGATAAAACCAATTATGCAGGACTTCAATCAGGAGATAAAGTGAACCAAACAGAATTGGATAAAGTTTACAAGAACGAAGATGGAACTTATGTTGCAGAAGGAACAATGGTAACCATTAATGTAGAGCGAAAAGGGAAAATGATTCCATTAACGTTCCCAGCTAAGTTTAAGGAAGGAAGTATTAAAAATCAGATCAGTGTAAACCCGAACATGACTGCGGAACAGGAGAAATTGTTTTATTTATGGTCAACAGGAAAAACATCCAATAGATAACTAAGCATTAGACAATCTGATTTCAGAATCATGAAACGCTCATCAATACGGTGGGCGTTTTCTATTTTCCATTGGAAGGGGTTAGGGGGAGGATTAAAATTAATTGCAAAAAAAAGGAGAATCAATTGACTCTCCTTTTTTGTAATATTTTTATTTGTCCTTTGCGCCTGCCTTGTTGACAGACAGGTTCTTCAGCGTACCTCTGCGGGAAATTTTATCTTTTTCTAGACCAAAGACCTTGCTTCTCTTTCGGGAAATATTTACGTTGACGAAGAATGATCATTCCAACACCTACAGAAATTGACGTATCAGCGAAGTTCCAGATAGCCGGGAACATTTGATTGTCTGTTGTAGATTCTGGATGATCATTGTACCATGGAACCCATGACGGCCAATCGGGAGTAAAATGGAACATATCTACTACATTTCCCATTAAAAAACCCGTGTGGCGTGTTTCAATCTCAAAACCGTAACACATCTGCTTCATTCCGGAACCTTCACTCATGTTGAAAGGCATACACGGATCGTATGGGAAAATATAATCGTAGAACATGGAATCGATCAAATTTCCAGTTGCGCCGGCGAAAATCAATCCAATAGCAACTAAGAACTCTGTACGAACCCCTTTTCTGGCTTGCTTGATGAAGTAGTAAACAATTGCTCCAATAGCGATAATTCGGAAGACACTAAGTCCTAATTTGGCCCACATACTTGCGCCAAACTTAGTTCCAAAAGCCATTCCCTGATTTTCTACATAATACAACTCAAACCAGTCGCCGAAAACCGGCACCTGATCTTCAGGTTTAAATGTAGATTTAATGTAGATCTTGAGAACTTGATCGATAAGCAGAATCAAGAACGCAACAATACAAACAATGATAATTTGTTTTTTCAAACTACTTGTTTTGCATGTTCTTAGCCTCAATGCTCAACGTAGCATGCGGTACTAATTTCAAACGTTCTTTTTGAATCAATTTACCTGTAACACGACAAATTCCGTAAGTCTTGTTCTGAATACGCATCAAGGCATTCTTTAAATTCTCAATGAATTTTTCCTGACGTGCTGCAAGCTGTGCAACTTCCTCTCTCGATAAAGTTTCAGAACCATCTTCCATCATGTTGAAAGTACGGCCGGTATCATCGGTACCGTGGTTGTCGTTCGACAAAGAAGCTTTCAACATATCATAATCATCATGCGCTTCTTTCAATTTTTCATTGATTAGAACGCGGAATTCTTCCAATTCACTATCTGAGTATCGTGTTTTTTCTTGCGACATAGTTCTTAGGGTTTTACCAAAGTGGCACAAAAATAAACTAAAATCGGTTGTTACCAGCCTTTTTTACTGCTATTTAGATAGATGTTTTCCACAGAACAATAAGTTTCTGAACAAATTCTATCTAAGTTATTGTGCTTCTGATGGTTTGTTCACTTCTTCAATCCAATTCGAGAGCTCAATAAATTCCTCTACTCCTAAGCGCTCAGGTCGAAGTTGTAACATTGGATTTTCTGGATAATTAGCTGGTAAAAGTGCTTTTATGGAATTGCGAATTGTTTTTCTACGCTGATTGAAACTCATCTTCACCACTTGCTTGAACAATTTCTCATTACAAGGTAGTTTTTCACGACTATTTCTAACACAACGAATCACTCCTGATTTCACTTTCGGTGGTGGAATGAACGCATTTTCATCAACCGTAAAACAATATTCTATATCGTAATAAGCCTGAAGCAGAACGCTTAGAATTCCGTAGGTTTTTGTCCCAGGTTTCTCGGCTACACGTTGTGCAACTTCTTTCTGGAACATTCCCATGATCTCAGGAATATGGTCCTTATAATCAATACACTTGAAAAGAATTTGAGACGAAATGTTGTATGGGAAATTACCAACTACAGCGAATTTCTGATCACCAACTATATCAAGTGGATTTATCTTCAAAAAATCGGCTAGAATGATTCGATCGCCAAGCTTTTCTTTGTAGTTCAGGTTCAGAAAATCAATACTTTCTGTATCCACATCCATTACGTACAGATGTGTTTTCTCATCATGAAGTAAAAACTCTGTCAACGCACCCGTTCCAGGACCAATTTCAATCGCAGTTGTTACACCGTTGTGATGCTTGAACTGTTCCGCAATTCGTTTACAAATCGCTTGGTCTTTCAGGAAATGTTGTCCGAGGTGTTTTTTGGGTTTAACGTGCATGTGTGAAGTGTTCTACAACATTCAATGTACTGCGAAAAGCTGCAAATTTACCGTCGTAACGTTGTTTGTGATCTACCTGTAAGCGTTGTGCGTGTTCTTTTTGGTAGGTGTCTAAATCTTCCTGACTATAGGCAACATATGTCATGGCGTACGTGCAAGCACCAGTTTCTTCTTCGTTCATCTTAGAAATTCTGCTTTCCAAGAAACAACCAGTTGCCATCACATCAGGAATATGTGTTGTTCGCATCCAGTTCAACCAATCCAATTCAACAGATGGATCTAAACTAACAGTAACGTTGTAAATGATTTGCATGGTGCAAAGATAGGTAAATAGACTTTAGACAAAAGACTATAGACGAAAGACACTGAAAGTCTCTAATTCTAATCTCGGTAGCTATAGGAGCCTAAATTCTAAATTTCAAATTTCAAAATTGATAAACACAGAATCATTCGAAAATATTGGCGTTTGCTCCTCGATAGGATATTCATCTTAAGGTAAGAAAACCGTTTTGTCCCTTTAGCATTTACAATTTTGGAATTTAAAATTATCCTTCAATTGTCTTTTTTAGAATTCCCTTGACGTATTTCGTTCTTCGTATTTCAACATGGTTCTTATCGTACTCAATAAACCAACCGTGTCTTAAACCATTTTTTACGGAAACAGAGCTTCCGTCAACGTCTGAGATAAAATTGCCCGTGTACGCTTCACTTGTGCCTACATTCGTATAACCGTAATCTTTTACTGCACCATTGTCATAAGTCACCTGCTCATAAACGTTGGCATTTTTGTGTTCAATTACCACGTATCCCGTAAGTTTACCCATCGAGTAGTTTCCAGACTCCACAAAGTTTGGTGTTCTTATTTCGTATTTGCCATGTCGTTTCGGCATTGATTCTCCTCGTTCATCACAATCTCTCAAAAGAACTAATACGGTATCCGTTTTTGGGAACAAGGAAGTTTTAGCAGCGAACTGATAGAAATCTGTGTAATCTCCATTCTTTATTTCGTACTTGTAACAAATGACATTCGGCGTTTCATTTGTTACAAGTGTAATTTTATTATAACCTGTTTCGGTAAATTCGGTGATCTCATACAAATACCCAGAAACATAACTTCTTTCTTCTACCAGTTTACCTTTTACCTTTTTCGAAAAGATACCATGTTTTTTGCCGTTCTGGTAGTTTTCGGTGATCAGGGTACTGTCAGGAAGATATTCCGTAATGGATTCACCATCTAAAAAACCTTTACTGTAATGTTGGACTTTTCTGATCCATTGTACTCCGAACACCATTCCTTGGTCAATCCTCCCGTCCAATTCCCCGTTAACATAAGTTCCGATGTTGTAATGCATCGAATCTTTTTGGAAACGATATGGTCCGTTCACAACTCCATTTTTATAGGTCATTAAGGAATAGTCTTTCATCCATTCACCAGGAATGTACTTAATTGGATGATGCGCCCAAGAACTTTCTTCTGGATCAGTTGGAGGAATTATTTGATCTTGCTCTTTTCGATAGTAACGAATTACTTCACCATCCAATTTCCCATTCCGGAAGGGTTCAATATAACTTGTATCGCCTTTCAGCGGACCAGATGTAATACAAAAAGTTCGTTTTCCGTTTTCCAATCCGTTCACAAAGGTGGTTGTAAAGCGGGGCTCATTTTTTTGTGCGAAATTCGAGTCAAACAACTGATAACCGCTATAAACACTGTCTAACAATCCGTTTTTATAGTAAGCTACATACAAGGTGTCGTTCGAATCGGATGACATTCCAATTGCTTTCCCGGTCTTCAATCCTTGTACGAAAAGTACGGTCTCAAGCGCGAAGTATAAACTGTTGGCGGTTGAATGATCCCAATTCACCTCTTCAGGCAGCGCAATTGCGTTTTCGTCGTATTTCCCATTCCATTTCATATTCACTGGAACAGTTCCCATTCCTTCCTTAAGCCCATTTTTGAATGCTGGACCGTTAAACTTTCTGCCGTTTACCAAATATTTTTCCGTCCCAACAGGAATATCACGCTGCCATTGCAAGGATTTAATCACTGTTCGGTTGATGTCATACCACTTCTCAATTCCATATTTCCAATGGTAACTGTGAACGGAGCTATGGGAAAGCTGACCGTTAGTGTCAAAATCGGAAACCAAACCGTTCAATCTTCCGGCGCGGTAATTCTCTTTTTTCTTTACGATAGAATCGCCAGGATAATAAGTAATTCGTTCTCCATCCAACACACCATTTTTAAAGTTCTCAATGATGGCGCATGTTTTTCCGTTGATGATTTCGGTTTTCTTTTTCGCCCCGTTCAAAGCATCAAAAACACCATTTTTTTTGACCATTCTGTAGCGATAATGGGGAATTTGTCCTTTCCCATTTGGATTATCAACCACCTCGTAGTCCTGATTAAGAATAAATGTTCCGTTGTCGTATGAAGTAGTAATGAAATCACCATTCACATCTGCATTCAGTGTTTTGAATTTGTTCGATTTCAGGTGTGAAACCATATTCCTGTGTGCACTCTGATCGTAATGTTCAATAACAAACTCGGTCAGGGCAGAATCACCAATTACGAACGTGAAAGATGGGCGCGGAGTTCCAGCAACAACTAACACTTTGTACTTCAGGTAATGAAATCCAAGCGAATCTTTTTCCGTTTCAAGTGTATAATCGATATTGCCGTATTGGCTTTTAACGGTTTGAACGTCACACTTTTCAAACCATGGAAAATAACCGTTCAGTGAGGAGATCTGACCAAAAACAGAAGCTCCGGCAAGCAAAAACAAACATGTAATGCAATTTCGCATGTCCAAAATTAGGGATTTTGTCGACGTGTTGCTTTAATCCACGGTATGGCATGTTCTAATAAATCCTAATTTTAGTTCATCATGGAAATAGGAATAGATAGTTTTGCTGCTGTATCAGCGAATTCGAATATAAGCAATACGCAAGCGTTGAATGAGTTGCTGGAACGTATTCAACTTGCTGATGAGGTTGGTTTAGACGTTTTTGGAATTGGTGAGCATCACCGAAAAGAGTTTTTGGATTCGGCGCCATCAATGATCTTAGCAGCAGCAGCTTCGCGTACAAAACGCATCAAGTTGACAAGTGCTGTAACTGTTCTCAGCGCCGCGGATCCGGTTCGTGTGTTTCAAAATTTCGCAACGCTCGACTTGATTTCGAATGGTAGAGCAGAGATAGTTGCTGGTCGAGGTTCTTTCATTGAATCGTTTCCATTATTCGGCTTCAACCTAAATGACTACGACGAATTGTTTGCCGAGAAATTGGATCTTTTGCTTCGAATTCAGCAGAATGAAGTGGTGAATTGGTCTGGAAAATTTCGCCCTTCATTGAAAAACCAGGCCATCTACCCACGACCGTTGCAGGAAAAACTTCCTATTTGGTTGGGAGTTGGGGGAACCCCCGCATCATTCGCTAGAGCTGGCGAGTTAGGTTTACCACTGATGGTTGCTGTGATTGGAGGCGAGACCTATCGTTTCAAACCATTAATAGATCTATACAAAGAAGCCTGGACGGAAGCGGGACATGATCCTAAATATCGAAAAGTAGGTTTGCATTCCTTGGGTTATGTATCTACAACGAAAGAAGAAGCTATTGCAGATTATTATCCAGGCTACGCTGAAATGTTCACCAAAATTGGAAAAGAGCGTGGATTTGCTCCAGTTACCAGAGAGCGTTTCGATGCGCAAAACGGTAAGCTTGGAGCTTTGTTGATTGGAGATCCTACAGAAATAGCTGAGAAAATTCTTCGTCATAGTGAATCACTCGGTGGAATTTCGCGCTTCACTTTCCAAATGGATGCTGGATTAACACATGAAAAGTTGATGAAAGCAATAGAGTTGATTGGAACTAAAGTTTCGCCAATGGTAAAAGCGGCAGATACGGTAAAATGATTGTTCTATTCACCGTATTCTTAGGATTCCACTCAATAGTCATGTCAAGTTAAAATCCCAATATCTGTTGGTCGTATCGTCTTAATATCTAAATTCCCTACCTTTGCACCATGAAGAACATCCGTAATTTCTGTATTATCGCTCACATCGACCATGGAAAAAGTACTTTGGCCGATCGTTTATTACAAACAACAGGAACTATTTCTGACCGTGAAATGCAAGCACAAGCCTTGGATGACATGGATTTGGAGCGTGAACGCGGAATTACGATTAAGTCGCATGCCATTCAAATGAATTATAAGTTTGAAGGACAGGATTACGTTCTCAATTTGATTGATACTCCGGGACACGTTGACTTTTCTTACGAGGTTTCGCGTTCAATTGCGGCTTGTGAAGGTGCTCTTCTAATTGTTGATGCTTCTCAGGGAATTGAGGCACAAACAATTTCCAACTTGTACCTTGCTTTAGAGCACGATTTGGAGATTATTCCAATCCTGAATAAAATGGACCTTCCTGGTGCAATGCCTGAGGAGGTTACGGATCAAATTGTTGAATTGATAGGGTGTGATCCTTCTGATGTTATTCCTGCATCTGGTAAAACAGGTTTAGGAGTAGACGATATTCTACGCGCAATTATTGAACGAATTCCTGCCCCGAAAGGGGACGAAGATGCGCCTTTGCAGGCAATGATCTTCGACTCTGTTTTCAACTCTTTTAGAGGAATTATTGCTTACTACCGTGTAAGAAATGGTGTAATCAAAAAAGGAGATAAAGTTCGATTCTTAAATACAGGAAAAGATTACAATGCCGATGAGGTAGGAATTTTGAAAATGGACCTGAGTCCAAAGAAAGAAGTTCGTGCCGGTGATGTTGGCTATATTATCTCCGGAATTAAAACAGCGAAAGAAGTTAAGGTTGGTGATACAATTACGCTAACAGCTAATCCAACTAATGAAGCGATCAAAGGGTTTGAAGATGTGAAGCCAATGGTATTCGCCGGAATTTACCCTGTTGAGACTGATGAATATGAAGAATTGCGTTACTCTATGGAGAAATTGCAGTTGAACGATTCATCATTGGTGTTTGAGCCAGAATCTTCGGCAGCACTAGGATTTGGTTTCCGTTGTGGATTCCTTGGGATGTTACACATGGAAATTATTCAGGAACGTTTGGAGCGCGAGTTCAACATGACGGTTATTACAACTGTTCCCAACGTATCTTACTTCTGTTACACAACAAAGAATCCGGATGTTCAGTTTACGGTAAACAATCCGTCTGAATTACCAGATCCGTCTACAATTGATAGAATTGAAGAACCTTATATCAAGGCACAGGTCATTACAAAATCGGAATACATTGGTCAAATTATGACGCTTTGTATTGAGAAACGTGGTGAATTGAGAAATCAGGTTTACCTAACGCAAGACAGAGTTGAATTGACTTTTGAAATGCCTTTGGCTGAGATTGTATTTGACTTTTACGACCGTTTGAAATCTGTTTCTCGTGGATATGCATCTTTCGATTATCATCCAATTGGCTACAAGGAATCTGATTTGATTCGTATGGACATGTTATTGAATGGTGAGCAACTGGATGCACTTTCTGCCTTGGTTCACCGCAGCAATGCTTACGATCTTGGAAAGAAAATTTGTGTGAAGTTGAAGGAATTGATCCCTCGTCAACAGTTCGAAATTCCAATTCAGGCAGCTATCGGAGCAAAGATTATTGCTCGTGAAACGATTAAGGCCTTACGTAAAGACGTTACCGCAAAATGTTACGGTGGAGATATCTCCCGTAAACGTAAGCTTCTTGAAAAACAGAAAGAAGGTAAGAAACGTATGCGTCAGGTAGGAAGAGTAGAGGTTCCTCAAGAAGCGTTTATGGCGGTTCTGAAGCTGAACGATTAATTCAAACGAAACTCGAATCTGTAGCTAATTCCAGCTTGAATGTACAGATAGGATTGGGTGTTTATCTGATTGGATAAGTCACGTGCAATTCCTCCATGAATATAGTAACCGAAGTTATTGTCGAAATTGACGCTGAAACCAGAATGCAGATTGACTTCTGCGAATGACTGGTATTTCCTGTTGTAGCTTGTTCTCAGTTCTAAACCGCAGTATGGTTTCACATTGGTAGAGAAACGAACATCCGACATCAATTGCCATGGATTTGTTCCTCGATTTTTCATTAGACCAAACTCCAAATAATTGAATTTGTAGGAAAGAGACCCGTAGAATCCCAATCGATGATTGATCCCTAGCTCTGTTTGAATTTCGCTTTTCTTGTATCTAAAGCCAAAACGGACTGCGGCATATGAAGTCAACGTGTCGTTGTGATAAAAAGCACCGAGTGTTGTACGAAGAGCAAACCAGTCACTTCCGTTGCGACACCTCAAACCACAGCGAAAATGAGTATAGTCATTTGTATCAATGGCTATTGGTTCAGGACATGACCACTGTGGTTGCGGACTTTGAATTTCGAAATGATCATAATACTTGCTATTGAATTGATAGAAGCAGTAATCCTGATTCTTTTTTTTCTTTCCTGTTTCCCAGTTTATTGCAATTTTCTTCTCTTCGTTGGCATTCGTGTAAAGTCGTACTTTGTAAACAAGCGTGCTGTCGATGTATTCTCTTGGAACCCTTATCTCTGCTTGATTATGTCGCAGAAACTTGGTTTTGAACTGAGTAACGCTCGTTACAAAATAATCCGTTAGATATTGGTTTGACACAATAAGATTGGTGTCTTGTTTAAAAAGAGATTCCGGACATCCCTCGCACGGTTGTTCCTGGAAAAGAACTAAACCGAATTTATCAAAACTCTCTTTGGGAATAGTTGCGGTTAAACGTGTTTCCCGCCACCAGAGTTTACCTGTTTTGGTTTTTTTCCAATTCACACGTTGTGCAACAGCATTGGGCGAACCAGGATTTTTTATGTAATAGTGTTTTCTTCTTTCCAGCTCGTAGTTTGGCAAAAGCTCCATGTAAACCATTGACTTTTTACCACTTGTTTGAACTTTGGTATAGAGGTATCTATAAACAACTTCATCGGTACCAAAACACCTTTCGTTATTTGCCGTTAGCGGAATAGTATCTTGTGTTTCGTGCGTTTCAAGATGATAAATGATGATGTCAACACGTCGGCTTAAACTATCTACTTTTTGAGTGGTTTCCCCTTTAAAACGGATGTCGATTGGAAGTTCTTCTTTAAAAAGATTGCTACATTCCTTAGCAACCGCTTTTGCTCGACGTTCAGATAGGCGCTGATTGGATTGCATATTTCCGGAACTGTCTGAATAACCGATGAAAGCGATATGGGAAATAGTATTGTAATCCAAAGAAGCCATTTTTGCCCTGATTACTTCATGCGAGTAAGCGGAGATCTTATGACTTCCTGTTTTGAAATGGATGGAAGTTACTTCTTGGGTTGAGCCAAAATAGGGGATAAGAACCAGTAGAAGTAAAATACGAAGTTGACCCAACATGTTTGGCTTTTCTAAGAATGTTAAACGTAGGAAAAGGTAAACATATTTTAGCGGCATCCCTTCCATGCCAACGCAGCCACCACAATCCAGACAATTCCTTTTACCAGAAAAAATATAAAGCCGGCAACCCCAAGTCGTTTGAGCCACTTCTTCTTTGTGTTCGTTGGAGTTGAACTATTTTTTCCTGGAGTTTCAGTATTCAAAATAGGAGGAATAAAAAAACGCCATTTCTCTAATCATCCGACTAAAAAAATGGCGTTCATATATGTTTTAAGAATTACTCTTCGTCATCGTCGCCAGCGTCATCTTCATCCGCTTTGTCATAGCTATCGTCGTCGTCATCGTCAGATGTGGTGTCATCATCATCATCAGCACCATCGAATTTATCGATTTCTTCTTCGATATCGTCGTCATCATCATCGTCATCAACTGTTGGTGATTTCAATTTCAACTTTGGAAGTTTAACTAAGTAGATGACTTCTTCAGTTTCCCAAAGCAGGGAATCGAAAACTTCACCACTAATTGGATTTGTCATCTTGGTTGTTTGTCCGGCAAATCCTTCTGGAAAAGCAAGCAATAGTGCCTTCTTCTGATCGATTGTCAGCTTCTCGTAACTGATGATTGTTTTTTTCTTTGACATGCTCTTATATTTCAAGTTTTTTGATCCGATTAATCGGCAAAATAACATTTTGTTTTAAAACTATTGCAGAATCAGTAACTGCCCAAATAGTTGTGTGTACCATTTTCTTTCCTTCGTCATCCAAAAAGTAGATTTTTACTTTCTGGTGCTCAAGATTTCCAAGCGTAATTGCGCGCTGTACAGCGTTGTTGCGTTCCTTTAATTCTGATTCGGATAATATGACTTCATCATGTGGGAAATGCAGTGTAGAAACACTTTCTTTCTCAATTTCTATGTAGTCCGGATCACTCATAACATCATTTTCGAGCAAATTTAAACGAAATGAATAAACTGGATTTATGTTTTCGACAAATTATCTTGAATTAAATATAAACCAGGGTATGTTGAAAGATAAAAACGAAAAAGTCCTTAGAATTCTAAGGACTTTTGTTTAGTAGTGTTTTAGTTTGCTTATATCGTGTGAGTAGATTGCCAAATTAATTAAATGAAATCAGGTTGTTTCTAACGTTTTATTAAGATAAGCCTCCAACGGAGATAGAACTATATACTCTTCAATAAAACTAGAAAATGAAAAAACTGCCTCTCCAATTGCAGTGTTTCCGTTTTTGAGTTATCTAACATTAGAAAACAACCTGAATCATCTCCTTATTTCCTCTACTAAGATAGCATTGACATGCAATGGCTTTTGGTCGAATGAATATTTAAAGGATTAGAATGAATATTTTCGACGAATGGCTGAACTTAGCCTATAAGTTTTCTAAAATTTGGAAGAAAATATCACGTTTTGCTGGTGACAAAGGCACTTCGCTACCGTCTTTCATCACAACGGCACCGCCATTTCCCTTGTCATATCGGTCTACATAATTCAGGTTAATTAAGTGCGATTGTTGCACGCGCAAGAAATTATGTCCGGTAAGCAAGGTTTCGTAATCTTTCAGTGTACGAGAAACCAATATCTTTCTTCCTTCTTTCAAAAAGAAACTGGTATAGTTACGGTCTGCCTCACAACGAATGATCTGATCCAAATCAACAACGTGCACACTTTCCTGTGTTTTCAAAACCAATCTTCGTTTTTGATTCGGTTGAATGTTGTTTTGAAGCGCTTCAAACTGTGGTTCGCTTGCTTCTTCAGTCATTGCCTGCAGCGCACGTTCAACAGCTGAACGAAGTTCTTCCGGATCAACCGGCTTTAAGATATAGTCCAAAGCAGAGAATTTGATTGCTTTGATTGCAAACTCTTCGTGGGCAGTAATGAAAATGACTTCAAAGTTTTTATTGGGAACGGCTTTCAACAAATCGAATCCGGTTCCATCAGGCATTTGAATATCTAAAAACACTAGATCAGGTTGTATCGCGGCAATTGCCTCTAATCCGGATTTCACATTTTCTCCTCCGGGAATCGCTTCAATTCCAAGATCAAATGATTCGATCATCTTAGCAATCAGTTCACGTGTACGTTGCTCATCATCAATGATTAATGCTTTTTTCATAGTCTAATAGTGTTTCCGCGGAAAGATAGCATTTATTTCTAAGCCGAATAAATTTCAAAAACGCTAAACGTTTTCGGTTTTATACGGAAGGAAAAGATTTACCAACGTTCCTGTTCTTTCTTTTTTATTGTAATCCGAAATATCCATTCGACCCTGTATGCGATACTTGTAACTTAAATTATCGATACGGTCTTGTGTGATTTTCATCGCCATACTTTTATGGGCTTTACTCTTTTTATTTTGTTCCGATCCTTTTCTACCAATTCCATTATCCGTAATGGTTACATGAAGTAATCCGTCGTCTTTTGAGATATTAACGGTAATAAATCCGCCTTCGATGGTATGCAGCTGACCATGTTCAATGGCATTTTCAATAAAAGGCTGCGTAATCATAGGTGGAATTACAGACCCTTCTTCTAAAAGTTCATCTTCCACTTTCACCTCATATTCAAACCTGTCACCAAAACGCAGCTTTTGAGTTTCAAGATATTTGTTCAAAATGTCTATCTCAATCGCCAATGGAATGAATTCTTTGGAGGAATTCTCGAGGATGAGACGCATGAGTTTGGAGAAATTCACCAGAAATTTGGTCGAATTCTTCGTGTCGTTTTCATAAATGTAACTCTGTATTACCGACATGGCGTTAAAGACAAAGTGCGGATTCATTTGTGAACGAAGCAAGATTTGATTCATTTCTGCTTCTTTTTGCTGCTGACGAATATTTCGCTGTCTAATACGTGAATAGAAGATAAACGCAGCACAAACAATCAGGATCAAAATACCTAAGATGACATAGGTTTGGAAAATGCTTCGAAGTTCAGTATTCTCCAGCTGAGCAGTTGTTAAGTCGCGCGCTTTACGGTTCAATTCAATGGAATCTGCCTGAATTGCGATCAGACGTTCGCGCTGTTCAGCACGGTACAATTCAGAAATTTCTGCAATCTTGGTTCCTACCTCAATCACTTTCGAGCTGTCGGAATAGTTGGAATACATCTCCAAATACTTGTAAGCCAATTTCAGATTTCCCGTTTTCTTATATACTTCTGCAATTGCGCGGTAAGAAGGATAAATGCCACCTTGATAACCGAATTGTGAACGAATTTCAACGGAACGATTCAGATAGGTAAGAGCGTTCTTGTACTTCCCCTGTTTCTCAAATACAATTCCAACCAGGTGGTAAACCGAAGCAATTTCCGCTCTGTTGGCAACAGATTCAAAGTAAACGAGTGCCTTGTTGTAGTAACGCAAAGCTTCATTGTATTGCTTTTTTTCCAGAAGCACATTTCCAAGTAAGGAATGCGATTTCCCAAGACCATTTAAATCGTTGAAACGAAGTAATATTTTGATCGAGCTTTTCAATTGAGAAATGGCTTTGTTGTATTCCTTTTTTGCCAAACTAACCATTCCTAAATTGGCTAAATTCAATCCTACAGAGCGGTCGTCACGAATTCTCTCCGCGGTTTCTAAGGCCTGGGTAAAGAATTTTGAAGCTTCTCTATAGTTATAAATCAGGAACTGCGCTTCACCCATTTGACGTTGATATTCAACGATCTTTGGATTGTCATTTGCCTCTCTTGCCAATTGCAAAGCAATGTAGTTCTTGGAAACGCTCAATTCAATTTGTCCGAAATAACTATAGATCTCTGCCTGACTGTTTACACAAGCTGCTACGAGTGAACGATTCGGAGAACGACGTGCATATCCGATCGATTGATCGATGTAATTTAAGGAGCGAACTTTATTGTTGCGTTCCATTTCCATTGCGGCGTACAATCGGTAGGTGCTTCCAATCTGCTCGTAACTTCGTCGTTGCTTAGCAAGCTTCAATGCTTCTTCTAAATAAACTTCCGCCTGTGGAAATTCGCGAAGTGAAATATGGTTTTTTGCCAATAACTGGAATATGGTGATTCTGGCTTCCGGAGATTTTAACCGTGAAAGAAATGGTGTTAAATCAATTATTTTGGAATAGTAAGCCGTTTGGTTTCCATTCAACTCTTCTACTTCAAGGTCGAAAAGCAAGGCTTCAAAACGCGACGCATCAGATTCTTGTCGACTCGCTGCCAACAAAAAACTACTGATAGAGTCGGCTTTCGTTACGTCAAACTTTTGGTAATATTTTCCAAGCGCAAGCAGGCGATAAAACCGTTTGGTTTCGTTTTTCTCATTTTGCCAGGAACGAATTAATGCACCTTCTTCGTTAGCAGCATAGCCAACGGAATTCCCCCAAACAAGGAGAATTGCGAAAACGGTAAAAATGCGTATGAACTTTGGAAACATCGACTAAAAATAGTGTTTTCGGGCTAAAATGTAACCGAAAAGAGCAACTGAATTCGTAATAACTGCAAAGAAAAGGAGAGCCTGTCTGCCGAACAGGCAGGGTTTATTTTGAAAAACAAAAAACCCTGGTCATTGAGCGAAGTCGAAATGCCAGGGTTTAATATTATAATTGAAGAAATTATCTCTGTGTTGTTTGCGCAAAACGTCCGTAAGCTTCACAACCACCACCGTGGCTCTTTTTCTTCTTCTTCTTTTTTGGCTTGAAGTTGTTCGATTCTTTTTTAATTACTGTTCCGTGAGTTGTACTTGCTGCCGACGAAGTAACTGGAATTGCCAAAAGGCCAATAATTGTGAGAGGAAAAATGAATTTGCGCATGACTGTTAGTTTTCTAGTTATAAGTAATTTGTAATTCGATGGTTACAATATAAATGTTTTTTTCTTTTCGATTTATTTATTTCGACGAAACCATAGAATTTTCACGATGAGATTTTAACACTTTGCGATTCTGACTGTGATATAATGTGCTGTTTTTTTCAAGTTTCGTGTTGAATCTGCTCTTGGCATTTTGTATATCTTTGCGCCGTCGCACTAGCGACACATCGCTTTTAACAGCAAGAATATCATGGAGTATAATTTTATCGAAATCGAGCGCAAATGGCGCAAGTATTGGGCTGACAACAAAACGTTTGCAGCTGAAGACAACAGTTCTAAACCAAAGTTCTATGCATTGGATATGTTTCCGTATCCTTCCGGAGCTGGTTTACATGTTGGTCACCCGCTCGGTTACATCGCTTCTGATATCTATGCGCGTTACAAGCGTTTGAAAGGATTCAATGTGCTGCATCCAATGGGTTACGACTCATTCGGATTGCCTGCAGAGCAATATGCTATTCAAACTGGACAACATCCTGCAATTACAACAGAGCAAAACATTGCGCGTTACCGCGATCAGTTGGACAAGATTGGTTTCTCGTTCGATTGGGACAGAGAAGTGCGTACTTCAGATCCGTCTTATTACAAGTGGACACAATGGATTTTCAAGCAAATCTTCAACTCTTGGTACAACAACGATTCTGATAAAGCGGAACACATTGACACATTAATTGCTGCTTTCGAGAAGAACGGAAATGCTGGAATCAATGCTGTAAGTGAGTATACGCATTCATTTACTGCTGAGGATTGGAAAGCGTTTTCGGAGAAGGAGCAACAACAAATTCTAATGGAATACCGCTTGGCTTACTTGGCTGATTCGTGGGTAAACTGGTGTCCGGCTTTGGGAACGGTTTTGGCAAATGATGAGGTCATCAACGGACTTTCTGAACGTGGTGGTCACCCCGTAGAACAAAAATTGATGCGTCAATGGTCGATGCGAATTAAAGCATACGCCGAGCGTTTGATCACAGGATTAGATACTGTAGATTGGACAGACGCTATTAAAGATATTCAACGCAACTGGATTGGGAAATCTGTTGGATGTTCAGTGAAATTTGCCTTCGACTCCGCTCAGGCAGCAATTTCACCAGTTTCAGATATGTCGAATACTGAGGTCTCCGAGCGGAGTCGAGGAGTCGAGGTATTCACCACTCGCCCAGACACCATTTTCGGAGTTTCATTCATGGTTTTGGCACCTGAACATCCGTTGGTTGATGAAATCACCACTGCGGAATACAAAGACGCGATTGAAGCATATAAAACTGCGGCTTCGTTGAAATCGGAGCGTGACAGACAGGCTGATGTAAAGAACATTACAGGTCAATTTACTGGAGCTTATGTTGTTCATCCGTTCTCTGGAGAGCAAATTCCAGTTTGGATTGGTGACTACGTACTGGCTTCTTACGGAACTGGGGCAGTAATGGCCGTTCCTTGTGGCGATCAACGCGATTGGGATTTTGCGAAACATTTCAATATTCCGATCAAAAACATTTTTGAAAACGTTGATATTTCTGAAGCGGCTTACACCGAGAAAGAAGGAACAATTGCTGATTCTGGGTTCTTGACTGGACTTTCTGTGAAAGAAGCCATGAAAGCTGCGATTGCGAAAATTGAAGCAGATGGATTAGGAAAAGGAAAAACGAACTACCGTTTACGCGATGCGATTTTCTCTCGTCAGCGTTATTGGGGTGAGCCTTTCCCGGTTTATTATAAAAACGACATTCCTTACTTGGTTGATGACGCGCATTTGCCGATTGAATTGCCGGAAGTAGATAAATATTTGCCAACAGAAGATGGTGAACCGCCATTGGCTCGTGCTGAAAAAAGCGCTTGGAAATACTCTGAAGGCGACAGAATGGAATACAACACCATGCCTGGTTGGGCGGGAAGTTCATTCTACTTCTTGCGTTACATGGATCCGAACAATCCGAATGAAGTTGTTTCTAAGGAAAAAGCAGATTACTGGAACCAGGTGGATTTATACATTGGAGGTTCTGAACACGGAACAGGTCACTTATTGTACTCGCGTTTCTGGTGTAAGTTCCTTTTCGATCGTGGATTTATCGGTTTTGATGAACCATTTAAGAAAATGATCAATCAGGGGATGATTTTGGGGAGAAGTAGTTTTTTACATAGGGTTCATCATGGTGTTTTAACTTCGAAAAAAACGGGTGAGCAATTAAAGCAAAATGCTCCTTCGGTTTATGTATCATATGATTTACTTGAAACATTTACTGAAAAAGACTATTTGGAATTATTGTCAACAATTAATTCTGATTTTACTTCAATTCCATTTCCAACTTTCCAAAAAGGAGAAATTAAGTATGTTCCTCATCACGTGGACATCAAATTTGTCGACAACGATTTCTTAGATCTGGAAATGTATAAAAAGGGATGGAATTTTGGTAACACTAACCCACATTGGGTGCAAAATTCAGAGAATAAATTCTTGTGCAGTTGGGAAGTAGAAAAAATGTCCAAATCCAAATTCAATGTGCAAACGCCAGATGAATTGGTAGAGAAATTTGGAGCAGATACTTTGCGCATGTACGAAATGTTCCTTGGACCTTTAGAGCAAACCAAACCTTGGGATACGAAAGGAATTTCGGGAGTGCACAACTTTTTGCGTAAGCTTTGGCGATTGTTCTATAATGAAGGTGAATTAATCGTAACAGAAACTCCAGCGAGCAAAGAATCGTTGAAGACATTGCACAAGACCATCAAAAAAGTAGAAGACGATTTAGAGCGTTACTCGTTCAATACAAATGTTTCAAACCTGATGATCTGTGTAAACGAATTGACGGAACAAAAATGTCACTCGAAAGAAGTGTTGGAAGAATTGGTTGTGCTTTTGGCACCTTACGCTCCGCATGCAGCAGAAGAATTGTGGGCAGAGGCTTTGAAGTATCCAAAAGGAAGTGTTTCTACGGCTAATTTCCCAAGTTTCAATGCGGATATGCTGGTTGAGGCAAACACGAAATATCCCGTAAGTTTCAATGGAAAAATGCGATTTAACGCTGAATTGCCTACAACCTTCTCTCCGAAAGAAGTAGAAGAAGCGGTAATGGCGATGGAAGAAACACAGAAATGGTTGGAAGGCAAAGCTCCTAAAAAAGTGATTGTTGTTCCTGGCAAAATCGTGAATATGGTAGTTTAGACAGGGGATTAAAAGGAATACGTATGTTTCAAGTAAAAGGAATTATTGGAGCTATAGTACTAGTATTTGTTCTATTGACGTTGCTAATTACATTCATTATCCGAGCTAAGAAAAAAGGAGGAATCAAAAAGTTTCTGGAACGCAGCGGAATTGCTTATAATGCTTTGCTTCAGGCACATGAGTCCGGACATTTCGTTGCAATTGATAGTCCCAAAAAGCAATTTCACTTAGCAATTTATTCGAAGACGAAGAAAGCTTATCAATCGAAAACGTTTGCGTTCGATCAGATCGAGCAATTCGAAGTTTATCATGACGGAGTTGTTGTGGGAAGACTGAATGATGCGAAAAACGAACTATTCAGGGTAGGAATTCCGGTATCAGGCTTGGTTTCTGTTCGTCTTTATATCAAAGGAATGCAGATGCCTTACCTGATGAAATTGGATTTCGTAGCGGAAGGAAACGGAAGTGCAATGAGTAATTCTACACTTGAAAAAAACGTGAATACATGGGTTTCTTCGTTTCATGAAATGATGAACACGAAATAAGCATGGTGTTCTGCCCAACCATTTCGTAAAGCCAACCGTTTCTTAAAGAACAAAACCTAAAATCATGAGAACATTTCTACTTTTATTAGCAACTTCCTTCGTTAGCTCAATGTCCTTCGGACAAATGGCGTACGTGGGTTCTACTTCAACGAACTATTTGTACGTTGTAGATCTGGAAAATCAGAATGTGACAGACAGTATTTATACTGGCGGAAATACTGGAAATGGTGCTTTTACAAGTGATTTTTCGCGATTCTACGTTCCTGTTTTCAACATGTCGTCGGTTCTGGAAATTGACCCGTTAACACATACTGTCATTGACACCATTCCTGTTGGATTGGATCCAGTACAAGTGATAATCAATCAAGCTGGAACATTGGCGTATGTTTGTAATCAGGTCTCAAATTCGGTTTCCGTAATCGATCTTTCAAGTAATTCAGTGTTCTTTTCGTTCTCAACTGGTGCGTACCCAACACAAATGGCTCTTTCACGAGATGAACAGCTGATCTACGTAAGTAATTCATTTGATTTTGAAGTTGGCGTTTACTCCACTAACACATTTATTGAAGTGGATACTATTGATTTGCCGGGTACACCAGTTGGATTAGTACTTTCACCCGATGGTAATGAGTTGTACTGTTCTGCTCAGATGAATTCTGTAGGATATTTCGCAGTTATCGAAACGGCAGGTAATACGGTTGACACAAACATTGTTGTAGGTGCTCATCCACACGATGTTATGGTGAATAGCACAGGAACCAAGGCTTATGTCACTATTATGGATGACAATACGGTTTCTCAAATTGACATCGCTTCTCATGCGTTAACAACAACCAATGTTCAGGTCTATCCAACCTATTTGGCATCCAATCTTGCTGAAACGTACTATTATACCACGAATACCAATAGCCATTCACTTTCAAAGATCGATGCTGTTACCGATGCAGTCGTGAATCACTTCCAGGTTTGTCCAAATCCCATATGTATTTCCGTTTTTCCAAAAAATGTGAGTTTGCAGGAAGTCAATTCTGCTGATTTGCTCGTTTATCCAAACCCAAGCAATGGTCATTTCACCATTGAACTCCCTAAAAGCAATGGCTCCGAACAGTTGATTCGTTTGGAAACAATGGATGGAAAAGAAATTGCTTCTTACAAAACCTCGTTATCGATTTTCGAATGGAACGGTGACTTGCAAAATGGTTCATACCTGCTTTCGGTTGCCAGTGAAAATGAAGTTTCTTGTGTCAAAATTCTGGTGAATCGTTGATAGAATAAATTCGTACTTTGCTGGTATGAAACACTTCCTATCCTTTTTCTTCCTATCTACAATTACGTGTTTTTCTCAGGATTACACGTCTGAAGAATTGGTAATTCCCTTTGAGTGGCATCCGCAAGATTTAACCTGGATGATATCAGATGAATATTATTCACACGAGAATTTTCTTGATGGTCGTAGAGATTATACCTCTGAGTTACCTTATTCCGGAACTGGAGTAGAAATGTTGCATACGGGTTTTTTTCGTGCCGGAAATCGCTTTGTAGAGTTCACTCAATATCCGGGAGTGCGTTTCTTTTTTAAAGAATGGAGCGACAGCTTGAAATCGGATCTTCTGCATTTCGGAGAAGTTGAGGTTGACGCTGAAAGCCTGGAAATGCGCGAAGCCACACTAACAAACATGGATGGCGAAGATTCGTTGGGATTTGAGTTGTATTATACCTTTAAGAAGGTTGGTCCGTGGGAATTCAGATTACCGGATAATTCTAAGTTGTTCGGAAATTACGAATACGGCAAACGTGTTGGAACTTGGACGAATTACTTCAATACACCGTTGGTAAGTCCAGACTTTCTCCCAACATTAAAGACATTTGAGTATGAAGCTGAAGTTCTGAAAACAATAACGCAGGTAGATAGAAGTCAGGCTAGTAGGGAAGAGAAACTGAAGCTTTTGACAGCAAAGTGGAAAGCTCCAATGCTGCTTGATGCAAAAGGAGTTGCACTTTATAAGCAAGGTTACAAGGTGGTGAAATTCTCTAAAGAAGAAAAATCTAAATTTCCGTGTTCTGGAAGATTCATTGGAGTTTCCACAAAGAATACCTTACTCAAGTGGGAAATCAAAGAGGACAATACCATTATCATTGAAGGACATCAATTCACTATTTTGTATTTGACGGAAGATCGTTTGCTACTTAAGGTTGTTGACTAATCTTCCCTCTTATCAGACTGAGTGCGGAGCGTATCGAAGTCGACAAGGGGGAGGAGTTAAAACCTAATTAAACAAATTCGAGCCACCACCATTAACATTAAACTTGATAGGCAAATTATACCACATCGCTACATTTTTGCCATTGTTTTTGGCTGGTGTCCAGTTGGGCATATTGCCAACCGCCCGTTTTGCTTCGGCATCACATTCCGGACATTTAGGAATTCCTTTTGTGACCTTAACATTTGTGATTTCACCAGTTGAGGAGACCACAAAACGAAGGTAGACACGTCCTGAAATCCCTTCATCTAACGCGCGTTGTGGATAAACCATATTGGCATTTAAATAAAGCGTTAATGCCTGCAAACCTCCGGGAAAACCTGCTTCGTCTTCAACTATCGTTAAAATTTCAGGATCTGAAGGCTCGGGAATCATTTCTCCTTCTCCACTTTCACAGGTATAGATTGTTGGTCGCACAACTGTTCTGAAAACCGCATTTTCCTGGCGTTGTTTCTGCACTTTGTAGTTGGCTTTTTCCTTGAATAACCAGTTCAATTCCGACTGAATTTCCATTGGTCGCCCCATTCTTTCGGAGTTCATTGCATTGATACGCTTGTCGAATTCCTGTTCTGAAACTTTTTCTAAAGAAGCTACGGTAACAGAGTGGAGTCGAAGTTCCGCTTCTCCAATCTCATTAAGAAAGAAACCGTTTTCGTTCATTCCCACAATCGCTGAAGTGTAATGCATATCGTCGTTTAGCAAATAATTAAGCACGCCGCTTGTGAAATCCAAACGCTGATAACTTGCTGTTTCTTTCGAGAACAAGTAAAAGAACAGTTTGTCGTATTGCTTGTAATCGTTAACAGTTGCTGTTAAAGATGAATAAGATATTTCTCCTTTTTTACCGCCGTGATAATCTTTAATTGTTGACGTTTTTCGAGCAGTTGTCGCATTGGCAACTTGTGAGTCAATATTCAATATGTATGGACCTGTAAACGCTCTATAATTCAGCGCTTCAGTTTGTGTTTTGACAGCTTTGGGTTTTCCTGGCATTTCCTTTTTTGAATAATCTCTTTGCGGATTTTGCTTGATTGCATTGCTGTTTACTGGAGGAAATGTACTTCTGGAAATGGTAAACGACTTCACAATTCCCATCTGTCTGCTCACGTTCTGCAGATTGAAAGCACTTTCCTCCTGACGATTCATGGATTCCCGCATTCCTTTTCTGTACACTTCGTCTTTTCGCGAATCGTTAAGGTCCGAGTTCCATTTTTGCTCTTTTTTGAGCGTTGAAAGTGTTGCATTTTTCCCTTTCTCGCGAATGGTTTTTGTTGCCTGCTCGTAAAACAGTTTCAGGTTCTGTTGATGTGCATTGTTCAGGTTCAGTTTCCCAACATGCTCATCCGCAAATTTCTGGAATTCAGGATAACCTAGTCTCACTACTTTTTCATCCAACTTCCAAAGTGGTTCATTCAAGTTGTTTGCGTAAATATCAAAAACGCTTTCGTCACAGGTATTGTGAATGGCTTTCATGCGCTTTTCAAAATCTTGTGTCGCCAGAATCGTATTGTCGAATTTGGTATTCCAAATAGCCAATACTTTTGATGGTGGGATGTGTGATTTTTCCAAATTTTCACTAGTCATCGGTAAAACGAAGTTAGCTTCAAATGGAGGTAGACAATGCTCTTTTACCTTACAGGTAACATAGCCGTATTTTCCGCTAATAAGACCATTTTTTCCAGTAATGCGAATCTTTTGTTTGAACCTAATTTGACCTACATGATAACTCAAATTCTCATCAGCTAACTGATCGTATTCAATGATTGGTTTCGGTTCAACTGGATCACTGATTACTTCATAATTTGCTGATTCCTTAAGAGCGAATTGAGTTGGTGGTCCAAAACTGTTTACAGGTCTATAGATTGAATGAATGTACCAGCCTTCTGCAACAGTAACATTCGCAACCACCCAAGCTTCATTGGTTCCTTTTATTTTTTCAAGTGAGAATTCCCAACACACTTTGTCCTCTGGTCGCTCGATTTTAGAGATTGTACGATCTGCAGATATCCAGTAGCCCAAACGCGCCAATGAATCAATTTGAGCTCGATTTCTTTCTGGAGACCAATCAGACGGAACCGATGCTATATCAGCATGTGTAGTAGACTTATAGGCAGAAAAATTTGCAGTACCCCATGCTGGATTGCCAATCACTGTGTCTGCCGTTTCATCAAAACTCAAGTATAAACTATCGCGTTTACTTTTATCCGTGAACCACTTCAGTTCATTCAGTTTCGGTTCATATTTGGGAGGAAATAAGTCGATATCTGCCATGCTTTTTGGAACAGGGAGACGTTCCATTTTTTGTTGATTCTGCCAGTCTACTTTTCCATCTTCGCCTTTCACACCGTTAAAAAGCATCATTCCATCTTTTTGTTCAGCTACAGGAACTTGAACGTAAATTCCTTTATCTGAAAGCTCCAGTTGTTTTCCTTCAGGTGTAAACGCATTCAGGGTAAACATTCCCTGCGTTTCCAATAATTTATCTCCACTTGTCGTACTTAAACCCGCTTTTACAATTTCGGCTGCGGTTTGTGCTTCTTGCCATTGAATGACCGCTTCACCTGAATATGGATTTCCATCCAATAGAAAAGAATTGTCAGTTATACTCAGCAAAACACCGCTTTCCGAAAGAAAAACATCATTCTCACCAGTGAACTTAAAGTACTCGGGAGTGATATTTTCGAAACCTAACTCTTCGGTCATTTCTTCGAGTAGTGCTGTTTCAATTACTTCGTCGGTTGAGCTATTTTCCGAAGATGGATTGGAGCTTCCTGTCGTGAGTAGAACCGCCGTTGCAATTGCTGCGACAATAAGTACTACAATTCCGGTAGTTGTTATTGTTTTTTTCAGATGATGAAATTTTCCGCGCTTTACAACCATAGTTCGCAATGCCGATCTTTTGATGAGATCCTGCGTGAGTTTGTGCAATTCCAATTCCTGCTGAAGCGATGGACTTTTACTTAATTCTGCTTCAAAAGCCTCTTTTCCGTCTGCTGAAAGCTCGCCATTCAAATAGCGCTCAATCAATTGATTCCAGTTATTCTCCATGGTCTAAGAATTAGGGGTTAACTGTGAATCGAGTGGACTGAGGTTCTCGAAGTCCAACTGGACTTCATGAACCAACTCCTTAGCTTTCTGAATACAGCGATATTTCTGGGCTTTGGCAACTTTGTCGTTACGCAAACCGAGTTTGTTAGCAATGTCGACCATGCTCCAACCCAAACCATAAAACAGCTGTAACAGTTCCCGACACTTCTCATCGATCTTCTGGATTGCAACTTCAAGCGATTGAAATTTCAGTTCCTTTTCCACCCATTCGTCTGCATCTGGAGTTTCCAATTCAATTTTTTGTTCCTTCGCTTGTTTGCGTGTTTCAGCGTACCACAAAAACTTGCAGGTTTGCTTTATGTAATGAATAGGTTCTACCGTGAATTGGAAATCGGGTGTTTCTTTTCGTCGGAGATAAATGATTATGGCTTCCTGAAAAAGGTCTTCGGCAGTTACAGCGTCGCAACCCAGTGATTTGAGCAAGCCCTTCACCTCTCGAAAATGCTTGTAAAGCTGATCGATTTCGCGTTTTAATGCTGCTTCAGATGCTGATTGTTTCATCAATTTTTTTCAGGTAGTGCGAATATGATTGAAAGGTAAACATGATTCTGGATTTTTTTCAAAAACAAACGTTGTTTCTTCCCACGGATGCACAGATATTTTGCTTCCGCCACGGCGGACACTCGCGGTTAATCAAAACATTTTCAGTTTTTCCTGGAGGCGACTGGTAAGCGCCTCAATAATCTGCGCATCAGTGGGGGGATATTATATGGGTTATTTTAAGATCTCATTAATCGTCAACGCTACCAAAATCGTATTAAAAATGAAAGAAATCAACGAATGAACCAAGGTCAGTCTTCGTAATCCTTTGGTTTTTATGGTAACATCTGAAACCTGGAATGTCATACCAATTGTATAGGAATAATAGGCGAAATCGATGTAATCCGGATGTTCTTCTTCAGGGAAATCCAATCCTTTGGCGTGTTTGCTGTATTTCTGGTTCAAATCGCCATAATATAAATGTGCATAGCGAAATGTAAACGAAAGGTGAACAATGAACCAGGAAAGTGCTACTGAAGTGATGAAAAGCAAACTATTCGGAAGATGCGGAATTGCTGAGTTCTCGTCATTCCAAATGATAACTGCAAAAAGTGAAATGGAACAACAAGCTACCATTATGGCAAATTGAAACCACACGCCTAGATCTTCGTCTTTTGCGTGCATTTTTATCTGTGTCGACTGAATGCGAAGCATCGTGATAATTCCTTGAGTCAGGTAGGTGATTCCGAAAACGATCCATCCCAATTCAAAGCAATTTCCGTAACCCAATTTCAATTTGGAGCAAACCAGGAACGTTATGAACGCAAGTATCAGACTAATGCAAAACCGAATGAGCGCAATGTGTTTATATTTCACTTGAATGCTTTTTTATTCTCTACGAACATTTTTAAGCAGAGTTACTTGAAATTCAGAATAAAAGCAGAAATTTGCAAGCTGAACTTTTTTGAGAGATCGTCGTATACACACGCATTTGAATTACTAATATCAATGGATAACCCACAAGAACAAGAACAACAAAGCGAAAATATCCAAACTCCCGCTGCTGAGACAACCGAAACGCTTAAGAAACCAAGAAGTAGATTTAAGAAATGGCTACGTCGTGGTTATTTTACCGCAGTTCACTTATTAGCCCTTTTTGCATTGGCATTAATTGGAGTTGCGGTTGCGGCAAAAATGAAATGGACAAATGACGCTGGAAATGAGGATTTGAATAGTCGTTATTTCGATAAAATGGCGAACAAATACAATCAGGGATTTGAAACTGATAGTCTTTCTTTTGCAAAGCATGAGCGTCAGATGTATCAAAACGTTGGGCTTTTGGCGAAGTATTATCCGCAGAACGCAAAGATCATTTTGCAGGCTTATCAAAATACGGGAGACATTACAATTGCACTTCGTATGTTGGATGCTGCGAACCTGAGAATGAAGAATCACAAAGGTTATCAGCGTGAATTAAGAAGAATTGAGTCACAGGCACAGGAAGCTTCGGTTTCAATTTATCCTTGGGCTAACTATAAGGAATGGAAGGAATTCTGTCGTGTGGTTCGAGCGGATAGTGCGGCTATCGATTCTGTTTCCAGAATTACAGGAGTGGAATCAAGAATGATCGTGATGTGTTTGGTAGGAGAGCAAATCCGAATGTTTAACTCTTCCCGTGAACAATTCAAGAAATATGTTATTCCATATAGTCGTTTGATTATGACCACTAACAGAGGTTATGGTGTAACAGGAATTTTACAGAATACCGCATTGAAGATCGAGGCGAATGTTTATGATAAGAAAAGTCCATTCTATGCTGGAGATTATTTCCAGCAATGCTTGAACCTCAAGGATTCATTCCCGGAATTGGTTGTTGACACAATAGAAGCGCATAAACACCATACCATTCAGCGATTGATGAAAGGTGGTGATCATTTCTATTCATATTTATATACTGCATTTTTCTTGCGTCAGTTCCAGGCACATTGGGAAAAGGCAGGACTTTCATTGGCATACCGACCAGAGATTCTTGGAACCTTGTACAATCTAGGTTTCCAAAAGAGTAAGCCGAAGAAGAATCCTGCTGTTGGTGGTTCTACCTTTAAAGTAGGAGATAAGGAATATACTTTTGGTGGACTCTGTTATGAATTCTATTATAGTGGTGAGCTCATGGACATTTTCCCGCTAACCAGTAAACCATTTGTTCCTGTGAAGGAACTGCAACGGACAATAAAATTTCCGGAGCCTGAGGAAGAAGAGGAAGTTGTTCCCGTTCCGGTGGTTGCGGGATAACGATAATATTGATAAAAAAGTAAGGGCGAATAATTATTCGCCTTTATTTTTTGCAGTACTTTTTTTGTAAATTGTGTACGCTAACAGCAATCTCTACTTATGAAAAAACTACTGGCACTTTTACTATTGCTTCCACTCGGAGTAATTGCCCAAACAGTTAATGTAAACTATCAGGATGGAAAAATCTGGTTCAAACTGGATGATGAGGTAAGGCTTCTTCAGCCACTCAATGAGGACGCTTCCAAAATCCCTGTTCAATCCATTCCCGGACTGAATCAAATTGTCTCCAAATATGGATTTGTCAATCTATCGAAACCTTTTGCAGCAGCTAAGAATTCAAGAGTCTTGCAGCGAACTTATTTATTGGAGTTTTCATCCATTCAGGAAATTGAAAAATGCCTTAGGGATTTGGAGAATCTAAGTGGTGTAGAATATGCCGAAAAGGTTCCACTTGATCGCATGTGTTTAACTCCGAACGATCCATCATACAGTTCACAATGGGGTTTGGCAAACATAAATGCTCCTGCTGCATGGAATTACTTTTCTACTGGAAGTAATGTGGTGGTTGCAATCGTGGATGATGCCATTGAGCGCACACATGCAGATCTTTCTCCAAACTTATGGGTGAACAGCGGTGAAATTCCAGCAAACAATATTGATGACGATAACAATGGATATATTGACGATATCAATGGATATGATGTTGGGAGTAACGACAACAATCCGAATCCCCCAAGCGGTGCTTTCGATCACGGAACGCATGTAGCAGGAATTGTTTCAGCAAGTTCCAACAATGGTGTGGGAGTGGCTTCTATTGGTTACAGCTGTAAATTGATGTGTGTAAAGTCTACAACAACCGTTGGGCAGGTTACCAATGGATATGATGGAATTATTTATGCAGCCGTAAGTGGTGCTCACGTAATCAATATGAGTTGGGGTGGGCCAAGCAGCTCCATCACCGCTCAAAACATTGTTGACTATGCCGTTAGTGAAGGCTGTATTCTGATTGCTGCTGCTGGAAACGATGATGTGAGCACTCAATTTTATCCTGCCGCCTATAACAATGTTGTTTCTGTTGCTGCTACTACCAGTTCAAATACGAAAGCGAGTTTTTCTAACTATGGTTCCTGGATTGATGTCTCTGCTCCTGGAAATAACATCTATAGTACAACTGTAGGAAATTCCTATGGAAATAAATCAGGAACTTCAATGGCTTCGCCTATGGTTGCAGGTTTGGCAGGTTTGATGAAATCATTGAATCCAAACATGCCAAATGCTGATTTGATTAACTGTTTATTGACAACTGCAGCAAATATCAATGCACAAAACCCATCATATATTGGTCAGCTAGGAAGTGGACGAATTGATGCAGCGGCAGCAATGGCTTGTGTATCGGCGTCTTTAAGTAATCCTCCAGTTGCTGATTTTAGTGCAAATTTCACTACGATTAGCGCTGGTGGTTCAGTGCTGTTTACCAATCTGAGCACATACAATCCAACTGCATGGAGTTGGACATTCACAGGCGGAACTCCGGCAAGTTTCAATGGACAAAATCCGCCTTCAATTACCTACAATACACCTGGAACCTATAATGTTTCGCTTACAGTTACCAATGCAAACGGAACTGATACTGAAACAAAAACAGGATACATTGTTGTAAATCCAGCCGCTGTTTGTGAGAAAATTAATCTTCCGGTACCCGCTGGATGGACTCCTGCGAATTATTATACTGGAGCAAGTGTTGGCGCAGATGGATGGATCAACGGAATGAATGTTTATCTCGACAAACAGAAAGCCATGTATTTCGACGCGTCAGCTTCACCGAATACTATTTTGAACAATATTTGGGTAGCCTTTGGACTTGCTTATTCTGCGAATCCTTCTAAAATTGTCCCTGTTAATATTTACGACGGTACATCTGGTACTCCCGGAGCCCTTATTGGTAGTTCAAATCTAACAATGGGACAGATTATGAGTGATGTTGATGGTGGATTTTATACAGAAGCAAGCTTCGTAAATAATCCCGTTACGCTACCAGCTTCCAAGAAATTCTTCGTTTCATTGGGACTAACTAATTTGCAGTGGACAGGAGGAGTAAAAGACACGTTGAGCATTGTAAGTAACTCCGTTGGACAAACAACTCCTTCCGTTATTTGGGAACAGCAATCCGACAATTTATGGTATCAATATACTACTGCCGGTTCATGGAATTTGAGCGCGTCTTTATTCATCCACCCATTCCTTACAAATACACCTTCTCAAGCAGTTATCACGCCAAGTACCTTAACAATATGTTCAGGAAATTCAATTGATTTTGATGCCGCTGGAAGTACTTATCAAGATACGTTATTGTGGTATTTCCCTAGTGGAACTCCAACTGTTATTCCTTCGGCACCAACGGCTTCAGTGACTTACGCTACACCTGGAACGTACAATGCCATTTTGTATACAATAGGCGGTGGTTGTGCATTATTTGATTCTGCATTTGTTTCCATCACGGTAAATCCAACACCAACAATCAGTGTTAGTGGTGATAATATTATCTGTAATGGTGAAAGTACTGCGTTGACTGCATCAGGAGCAGGTTCTCTTGCCTGGACTCCAAGTTCGGGACTATCAGCAACAACAGGGAACAATGTTACCGCAAATCCAACTGTCACAACTACGTATGCAATCACCGGAACGATTGGGGCTTGTAGTAATTCAACCACAATCACAATCAATGTTGACGATCCAAGTGTCGCTTCGATTGCGTTTGTAGACAGTACCGTCGCTTGTCCAACTTCCGTTTCATTTGATGGAAGTAATTCTACAGATGCGGATAGCTTTACCTGGAGTTTTCCGGGTGGTATCCCTGCAACTTCTAACAGCTCATCACCAACAATTACTTTTGGAACTGATGGCCCTGTAAATGTCCAATTGATTACCGTAAACACGTGTGGATCGGATACAACGGAGTTTCCAATTCAAATTTCCACTACTTGTGGATTGGGGTTGGATGATTCCGAAATTGATTATGCAATTTCATTTAACCCAGCGCAATCTATAATTCATATTGTTAGTGAAAAAGGTTTGACAGCTGGTACAAGCATCGAATTGTACAACGAGTTGGGACAGTTGCTTAACTCTAACCGATTATCGAATCAAGTCTCTTCATTCGAAATTCCAGTTGCTGCTTATGCCTCAGGAATGTATTTCGTTCGTGTTCATTCGAGTGTCGGAGAAGTGACTTCTAAAGTGATTAAGTAATTCTTCATAGAGTAGGAAGTATAAAAAAAGGGCTGAATTATGATTCAGCCCTTTTTTATGATGGTAATTTAAATTTCACTTTTCCAACTGAGACACTTTCAGTTCGGGTAGCGGAATGTAATGTAGTTTATCGAGAACTAAAACTCTGCGTTCTGTGGTGTTCTTGGGAATGGAATTACATCACGGATATTCGACATTCCTGTAACAAACATTACCATGCGTTCAAATCCTAATCCGAATCCTGCGTGTGGAACAGAACCAAATCTTCTGGTATCCATGTACCACCACAAATCTTCTTCTTCAATGTGGAAAGCAGCACATTTCTCTTTTAGAATATCCAAACGTTCCTCACGCTGAGATCCTCCAACCATTTCACCGATTCCCGGGAACAAAATGTCCATTGCAGCAACGGTTTCTTTTCCTGGTTCTGAATGATCATTTCTACGCATGTAGAATGCTTTGAATGAAGCCGGGTAATCTGTGATAATTACCGGACGTTTGTATTCCTTTTCTACGAGGTAACGCTCATGCTCCGATTGTAAGTCAGTTCCCCATTCAACATCATACTGGAATTTCTTCTTTTTGTAATGATTTGAATTCATTAATACGTTGATGGCCTCTGTATAAGTAATGCGTTGGAAATCGTTTTGAGTCACGAACTGTAAACGTTCGATCAATCCCAATTCGTTACGCTCGTTTTGCGGTTTTTGTGTTTGTTCCTGCGCATCTCTGTCGTTCAGGAATTTCAAATCATCAGCGCAATTCGTCATCACATACTGACAAATGTATTTCAGCATTTCTTCAGCCAAATCCATGTTGTCGTTAAGATCGTTAAAAGCAACTTCCGGTTCGATCATCCAGAATTCGGCTAAGTGACGTGAAGTATTTGAATTTTCAGCACGGAAAGTTGGTCCGAAAGTATAAACTGCACCTAAAGCAAGGGCTGCCAATTCACCTTCCAACTGACCGGAAACCGTTAAGTTCACTGGTTTCCCGAAGAAATCTTCTTTATAGTTTACGCTTCCATCTTCGTTCAAAGGTGGATTTGTAGCATCTAAATTCGTTACACGGAACATTTCTCCGGCACCTTCAGCATCCGAACCTGTAATAATTGGTGTGTGAATGTAGAAGAATCCTTTCTCGTTAAAGAATTGGTGAATTGCGAAACTAACTGCATGACGAACTCTGAAAACTGCTCCGAATAAGTTCGTTCTGAAACGAAGATGCGCCTGATCTCTCAAGAACTCCAAACTGTGTTTCTTCGGCTGCATTACTGTTTTCTGAACATCGTCAGGATGTGCTTCACCGATAATCTCGATTTCTGAAACTTGTAGTTCAACTGCCTGACCGCTTCCTTGAGATTCGATCAATTGACCTGTTAAACCAACGGCTGCAGCAGTAGTGATCTTTTTCAATGTTTCTTCATCAAACTTCTCGAAATCAACAACTGCCTGAATATTATTAATTGTTGATCCGTCATTCAATTGGATAAAACGATTACTTCTAAACGCTCTAACCCATCCTTTAATAACGTAAGTCTCGCCCACTTTTGGCTGACTCAATACATCAACAATTTTTGTCCTTTTCATCTTTTTTGAATTGTGTGACAAAAATAGCAGAAAAAGCGCATTTAATGGATATCCTCGTTTGTTATGATAAAGCGGCATTCACATTCACCGCCACCTCCCATAGCTTTTGATTTTACAATAGAAGTCCAATTTCCGCTTTCATTCATATTTCTCTGGATTTCAAGCGTGTCATTGGTGAAGACACCTGAACTAAGGGTCCCTGCTTCCAGTCCACAATTCCCAAAATCTTCGACTCTTCCTAAACCACCGCGAGTCTGAACGATCATAGAACTGTTTTTTGGAATCATGAAACTGTCCTGAGCAAAAGCCGGGTAAGTTTCCTGTTCTACCTTTATCCAGATATCATGTGAAGATTTGTTTTCGATGATCCGCTCGAAATGAACTCCGGGATCGCAAGCGTAAATCAAGAGTATTAATGGAAGGATGATTAAGAATTTCATGTCATTAGGCAATAAAAAACCCGGTCACTGAGCGGAGTCGAAGTGCCGGGTTTTTGTTATTAATATTTCAAACCGCCGCCACGTCTTGCTTTAAAGAGCGCATGGTTTTGATTGATGTAGCTTAATGAAAATTCCAAACTTCCAATTCCAGGAGATCTTCTCAACGCAGAAAGTGTTCCGTCGTAAGAAACACCAAACTTGAATCCTTTGTATTCTATTTGCATTGTTGGAATAATTGCATCCTTCATTCGGGCATAACAACCGAGACCAACTGAAGCATCACGCTTAAACCCGGTTTGTTTTGATCCTTCTGAAAAACGACGTTTCAATACACCACCAAAAATGGTTTCGTAATGTCCGCCCTGAACAAACTGAACAGCTTGTGCATCAAAAGAAAACTTGGTTTGAGGAATGTCCATTGTGTAATTAACCATTGCAACATACTTACGCTCCAACTTTTCACCAGAACCAGTTCTGTATTTCATCATAGGAGCATTTGCGTGATATGCTGCTAAACCGAATTGAAATTTCACGTCGTTATTTCTTGCGAAACCTGAATTATCACCATCGAATTGATAGAAAAGCCCAGCTGAAGCATCAAAATAGTTGAAGGAATTTAATCCGTTACTTTCACCACTTACAAGAGCAGGATCGTAACCAGTTCCTGTCCATTGCGAATCGAACGTCAGTTTAGACATATCTCCTTTTCTCATTCCCATTCCAGTTTGGATACCAGCTGACAACTGATGACCATTTCCCATTGGAAGAATACCGCTAATGGTAATTGCTGCGTTCTGAGTTCCGAATTTGGAAAGTCCACCAATATCATTGTAAAACTGAAGTCCAACTGCCAGATGTGGCTGCGGACGCATCACATCTTTGAATAAACATGCGTCAACGTTCAAACCAGAGGACATGAATGAAGTACTTCCGCCCAACCATTGGTTTCTGTGGTGAAGTGCAACTCTTTCCCAACCATCGTATACTCCTACTGCACCAGGGTTCAGTAAGTTCGGTGATTGCAAGATTTGAGAGAAGTGCAAATCCTGAGCCGTTGCAGTCCCGACAGACATCGGGATTACAACGATCAATCCTATATTAATGAGTAACTTCTTCATGGCTTAGCGCATTAGAGTAAGGTTACCATTTACTTGTTCAGTTCTACCATCTTTGAATTTCACTTCCGCCATGAAAGCAAATACTCCAGTGTTTGCATTTTTACCGTTAACAGTTCCGTTCCAGCGCTCTTTTACATCCGAAGACATAAACACTCTGTTCCCCCAACGATCATAGATATAATATGTAAACGACTCAACATCGTTACCGACTCTTGGACCATAATCGTCATTCAGTTCGTCACCATTAGGAGTAAATCCTGTCGGCATGAAGAATCCAGGGAAACAATTATCACCCATTGGATTTGGATCACAGTCGTCTAAAGGATCGCTTCCATTGGTAACTTCCATTCCGTCAGAAATTCCATCACCATCTGTATCCGGATTATTTGGATTTGTTCCTAAAGTTGCTTCCACATCATCAGGTAATCCATCCAAGTCAGCATCACAAAGTACATTCAGAGGATTCGGGTCACAAGGATCAAGCGGATCTGAACCTGCAGTGTCCTCTTGTCCATCGTTTACACCATCATCATCCGTATCAGGATCATTTGGATTCGTTCCGTTCGCGTTTTCGTATGAATTTGATAATCCGTCACCATCATCATCTACAAAACAATCTGGTGAAGCTGGAACTGGATCACATGGATCTAAAGGATTTGAACCATTTGTCAATTCAACACCATCATTTAATCCATCACCGTCAGTATCCGGATTTTGCGGATCTGTACCTGCTGTTGCTTCATCTGGATTTGTTACACCGTCACCATCTTCATCACATAAAGGATTCATTGGTTGTGGGTCACATGGATCTTCCGGATCAGAAGTTCCTGTAGGTACAGCAGGTGTTGATACATGATCAACTCCATTTACTTCTTCACCATCTGTATAACCATCATCGTCAGAATCCGGATCATTTGGATCCGTACCTGCTATTGTTTCGTCATCATTCGTTAAACCATCTAAATCGGTATCACAAAGTGTATTCAGCGGGTTAGGATCACACGGATCCATTGCATCAGATGTTCCGGTTGGAGTAACTGGAGTTGATGCATCATCTACACCATTTGTTTCTTCACCATCTGTGTACCCATCATCATCAGAATCCGGATCGTTTGGATCAGTTCCGTTTGTAACTTCATCCGTGTTTAAAACACCATCACCATCCCAATCGGGAGTATCTAAAACAAATACTGCGGTTACGGTAACCGGTGCATTAATTTCCATGGAATTGGAATCTTGCGTGGTCGGTAGGGTTAAAGTATTTGCGGTATAATCCCAATGCGAGAATACGTAACCCGTATTTGCCTGTGCGAGGAAATTGGTCATCATTCCACCGTAATATTCACCCGTCCAAGCATAAGAAGCTGGCCAAATAGAGTTAACTCTAACTTCACCTGCTCCAGCTGGACTAACGTCAACAATGAGTTGGTAAGGACCTGTCAAATCATAACAGTCCACCATTCCAGACTGAATAGCTGTACAGCGCAAGTTGATGAAATTTTCAAGTTGAGTTACATTAGACTGCCATCCAGCGTAAGAATTTCCACCCCATTTTGCTAATTGTCCTGGCATTTCTGGATCTAGTTCATTGATCATACTGTCCAAAAGGAAGGTCATATAATCACAAGACAAATAAGTGTTCACCAAATCGGCATAACGAGAAATGTAGTATTGCTCTACCATCGGATTCTCGTCAATCAATTTCTCTAGGATATCTGTATGTCCTTGTCCACCTGGATTTGGAAGATTTTCTACGTTACATGGATCAGCATTTGCTGTTGGATCTGGAATCCCTGTGTAATTGATGTAATGTCCAAAAGTTGCATCCATATCCCAAAGGGTATAGCGCCATCTTTTTTTATCTCCCGCAGGATCTGTACCTCTCCACCATGCAGTGTTCCAGTTCAACCAGTCTTGAGAAACTACGTATGAATTCAATACGAAGTAATCAATTAACGATTGCCAATTTAATGTTGTATCAACATGTGCAAAATTGGTTGCATTCCCCATGTTGTTGGAGTTGATATAATTTCTTAGTGTTGTCCAGTCTGTTTGAGCTTGAGCCCCACCGTATTCAGACCATGTTCCACCCCAAGTTTTCAAATACTGAAGGTGGTATTTATCTTGATCCGAGTAATAATTCGTGTAATCGTGATCATCAATTTTCTCACGAATTTCATACACCCCCCAATATTGTCCGTTCAAGTATACAATACATGGTTTCCAGGTTCTTTCGTCCATGTGCATGTGTGCTTTTTGAGAAAGAGTGTGCACGTATGCATCGCGAATGTGAGCTCCGTCTTCAAAAGAAACATTATCGTTTGCAGCTGGTTTCAGGATCAGACGCTGAAATTCATCTCTGGTTTTTTCAGGGAAGATTTGATGTTCAACATCATCATTGTAACCAAATTGGTCGCGCATGATGTAGTCAAATCCACGTTGGTCATATGCCCATGAATCGTTTCCATGTTTGTTGTAATCGCCTTCACCTTCGCTTACAAACGAGTTGTCTTCTTCAAAGAATTCAAAGAAACCTTTGTAGTTTGTTCCCCATCCGTTTCCGTTTGCCACCAAGTCATACACTTGAGTTCCAGCAATGGATATAACTGGCATGGAGTGGTCAACATTGATAAAGTAGGTATTTGAAGAACAGAAGCTTGATTGTCCTGTTCCGAAAGCTTTCGCTCTAAGTACAGTTGTTGTTGTAATGTTTACTGGAACCGTATACGCAGTAGAAGCTGCAGTTGGTTCACTTCCGTTTGTTGTGTATCGGATTGTTGCAGTTGGATCAGAACAAGTGATCGTTACAGATTGCGCTCCCGGATAAAATCCAGCCGCAACACTCATTACGGGAGTTGGATAGTAATAAGTTGCAGAAGCGCCAGTATTCGCTGCATTTGGAGTTGGAGTTGTGAATAATGACCAAGTTGCTGCACCGTTGGTAGTTCTACCCATTGAGTGGTTCTCCTTCGTGCGTTGTGTGATTTGGAGAAAATCAACAGTTGCACCACCAGGATTGGAAAGAACAATCCATTCGCCTTCAGTTTGCTTGAGGTTAAAGTTTGGATGGTATTGAGCTCCGTTAACTAAGTTACGACCACTACAATAAACCATTTTGTAACCATTTGCGGCAATACTTCCGGAAGGAATTTGCCATTTCATCGGATCTGAATCATCATCAGATAGCCAGTAGCCGGTTAAATCGATTGCAGCACCAGTAGTATTGAATAATTCGACCCAGTCTTCTCGCTCGCCATAGGCGTCGGTTGGACCAGTTACATTGGAACAAGAATATTCGTTAATGACTACCTGCGCATAGGAGTTCATCCCTAAGCAGCTGACTAGTAGTAATAACAAAACGTACAGTTTTTTCATGGAGGAGTAGTTTTTACACTGTAATTATATGAAATTAAAACGTTTTTAACACCATTTCGTTGCTCGAGCCCTGATTTTTAGTGAAAAAATTCACGTTTTTTTCAGTACTAAGTAAATCTTTGGAGTAAAATTCCGTTAATATTGTGATAACATTAGAAAATCATGAAGAAACTGCTAGTAATTGGTGTAATAGCTCTCTCCGCTGTTGCGTGTAAGAAAATTGAAGGTGAGGGAGGTCGCTCATCTATCTCAGGAAATGTTGTAATCAAGGAAAAATTGTACATGAACGGGGTTTGTGTTGACACTGTGACCTATGCCGGAGCAGGTGAAGACATTTACATCGTTTATGGAACAGAGGATGAGGTTTATGACGATAAAATGGAATGCTCTTACGACGGGTCTTTCAAATTTGATTATTTGAATGCTGGTGAGTACACTATTTTCGGTTACAGCGAAATTTTCCATACTGGACCAAATGTTCCGAATAATGATGACGATTACAAGACATCAGAAGCCGTTAAGCAAACGGTAACACTTGAGAAAAAACAATCTCAGGATGCAGGAACAATTACTCTTTGGAAATAATGAGAACGCTCATTGTAGTTCTTTGTTTAACTGCAACAAGTTTTTCAATGGCTCAAAACAGATCTCAAGTGTGGTTTGGGGCCGGTGTAAAGCGTGAGTTGAGCAAAGACTTGGTGGGAAGTGCCGGAACGAATGTTCGGATATTGACTGATGGTCGATTGAGAACGTTGTATCAGGAACTTTGTGTGAAAAGTGAGCATTTAAGCTGGTTTCGCCCATCAATTGAATATCGTTTCGTGACTTCTTATGACGAGACTGGAAACTATACAAATGCGCATCGTTATAACGTAAACTTTGATTTCAGAACAAAAGTGGAAGATTTCAAATTTGGTACCCGATTGCGTTATCAAGGTTATTTAGGCGGCGGCACTGGAACGGGTTCAGATTTGGATCCAAGTTACCGTATCAAACCTTACGTTGAATGGTCGAATAAATCGCGTTATACGCCGGAATTATCAGCTGAGTGGTTTTACGATCCAATTCCCGGACCTGTTGGAAACAGATTCAATAGATTTAGAGCCGGATTGACTGTAAACTTCAACGCTCCTGGAAACAATGATTTCAGTTTAACCTACTACTATGGTAGAAAGTACAATACCGGAAATCCATATCAGGAACATATTTTTTCGCTTGAGTACAGTTTTGACTGGAAAGAGAAGAAAAAGAAGAAAGCCGATTCAGAAGAATAAGATAAAGGGTAGAGACGCGATGCGTCGCGTCTTTACCATATTTTTTTACGAAAAGATTTAGAACAACGCATCGCGTCTCTGACTATCCAATTTCAATAAAATAAAGAACATCATTGAGAAAGACATCATTGATGAACCACCATAACTGAAAAAAGGAAGTGGAATTCCAATTACCGGAGCAAGTCCGATATTCATTCCAATATTCACAGCAAAGTGATAAAATACGATCATTCCAACACAATAGGCATACACCCTGTTGTAAGTGGAGCGTTGACGTTCGGCTATTTTCAGAATTCGAATAAGCATAAACATGTATAAACCCACTACAACAGCTGTTCCCATGAATCCCCATTCTTCGGCCAGATGGCAAAAGATGAAATCCGTTTCACTTTCAGGAACGTGATTTGCGCGGACACTGGAAACACTTGCTTCTTTGAACCCTTTTCCTGTTAATCCTCCCGAACCAGTTGCTGCCATTGCACGGTAGCGGTTGTAATCTTTACCGTTTGGATCTTCTTTCATCCCAAGAACCAATTCGATTCGGTCTTTTTGGTGAACCGCCAAACTTTCAAACGAAAAGTTTACAACTGCTGAAAGTCCACAGGAAAGTGTCCATCCAATAATTACGATCAATAGAACCCTTCTCTGCTCGCGTTTTGCAGAGATCCATCTTAAGAAAATGTAGGCCACAATTCCTAAAAGCGTAATTACGGCAAGTACGCCGTAAAAACCATCGATAAGAACGTCAGGCATGAAGGTAAATTCATATTGGTTCTTCGACATTAACAGTGTTACTACTGATAGGAAAACGGCGTAGAAAAGGATGGGAATAAAGTGACTTCCAACCCAGGTTTCTTTCATTCGAATACCAAATAAACGCACAAAGCGAAGCACTAGTGGATCGAAGGTAATTCCTTCTCTGTAAAGCACGAAAAAGAATGACGTAAAGACCACAAAAGTTCCTGCATCCGGCTGTAAAAGGATAAGAATCATCGGAAGCAATAAAATTCCCAAGGCCGAATAAACGGAGGTAATGTTTTGCTGTTTTACGTTGATGGAAGCTAAGTATTTGGAAAGTAAAATTGCCGCTCCAATTTTCATGAATTCGGCGGGTTGGATACCGAACCCTCCAAATCCTAACCACGCGTGCGCTCCATTTTTGGCAGGCATAAAAAGAACAACAACCAGTAAGAAAAGACAAAATATATAGATTGGAACCGCGAATTTCCTGTAAATATCAGAGTCAATAAGAAAGACCAGAAAACCGAGGAATAGCGAGATACCAATCCACATGACTTGTTTTCCATAGGTTTGTGATAAGTCGAATGGATTCGGATGTTCTGGATCGTAAGCAACGGAATAAACTGTTGAAGCACCAAAAATCATCATGGCAATAACCGTGGCAAAAAGCCACCAGTCAACATGTTGAGTTAAGGATTCTTCTCTACGCACTTTTAAACTTGTTTATATTCTTTTTCGTTTTTGCATTCCTTCGAATTGAGTTTTTTGTGAAAACTCTCCTCGGTCTTCATCCGCCACAGCGGACTCTTCTCTCCGAGCTAATTATTTGCGTTTTTTTGGTTTCGCTTTAACGTTCAAAAGATTCACATCAATGATCATCTTTTCCTTCGCTTTGTCCTTCACTTTTCGCTTGATGTACTTTTCCATCATCAAACTTGCAGTTGGTGCAGCCCAAACTCCTCCAAAACCGGCATTCTCAATAAATACGGCAATTGCAATTTTTGGTTTATCCATTGGTGCAAATGCGATGAAAACAGAGTGATCTTCTCCATGCGGGTTTTGTGCTGTTCCTGTTTTACCACAAACGGTTATTCCTTCCACGGCACCGCGATGACCAGTTCCTCCAGCTTCATGAACAACGCGACGCATTCCTTCAATGATGGTTTCGTAATGAATCGCATCCACTTTTGTATAGTTCTTTTTCTGGAATTGAGGAAGCGGTTTTCCATTTCCAATTCGTTTCACAAAATGCGGTGTGTAATACCACCCTTTATTGGCAATGAGTGCAGCAATATTGGCCATTTGAAGTGGTGTTACTTTTACCTCTCCCTGACCAATTGCAATGGAACGAATCGTAGAAAATGCCCAGGTATTGTGTCCATACCATTTGTCGTAGTAAGCCGAATTTGGGATCAATCCAGGACGAACACTGGTAATATCGGTTTGTAAACTTTGATCCAAACCGAAAGCTTTCATGTAGGTATACCAATTGTTCAAACCAATTTCTGCATCCTGAAACATGCTGCGTTTTTTCCCCTGCTGGATAGTACGGCGCATCACATAATAGAAATACGGATTACAAGAATGTTTGATTCCGTCAGCGAGATTAGAAGCGCTGGGATGGTTGTGGCATCCTACCATGCTTTTTGTACATGGGAAGCCGGAATTCGGAGTAATTACACCTTCCTGTAAACCAATTAGTGATTGCAATAACTTGAAAATGGATCCTGGTGGATATTCTGCTGAAAGTGGTCGTGGATAAAGAGGTTTCCCTTCGTCTCTCAATAGGTTCCCGTAGTTCTCTCCAATGTTTTTTCGTCCAACGAGCATGTTCGGATCAAAACTTGGTGCTGAGACCATTGCCAGAATTTCACCAGTTGCGGGTTCTATAGCCACAATACATCCACGTTTGTTTTGCATCAGTTTTTCTCCATAAACCTGAAGATCAATATCGAGTCCAAGATGCAATTCAGGTCCCGATTTAGCTGTTGTGTCGTATTTTCCGTTGGCATAAGATTCCAGTGCATCATTCGTTGCTGATGTAACAATGTATTTAATTCCTTTTCGTCCGCGAAGCTCTTTTTCGTAAAAACTTTCCAATCCTGCACGACCAACTAAATCACCACCTCGGTAAAACATATCGGCTTCAACCTCTTCCTGATTTACCTCATTCAGATAACCAAAAATATTGGCCCCACCGTTGTAAGGATAAGAACGCATGGAAGTCAAATCTTCTTTGAATCCAGGAAATTTCTCCAGGTGTGGAGCGATTCGGGTTATATCTTCATTGGAAAGTTCCTTGATAAAAGGATACCAGCGTTGTGGCTGGTAATTATCCTGTGTTTTTCCTGTGTTCGGATTTTTATAAGTTCCTTCGCGTTTTCTGATCTGATAAAAGCGGTCTTTCACATGCTGTTTTGTCCAGCCTAATAAGTCAGCGAAAGCTTGCGTATCCAAATCATGAATTTCGTCTTCACACATCATCAGGTTGTAATAGCTTCTATTCGAAACCACCTTTTTCCCCAATCTGTCAAACATAATTCCACGTGGCGGAGTAATTTCCAATCGCTTTTCAGAGATTTCCTGAGCGCGTAATTTCCAGGAGTCGTCAACTACCTGCATTACGAAAAGCCGTGTGAGGTAAATGAGTCCTACCAACACAAAAAACACAATGATTACATATCGTCTACCATCTAAATTCATCTACTCGCCCTTTCTACGCATGAAAATAAATTGCACCAAAACACTAAAAGCAAAAGTGAGCGGAACACTCAGTGCTACTTTTCTCAAAATAAGCAGTATTTCATTCATTTGCAACGATTCAAGAATGAAAAACCACGTATGATGAATGATCAATAATGTACCGTATGCTCCGAGCAACCATTGCATTCCCAAAACACGGATTCCGGCTGCCTCAACGCTGTCATAACCGTCACGAGGTGAAAATGCTTTGAAAATGGCGGGTCTCAGATATGCCACTAAAACCGCTGAAGAAGCATGCATTCCAAATGTGTTTGAAAGCGCGTCAATGGTTAAACCCAGAAAAAAGGAAACGATCATTAGGTTGATGGGTGCCATATCAATTGGCAGTAACAAGATAAAAAATGGATAAACCATGATGTATGACCCCCAACCAATTTCTATGTTGTTCAACACGATTACCTGCAGGAACGCAAGCAAAACGAAACGTAAGGATATGCTAACTATTTGGTTCATTAATCTTGTTCTTTATCTACAGGAATTGCTTTCTGTAAATCGTCTATTTCTTTTTGGTCGAGGTTTTTCACCACGTAGATTTGTTGTATTGTTCTAAAGTCTGTAGTTAAAATCACGTCGATGTACCACAACGGACGATCTTCCATTTTCTTTCTGTATTTCACTTTCCCAACAGGAATTCCTTTCGGAAATACTCCGGCAGAACCTCGGGTAACTACTTTTACCCATTTCTTGAAATAGATATCGGAGTTAATTCCTTCGATTTGGATGACACGTGGACTTTTCTGATCCCATTTCATTAAACCGAAAGCTCCGTTTTTCTCTAACATAACATCCTGATTGATGTTTTGAGAAAGCACGGTTTTTACTAGACTATAGTTTTCACCAACCATGTGAACAATACCTACAACTCCAGAAGTGGAAATGACTCCCTCACCACGTTTAACTCCATGTTTAGAGCCAAGATCGATGGTCATATAGTTGTTTCTTTTGTCGTAGGTTGACTGAATAACAGTTCCCGGAATGTATTTGTATTTTCTTCTGTAGCTGGTGTCTTCTATGTACGAAATACCGCGTTCTATCTGATAGTTCGATTGCTTTAAATGCGCTCTTAAATAGGCGTTTTCACGTGCCAGTCTTCCATTTTGAGTTTCCAGGTAGAAGTGCTTATCCACACTTCTTCGCCAGCTAAAGATACCCGCATTTATTTTTGAAGTTGTAGACAGAAATTGCAAATTGGCATATACCGTCATATTGACCATCATCGTTAATGCAATAATTTGCAAAACAATGAAAACCAGGAATAACCGGAAACGCTGTAAAAAAGCAATCAGATTGCGCATGGTGCAAAAATAGTTAGAACTGAACTACTTTTTAACGCTGAGCGCATGTATTTCACGAAAAACTTTTCGTTTTGTTTAGAAGATGGAAAAAGACAGCCCAAAAGTGAGAAAATTCAGTTCTGTACTCTTGTTCGATTTGAAGCTGGTCGAAATTCTGTAATCGGCAAAAAGAGCAACAGTTCTGAAGCCTAAACGCGCGTGAACGCCATACACCAATGGATTGCTATCCATGAGTTTTTTACGTACAAAGATCGTTTCGTTTTCGTTGTACCAAAGTTTGTTATACATTCTGGTTTGGTATCCGAAATAACCACCAACATGAAACTTCAGATGTTTCCATTTTGCAGAACGGAATCTGAGCTCAAGCGGTAAGGCAAAAACGTGACTTCCCAGAACTTGTTTGTTTACTCCAGAATAGTTGGTATCGAGAACCGTTGTTGTTTTTGCAGTTGAATCTTCCAGAATCATATTTTTCAACCCCAAACGTGAGTTTCTATAACTCAAACCAATTCCTATGGAAACAGTATTTTCTTTTGTCAGCGGAATATCCCACATGGTATTAATGTTCCAGCCAAATGATCCTAAGGTTGTTTGATTGAGGTTTTTTACATCCGGCAAGGCGTAAACCGCGTCAACAATTAAACGGTCATATTTTCTTGTTTTATCAACAGGGGCAGGTCGCCAGCCGGTATTGAACCACAAGATTCCCGGTTTGAAACGAGATGCAATATTGTCATCCTTATATCCCCATTGTGCCGAGGCCGTAAAGCTGAGCGTAAGAAGAAGTATGCCTATTAGTAGTTTCATTTTTCAATTCTATTTTGTTCCCAACGCCAGGAGTCCGCAAGGGCTTCTTTTACATTGTATTTTGCAGTCCAGCCAAGTTCTGATGAGGCTTTTTCTGTATTTGCGTAAATCTCAGTAACATCTCCGGCTCTTCGCGGACCAAAATTCCAGTTCAATTTTTTATTGGTCACTTCTTCAAATGCCTGAATAAGTTCTAAAACCGAAGTCCCGGTTCCGGTTCCTAAGTTAAAAATTTCAGGATTATTTTCTGAATTATGGGTCAGCGCCAAAATGTGTGCCTTCGCCAGATCAACTACATGAATATAGTCTCGAATACAAGTTCCATCAGGGGTTTCGTAATCAGAACCAAAAACGGTTAAGGACTCACGAATTCCAGCCATGGTTTGTGTAATGTACGGAACAATGTTGTTTGGTGTCCCTTGTGGAAATTCACCGATCAATCCGCTTGGATGTGCGCCAATTGGGTTGAAGTAACGTAATAAAACAGATTTAATCTTCGCGCTTTGGGTTATGTCTTTTACAATTTGCTCTCCCATGAATTTTGTCCAGCCATAGGGTGAATTTGGAACACCAAGTGGGGTTGTTTCATAAACACACTTAGAGCTTTCAGGGTTTCCATAAACCGTACAGGAAGAGGAGAAAACAAAGTGTTCAACTCCAAATTCTTTCATTGTTTTTAGAATGGAAACAAGAGACCCTAAATTGTTTTCGTAGTATTTGATCGGATTTTCTACGGATTCTCCAACGGCTTTGTAAGCAGCAAAGTGGATGACTCCGTAAAACTGATGTTGACGAAATAATTGATTTAGAAATTCCGAATTACAGCAATCCCCTTCGTGGAAAAGCAGTGATTTGCCTGTAAGCGATTCCAGGCGATTCAGCATTTCAGCACTTGAATTGGAGAAATTGTCGACGATAACCGGTTCATAGCCTTCATTAATCAATTCAACAACAGTGTGTGAACCGATGTATCCAGCACCTCCGGTAACCAAAATTTTCTTCATCTTCATCGCCAAATTAAAATTATCTGAATTTCATTCTTGTCCATCTTTTCTGCTGCAATTTCGTTCGTACCTCGTATTCAGGTTTTTTAAAAACTTACACTCGTCTTCAACAGCGGTGCTGTTTCTTCTTCACCAGAATCGCCAACTATGGCTGTGAAATCTGCCTCATTTCGCTCAAAAACATGAAACATTAATTTCATCAGACAAGTTTAAATTGGCGATACAAGTTTACGAAATATTTGTTGGATAGACTTTTCAGTTTACTGCAGTTCTTTAGCAGTAGAATCCTCCTCTTTTTTTGTCAGCATTTGAAGTACCTGCTGTAAGTTGATGATCTTCATTCCGAAAACAAGTATAGCCCAAATTCCAACCACACAACCAGAATAGGTAATGAACGATAATTGGAGTTTTTGTTGAGTGAATACCGAAGCAACCATCACCACAGCCAATATTCCCAGTTTTGTCCAGGTGTATTTAGCAACATCGTGTTTCATTCGGTATTTTACCTCAAAATATTGTAACCAACCAATTACGCTCTGAGAAGCCAGGGCTGCAATTGCAGTTCCCGTTGCCCCTAGAATTGGGATTAGAATGACGTTCAATAATACCATTGTCAACAATCCCAGTCCGGCAATTTGGTTCAAACGACGCATTGATCCGTTTGCTGTAAGCAAGGTTCCAAATACAATTGTAAAACACATTGGAATGAATGTCCATGACAAATACAACCACGAGCTGTAAGATTGTACGTTTTGTACTTTGTACATTTTAGTGAAAATGAATTCCAGTTGTCCAACGGTTATTGCCATCATGATCAATCCACCCGAACTAAGTATGTTCAATGCCGTTGTTGTAATGCCCGTTGTTGATGTTTTTTCTTTAAGGACTCGGGCAAAAACTGGCAGCAAAATACTTCCGAAGAGTACGCCAAACATCCAGCAGGCATCTAGTAATCTGAAACTTTGCGTGTAGTATGAAACCTGATTTGTTCCGTCGGGATGCAAAAGTTTCAATAAAACCGCATCAGCCCGATAACAGATCATCATCAAAATTACCAGAATGGCGTATGGATAGGAGTGTTTAATTACAGATGCGAAATATGCTTTATCCCAATGCAGTTTCGGAACAGAAACCAAACGGAAGTAAATAACAATTGAGGTAAGTAGTGATAAACCGGAAGATGAAATAAAGATGATAACAAACAGCTTCAACGTCACTTCATCTATTGGCATAAAGAAGCCGTAAAGCAAACAAAGTCCAAGAATGAAATACACCGTTCGTTCAACAACAGAAAGAACAGCATCCAATTCAAATTTCAATAAACCACCAGTGTAAGACCGAACATAATTCACTGTAATGGATGAAATCTGATGTACTATCAAACAATACAGCACCCAGGCATAATGCTTGTCCATGTTGCTTACATAAAACAGCATGGCAGTCCAGATAGCATAAACCGCTATGAGGATCAATCGTAAGGTGAATAAACGATTGGCATATTTTTTCAATAAATGCGGATATTGCGCAATTGTTTTTGTCATGTAATTCGTGATTCCCATATCAAGCAGCATGGAAAACAGGAAAGTGAAATTCAGAATAGCAACAAAGTTTCCGTAACTGTGTGGACCAAGAATATTCTGCATGCGAATATCAACCAAAAAAATGGTTGCCGGTTTCACCAATAAATTCAGAAGAAGTGTAATCCCAAGACCTTTAAGAAATAATTTTTGCATGTTGGATTACTAAGTTTGAGAATCTGAAACTAAAGGAATCAGCTCTTCTTTGCTACGTTTTATAATAAGGTCATTTTACAAATGAGACGCGAAAATAGGAAAAGTTGGAAAAAGAAAGGCGATTTGTATCACCTAATCGTGGTATGAACCTCTTGTTTATTACTTTCGCAACATGCGAATTGGAATCAATACTCGATTTTTGCTGAACAAAAGGATGGAAGGCTTTGGTTGGTATACTTATGAAGTTACCAAACGCCTGGTTGAACAACATCCTGAGCACGAGTTTGTATTGTTTTTTGACCGGCCGTTTGACCCGAAATTTGTGTTCGGACCAAACGCAACTCCAGTGGTGTTGTTTCCACAGGCGCGGCATCCACTTCTCTTTGTGTGGTGGTTTAATTGGTCGATCACAAAGGCTTTGAAGAAACATAAATGCGATGTTTTCTTTTCACCAGATGGTTACTTGTCGCTTCGAACGGAGGTTCCTCAAATTCCGGTAATTCACGATTTGAATTTCGAATATCATCCGGAAGATCTTCAGCGAAAACACAGGAATTATTACCGCAAGTACTTCCCGAAATTTGCGAAAAAGGCAGCTCACATTCTTACTGTTTCAGAATATTCGAAGCAGGATATTGTGAAGTTGTACAAAGTTCCTGAAGATCAAATTACCGTTTCGTGGAATGGTGCTGCTGATGGTTTTGTGCCATTGAAAAACGAAGAAATTCAAGAGGTCAGAAAACAATATTCAAATGGAAAGCCTTATTTCATTTTTGTTGGATCACTTCATCCCAGAAAAAATTTAAAAACCTTATTGAAGGCTTTTGCGAAGTTCGCTGAATCTAATCAGGAAATTGATTTATTGATTGTGGGAAAAAATCTTTGGAAGAACGCTTCTGAAAGTTTAAGTGGTGACGTTCTGAAAATTCAAAATAGAATTCATTTTACAGGACACGTTTCGTTCCATGAATTGACGAAAATCACAGGTTCTGCTTTTGCATTAACCTACATTCCGTATTTCGAAGGATTTGGAATTCCATTGGTTGAAGCCATGAAATGCGGACTTCCCATCATTGCGGGAAATCGGACTTCGTTGCCTGAAGTAGCCGGTGATGCTGCTATTTATGTGGATCCAATGAATGCTGAAGAAGTTGCTGCTAAAATGCAGAATTTGGCAACGAACGAGGAGTTGTATCGGGAAATGTCGGGAAAATCGTTGGAGCGCGCACCCCTTTTTTCATGGGACAATACGGCAGAAGGAGTTTGGAAGGTGATAGAGAAGACCATGAACGAAAGAACCATAAGATAGAGGCACATGAAGAGACGCGATGCATCGCGTCTTTTCCGTTCGTATTTCTTCTAAATATTTTACCCAAGTATTTTCTTCAACTGCACTTCATCCACCTGCTTCTCCCAACGCGAAACAACAACTGTTGCAACGGCATTTCCAATCAGGTTGGTCAACGCTCTACATTCCGACATAAACTTGTCTACACCGTAAATAATTGCGATTCCTTCTACCGGGATATCCGGAACAACAGCTAAAGTTGCTGCTAACGTAATAAATCCGGCGCCTGTAACTCCGGCCGCACCTTTTGAGCTCAACATGGCAACAAGAAGTAAAGTAATTTGCTGTGTCCAGGTTAATGGAATATCACACGCCTGTGCGATGAATAAAGCCGCCAGAGTCATGTAGATATTCGTTCCATCCAGGTTGAAGGAATAACCTGTTGGCACTACCAATCCAACTACTTCTTTGGCACAACCGGCTTTTTCCATTTTGTCGATCAATCCCGGCATTGCTGGTTCGGAAGAGCTGGTTCCCAGAACCAGTAGTAATTCATCTTTCAAATAACCAAGTAATCTGAAAATGCTGAATTTGTTATAACGCGCAACTAGTCCGAGTACCACAATAACGAAGAATGCGGATGTCAGGTAGAACGTTCCTACTAATTTTCCTAAATCCCAAAGCACCTGAATCCCAAATTGACCAACGGTAAAAGCCATCGCTCCAAAAGCTCCGATTGGGGCTAATTTCATCAACATTGCCACAATCTTGAAGATAGGTGCTGTTAACGCAGTCATAAAGTCGGTTACAGGCTTGCTTTTCTCATGAGTGAAAGCTAATCCTAGTCCGAAAAGAATGGCAATGAACAATACCTGAAGAATACTCTCGCCCGTTAACGCACCCAAAAAAGTTTTAGGAATGATTTCCAGGAAGAACTTTGCAAAAGCATTTTCCTTCTTCTTTTCGTCTTCTTTCGGTTTGATTGCCTTTTCCGCCGTTTTATGTGCTTTTTTGAGAGAATCAGCTTTTACTGGATTCGATGCCGCACTATCCAGTTGAATTGAATCCTTAACTGAATTCACTACGGGTTTTGCAATTTTTGCTGAATCAATTTTTGCGGTTTCCGCTTCTGGTTTTTTGTATTCCGCAATATAACTGTCGATTTTACTGGTGTCGAGTTTTTTTGCGTCAATATGCATACCTGCTCCTGGCTGAATCACATGACTCGCAACCAGACCTACAATTAAAGCCAATGTTGAAAAAGTAATGAAATACAAAAAAGCTTTTCCAGCTACTTTTCCTACTTTTTTCATGTCGTTCATACCCGCAATTCCCAAACTTACCGTAAGGAAAATCAATGGAGCAATCATCATTTTCACCAAGTTGATGAATCCATCACCAAAAGGTTTCATCTCTACTCCCCAATCACGATTGAAGTATCCCAATAAAACACCAGCAACAATTGCAACCAGTACTTGAAAATAAAGTGCTTTATACCATTTTGTTGGTTTGGCCGGTTTTGCGTGAATCTCGATGTCCATGGAGCTTGGTTTTATTGGCTGAAGTTAATAAAAGTAAAGGACGCGATGCATCGCGTCTCTACAATATCGTAATTTAGGAATATGAAATTGCTTATTCCAATCATTTTAGCCTTTATTTTCCTTGGTTGTAAGGCCAGAAAGTCGGAGAAAGCAGGAAAGCGCATGCAGGATTTTGTGATCGAGCTTTCGAGTTACGCGCGTGGAATTGATAACGATTTTATCCTCATTCCGCAAAACGGAAGCGAGTTGCTGTTCAACGATGTTGATCCTGACGGTGATTTGAACATGGCTTTCATCAATGCGATTGATGGATACGGAAACGAAGAGATCTTTTACAATGGTGATTTTTCACAGGATGATTATCGCCTGAACATGATCCGAAAAGTGAATACGAGTCTGAAAGTAATGGTTGCGGATTACCTGAACGATGATTCAAATGTGAACGATGCATTTCAGAAAGCTGATGCTGAACAGTTTATTTCTTTTCCGCGCACCAGCAACAATTATGATTACAAGGATATACCGAATACAGTTCACCATGAAAACACCAATGATATTCTGAAACTGGCGGATGCGCAGAATTACCTGTATTTGATCAGTTCAGATGATTTCAGCGATAAACAAATGTTCCTATCTGCTATTCAGTCCACGAATTTTGATGTAGTGATCATTGATGCTTTTTTTGGCGATGAGATCTTGTCGTCGGCAGACGTACTGTCTTTAAAAACAAAAGCGAATGGCGGAAAGCGTTTAGTGATTTCCTACATGAACGTAGGTGCAGCTGAGAAATACAGATATTATTGGAAGAAGAGTTGGGGATTGCATCATCCACTTTGGCTGAAACGTAAATATGACGGTTACAAAGACGAGATTTGGGTGAAATTCTGGAAGAAAGACTGGAAAGAAGTCATTTACGGAAACGATGGGTCGTATACGAAGAAATTGTTAGATGCAGGTTTTGATGGTGCATATCTGGATAACGTTGAGGCGTTTTACTTTTTGTATTATAAGGACTAATGCTTGCCATTGGAGAAGTAGATCTCGGGCTGTTTTTCGCGCGAATTTACTTATAATCGAATTCATTAATAACTGAATATACAAGTAACTAAATTGGGTTACTACTCACAAAAACACTAGTATTCAAGGAAATACCAGCCATCAGCCACTACATCCTGCGAACCAAAGTCAATGGGTCATTCGGTTCAAAACCTTTTGTTTCTTCCGTTCAAAATAAGCCTCCAGCGTCTTTTTCGATAAAATACAAACGCCAAGAATCACTGGAATGGAAACACCATAGTAGAACAAGGTTTCCAGAAACATTCCTTTGCCAGCAACAAATCCTTTCAACAATTCAATAATCTGCGACAAAATCAATAAGTGGAACATATAGATTCCGTAAGAGATTTCTCCCAAATAACTCAACCATTTGATCTCCAATCTGAAAAGGTTCTTCTCCGCAATGGAAACGCCAAGAATGAGGTATAGGAACAATCCACCGGTTATAATTGATGAGACAACTGGTGTTTCAAAAATCCATGTCCAGAAACCGAAATGAATATTACTTCCAAAGAAAATGAACGTTAATAATAATCCATAAAGTACAATTTGAAATGGAATGGAATAGAGAATAGATTGAGCTACTTTCGCCCCATAATGGTAAACGATGTAAGCGCCCAAACCACCAATGGCCATCGACTCGAATTGATGAATGCGGATAATGTAAGCAATAGTGCTATTGAGTTTTGGGTTACTGAAAAATGCGTAATTCATGCTGATCCCAACCAAGATAAATTTGATAGCAATTACCGAAAGCAACAGTGCAAGAACGTGCTTTTTGATCCATTTGAACAAAGGCGCCCAGATGAGGTAGAACACTTCCTCAACACCAATCGACCAAAGTGGTTCCAACAAGTTACTTCCAAAGAAATGGTTAACCATTCCAGGAACGAAGAAAATGAAATAGTACCATGTTTCCCCAATCGTATAGGGCATTTCGTAGGGAATATTGAACCAATCAATAAAGAAAGGCTGAATGATTGCACCGATAATCACCATTAGAAAATACAAGGGCCAAATGCGGAAAACACGTTTCAGATAAAAGCGTTTTACAGAAATCTCTTGTTTCTCGCCGCGTTCGCGAAGCAGCAAATACGTAATCAGGAATCCGCTCAGCACGAAGAAAAAACTTACAGCATGCGTTCCGTTATTGAACAAGCCAAAATCCTTCAGATGATGAGGCAGCTCGTGATCCTTCCGCAAAGATTCTGCATGATGCAGCACCACCAGAAACGCCGCAAAAAACCGCAGTGAATTCAATCCCCTGAAATGTGAAATACTTTTGTAGTCCTGAATCATTCGGGGGTAAAGTTAACGACTCTTAAACATATAGTCACATAGATGTTGTAGAAAAAACATAGAGCAAGTTTTAGAACTGTGTGCCTTTGTTTTTCAATTAGATACGTAATCTAAAAAAACATCTGACCATTTGCATTTTTGAAACTTATTTATAAATTCGTTCAAAATACAAACTCACTATTCATGAAAAGAAACCACTTTTTGCGTGCAGCAATTATTCTCTGCACATTTTGCGCTAACCAACTTTCAGCACAAGAAAACACACTCCCTGAAAACGGAAATGTAGGTATTGGAACCACAAATCCCACAGAAAGATTACAAGTTAACGGAAGCGCCAGAATCGACTCCATGCTTGTAGTAAGAGATTCAATGATCGTTCATAAAGGAACCGTGATGGAAGACAATCTGACCGTTGAAGGAGATTTGAAATTGAACGGAAACGCAACTTCAATCAACCTATTTATTATTACAACTATCCCTCTTTAACTTCCAGTGCGCCAGGATTGAAACTTCTTGGAACGGATGCTACAGGAATGGTAAAATCCCTTAAATTTTTTGGAACTTATTCATGGCGATTTATTGACTTGTAATCCGGAACCTGATGGAACTTACCTTCCATATTGGAAAACAGGAACCAACAAATTGTATGTGGAATGTCCGAATACGTTTGTGGGAATCAATACGATGTATCCAACGCACAATTTGCATGTGATAGGAGACCAACTTACAACAGGAGCTGGTCAATTCAAGCAATTGGGATTGAACACTCCGCCAAATTTATTTGGAGCATTGAATATAAAAACCGGCGCCCAGTTTGGTGCAGGTATAGAGATCAATGTAGACAATACAACACAATACTCCAAGGCTTTGTTTATCCATGCGAATAGCCCGAAAGCAGAGATCATGAAAGTGATCAAGGATTCTGATCCGGATTCCATTGCCCGTTTCTATTTATCTGTTGATGGAATAATGCAGGTTCATAACGGCATTAGAAAAACCTTACAATTGGATCAAGACGGTTTATTACATGCCCGCAGAGTAAAAGTGGACGTTTTGAACTGGGCAGATTACGTGTTTGAACCAACGTATGACTTACCTACAATTGAAGAAGTAGAAACCTACATTGAAGAGAACAATCACCTCCCGGGAATTCCTGCTGCTTCAACCATTGAACAGGAAGGTTTAGATGTTGCAGAGGCCAACAGAATGCTGATGGAACAACTCGAAGAACAAATGCTCTACATCATCCAGTTAAAGAAGGAGTTGGAACTGTTGAAGGTAGAAATCAACGCAATCAAGGAAGGAGAGTAGTGTCATGAAGAAATTGATCTTGATGCTCCTTTTACTTGGAGCCAATGGGTTGTCTTTTGCACAAACCCAAAACATGTCCGGCGACCTCACCAAATATTGGTACTACCGCTGGCGTTTGCGCAATGATTTTATGGTGATGGGTGAAGGACCAGGGAAGAGTTTGGTAATGCAAGAGCGAAACATAGAAAGAAGAGATGTGATTCTTTTCGCCGATGCTACATTGATGCATGGTTATTATCTCTCTATGTTAGCTATCGAGCATAAAATCTTGAGTGATTTAGGCAGGTATGAGGATTTGAAAAACAATGAACGGGAATTGTACTATGCAATGAAGGCCGTTGAGCGATTGGATAAATTTGCAGAAACTATTTATTCTGATGCGACAACTGGCTCTAACGATACCAGTTATCGACTCACGGATATTGCTCAAAGACCTTGTCGAAATGGGTTCTTTTTTCGAGACGATGTTCCACCTACATTCTTGAATTTAAATCCTGGTCTTTCTCCTAATCTATTTACAAGTAATTATTATCAATTGAATAATCATAAAACAGGGATTCATTATGGTGATTTGTATTTTAATAAAGGGGATTATGAAGGATTATGGAAACATTTTGACTCAGATGAAGAAGATGGTGAACCGCCTTATTTAACTAGACCCTTACTCAATGAACCTCAATTCCCTATTGTCAATTTCGAGAAAGGAAGGGAATTAGAACAACATAGCATAGGCGAGGAAAGCCAGGATCAACTGATCCGTTTGATTCTAGGATTTGTTACAATCGTTAAATCAATACCGAACCAAGAATTTTATATTGATCTTAACATGGATGGGATCGATGATGCGACATATAATTTTAATGAGGAATCGAGACGTAACTTCACAAATATGATAGGACGATTAACGGGTCACTTTAAAGGGACGAATGAAGTTCCAGTTGATGAAGTGCAATTTCAAGCATATGCGGGACTTTTAAATCCACCTTTCCCATGGAAAATACTGAATCCAAGATATGATAGAACTTTAGGCGGTTACATAGGTCCTTTTAAACCCCCAATGCAGTCTCTTGTTCCAATGATGTTTACACCACAAAACGATTTGGACCTAACTCATGTCTCACAGTGTTTAGGAAATCCGAGTACCTTCTATGGATCGTTATGGCATACTGGCACAGCAGTTGGATACAATGATTTTGTAAATGCAAAAATGGCATTATTGATGAATTGCACTTCTAATACAGGCAATGATAATGCGTTGAAAACTGTTCCAAGGAGTATTTACAATGAATCAAAAGGAAGCGGACGCAAATTACATGGTTTTTATGTTCCTCTTTATGACTATTTATGGGGATGGAATGCAAATACCAAAAATGACAAAGAACGAAAAGCTGAATCTTATGAATTGGCGAATACATGGATTTCAAATGCTCCTTGCGTAGGACCACATAATTTTGCACGCAGTTATTGGGTTCCCGGACCAACTCAACCAGATGGTCCCTTTTCAGTTGATCAGTTTCAAACCACAGGAGCTCCTCCTTACTGGAATACTCCATTTCTTTTTGACAATGAGTTCAGCAGGTATGACGATGGTATTGCAGAAAATGGAAATATTGCAGAAGGTTGGTTCTCAGGAATGGATTATATGTTGCTATATAATTTAATATACGCCAATGCAGATTATGAACGTCCAATGTATCACGATTTGATAAATCGAGTTATTGATTTTGAAGTCAACACGGATAATTCTAACCAATTGATGGAATATACGAGTACAGGTTTATTGCTAGGTGCTTTTGAAGACATGCATGTGAAAAGCTACATACATGGAAATCAGATTGTTGAAATGAAAGCCTTGGATTATGTGGAATTGAATAATGGTGCGGATATTGATCCATCATCGAGTGGGCAAATTCATATTTATACAGATCAAATTACGTGTACATTTGGAGGAAACACGGGTGTCAGTAATCCTTATAATCTTGAAGAATGTCAAACATGTGGGCTGGAGGCTCAAATTTCTTCTGCGATAGCACCAAAATCTACTCAGAGAATATATAGTTTGATACCAGAAACAATGCCTTTGACTATAGAGGAGTTAAATGAGCTTACTGAAGAAGATTCAGAAATCAATAGTGTTGATATTTATCCCAATCCAACAAAAGGTGTTTTTTCTGTTTATACAAACTTTCATTATTCCGAGTTATTAATTATTGATGGTATAGGTAGAGTTGTGGGTAAGTTTGATTTAAATAACGATTATGATATTTCAAATCTACCTAATGGGATTTATATGGTAATTTTAATTAACGATGAAAATGAAAAGAGGCACACTAAGATTGTTAAGGATTAGTATTCCGGTATTATTTCTATTAGTATTATTAGGTTGTGAAAAGTATTATCCAAAAGATTTGTCTGTGGGTGTGTATGAGGTAAACGGAATATACAATTATCCTAATGACTCAAGCGTAACTGAAATTTTTGATTATTATGGTCCAGTGAAGACTCAGGGAGATTTGAGATTTACAGTCTCTGCTTCTGGAATGACGAAATCAATTTCCTTTAATCAGGCGAAATTAAATTCTGGAACGATAACCTTCCAAATCCAAAACCTGAATTCAGGAGTTATGTCTAATTTGCTTTGCTCGTTTGAAACCATTGAAATCAAGAAAGATTACATAAAAATTCAATTTAGCACTGAAAGCTATCAAGGAGATATAGGTTTTATAGCTTTTTTGAGTGGTGAACTAACGTTTAAGAAAATACAATGAGATATTTCGCAACTGTTCCATTATTGATATTGTTTGTTTTCATTTCTGGCTGCAGAAAGGAAAACGCAAAGCACGACTATATCTATTCTTTGACCTTTTCAAATGGTGAACAGGTTCAGATGGAAGTCACCATACGTGAGAAACCAAAGGCCTACACTGATAAATCGGATAAAACCTTTTGGAAGAATAATAAGGATTACATCGCAATTGTTTATGGCAATCCAGTGGATGGCACGATAAACCGTATAATTGGTTCGTCGTTGATGATGATAAAGACGGAGGATAAAAAACTCATCACAAATGCCAAATCCTACATTAGATTGTCTAACAGCAGTTTCACAGGAGTTTCTGATTTTGAAATGCTTGGCTCATTCACTTCAAGCGGAGAATACAAACGTTTTGGACGGAGAATAACCGTTGAAGCAGGCACATTTTCTTTTGAATGGAATAATGCTGAAGAAGTTGGTAAAAACGACACAATTCTCACCGGAACCTGGACGTTAAAACGGGACTGAGTTGGGTTTATACTCTTTTTAACACATAATCACATAGCCTTTTCTCACATAGAAATATAGTTTGTTGCAGTATAAAAACTATGTGTCTATGTTCCAACTATATCTCTATGTGTTTTTTCTACGGATTATCCGTTTTTGCCTTTCCCTCTGCTTTTGCCTTCCGCTTAAACGCCTTCCGCAACAAGAAACTATACTTCAGCGCTTCCAGGTTTTCGTTCAAGGTTTCCGAACTCTGTTCTAGATTGGCAATGGTCTTTTTAATCTCAGCTCCGGTTTTTTCGTCCCGCATTAAAACGCCCATCGGACTGTTTGGATTTGCTGCTGCTTCTTTCAAATCCTTGACTGCGGCATCGGCATTTGCGGCCATTGTTTCCAATTGTTTCATACTTGCTTGCAACGACTTAAATACGGTTGTATCGGTGACGAGGTCATTCGCTAATGTTCCTTTATCGTCGAGTTTGCCAGCGTAAGCATTCAAAGAAGTGATGAAAACTTGTGCACTCGCTGTAGCTGCTTGTAACGAAGCAGAAGTTTGTGCCAGGTTGTTGTAGATATCATCTTTCGTCAATAATTTACCAAGTGTTCCTTCACCATTCGCCAGTTTTTCTGTCAACGCCAGAATATTTATATTGTTTTTTTGCAAGGTCACCATGATTTCTTCTGTCGATAGGGCCATTTCGTTTGCTAATCTATCGCCTTCTTTTACCGGACCAGCTTCCTGAGTTCCGCCGTAGATCACCAGAATCTTGTTACCGATTAGTCCGTCGCTGCTTAATTTCACCATGGCATCTTTGCGGATGAATTTTTGGGACTCAATATTGATGTTCATAATGACCAATACTTTAGACTCACCAATCAGCTTCATCTTCTTCACGGTCCCAATCTTCACTCCGGAAAACCAAATATTGTTCCCTTCCTGTAAACCGTTCACATCAGTGAATACGGTAGAAATGGTCATTTTCTTCTGAAAAGTGGAATGCAGGTTTCCAACGGATAATACACCGCCAACCAGAAACAGAATTCCGATAATGATAAAAGCCCCTACTGCTATTCCACGTTTATTGTTTGATGCTTCTTTCATGATTTATTGTATAAAATTGTAATCGAAAAACTGTTTTACTTGCGCATTGTCACTGGCAAAGACTTCCTTGAAAGTTCCTACTTCCGCGAAATGTCCATCGAGAAGCATAGCCACCCTGTCGCCTGTTGTTTTTGCGCAGGTTAGGTCGTGCGTAATGACAATGGATGAGGTGTTGTACTTTTCGCGTACCTCCACAATCAGCTCATTGATTTCTTCACTCGTTATTGGATCCAAACCTGAAGTCGGTTCATCGTAAAGCATGATTTCAGGTTTCAAGATAAGGGTTCGTGCAATGCCTATTCGTTTTCGTTGTCCGCCAGATAGATCGCCGGGCATGTTTTCCAGTTTGTCAATCAAACCAACAGCATTCAACACTTCTTCAACGGCATCGTTTATTTCACTCTGCTTCAAGTGTTTTTTGTTCATCTTTAAGGGGAATTCCAGATTCTTGCGTACACTCATACTGTCGTACAATGCACTGTTTTGGAAGGAGAATCCAATTCGAAGTCGAAGTTCATCCAGTTCTTTTCCTTTGAGTTGATCTACGTTTTTACCGAGAACCTGAACATGTCCTTTATCGGGTAAAAGCAAACCTGCAATGATTTTTATGAGAACCGATTTTCCAGTTCCTGAGCGACCCAGAACGACCATGTTTTCGCCCTTCATCACTTCTAAGCTCACGTTCTTTAAAATGTGAAGCTCACCAAATGACTTGTACAAATGCTTGATGCTGATAACCGGAGTTGCTTCTATATGATGTTCCTGATGTTCCATTTTTTAGATCTAATAGTAACGAATCCAATTCGCCATTTGCACAATTACCACTTCTTCAATAAACACCAGGAACATGGCCAAAACTACAGCTTGATTGGCTGCCCGACCAACTCCGTAAGTGCCTTGAACCGCATTGTATCCTTTGTAACAACCAATCATCCCTATGGTGAATCCGAAAACGGTAGACTTTAAAACCGAAGAGAAAATATCAAGGAAAGTGATGGTCGAAAAACCGTTATTGATGAACGTTGTCATACTTACTGCCTCGTTGGCGTGTACGCTGAAGTACGATCCGAGAAGTGCTACGAATCCACAATACAATCCTAAAACTGGAACGGTGAGCGTACAAGCAATCACACGTGTGGTCACCAAATATTTGAACGGATTTATTGCTGAAACTTCCATTGCGTCTATCTGTTCGGTCACGCGCATCGAACCCAATTCGGCACCAATACTGGAACCCACTTTTCCTGCGCAAATCAATGCAGTAACCAGTGAAGCAAGTGCCCGAACAATGGCAATTGAAATCAGTGATGGAAGCCATGAAGTAGCTCCAAATTCCGCAAGTGATGGTCGCGACTGCTTGGTGAATACGATTCCTGTGATGAAACCGGTTAATGTAATCAATGGCAAGGATTTTAATCCCAACTCGTAGCATTGATTGATGATTTCCCGAATGTGAAAGGGGGCTCGGAAGGCTTCCTTAAAAAATCGGACAACAAAAAGGTACGCCTTGTAAACGTCCAGAAAATACTGGTCTATTCCTTTAGTAAAAACATATTTTCGTGGCGACTTTCTCAACATTCACTTTTTAGTGAAGATGGGGAAGTTCTGGAAAAAACGTCTTACATAATTTTTGGATTGGGTTACACAATACTCACTTTTTCGGAGATGTAAACAACCTGAAAACCACGATTTTGTTGGACAATGAGAAGAAAACTGGCATGAACTTCCAGAGAGGTTTTGAAAGGTATTTTAACGTTTTAAAACAGTTTATTCTTCTAATTCATTTTCTCTAAATGCTGTTGGCACCAAATTCGGAATCACCTTTAATACAATAGGAAGGAGAAGTGCTCCACCGGGCAAGAGAAAAATAGCCAAGGCCGGCATCGATTTGGCGATATCCATGAATTGTGTTTTCACCTTTTCCTTTTCTTCTTTGGAAAGTTCGGTGCTTGTAGATTTACGAATCAGCGAAACCAATTCCTTACTCTGTTTCAACTCAACAGCAAGTTTGTCTTTGTTTCGACCTAAAATCTTGATCCAGCGTTTCGAAACACTGTTCATCATGTTTTCAACCGACCCGGCATCTTTTAAGTAAGAAATGTTGTTCTGATTTTCTAACACAAAGTGTTGAGCTAACATGATCGCCTGTTCAACGTCAGAATCACCTAATGAAAGCCATTCACCCAAATCGACAAGGAAATTTCGTTCCTCGTCAAGTGATTCGTGATTACAGAAAACAGTCAATGCAGAAACGTCAAGTAGAAAACGCTTTACATTCCAACCGCCTTTCAATTCGGGCTCCAATTCATTGAGTGAAGTTCCGTTCTTGAAACGTAGTTTCGCCAATTCACGTTCTTCCGTATCCAAATCGGCAGAGATAAGAAAAGTGTCGAAAAGTGCTTTTTCACTTTCTTCTACGGTTCCATCGGAGTATGCCGAAAGTGTAATGATGGCCAATGAAAGCAGCGCCAATTGCTGGTAATCGAGTGTGTTTTTCGAATTGTTTACCAAAAAATCATCAAAAAGCAGAATATCGAGATAAATGAATGCGTTGTTGAAATAGGTCAACCACGATTTTGTGCTGGACAAATGTCGTTGAACATCGCAGCGTTTGTGAAGTACGCGTTCCAGTTTTTCGGCTTTACTTTCCTTGAAGAGATAACCCAAAAACGCACCTAGCGACTGTACTCTGTGTTTTTTGTAGAATTGTTCAATCGAATTAAGAAACGCTTCTTCGGAGAATTTTTCGTCGTTATGCTGCAGATAAACAAAGAGCAGTGCTTCAAAAAGAAGAACAGTCAGGGTTTCATCTGAAGTCCACTTTGATCTGTCAAGTTCATTTCCAAACAATAATTCATTTGGATGTCCGTAAACAATTCCAGTTCGGGTAAGATAATGATGAAGAAATGCGTCATCCTGAATTCCGGGGTGTGATGGAAGTTCAAGCGAAATTTCGCCCGAATCAACGAGTTGAAGGTATTTGGCAATCCATCCTTTCGAACCTGGGGAAATCATGAAGTAAAATTAGTGAAAACGTGCTTACGAAAGTTAAAGTTAAGATGGAGAGAGAATAATAGATGGCGTATTAGATATGAACCGCAAAGAGAATGAGAACGCAAAGGGTAGAAAAATCTTTGCGACCTTCTTTCTTTGCGTTTTTTTATATGAAAATCTTTGAGTGAAATACTAATCAAGGTTTATCTCTCCCAATAAATCGCTCTGTCCCTTTCAGGAAATTGATTGCTTTTTCGATGTTCTTGTTTCTGATTTCATCAGATTTGATTCTTCCGATGTATCTCACGATTTCTTTTCTTCGTGAGGGTGGTAAACTGTCGAACAATTCTTTTTGTTGAGGATTTTCATCCAAGGCTTTCATCAATTCTGGATGTGGTGTTTCTTCTCTTGAAACAGGATCGTAGTCAACAGTAATTTCTACTTTTTCACCAATGTGCTTTGGTGAATTTTTGAGCATCGTGGTGTTGACATACAATCTCCAGAATCCCTGATATTTCACCAAGGTTTGGGTGTATGATTTTCCATTCAATTCGCCACAAATCGGGATTTTTCCTGAGTGCTTTCCAGCTTTTTGGATGAGCTCATCCAGTATGTTTTCGGGGACAAAAACAAATGGATTGATTCCGATAATTTCCAATTCTGCTTCGAAGTGATACATGACAATTCTGTTCGAAATTGAAATTACAAAAAAGGCAATGACACTTCATCAATTGTGAGCTTTAAATTTAAAGAATGCAACCACTGATTCTAATTTTGAGTCTAGCACTTGAAACCCCAATTATGAAAACACTTACACTACTACTCTCATTTTTTCTACTCAGCCATTCTTTTGCCCAAACGGAAAGTTGCGGAAGTGATGAAATGCAACAGCTCTTAATCAATCGATTTCCTGAATCCCTTGAAAAGCAAAATCAGAATGATCAGTTACTGTACCATTTTTTGACAGACCATTCAACGAATCAGCAGGAAAAAACAATTTATACGATTCCCATAGTCTTTCACATCATGCATCAAAATGGACCTGAAAACATTTCGGATGCAACGGTGATTCAGGCAGTTGATGAATTGAACCTGCGTTTTCAAAATATAGGGCAGTTTTACGATGCTACAGGTCATGCCGTAAACATTCAGTTTTGTTTGGCATCAGTTGACCCGTGGGGAAATCCCACAACCGGAATTACCCATGATTATTCTTCGATTCTGACACTCAATTATTACGATTATATCCAGGATTTAACCTTCAAAACACAAAATAGGTGGAATCCACTTCTGTATCTGAATGTATGGACGGTTGGAAACATTGCTACTAATCCTTTCGAAAATCCGTGGGGTGTAGGTGGTTATGGTTCTTTTCCAGGAACTCCTGCTGAAGTTGATGGAATCGTTGGACGGTATACAGCTTTTGCATCCAATTCCACTTTGCTGGCTCACGAGGTGGGACATTATCTCAATCTGTATCATACTTTCACAAATTCATGTACCAATTTTAATTGTTTGCTGAACGGTGATTATGTCTGCGATACTCCTCCGGATATGTCAAATGACTACAACCAATGTCAGGTAAATTCTTGCGCAACTGAAATGAGTGATACCTCGGGCTTCAATCCGTTTACGGGTGATGTTGTGGAATTACCGAACTATATGGATTATACCGCATGTCCGCTGTCGTTCACACAAGGTCAAGTTGACAGGATGAATGCTGCACTAACACTTTTGCGACCAGACTTATTGCAGTCGAATGGTTGTGGAATGCATCCAGGCGGAGCTATTCCTGTTGCGGCATTTACAGTTGATTCATCGTTCTGTAAAGGAACTGGAAAATATGGATTTCATTCAACTGGTCCGAATGTGCTGTATTCTGCCTGGGATTTTGATAATAACGGAACCATCGATACGGTAGGCCATGATGTGACACACTACTTTACAAGTTCTGGATATTATTCGGTCAAGTTATACGTAAGCGGGTATGGAGGTTCAGATACGCTGACCCAAACCATTAATATATTCGTGGCACCAACATCTTATTATCCGATCACAGGAAGTACTGGTACCACAATTGATCCGATTAAGCAAATACCATATGCGTGTATAGGTTCTCAAATTACAATGAACGGAACTCCCGGAATGAGCAGTTATTTATGGAGCAATGGCTCTACCAATTCAAGTTATACATTCACCATTGATACTACAACTGAAATTTCACTAACGGTAACAACTCCTACTGGTGATGTTTTACACTCGTGCCAGACGTTTAAAATTGGCGTAAATCCGCGAATTGATTTGGAATTCCAAACAGGTTCTGATACAATGGATTGCGCTGAAATGGTGATATTAAGATGGTATCCGATTTCGTATTGGTTTCCTGCAACAAATACCTGGTACCATAATGGCAGCTGGTTATCAGCTAATCAGACAGTATTGAGTACTTATGGAGCACCTGGGCATCACGATGTTTGGGTGGAAGACAATGTGGATCCCATTGGATGCATGACAAGTAGCGACACCATTCACTATTTTGTTGAGGAACCAGAACCCATTTCATTGAGTTTTGACGGAACAACATTAAGAACCAGTTATGACTGTCCAACAAATCTTTGGTTTAGAGATGGAGTTCAGTTAAGCACTGGAAACGATAGCTCTTTAGTTGTAACACAAAATGGTTGTTATTGGAGTATGTGTCTCACCTGCATTGCGCTGACCACAGATACCATTTGCATTACCAATCTTTCTGTGGATGAATTAAAAGAAACGGAGATCAACTTGTTCCCAAATCCATTCTCACAAAATCTGACAGTTCAATTTTCTCAACCACAGCAGTATACTTGGATCGAGATTTTGGAGCCAACTGGTAAAACGATTCGAAAGGAAATCGTTAATGGGAATGAGTTTTTACTCAAACGTGAAAGTTTGGCAGCTGGTGTTTACCTGATGCATATCTATAATGACGACACACATTTGAATAGGGTAGAATTGGTGGTGATTGAATAAGAGAGAGTCATTTTTCATTTCCTACAGATTTTCATGTTATTCGGCTGACGCCGTTTAGCGAGTGTGTTTGCCGAGCAATAATCTACGCGTCTGTGGGAAAACAAAAAGGCCCGTCATAGACGAGCCTTTCCAAATTATTTAGAGGAAATTACAATTTTCTTGCAACTTCTACTTCTTCGTAAGCTTCAACTAAATCGCCGATTTTGATATCGTTGAATTTGTCGATGTTCAAACCACATTCGTAATTGTTTTTCACCTCACGCACATCGTCTTTGAAACGTTTCAATGAACCAAGAACTCCTGTGTGAATTACAATTCCGTCGCGGATTACACGAATCTTAGACGAACGCTTGATGATTCCGTCCATAACGTAACATCCTGCAATTGTACCCACTTTCGTGATGTCGAATGTTTCGCGGATTTCTGCTGTACCAACCACTTTTTCTTCGATATCCGGAGATAACATTCCTTCCATCGCTGCTTTCAATTCCTCGATAGCTTTGTAGATGATAGAGTAGAGACGAACATCGATTTGTTCTGCTTCAGCTAACTTACGTGCTGCAATTGAAGGTCGTACCTGGAATCCGATAACGATTGCTTCAGACGCTGCCGCCAAGTTGATATCTGCTTCAGAGATCGCTCCAACACCCTTGTGTACGATGTTGATTTGAATTTCTTCAGTAGACAATTGAAGTAATGAATCCGAAAGTGCTTCGATAGATCCATCCACGTCACCTTTAACGATCAAGTTCAATTCCTTGAAGTCTCCAATCGCCAAACGACGACCAATCTCATCCAAGGTAATGTGTTTCGTAGTACGTAAACCTTGCTCACGGTACAACTGCTCACGTTTCGAAGCAATTGATTTTGCTTCACGCTCGTCATCCATAATGTGGAAGCTATCTCCCGCACTTGGTGCACCGTTGATTCCTAATACTGAAACTGGTTGAGCCGGACCTGCCTCTTTCAAGTTGTTTCCATGCTCATCATGCATTGCACGAACACGTCCGTAGTTACGTCCAACCAATACAACATCTCCAATTTTCATTGTTCCTGTTTGTACCAGCATATTTGTTACATAACCTTTTCCTTTATCCAAAGAAGATTCGATAACGTTACCCGTTGCATTTCTGTTTGGATTTGCACGTAGGTTCAACATTTCTGCTTCCAATAATACCTTGTCCAAAAGAGCATCGATATTCAGGTTTTGTTTTGCAGAAATTTCCTGACATTGGTATTTTCCACCCCATTCTTCTACTAAGATATTCATAGCAGAAAGTTGTTCGCGGATCTTATCTGGGTTTGCACCCGGTTTATCAATTTTGTTAATCGCGAAGATCATTGGAACGTTCGCTGCCTGAGCGTGAGAGATTGCTTCTTTTGTTTGAGGCATCACGTCATCATCAGCTGCAACAATGATAATTGCAACGTCGGTAATTTGTGCACCACGAGCACGCATCGCTGTAAAGGCTTCGTGACCAGGTGTATCAAGGAAAGTCATCTTACGACCATCTTTCAATGTTACCGAGTAAGCACCAATGTGTTGTGTAATTCCTCCGGCCTCACCAGCTGTAACGTTCGCATTACGAATTTTATCAAGCAATGAAGTTTTACCGTGGTCAACGTGACCCATTACAGTAATAATCGGAGGACGAGAAATCAAATCTTCTTCAGCATCGATAATCTCCGGAATTGCTTCCTGAATATCAGCAGAAACGAATTCTGTTTCGTAACCGAATTCATCAGCTACAATCTGAATTGTTTCAGCATCTAAACGTTGGTTGATAGATGCGAAGATACCAAGCGACATACAAGCAGAAATTACCTGAGTTGCCGAAACGTTCATCATTGAAGCCAATTCTGATACCGTTACGAACTCCGTAAGTTGTAATACTTTCTCTTGTAATTCTGCTTCTAAATGTTCGATTTCACGACGTTGCGCTCTATCGTCACGTTTAGTTCTACGATTTTTAGACGCTTTAGATTTACCTCCTTTAGAAGATAAACGTGCTAAAGTATCCTTGATCTCTTTTTGAATATCTTGTTCAGACGGAGCTACTTTTTCAAAGCGACCACCGCCAGGTTTATTAAATCCAGGTTTGTTTCCACCACCTTGTTGTCCACCAGGTCTGTTGAATCCCGGTTTGTTTCCACCTTGGTTTCCTCCGCCTTGTTGGCCTTGACCAGTACCTTGTTGTCCTGTAGGCTTCACATCTTTGTTGATGCGCTTACGTTTCTTACGATCGTCACCTGGACGAGAAGAGCCAACTGGTTTTGGACGTTCTACAGGAAGCTCAATTTTACCTAGAACCGTTGGTCCAGATAATTTTGTGCGGTCAACGCGAATGGTTTCAATCTCTTGTGGAGCATCCGGAGCTTTGGGCTCAGGTTTCTTTTCTTCCACTTTTGGTTGAGTTTCCACTTTCGGATAGTTCGACTTGTCGATCGGACCGTCCTCTTTTTTGCGTTTATCGGGGCGCGTTTTTGTATTCAACGCATCAAGATCAATTTTACCAATTACTTGAACACCACCTGTTGTGTCTGCTTCAGATTGAGTTGGAGCTTCTTCTTTCTGAGTAACAACTTTTGGTTCTTCAACAACTGGAGCTTTTGGTTCCTCTTTTGGAGGCTCGGGTGCCGCAACTTCTTCAGCCACGACAGGTTTTTCGACAACCTTTTCTACAACAGGCTCTGGTGTAGGTTCAGGTTTCACCACTTCTGGTTCTGCTTCTGGTGCAGCTGTCTCTTCTTCTTTACCATCTCTTAGTGAAACAGTTTCGCGTTTTTCACGCTGCTTTACCTGCGATGACATTTTGGTCTGCTCTTTCAATGTAAGATCAGCTGCAAACTGCTCGCGAAGTAGTTCAAATTGTTCAGGTTCCAACTTTGTGTTGGGATTATTGTCTACAGTAATCCCTTTCGATGACAAAAAGTCAACGATTGTAGAGACTCCTACATTCAACTCACCTGCTGCTTTGCCTAAACGCTGTGTTTTACCGGCCATATATTTTTGCTCCATTTAATAAGTTGACGTCGTTAAACGTCAAAAATTCGTGTAAAGATAGTTAGTGTTGGTCAGATTTAGGTGAAATTTGGTCAGGTATTTTTACCCGACCAAGTCTCAACCAATTTTATTTGTTAGTGCCCAAAGGCACTAATACTTGTTTCTTTATCGAAAGCAGCTGCTACTTCGCACTTCGCAATTTGTCATTGCGGTACTCAGTATTCATCCGCTGCCACGTATTCTTATTCAAATTCTGAACGAAGGATTTTCAATACTTCCTGAATTGTTTCTTCTTCCAAGTCAGTTCTGTTTGCTAAGTCGGCAACGCTCAATTCCAATACTGATTTCGCAGTATCACAACCAACAGCTTTCAACTCATCTAAGATCCAGCTATCGATTTCGTCTGCGAATTCTTCTAAGTCAACATCTTCAGAATCAGCTTCACCATCACGGAATACATCAATTTCGTAACCTGTTAATTTACCAGCCAAACGGATATTGTAACCTCCTTTTCCAATTGCAAGAGAAACCTGATCTGGTTTCAAGTAAACCGATGCACGTTTTTCTTCTTCAGCGATCTCGATAGAAGTAATTTTCGCCGGAGACAATGCACGTTGAATCAACAATTGTGGATTATTCGTGTAATTGATTACGTCAATGTTTTCGTTTCTCAACTCACGAACAATTCCGTGAATACGAGATCCTTTCATACCAACACAAGCTCCTACCGGATCAATGCGGTCATCGTAAGATTCAACAGCAACTTTAGCTCTTTCTCCTGGCTCACGAACGATACGTTTGATTGTAATCAATCCGTCGAATACCTCAGGAACTTCCAATTCGAATAAACGCTCAAGGAATTCAGGAGCAATACGCGAAAGGATAATAACTGGTGAGCTGTTACGCATATCCACTTTAGAGACAACTGCGCGAATTGCTTCACCTTTCTTGAAGTAATCAGAAGGAATTTGCTCTGATTTTGGAAGAATCAACTCATTGTTCTCATCATCCAATACCATAATTTCTTTCTTCCAAACCTGGTAAACTTCACCAGTGATAATTTCACCAATACGCTCTTTGTATTTTTTGTACAAGTGATCTTTCTCCAATTCAAGAATTCGAGAAATCAAGTTTTGGCGTAACGAAAGAATGTTTCTACGACCGAAATCATTGAAACGGAATTCTTCAGAAACATCTTCACCAATTTCGAAATCGTCTCCAATTTTCAATGCATCGCTAATTGCGATCTCTGTATTCGGATCTTCAACCTCTCCGTCAGCAACGATTTCCTTGTTCACGAAAATCTGAACGTCACCTTTGTCGATGTTTACGATTACGTCAATATGATCGTCAGTGTTGAATTTTTTCTTCAACATTGCACGAAATACGTCTTCCAAAACGTGTTGCATCGTTTGTTTGTCGATGCTTTTGAGTTCTTTAAACTCGGAAAACGATTCTACTAACTCCAAGCTATTCATGGCATTTTACTTAAATGAAATAACAATTTTTGCTTCGTTTATCTGGTCGAAAGCAATTCTTTCCTGAACTACTACCACCTCTTTTTTCTTTTTACCTTCTACCTGTTGTTTTTCCTCACGTTCAAGAAGAATATCCTTGTCTGTTACTTCAACGAGTGTTCCGGTAGTTTTTTCTTTTGTATTGAGAACAACATCCAGTCCGCGACCAACATTCTTAACATACTGTTGGTGAACACGAAGTGGCTTGTCTAAACCTGCCGAAGAAACGTGCAACTCAAAATCTTCCTCTTCACGATCAAGATTATGTTCTATGTTTCTCGACACCGAAATACAATCTTCAATGCTTACGTTTCCTTCTGTTTTGTCAATTTCAAGACGAATAACTTTTGTTGAGCTAATGCTCAATGCAACAATAAAGATGCGCTCATCGCGCTCCTTAATGCGTTCTTCCGCTAAATCCGTAACGAGTTTTTTCGTAATCATATCAGATAAAAAGAGGGGACTTGCGTCCCCTCGTTCTTGTTGTTTTTCTTAATTGTTGTTGCAAAGATAGTGAGTTTTCTTTGATTGACAAGTTTTTAGCCGAAATTAATTCTTGAGTTTGGTCAAAGAGAAGCCGTTTTGAGATGAAATAATTTTCGAGTTGTATTTTTGCACAAAATCAGGAAATGACGTCATCTAAATTCATTATCACCTTCTTCATATCTTTTTTTGCGTTAATCGTTGATTGTCAAACGAATCAAATTTGGAATAATTACTCGGTTTACAATCCGGCGGCAACAGCAGTTGGCTATCATCATGACCTTTCAGCAACTGTTGCATTTACAGATGAAGATCATGTTAGCGAGTTACTAAGTTGCGATTTGCAAAGACCTGTGCTTCACGGTGCTTTTGGAATTTCAATTAATGGTTTTTCATCGTTGAAATTGAATTACAATTATCAGATTTCCTTGTCTGACGAAGCGAAATTGGCTGTTGGCGTAAGTGCAGGTTTTGACCCTGAGCACGTATCGTTTCCGAACACGAATTTTTTTGCGAACACTTATCCTTGGTATGCAGGTTTGGGTGTACATTTTAAGTACAAGGGATTTGTTTGTGGAGGAAGTTATAATGGGAATCCGTGGATGCTAAGGAAGGTTAACGTATTTGATGATGCACGATTTGGCTATCTAAGTTATGAGATTAAAATCACAGAGAAATTTGCCATTATTCCCAGGGTTTTGTACTCGGAATATTTTGAGGAACGAACTGAAGCTTCCCTGTGTGTAAGAATGGCAGATCTTATTACGGTAGGTGGGTCGTATTCCGATTTGGGTTTTGGTGGTCTCTTTGGTCTTTATTTTAAACGTCGACACATTCAGATGAACTACGGAATTGAGATGATCAGGGAGTCTGCATTGTATTCAGGAAGCCCCGATTTAATCCGTCACAGTGTTAACTTTCGTATTGCCTTTCCAGAAAAAGAATGGAAGCGATCAACTACAAAGAAGTGGTAAGTCGCATTGAGAGATGTCATTAATGTGTTGTTTGTGCAGCGTGATGACTTAAAAAAAGTTAACGCTGTAACATATGATCGACCCATATGGTCAAACCTTCAAACGTTAAATCATTTTATGAAATCAACTCTCAAATCACTTTTAGTAGGAATAACACTTTGTTCCACTACCGCTTTTGCCCAAAATCCATTTTATTGGCAGCAATACAACTCATACAATCCAGGTGCAGCTGGAATAGATGATTCATTGGCCTTCATATCGAATGTTAATTTTAATGGCAGTTATTTTTCCTCGAGAGCGAGTGTGAATTACCGTTCAAAGAAACTTCATGGCGGGTTGAGTGCTGGTTATACTGGTTTATCGAATCGGGACTGGTACGCAAATAATGGTTTGAACCTGAACTACAGTTTCCATGCGAAATTGGGTGAAAAAAGTACCCTCGGTATTGGCGCTGGTTTCAATTACAATAATATCCGATATCTTCAAAACGGGTCAATCAGTCAGGAAGAAAATGCTTACGAAGGAACTCTTGGTGTACATTTTCAATCTGGAAGATTCAGAGCGGGAACCACTTTTACAGCCCGATTTGCAGAGAATGAACCCAGATATCAATTAAGTTGGAGTTCTCTTTACGCTGATTACACGTTCAAGTTGGGTGAGAAATGGGGATTACAGACAGGTTTGGCAGCAGGCTACGATTTTCGGTACCTGACGCTGACCGCAAAATACAAAGACAAACTTTGGTTTGGGACAAACCTTAATTTCTACAATCCGAATGTCTTTGCCGGATACAAGTTTAAACAAGGAATAACTCTTGGTGCTTCGGTTGGTTTTTACAATTATGGAAGTCACACTAGTTTTTCCGGTTCGGTCTTACTAAAGGCCGATCTGCATAAAGTGTTCGGAAGGAAATAATGAAGAACATATTGGTTAAAGAGGCGCGGCTAGAAATGGTCGCGCTTTTTTCTTGAGAAAAACTAAAAACAAAAAAGGAACTCATTTCTGAATTCCTTTTTCCTTGTAGCGAGGACACGACTCGAACGTGCGACCTTCGGGTTATGAGCCCGACGAGCTACCAACTGCTCCACCTCGCAATATATCTTGTAGATTTTCTTGCTATTTTACTGCCCTGATGAATGACGTTTCATTCGATTGGGGAGTGCAAATATACGCACTTTTTCTTGTTTCGCAACTATTTCGATAAAACTTTTTGAAAAAGGATTTCCTTGTATTGAATCATCAAAACGAATAACCAAGACTCACAACTGGAGAAACATTGCTAAATCCAGTTTGTTTTATTTTTTGATGCAAACGCCATTGTTCAGAAGATTCATTTGTTGTGCCGTTCGGAATATCTTGTGATGTTTGGTTATAGCTCGTTACTCTGGTACCTTTACTTCGCATCAGAAAACAATAGGCTTGAAAACCTAAAGTTGAGGTAAGTTTATCAGTTAAGCGCATTGATAATTCTGCTTTTGAACCAACACCAATGAAATCTACAGGATTATATTTTACCACATTTTGAATAGTGTGAATCATTACAGGAGAAGAGGTTCCTGCATAATCGTCTGTATGTGAAGTGAACTTTGAATCACTTTGCATGTAACGCACATAAGCCAATTGTGGTCCAACATCAATAAAAAAACGTTTGCTTAAAATAATGCGTTTTGACCCTCCAAGAAATGCATTCACATGGAATTGAGAGTAGGAATAAGTTTGATCGAGAATATAATCGTCTGAACCTCCGTCCTGATAATTATGATAATCGGAATAGAAATGTTCTGTCAGTTTTCTGTAAGACATGCCAAGTCGCGTTTTCAAAATGAAACCCTTTTTTAGTATTCGATCGTAACGTAATCCGAAAGCTCCGGAATAGTTATTGCGTTCAAAATCGCTATCTGGCGGCATTGATGATGGGAATCCCCCAAAATACCAATCATCACTGTAGAATTCTCCCATGGCAGGAATACGTAATGGCTGATAAAACTCGATGTGAATAGAGTTGTATTTTTCTGCAGATTGGGCCGATAACCCACTGTCAAACGTAATTAGCATTAATATTGCGAGAAGAATCTTTTTTGTTTCTATCATATTCCTAACAAGTTACCACAAAAATCTAAGTCAAAAAGCAAAAGCCAAAAGTTAAAAACTTCAAGGGGCTAGCGAAACTAACGGAAAATCAAAAGATTTTGCGTCTTAACTTTTGATTTTTCACTTCTAATGTAACTTTTCGCTTTCTCATTACACCTACCTTTATGTGAGCCCACATTATGAGTAACAAGAAGAAAGAATTCATGAATCTGTTTGAACCAATCCATGCTCGCTTTGAGCGGTTCTGCAAGGCGCGTGTGTATGGTGAAATGGATTTCAGGGATTTGATGCAGGAATCGGTAAGTGTAGCTTTTGAGAAATTTGATACACTGAAAGATAAAAAGGCCTTTCTGCACTTCTTGTTCGGCATTAGTATTCGGATTTTGGCCAATTCGAACAGAAAAATGTCGGAAGAACGAATGTCGACGGAACATTTGAATGCCCAGCAAATTGAAAACCATGCTGAAAAACAGCTGGAAAAAGAAGATTTGTACAAGGCATTGCAATTACTTCCGGATTTACAGCGCGAAGCTTTGATCTTGTTTGAAATTTCAGGATTCTCTATTAAAGAGATCGCTGAATTGCAAGAGGCTGGAGAATCTGCTGTCAAACAACGCTTATTGCGTGGTCGACAACAACTCACACAATTATTAACTGAGCCACAAGTGGCAGAAACAGAAAGTTATGGAAACGCTGGATAGACTCTTTGCAGAGGCGCGGAACGAAGCGCCAGAGACAACGTTGAGCGACGTTCAGAAATGGATAGTTCCAATGACACTTGGCGCGCTCATCATCGCATTTTTTGCGAAAACGAAATTGATAATCACATTAAAACCATTCATTATGATTAGTTCAGCTATTGTAGCAGTGGGTATAGGAACAGGAGTTGTGTTGACAATGAATACCTCAACACAGCAACCGGTTCAGCCAGCTGCCAAAAACACGATACACGTAAATACAAAACAAGACCCCAAACCCAACGAAACAGTATTGACTTCTGTCAATACTCCATCGCAAGAACTGGTTGCTGAAGGAGAGCAGCAGCCAGTTTTGAGGTTGTTGGAAACCTTAAACGACGATGCGCCTTATTTACCAAGTTTGAGCTATTGTCAATCACTTCCTTCCAATTACATTTTGCCTTATAAACTGATAGAACCCATTCAGCCATTGCCAAGAATTCCAAGAATAACAGGAGATGGGGAAGTAACGGAAATAAATGATTTCACCTTGTTGAAAATTTGGGGCGCAGTGGATGTGGTTTTGATGCAGGGTGAAAAAGCTTCGTTCCGTATTGAAGGTGATGATAATGGCGAAGAAGCTATTCGCATTGATACGAAAGCGGGAACGCTCGAAGTGTATTCACAGTGTAAGAAAAACGATTGCAATTATGATCTAACGGTTTATATCACTGTTGTCAGTTTAAAGGAAATCAATTGTTCAGGAGCCTCATCCATAAAAACAGAGGGCGATTTGAATCTGGAGAGTTTGAAACTTGAAATTTCAGGAGCCTCGGATCTTACTTTAGGAGTTCACCTGTCCAAAATGAAAATCAATTCTTCAGGAGCATCAGATATCAATTTGGTTGGCGAGGTTGATAACCTTGAAATCATTAACTCAGGTGCGTCTGATATAAATGCAGAAGAGTTAATGGTGCAAAAGGCAAATGTCAATTGTTCAGGCGCAAGCGTTGTAAAGATCAACGTTATGGACGATCTGAAGATAGTTGCTTCGGGAGCAAGTGAAGTGCAAATTATAGGAGATCCTTCTAATGTAACTACAGATGTTACGGGTGCATCAGAAGTAAAGAATATAAAGTAGGTTAGGTAACATAAGTAAATGTAAGACAAAGCAAAACGCATCTTCAACGGAGGATGCGTTTTTTTGTTTACCATTGCATTCGTAGAACATTAGTGTTTAACAAGACCAGAATAGATGAGAAACATTTACTTACTCTTAATGTGTTCCCTTTTTGTGAACACTATTTTTTCGCAAACAACAGTCAATAATCAGGAATGGGATGATTATTTTATGCCTGGTGTTGGATACAAGATTTACACTCCGAAGAATGTGGACACTTTGGGTGTTTATCAGGGAATAACTACTGAATTTGTCATCTATGCCCGCGCTCGTGGCGGTGAATCGTACAGATCGGGTCCGGGAAGGGTAAAAACTTATGGAAACCTGAGCATCATGAAGAGTGATAAGAATTCTGCAAAAGACATTTTCAACGTCAATTTTGGCTTGAATTTATCCTTTGAAGCGGTAATAAAACGCAAATTTGGAATTCCTTATTTCGGTTTAGAATTGGGAGGATTGTTTCAGCGCGATTTCTCTTCACTGCAATTCACACCAGTGGCTGGTTTACAACTCCTTTCCAATAAACGAATGATTTGGACTGCGCAAGTAGGTTACAATTATACCATCAAGTATTTCGATGAATATTCAGGCCTACAGTACAGTTCTACCTTCAATTTACTGTTGTGGAATAAATAGACGTAACCAAAATCCAGCTTGTCGTTGTTGAACCATGTTTAAACTACCGATTGTATTTTTTTCGCTGTTTTGTTTTACTGCATTTGCGCAATACGGTTCGGTGGATCAAAAATTTTCCCGAAAGATCGATCCTGAAGAGTTGTGGTTTCAGGTAGATTCTCTTTCTACTGTAGACACCACCAAAGCTGATATCCCTTGGGTGAAGTATTACCAACTCCGATACGATTGTGAGCAGTCGCTTTATTGGTTTGACAAGCAGAAATATCATTTGGAGAACTGTTTGAAATGGAGTGGTGCGCACTATTTTCACGACAAAACCTCTATTGTACCATTAATTCATGGTTTGGAAATGTCTGACAAGTTGGATTTGCTTTCTCAGGGTGATTATTTCTATAAACTCATCTTGATTCAATCGTCAGAAAAAGATTGGACGGCAGACCAAAAGATGAAAATAAACAATGCCGCTTCAAATTTGAAGTTGATTTCTTTCGAAAATCACCAAGGTCCCGTAGATTTTGATTATCCAATAAATTTTATCTGCTGCGACAAAGATACACTGGTGAAAATGCATTCGAATGTTGAAATAAACGGAAACACGGAAAGTTATTTTCACTACGAGCTGGCTGCTGGAAAAAAGAACATGTTGGAACTATCCGTGAGCACAAAAAATTGCAGGTGCTCAGACGCTGGATTTTCATCCAAAATGTTCATTCCATTGAGCGACTTAAAACTTCCAGAATCGATGGAATTGGACAGTTCCAACTTCTTCTGGAGCACTGTAAATGTTTGGAGATTTCAAGCGAAAGATAAAATCAGTTTTGGGAAGTTGTTTCGAAACGAGCATGGGCTGTACGTTATTCTAGCATACAAGCACAATCCAAACGACGAGCTTTGTTTATTGGAAACGTTTTGGATAGCGCCTGAGGATTTAAAATGAAAAAGCGCAAGGATGAGTTGCGCTTTAGGGAACGATCTACTTCTAATTTGTCAGTTGATATCCTTGTGAGAACTATATCCTTTAACCAACCAAGAAATTCCGAATGCCCAAAGGCAAATGAATTCTCCACAGAAAATCAATCGGTAATCATGGTAGAATTCGGTTATTTTATCGTTGTTCAGCGCTATCGGAGTAAGCAATAAAATGGTCGCTATTATCACCCAACCGCATATGCGATACACCCAATTTTCCTTTCGGTTGCCAAGTTTTGTGAATTGCTTGATCGACATGTATCCAAGAAGTAAAAAGAATAATGCCGCAAAGCAAAGGTGCAATACAGATTGCAATGAACTAACTGGAATTGGAATAATTTCATAAGCTTTTCCAGCGAGATCTTCAAGTGAAACAGCATTAGAGCGTTCACCTTTAACCGTAAGAATATAGCCATGCAGATTAGAATGATCTTTGAAGCTTGTGAAAACGAATGCCGTCAGCAAACCAAAAGCTCCCGCAATATTCGTTATCCATTTGTCAACGTTATCGTAACCCTTATAAGCGAATAGCAGGAGCGAAATTCCGCCCAAACTGATGGTGAAAAACTGTCGAAGCGGCGTATGAAAATAATCGCTTATTGCACCTTCAACAACTCCGTCATTGGCGAATATTGAGCCTATAAGCAGGATTATTGGGAGAGCAATTCCTAAAATACCGAGGTATTTTCGCAGACTGAGATAACTGATTACCAGTTCATTTTTTTCTTTTTTTCCTTTGTCAGGATCAATAGTTGGTTCCATAATGAATAGTGTTTTGAATGAGTAGATAAAAATAGTGATGATAATTTGGGGTTTAATGTATTAAATTTCAATCAATTGTGACCGTAAGATTTTTACGTTTTGAGGAAGAAGTGGATAAACCGCAAGTTTTGACTTGCGGTTAGTATTATGTAACCCATTAAAGGGAATTGAAATTAAATACGGTAGTAAGATTGAATGAAATACGCTTTGTTAAAAAGCTTGAACTGTTCAACGTATTGTTAATATCATTTGCCTGAACTCCCAATCCAATAGTTGGCGTTCGAACACCCGTTTTTTCATTTGCTTTCGTAAGAAAAAGTACGGTACCCAAATTATGGATTGGTTTAGTTTTTCCGAATTGGCTTGCATAATATATGGAAAATCCAATCTTCAATTTATTTTTGTCAGCAGCGTCTTCGCTAGGACAGTATGTATAGGCGGCACGGAAAGGGAAACATTCATATTCCGAGTATGTACCTGTTTTCCCGTTTACAGTTTTCCCAGACTGTCTAAATGTACTTGAAACTGAATCTATTTGAATCGCATAGTCAAGAATCTCAATGTTTTCTAGCGACGAGTAATTGTTTTTCTGAGCGTATCCAAGAGAGAAATTGAATAGATTGGCTCCCGAAACGAAGACGTTATAAGAAAATGAAATCCCCAGTCCTTTAAATGTAGAATTACTTATTTGTTTACTAAAAACTGTATCTGGATTGAACAAGGTATACTTATTAACATTGTATTCAGCTTTCAGCGTAAAATAATCTGTAAACTTAGTGGAAGTTGGTTTAGAGAACACGTATGATCTTCCGTATGTTAAGCTTGAAGTTGTGCTTGGATTGAAATTTCCATTGTTAAACAAAGTTGCGATTCCATCCGAAGGTTTTGCTTTCAGATTAATGATGAAATAACTTTCTAATTGACTTCCTAGATTTGCATCATCTCTTTTTGCAATAATTGACTTTAATTGAAAACTCTGCTCGGTTGTATTAACTAAACCCAAAAAAGTTGTTTTTGAAAGAGGTGATGAAGCGTCAATATTTGTGGCGATCTCAGTACCATCAGTAGATTCTATAATTACTTGTCCAGTTGCAATACTGGCTAAAAACAAGGTGAACAAGATTGATACAAGTGTTTTCATATTAATTCGTTTATTGTGATAGATTTTTGAGAAGCCGCGTGTCCATTTTGTATAAGACAAATCAATTGAACAGGATCCTGGCCTTTAATTTTTACAACGAGCGTTGAAGAAGCACCATTTTTACCTGTGGCTTCCATTTTCACGTCCAAATTCCCGTTAATCTCATAGTTTGGAAGATCCCGGTAATGTATATTCTTCTCTGAGTCATAGGACCACAAACCAATTTTGTCCATGTTCTCAAGATAAACATGACAGTTGTGAAGTGAGCCCCATAGTTTAACTTCTAATCGAATGTCTACTGTTTTCATAAGTTTAAGTATTGAATTACCTCACAAACATCTCAACAATTCCATTCTCCCAAAAGGGCACTTTACCCATTTCATACGGGATTATTCACGGGGTTGAAAATGAGGATAATACCAAACGGAAAATTTGTATGAATCTGATTTTATGGGCAGTTTTGGAGAAACTTAAAACAATACACTATGGAAGAAAAATTACTGGATCCTTATCCAACGCCATTTTGTCGAATAATCGACCCATTAAATTTCCCAAATCTTAGAAATAAGATTAATTTGGAAGACACTTTGAATTTAGCATTGGCTGTAGTTAACGATGTTGATGCACTTCCACAGATTGATCAATTCAATAGCTTTTTCAAGCTGAAAAACGGACATAATCTGCCAAATCCGATGGTTGATATCGCTTATGACGCATTCGAAGCAATGTATACCGAAGCTTTCAAGTTAAGAACTGCAGATGAAAAATTCATAACTGGACTCAGAATATACTATGCTCTAACAGGGGCTAATTTTGATGTTAAACTACTTTTCAAACCCGTTTGTTATAACTGGAACGCTGCCCAAAACAGATATGACTTTGTTGAAGGAACTAAAAAGTATTTTTATACTGTTGCAGATGGCTTTAAAGAGTATACAGGAACCGAAAATATTGAAAGGAATTATCGCGATCAAATTTCAATTCTTCATGACGGAGCAGGGGCATTTGGTAATCATGATTCAACTTCAGATGCAAATTCCGTTACCTATCCGTTTCAAACAATTTACACGTTGATGACAGACAATAAAAACGATGGTGACAATTTTGTAACGGTAAAAAATGCACTTTATAGAAAGCCTGATGGGACTTTGAGTGCAAAACACTCTCTTTTACTTCGTACAATACGTGTGGCTGTTGATTTTAGGGATATGTATGCGAATCGTTCTCATTTATGTCCTCCAGGCTGTTCATTTCTAACAAAAACTGAACTTGACGTGCATTCACAGGGAGTAACGATATGTCTATAATTTTCGCATCTTAGTGAGCACAAACGCACTACATGCTTACACAAGTCACTGAAATTTCTTGCCTTTCATTAGCTTTTTTAGGAGGAATTATTAGCTGGAGAAAACTTACTCCTTTCTTTAAAGCACTTTTTATTCAGCTTGTTATTTGGATCGTTTTTTACAGTTGCGCGAATCTTCTGACTATTCAACAGCAAGCGAATCATCAGGCAATAAATACGCAATGGCTCATGAACATACACCTTGTACTTGAAACTGGGTTGCTGCTTTTGGCAGCTCAGTTCATGTACGGGAAAGCCAACGGAAGATTGTTACTGGTTTTAGGCGCAACAGGTTTTGTGGTTGTATACATTGCGCAAGTTGCATTAAACGGATTTCAGAGTTATCTCCATTATGCAGATCTGACTGAATGTGTTGTCATAACCCTGGTTTTTGTGCCTATTCTGTTCAATTCGCCTGCCGGGAAAGAGGGATTACCTTTGAGAATTGCTTGTATGGCTTTACTGGTCTATTTCGCTTGCAGTGTGCCCTATGTTTCGCTGATGAATTATCTGCAACACCGATCGCCAAAATTGAATTCCCTGCTTTACCATTTGATCAGCGACATTTTGGCAAACCTCAGATATGCACTAATTGCACTTGCCTTTGTAATGCAGTATCGAAATAACAACAAAGAAAGAAAACGAATATGAACGATATTGTACTTGGAATTATAGTCACCACAATTGTCATCTTACTTCTGGTGACCGGCGTGGTCTATAGTTTCTTTCGGATTCAACAGCAACGGGCCAAACAGAAAGAGGAACTGGCTGCGACTAAGCTTGCATTCGAACGGGAATTGAGGGCAATTGAAACCGAAGAACGAGAGAAAATCCTGCATCAGTTGGCGTATGAACTTCATGATAATGCGGGACAACTTTTAGTGGCGATGCACATGCAGATTCAAACACAGAAAATGTTGCATCCCGATTTGGCGGAAGGTTATAAGCCCATCGAAATATATCTGGGAGAAGTTACACAACAGCTTCGGTTATTGAGCAAAACATTAAATAGTGACGCTATTCTTCAGAATGGATTTGAAGGTGCAATTCGTTTGGAGATTGAGCGCTTAATTGCATTGAAAACGTTTACGGTGAAATCTGAAATTCTGGTGTTGGATCTTAGTTTGGATAAAGATGCACAATTGATGATTTTCAGAATCTTTCAGGAAATCATCCAAAATGTACTTAAACATAGTCATGCCACAACAATTGAAATCCGTTTAAAAGCAACGAATAGTCATTTCGAATTATCTGTGAGTGACAACGGTAGCGGATTCGATTATGAAAACCTCTTTGAACAGAACAAGGCATCTGGAGTTAAGAACATTCTGAACAGAGCTAAATTGGCTGGATTAGAATGTATTTATCAAACAAAACCGAATGAAGGTACCACCGTAATTCTGAAAAATTCATCAAATTAGTACGTACTTAAACCTTACTATGAGCTTTAAAACCATTGTTCTTGTTGATGACCATGTGATTGTTCGTAATGGACTCAAAGAGCTAATTGAGAAATTGGGTGACTTTAAAATTGTGCAAGAGTTTGACTCCGGAAACGATTTCCTAAAAAATTTGCCTTTAAGTCCCAAACCAGATTTGGTGATGATGGACCTTACAATGCCTGGATTTTCCGGCGATCAGGTGATGGAACAATTGGCTGAGATGAATTCCGATTTACCAGTACTGATTCTGACCTTGAATGCCGAAGAGGCCACCATTATCAAACTCTTCAGAAACGGCGCCAGAGGTTATTTGCGAAAGGATTGTTCTGCTGATGAACTCAGAAACGCAATCAATTCAATAACAACAGTTGGATATCATCACAACGAATTTCTAACGTACTCACTTCGGAATAATTTTGAGCAAACCAAACGCCCGGAATATGAAGTGATTCTTGACCAAATGTCGCCTAGAGAACGACAATTTTTGAAGTGGGTTTGCCACCAGGATGAATACACTTATGATCAGATTGCAAGTCTGATGGACGTTACTGCCAGAACTGTTGATGGTTACCGCGAATCTCTTTTCGATAAGTTTGCCATTAAATCAAAAACCGGATTAGTACTCTTTGTGCTCAAACACAAACTCTTTGAACTGTTGTAAATTGGTGTGATCGGGGTCAGTCCTTCGTCTTTCCTCCATTGTCTTAAGTCTATTTACTATCTTTGCACAAAATTTCTTCTATGTCTCACAAAAGCGCGTTCGTAAATATTGTAGGAAGTCCAAATGTTGGGAAGTCTACGCTTATGAATTGTTTGGTGGGCGAGAAGCTTTCTATCGTTACTTCAAAGGCACAAACTACCCGTCATCGAATTCATGGTTTAGTAAATGCAGACGATTATCAGATCGTGTTTTCAGACACTCCCGGAGTGGTAAATGCATCTTACAAATTGCATGAAGCAATGATGAGCTATGTGGAAAGTTCATTTAAGGATGCGGATATCTTGTTGTTTATCACGGATATGCATGAGACCGAAATGAATCACAAGGAAACGTTGGAGCGTATTCAACGATTGAATATTCCGGTTCTTCTAATCATCAACAAGATAGATTTGGGCGACCAGGATAAAGTAATTGCAAGAAGAGAATATTGGCAGGAAAGACTTCCGAAAGCGGAGATTCATCCAATTTCAGCATTGCATAATTTTAATGTAGAACCTATTTGGCAACGCATTTTGGAGTTGTCGCCAGAAGGTCCTGCTTACTTCGACAAAGAAGAATTATCCGACAGACCAGTGCGTTTCTTCGTTTCAGAAATGATTCGTGAAAAGATCTTTTTGCATTGTGATAAGGAAGTTCCATATGCTTGTCAGGTAGAAATTGAAGAATACAAAGAATCAGAAACCATTACGCATATCAGAGCACTGATTGTGGTGGAACGTGATTCTCAAAAAGGAATTCTGATTGGTAAAAAAGGTGAGATGCTAAAACGTATCGGACGAGACTCACGTCTGGATATTGAGGCTTTTATCGGTCAGAAGGTGTTTCTGGAAACGTTTGTGAAAGTCGATAAAGACTGGCGCGCAAGCGAACAGAAACTGAAGAAATACGGTTATTAAAGAATGACTAATTACAGGTTATCAATTACAAATGAATTCTTGTGCGATTCTAAATTTGTAATTTGTCATTAGTAATTCGCAAATAGTTAAAGTAGTGCTGTGAAGTACGTCAAATTAGAGAAAAATGGGAAATATTATTGCCATCGTGGGCCGACCGAATGTCGGAAAATCAACATTGTTTAATCGTTTAACCGAATCAACTCGTGCAATTGTAAAAGAGGTGAGTGGTGTAACACGCGATCGAATTTATGGTCGTGGAGAATGGAACGGAATTCCTTTTTCAGTAATTGATACCGGAGGATACGTTCATGGTTCAGATGATGTTTTCGAAGGAGAGATCCGCAAACAAGTTGAAATTGCAATAGAAGAAGCAACAGTGATCTTATTCGTTGTTGATGTTACAACCGGAATCGTTGACTTAGACGAAACCGTTGCAGGACTTCTTCGCAAAACAAAAAAGAAAGTTTTAGTAATAGGTAATAAGGTAGACAGTAACGATCGCGTTGGTCTTTCTTCCGAATTTTGGTCGTTTGGTTTAGGCGAAGTATTCGATCTTTCTGCTGCGAACGGTCACGGAACCGGAGATATTCTTGACGAATGTGTGAAGAATTTCGAGAAAGAAGATCCACGCGGTGAGGAAGAAGAAGGTTTACCGAGAATTGCTGTGGTTGGAAAACCAAACGTTGGAAAATCATCATTGATCAATGCGCTTACCGGTACAGAAAGAAATATTGTAACAAATATTTCAGGAACAACCAGAGATTCTATCAATACACGCTATAATGCTTTTGGTTTCGATTTTATGTTGATCGATACCGCTGGAATCAGAAAGAAAAGTAAAGTAACCGAGGATATTGAATACTATTCGGTTTTACGTTCGGTAAGAACAATTGAAAGTGCGGACGTTTGTATCTTCATGCTGGATGCAACTGAAGGAATTCAAAAACAAGATCTAACCATTTTCTACATGGCTGAGAAGAATCACAAAGGAGTGATTGTTTTGGTCAATAAATGGGATTTGGTGGAGAAGGATACCATGACTGCAACGGAATACGAAGAAAAATTGAGAGCACAATTGGCTCCGTTCAACGATGTTCCGATCATCTTTACTTCGGTTCTTACAAAACAACGTATTCATAAAGCGCTTGAGCGAGCAATGGATGTGTATCAGAATCGCGTTCGCAAGATCAGCACTTCGGAGTTGAATGATGTTTTATTACCGATTATTGATAGTAATCCACCACCATCTTTGAAAGGGAAATATGTGAAGATCAAGTATGTTCAACAACTTCCGACTCATGCTCCGGCGTTTGCGTTCTTCTGTAACTTACCGCAGTATGTACCAGATTCATACAAGCGATTCCTGGAAAACAGAATTCGTGGCTTGTACAACTTTGAAGGTGTTCCAATCAGAATTTTCTTTAGAAAGAAATAAGAGAATATTCAAAGGTGACTTCGAGAACCTCAGTCATCTTTGAACCGTTTGAACATAAAAAATCCCCGGTCACTGAGGTTCTCGAAGTGCCGGGGATTTTTTTATAAAACCGAAGCTGGCTGAGGCTCTCGAAGCCAGCTTATTTAAACTTCCTAGTAGATAATGTTGATATGACCATCAAAGTCATACTTCGCATCGTTCTTGATATCTTTCACTCTGATTGTCCAGATGTAAGTTCCTTGTTGAACCACTTTTCCGTGGTAAGTTCCATCCCATTTTCCTTTCGGGTCAAAACTTTCAAAGACAACTTCTCCCCAACGGTTCATGATACGCAACTCAAAGCTCGACATATCGATTCCGTCTACGTAAACAAACCACTGCTGGTTATTCTCATCGCCATCAGGAGTAAATGTGTTTGGAGCGTACAGGATAACATCGCTTTCCACCTCAATAGTTTGTGTGATTTCGTCTACACAACCGTGTTGGTTAGTTACCATCAATGTTACCAAATACTGAGCAGCTGTTCCTTCCGGATAGTCAATTTGTTGATTTTCCATTGTAGAACTTGCAGGTGTTGCTCCCGGCATCGACCATTGGTAAGAAACCACATCTGATGAACTGCTGTTGATTAGCGTAACGTGTGTTTCAAACATCGTAGTTGGATTCGGTGTTGCAAGGAAACCAGCTGTTGGAATATCGTACACCTGAATCATGTTATTGTAAGTATTTGTATAAACACAACCACTGTCTGAGAGAATAGTAACTGTTACATTGTAATTCCCTGGATCTGTATATGTGTGCGAGAATCCAGCTAATCCGGCAACTGTGAAAGGAGGTGTTCCATCACCGTAATCAACCGTAGTTTGAATTACTGCTGCATTAGGTGTGCTGTTATTCGTAAAGTTTACAGCGTGCGGATAACAACCGTCAGCGTCGTCCGGAGAAACAGAAATATTTACCGGTTGCGGAACTGTTAAGATTACACAAGCCGTATCTGGCACTGATCCACAAGCTTCACTTAAGATTACACAGTATTGTGTTGTAACATTCGGGCTAACTGTAAACGGAACTCCTGTTCCAACAACAGCCATGTTAGCAACCCAAGTGAATGTGTATGGAGTTGAACCTCCTGTACCGGTTGCGTTTAATGGTGTTTGATCACCAACACAAACTACATCATCATTGGTAATAGTTGGAATCTGTAATGCAGGTGGCTCAGTTATAGTAAAAAGAACCTGACCAGTACATCCTGTTGAGTTGAATACATCAACCGTATAACTTCCTGCAGGTAAATTCGGAATTGTAAATGGAGAAGCCGGAAGTGGAGTACTTGGTCCACCATTCAACTGGTAATCTGTTGCATTCTGATAAGTGATTACAGCAGAACCGTTTGGCATTCCATGACAGTTTACGTTTGTTGGAACCGCAGTTACAATTGTATTGAGTTCTGTTACCGTAATATCTGCTTGTGAAGTACAACCATTCGAATCAATTGAATATGTATAGATTCCCGGGTTCATTGTTACAGGATCGTAAGGCATTGTTACAGCTGCACCTGTTGGTCCAGACCATGTCCCGTTTGGTGAAGCCCCAGGTCCAAGTAACGGGAACAAGTCTTGAGGCGCGGCCATTGAACAAATGGAAAGTGTATTGTCAACTCCAGGGTTTGCGGAAGCTGAAATAGTAACATTTACTTGATCTGTTGTTACACAAAGTGGATGTCCGGTTGGGAAAACCGTTAACGTCAACGTTGTTGCAGTAGAAATATTATTGGTGAACGGATCATTGATATTTGGATTCGTAACGTTCGCAGCTGGAGTCCATGCAAATTGAAGATCGCCTAAACAGTTTCCAACAAAATTGTGAACCGTAGTTGAAGGCTGCGCCGCTCCACCGTCCGCGAAAATGACAGTTCCTGATGGATCAACAACTTCGTATGAACATTCGTTAAGAAATGCTCCTGCTCCGTCAAATTGAACCGTAAATGGCTGTCCGTTTGTAACAGGGAAGAACACCGTATTATCTGTTCCGAAGTTGATGGTATAAGATGTGGTAACACCATTAACAGTAACTAGAATATTGTTTCCATTCCAGCCATCGCCCCAGCTATCATTGAGATTAAGCGAGTAGTTACAATCTAATGAACCGCCACTAACGGATCCCTCCAATTGAACTTGTTCACCGTTACAAATCGTAATGTCTGGACCAGCATCAGCTTGAGGATTATCATTTACAGAAACCGATACATCTTGTGAATGCACACATCCGAAATCATCCAAAACGGTATAAACGTAAGTGTATGTTCCGGCTGCAGTTGGATTCACGTTCAATACATCTCCATTTGGAGAAACGGTTGCATAAATCGCTGGCATGTTCCAGTAAGAAGAATCAGAGTTCAAACCGATACTAGGTTCAAATGTGGTAACCGGAGGATAAAGAGATGGATCCAGGTTGATATCAAAAGAGAAAAGTGTTCCATCATCCGCCGCCCAGTTGTCAATTACTGTAAGTGTCCAAATTCCGTTTAACGGACAACCAACTAAATTGTCGAAAGGTTGAATTGGTTCATAATCTCCAGCTGGAATTGTTCCTCCAAATCCGCTGTTGTCAACCCATTCTACCCAAGTCTCAGTTGCCATCGGTGTGAAACAATACGTATATGGAACTCCCTGAGTTGTAGGATCAGAACAGTCCACATTATCCAATGGATTTGGTTCCCCAATTTGAGTTCCACCTCCACCTTGCTGGTGTAAGATTTGCGTTTGTCCATTCGGACATTGAACGATCACTACAATATCACCCATGAAGGAGTGCTCCAAATCAATACAGAAGCTTTCTACATCTGCTACACTTTGGATTGTTGATCCTGCAGCAAATCCTGTTTGCATAATTTCAACATCCTGAGAAACTCCTAATAAAGTATCTGGCAAACAACCGTCATCAATAGTTTGTGATCCAGGGAAACCATCCCATAGAACCGGATACAATTCAGGAGTTGCGGTAAACGCTACCGATTCACCCAAACAAAGTGTTGTATCATCCGGCCAGTTAACAAAATCGGGAATGGTTGCTACGAAAACCTGTAAGTCGATGAGGTTGGTATTTCCACAGCCATTATCATCAGTCAAAAAGAGCTGAACTAAATATTGTCCTGGAGTATCCCACGTATGAGAAACGTTCATTCCAGTTGCGGAACTTCCGTCCATGAAATCCCATTCGTAGTTGGTAATGTTGAATCCAGGTGCTGCGAAAGATCCGTTTCCAGTAAAACTCACAGATTCACCAATACAAACGCGTGTACTGTCTAATGTTTCACCATTTGTAATGGTCCCGGCAGCCGTTGGTGTAGCACAAGGTGTTTCACAAGTTGCACTTGCAGTGAACATTCCCGTTCCGATACTGTTTGATCTGAAGCGGATAGTTAAACAACCTGTTGGATTCAAAGCCGTAGCTTGAATAATAACCCCTTGTAATTGATTTCCTGTGTACGTTCCCAATGTTGGAGCTGCTGTAGAGTTCCCATCGTAAACGTCCATGTAATCTACATTTGTAATGTTTGCAGCGGGATTATCATCTGTTGTACTCAACGCAAAAAGGTTGAAGACAATGTTCATGATATCTCCAGGAGTATCCGGACAAATGGTTATGGTAATGTTCTCACCATTCCCGTATCCTGAACCACCTTGCCCGCCAGAATCGATAATGAAACCGTTACAGGTAGAGATTGTGGTGTTATTGTTCGCTGGAACAACATTAATTGGCGTTTGAGCAAGGGAATACAATCCAACCAAACAGCTAAAAAGTAATGCAAAAATTCTCATCTTATTTGGTATTTAGACTGCTTGTTTTAAATGCTTTGGAAATTTCAGGAGTGCTGTAAACCACAAGTATAGTCTTATCACTCAGTTCGAAGTATTGACGTTCTGTTTTGGAGATCTGAATGCCATAACTAAACAAATTGAATGCAGTTGTACCAATTGTACTTTCTACGCTGGAAGGAATAGAATGCGATTTCACGACTTTCTTTTTCTCTTCTTTCGTTAGTTGTGTTTTGTTCATCACAACATAACTGCTATCCAGTTCAAACAACATGTAGTTGTATGCGTTTTTGTTATAGGTATAAGCCTTGTTTACCGCCTCACCTTTGTTGGTAATAAGTCGTTGATCAACGTTTTGAGCGTAGCACTGCAATGTGGAGAGTGTCAATGCCAGAATCACTAGTTTTTTCATGAATTCAGTTCGTTTAAACAAAAATGTAGTAGAGGGGCGCTTAGTAGTGTGAAATTCATCACATGTGTAGAACGCACAAATTCTTTTTTTGGTTGCCCCATAAATCGCTTTTGTGAAAATATTAACGCATTAAAAATGAAAAGGGGCTGATTTCCTGAGAAACCAACCCCTAGTCGTCTGTGAACTGACCAACCTAACCTACCTAAACTACTTCTTCAATTTCTTCATCCAACAGCACGAAGAACTCATAAACGTCTTCTTTAAGTGCTACTGACTGTTCTTTTTCCAAATCTCGTTTTGCATAAAGTGCCTGGAGTTTTGCAGAGTCATAAGCGAACTCTATAGAATCTCCTTTTCGTAAATCTCGACGAACTTCACGTTTAGCTACTCGCAAATCTTTTTTAGCTTGACATTTTTCTTTGTCCTGAGCTTTAATGGCTGTCCATTGATCGGCTGCTAAATCTCGGTGGTCAATACGCAAGTATCTTTTATCCCTGCGTAAATCCGCCTTAGCCTTCCGAATCTCCTTCTTGCTCATGTGTTTCTCAATTGTCAAACCAGCTTTTTTGTTTTTCTTGAACTCAGCTTTGTGGAACACAATACGTTCTCTGTCTTTTTGAATGTTGGACATAGAACGTTTCATGTCTTTGTACTCTTTACGATTTGCCAAACGGTGTTCTTCGATTTTCTTATCTCCGTCACCTGCAAACGCAAACTGAGTTGCAATTGTACTTGTACCGATCATCCCGACCAAAAACAAGTTTTTCAATGTTGCTTTCATAACATTTTATTTTTTTGGTTTGATTAGCAATAGGCAAGCGATGTGCCTCGAAGTTTTAAGAAAAGTTAAACAGCAGTGCTGTAGCGGGTTGCCGGAGGTTCGATTTCGTGCCAAAAAACCAGATTTTTTTCAAAATGAAAAACGGCACTCCAAAATGAATTGAAAATGACGATTCTGAACGTGCGAAATTGATATTCTCCATTATTTGGGCTTTCTTTGGTTCCTAAAATTGACCAATGAAATCATCAACAGTAGTACTCAGCCTATTTTCCTTATTTATACTTTCTTCATGTGATTTCGATTATGTGCCTGAACGTAGATCGGAACATGAGAAAGAAATGGAGCGACAAGAATGGTCTGAGTCAGTTCCCAGTTCGAAGGAGAATGAAGAAAGTTTTCCTGAGTCAGTGGAAACTGTAACAGATGAGGAGGCTGAATTTCCCGGCGGACAGCAAGCGATGGCGCAATGGCTGCAAATGAATGTGAGTTATCCTGAGAAAGAATTGGATCAAGGAATTGGTGGAAGGGTTTATGTTCGATTTATTGTGGATACGAAAGGGAATATCAGAAATGTAACGGTTAGTCGTGGCGCATCTCCGGGATTAGATAAAGAGGCTGTTCGGGCTGTGAGAAGTATGCCGCGCTGGAAACCTGGAAAGAACAACGGAAAACCAGTGAATATGTGGTATAACTTACCGATTAAGTTTACACCGCAATAATTACCAGCGCCATAAAGAATACCTCCCGAATCTTCTGTTTGGATCAATGATCTGTGCTCCTTTAATATAATTGGCTGCCAGAATCAGTAGGAAACTTGCAAGAGTTATATAGCCGAAAGTCCAATAAGAGGTGTCAGAGAAACTATTGATTCTTTGCGTAATTACTTTATTGTCAACAATAAGTTGAACGAATTTATGAGATGATCTTCTCGCAAGTAAAGATGCAATATGAACACCAGCGATAAGTAGAACCGGCATATAACTCCATTTTTTCAGTTTACTGATTTTTGTTAGTACGGACTTTCTGGACAAATCAATTCTTGCCTGATCGATAACGCCGGCGCTATCCATTTTTTGAATACCAGATAATCTATGATTCAGCGAACTGTACTTGCTATTGTATATGACGAAATACGCTAAATGAAGTCCAACAAAGATTAATTGAAGTCTAAAATTGCTGTCTATTCTTGGATCTATCATTTTATTAGTCGACCGATTTTAAACAAAGTTGGAAAGATAATTTCAATTGTATCAAAGGCGGGAAGTTTTTCTTCAAATTCAATTAGAGGGTCAACACCGGTTTTGTCCTTGTAATGTTTAAGTCCCGACCAAGTTCCTAAGTAACCCAGCAATTGTTCTTTCGTCCAATGATATCTTGCTTCAAACTTCGGTACTTCCATTTCTTCGAACGGAAAGGGAATGGTTCTGTACTCTTCGTCTATATAAACGCGTTCCGGATCCCAGTATTCCAGTAATTTCCCTTCGTAGAGTTCTTTAACTAACCGATAAACTTCTTCATTGAGAATAACCGAATTGCCATATCCGAGAAGAACAATCAATCCATTGTTTCTTACAACGCGCTTTACTTCTGTATTGAATTTCTCAAAGTCGAACCAATGAATGGCCTGTCCAACAGTAACACAGTCAAAATGACTATCAGGAAAGTTCGTTTCCTCCGCAATCTGCTGAGAATAGTTGATCTTGGAATGAGAAACCGCATTTTTCAATTGATTTTCACTCAAATCAGTAGCTTCTACCTGCTGAAAAAGATTTACCAATTCCTTCGCTACCTGTCCGTTCCCAGTTGCACAATCCCAAACACGTTCGCGATTTTCTAGTATTGAATCCAGGAATTCAAACACTTCTTTTGGATAAGAAGGTCGAAACGCTGCATAGTTTGCTGAATTATGTGAGAAGTTGTCTTTCATTAATAAAGACGAAAGATAAACAGAGGAAAGAGGAAACTTCGACTACGCTCAGTTAACTTTCAGTCTAAAATTAATAATTATTTCAGTGAAGTTACATGAACCACGTAATGAAAAGTTGGAGTCGGAAATGGAAGTTGGTGTTCTGGAATTATAATGCTTTCACCTCGTTGCACCGCTTCAAATTGTTCTTTGGTCGGGAAAACATACTCCTGCCAATTTTGAGTTGAACCTGCTTTTGCGATCGGAAATTTCCAGTTATAGTAGGCAAGAGCCTGATTGTACGATATTCCTTTTACAATTTCCGTTGCGGTTTGCTGGTTTAACGGGATAGTAGGCACTACATGCTCTATAGCATAGCGATAAAAGAAAAGACTTAGATTTTCGTTTCCCAAGGCTTCATTAACATGCATTAAACGATTGTACCAACCATATCGCTGTGTTTTGCCGATAGGATGACCTAAGGAATCCCAGGGAAGTCTCTCAGAATGATCTTCACCACGATCATAGTAAGTTGGAGTTCCGATAATTGCCATTCGTGCCATATCCTTCGCCCAGTATTTGAAATTGATTTCAGATTCAGGAAGTTCTGATCTTAGGCTGTCTATTTGACGCTTATTCTTTTTGTAAATGAAAGAAACTGGTTGGAAGGGAAAAACGTTGCGATTTCCCTTCAGTTTGGAAGGATCAAACGTCACCATTTCCAATGCTGATTCATCCAAGTAATATTTAGAGTGATTCAATAGTTTTGAGCGTTGTATGTCGTCTTGAAGTCCTTCATAAAGTTGCTCCATTACTATAGAATCACGCACCGCATTTACAAATTCCTGATATTCCTGAACCGTAATTTTCCAATTCTCCGTGTAATCTTTAGCCGGAACAACAAATGCGGTTTGTTCAGACCTCAATTCAGAATTTAATGGAAGTGTTACTGCCACTTTATAATTGAGACCTTTTGAGTTAAAATCTTTTTGAAGTTGTTCTTGTTTCCACTGACAAAATGCCCTGGCCTGAGCCGATGAAAATACCAAAACTGGCATTTCAGGATATTGAGTTTCATAAAGTTGTGCCAAAGCATTTGTCTCGCTGAATTTCGATGTTGACTCTAAAGCGAACGATTCCGGATAGGTGATCAAGGCTGTTCTGTTTTCCAGATTACGACCGTCGATCCATATCTCATTGTTCTCATAAGCGTACTTCCGGGAATCGAATTCACGTTTTTGGTAGAATCGTTCTGCTTGTGGAAGATACAGATCCGCAAGAATCGGAATCAATTCCGGGTCAGAATAACTGAATTTTTTATTCCAGTTGAGATTTCCCCGTTCCCTATATTGAGCGCTTACATCCCAATGCTCCTTCAGGCTGATTTTGCTTTTATCAGTTTCCAGAGTGATGTATTCGAGTGCTTTTTCACCTTCGAAATAGACGTAAATCCGTTCCCTCGCCATAGAATCCCTAACCCAACTTTGGAATTCCTGAAACTCTGCATTGCTGACAGGCTGCTCATGAATGTAGGCAAACGATTTTCCTGCAATCACAGGATCGGCAACGTAGTTCCTGAATAATATATAATTGTTGTTGTAAATGATTCCGGAAGTGTCAGCGTTTCTTCGTTGTGTAAACACCAATTTACAGTCCTTACAAAGATCGCTGTAACCTCTATTCACTACTGGGATAGAACGGAAGCCCTCACCAAGAAGGTTTTCAATTCGGCTTTCTTGGGCATAAGTTTCAAGAGCAAAGAGGAATGTTAGAAGTAAAACCAGCTTAGTCATGAAGGATATAATCAATTCGAAGTGTTTAGTTACTCTTCTTTTGCTTTAAAGTTCAAAAAGGTCCACGAAAAAAAGATCCGGTTCTTCCACCAAGAACTTTAGAGCCTTGAGTAAGGTTCGCTAGAAGTATAAATATCAACGCACCAATTAATATGTAAAACACAACAAAAAATGAAGCATTAAAAATTGCACGGTCCCAATAAAAATAGAATACCACTAAATGTAAAGCAGCGATTCCGAAAGGTGGAAAAAATGAAATACGACGAAGTTTTTTGATCTTTTCCAAGTGTTTAAACGTGTTACATCAATCAATTCTTGTTTGTATACATGAGTCTTTTCGAGGTTTTCAACTGAACTCAATTTGTGAAAACAAGCACTGTATTTCGAATAGTAAATACCGAAATAAATGAAATGTACAACAACCCAAATAGCATTGAACCCAATTAGTGAAACCTGAACATAGTAACTCATTCCTGCTTTGATTTAATAATTACTCTTCGCCTCGCCTACATCCTCAATGGGATACCAGCACTTATCAATTCTAAAACCCTCCAGGCATTGTTGGACTTTTTCCAACAAGAACTCTAGAACCTTCGGTTTTGGTAGCTAGAAAAACAAAAATCAAGGCCACTATCAGAATGTAAATGATACTCTTATAAAAGTCTGTAAAAACCACATAATCGAAGTAAAGATAGAAAGCCACGAAATGGACTGCTGTAATTCCAAACGTTGGTAAATAAGCAATTCGCTTCAGTTGATTAATTTTTTTCCAGATATTGATTCTTGTATTATCAATAACAGTTTGCTCGTAAAGCTCCAATCTTTCTAAATTACTTATTGAGCGCAATTTGTGAAAGCAAGCGCTGTATCTGCCGTAAAATATACTGAACCAAATGCAGTGTAAAACCACCCAAAGAGTATTAAAAACTACCACATCATATGTTCTATCTATTTTAACGACAATCACTTTAGCACTTTCAATCAGTAACTGCTCGTCGCTCCACCCACATGCTCAATCGGATGCCAGGTTGTTTTCACTTCCTGTGTATCCAAAATGTAGTACGGATTTTCATCATCGGCTTTAGAGAAATCACTTTCGTAAACAAAGACACGTTTCACATTGCAATCTGCTCCAGCTTCTAGTTTCGTAGCATTTTCTTTATTTCCACCAGCATAAACCACGGCATTGATGTCCATGTGCGAGTGAAACTGATCTAGCAATTCCGTTTCTGTTCCAGTCAAGATGTTTACTACTCCTCCAGGTAAATCGGATGTTGCCAGAACTTCCGCAAAGGTAATAGCGCACAATGGTAAATTCTCCGAAGCCAAAACAACACATGAATTTCCACCAGCAATGACGGGAAGGATAGCTGAAACCAAACCGATCAAACTATTGGTTTGTGGTGCAATGATTCCTACAACGCCTGTTGGTTCCAAAGTCGAAAAATTGAAATGTGAACTCGCCACCGGATTCACGGAGCTGAATACTTGTGTGTATTTGTCACACCACCCCGAGTAATAAACGCAGCGATCAATCGCCAAAGCAACTTCTTCTTCAGCCTTTGCTTTTGTGCTTCCTTGTTTTACCAATTCTTCAATGAACTGCGCTTTTCTTCCTTCCAGCATTTCACCAATACGGTAAAGAATTTGCCCACGGTTAAAAGCTGCTCTTTCCGACCAAGGTCCGAATGCTTTTCGTGCCGCAACAACTGCATTTCGCAAATCTTTACGGGATGAAAGACACATGTTCGCTAATGCATTCCCTTTCTTATCTACTGGCGTGTAATATCTCCCCGATTCCGTTCTCGGAAACGCCCCGCCGATGTAGATTTTGTATGTTTTTAGTATTTCCAATCGTTCCATTCAATTATCAATTCTGTAATTATCAATTATTAATCGGGTTAACGTTTCTTCCAATTCGAATTTTCTTTGGTACGAATGTTTATCGTCTTAATAATTCTGAGAAGTTGGACAGCTTCATTATGAATCAGAGAAAGATTTTCTTTCTCATCAATAATTAATGCCATTAACAACTCTAACCAATATATACTTTCATCACATTCTTTTTGACAGATACTTAGTTTGTGAATGAAGTCCGCTTTACTTTCAGCATTCCTGGCCTCTCTCATATTAGCACCAACGGAAGTTGATGATCTCACTAATTGGTCTGTCAAAATAAACTCTTTATATTTCTCTTTTATACGTTTACAGTTCTTTACAGTGTCTAGTGCAAATTCAAAACTTCTAAGTCTAATGTCTTTGTTTTCAGTTATCATAATGGTAATGTTTCCCACTTAAGTTAACCAAAAAGATCATTTGAAAAAAGACTTTTTTGCTTTAAGCCAGCATATAAAAACTTGATAATTATTCAATTTATAATTTATAATTATCTTCTAATTTCAAATAAGCCCCCAATCCCTGCATTCCTCCTTCTCGTCCAAAACCACTCTCTTTATAACCACCAAAAGGAGAAGTTGGATCAAATTTATTGTACGTATTTGCCCAAACAACTCCTGCACGCAATTTTGTTGTCATGTTGAAGATGCGTGAACCTTTGTCTGTCCAAACGCCTGCTGCCAAACCGAAAGGCGAATTGTTTGCTTTCTGAATTACTTCATCAATTGTTCGGAAGGTTTGAATTGTCAGTACCGGACCAAAAATTTCTTCCTGTGCAATTCTACTCGATTGCGCTACATCCGTAAATAATGTCGGACGAATAAACAGTCCGTTCTTCGGAATAGAACATTTGCTTTCGTGCATTTTTGCACCTTCTTTCTTTCCGATTTCGATGTACTTTTTAATCGTGTCGTATTGTTCTTTGGAGTTGATCGCCCCAATGTCTGTGTTTTTGTCCAACGGATCTCCAACGTATAAGGTATCCAAACGGTCTTTCAGCTTTTGGATTACTTCATCGGCAACCGATTCCTGAACGAATAGACGTGAACCTGCACAACAAACGTGACCTTGATTGAAGAAGATTCCGTTAACGATTCCTTCAACGGCCTGGTCGATTGGCGCGTCATCAAATACAATGTTTGCTGATTTCCCACCCAACTCAAGTGTCAATTTTTTGCCAGTTCCAGCAACCGCCTTTTGGATGATTTTTCCAACGTTTGTGGAACCCGTAAATGCAATCTTGTTCACGTCTTTGTGATTCACAATCGCAGCTCCGGTATCGCCGAAACCTGTAACAATATTTACTACTCCGGCGGGTAATCCACTTTCATGAATGATTTCTGCTAACAACATTGCCGTTAACGGAGTTGTTTCAGCCGGTTTGAGAACAACTGTATTTCCCGCAGCCAGGGCTGGAGCAATTTTCCAAGCCGCCATCAACAATGGAAAATTCCATGGAATGATTTGTCCAGCAACACCAAGCGATGTCACTTTTCTGTTTGGGAAGGCGTAATCCAGTTTATCTGCCCAACCTGCGTAGTAAAAGAAATGATTGCAAGCCAAAGGAACGTCAACATCTCTCGATTCGCGAATGGTTTTACCAGCATCAAGTGTTTCCACAACTGCCAATTCACGTGCTTTTTCCTGCATCAAACGCGCAATGCGGTAAATGTACTTTCCACGTTCTTTCGCGGATAGTTTCGACCAAACGTTTTCGTACGCTTTTCGAGCAGCTTTCACCGCCTTGTCAACGTCGGCTTCATTTGCATGTGCTACTTCTGCGAGAACTTTATCCGTTGCCGGATTCGCAGTCTGAAAGTATTTCCCGGAACTGGGAGCAACGAATTTTCCGTCGATGTATAATTCGTAACGTTCTTTCAATTTCACATGGCTTGTACTTTCCGGACTAGGACTGTAATCCCATCCACCATTGAAATCGAAAGTTGTTTTTTCTTCTTTATGTTTAGCTTTTGCCATCTTATCTCGTTTTTCCTTCCCCTGTCAGTTCGAGTGTTCCTGACCTTTAGCGTCAGGGATGTATCGAGAACAAGGAGGAAATGTTTAATCTATCGAAAAATAATCTGCGCTTTGGTAATGACCAGTTTGCTGTTTTACCAATTGCATCAATACATCATTTGCTAACGAACTTGCTCCAAAACGAAACCATTCATTACTCAACCAATCGTTTCCTAGCGTTTCTTTCACCATCACCAAGTTGTGAAGTGCCAGTTTGGAAGACGAAATTCCGCCAGCCGGTTTCATTCCTACCTTCACACCAGTTTTGTTGTAAAAGTCTTTGATCGCGCAAAGCATCGTATACGTTACCTGCATGGTTGCCGCGGGTTGAATTTTACCAGTAGAAGTCTTGATAAAATCGGCTCCCGCATACATTGCAATATCACTTGCTCTGCGAACCTGATCCAACGATGCTAATTCTCCAGTTTCTAAAATCACTTTCAAACGCGATTTTCCGCAAGCTTCTTTAATCGCAGCAATTTCATCAAATACAAAGTTGTACTCACCCGCAAGGAATTTCCCTCGAGAAATCACCATGTCAATTTCATCTGCACCATTATCAACTGCGAATTTCGTGTCCAACAGTTTAATTTCTGCAGTGGATTGTCCGCTTGGGAATGCTGTAGAAACAGAAGCCACTTTAATTCCAGAATTGCCCAGCGCTTTTTTTGCTTCAGCCACCATTGATGGATAAACACAAATTGCTGCAACTGTTGGTAAATCCGGATAGCTATCGTGCAAGTGCTGCGCTTTGTAGCACAACTGTCGTACTTTTCCAGGTGTATCTTTTCCTTCCAAAGTTGTCAAATCAATCATATTCAACACCAATTTCAGGCCTTGAATTTTTGATTCATTCTTGATGCTGCGTGTTTGGAAACGAGCAACGCGTTCCTCCACACCAACCTTGTCAATTGTTGGCGACAAACGAAAATCGGGAATCTTCTTAAATGTTTTATTTAATGCCATTTATTCAATGATATACATTCAAATATACGTAACCAATGTGAAGGGAAAATGAAATGTGAAAAAGTTTCGATGCTAAAAGGAATTAGTGCCTCGACTGCGCTCGGCAACCTTCGAAAAAATCTTCGAAGTATTCATAAAGGTCATCGAGCGGAGTCGAGATGCCCTATTTTGATTATTTTTAACCTAATGAAAAACACACTTGTGATGGATTTGGTTCATACTGCTTTGAGGGCCGCTGTTGAAGCGTCGGAAGCGATTATGGAAATCTATTTACAAGATTTTGAAGCACAATGGAAGGAGGATGGAAGTCCGGTTACCATTGCTGATCTTCGTTCAAATGACATTCTTGTTGGACATCTGGAAAGCACAGGGATTCACGTCATTAGTGAAGAAAGTGAGAAGGAAGCTTTTTCTTCCCGAAAGGATTACGAACTGGTTTGGTGTGTGGATCCATTAGATGGAACGAAGGAGTTTCTCAAGAAGAATGGAGAATTCGCTGTTTGTATAGCTTTGATTCAGGATCAGAAACCCGTTTTGGGCATTATTGCTTCACCTGTTGAACGAAAGTTGATCATCGGCGGACAAGTTATTCCGGCTGCACATGTTGATTTTAAAGATGTTGACGACGCATCGAAATGGAGATATATTGAGAAGAGAGAATCATTGAATTCACCCTTGGTTATAGCTGGAAGTCGTTCACATTTGTCCGGAAATGATCTGAATTTTACCAATGAAATGAAATCGCGGTTTGGAGAAGTTATTTTCCTTCAGAAAGGCAGTGCTCTTAAATTCATTGATCTGGCCCTTGGAAAAGCAGATGTTTATCCTCGATTTGCCCCTACAATGGAATGGGATATTGCGGCTGGACAAGCGATCATTGAATCATTGGGTGGAACTGTTGTTCAGGCTGACACAAATGAGAGTTTGCGCTACAACAAAGAGAATTTGTACAATCCTTATTTCGTGGTTTACACGGCGCCGATGTTGTCATGAAGGGAATTCTTTTTTCATTAATCCTTTTGATCTCTGGTATTCTGAATGGGCAGGATAGTTTCTCTGTTACACCTGAAAATGAGTGCAAAATCATCCCCGTTCAATCAAGACCAGACATAATTGGTAACAATCGAGTGCTTCCGATGGAAAGTTATTTCCGCGACAGAATTTTGATCTTGCCGGGAAGTTACTCGCATGTTTTTCCGCTAACGGATCGTGAGACTGGTTATTTCCGAACAGTCGCCAATCAGAAGATACGCTATTCTAGTGCCGGGGTTTATTTGTACAACAGAGAATTGATTCAGGTAGCCGATGGAAATAATCAGATATGGGCAACGCCGTTATTTGACATTTCAATGGGAAAAGACTTGACTGCTGATTCCTTGAGTAGAATTTCTCAAAACACTCGTGGAGTAAGAGTGGAAGGTATTTTTAAACGTGTGTTTTTCACGACTTCGTTTTATGAAAACCAGGCTATTCTTCCCGATTATGCCCGCGCTTATGCATTAAGTAAAGGCGAATTCTATCCAAACCAATCGAATGGAACGTACTCACAGGTAAATGGTGTAATTTCTGGCGGCGCAAGAACAAAACCCTTCGATGTTAATGGTTTTGACTATGCTTATGCAGTTGGAAGCATTACCATTCGCTTATTGAATAATATGGATGTGAGCTGGGGTAACAATTCCATATTCGTTGGAAGCGGTTACCGAAGTATGTTGTGGAGCGATCATTCGCTTGGTGCAATGAATTTGAGATTTCGCTGGAAATTCACCAAACGCTTCGAATATCAATTTGTTCGAATGCGCGGGATGAATATGCTGAGAAGAATTGGAGGAGTTAATGGAGAAGCGTTCTATGAACCAACTTCCGTGAGCATGTCGACCCTTTACTATCATCCTACACCTAATAGTTCTATTGGACTGTTCGAAGGTGGTTTGTGGTATCGGGGAGATTCCATTTCGAAAAAACCAGTTGCTGCAATGTATTACGTTCCCATTCCCGGGGCAAGCGCCATTGAGGAAGCAACAGGACAAAAAAGCAATACTGTTTTAGGTCTGGATGGAAGCGTTAAGACCAAATTCGCCCTGTTTTATGGACAATTTGCTTTGAATCCATTCGTAGAAAAAAGTAGTGTTCTTCAAGTTGGGACGCGCATCTTTGATTTAAGACGTAAAGGAGCTTTTATACAATTGGAGTATAATCAGGCAGATGAGAAATCATATATAAGCTCAAACCCAAGAATGAATTATGCCTCTTATAATTTGCCATTAGCGCATCCGGCCGGGACGAATTTCCAGGAATTTTTGTTCAGAGGGAATTATGAATACAAGGATTTCTTTGTTGCTCCTGCGATTCACTACTATCCAAAGCAACAAGAACAGTCCACACTTTTACCCGTTTATACTGCAACTACTCCAAGTTCTCAAAAGGTGATTTTAACCGTTCTTGAGTTTGGTTATAAGTTCAATCGTGCCTACGGATTGGAATGTTTCGGTCAGTTCAGATACAGAAAATCAGATGGAACTCAAGTCCATGAATCGTCATGGATCAGTGCTGGAATCAGAACAGCAATTCGCAATCATTATTTCGATTACTAATGATGAGGTTTTTAATAGTCATATTGTTTTTGGTTCTGGTGTTCGATGTTTCCGCACAAGTGGATACGGTTAAAAAGCCGTTTGAACAAAAACCGATTGAGCGCGTTCAGACATTGGTCACTGTTTGTCTTCCGGATTACGTTTTCCCAATTGATTACTCTTATTCTGATCGGGAATTGAGTTATGATCTGCACAGGAGTATTTTACCTATCCGATCTAATTATCTGGTTTCAACAGAAACAGGGTTATCTTATTCGCGCTGTAAGGTTTTGGATGTTCAACCGGTTTCTGAAAGTTATGCAGATTTGGACAGCGCTGGAAATTTTGGATATAGAGCTTCCTTAGGAGCTTCAATCCGATTTCAGAAGGGAAAATGGTACAACAAAACCCAGGTTCTTTCAGGTTGGAGCAGCAGGGAAAGTGTTGATCAGGATCACGCAGCATTTTCACCAAATCACAATCGTGACTATTATTGGTACAATTCTGTTCGTACAAGAACGCATTACACGCCAAGTGAAACCTTTGATGTAAGTTTTGGAATCGACAATCATTTTATTGGAGAAGGTTATCGTTCGCTGATGCAAAGTAATCAAGTGGCGCCAAGTCCGTTTGCAATGATGCGCGTCAATTTCTGGCGATTGGAATACGGATTGATCTATCAGTTCAATCATGAAAATATACCTGACACCAATGCGATGTGGAAATTCAATGCATTGCATTATCTCAGTTATAACATTACCAAACGATTCAATATTACGCTGATCGAACAGGTACTTTTCCAGCCGAAAGATGGGACGTTCAATCGTGGTTTTGAGTTGGAATATTTAAATCCGATTGTGTTTTTCCGTCCACAGGAGTATAGCTTAGGTTCTACGGATAATGTCATACTTGGCTTAAACACAAGTTATAAATTCAAGAAGCATATCGTGTATGGTCAGCTGTGTTTAGATGAGTTTGTGATTGATGAGATCAGAGCGCGCTCAAAATGGTGGGCAAATAAATACGGCGCGCAATTAGGAATAAAAGGAACAGTGAAAAACCTGAAATACATTGTCGAAGGAAATGTGGTTCGTCCGTACATGTATTCGCACATCAATAGCGGACAAAACGCCGGGAATTTAGGTTTGGCAACAGGTCATCCATTGGGTTCTAATTTTGGAGAAATACTGGCAATTGTTACGAAGGATAAATTGAAAATGTCGGATAAGGTAATTGCCCATAAATTCAGTTATTCGGTATTTGGGAAATTCCAATTGAAAGGTGAAGACCCAGATTCATTAAGTTGGGGCGGAAACATTTACGAAAGTTATGTACTTCGACCAAAGGAATATGGAAATACAATTGGGCAAGGATTAACCATTCGAAACATTTTGTTTGGAGCTCAATTTTCTTATTCCAACATCAGGTTCCCATTAGAGTACTACGCACAGGTTGGCGTGAATTATACCTGGGGCGAAACAAAAACGCGAACATCACCAACAGCAGTTGTAGGAATTAGAAGTACGTTATTCGGAACCCGCCGTTATTTTTAAAATAAGGGGCGTAGGGGCGTCCGCCGCGGTGGATCACCCTTACAATGCCCCGTTTTTCACCAATATATAGCAGCAAACTATTTCGTGTGCAACGCTCCCAATTTCGTGATTTTTCCTTTCGAAATTTCCACGTTTTGGAGAACGGTATTGTCTTGATGTCCTTTCGGGTCTATTTCTATTTTGTAGTTGCCATCTTCAATTCCACGAAGAAGGAAATTTCCATTCGCATCCGTGTATGTGGAGTATGTTCTACCATTTCCCGTTATGGTAATTGCTGAACTGTTTCCGTAAATATGTCCGCCCACACCCGTTGATGGATCTACAATTTGTGAAAGCATTGGTTGAAAATGAAATTCATTTCCGATTTGAATCAGTGAGAATGCTACGTTAAAATCGAGTAGAATACTTGTGCTATTCCCGGAATTAATTTGAGCTTGAATGGGGAATTCAACGACAGAATTGAAATTCAAATCCAAGTCGAACCAACTCGTTCCACCGCCATCGTTATAGCTCAATTGATTATCTGTTCCGAAAGTCAAACGAAGCTTGGTATATGTTCCGGGCTGTATATTTGTGTTGTGCACCAATGTGATATCAACGCCATTCGTTAATGTCAATACATCTACAGATGTTTGGGTTTCACTCACCACAATCCAACCTGTGTTGCTTGAGTAAGCTTCCACCTTCGCTATTTTAACGAATAATCCATCAAAATCACCAGGAGAATCGGTCATTTTAATTTCCATAGTTCCCATTTTCTTTTCCTTTTTACACCCAGGTGCGCAAAATAGTAGTCCGGTGAATGTTAAGAGCGTCAAAATTGTTTTCATGTTATTGCTTTTTTGTTTTGACGACTTCATTAACGAATCATGTGCCATACGGGAGTTGATTTAAGAGAACGCCATGTGCACGGGCACTATGGGAAGTTGATCAAGAGAAGTTGGAAATTGTTTACTTTCAATATGAAAAGACATATTTCAATATGAAAGAATCCGAGATTCAATAAGTGAAATACTAAGGCGTTTTTTATAGCGTTTAATTAACTTCCAAGTCAAGTATCAATGTTTTTCAAAAGCATAGAAAAGAGAATGATAATACTTTACAAAGTGAGTGCTCTGTTGCTTTTTACAATGGTTACTACTTGTATTTACTGCCAAAATGGAGTATTTGTGTCTGGATCTATCGATTTTGGGAGTGTTGGTCGGGCCTATTCTTTTCAACAAAGTGAAACTGTTCTTAAACGAAATTGGCTTGGAACGGAAAAGGATGATGCTGATATCTTGTACAGTCCGGAGATCAATTTACGCTATCATTTTCTGAATCATTTTGGAGTTTCATTGAACCTGAAAATGACAGATAAAGCGGCTGTTTTTCATGACAGTAGATTCATCAATGCGAATGACATACCAGGTGTTGATTACGCTGGAAACAAAGGGAAGTTGGTTGCTGATTCAGGAAATTTTAACCCCAATCGAAATTTCATATCTCCAAACATCTCGTTTCAGTATCATATTCTAAACGATTACAATGGATGTGGTCCATATTTTTCATATGGAATTGGGTATAATCAACTACTGAGCAAAAGCACCGATTTTACACTGAGTTACTTTCATGAAAGCACAAAAGAGTTGCTGGAATTGCAGATGCATTACAAAAAAAGATATCTAAGTCAATACGTGGAAGTAGGTTTTACAGGATTTCCAGGTCACATAAGCGGTGCGAGTAAATCAAAATTGAAAACAGTTACCAGAGGTGCCGTGTGGAGTGTTGGTTTCAGATACACCTTTGCCGGAACATACATGGTTGCGAATTATCAGGTGAGTAAAAACAGCACGGTTCAGTACACGGATAAACTGACACTTGGTGCTGGTTATTTTGGGTTGGTGGTCAAAGTAGGAGGCAGCGTTTTTGGAAGGAAGATCAATAGTTTGCACAACGAACATTTCGAGAAAGAAAAAGCGGATGAAGAACGCTTGAAAGAGGAGCGTGAAGAACGATCAAAGGAAACTCATGAGAGAGATGTTGCGATTAAACAGGAAATTGTTGTGAAGAGCAAGGAAATTACCATTTCGGTTTGGGATCATCTCAAATACGACAAGGACGTTATCACACTTGAATTGAACGGAAGTACTATTTTGGAAGATTACACCTTGCAGCGAAATAAGAAAACGATAAAAGTTGTGCTCGATTCTGAAACCAACACACTTGTGCTTTACGCCATTTCAGAAGGAGAAGAAACACCATGTACTGTAGCTGTAATTGTAAACGATGGGTTTACCGACCAACAAATCATTCTCAATTCCAATTTGGAGACTTCGGAAGCACTAACCATTCGACTTGCCGAGTAATTGAATTTATTTCTTAAACGAAGTACTATTCGCCGAATTGATTCTGTTTCCCGTGCTCAAATTCGAGACTAAACCGTAAATTTGCACCTGTCTTCCGAAAGTTGAGGAAGAACTGTTAAATAACGAGAGCAGAATGAGCATAGGTAATAAAATCAAGGTCTATATGGATTTCACCAAGTTCCGATTAGCGTCGTTGGTGATTCTTTCTGCACTTTCTGGTTATTTGTTTGTTGGTGCTCACGACGGACTGGAGATTACTTATTTACTTCTTGGAGGTTTCCTCGTAACTGCTGCAAGTAATGGTTCCAACCAAATTTGGGAACGTGAACTGGATGTTTTGATGAACAGAACGGGAAAACGGCCGTTACCAACAGGAAATATGTCGGTAAACGAGGGCTTAATCATTGTTTTGGTTTGTTTGATCTCAGGTTCATGGATGCTTTACCAATTGAATCTTGCATCAATGGTGCTTGGTTTATTTGCATTTGTTTCTTACGTATTCATTTACACTCCAATGAAGCGCATTTCTACTTGGGCTGTGTTTGTTGGTGCTTTTCCGGGTGCAATTCCACCAATGTTAGGAGCGGTTGCCGGATCAGATAGTTTTGGTTTGATTCCAGGTGTTTTGTTTTTCATTCAGTTTGTATGGCAATTCTCACACTTTTGGGCAATTGCCTGGGTGCTTTATGAAGATTATTTACAAGGAGGATTTTCATTATTGCCTTCCAAAGGTGGTCCGAATAAAACATCTGCATTTCAAATTGCCGTTTATTCATTCGCGCTTATTCCATTTTCACTTTTGCCATGGGTATTGGGTTGGACAGGAATTACAACCGTGTTTGTAGCAGGTATTTTATCCACATTGTATTATTTACTATCGCTTCGTTTGTTGAAGAGTTTGGAAAAGAAAGATGCAAAACGTTTAATGTTTGCTTCGTTTGCCATTCTTCCTATTTTGCAATTCCTCTATGTTTTCGACAGAATTCCTGAGGCTATTGAAAGTGCAATTAAGGCGGTATTTTAAGTTTATGAGGTTTTTACAAGCCCAATAAGTTAGTTATGAAACAGGAATATATAAAAGAACTTACTCCGGAAGTTAGAGAGCAAATGAAGCGTAACCTGGTTTACGTTGCCATCTTCAGTATCATTATGTTCTTCGCAGGTTTTGCCTCAGGATACATTGTGAGCAGTGGAGGTAGTTTTTGGGTGAAATACAATTTCCCACCGGCATTTTATATTTCAACGGCTTGTATCGCTATCAGTAGTTTGATTTTGCAGATTTTCGTTTCCCGTGTTAAAAAAGGGAAATATGCATTCGTGAAAATCGGTGTTTTTCTGACCTTCTTATTTGGCGTTGGATTCGCGGTTTACCAATTCAAAGGTTATGGTGAGTTAGTTGATTCTGGAGCCTTCGTGAATTCAAACATTACTGTTACTGAAGGTAGATATGGTGATTATTACTCCATCCGATATAACGGAAAGTATTTGGAAATTGATGGAAACGAATACTACGTGGCTGGTAAAAAAGTGACTGAAGCGCAAAAAGAGGAATTATCGAAATATGCTGCAAGTTTAGATACAGTAGCCGTTAATTCTAAGTTTCATGGTCCTTTAAAACCGAATATTGAGTTGTTGTACAAAAATCAGTTGGTGAGTTTCAAGAACGATAAATTTTACGTTCAGGATACGGTAGAATTGCTTTTTGTGGATTTACACCGTCTGGAAATGTTTGCAGTTCACATTCGTGATAAGCGCGGGGATTTCTTCCACAGCGGTGAATACGGTAAAGATTTCACCATTTATTTTGAAGGAAAACCTTTGCGTTATGAAGATCGTAATTTGTTGATGCAAGATGGTAGAAAATTGCCGCCTGCAATGCAAATCAGTTTGAATGGTTCGAAAGACACAGCAACGGCATACTTGTACATTATCACCTTTGCACATTTACTTCACGTATTGATTACATTGTTTTACATGCTCTCGTTGTCAATTCGTTCATTTACAGGGACATTAGAAAGATATAACTATATTTCGCTCCGAATGGGTTCCATTTTCTGGCACTTTTTAGGTGTATTATGGGTCGGATTGTTGTTATTTTTACTTTTTATTCATTAAACTTGCACAAAAAATTATAAAAAATGGCAGGACACGCTACAGCACATGTTGACTCGGGTACCGCTTGGGGAGGTAAGGTTTCACCTTTCAACGCAAGTTACGGTAAGTTGATGATGTGGTTCTTCTTGGTATCGGATGCACTGACTTTCAGTGGTTTGCTAGTTGCTTACGGATATACACGTCACACAACGCCAAGCTCTTGGCCAATTGGTGAAGAAACGTTTGATTCGCTTCCGTTTTTAGGTCACGGTTATCCGTTGGCTTATGTTGCTTTAATGACGTTCATCCTTATCGTTTCTTCGGTAACGATGGTATTAGCTGTTGAGGCTGGTCACCGTATGGACAAAAAAGGAGTAATGAAATGGATGATTGCTACAATTATCGGTGGTTTCTTCTTCTTGGGTTCACAAGCTTGGGAATGGTCTCACTTTATTCACGGTTCTCATTTCGGTAGTGTAGAAATCACTTCAGGAAAATATGCTGGTGCTCGTGCAATTGTGAAAGGTCATTTTGGTGATTTGAAAAGTTTGACAATCGTTGAGTCTGGAAAAGAGTATAAAAAAGGTGATGTTCTTTCTCCAAACTCAAAAGGTCACTTGAAGCAAGATGCTGATGAGTTATTCCACCATTTCCGTTGGGCTGCAATGACAGGTCACACGCATGAAGGAAACATGATGATGTTACATGATGGATCTGTTGCAAAGTGGGATAAAGCTGCCGACCATGAAATGGAATTGATCATGAAGAATGACGGTGATGGTGTTGCTTACAAGAATGTTGAGAAAGTTCACGGTAAAGAAGCTGAAAAGTTATACTGGGAATCATTGAGTGCTGGTAAGAAAGGTGCAATCATATATGGTGCTGACTTAACAAATAACGAATATGGTCCATCTCAGTACGGACAATTTTTCTTCTTTATTACTGGATTCCACGGATTCCACGTATTCTCAGGAGTAATGATTAATATCTTGATCTTCTTAGGTGTTGCTCGTGGAACTTACCACAAACGTGGTCATTACGAAATGGTTGAGAAAACTGGACTTTACTGGCACTTTGTCGATTTAGTTTGGGTATTCGTATTTACATTCTTCTACTTAGTTTAATTTTTAAGATCTTTATATATCATGGAAAGAGACGATATTATTGAATATTCTTTAGACGCTCACCACAGCGAAGAGCAAGGAAAGAAGATTCGTCGCAAAATTATGCTTGTAACGTTAATTCTTACTGTAATTACGATTGTAGAAGTATTAGTAGGTATGTACTTTGGTCGTTCAATGACGAAAGGTGGTACATGGCAAGCAATTAAATGGGGTTACGTAGTTTTGACATTAGTGAAAGCTGGATATATTGTTCTTGTGTTTATGCACCTGGGCGATGAGCGTAAAGCATTGAAATGGGTAATTCTCGCACCATATGCTTTATTCATTATTTACTTAATATTTATTGCGCTGACCGAAGCGTTAGCCGTAAATGACACACTACAGATTCAAGGTTAGAAAGTAAATACAATGCCGAAAAATACTAAAGCCGGTTCCATAAGACCAGTGTTCTCAATGCTGATCTTATTTGGACCGGCTCTTATTTTAATATTAATTTCCAAAGTAGGTTGTGAGCACAAGTTCAAAACCTTAGATGATTACGGAGCTGTTCCGGCTTTCCACGCAAAATCTTCCCTTGGAAAAACATTAACGAATAAATCGTTCGAAGATAAAGTAGTGCTTTACACTACAATTCAAACATCCTGCCCGGATACCTGCGCAACAGCAATTTGGTTTCTTGATCAATTGATCTATCAGCGCATCCGAACTAATGAAAAGAAATTAGGTCACGTTCGAATCGTTTCTTTTGTAACGGATAAAGAGGGTAATCCTTCTACCGATCTCAAGCTTGTTCAATCTGTTCTTGCACGAAAAGTGGAAGGCTATGACCCCAGAGTTTGGATGCTTGTAAGTGGTAATGTGGAAGATGTATACAACATCAAGCACAACGGTCAGTCCTTATTGCAAAAAGACAAAAAGTACTTTGCCGGAAAAGCGTTTACTGAGTTAATGCTGCTTGCTGATAAGAACAACCGTATTCGCATGGTTCTTTCCGCAAAATCAGAAAGTACAATTCGAACGATGCGCGATCATATGGCGCTTCTGGAAAAGGAATACACAATGGCTCGTTACAAGGCCAAGAAAAAATAAAGCATGAAACTGTTGCTTCGACTCCGCTCAGCAACCACTGGTAGTTCCATTATTTTATGGACAGGGTTGTTCTTACTTGTATTGGTAACATCTTGCGAAGACAAAGCAAAACCTCGTGCACTTCCGTATTATGGGAATTACGATGTGTATACTATCGAGAAGAATGGTAAACAGATCAATGACACTGTCTTCCCGAAGATTCCGTTTTTCTCTTATTTGAATCAGGATTCTGTTAGAATTACTTCTAAGGATTTGAAAGGAAAGGTCTGGATCGCTAATTTCTTTTTTACTTCGTGTCCAAGTATTTGTCCACCAATGATGTCGCAAATGCGTCGTTTGAACGTGCTTACGAACGATGTGGAGAAAGAAGTGCAATTTATTTCCTTCTCTATAGATCCGAATAACGATAAACCTTATGTGCTTAAAAAGTACATTAAGAACAACGGAATTTCAACGAAGAATTGGGTGTTGCTCACCGGAAACGAGAAGAAAACGCATAAACTGGGAGTTGACCACTTTATGGTTCACGCAAAGAAAGATGCCATGGCTTCCGGTGGATTTGCTCATTCAGACGGAATGGTATTGGTTGACAAAGAGGGTTACGTTCGTGGAATTTATCTCGGAACACAAACGCCTCAGGTGGATCAGTTGAATATAGATTTACGAAAATTATTACGAATAGAATATGGAGTTGAATGCAAAGAAAAGTAAGAACCTTAGAAAATTAATCATAGTTCTTTCAGTTGTAATTCCGGTAGCAGTAGCAGCATTGTTTGTCATCAAGATTCCTGGAATCAACTTGAGTTTTTTACCACCTATTTATGCTGGAATTAATGGTTTAACAGCTGTGTTATTGGTGCTTGCATTGATTTTTGTGAAGCAGCGAAAATTGAAATTGCATGAGAATGTAATCAAAGTTTGTATGGGACTTTCTGTTCTATTCTTGCTTTGTTATGTGGCATATCACATGTGTTCAGACACCACTTATTTTGGTGATATCAATAAGGATGGGAAAATTGACGAGTTGGAAAAAGCAGCTCGTTCGGCTACGGCATATGGAATCTATTCGTTCATTCTATTGACGCATATCTTGCTAAGTATTGTTGTAATTCCAATGGTTTTGTTTTCTTACTTACACGCTTGGGAAGGTAACTTCGACAAACACAAAAAGTGGACAAAGATCACATGGCCAATTTGGTTTTATGTGGCTGTAACGGGAGTTGTGGTTTACTTTATGATTTCTCCTTTTTACGCTTAAGTTGGTTCTCTCGACTCCGCTCGATAACCTTTCTGGTATCGTTTGCAAGTCTGAATAATTTTAAAAATTGGATAGTCGGTCATTGATCGCTTTGATAAAGTTAATCAATGGAAAGTTAAGCGGAAGGTCATCGAGCGTAGTCGAGATGCCGACACTACTGCGCCGGCGCCGGACAAGCCTTATTCCCTGATAAACGGAACGAAAGTCCAATTCCCGCAAACACGTACCAATCTCTTGAAGTTGGATTTCCACGTTGACCAAATCGGCTTCCATCCAAACTTCTGTTGCTTAAATCTGCCGCCATTGGACCATTCTCGGCAAGAATAACAGCTGGATCTGCGTAACGATAAGCGTGAACGTCATCCAAATAATCAGAGAACATAAAACGAATTCCATATTCTCCGTTAAGCGCAATATTTTTAGAAATACTTACACGGAAACCAACGCCGAGAGGAATATTCATTTGTAAAGTAGAATATTTTCCTCTGCTGTTTGCTGTTGTTCCCTGACCTTCAGTTCCTAGAGGTTGTAAGTCGACCAAATCTCCATTGTAATCGGCTTGAGGATTAATCTTCGTCAAACCAATTTCGGCTAACAAATAAGCGGTTCCTCTGTAACGCTTGTGTCCAATTTCAAAAGGGAAATAAGTGAACTCAATTCCAGTTGCAAATTCGTAAAGATCCGTTTGAAAGGAAAGATTTCGGTTCTTATTTAAACCTCTTTTCGATTCGCTATCGTAGCCTTCAATAAATCCATATGTAAAATTGAATTTATAGGCTAAACGTGAATGAATGTTGTAACGATAGAAAATTTGCCCGGCAAGGTTGCTGTTATTGAAATGCTTCTGGTTCAAGTCGCCAATGTAGTACGAAACACCACCAAGCACGCCCAATTCAGAGCGCGACCAATTGTTGTGTTGGTGTGCTTTCTGTCCAAGTGCAAAGCTGGAAATGAATATAAAACAAGCAAGAATTACCCGCATAGATCAGTATAACGTATAAACAACGAAAAAATTACGCTGGAAGTAAACCTTTTTTTATCAAAGTCTCACCAATTTGTACCGCATTTGTTGCAGCACCTTTTCTTAAGTTGTCGGCCACAATCCACATGTTCAATGTTTTTTCCTGACTTTCGTCTCTTCTCAATCGACCCACAAACACATCGTCTTTCGCTTCTGCAAAGCGAGGCATTGGGTAAGAATTGTTTGCCGGATCGTCTTGAAGCGTGATTCCTTCAGTAGAAGCGAGTAAGTTTCTTACATCATTCAAATCGTACTCGTTTTCAAATTCTACGTTTACAGCTTCTGAATGCCCACCAACAACCGGAACGCGCACTGCAGTTGCAGTCACGTTGATTGAAGGATCAAGAATTTTCTTCGTTTCCTTCGTCAGCTTCATTTCTTCTTTTGTGTAACCGTTATCTAAAAAGGAATCACATGCAGGAATACAGTTTTTATCAATTGGATAGTTATAAGCCATTTCTCCGGTAACACCAGCGCGCTCATTTTCCAATTGTTGAACCGCTTTAACTCCTGTTCCTGTAATACTTTGGTACGTGGAAACAACTACACGTTTGATTTTGTATTTCTTGTGAAGAGGGGCCAAGGCCATTAATAACTGAATGGTGCTACAGTTTGGATTTGCAATGATTTTATCTTTTGCTTCCAACAGATCACCATTGATTTCCGGAACAATCAAACGTTTGTCTTCGTGCATACGCCAAGCTGAACTGTTATCAATAACTGTTGTTCCAACTTCAGCAAATTTCGGAGCCCATTCCAAAGAAGTTTCACCACCAGCTGAAAAAATAGCAACATCCGGTTTCATTGCAACTGCAGTAGATAATGCAACAACGTCAAAATCCTTTCCCTTATAATTCACCTTCTTACCCACAGATTTCTCTGAAGCTACAGGAATTAACTCTGAAACTGGAAAATTACGTTCGTTTAAAACTTCTAACATTACTTGTCCTACCATCCCGGTAGCACCCACTACAGCTACTCTCATCTCGTTTAAAATTGATGCCGTAAATGTAAGGACAACTCGCGACTTTGTATCCACATCTTTCACCCAAAAAATCATATAAAATAAAATTCTTACCTTTGTACACTTCTTGTTCATATAGAATGTGCTGATAGTTACTTCATATTACCAAGAAAGTCCCGATTGTGAATGGTGTAAAGTGCACCAGACGTGACATCCGCTCGGATTACGATACATAAAAACAAATGTTTTTTAAAGATTTAAACTTGAGTGCCAATTTATTGGACGCTCTCGAACAAGTTGGTTATACATCACCAACCCCTATTCAAGAACAATCTATTCCACCGATTCTAGAAGGAAAAGATATTTTCGGTTGTGCCCAAACAGGAACTGGAAAAACCGCAGCTTTTGCACTTCCAATTCTTCAACTTTTAGAGCCAACAGAGTTCGTAAAAGGAAAACGAAAAATTAGAGCATTGGTTTTAGCTCCAACTCGCGAGTTAGCCATTCAAATTCATGAAAGCTTCAAAGAATACGGTAAGCATTCTAAATTGAGAACTTGTGTCATTTTTGGTGGAGTTTCTCAACACAAACAGGTAAACCAGTTGAATGCTGGTGTAGATATTCTAATTGCTACTACTGGTCGTTTATTAGACCTAATGGGACAAGGATATATTTCTCTTTCGAACGTTGAGCGTTTTGTTCTTGACGAGGCAGACAGAATGTTGGATATGGGATTTATTCATGATATCAAGCGCATTCTTCCAAAACTTCCGGGGAGAAAACAAAGTATATTTTTCTCGGCAACAGTTTCTCCGGAGATCAAGAAATTTGCAGGAACAATTTTGTATGATCCAGTAAGTGTTCAGGTTACACCTGTTTCATCTACTGTTGATGTTATTGACCAAAGCGTTTACTATGCAGAGAAAACGGAGAAAGTTGAATTGTTGAAACAAGTAGTTCATTCGCACGACATCGAGCATGCAATTGTGTTTTCGAGAACGAAACACGGCGCAGATCGAATTGCCAGAAACCTGAATAAAGTAGGTGTGAAAGCTGAAGCTATTCATGGAAACAAATCACAGAACAATCGTCAGAGAGTGTTGGAAGCGTTTAAAAATCGCGAGATCAATATTCTGGTTGCAACGGATATTGCGGCTCGTGGAATTGACGTTGACAGCTTGAGTCACGTGATCAATTACGATTTACCGGAGGTTGCTGAAACATACGTGCACCGTATTGGAAGAACGGGTAGAGCAGGAGCAAGTGGCGTTGCCATTTCGTTTTGTGCACAGGATGAAAAAGGTTATTTGAAAAGCATCGTAAAGATGATCAACAAGAACATTCCGGATGGAAAAGCCTTAACATCAAATAAATAATAGCATTACAATTCTTTTACGAATTCAAATCGTACCGTTTTCATATCTTTAGTGCACAACTACAGAGAATGAAGACGGTATTTTTTTTACTCTTACTTTTTACAACAGGAAAATCCTTTTCTCAAGTCACCGACCAGTTTACAGATGGTGATTTTACCGCCAATCCTGTCTGGAATGGAACAACTTCGGTTTACATTGTAAACGCTTCACAACAACTTCAGTTGAATAATCCAGGCCTGGCAGCAACTTCGTATTTGTCGTTGCCTCATGCTCTTGCGGATCTGAACACGAAAGAATGGAACTTCTGGTATTCACAAACCTTTGCGCCATCCTCAGCAAATTATGGTCGATTTTATTTGACTTCGTCCTCAGCAGATTTGACGACTAATCCAGACGGGTTTTACCTTCAATTTGGTGAAGCAGGTGCTACAGATGCTGTACGTTTATTCAAATCTGTAGGTGGTGTTTCTACACAGATTTGCGCTACTCCCGACGGATTGATTGCAGCTAGCTTTGCTGTTGGAATTCGTGTAACACGAGACAATGCAGGCAATTGGAAATTGTTTGTTGATGCTGCAGGAGGAACGAATTATGGGAGTCCATACTTGGGAACGGATGCTACAAACCTTATTGGTACACACAGCGGTGTTCTGGCGGTTTATACGGCGTCGAATGCTACCAAATTCTATTTGGACAATTTGTACATCGGAAATGAGATCTTTGATGTGGTGGCCCCAACTTTATTGAGCGCAACACCAATCGATGCAACACACGTGGATGTTCTGTTCAGCGAACCTGTTGCCGGAACTGCCATTCTGCAAAACTCAAATTATTCATTGACTCCGTCAAATGCTGTTTCTGCTGTTTCGCAAGACGGAACAAATCTGGCGTTGATGCATTTGACATTAACGAATCCAATGCCTAATGGTCAAAATTATCAGTTAACGGTAACTTCTTTCGAAGATGGAGTTGGAAACACGGCTGGTCCAGCAAGCACAAACTTCCAATATTTAGTTGGCGAAATTGCGGTAAAAGGCGATATCATTATCAACGAGTTTTTCGCGGACCCCTCACCAGTTATTGGTTTGCCAGAACTGGAATTTGTAGAAATTTACAATCGAAGTACGAAATACATTGATTTGACAGGATGGAAATTGGGCGACGCATCAGCCAATGGAACGATTAGCGGTGGATTTATTGGTCCGAATGAATACCGGATTTTGTGTGCAACAAGCTCGGTTCCGGAATATGCCGGAAGTATAGCCGTTACAAGTTTCCCAAGTTTAAATAACAGCGGTGACGATATTGTTTTAATGTTGAGTGATCTAACCTTGATCGACAAAATTTCTTACACAGATGATTGGTATCTTGATGAAGTTAAACAAGATGGAGGATTTACTTTAGAGTTGATCAATCCCAATGATCCGTGTTCAGATGCATCCAATTGGATTGCGAGTAATGCTGCAAATGGCGGAACTCCTGGAACAGTGAACAGCGTTTACAATACTACTCCGGATACTCAGGCACCTATGTTGCTTTCAGTAAATGCATTCGCACCAAACTATGTAGAAGTAACGTTTAGCGAAGGAATGGATTCAACGTCTTTGGCAAATTCGTTAATAAATACGGTAGCACCATTAACTGTAAATCAAATTCAGGTACCAACGCTATTTTCGAATACAGTAACAATTACGTTTAACGAAAACATTGCAGCTAGTCAGATTTATACAATTAGCATTGGGAATGTTTCCGATTGTTGGTTGAATACCACAAATGTTTCAGGCGAATTCGCATTGGCAGAAGTTGCTGTGGCTGGCGATTTGGTCATCAACGAATTGCTTTTTGATCCGGCAACCGGCGGAAGCGATTTTATTGAACTCTACAATACTTCACAGAAAGTGATTAACCTGAAGGATGCAGTGATTTCCAATTTTGACGACGATACAATTTCGAATCCGCATATTGTTAATGACAACTACTTTGTATTCCCGGGCGATTACGTCGTATTAACTCCTGATAGTCTTTATCAGAAAAATGTCTTTAGTTCTTATGTGTCCGGAACGTTCTATCAAATGACCTTACCAGCTATGAACAATGATTCAGGAACGGTTTACGTCATTGTAAATGATGCCATTATTGATAAGGTTTCTTACTTCGAAGATTGGCATTTTGGTTTGGTGGACGAGACAGAGAACAAAACGTTGGAGCGAATAAATCCGCTGGGAAATTCAGATTCAAAGGACAATTGGCACACCGCTTCAGAGCCCGTTGGATTTGGTACACCGGGAAGACAAAATTCCCAATATCAAGTGGTAGTTCAGAACGGTGATTTTGCGGCAAATGAACCTGTTTTTTCTCCGGATAATGATGGCTATCAAGATGTAATGTTGTTTAATTACGCATTTGCTGAGCCCGAGCTTTTGGCCACGGTTATTATCTACGATGATCAGGGGAGAGAGGTTAAGACGCTGTTTAAGAATGAGTTAATGGATGTTAAAGGAACTTTTTCATGGAATGGCTTAAATGATGAGGAGATTAAGGCAGGGCTTGGTGTTTACCTTGCTGTGATTGAAGCCTTTGCGATAGATGGAAATCAAAAATTTGTTAAAAGAATTGCATTTACTCTTGCAGGTAAACTTAACTAACTATATATTTAGATCAGGTTATTAACAAAGTGAGTTATGAAAAGTGCAGTATTATTAGTGTTGATGACAGCGATGGTTTCCGTGTCATCATACGGACAAAACTACAAAACAGCGATTGGTATTAAAGGTGGATTTCCATATTATGGAACGCTAGACATTAAACATGATTTTGGTGGTGGTTTTGGAGAATTTAGAATTGGCGGTGGAAGTCGCGATTGGTTTATTCAAGGGTTGTATGAGAAAAACTACGGCATCAGTGGTGGTTTGGAATGGTATTGGGGTGTAGGTGCGCATGTTGGATTTTGGAATTATGGTCCAGGATATAACGGTTACTACTACAAAGGAAAATACTACGGGAACTCATCGTACGTTGGTTTAGACGGTGTTTTAGGTTTGGAGTATACCTTCGAAGCAATACCTCTGAACGTGGCAGTAGATTTTGGCCCATCATTTAATGGTTATCCTTATGGATACTTGTATTGGGGAGGTGCTTTAGCAGCCCGATTCGCGATAAAGTAAACACATTAAAAAAGGGATGAATAAATTTCATCCCTTTTTTATTTCTCATTGAAAGCATCCACTTTCTCTTATTCTACATAACTTAATTTCAACATGTTCGATTTTCCATTTTCTTCAATTGGAATGGAAGCTATGTTGATCACCAAATCTCCTTGTTTTAACAATCCATCTTTTTGTAATAGATATTTGATATCGGCAATTGTATGGTCTGTGCTCACTTTCTTGTTGTAGTAGAAAGCACGAACCCCCCAAACTAGATTCAATTGCGTTAGAATCTCTCTATTTGCTGTAAACACAAAGATGGGAGCATTTGGTCGCTGTGAAGCAATTTTATATGCTGTATAACCCGAATAACTCATGGTAATAATTGCGTCTGCCTCTACACGTTGTGCTAAACGACAAGCGTTGAAACAAACGGAGTCGGAGATGAAACGAGACTGTGACTTTTCTGGAATTTCTTCTTTATGATAAATTCCGTCAAAATTTTCCATTTCCTTCACAATGTTACTCATGGTTTGAATCACTTCGATCGGGAATTTACCAACTGAAGTTTCCCCTGAAAGCATCACTGCGTCAGCACCATCAAGTACTGCATTTGCAACGTCGTTTACTTCTGCACGTGTTGGAGAAATACTTGTGATCATACTTTCCATCATTTGCGTAGCAACAATTACGGGCTTCGCGTATTGGTGACCTTTACGGATCAGCATTTTCTGGATCAACGGAACATTTTGGTAAGGAACTTCAACTCCTAAGTCTCCACGAGCAACCATAAGTGCATCTGCAGCATGAACAATTGCATCAATGTCATCAACCGCCTCCGGTTTTTCGATTTTCGCAATAACCTTAGCTTTTGCTTTTCTATTCGAAATGATATGCTTCAATTCGATGATATCTCGTGCTGATCGAACGAATGAAAGTCCAATCCAATCTACTTCATTGCTCAGTGCAAATTCCAAATCCGCTCTATCTTTTTCTGTTAGCGAAGGAAGTGAAATCACCGTATTTGGTAAGTTGACGCCTTTTTTAGATGAAAGGATTCCACCGTGAATGACTTTTGCCTTGATCTCACGTTCACCGTCGGTGCTAACAATCTCCATCATAAGTTTTCCATCGTCAAGTAAGATACGTTCACCTGGTTTCACATCCTGAGGCATTTGAGCGTAGCTGATTCCAAACTTTTCCTTGGTTCCAACAATTTTCTCCGTAACAATGGTAACGCTTGCGCCATTTTCCATCATTACACCATTGTTTTCCATTTCGTAGGTACGAATTTTTGGACCTTGTAAATCGGCAAGAATGGCAACGTTCAGTCCCATTTCCTCGTTCAATTCACGGATTACCTTAATACTCTCCAAATGATCCTCGTGAGAACCGTGAGAGCAATTTAATCTACATACATTAACACCTTCCTGTAGCATTCTTCTGAGTACGTCTTTCGGAGTACTCGCAGGACCAAGTGTTGCAACAATTTTCGTTTTCTTCATATTACAATATAATATTTTCAGCTGAAGCAATAGTAGTAGGATCATAGCTAAACACAGCCATAATATTTCCTACACGTTTCAATTTTGTTACTACTTCTTCAACCGTTTCCAACTGGAGATTATTCAGAATAATGAAATAGTCGATCTGATGATATTCAGGAATAAGGAATTTGTTTTCCGATTTATTCTTGATAAAATAGTATTCAACGTAATTCTCTTCGTCTTTCCAGAGGAAATAAGTGTGTTTGGAGTGTGAAAGTCCTTTCTTATTCGACATTTCGAACAAATCCGGAGCTTTTTCCAGCTGCCATTTTAAAGTAGAATTGATATCCCAAACCACGCGGTAGTCTGGGTGCGGGGTACAGATTCCAACCAAATCGAATTCAATTTCGTTTTCAAAATCGAGTACGTGCCGCTTCTGTTTACCCATTGCTACTTTAACTAGGTGAAGTTAATCATTAATGATGCATTGAAAGTGAAGCCTGCGTTAAAAGTAGTGAAGAACGAAAAGTTTATAACTTGGTGGAAATACAAAGCCTTGATCCTGTTCCGTAAATACGGAGACAGAGCCAAGGCTTTACTATGAAAAAAATGAAAGTACTTTCGTAGTCTTGGAACTACAGCTTTACAAACATTGTCTTTGAACCATTTTGAGTTTGAAGGAAGTAAATTCCAGCATGGAGATTTTCAATAGCAAGACTATTTGTTCCTTCAGTCAAGGTGTACAGTTGAACAATTTCACCCATAAGATTCACGATTTGAACAGTTGTATTTTCACTTAAATCAACGTATAAAAGATCATTTACCGGATTTGGGTATAATCCTAGAATTGACTTATCTTCTTTAATTCCGAGACCGCAATCTTCGTTAAAACTTGATGCCGCATCCCAAATGTAATTCCCGCTTACCCAGTTAGTGTTGCTGTATGCCGCATCGTCTACCTGAATACAAGTTAAGTCGGGATTTGCCTGAGAAAAAAGGACAATAAGATTGTCATTTTGACCATTTGCGATGTTTAGGACTGTTAAAGCATTATTTTGACATTGCAAAGCAATCAGTGCCGGATTACCACTTAGGTCCAAGCTGGTCAATTGATTTAACTGACAGCTAACTGTTGTCATTGCAGTACAGGAAGAAAGGTCTAACTGCTGCAACTGGTTGCCAGCGCAATTAATGGAAAGCAATGCCGAATTGTTACTCAGATCTAATGAAGTAATTTGATTCACTGCACAACTGAGGTCATACAGGATTGTATTATTCGAAAGGTCCAAAGATGTAAGGTTATTTGAATAGCAGAAAAGTTGATCCATTAAAGGATTCATTGAAAGGTTAAGCGACGTTAATTGATTTACACTACAATCCAACCATTCCAAAGCTGTAAGACTCGTTAAATCCAGTGTACTCAAATTATTCACCGTGCAATTCAGATCAGTTAAGGCTGTATTTCCGCTGAGATTAAGTGAAGTCAATAGATTATTCTGAGTATACAACATAATTAGATCTGTGTTGGCACTTGTATTCAATGTTGTAAGTTGATTACCATTACAGTATAGCCCTGTCAAACTCGTAAATGCTTCGATTCCGGTTAAATCTGTGATGTTTAGATTTGGACAATAGATATCTCCGGTAAATGCTGAAGCTTCGCTGCATTGAATCTCTGAATCTGAGTTGGTATTGATAGAAGCGTTTCCAACCAAATAAGCTTTAAAGGCTGCATCTGGGATAGTGACGATACATGCAGAGCAGTTTGTACTGAAGCTTGCTCCGGCGTCAAAAACATAATTTGATCCGGTCCAGGTAGTTGTGCTGTAAGAAACGTCATCAACCTGAATGCAAGAAAGTCCGGAATTGTTGTTTGCATAAACATTTGCCAAAATTGTATTGTTTCCATTAGCAATATTCAATGAGGTTAATTCATTGTCATCACAAGCTAGAAATGTCAAGTTGGGATTTGCTGAGAGATCCAATGATGTTACATTATTGGATGAGCAGAACAAATGTTGAAGAGTTGGAATATTACTGACGTTGATGCTCGAAATCGCCCCGTTGTTATAACAATACAGTTTAGTAAGAGAAGTAAATGCTTCAATCCCTGTTAAATCAGCAATTCCTTGAGAAGGACAATTGATATTTCCTGTAAACGCTGCAGCTTCACTCAGCTGAATTTCAGAATCTGCATTGGTGTTGATCAATGCGTTCCCAACCAAATATGCTTTGAAATTGGCATCCGGGATGGTTACAATTTGACCTTTAGCGGATGAAATGGAAAAGAAGCAAATCGCTCCAAAAAGTATAAGTGTTTTCATGAATGTTGTTTATTAAAGCTTAATGAATTTTTGATCTGTCTTATGTGCAATGCTGACGAAGTAGATACTCGATGGAAGATTACTCACATCTATCGTATTGACACCTTTTTCTGTGTTGTATGTTATTAGAGTTTCACCCATTAAATTTTTGATTTGCACTTCTGTGTTCTCACCTAACTCAATGTATAGCGCATCATTTACTGGATTTGGATATAACCCCAGAATTGACTTATCGTCCTTAATTTCAAGAATACAATCTTCACTGTAACTTGCCCAAGGATCTTTGTGTTGCCAAGAGGTCCAATTTGCATCGGCCCAGGCTGCGTCATCAACCTCAATACATGAAAGGTTGTCATTACCGTAGATATATAAGTTAGTGAACTCTGAATTGTGACCGTTAGCAAGATTTAGACCCGATATCTGAGTTTGATCACAAGAGAATTGACGAACCGCGGTGTGATTGCTAATGTCTATTGTCCCTGTTAGTGGATTATTTGCAATATCTAAAATTTCCAAATTCAAGTTTGCTGAAAAATCCAGAGTTGTGAATAAATTATGACCTGCGTATAATGTATTTAAACTAACTAGATTTGAAGTATTCAGGTTTGTCAGTTGATTTCCATTACAACCAAGGATTTCGAGAGCTGTATTGTTATTCGCATTTAACGAGGTCAACAAGTTTCGACTAACGTTAAGTTGCTCCAATTGTGTGTTGTTCGACACATCAATTGAGGTAAGTTGATTCATACTGTTTGAATAGTAGTTTCCCGCATCCAAAAGGGTCAACATTGGATTATTGGAAACATCCAGTGATGTAAGTGAACAATCGTTGCAAGTCAACATGTTGAGTTGTGTCAGGTTACTTACATCTAGCGATCCAATAGGATTTCGTTCACAACGCAATTCGACAAGCGCCGTATTATGACTCACATCCAGAGAAGTTAGTGAATTGATATAAACATCCAAAACGGTCAATGCCGTGTTTTGAGAGACGTCTAAAGTCGTAACCGGATTGTAAACAATTGTCAGACTTGTTAGATTTACAAAGGCTTCAAGCCCCGTGAAATCGAATATGTTCAAGAAGTTACAATTGATACTTCCAGAGAATGCTGTTGCTTCACTAATCTGAATTTCAGCATCGGCGTTGGTGTTGATATTGGGATCTGCAACCAAATAAGCCTTGAAATTGGCGTCGGGTATATTGACGTTTTGGGCACTAACGGTTAGTGTAACCAAAATAGTGAATAGTGATAAGAGTAATGATTTTTTCATACGTAAGTCCTTAGTTTTCATACGAAAATAGGACGGTAGTGTATGAAATTTCAACGTTTCCTAGAGAACGACACAGTTGAGCTAGGGAATGAACCTAATGTTCTTTTTCTAGCTGATCAAGAAAGGTTTGACGATGACTGCGTGATAAACTGATTTGCTTTCCGCTCTTCATAATAATTGTTCCACGATCTTCTTTGCGGAAGGCTTGGATATGATTTCGATTGATGATGTAAGAACGATGAACCTTCGTGAAAGTATCGAAGTTACAAAGCAGGTTTTCGAAGTATTTTAAATGCTTCGAAACCAATTTTCGTTCACCGTTTATAAAGAACAAATTGACGTAGGTATTGTCGGCTTCGAGATATTCCAGGTCTTCTGTATTGATATACTCGTTACCGTAGTTCACTGGAATGGAAATGGTATTGTTTTCCTGAATCTTTAGATTCTCAGATAGCAGCTTCAATTGCTCTGCCGTACGTTTTAGTTCCGTTTGTGTTCGTACTTTCTCCAGTGCTTCCAACAATTCTTTTTCCTTAACTGGTTTAATGAGGTAATCAACTGCCGAAAGTCGAAACGCTTGCAGTGCATATTGATTGTAAGCAGTAATAAATACGATGTGGAAGTTAATCTCGGCTTCATTTAACTCGTCCACCAATTGCAAACCACTTTTCCCGGGCATTTCGATATCTAAAAACACCAAATCTGGTTTTTCCGACCGAATTAATGTCACTGCTTGCTCTACGTTTCCTGCTTCTCCAACAATGGCAATATCTGTTGCCAGTTCAGAAAGCATCAATCGAAGCAATTTTCGAACTTGCGGTGCATCATCTACAATCAGTGCCTTAATCATGTTGTTTTGAAGTAATGGTGAGTTGAATTTTTGTGCCTGATGCTTTTCCATCAATGTACAAATCAACGATTTCTAATTCAATGTTTTGCTTTTGATAATCGCTATTGATCAAAGAAATTCGTTTTTCAAGCGCTTGTGTTGCGAACGATTGTCTTTTGATGGTATTACTCAAATTCAATTCTTCCGCTGCTTTACGACCAATTCCGTTGTCTATCAATTCGATTAGATACTGATCGTTGGTTGGCTTTGAAACCTTTATTTGAAGCTTCTTTTCGCCTTGTTTATGTCGCAAACCATGTTTAAAGGCGTTCTCAATGTAAGGCTGAAGAATGAGTGACGGAATTTGGATGGTTTTTATCTCAATATTTTCCTGAATAGAAACCTCCAAACTAAAATCTTCCAACATCATTGCTTCTAGTTCAATGTAGAGTTTCAACAGCTTTAATTCCTCTGCTAAACTAATGTAATGCACTTCACTCATTTCTAAAACAGCACGCATCAAATCCGAAAAATCATCAAGGTACGACGTTGCTTTTTGCCGATCATTCTCATAAATGTAACCTTTGATAGAACTCAGTACATTAAATATGAAATGCGGATTCATCTGGGATTTGATAGCCGTCAGCTTCAGCGCATTCATTTCGTTTTGATAGTTCAGTGCTTTCTGTCGTTTTGCAAGCTGACGCTTAAAAATGTAGAACACGATTCCGAGAAACAATACAATTTCGAGCAGAATAAACCACCAAGTGTACCAAAATGGCGGTGAAGAATAACCTTTAATGATGATCGTGTTTTGAGAATCCCTACCTAAATGATCAATTGCCTTTAATTCAATTTCAAAATTTCCCGTTGGAATGTTTTGCAGCTGAATTTTGCTGATAGCTCCCGGAACTTGTGTCCAACCATTTGAACGATTAATTCTATAGGCATAGTCAAAATGTCCGTTGCTGGAATAGGTGCGTGTTTCAGGAAATAGCGTAAATGTTTCATTAAACGTGAGTTCAACATTCTTCAACTTCTGTTTTAATGAAACAAGAGCTCTTGGAGTGTGATGAAATTCTGATAACGGGATTTTTTGCAGCCCCTTTCCAGTTGCTACCCAAATGTTATTATCTACAATTAATACATCCTGGACATTATTTGAAGCAAGCCCCGAAAACACATTAAGTGTGGACGTTGATTTGGTTTTTAGATCATAGATGTAAAGTCCCTGATTGGTTGCAGTATAGATTTTGTTGTTGTTATACTGAATGCGGTAGGGCTGACAATCGGATTCCAATACACTTAATCGCGTTGGTTTGCCTTTTTCATTTATCGAATAGATTTCTCCATCAAATGTGACCAGGAATAACTGTCCTGAGCGTTCGTCAAACGCCATAGAAAGGATTTGTTTATCTCGGAATAAGGTGCGCTTTAAATGCCATTTTCCATTGCGATAACCATAATTCAGTAGTCCGTTGTTTGTAGCTACCCACAAGCAATTGTTGCGTTCATCGAATTTAACTTCACGTGACCAAAACTCTGATAAGCGGTACAATTGAGTTTTTGTTTTAAAGTCATAGCAAAATGCACCAAATGAAGTACAAACAATATAATGCTCTTTGACCTTTGCTAAGTGTTTAACAGGCGCGGCATTTTGAAGTATCAGTTCAGTTTTTCCAGCTTTAGCGAAATATAGATTATTACTGGTGTAGAAATAAATACCTCGATCCAACTTTGAGTAGACCAACGATTGTATGCTTGTGTTGTTACCTGGCTGTAAAAATTCAAGAGATTTTGTTGAAGGGTTTAATAAACCGAAATCGCCGTTAACGGTGGCAAAATAGATTTCTGAAGAATTAGTTGTGAGTCGAATAAGTTTGTTATTCTGAAAGTTGTTCCAAACTACATAGTTCAAATTAGGAACTCTGATTAGTCCCGATTGTAGGGTAGAAAACCAATAGTTTCCTTCATCGTCTATCAGGCAATCTGAGAACGCGTAGTTTGGATAATACGTAGTTGCAATATCAAGTTTGGGGTTGTATCGGATGATTCCGTTGTAGGTACAAATCCAAAGTTTGCCATCTTTTAGCCATTTAACTTGTGTTATTGTTTTCCCGATTAATGCCTTGATAAGTTCTTTATTGTGGACTTGTTGAATGGAACTGTTGACACACTTATAGATGTTATTTTTACCACTCATTGGGAAAATCCACTGCTCATTTCCGTACCAATCAAGGGTATAGTGAGATGAAAACAATACTGTTTTGCGTTCCTCTTTTGGCAAAAGAGCATGTTGAAATTTCCCCTTTCTATACAAGCTTACTCCAGAGGGTGTTAGAAAACAGAATTCATTTTTTGAGTTCACTCGAACCGATCGGGTTGAGCGGGTTAATGCATTTTTGTCTCCGAAAAAAGTGTGATTCTTCCAGCGTTTATTTTTCTCATTGTAGACCGCAAAACCATCCTTATGATTAACGAGTAGATTCCCCGAATTGTCACAGGAAAGATGAAGGATAATCGATTTATAGGGAAAGTTTAATTCTTTTAGAATGTCGTTTTCTAAATAGAATAATTGGGATTGAAAATTGGTACAATAGAGTCTTCCTGTTTTTGAAACAGTGAGTCCCGAGATGGATTTGGATTTCTGCGCTTTACACTTGAAAGGAATGTAACGTACACCATCAAATTTGAACAAACCAACATCACAGCCAAACCAAAGAAATCCCTTTTTATCCTTGGCCATACTATACACTTCATTGGAAGGTAAGCCATTCTCGTCTTCGTACTGAAAGAAACTAGGGTATTGCGCAAAAGCATTGTTACAGAAAACTGTTGCAAGTAAAAGGAGAACAATATGCGGCTTTAGTTTCAAAAGTTTTCAGTCTGTGTAGAACACAAAACTATAATAAGTTCTCAGATATGAGATTTTAAATTCTCATCGAAGTGTGTCAGTGGGAGTCGGGAAAGGTGACTGAGCGCAGTCGAAGTCAGATTTCTCCCATCAAGATTAACGTCTCTTTAGAAGCCGCCTGCTCAGCAATTTTTTTGGATGGACCGTGACCCATTCCATGATTTACTCCGTTTACGGTTACAACAACCTCATAGAACCAGGTTCCATGATTGTTTTCTTCCTTAACAACGTTGAATTCCAAAGCTAAACGACGTTTCTGACTCCAGATGAACAAGCGTGACTTAAAGTCAATTTCTTCTTCCAGAATCTTGTTCATGTCAATATACTTGCGGAAAATATATTGGTGAATGATTTTCTTTGTCGCGTCGTAGCCAGCATCTAAATAGATTGCCCCAATAATTGCTTCAAAGGCGTTTCCTTCCAGCGAATTCAGGTTGATCGATCTTCCTTTGTTGTAACGCAGAATACTTCTAAGTTCCAGTTCTTCGCCGATATCAGAAAGCGTTTTTCTGGAAACCACTTTTGATTTTACTTTGGTAAGAAAGCCTTCGTCTTTTTCAGGGAATTTTTGAAACAGAAATTCGGCAATGATGGTATCGAGTACAGCATCGCCTAAAAATTCCAAACGTTCATTTGAAAAATCAATTTCACTATTGTTTGTGTAGGCAATAGATTTATGCGTTACAGCTTCCTGAAAAAGTGCAAGATTTTTTGGTCGATAACCAAAACGTTGGACAAAGAATTTAATGAGGGCTAAATCATCAGCTGATTTCTTACTGCCTAAAAACGGAACCCTGAATTTCACGAGAAAAACGGCTTACCCTTTAAACTTACGGACAATTACAGAGGTATTGTGACCACCGAAACCGAAAGTATTGGAAAGCGCTACATCAACTGTACGTTTCTGTGCTTTGTTGAATGTAAAATTCAAACGATTGTCAATTTCAGGATCATCAGTAAAATGATTGATCGTTGGAGGAACGATATCGTTTTTCACTGCAAGGATACAAGCAATAGCTTCAATAGCTCCAGCTGCTCCTAGCAAGTGACCAGTCATTGATTTTGTTGAACTGATGTTCAAGTTGTAAGCGTGCTCTCCAAAAACCTGAAGAATAGCTTTCGTTTCGGCGATATCTCCAAGCGGAGTAGATGTACCGTGAACGTTCACATAATCAATTGCACTTGGATCCAACTCTGCATCTTCCAATGCAGCAATCATTGTGTTTCGTGCACCAATTCCTTCCGGATGTGGAGCCGTCATGTGGTATGCATCTCCCGACATTCCGCCACCAAGAACTTCAGCATAGATTTTTGCTCCGCGCTTGATTGCGTGATTGTACTCTTCAAGGATAAGTGCACCACCACCTTCACCTAATACAAATCCGTCTCTATCCACATCGAATGGACGAGAAGCTGTTTCAGGAGAATCATTTCGGGTAGATAATGCTTTTAATGCATTGAAACCACCCATTCCCATTTCGTTGACTGCAGCTTCAGAACCACCAGTGACAATTGCGTCAGCTTTTCCTAAACGAATTAGGTTGAAAGCATCAATTATTGCATTGGTAGAAGAGGCACAAGCAGAAACCGTAACATAATTCGGACCGCGCAAACCATATTCAATTGAAATATGACCAGCAGCAATATCCGCAATCATTTTTGGGATAAAGAACGGATTGAATCGAGGTGTTCCGTCACCACTGAAGAAGTTTTGAGCTTCGTCCTGGAACGTTTTTAAACCACCAATTCCTGAACCCCAAATTACACCGATACGGTCTACATTAGGTTCAGATTCCATCAACTTAGAATCGGCCATGGCTTCCTTAGCAGAAACCATGGCGTATTGTGAAAATTGATCTAATTTCCGAGCTTCTTTTCTGTCGAGATGATCTTCGACATTAAAGTTTTTGATTTCGCAGGCAAAGTGTGTTTTGAATTTTGAAGCATCGAATTGTTGAATGACAGCTGCGCCACTTTTACCATTGATTAGCCCGTCCCAGTATTCCGCAACAGTATTTCCAATGGGTGTAATAGCCCCTAAGCCAGTAACAACAACGCGTTTTAACTCCATAAATTCAAATTAAAAATTAAGCCCTTGAAAACGATTTCTTAGTTAGCGTTTTGCTCGATGTAAGTCACCGCGTCACCAACTGTTTGAATGTTTTCAGCCTGATCGTCTGGAATAGCGATATTGAATTCTTTCTCAAATTCCATGATCAACTCTACTGTATCTAGTGAATCAGCACCTAGATCATTTGTGAAGCTTGCTTCGTTTGTAACTTCGCTTTCTTCAACTCCTAATTTATCTACGATAATAGATACTACTCTTGATTTGATATCAGACATCTCTAATTTCTTTATAAGGTTTTTCAGTTTGCAAAGAAAATAGGAAATGCGATAAAAACAAAATATCTAACAACTAAATTGAGTTTTTCATCGTTGAAGCACTTTAATGAACAGATTCTTAACAGCTATATGCCAGTATTATAAGGGTAAAAGTCAACGTTGAATGCGTAAAAATGAACTGTGCTGAGTCATCACTTATTTTTAAAGAGATTCCCGGTTTTTGTGTCCCAGGACAGGAACTTGTAGATAAGTCGTAAAAGTCTTTTGTCTTAAAACTGAAAACGAATGTAAAATCTGCTTTGAGTTCATCTGTAGTCTTCAGTCTAATATTTATCTTTGTCGCATGAATAAAACAAGCATTGCTCTATTCGCTTCAGGAAATGGTTCTAACGCCATTAATCTTATTCAACACTTCAAGGACAATGACCAGATTGAGGTGGCTTTGGTAGTTTGTAATAAAGCCGACGCGCCCGTAGTTGAAAAGAGTAAAGCGCTTGGGGTTGAAGTGCTTGTGGTGACGAATGAGGAGGTTGAAAATGGACTAACCTTGTTACAGGAACTGGATTATAGAGCAATAAAGTGGATTGTTTTGGCAGGATTCCTACGAAAAATTCCTTTAAACCTGCTGAGAGGATATCAAGACAAAATAATCAACGTACATCCGGCACTTTTACCTAAATTCGGTGGACAAGGAATGTATGGAATGCATGTGCATCGAGCTGTTGTTGAGGCTGGCGAGTTGAAAACGGGAATTAGCATTCATTTGGTAAATGAAGAATTTGATAAAGGTCGTTTATTGGCGCAGTTTGAAACAGAACTATCGAGTAGCGATACTCCGGAAATGATAGCTGAAAAGGTGCAAGTACTGGAACACCGTCATTTTCCAGAGGTAGTAGAAAAAGTGATTCGATTATGATTGAAGGTATTGAGAAGTTTTTTGCGGGTTTTGATGGAGCTGAGTTCTTCAAGGCTGCTACCGTGCTTTTTGCAGTTATTGATGTGGTGGGTTCTGTACCTATGATTATCAAAATCAAAGAACAAGCAGGCGAAATTCATCCGGCACGAACAAGTTGGGTTTCGCTTGGAATTATGATTGGATTCCTCATTCTTGGAGAAAGTATCCTGAAATTGTTTGGAGTAGATGTGAAATCGTTTGCAGTTGCAGGTTCTTTCATTCTCTTCGCTATGGCCATGGAAATGATTCTTGGTGTTCGATTGTTCAGGGATTCTGTTTCAGGAAAAACAGCGAGTGTTGTGCCTTTAGCTTTTCCTATCATTGCGGGCGCAGGAACAATGACAACCTTAGTTGCGCTTCGAGCTGAATTTCAAAACATCAATATCGTTTTGGCAATTATGCTGAACGTAATTATTGTTTACACCGTTCTACGATTAACGAAAAAGATTGAAAATCTGCTTGGTCCGGGTGGAATTGCTATTCTGAAAAAGGTATTCGGTATTATCTTATTGGCAATCGCCGTAAAGCTCTTCACTACAAACATCGCTTCCATTGTAAGTGATATGTACAATACACCGAAGTAGATCCAATAGGTTCAAAAAGATAAATAGTTCAAAATTTTAACTTAATTGAACCTTTTGAACTGTCTTTGAACTATTTAATGTGCTGTGGCAAAGGAACTGATAACACATAAGCGTAAAATGGAATGGTCATTTCTTTTCCGTCTCTGAGAATCATCAATTCACTTTGTTCGTAGGTGTTTCCGTAAACGCTGTAACCTTTCACTTGGTCTCCAATTTGCACTCCTGCAGCATCGGCTCCGGATCCTTTTACAATTGCCGTGATAAATGTTTTCCCCGAAACCTCGTCCTTTTCCATTGAATATCCATTCGAAAACACTTTTGTCGTCCTCAATTCCAGCTGATTGTTCAAATTCTTGTTCAAGACTTCAATAGGAATAAGTTCACCGTTAATGATGTACCTTTTAAAGTCAGAACTGATGTCATAATCCATCAAATTCAGAATTTCTTTTTGCAGCCATTGCCAATCGAACTGTCGTTTTTCCAGTTTCGTTTGACTCAACATAATTCGCATCACCGCTTTCAAGTCGTATTTCCCTCCGGAAACCGTTTGTAATTTTCCATCCAGATAGTAAGCAAAGATGCTTCCACGGTTGTAAGGTAACTTTCCATAGTAAGACCCATTCCAGAAATTAGGTTTAATACTGTCGTTAATTGCTGTGGCAAGGGGATTGTTGTAATGAATAGCCAAAACAGAATCGATTAAAGCATTATATTGTTCTTTGGTAATTAATCCGGATTCGTACATGTTTTTTCTACTGAAATAGTCTGTAAATCCTTCTGAAAACCAGTACGAAAGCTCCTCATCAGCGCTATTTTTGATTTGATTTCCTATCCAATGATGCATCAATTCATGATGAAACAGATAATACAACGATTCAACTTTGGTCATACTGTTACAGACCGCCGTTACTGCAAATGAGTTTTGTAAACCAGTTCCGGAGTACGATTGTTCGAATTCGTTTTTGTATCCACCGGCAGAAATGGTGATCAGGAACTTTTTTGTAGAGTAATCGTCCCAGAATTGTCGCTGTTGCACTAAGGTTGATTCAATTGATTTTGCTAACTCATCATCTTTAAAATTCCATTTTCCACGAATAGCAAAATGAGTTATTTGTTTTTTATCGTTGACTTGTTCATACAATCTGTAATCGCCACCAACCAAAATCCCGTTCTGAAAATCAGCAACAGAAACTTCTTTCAATTCCTGTTTAAGTCCATTTCCAAAGCTGGTAATTGGTTTTGAAAGGTATTGTTCAGGATAGTTTTTCCACCGAAGCGTGAAGTTGTATTTGTGGTTCTCATTTTCTTCAGGAACAATCATTCCAGAATTGGTGAACACGGTGTAGTAAGTTGGTTTTATGGTTGGTACATATTCTTGTCCACGGCCAGGAATAGAATCGGAAACACCGTTTTTCAGTTTATAGGTAATTCGAACTTTTGCATTCTTCTTGAATTTCAAAGAAATGGCTTCTCCGTCCTGCTGATATTCCGCATTTTTTACGCTGATCAACTGAATAAAATCTCTGCTGTTCTCCATACCCCAAACTTTCGGAAATAGAAAACGCATTCCACCTTGCTCTTTTTGTTTGAAGTCGATAGTTATAATGAAGTGGGATTGATTGCTGTCAATAACGGGCTCAATCTGGTAGTTGAACACTTTGGTGGTTTGCGCAAACGAAGCCGTAATTGCAAATACACTGGTGATAAGAAAAAGTAGTATTCTGTTCATAGAAAGCAAATATAGAAGTTCGAGTTTCACTGAATTGTGAAAAGTTCTAAAAGTTCTGATGAATGGAAGAGTACTTCTATGGTTATTGAGCGGTTTGTACTAAGCGGAGTCGAAGTAAGTCGAGATAAAGCTTAACTTTGCGCTATGAATCTTCATGAAGCTCTTATTGATCGCGTAGGTGAACATCGTGTAAAACGAATGCAGAACCCTGTTCATCCGGAACAGCAGTTGTATGTTTTATATCTCGAATTACACGTTCCGCTTACCATTTTAATGACTTCATCGCTTTCAGAATATAAAATGCCGGTAACTGAAAAGTGGAAAGGACGAGAATACAATGAGATATTCTTTGCGCTTCCCGCTTATTGGGATTTGGAGGACAAAGACAATTCTTCACTTCAAGCCATTTACGACTGGATTTACAAGTTGGAGCGATTCGTTTTGGATAAACAAACGTGGTTTGGGCCAGGACATTCCATTCCATGCGGGAACCCTTCGGTTGAAATTTCACCAATGCTAAAGCAGGACAACTTCATTTTCATTAATCCAATGTTCTTAGAAGATTTGTTTCAGCCATTGATCTTAACAGATAAAGTGGTTCACCTGCTGGCAACAGTTCCTGTTTTCTCAGATGAATTGGAGTACAAAATGACCAAAGGAACACACAAGTTTGTTCGCAGGCTATATCAAAAGAAGCATGACGAACGTATCGACGAATTCCGTCATTCATTCATGCGTAGCCGATTGCGTTTCTGGTGACTCTCCACCCGTCATTTCGATACACCTCGACTGGACAGTCGAGCCACTTAATTTGACGGGCTCGAAAACCTTGTCTTCTATTAACCGACTTTATCAGAAAGCGTTTGTCAGATTGAGTGCGAAGCGTATCGAAATCGACAAACTACATTATAGAATCCAAAGCCGCATTAAAAATCACCGCAGCTTCCTTCAATATTTCATCCGTATGTACCGCAGAAATGAATCCAACTTCGTATCCGCTTGGACCAATATAAATTCCGCGTTCCAATAATGCTCGGTGCAATAACTTGAACTTGCTCATATCTGAATTAATCTCGTCCGCTCTGCGAATTTTCATCTTGTCGTCAAAAGAAATCCAGAAAATGGAACCAATTGTTACCATTTCAAATTCATAACCTTTTGCTTTAGCGTGTGTATTGATAATGTCTGTAAAAAGGATGGTTCTTCTTTCCTGATCTTCGTAAAATCCGTCAGCCAATAACTCCGTTAAAGAAGCAATTCCTGCAGCCATTGCAACTGGGTTTCCAGAAAGTGTTCCTGCTTGATAAACTGGTCCGTCAGGCGCCACGCAACTCATGATTTCTGCACTTGCTCCGTAAGCTCCAACGGGTAATCCGCCACCAATGATTTTTCCGTATGTCACCATATCCGGTTGAATTCCGTAGTATCCAGCTGCGCCAGCAAAGCCAACTCTGAATCCTGAGATTACTTCATCAAAGAAAAGAAGCGAACCGTATTCTGTACAGATATCTCTCAATGCGTATAGGAACGTTGATTCTTGAAGTAATAATCCATTGTTTGCCGGAATCGGTTCAATAATCACACAAGCAATTTCTTCTCCGTAACGCTCGAAACATTCGTTCAAAGCTTCTTCATTATTTAAGGGAAGAACAATTGTTTCATTCACGAAAGCTTCAGGTACTCCTGCGCTTGAGGAATTCCCGAAAGTCACCAATCCTGAACCTGCTTTTACTAAAAGTGAATCGGAATGACCATGATAACAACCTTCGAATTTCACGATTTTATCGCGCTTTGTATAACCTCTAGCCAAGCGAATTGCCGACATTACAGCTTCAGTTCCCGAACTTGTAAAGCGAATTTTCTCAATGAATGGATTGTTCGTAATGATCAATTCTGCCAGTTCGTTCTCAAGGCGTGTTGGCGCCCCGAATGTTGTTCCATTTTGAATGGTTGCAACCACTTTTTCGTAAACCTTAGGGTGATTGTGACCTAAAATAAGTGGTCCCCAACTTCCGCAAAAATCAATGAATTCGTTGTCATCCTCGTCCCAGATTCTGGGTCCATCTCCTTTTTTAATGAACAATGGTGAACCATCAACAGATTTGAACGCACGAACCGGAGAATTTACTCCACCAGGGAAAAAAGTTTTAGCCTTTTCAAATAGTGCCTGAGAATTACTTTGCTTCATGATTTTTAGCTTCTAGAATGTGTATCTTTGAACAACTTTTGTTCTCAATTTGAACAAGAGTACCGCAAAATTAGTAGAATAACAGATTAAGATGTCCAATTTCGTGAATTCTCTTGAAGCAGCTCAAGCATTAGATGCTGCCGATCAATTAAAACAGTACAGAGAACGTTTTCATTTTCCAACTTTTACCAAAAATCCTGTTCGATATTTCACCGGGAACTCGCTTGGTTTACAGCCAAAATCAGTTCGTGAAAAAGTGAATACAGAACTTGACGATTGGGCAAAATGGGGGGTTGAAGGCCATTTCCATGGAACAAATCCTTGGTTTAAATACCATGAGTTTTTAACAGATGCAGCTGCGAGAGTGGTAGGGGCTCTTCCGAAGGAAGTAGTGGTTACCCATTCCTTGACAACGAATTTGCACTTGTTAATGGTTTCGTTTTATAGACCAGAAGGAAAGAGAACAAAGATCTTGTGTGAATCAAAGGCTTTCCCGAGTGATTTGTATGCACTTGAAACACAGGTTCGTTTTCATGGTTTAGACCCGAAGGTTGACATGATCGGAATGGATCCACGTCCAGGTGAACATACCTTACGTGATGAAGATATTCTAGCTAAAATCGCTGAATTGGGCGATACACTTGCTTTGGTAATGTTTGGTGGAGTAAATTATTACACCGGACAATTACTGGATATGAAAGCAATCACTGTGGCTGGTCACGCTGTTGGCGCACATGTTGGTTTCGATTTGGCGCATGCTGCTGGAAACGCGTTGTTAGAATTGCACAACTGGGAAGTAGATTTTGCTGCCTGGTGTTCGTATAAATATTTGAATTCAAGCCCTGGTGGTGTTTCTGGAATGTTCGTTCATGAGAAATACGCTAATCGTCCTGACTTACCTCGTTTTGCTGGCTGGTGGGGATATGATAAGTCGACAAGATTTATGATGGAACCAGGTTTTGTGCCTATGGAAGGTGCAGAAGGCTGGCAATTGAGTAACGCACCTGTTTTGGGAATGGCAGCTCACTGGGCATCGTTGGAAATCTTTGATGAGGTTGGAATGGTAAAGCTTCGTGAAAAAAGCGATCAATTAACAGCTTATTTGGAGTTTATCCTTGACGAGTTATCCCATAAATACGGAAACGAATGCAGTTTCGAGATTATTACTCCGCGAGAAAAACACCGAAGAGCAGCTCAACTTTCAATTCTACTTCATGGAAAAGGAAAAGAAGTTTTTGAAGCAATCAGTGAAAAAGGTGTAGTGGCAGATTGGCGTGAACCGAACGTGATTCGTGTAGCACCGGTTCCATTATACAATTCTTTCGAGGATGTTTACTATTTAGGGAAATACTTAGAGGAAGCGATTATGTAATTTAACCACAAAGGCACAAAGAACACTATTAAATCATTTCCTTGTGTGCTTCGTGTCCTCGTGGTAAAATTTAACACTTCTCATTATGGTATAAAGTGATGTTTTTGATTAGCTTAAATAGAGTTAACCATAAAATTTTCACAAAATGACCGAGAATGAAATCGCCGAAATTGTATTTAAAGCAGGATTACAAGTACACAGAAACTTAGGACCAGGATTACTAGAATCAGCATATGAAGCATGTTTGATTTACGAATTGGAGAAGTACGAAATTGATGTAGAATGCCAAAAAGGACTACCGCTCTATTATGATGAGGTAAAACTGGATGTAGGTTACAGATTAGACTTGATAATAAACAGCAAAGTAATTGTGGAAATAAAGTCGGTGAGCGAACTGGCTGGAATCCATAAAGCGCAAATATTGACGTATTTAAGATTAACCGATTGTAAATTAGGGTTGTTGATTAATTTTAACTCTGAATTATTCAAAAGTGGGTTCAAAAGAGTAATAAACGGTCAACTTGAGTGATATTTCAGGGGAATTGCCTTAATGTTTTAGATTCTGAACATTAAACCACTAGGACACAATGTTCACAAAGAATTAAAATTCAATAGTGTCCTTTGTGGTCAAGCTAAGAAAGTAAAACGAACGAACGCCCTTTGTGGCAAAAGATATAGAATGAAAAAAGTAGCAGTAGTAGGAGCAGGTCTTGTAGGAAGTTTACAAGCCATTTTATTAGCAAAACGCGGAGTTGAAGTATCGGTTTTTGAACGTCGACCAGATTTACGTAAGGCAACGCTAATTGGTGGAAAGTCGATTAACCTTGCCTTGTCGGACCGTGGTTGGAAGGCACTTGAATTGGCTGGAATTGCTGAAGATATTCGTGCGATTTCGATTCCCATGTACAAACGCTGTATGCATGCTTTGGATGGAACATTGACTTACCAACCTTATGGAAAAGAGGATCAGGCAATTTATTCTGTTTCTCGCGGTGGTTTGAACCAAAAGTTGATGAACCTTGCTGATAATTATCCAAACATTTCATACCACTTCAATCGTAAGTGTGATGATGTGAGGTTAGATTCAAATACGCTTCATTTCTCCAATAGTGAATCCGGACAAAAAGAGCAGCACCAGTTCGATCATATTTTCGCAACCGACGGAGCGTTTTCTGCAGTTCGTATGCGCATGCAGAAATCCATGTTGTTCGATTACTCCCAAAAATACCTGCACCACGGTTACAAAGAATTGGTGATTCCGGCGAATGAAGATGGAACCCACAAACTCGATAAGAATTGCTTGCACATCTGGCCTCGTGGTGAGTTTATGATGATAGCATTGGCGAATCTGGACGGAAGTTTTACATGCACTTTGTTCTTCCCAATGTTTGGCGAAACTTCTTTCGATACCTTGAAAACAAGAGAAGAAGTGGAAGCGTTCTTTAAGAAGACCTTCCCAGACGCGGTTCCAATGATGCCAACATTGATTGATGATTATTTCGAGAATCCAACGTCAAGCCTAATTATGGTGCGTTGTGAACCTTGGAATTACGAGAACAAGATCTTGTTGATGGGTGACGCTGCCCATGCAATTGTTCCATTCTACGGGCAAGGAATGAACTGTGGTTTTGAAGATTGCACTGTTTTAGATGAATTCCTGACGAAAAGCAACGCTGATTGGGATGGCGCTTTCGAGGCCTTCTCAAATCAACGTGTTCCGGATGGAAATGCGATTCTTGATCTGGCGTTGTTGAATTACATCGAAATGCGTGATTTAACCGGAAATCCGGACTTCTTGCTACAAAAGAAAATTGAAGCAAAATTTGCCAACCTTTATCCTGAAAAATGGATGCCCTTGTATTCTCAGGTTACGTTCAGCAATACGCGTTACAGCGATGCTTTGAAAAACGGTCAGCACCAGGAAAGCATTATGAAAGAAGTAATGAAAATGGAAAACATTCATGAAAACTGGAACGATGAGGCGGTAATGGATAAAATGCTTGAATTGATTTCTTGAAGTAATGAGAGGTGAATGGAAGATTTACGCGAAACAGATTGTAATCTTTAGTTTACTTTTTGCCGCTTTGGAACTTGTTGTTTTTGCGGTCGTTAGTTCATTTGCAGCTGGACAGAACATAGGAACAATTTTGACTTGTCAAGTTTCAGTTGAGCTTACCAAAGATGTATTGTCTTTAGGGTTTCTTTTGATGGTCTTGTATCGAATTGCTAAGCGACTTGAAGAAGTAAGTTACCCTAAACTGATAATAAGTGCAATTGTCTTCTTGGCACTATCTTACCATCTGGAGTTTTTCTTCAAGACTATCTATTTTTACTCAACTCATTCTGGTGGTTATCCGGATGTTGATATTGTCAATGCAAGTAATGATAATTTGATGAGGGAGTTGTCAAAACATGGACTCAATATTTTTCCACCATATTATTCTATGAATCACTATTTTTTCTATGCGTTGGAAAGACTTCTGAATTCCCGAGGAACGATACCATATATTGCTTTAATCTTCAATCCAATTGTGCTTTCGTTATGGGTAAGTGGGATGATTTGGTTGCTAACAAAAAAGAAGAATCGGAACGTTTTCAAGGAATCAACACTAGACAATGGATAAAATGTTGGAACTTATGATGTAACCAATGCCATTTCTTAAGATATTTACAAAAAGCAAAACCCATGAGAAATCTCTTAGTCGTTCTATTTGCAATCGGATTTATACTTCCAGCAGCAGCTCAAAAATCAAGAAAATTTGCTGGTAAATCGCGTAAAGACTTTTTCGGGGGGGCAGAGGATTATAGAGATATCACCAAAAATGGTTTACAGATCTCTTTTGGTCCAACATATACATTAACCCGAAACAAGGTCACTGAAGTTGCCGGGATTGACGAAAACAATAGAGGAAATACATCTTACATTGATCCTTCTGGTCGTTTAGGTGGATTTATCGATATCGGAATGGCGCATTATATGCTGAAACCGTCTAAATTTTGGAGCTCCAGAAAAAAGCCGGCAGGTGAAGATGGTAAATCGAAGAGAAATTTTGTGGGTTCAAACTTAATTCACCGAATCGATTGGGGATTGGGGTTCTCTTATATTGGAGGAAAGGAATACACGAAAGTTGATTTCCAGGATGCTGTTGGAAACTATGCTTATTCCACTGAAGGTGAAGGAAAGTTCTATAATGGTTATTTGTATGGTCGTGTAACTGCAGATCGTTTTACGAAAATTGCCGAGAAATGGCATTTGGAAACAGGACTGGGCTTAAACTTTAACTATTGTATTTTGGAAGGTTCACGAGATTATTCTTCTGCCGTTTATGCAGAACAAAAGTTCCAGAAGAATTTCCTAACTCAGTTTCACGGACATTTAGGTTTCAATTACAAGATCAGAAGAGGTGATTATTTCATCATGGGATTCTATCTTCCAATTATTGGAATTTATGAGCCAAATAAATTGAAACCGACCATTCAATGGTATTCCAGCAACTATTATCCGGCAAGTTTACAGTTCAAATGGATCCATCACTTCACGAAGAAATCGAACGGATGTAATACCGGAAGCGATGCCGATCGTAAGAAGAATGAGGAATACATGCAAAATCGTTAAGAATGAGAAGAATTTATTATTTGAGTACTTGTGATACTTGTGCAAAGATTTTGGCAGAAGTTAAACCTCCGAAAGATGTTGAATTAGTTGATATCAAGGCAACAAATATTGAAGGCGATGTGCTCGATTGGTTGAAAGGAAAAATTGGTTCTTACGAGGAAATGTTCTCGAAACGAGCGCTGAAATACCGTTCTATGGGACTTAATGAAATGAAACTTTCCGAAAACGATTACCGCAAATACATGTTGGAGGAATATACATTCTTACGTCGACCATTTATCATTTACGACGATAACGTTTGGATTGGAAACTCCCCTAAAACAGTAAAAGACGCTGTAGACTTCTTTTCCAAATTGTAATGTTCGCTCCCGGAGATTATCTTTTTATCTTGGAAAACGGACAATATCATGTTGTCCAAATTCTTGAAATCTCTGATGATTATCTCGTAAAAGATTATTGGGAAAGTTCGCTCTTGAATTTTTCTGAGCTGGATATTCGGTCGTGGGTAAAACGTTTTCCTAAAGATTCTTTGGTGAAGTATGAGTTTGCTAAAAATGAGGATCTTACACAAAGAGACATCGAAGAACTTACACGTTTCTTCGCCATTGAGAAAGGCTTGAACAATAGAAAGCAACGCACTGCTGCAATGAATGACTTGGTTCAAACCGCCATGGCTAGTGAAGATTTTGTGCAGGCGTTGGATCTGCTCACGGAATGGGCAATGTTGGAAAAATATCGCACCGAAATTTATTTGTTGCGTGAAGAATGCTTACGTAAACTGGGAAGAGTTGCAGAAGCCGACTACGAACGCCACGTGTACAATACCCTGATGAATTACTAATTTCTAATTGTGAATTACAAATTAATCATTTACCCCATTGGTCATTTGTAACTAGTCGCTAGTAATTATTATTTCCAGTCTTTCGCCACTTTTTTTGCCAATCGTTTACGGAGCTTACGCAGAACTTTCTCACGAGAACTAGCTCCTGGGATTTTAAGCATATCCGTGTAAACCAATTGTCCATTTCTATAGAAGTGGAACTCAAATGTCACAGAAACAATATCTTCTTTGTATAACGGAAACAGGTTTTCAGCTGCTAAATCTTCCGCAAGTGAAAAATTCTGTGAACTGGGTCTGAATTTCTTGTCGTAACCACGAACAGAAACCAATAGTAAGGTATTAAATCCTTTTTGGTTTAGAACGTTAGTCATAGAATCCGTAATCAACACCTGTGGATCACCACCTTGCTTCAACAAGTTCAACGACACCGCATTTTTCACACCTGTTGCACTTAAAATTTCTGACATCGCCACTTCTAAAGAGAAACGATCTTCTTGTTTATCCAAGTGACTAATGATTACCGCATTCGATAACTTCAAATCCTTAACTAAACTTTTCGACGCTGTACTATCCGTTTGAGCGAAAGAAAATCCAGTGAACAATGTAAATGCGATAAGCAGGTGTTTATACATAATCTTTATTTTAAAGCGGAAAATTACCCAAGATGATTGAATCAACAGCAATTAATCTGATAATTCTGTTTTTTTAACTGAAAATTTCTTCAATTGAGAACTGAATTCAAAAAATGCGAAGCAATCAGAATCACTTCGCATTTAGAATATGTTATTACAAATAAGTAACTAGAATACTTCGCTTGCAATTGCTTTTACAACTTTCGAATTCGACATGGTGTAATAGTGAATACAAGGAACATTAGCTGCTTTCAATTCTTTCGACTGTTGAATTCCCCATTCAATTCCAACATGAGTGACCTCTTCGTTGTTTTTACATTTCAGTAATTCTTTTGATAATGCCTCAGGAAGGTCAATATGAAAAACTTTCGGTAAAAAAGAAATGTGATTCAAATTTTGAATGGGTTTCAATCCCGGAATAATTGGAACATTGATGTCCATTTTTCTACAAGCATCAACGAAGTCAAAATATTTTTGATTGTCGAAGAACATTTGAGTTACAATGTAGCTTGCACCTGCTTCTACCTTTTGTTTCAGGTAGTACAAATCCGTTGCTAGATTCATTGCTTCAAAATGCTTTTCTGGATAACCCGCTGCACCGATACAAAAATCTGTTGGCGCAAGTTTAATATCATCAACCATGTATTTTCCACGATTCATATCCGCAATTTGTTCAATCAAATTCACAGCGTATGAATGTCCCTCAGGATCCGGTTTAAAAGTTGATTCCGTTTTAATTGAATCCCCGCGTAATGCAAGTACATTGTCTATTCCTAAGAACTGGAGATCAATTAATGCATTTTCTGTTTCTTCCTTGGAGAATCCACCACAAATTAAATGCGGAACAGCGTCAATCTTGTATCTGTTCATAATTGCAGCACAGATTCCAACCGTTCCCGGTCGTTTGCGGATTGCAATTTTTTCCAGCAACCCTTTTTCGCGCTCTTTGTAAATGAATTCTTCACGGTGATATGTCACATTAACGAACTTCGGTTTAAGTTCAATTAGCGGATCAATTCCGTTAAAAATAGACTGGATAGTTGCTCCTTTTAGCGGAGGCAAAATTTCAAAAGAAAATAGCGTGTCTTTCGCTTGGTTTAAATGTTCGATAACCTTCATGGTTCAAAAAATTCGTTTTCGTCGACAAAGATAATTTTTTCATAAGATGTACAGTTAGTTGTTTCGAGTTTCCATCAACTAAGTTTTGGAATATTCAACTGTTAAATTACTATTGCGTAGATCAATCAAACGCCTCCAATTTGGAAAACCAGATCAACCACTTTATGAGTGTGTTAATTCAGTACATTTCTCAATGTTTCCGCATGTTTGGAGTTATAATCTATAATTGAAATTTCTTGCCTTATTACCGTTTAATCCACAAAAACTACCGTTCACTATAACCGATGTGTTAAAAAGTGTTGTAAATGAAATATAGGCGAAAAAACTACGTTACCTTTGTATTACTCAAGGATGAGAAACAAGATAAATACTTTGGTATGATACTTGTTATTCTTACTTCGAGGTTAGTTTTCATAAGTAGTAGTAGTTTAGGTTGGAACAAGAGAGAGGCACCCGCTTCTCTCTTGTTGTTTTTGATCAAATCATATCTCCCAAAGAAAATTTATAGACTTTCATCGAATATTTATTGTTTTTTCAAAAACATTTATTATATTCGTAATGCAAGGGGTTCTACTCTTGCTTATAGTAGTAGTAGTTAGTTTAGGTAGTGTGAAAAGGGACTTAGGTCTCTTTTCGGCTTTATAGACCTTTCGTATTCAGATTATAGGCTTAATGATTCCTTCAAATCGATTAATACCACTCCATCTACCCCAGTGTCTTTATAAACCAGTTTAAACGGTTCACCACTGTCAGAAACGGTATAGATTCTATCTAGCTGACGGAAGAAGTATTCATTGAATTCGCTGAAAGGCATTTCGTTTTGTTTCAGAGATGCAGGAATTTTCCCGCCCGGAACTACCACCAATTTCTCATTGTTTGTGTTTACGGTAAACTGAACGTGTTCTTTGGGCTGAACATATTTGCAATACATGTAATCAGAATTCATGTCATCGAAAACAATCACCAACGCACTTTTTGAAGATTCGTTATAGAATGTTCCTTTGTAGTTGCCTTTTTTGGTTTCTAATTTCGAGGTTTTAGGAAGCTGTGTATGCTTATTCCCTGCTGTTGAGAATTTAGTGGCAAATTGATCTTTCTGATGATTTGTCCAGTTACGGTAATATGTCCAAAACAGCCCCTGGTTATTTGAATTGATGGTAATGAGCTGTGTTGGAGGCTCCTGATAAAACACATTTTCCTGATGCTCAATTGTTCTAATCCCTTTGTTATTGTAGATCTTGATCAACGAGTCAATTTCCAAACGTTCCGCCTTCGTTAACTGCATAAAGGAAGTCTCCTCCTGCAATTTTTTTTCATATGGCGTAGCTTTCAATGAAATGATCCAAGTTAGCCCGAATGTAATTGCTGCAATGATTGTAAAATAAACGCTTAAACGGAGCCAGGAAATTTTGCGTTTCTCAAATCGGATCTTATTGCTTCGAACGTCGGTATCCAGTTTATGAATTTCCTTTCTATGATCTTCATGTAAATCGAGCGTTTCGATCTTTCCTAAAATCGATTTTATGAGCCTGCCCGAAGCATGTTTATGGTGAATGATGGATATGAAAGTTTCAACCCACATTGCTTTAATGCGATAGTGTCTGTGATTGAATGCATTTAACAATAGCCAGAAATGCTCAGTCAACGAATTAATGAAGGAGCTGTAAATTGCCTGATCTGTTGAATGTTTTTGAATCTCAGCAACAAATTTCTCACGCTGACTATTCATCCAATATCCCACTTCATCCTGAATAAAGTCCTGATGATCTTCACTAAGATTGACAGAAAAACTTACGATCCATAAAGCATGTTGAAAATCCTTAATCGACTCAACTTCACGTTTAAGTTTTTGGTAAATTAGATCGGAAACCAGTTCCTGGTAGCGACTGTATTGTGCGTGTTTCGAAATTCCGCTTTCGTCCCTGTATGCCTCCTTTAGAATTCCGGAATCTAAATACCTTACTAAAATTCGCTGCTCCTTCAACCAACCAAAATACACCGCCAATTCCGTATCGGAATACGAATTGAAGGCTTTTGAGTGCATCAACAGATCAGTATTCATCCAACTTTCGTGCTGAACACCGATGGATTTAAGTTTAGTAGTAACGAATTCGATTGACATCGTGGCTTATTTTCCTTTTAATATTCCAAGCGCTTTTTGCATCTCTTTGTCGGCGGAAGCTATTACCAGATAATAGCCATCTTCGATGAACAATTGTCGTGCAATTTCAGCTTTCAAAGCTGTACGAATTAATTCCTTGCTTTTTACAGCTTCTTTTTTGTTTATTGGCAAACTCAACTCTCTGGAAGCATAGCTCATCAATTTTTCTATTTCTGCATCACTTGGTTTAAATTTCGTGTTGAAATCTTGAATGGATTTCCACTTTGTACGTTTGTTTGAAACAAAATCAAAAGCAAATTGAGGAATTGCATTGGAGTATCGCAGTTCCAAATAATACAACGTAGAGTTTGATGTATCAAGCGGAACGAAATAATCGGGCATAATTCCTCCACCGCCATAAACAGTTCTTCCTTTCAGTGTTTTGTATCGTGGTGCATTTTTGAAAATAGATGAATCAATGGCAAAGTATTCACCTGATTTTTCTCTTTGCTTATCATCATGATAGTATTCCTTATAACCGTTTTTAAATGAACGTTGGATACATCTGCCCGAAGGCGTGTAGTATCGTGCAATTGTTAAACGAATGGTGCTTGCGTCGCGAAGTGCAAAATCTTGTTGTACCAAACCTTTTCCGAAAGAACGTCGGCCAATGATAGTAGCTCTGTCATTATCCTGTAATGCTCCTGCAACAATTTCACTTGCAGATGCGGAATTTTCGTTGATCAAAACCACGGTTGGTGTATTTTGAAGTAACCCTTTATCAGTTGATTTTGAAATAGAATTTGAAGCTTTTTTCGCCTTTACTTCAACAATATTCATTCCTCCCGGAAGAAATTCATCCACAATAGTGACCGCTTCTTGCAGAATTCCACCCGGATTATCTCTTAGATCGAAAATTAATTTTTTCATTCCGCGCGCTTGTAGTTTTAGAACCGCATCATGAAATTCACCACTACAATCGTCAGAGAATTGCTCTAAACGAATGAAACCTGTTTCACCATCGATCATTTCAGCGCATGTAACTGCCGCAATTGGAATAACTCCTCTGATTAAAGCAAAATTGATCTTCTTTTTTCCTCTAAGAACAACCAAACTAACTTTCGTATTTGCTTTTCCTTTCAACAGTTTTGTTACCGTTTCGTTTTTCAGTTTTTTGCCTGAAATTTTCTTGCCGTTAATTTGAACTATCTTATCTCCCGACTTAATTCCCGAGCGGAAAGACGGTGAGTCGTTAATGACATTGGTAATGCAAAGCGAGTCTCTGATAATTGCAAAGCGAATTCCGATTCCACCGAATTCACCTTCAATTTGTTCATTGACAGCAGAAATGTCCTGCGCAGGAATGTAGTTAGAATGTGGATCTAATTCGTGCAGCATGTCATTGATCATGCTTGAATAGAGTTCGTCTTGTTTTACATCATCAACATATTTTTGGTTGATGATATTGAGAATGTCCTGTGTTTTTTCTGCATATCCCATTGTGTTTTCAGTGGGCACAGAGTTTGTTCGATTCAAAAGAGAACCTAAGAGCAAACCTATAACAAGGAATGCCATTAATAGGATGGGTTGTATAATATTTTTCTTCATATCAATCTTCTGTAAAAGGATTGGCAATATGCACTACTTCAACTCCGGCATCTCTTAAAAAATCGATTCCCGTTGTATCCTTGTATTCATTAACGTATGCAACACGCTTAATACCAGCTTGTATTACCAACTTACTGCAATCTTTGCAGGGTGATAAAGTTATGTAAAGAGTTGCATCATTACAATCGTTTGTTGAACGCGCTACTTTTAAAATTGCATTTGCTTCTGCATGAAGCACGTACCAGTGAGTTTCGCCACTAGTGTTTTCGCAGGAATTTTCAAATCCGGCCGGTGTTCCGTTGTATCCGTCGGAAATGATTCGTCCGTCTCTCACAATGAGAGCCCCTACTTTTTTTCTTACACAATGAGATAATTCAGCCCAGGTATGAGCCATTCTTAAATATGCTTTATCGTAACGTAATTGTTTTGCGTTTGATGTCATTGTAAAATGTTCCTCTTGTTCAAGATTATTCTATGGTAAACTTGTAGCCAACTCCTCGTATGGAATGAAAATACAAAGGATTTTTAGGATCTTTCTCAAAGAGTTTTCTAAAGTTAAGTATATAATTATCGATGGTTCTACCCGTCGGAATTTGTTCTCCTGTCCAAAGCGAATCCAATAAAGAATCTCTTGAAACTACTTCATTTTTATGCTGAACAAAGTAATCGAGTAATTCAATTTCGCGTTTGGACAAAACGGTATTTTCACCAGTTTCAATATTTTCGACACTGTACGACCCGAAGTAAACGCGATGTCCGCCGATATCAAAATAATCCTGCGTTTTTGAATTTCCCTGAATCATCAACAGATTATTGATTCTCAGAAGTAACTCCTCTAAATCGAATGGTTTAGCAAGATAATCATTAGCTCCAAGCTTTAATCCAGCAATTCTGTCTACCGTTGTTCCTTTGGCAGATAAAAAAAGAATTGGAATTTTTGAATGCTGTTTGTAAACTCTGCAAATTTCCATTCCACTTACTTCCGGCAGCATCAGATCAAGAACAACGATGCTATACTGATCAAGCTTATCGGCCATGTCCAGCGCCACTTTCCCGTTATTTACAAGCGTCACTTTATAACCCTCTAACTCAAGGTTTAACTCTAGCATTTCTGCTATACTCGTCTCGTCTTCAACCACTAAAATGTGTTGTGTCATTGGCTTACTTTCAACTTGCGTTTTAATTTTCGGAAAATACCGTGTAATTTTGGAGTAAAACTATTTCAAAAATAACAACAATGCTCAGAAAACTGCTTTCTATTAGTTTGTTTTTAGGCTTTTTTCACTTGGTTGCGTTTACGCAGCAAACAACTCTGCTACAGAGAAATTTTCAATTGTTAAAGTCAACTCCAACTATTACGTTACCTACTCCCAACATGGAGCAAATACATAACGAAGATGAGGAGAATGACAGAAACGGAATGCTCTACCGAATTGGGGTGCATGGATCTACCAATATTTCAACTGAGAATAATGGTGTTTGGTCAACCGATCTTCAAGGGAACAGTACCTGGCAGTTGCATGTAAAATATGAAGGTGCTGAAGCCTTGTCGTTTCTTTTTCAAACCTTTAAGATTTATGGCTCAACAACAGTAGATGTTTTCGATAACAATGGGAATGCGTTGCACAAAACACTGACTTCCACTGATGTACTTGATCATTTTCAGCAGAATATGGCTTTGTGTTTTGGAGACGAAATGACACTTCAGATAAAAGTTCCATTTGGGTCTGTTAGACCTGAAATACTGATTGATAGAATTGTATACAATTACCGATCGACTGGAAATCCAAACATTCCAAAGATCAATGAATCTGAAGAGTGCGAGGTTAACGTAAACTGTTCTCCGGTTGGTGACAATTGGCACGATGAGAAACGTGGTGTTGCCAGAATTTACGTCGTTGATACCCAAGGTGCAGGTTGGTGTACTGGTTCGTTGGTGAATAACACTTCATTGAACTGTAAGCCTTATTTCTTAACTGCAATGCATTGCGGTGTCAGCACCTCTGCATCGAATTCAAATCAGTGGCGTTTTTATTTCAGATATGAATCGCCAAATTGCAATAACCCGTCATCTGCCGGTACATTGGACGATCATTACATTACAGGATGTGTTCGATTGGCAAACTCAAATGATAATGGTGGTGATTCTGGTTCTGATTTCCTGTTGCTTCAATTAGGTTCTTTGGCGAACGAAGCAAACACCATTACCACGTTGAAATCAACGGACTTTAATGTCTACTGGAATGGCTGGGATGCCAATAACACGACAGTTTCTTCTACGGTCGGGATTCATCATCCGGCTGGTGACATCAAGAAAATTTCTACCGGTGGTACAACAACAAGTGCTTCATGGGGTGGGTCAGTTGCAAATACGCACTGGGCATTAACCTGGCAGGTAAACAGTAACGGATTTGGAGTAACAGAAGGCGGCTCTTCCGGTTCACCGTTGTTTAATTCAACAGGACGGATAATTGGAACTTTGACCGGTGGAGGATCAACATGTGATCACCAGAACTACCAGGATGCCTATGGAAAAATGGCATTTCATTGGACTTCCAACGGAACTCCAGCCAATGAACAATTGAAAACCTATTTAGATCCTATAAATTCAGGAGCTGTAGTGCTTAGTGGGTCCAATAATCCTTGTACTGTGACAACCATTGCTCCCGTTGCCAATTTCGTTGCCAATCCAACGACAGTAAGTATTGGCGGAACATCTCAATTCACAGATCTTTCTACCAATTCGCCAACGAACTGGTCTTGGACAATTACGCCTGGAACAGGATGGAATTACAGTGGTGGAACCAACGCAAATTCTCAGAATCCGCAGGTAACATTTACCAATTCCGGCCTGTATACGGTTTCTCTTACGGCTTCAAACACAGCTGGTAGCGATGTTGAAACAAAAACGGAATACATTACCGTAACATTGGTAACTGCTCCATGTGCAGCATCATCTATTTCCTGCGAAGAATTTATTGCCAACATTACAACAGGAGGAATTAACAACATTACAACTTGTACGAATTATACGACATATCCTGGCTCATCATTTACAAAAGGGCAAGAATACAACCTTTACTTTTTACCACAGGTAGGTGCAACTCCCGGAAATGCATTTTACGATGATGAATTTTCTGCCTGGATAGATTTTAACGGCGATTTTGATTTTGATGATCAAGGAGAGCAAATCGCTTACAGTATCGCTTCAGCTTCGGGCTTTACGAATAACTTTACGTTTACCGTTCCGTTATCAGCAACTGTTGGAAACGTATATATGCGTTGTCGTTTGCATTATTCTGGAAGTGACATCGGTGATGGACCAATTCAACCTTGTGGGACATACAATTATGGCGAAGTAGAGGATTATATTATCAATCTTACCGCTCCGTCTTCAAGTAATATTTCATTGACTTGTGGAGGAATGCAAACCATTAGCTCGAGCTCTGGCGGAACAACGGTTCCTAATGTAACCGACGATGCTACAGCTCAAACAAATTGTGCTTCTGGTGGACTGACGTTGTCACAGAGTCCTATTGTTGGAACACCTTTGAATAATGGAGCGAATGTTATTACGGTGACAGCAACAGATAATTGTGGTAATAGTCAAACATGTACTACTGTAATAAACTATATAAACGACTTGTCAGTTAATGATGATCTGTTCGGTTCAATATCCGTTTACCCGATTCCTGTTGAGCAAACACTGAATATTGATCTATCTGCATTTATTGGAAACAATGTGAATCTGGAATTATCGGATCTTACCGGAAAAGTGGTTTTTGCAGCTATGAATGTTCCAAATCAGTTTACAAAACTGGATATGATCAATTATGCTAAAGGAAGTTATCAATTGAAAATAAGTTCAGGTACCCGTTCGAAAACAGTTCGGGTGGTAAAACTGTAATTAGTCTTTGAAACAACGAATCATAGTAAGCGTTATTAACGATTTGAACACGGATCAACGGGTTCATAAAATGTGTTTGTTTATGCAGGCGCAGGGCTATGACGTATTGCTGGTGGGAAGAAGAATGAAGTCGAGTTTACCGATGGAAAACAGACCTTACTCAATCAAACGAATGAAATTGTTGGCTGAAAAGGGCCCCATGTTCTATGCACTGTTTAATTTCCGATTGTTTTGGTTTCTTTTATTTCGCAAGGCATCTATTTTGGTGTCGAATGATTTAGATACACTTCTTCCAAATGTTCTCGTTTCCAGGTTGAAAGGGAAGAAGTTGGTATATGACTCCCATGAATTTTTCACTGAAGTTCCTGAATTAGTGCAACGACCGAAAGTGCAAGGAATTTGGAAACGGATAGAACGTTTTTGTGTTCCGAAAGTGAAAATGGCAATTACCGTTAATCATTCTATCAAAGAGAAATACGAAACACTTTACAAGGTTCCGTTTAAGGTTGTTCGTAATGTTTCACCCAAGTTCGTTCCTGACATTATTAAGTCAAAGAAGGAATTAGGCTTACCCGAAAAGTCAATTCTGATAATGCAGGGCGCAGGTTTAAATGTGGATCGTGGTGTTGATTTGATCATTGAGGCAATGCCTTTTGTAAATCACGCGGTTTTGGCGATTGTGGGTGATGGTGATGTAATTCCTGAGATGAAGCTTTTGGTAAAGAATTTAGGTTTGGAAGAAAAGGTGTTGTTTTTTGGGAAACGACCATATGTTGAACTCATGCAGTTCACTGCAAATGCCACTTTGGGACTGAGTTTTGATCAGCCGACTAACCCAAACTACCAATTTTCCTTACCAAATAAGATCTTCGATTATATTCATGCTTCGGTTCCCGTTCTTTGTTCTGATGTTGTGGAAGTGAAACGAATTGTGGAAGCTTACAAGTTGGGTGAAGTGGTTTATGATTATCAGCCTGAATCATTGGCTGCACAAATTGAACACATTTTATCAAATAAGGATTTATTGACAGAATGGAAAGGCAATTGTTTGAAAGCTTCAGCGTTAGAGCATTGGGATAAAGAAGTTCAACAACTCGAAGAGTTTTATCCGAAAGTATAATGCAGAAAAAAATCCATATCGTTTCATTCGACGTTCCGTTTCAACCGAACTATGGTGGAATTGTGGATGTTTATTTACGAGCCAAAGCGTTGAAAGAAGCCGGATTTTACGTTGTGATTCATGCGTTTGAATACGGAAGAGGCAAGCTTGAAATCGATAAAACGATTTGCGATGAGGTACATTATTATTCCAGAAAAGGAAGTTTGTCTTCACTAAGTGGTAAACCGTACATCGTTAATTCACGAAAAAACAGCCAGTTATTGGAACGATTGCTAAATGCTGATGGGCCGATCATACTGGAAGGACAACATTGTACTTCTTTTGTACATCAACTGGAAAAAGCGGGAAAGCAATTTGTTATTCGAATGCATAATGTAGAATGGCAATATTACCGGGAATTGGCCAATAGGGCAGATACAGTTTTGAAGAAAACCTATTACAGAACGGAATCACGTAGACTACGCCATCACGAACATCATTTGTTTAAGGCGCATTTGATGTGTATTTCTAAAGAAGATCAGAAGTATTACAATGACAAAGGAGTGCTTACGTCGCTGGTTTATCCGCCTTTGTTTTTCAATGCTGTTCCTGCACATAGTGAAGCGAAGAAGTATGCGTTGTTCCATGGAAATTTATCTGTACCTGAAAATATTGATGCCGTTTACAGAATTTTGGAAGAATGCAAGGCAGACTCGACAATTGAGATTGTTTTTGCGGGTAAAAATCCGTCTGAGGAACTAAGATCAGCAATTGAAAATGCGGGAATGAAGTGTTTTGAGAACCCTTCAACCAAAGAGATGGAGGCGCTGATTTCCGGAGCAAAAGTGCATTTATGCATTGGTTTTCAGAGATCGGGATTAAAGCTTAAATTACTTCTAGCTTTAGAAACCGGAAATCCTGTTATTGCTACACCAGAAATGCTGCATGGCTCTGATTTGGAACGTTTTTGCGCTGTTTGGGAAAATGTAGAATCATTGTCAAAGCTGATTGGAAGGGTGAGTGACCAGGATCCGGAAGATCAGGAGGAACGAATAGCAGAACTGAAGAGTATTTTTTCTCCGAAGAATTATTCGGATTTGGTTGAACGACTGTTTTATTCGGATTGATCAGAAGGGGGGTGGGTAGAGTAACCATTTCCCCAAATTTGCAAATTGACTTATTACTGAATATGCAAATAACTAAATTGGGTTACTATCCTTGTTTTTACTGAGGATTCAGAAGCCAATCAATCAAACAAAGGCTGAAAAGGATCAAACTGATGCATCGTATCCAAGGTCTTCAAAACACCATCTTCTACTTTAATTACCCTTCCCGGAAATTTCTCGATCATCGACATATCGTGCGTAGCCATAACAACTGCAGCATTCGCTTCTTTTGCAACAGCAATCATTAACTTCATGATTTCTGCAGAAGTTTCAGGGTCCAAATTTCCTGTTGGTTCATCCGCCAAAATAACTTTCGGACTATTGATCAGTGCTCTGGCAATGGCTACACGTTGCTGTTCACCACCTGAAAGTTGATGTGGTTGTACGCTTGCTTTGCCGTCTAATCCAACAAGAGAAAGTACTTCAGTGCAACGTTTTTTCATCGCTTTTGCATCTTTCCAGCCTGTAGCTCTCATTACAAAAAGCAAGTTGTTTTCAACGCTTCTGTCGGTTAGTAACTGAAAATCCTGAAAGACAACACCCAGCTGGCGACGTAGTTTTGGAACATTTCTTCTGCTAAGTTTTAACAGATCAAAATCAACCACTTTTGCTGTACCTGATTTCAATTCCAATTCTCCGTAAAGAATTTTTAAAAGACTGCTTTTCCCGCTACCAGTGCGACCAATAAGGAAAATCAAATCGTTTTGAGATACTTCTAAATTGATTGCGTCAAGGACAACTTTTCCCGATTGCTCTATGACTCCATTTTGAATTTGAATTACCTTTTCCACGATTCAATTATTTTAAGGTAAAAGTCTAAAGAATTCTCAGTAATTGTGGTGAGCGTAACTAAATTCTCTTAACACGTTTAAGTGTATAACTTTTAACTCTTCTCTCTACCCTCGCGCTCAATACACGGTAACTTTACTAACTTAAAATGGAAGTAATGCGCTTTTTAATTTCTTTCCTTCTGATTTGCAGCTCAACTTTAGGGTGGACGCAAAGCACTGATAGATATGCAGCCCCTTATGCTGGATTCTATAGAGCCGAAGATTTATATGCCAAAGAACAATACAGTGCCGCACGTCACGAATTCAGATTGTTCCTCAACGAGTACAAAGGTTCCAAAAGTGATCCGTACACTCAAAAGGCATTGTATTATGAAGGCTTGTCGGCATTACAGCTCTTTAATAACGATGCAATTGCTTTGTTAGAGGACTTCAATCGTGAGTACCCTGAGAGCATTTACAAAAACAAGATTTCATTGAATATTGGACGGTATTATTACCAGAAAAAGGATTACCCGAAGGCAATTGAATACCTGGAACAACTGAAACGATTCGATTTGGATACAGCCGAAATCGATGAGTATTATTTCAAATTGGGATACGCTCACTTTCATGAAAAGAATAATGTGGAAGCTAAAGCGGCGTTTTACGAAGTAAAGGAATCAACTTCTCAATATGGCGCGCCTTCCTTATATTACTATTCTCATTTGTGTTATGCGGATAGCAGTTACGCAGCAGCATTGGAAGGTTTTGAGCGTTTGCTGAAAGATGATCGTTTCAAAAAGGTGGTTCCGTACTACATTACACAAATCTATCACATGCAGGAGCGTTATGAAGATATTGTGGCCTTCTCCAAGTCTGATATGGATAGCTTGAAACCGAACGAGAAGGTGGAAATGTATCACATTATTGGTGATGCTTATTATCGTTTGAATAAGTTCGATGAATCTGTTTACTATCTACAATACTACAATGATAAGTCGAATACAACCCGTGATGACGATTACCAACTGGCAATAGCTTACTCGAAAAGTGGTGATTGTGGCAATGCAATTAAGTACTTCGACAAAGTTTCACGTATAAAAGATACGCTTGGACAAATCGCGCTTTACCATGCCGGTGAATGTTATGTTAGCTTAAATCAATTGGTTTTTGCGAAAAACGCCTTCGAAAGCGCTTCTGAATTAAGTATGGATGAGGTAATCCAGGAAGACGCATTGTTCCAGTTTGCTATTTTGAGCTACAAGTTGGATTTGAATCCATACGACGAAACGGTGATCGCCTTTGAACGCTATTTGGATAAATACCCCAATTCTCCGCGAAAAAATGTAGTGTACCAATATTTGGTCAATGTATATACAAGTACTAAAAACTATAAAGTGGCATTGGAGTCCTTGGATAGAATTCCATCCAAAGATCCTAAGTTGAAAACCGCTTATCAGGTTATTGCTTTTGACCGTGGAGTTGAATTGTTTGTCAACGAAAAGTATACTGAAGCAATCACAGCTTTTGAAGCGGTGAACAAGTATCCAATGAGCGAAAAGATCAGTGCACAGGCGGCGTTCTGGACAGCAGATTCTTATTATCGATTAGGTCAATATACAACCGCCATTCAGAAGTTTGACGCATTTTTGGGAATGCCAGCAACCTATACAACTGGTTTGCGCGATGATGCCATTTACAATAAGGGTTACGCATATTTATCGAAAGGAACAGAAACGGATTATTTGCGTGCAAAGGAATGTTTCCAGGCTTATGTGGCTTCAACAACGTTAAAGGATAAAGTGAAAAAGGCAGATGCACACATGCGTTTGGCGGATGAGTATTATCGGGTTGGAGCAAGAGGTGGAGATAATGGTTCCAATGATCGAATGGCAATTGCCAATTACAAAGCTGCGATTGATTTAAAATCAGGGAACGAAGATCGTGCTTATTACTATATGGCAAGGGCATACGGTTTCTTATCAATGCCAGACGACAAAACAAAGTCGTTATTGGAAGTAATCAATAATTATCCAAAATCGAAATATGTGCAAAGCGCTTTATACGAACTTGCTCGTACTTATTTCAATTCAGGAAACTTCGACAAAGCGGAACGTTATTTCAAACAGATCATAAATGATTACCCAACATCTTCTGATGTAAAAGAATGTATCCACTTCCTCGGAGAAATTGCATTCAAACGTGGTCAATATGAACTGGCAGAGCAGCAATTCAAAAAGGTATTGAACGATTTCAACAATTCAGATGAAATTTGTAAACGTGAAGTTTCTTCTCTTGCAGATGTTTATCGTAAGCAAAATAACTTGTCGAAAATTGAAACGTTGTCTTCACTTTATTCTTGTGCCGATTCCATTTCAAATAACGTAGAATCTGAATATTACGATGTTGCTTATACTTCGTATGAAGATTCCAGTTACACAAAAGCATTGCAGCAATTCGATGCTTATCTGACGAAATATCCTGATGGAAAATACAAAACAGACGCGTTGAATTATAAAGCGGATATTTTGTATCGCCAAGGTAAAGAAGCGGAAGCTACAGAAGTATACTTGAAAGTATTGGAGGGTGATGTCAACGATTATACAGAATTAGCAAGTATGCGTGCTGCGAAGTTCTTATACAATAACAAGCGTTATTCTGAAGCTTTGCCTTGTTATGAGAAATTGGAGCATGTCACCAGTCGACCGGAATACCTGAATTCTGCACGAATTGGTCAAATGCGTTGTCATTACATTTTCGAGAATTTCCTGAATGCTGCGCAATATGCAGATAAAGTACTTCAAACACAGCAACCAGCGGATATTAAGCTGGAAGCAGAATACATCAAAGGAATTTCCTTGACAAAATCGAATCGTTTCCTGGATGGATTGGCGTCACTTGAATACGTAGTGAAAAACACCACTACCAGCAAGTCGGCTGAAGCGAAATACTTTATCGCTTACGGTTATTTCAAGAACGATAATCTGGAGAAAACAGATCAGGTGATTCGTGAATTGTTGAAGATCAAACCGAAATACGATTACTGGATCGCAAAAGGTTTAATTCTTCAAACACAGGTGTTGATCAAGCAGGATAATTTATTCCAGGCAGAGCAAACCATTCAGTCGGTAATGGATTTCTATCCGAACAAAACGGACGGCGTTTATGAAGAAGCGACACAGTGGTATGAGAAGATCATGACGCTGAAAAGCAAACCGAAAAGTATTCAGGCTCCTGATGGAGGAACCGTAATTGATGTTGAAGATAATACTGACCAAAAATGAGAACGGCAAAAATTTTAGGACTAGTTCTGACATGCTTTTTCATGTCGGTTTCATGGTCGCAGAATAACGGAAATGGTGAGGTTGTCATTTATACAACCGGAAACAGAGCAATTGAACCGTCTTTTAGAAAGACAGCAAATCCAAAGATTATTGATACGGTTTTTCCCGTTCCAAACGCGAATTATCCATTATTGTCAATGGATTACAATCCTTACATTACCCTAAATCCAATTGTTCCGGCAACGGTGAAATTGGAGCCGAAACTTCCGCAATTGTATAAGTTCTATGTAAAACTGGGAATGGGCTCTGTGTTCATGCCAATGGGTGAGTTTTACTTCAACAACACAAGAACGCGTAAAATGAACTATGGAGTAAATATTCAGCATTTAAGTTCATTGGGCGCACAGCGTGATGTTGCTCCTGCAAATTTCGATAGAACTTCTTCGCGTGCCTATGTTGGTATGAATGAGCGCAAATATTCGTGGAACGCAGAAGGTAGTTACGCTAATCAAGGATTCCATTACTATGGTTTCCCGAATGAAAATGCGAACGCTGACAGTATCAGGAACCGTTTTGGGATCTTTGGTTTGAAAGGTGATTTCACATATCATCGTCACGATAGTTTAGGAGTGAACTGGAAAGCTGGTATGGAATACAGAAACTTCGCATCCATGAAACCGGATGTAGATTCGCTTCAGGATTGGAGAGTAAAAGAAAACTATTTCCAAATGTACGGAGGTGCCTGGATGCGTTGGGGCGACGAAATCTTTAACGCCGACGTTATTTTGCGCACGAACAAGTACACTTATGGTTTGGAAAATCAAGGTCTTTCTCCGATTGATTCAGGGTTGGTCTCTAAAAACACGATTTTCTCTATTCGACCAAATGTCACTACGTATTCTAAAAACAAGCGTTTGAAAGCGAAATTGGGAATTGATATTACGGCGTCTAAGGTCAATAAAACACAGTTGAATCTTTATCCGGATGCAGAAGTGAAATATTCATTGTTCGATGATATTTTGATTCCTTATTTACAAGTAAAAGGAGGAATGAAAATGAACAATTACTATTCGCTTTCACGTGAAAATGAGTTCATCCGTTCGCAAGTCAATTACAAGAATGAAAACACTTCTATTCTTGGATTGATTGGTTTGAAAGGAACCTTGTCAAGACGTGTTGGGTTCAACATTCAGGCTTCGTTTGCAAACGTGAAAGACAAAGCTTTGTTCGTAACCGATACCACTTTCAGTGCCGGTAACAAGTTCATGGTTATTTACGATACAATGAACGTTGCACAGGTGGAAGGATCATTGACATACCAGTTGCAGGAGAAAACAAAGATCGATTTAATTGGTCGTTACAATTCTTATTCTCCGATCAACAATAGTTATGCGTGGAATTTACCGCAGGTTGAAGCTATATTGAAAGGAACTTACAACATGTACGATAGAATTATCGTAACGGCGAATGTTCACTTGCGAGGTGGAAGAAAGGCGTTGGTTTATGCAATGGAAGAAGACGTTGTGGAAGAAAATGAGCAATTGGTGAAGACTTTAGGATTTGTTGCTGATGCCGATTTGGGTGTTGAATTCAGATACAATTCAAGAATTTCCGGATTTGTGAATTTCAACAATGTAGCAGCTCAGCGTTACCGAAGATGGTATAATTATCCTGTTCAGGGATTCCAGGTAATGGCAGGAGTAACAGTTCGTTTCTAATGGAAATTTCGTTCATTCTTGGAGTCGTTTTCATGTGGATTTGTTTGTTCTTTGCAAGATCAATATCCAACAAGGAAATCCGAAATTTAGACAGCGAAATGAAAGCTAAATTGGTGGACCTGGCAACTGAACGGCGGAGTATGCAAATTGCCATTTTGGTTGCAGGAATAGCGTCATTTTATCTCATTTCTTATTTGGTCGATTCTGATCGGGAACTATGGTTCGGATTGTATGGTCTGTTCATTATTGGTTGGATCATTTTCCGTCTAACTGCTGCAATTAAGAAATACAGGGAATTGGGTTTCAGCGAAACATTCGTAAGCTCTCAGTTAAAAGCTGGGATAGTACGATTAGTTGGAATTGCTGTGTTTTTTGCCGTTTTCGGATTGAATTTTTGGCTAAACCAGAACAAGTATTAGTCCTCTCGCAGAGGACGCAGAATTTCAAGCAGATTTCCGCAGAGATAAACTCGATTACTATTTTGAAGTTCTTGATTTAAAACTATGTCGGCTATGATCCCAACTATGTGACTATGTGTTGAAATGATTCTTAGTCTAACAACCAAGATTCAATACCTTTTTCAGCCAATTTAGCTTTCAAAGTCCCGAATTGATTTCCTTTTCCTGCAGTAACACGAATCTTGCCGTCTCTTTCCAAAATCTCAGAAGAGAAACCAAGCGTTGCTAAATATTCTACTTGCTTTTGGGCATTCTCTCTTGTAGAATAACTTCCAACAATTACATAACCAGAATTGGAAATAGAAGGAGTGATACTTGTAGTAACAACTGCCGGATCGTTCGGTGTAGATCCGTTTTTCAATTTTACAGGAATGTAAGTGTCCTCGTCAAGAGCGTAAGAATAGGTGTTCGCGTTTTCAGGAACATCTGCTTTTTCTTGCAAGTTGTCACTTTTACCTTTGTACAGTTCTGTATTTCTTTGGTAAGTTGCTTTTTCCTGTTTTTTAAACGGATTGAAATCGCTTGTTGTAATGATTCCTGACTCCAGAACATCTGTTTTCATTGGAATCCAAACCGAATAGAACAAGATTGGAAGCGCGACCGCTGCTGCTGCATAACGCAGATATGGTGTTTTCTTCTTCGTTTTTGTAACCGTCTGATGCTCTTCTTTAACGGCTTCAAGAACAGGAATAGGTTCTCCCGCCAATTCAATGATAGGAGCAATAGAAATTCGTTCTGTATTTTCAGTCGATGTTTTTTCAACTGTAAGTTCCTGGATTTGTTGATGTGTATTTAGCGCCTGAACGTCTTCAACCGAAACGAAATGAACAGAAGATAGTCCGAATGACTGCATCAACAAGTTGTAGAAACGATCTTGCTCAAAGCAAATGTTTCGTTCTCTGTCTAGAAATAAAATTCCAACCTTATCAATCTGAATTCTATTTCCTTCACTTAGTTGTTTATCCCAAATGGCAACCTGATTTCTAACTTCCACTTCCGCTTCCGTAAAATTCAATTTTGCATGAATAGCATACGCCTGAACAAGAAGTCCGTCGTTGGCGATCAATTGCTTATTGAAGAGTACAGATTTTTTTGGCGGATGAATGGATGAGGTTTTTTCATCAAAACGAGCAGGAACACGTTGCGCAACAAATCCACCAAACGATGGTATCACAACACAATTGTGCTGCAAAAGTAAATTGCTGATCAATGATTCTAAACTCGCCATAGATTACAAATGTAAGAAATGCATAGAACTTTACGTAGTAAGGGTGTTTTAGTTACGTTTTTCTAAGCCTTTTTGCGGGAAATCAACTGTCGAATATTGATTCCTTCAATGGTACAAACGATCCAGATGAAAATCAGGATAAACAAGTTGCTGAATACGAATTGAATAAATCCGTGATCACCAAATGGAATGCTTGAAACGGTAAAGTAAATAATCAGACAAGACAAGAGGTAAAGGGTAAATTTCCTTCTGTTGTATTTGATAGGGTAGTATTTCTGTCCCAGAAAGTAGGAAAGTACCATTTGTAGAGCGTAAACAATCAACGTTGCCCAGGCGCTCGCCATATAACCATAGCTTGGGATAAAGATCACGTTAATAAGAATAGTTACGGCGGCTCCAATCAGAGCGATATAAGCCCCGAATTTGGTTTGATTAGAGAGTTTATACCAAATACTTTGATTGTAGTAGATTCCAAGAAAAACATTTGCGAGTAACAGTATAGGAACAACCTTTAAACCTTCCCAATAACTTTCATTCGTGATAAAGTATTTAAAGATGTTGAGATTTAATGTAATTCCCAAGAAGATCAAACACATGGCTGCCACGAAGTAGTTCATGAGTTTTACGTATGTTTTGTTTCTGTCTTGATCCTTCATTTGATTGAAGAAAAAAGGTTCGGCAGCATAGCGATACGCTTGTAATAGGATGGTCACTAACATAGCGAGTTTGTAACAAGCACTGTAAATGCCAATTTCGTGGTCAGCAAACTTAGCAGAATTGGGAATAGCGGGATCGTAAATAATTTGCTTCAATAAAATCCGATCAATTGTTTCGTTAATAATTCCAGCAAAACCACCAATTAAAATCGGGAATCCGTAGATAATCATGCGCTTGAAAAGATCCCAATGAAATGTGAATTTGAACAGAAGAAAATCTTTGTAAAGAAAAACGGGCTTTACCAGACTTGAAAGTAGGTTAGCGATGAGTATAAAGAAAATGCCCTCTTCAGGTCGGTCTGAATCAAAGAATCCTGCGAATAGAATGACGTTGAGAAGAATGTTTACGGCAATGGAAGAAAATTGAATGATGGCAAATTTTTTGGCATTTTCTTCTGCTCGTAATTTAGCAAGTGGTAAAGCAGAAATGGCATCTACAACAACAATAACCCCCATCAATACGATGTAATGATTGTTTTTGCCAATAACAAGGAGGTTTGCTAGATTCTGGTTAAACAGAAAGAGTGAAACCATAAAAACGCTATTCACAAGAAGAATCGCCATGAACCCAGTCGAAAAAGCATTTGGTTTATCTTTTTCGTTTTGGATAAAGCGGAAATATGCTGTTTCCATTCCAAAGGTTAAGAAAACCATCAGGAATGCAACAAAAGCATACAATTGTGAAACTACTCCGTAGTCCGAAGGATGCTTGAAATACAAAAGGTAAAACGGAACCAATAGATAATTCAAGGTTCTACCCAGAATGCTGGAAAGCCCGTAAACAGCCGTTTGTCCTAATAATTTCTTGAGCGGGTTCAATATCTTGTTTTAGATTAAACTCTAAATTTTGCTGGACGCTTTTCGATAAATGCTGTCGTTCCTTCCTTAAAATCGGCAGTTCCAAAACACTTCCCGAATTCTTCCACTTCAGTGTCAAATCCAGCTTGTCCACCTTTTCCGTACAACGCATTTACCGAAACAATGGCTGCGGCAATGGCTGTTCCTGAATTTGCAACAATTTTAGAAGCAATTTTATTTGCCGTTTCCAATAATGCATCTGGTTCAACAACTGAATTTACCAATCCCCATTTCGCTGCGTCGTCTGCTGGAATCATTCCTCCAGTGAAAATCATTTCGTTCGCTTTTCCTTTTCCAACCAGTTGAGCTAAACGCTGTGTTCCTCCGTAGCCTGGAATTACGCCCAATGTTACTTCTGGTAATCCCATTCGAGCGTTCGAAGAAGCGATTCTGATGTGAGAAGCCATTGCTAATTCCAGTCCTCCACCAAGCGCGAAACCATTAACTGCTGCGATAACCGGTGTGGTCATGTTTTCAATGAAAGAAAACAACAATTCTTGTCCTTTAGCCGCTAATTGTTTACCTTCTTCAACAGAAAATGCTGCAAATTCCTTGATATCCGCACCAGCAACAAATGCTTTTTCACCAGCACCAGTCAAAATAACAACACCAACCTGATTCGAATCGTTTGCAGCTTTAAGTGCTTCGTGCAATTCCTGAATCGTTTGTTTGTTCAAGGCATTCATCGCACTTGGACGATTGATAGTAATCGTTTGAACGTAACCGTTTTGTTCTATGAGGATATTTTCGAAGGCCATTTTCTTTGTTTAAGATTTGACTGTAAAAATAGCAATTCTTAGGGTTTTGAAGCCCACAAAATCGGTGAACGGGAAACAGTCGAATGTTAATAAAACAATGCGGTTAAATGGATGCTGTAACAATAGCTTCAGCCAATTCAGGAGTTACTTTCTGTGATTCACCAAGTCCCATCCATCCGCGTTCAATAAAGCGTTCTTTGATGATTGAAGCACTGCTTTGATAATCCTCAGTGTATTCAGAAATGGTTGTTGCCACACCTAAGGAATGGAAAAATGATTCTGTTTTTGCAATTGCAGCTCTTGCAATTTCTTCATCAGTTCCAGTTAAGTTCCAAACACGTTTTCCATATTGAGCCAGTTTTGCTTTTTTACTTTCAAAAGTTGCTTCGTACAAGCGTGGAGCAATGATTGCTAACGTTTGAGCATGATCAATGCCATGCAACGCTGTTAATTCGTGACCAATCATATGTGTTGCCCAGTCGGTGGTAACACCACAACGTAATGTTCCATTCAAAGCTTGATTGGCACAATACATCAGTTGAGACGCCAATTCGTAATCCGCCGGATTTTCGACAACAGCTTCTCCAATTTCAATCAATGTCGACAAAATTCCTTCAGCGTAACGCTCTTGCAATTTGTTTTCGCCTACAAACGTTAGATATTGTTCTGTTGTATGAGTAAACGCATCAATAACTCCGTTGGCGATTTGTCGTTTGGGTAATGTAGCAACAAACGTTGGATCGAGAAGTGCAAAAACCGGAAAGAAAAGTGGTCCGCCCATGGTTCGTTTTTCCTTCAATTCAGAACGACTGATCACCGCTCCTGAATTCGATTCAGAACCTGTAGCTGGTATAGTTAGAATGCAACCGAACGGAACTGCAGTTGTGAAGATCTTGCCTGGTTCACGCAGTAAAACTTCCCACGGATCGCCTTGATAACCGACTGCACCAGAAATAAATTTTGTGCCATCAATTACCGATCCGCCACCAACAGCAAGAATAAATTCAATCTTATTTTCTCGAATGTATTCTACCGCTTTCATCAACGTGGTGAATTCCGGATTGGCTTCAATTCCTCCAAAAAAATGCAGGTCAAAACCATTTATTTCGCTTTTCAGTTTGTCTAAAAATCCGGAACGTTCCACTGAACCGCCACCATAAGTAATCAATACACTTTTGTCTTTTGCGTGCTTTTCCAATTGCATTCTAACCGCCAAAAGCTGGTCTTTTCCGAAAATAATTGTTGTTGGCTGAGTGATTTCAAAATTGTTCACGACGTTGGATTTTTAAATGAATCTTAAAGGTACTTGTAAATGCTTATAAAACTACCGCGGTAAATATTTTTAACTTTTTTCTTGCAAAATGAAAACACGCGATATAACTTTGCCAAAAAGTTTAACCAAATGGTTAAATCAAATGGTAAACAATGGGAATTAAAGATTCAAGTACCGAACAACGTATTCTAGACGCAGCAAAAGAAGTGTTTATGCACTACGGTTTGTATGGAGCTAGAATGCAAGACATTGCAGACAAAGCAGAAATCAACAAAGCGCTTCTTCACTACTATTTCAGAAGTAAGGAAAAGCTTTTTGATGCAGTTTTTGAAGGTGCGCTCGAGAAGTACTTTCAGCAAATGGCTATAATTGGAGAGGTTAGTCTACCAATTGTAGAACGCGTTCATCAGTACATCGATAACATCTTCAAATTCTATGAAGAGTATCCGCAAATGTCGATGTTCATCATTAAGGAGATTCAGGTAAATCCGGAACTCTTTAAGGAAAAAGTCGAGAAATTGAAGCGTGATCAGAAATTCCTGTTGGTTCCGTCATTGAAAGCGGCAATGGAAAGAGGAGAGATCAATGAGATCAATCCGGTCATTTTTATTGTGAATCTGCACTCACTTTGTGCTTATCCTTTCCTCGGAACCCCTTTGTTTAAAACCATGATGAAAAAAGCTGGTCACAAGTGGACAGACGACACTTTCGACGAGATTAAAGAATCGGTTAAGGACTTTGTTTCAATTAAACTAAACAAAAAGTAATGAGAAGTAAATTACTCTTAGTCGGGATATTGTTTACTGCTACTCTTGCATCTGCACAATCTATTTCCTTGGATTCTTGCATTTCGTGGGCAAAACAGAATTATCCTTCAATCAAACAGAACCAGATAACACTAATGCAAGCTCAGCAAAATGAAAAGGCAATTAGTGAAGCTTGGTTACCGAAAATCAATTTCATGGGACAAGCAACATACAATACGGAAGTTGTTGCATTCAATTTTCCTGGAATGGACATTTCTTTTCCGCATGATGCATACATGACTGCATTGAGTTTGGAGCAAACCATAGTGGACGGTGGTTCAACAAAAACGCAAAAACACATCGAGTCAATTTCAACTGAAATGGAATTGCAAAAGAATGAGGTGGAGATGTACAAAATTGTTGAGCGTATCAATCAATTATATGTCAATATTTTGCTGGGACGTGAGAATGTGAAAATTCTGAATCTATACAAGCAGGATCTGTCGAACCGATACACCAACATGAAAATTGCGGTAGAGAACCAAACTGTTCTTCAAAGTACATTGGACGAGTTGGATGCTGAGATTCTGAAGACAGAACAAAACATTATTGAGTCGAATTTCAATTTGAGTGGATTGTATAAAACACTTACGTTCTTCATTGGACAAAATGTGGATGAGAAAACAATAATGCTGGAAACCCCAATTGGCGGAACGGTTGCAAAATTGGAAGTTTCTCGACCAGAATTGAAAATGTTCGACTTGCAATCCAAATTGTTGGATGAGCGTTTTTCATTGACGAATTCATATGCCTTACCACGTGTAACGGTAGGTGCAACAGGGAACTATGGTCGTCCTGGTCCGAATTTCATTAATCAGGAATTGCGCTTTTTTGCTAGTGCAAACCTCACTGTTCGTTGGAATGTGAGTTCGCTTTACGGTTTGAAACGTGAGCGTACAAAATTGGACTTAAGTCAGGATTTGGTTGCTATTCAACGTGAAGTTTTCCTTTATAATGTTCAGGCTTCGATGAATACACAAACTGCTCAACTGGAAGCATTAAGCCAGGTGATTCAGAAGGACGATATCATCATCGAAAAACGACATAATGTTACTACAACTGCTACATCTCAAATGGAAAACGGGAAAATAACAGTAGCAAACTACTTAACACAATTAAATGCAGAGCTTCAGGCTCAATTGAATAAGAAAGTGCATGAGATCAAGAAAATGAATGCAATTTCTACTATCAATACAACATCAGGATCATTCAAATTTTAAGATTAAATAGATATGGAAAATCAAGATAAAACAGCAGAACAAACTGCTAAGAAAAAGCCAAACAGAATGAAGTTCGTCCTTATTGGATTTCTTCTTGTAATTGTAGTTGGTGCAATTTTCATCTTCACAGGTGGTGGAACGGAATCAACAGATAACGCGCAATTGGATGCGGACATCGTTCCTATTCGTGCTTCCGTTTCAGGATACGTGAAACAAGTTCACTTTGAAGACAACCAAATGGTGAAGAAAGGTGATTTATTGGTAACAATCGACGATACGGAATACAAGGCAAAAGTTGCTCAGGCTGAAGCTGCATTGGCAAACGCAAAAGCAAACCTGGCTGCAGTTCGTAGTAATGCAAACGCCTCAAATGACAATGCAACTGCTGCAATGTTCTCTACTGAAACAACGCAGGAATCTATCAAAAGTGCACAAGCAAGATTGAATAAGACGAAAGAAGATTTCAAACGTACGAAAAGCATGTATAATGCAAAGGCGGCTACACAAGCAGACATGGACAATGTAACCGCTGAATTGGAAGTTGCTCAGGCACAATATGACATGGCACAAAAGCAATACAAAGCTTCTCAATCACAGTCGGCTGGTGTTCGCTCACAGGCAATTGGACAATTGTCCATGGTTTCTTTGGCTGAGGCAATGATTCGTCAGCGTGAAGCAGAGTTGAAATTGGCAGTTACACAATTGGACTACACAACAATTGAAGCTCCTTGTGATGGAATCGTTTCTAAAAGAAGCATTGAAGCTGGACAATTCATTTCATTGGGTTCACCACTTTGTTCGGTTATCGACAATACGACACTTTGGATTTCGGCAAACTTTAAGGAAACACAGTTGGAAGACATGAAAATTGGTCAACCTGTGAAAATCAAGATTGATGCTTATCCTAACATGAAATTGACTGGTAAGTTGAATTCATTCATTGGAGCAACTGGAGCGAAATTCTCTTTGCTTCCTCCAGACAATTCAACAGGAAACTTTGTGAAGATCGTTCAGCGTGTACCTGTTAAAATTACCATTGACCATTTGTCGAAAGAACAATTGAAAGCACTTCTTCCAGGGTTGAGTGCGTACGTTACCGTTAAAACGAAATAAGAATGAGCGCTATTGCACAGGCTCAACCGATTGAGTATCCGACGGGCGCCACCAAATGGATTTTGGTGCTCACCGCAATCAGCTGTGCCATTCTCGAATTACTTGATACAACTATTGTCAACGTTTCCCTGAGAGAAATTTCAGGGAACGTAGGCGCAACAACAACAGAAATTGCCTGGGTAGTTACTGCATATGGAATTTCCAACGTAATTATCATTCCACTCACCAGTATGTTGAGTGACTTATTCGGACGTAAAAATTACTTTACAGGATCAGTTATCATCTTTACGTTTGCCTCACTTATGTGTGGGCTTTCAGACAGTTTATGGACGCTCGTTTTCTGGCGATTTGTTCAGGGACTTGGAGGTGGTGGATTACTTTCAACGGCACAAACCATCATTTTCGGAGCATTTCCTCCGAATAAAGTGGCTACTGCAGGAGCAATTTTCGGGATGGGATTAATTCTCGGGCCAACATTCGGACCAACACTTGGTGGTTACATTACAGATAATTTCTCCTGGCACTGGGTGTTCTTCGTGAACATCCCTATTGGAATTGTAGCAGCGTTCTTAAGTTACACGTATGTAACCGATCGACCAGGAGCTGTCAAGCCTCGGAAAATAGACTGGTGGGGAATCCTGTTTCTCGTCATATCCATTGGTTCCATTCAGTATGTACTGGAAGAAGGAACAGCTCACGACTGGTTTGAAAGTCATGAAATTTTGATCGTAACCATTGTCGCTGTCCTGGGACTCATTGCCTTTATTTACAGGGAGTTGAGTATAGATTATCCGGCAGTCAACATTCGACTCTATTCCAATTACAACCTGGTGATGGGGGCGATCATGAATTTCATTCTCGGATTGGTTCTCTTTGGAACGGTGTTCATCTTCCCGCTTTTTGTGCAGATCTCGCTGGGCTGGACGGCTACACAAACGGGAGTTTTCATGATTCCGGGAGCCCTCTGTACCGCCTTTGCTATGCCAATGGTCGCCAGGATCCTGGGGACAGGATTGAATCCGAAAGTGGTCATTCTGGTTGGCGTAGCAATTACATTCTCATTCGTGTTTATGTTATCGTTTTCGTCACCAGATTCGTCGGAAGGAAATTTCTACTTACCATTTGTATTACGAGGATTTGGAATGGCATTCATGATGTCACCGATCCTATCGCTCTCCGTAGCCGGTTTGCAAGGGAAAGACATGGCTCAGGCTATCGGTTTGTCGAACATGATTCGTCAGTTGGGTGGTTCTGTAGGAATTGCATTGATCAACGTTTATTTGTCTATTCGTAATGCAGATGTCCGAGGAAGTATGTTGGGCTACATCAACAGTGGTGATTCAAAAGTCGCAGAACGTTTGCAAATGCTGACTCAAAACTATATTGGAAAAGGATTTTCTCCAATAGAAGCGGAAGCTGCGGCTAATAAGATGATGGATGGAATTTTGACCAAACAACAAATGATTGTGAGTTACGATCAAGGTTTTTTCATGGTTTCACTACTCATTTTGGTATTCGTTCCTGTTGTTCTGTTAATCAGAACCAAAAAAGGTGCGGCAGTTGTGAAAGACGCGCACTAAGATTAAAATAATACTTCGACTCCGCTGCGCCACTGCTGTAGCTTTAGCGCAAGCATTCAGTATACATTAGTTCAATCAACTAAAAAGGCTTTTCGTTAATTCGAAGAGCCTTTTTCTGTTCAAAGCGATAATGTATGAAGAATCACGTCGTAGAATTTCATTTCGATAGTTTCAGCAGGAATGTCCTCTTTAGCATTTAGCATTTTGGAATTTTTAATTAATAATATACCATGGTAAATAATTTTGAAATTTTAAGACGAAATTGATTTATCAATAGTTACCTTTGCACCGACGAATTAAAATCATTCGTTCATCCTCGAAAAATGAAATTACTCTTATCATACCTTAAACGCTATAAAGGATTGGTTTTCCTAACCTTTCTATTAGCTGCTGTCAATCAAGTGTTCTCACTTCTTGACCCGATGATCTTCGGAAAATTGATCGACAGATACGTCATTGGATTCAAAGAACATCCAACCTGGTTTACAGAACATTCTTTTGTTTCAGGAGTAGCATTCTACATTATGCTTGCCATTGGTGCGGCTATGGTGAGTAGAACTGCTAAAGCTTTCCAGGATTACACAACGAATTTGGTAATCCAAAAATTGGGTGCAGATATTTACACAGATGGGTTAAAGCACACGCTTCAAATTCCGTTCAATGAATTCGAAGATCAACGCAGTGGTGAAACACTTAACGTGCTTCAGAAAGTGAGAACAGATACAGAGAAATTCATTATGAATTTCATCAATATTTTGTTCGTCTCTTTAGTTGGTTTGGTATTCGTGATTGTTTATTCAATTAACGTCTTCCCGCCATTGGTTCTATTGTATTTGTTCTCTGCTGGATTATTGTTTTTCATTACGAAAGCACTTTCGAAACGTATCAAGAAAGTACAAACCACTATTGTAAAAGAAACCAAGCAATTGGCGGGGAGTACTACGGAAAGTTTACGAAACATCGAGTTGGTAAAAAGTTTGGGTTTGGCTACGCAAGAAACTGAGCGTTTGAATCAAACAACACTGAGAATCCTAAAATTGGAGCTGAAAAAAGTACGTCAAATCCGAAGTATCTCCTTTATTCAGGGAACATTGGTGAATTTAACCAGACAAAGCATCATGTTTTTGTTAATGTACTTGTTGTTCCACAAATACTTGTCGTTTGGTCAAATCATGTCGCTTCAATTCTATTCATTCTTCGTTTTTGGTCCGTTGCAAGAAGTGGGGAACGTTATTATCTCTTATCGTGAGGCAGAAGCATCATTGGAGAATTTCAATAAGATTGTTTCCACTCCAGTTGAAGTGAAGCCTGTGAATCCACATTCATTAAACGATATCGCTGAGTTGCAATTCAACAACGTTACTTTCCGCCATAAAACAGCAACTTACGATGCGTTAACAAATGTTTCGTTTCATGCTAAACGTGGTGAAACCATTGCTTTTGTTGGACCCAGTGGTTCAGGGAAAAGTACCTTGGTGAAATTGTTGGTTGGTTTATACACCACTGAAAAAGGTGAAATCACTTACAATGGCGTAAAAAGTGATGAAATCGATACAGAAGAATTACAACGTCAATTAGGTTTTGTAACTCAGGACACACAACTGTTCTCTGGAACCATTCGTGAGAACTTGTTATTCGTAAAACCGAATGCAACAGAGGATGAAATCAATATGGCATTGAATCAGGCTGCTTGTCAGAGTCTGTTGTCGAGAAGTGAAGCTGGAATAGAAACAGTTATTGGAGAAGGTGGAATGAAGTTGAGTGGTGGTGAGAAGCAACGTTTGTCCATTGCTCGCGCATTATTACGTAATCCGAACTTGTTCGTGTTCGACGAAGCAACATCAGCCTTGGATTCCATTACAGAAGAAGCTATCTCGTCTACAATCCGTGAAATCACAGATCATAAGAACCACATTACTGTTCTTATTGCGCATCGTTTGTCTACAATTATGCATGCCGACAAGATTTTCGTGTTGGAAAAAGGGAATATCATTGAAACAGGTAAACACCAAGATTTACTTGAAGAAAAAGGCTTGTATTACGCCATGTGGCGTCAACAAATTGGAGAAAGACGAGATTAATACCTTCCTAATCGGGAATTTGTAGTAGTTTTGTCGTCCGAATTAGACACATAGAGGGGTGTCCGAGTGGTTGAAGGAGCTACCCTGGAAAGGTAGTATACGGGTAACTGTATCGAGAGTTCGAATCTCTTCCCCTCTGCCAGAACTGATCCCAAGCTTTACAACGCTTGGGATTTTTTATTTCTCAAAACGGGAAACTTGTTTCCAAGTTTAGATGAAATGAAAATCACAGAGCTTTCGAAAAAAGCTGGAGCGCGTTGTGAAGCAACCCCATTCTGAGATATTCAATCTCTTCCCCTCTGCCAGAACTGATTTTACGCATGTTTCCTATGTTCGGACGAATTGTAATTCGTCCCCCACTGTTTCGTTCAAAAGTCCTAATATCTATCCGTCTTAACATCCAAAAAACTATCTTTGCGCCATGAATAAATCGAAATATACCGTAACGGCTGCGTTACCTTATGCAAATGGACCTTTGCATCTTGGACACGTGGCTGGCGTTTATCTTCCTGCTGATATTTTTGTACGTTTTTTACGTTCTAATAATCACGATGTTGCATTCATTTGTGGATCTGATGAACACGGTGCGGCAATTACACTTCGTGCTAAAAAAGAAGGAATTACGCCACGCGAAATCGTAGATAAGTACAACAAAATTATTGGTGACTCGTTTAAGAATTTCGATATTTCATTCGATATTTTTCACCGTACTTCTGAGCAAATTCACATTGAAACCGCTCAGGATTTCTTCAAAGTACTGGAGAAAAACGGGAAGTTCATAGAACAAACTACAGAACAATATTTCGATGAGGAATTTCAGCAATTCCTTGCCGACAGATACATTACAGGGGATTGTCCGAACTGTGGAAACCCAGGTGCTTATGGTGATCAATGTGAGAAGTGTGGAACGGATTTAAGTCCGACTGAATTGAAAAACCCCATTTCTACTTTAAGTGGAAAAACACCGGTTTTGAAAAGTACTTCACACTGGTTTTTGCCAATGGATCAGCATGAAGAATGGCTGCGTCCATGGATCAAAGAAGGAATATTGGATGGAAAACAACAGCACAATCCTAAAGAATGGAGAAATCAGGTGATTGGACAATCCTTGAGTTGGATTGATGGAGGTCTTCATCCGCGTGCAATGACGCGCGATTTAGACTGGGGAGTTCCGGTTCCACTTCCAAATGCTGACGGAAAAGTACTTTACGTTTGGTTGGATGCACCAATCGGATATATTTCGGCAACCAAGCAATGGGCTCTGGATAACAACAAAGATTGGAAAGATTACTGGTGCAATGAAGAACGTAAATTGGTTCATTTCATTGGTAAGGACAACATTGTTTTCCATTCTATCATTTTCCCAATTCTATTGAAAGGTCATGGCGGATTTATTCTACCAGACAATGTTCCGGCTTACGAATTCCTGAATTTGGAAGGCGATAAATTCTCAACATCTCGCAATTGGGCGGTTTGGTTACACGAATATTTGGAGCGTTATCCGGATAAGATTGATGAGTTGAAATATACGTTGACATGTATCGCTCCTGAAACAAAGGATGCCGAGTTTACCTGGAAAGAATTTCAAGCGCGTGTAAACAACGAATTGGCTGACATTCTTGGGAACTTTGTGAACAGAGCCTTGGTTCTTACTCAAAAATATTACGAAGGAAAAGTTCCAGCTTGTGGTGAGTTGACAACAGCAGATCAACAGGTATTGGACGAAATGAAAGCCATTCCGCAACGAATTGCAGATTTGGTTTATCAATATAAATTGCGTGATGCACAGGCTGAGGCAATGCTTTTAGCTCGAATTGGAAACAAATATTTGGCGGATAATGAACCGTGGAAATTGGTGAAAACTGATCCTGTTCGTGTTGAAACAATTATGCACGTTGCGTTGCAGATCACTGCGAATTTAGGATTGGTATTGGATCCATTCTTGCCAGCAACTGCAGCGAAATTACGTGAGTTCATGAATATTGAAACACAGCCTTGGTCGGAAAGCGGAAATTTACTAGTTAAAGCTGGAGATCAGACGAAAGTACCAAGCATTTTGTTCCAGAAGATTGATGATGAGTTTGTTGCCAGAGAAGTAGAATTCTTGCATGCAGCACAACCAGTTGTTGAAACGGCATTTCCCCCGCAAAAGGAAGAAGCCTCTTTCGACGATTTCACGAAAATGGACATTCGCTTAGGTACCATTGTTGATGCGATTCGTGTTCCGAAAGCAGACAAATTGCTACAGTTAACTGTGAATACGGGAATTGATACAAGAACAATTGTTTCCGGAATTGCAGAACACTACGCTCCTGAAGAAGTAATCGGAAAAACAGTTGCTGTGTTGATGAACCTGGCTCCAAGAAAAATTCGTGGTGTTGAATCGCAGGGAATGATCTTAATGGCTGAAAACGAAGAGGGGAAGCTGAGTTTTATGGTTCCTGAGAAAGGCTTTGAGGCTGGGGGAGAGATTCGCTAGCTAAATCTCCCGCGAAGTGCGCGAAGAACGCCAAGAAATTGTTCAAGGTATCTAAATGCTTTTGTCTTTTATAGAAAATAAGCAAATTTTTATTGAAATACAACAGTGTAACGACTTGATTTTCTGAAAACTTAGATTGAAATTTAAGTATGACAGAAAATGAAATTGGACAAGTGATTCGTAACGCTATTTATGAAGTTTATTTCGAACTTGGTCCGGGATTACTAGAATCTTCGTATGAATTTGCCTTGAAATTGGAACTTGAATCACTAGGTTTGAATGTTAAATCACAAGTAGAGCTTCCATTGATCTATAAAGGGAAAATAATAGATAAATCTTACCGACTCGATTTACTAGTTGAAGACAAGATTATTATTGAGATAAAATCAGTTGAGGAACTCACCAAAGTTCACCATAAACAGTTAATTGGCTACTTAAAACTCTCCAACTTAAAATTGGGAATGCTGGTTAACTTCAATACGGACTATTTAAATGCTAATATTTTCCGAAAGGTAAATAACCTATAAAGTTGTAGTCTCAAATAATGCTTTGCGACCTTAGCGCACTTCGCGGGAGATTTTAAAAAATTAAGCTCTTGCCTGTCTTGCCTGAACTGGCTCTGGTTTACCCAAATCATATAAGAAAGAGAAATGTGAAGCTACCGCTCCAGCAAATGTCTTGCTTTCTAAATATGGAACTCCAAATTCTTCCGCTGTCTCTTTTACAATTTCTGCAATGTGCGGATAGTGAACGTGTGAAATGTATGGGAATAAATGATGTTCAACCTGGAAGTTCAATCCACCTACATACCAGGAAATCCATTTGCTTTTACGTGCGAAGTTAGCCGTAGTTTGCAATTGATGCATTGCCCAATCGTTCTCAATAACTCCTTCTGTGTTTGGAAGCGGGTGACTAGTTCCTTGAACCGTATGAGCCAACTGGAAAACCAAGGCTAGAATGAATCCAGCAATTCCCTGCATCAACAAAAATCCTCCAACGGTTACACCAACTGGAAGTCCGACAATTGCGATTGGTAAGTAAAGCGCAACAAAGAAGTAGACAATTTTCACTGCAAAAATCAAAAGCAACTTATTGGTATGGCTTCTTTTATCCTCACAGAAATTTTGGTGACGACGGTATTGAATGAACTGAACAAAATCTTTCAATGTTACCCAGTAAAGTGTCAAAATAGAGTAGAAGAATACAACGTAAATAAATTGAAAACGATGATATGGTTTACGCTCAGAGTGGGGGCAAAAACGCATCATTAGTTTATCATCGATATCTTCATCCATTTCCGCAATATTCGTGTACGTGTGATGAAGAACATTGTGTTGCATTTTCCAATTACAAACCGATCCGCCCAATAAATTCAGCGTGTGACCCATTAAGTAATTGACGGTTTTGTTTTTTGAAAATGAACCATGGTTAGCATCGTGCATTACACTCATTCCAATTCCGGCTAGTGCAAATCCCATCAAGGCCCAAAGGCTAAGTTGAGCAAGGTTTGATAGCTGAACAGTTTGCATTACTACAAACGGAGCGAGATAAACAGTAAGTAAAATTGCAGCTTTAATATATAGTTTTGCGTTTCCTTGTTTTTTTATCTGACGATCTGTAAAGTAGGCATCAACGCGTTTTTTTAGTGTCGGGAAGAAATGCTCAACGTCTTTTTTCTTCCACTTCACTGAACCAATATGACTCATTGTAATGTGTTATGTGGCGCAAGATACAGATAAAATCTGGGTTTATCGGTAAACGGTAACCATAATCTGTTCAGTGACTTGAAAACCCAACACGGCAATTGGATGATTGATCTTCATAATTACCATGGTGAGTATTTGACTTATCAAGTAATATTTCCGGGAGTTCAGAATCAGAATTGTAACTATTTTGGCAGTCTGAACTATAAGAATCAAAATTCTCTTGATGCGACTTCTACTTTTCATGTTTCTGCTGCCATTTTCTGTATTTGGTCAGAAAGAACTTAAAATTCATTCCAACAAAATCGAGCGTTTTTTTAAAGAGGTAGAACGAATTGAATTGGTTGAGATAAAACAATCTTGCGATACAAACTACTGGAGTTCTGATCAGGGAAATCCAAATACGATTACTGATACGTTCTTTACAGCTGAGTTCAAAAGTCTCCTAATCAAAGACAGCATTGATCTCAGTCGAATTCAAAAGCGGGTGAGTTTGAATGGAAACGAAATCGATTCATTGAAATCTATTTTCACTTACAGGAACGATGAGATTTTTGGAGGTCGATCGATGTGCTATTCTCCAAGAAATGGGATTTTCTTTTATGATAAGAATGGCAAGTTGCTAGCATATTACGAATTCTGTTTTGAGTGTAACAACTTTGTTCGATACCATATTCCATGGAATGACTATTTATCGCTGCAGCAACGAAATCGAATAATGGATTTCTTCAAGGAACATGGGATACGGACACATTATCGGGATTGTTGAGAATTTCTGGTTTTTACTACAACTGAATTTTGAAGCCAGCATTTCCGGGATGAGTAAGTGAATTTACTTACTCGTATATATACTTATTCATGAATTTCTGAATTCCCCGATTTTCAAATCGAGTAACCTAATTTAGTTACTCGTAAATTAGGTTATAACTAAACAATTAAATTCAGTGAGTTGCCTCCAAAATCTCCCGCCATTTTTCACCCTCAGAATATTCCTTGATCAACGCATTCCGTTCCTCTAAAAATCGTTTCAAATAGTTCGTCAACACCAATGAATTAAATACCTTACCTAAAACTCCCAAGGGCGATTCAAACTTGAAAACATCAGTCATGATTGTCTTTCCGTTGTTTTCTTCAAAGTAATGGTCATGATAAATCGACTTAAACGCTCCTTCCAACATTTCATCCCGAAAATGGTTTGGACGTTCGTAAGCTGTGATTTTTGAGGTCAGTGTTTGGCGAATCCAAAAATGAGTAGTCTGCCAGGTCACCGTTTCATTCAGTTTTATCAAACCAGAAGTACAACCGGCAATGGCTTCTTCCTTGGTTTTTCCAGTGCTCAGTTTGTGCAAATCAATACTCGTCGACAGATCGAATACACGGTCTACAGGAGCTTCAATTTCTGTTATCAGTTTTATAGTTGGCATCTATTCAATTTCGTCTAAGGTGTCGTCATCGGATTCTTGTCTTCGTGCAATGATTACTTGGATAACATTTACGATGAATACAATAATTAGGTATGTTGCAATAAGGGCAAAGACGGTACAGAATACAACTGTAAATAAGTGATTTCCAATCATAGGTCTTTAGTCTGTTGGGTTCCTTCCAAATACAATCGCGCCACTTTCATCTGCTGCGTTCTTCTGCTGTTTACTCCCTTTTCAAAAGCTCTTTTTGAAGTGTTATAGTACCATTCTTGAATTTTCGTAATATTCTTGAGTAGTGCTGGATAGATGGTCCAACCTTTAAGTGGTAAGCCCATCGCTTTGCATGATTCTGCTCCCAAAAAGAAATAGTTGTAAGCCAAATGCAATTGTACAACTCGTCTTTTTTGCCATTGTTTCGGTGGAAAATTGGAAGAATAAGGTTCAAGCATTAGTGCTTTTGCCAGTTCTTGTGTGTCTGCATCTGCCGGTGGTTGGGTAATGGTCCACGTGTATAATTCACGAATCGCGTCCTCTTCCGTTTCTGGCAATAATTCAGCTGGAATTCCCAGTAAGTGACCGATGTATTTCCATAAATGAAACAATCCGTCTACTTCTTCGGGTTTTACATTTATTCCCAACGACCGAATTCCATCCAGGAAGACCAAGGAAAATCCAAGATTTGTGGCTACCATGTCCCACTGATTTAATGGTTCTCCCCATTCTTCGGCTTTCCACTTGTGGTGAGCGTTGCCGAACCAACCTTCACCGTTTAAGATCGAAACCCGTGCATAAGCATGCATCAGACGAATTAAAACACATTCCTTGATTCCAAGTTGTGGATTTTCCAATGCGCGTTCACCAACAACTTTTACCCAGAAATCTGTCGTTTCAGTAGTTCGTTTGGCTGCTCCTTTTTTGAGAGCTCCGGTGAAGATCAACGGTTTGTTAATGGCAGACGATTCGTAACCTCCCATCAGACAATAATTGCGTAGAACCATGAATCCGCGAGTGCCAGATCGTCGGCATAATTTCGCGCCCAATTCCACCTTCTCTAAATCCAGCCAACTTGGTTTTTGAACGCTGAATTCTATTAAATCGATTAAAATTTGCGGAAATTCCTGGGCACTGAGGTTCTCGAAGTACCTATCTAGTCCCGCATCAATCCACTGCATCGTTTTTGGATATCCGTTTGGAATCATCACTTCCCGAATAACCTTATCCGCCAATTCGTCGACCTGAAAAAGCCATGGAATCTTTTGTTGAATTTCTTCTTCTTTTGGAAATTTGCCATCAATTTTAAGCGCCAATTTCCGGCCTCTTCCTTCGTTCCAATATTTTGTGAATCCCGGAGAAGGAAAGTAATAACGTGATGGCGTTTTTGTTGACATCTTACTTTTTTTGAAGCAATACGTCGTGCCAGTCTTTATGGCGATCAAATTGTGCTTTGGCAAACGGACAAAGCGGAATGACTTTCAGGTTGTTTTCTCTTGCATATGCCAAAGCTGCTTCAATCATTTTTTGTCCAACACCTTGTCCGGCAAAATCCTGATTGACTTCCGTGTGGTCAATAATAAAACGATTTTCGCCCGCCCATGAATAAGTCATTCTTCCAGCTTCTTTGCCGTCTGACATGACTCTGAAAAATCCTTTATGTTCGTTGTTGACTTGTTCTAATTCCATGCTTATATCAATGTGGTTTGTACTTCAATAGTGTGCGTTAATATTTTATGTACCGGACATTTATTGGCAATTACCAGTGAACGTTGCTTTTGATCTTCTGTGATATTTCCTTCAATCGTTATTTCTCGAGTAAATCCGGTAGTTTCCTCTTTTATTTCGCGTTCCATCGTAACTTCAACGTGAATCTTTTCGACATCCCAATCCTTTCTGTCGATGTACATTCTCAGCGTAGCGCAAGTACATGCAACAAGAGAAGAAGCCAACAGTTCGAAAGGATTCATTCCCTTTTCTTCGCCTCCATTCCAAATGGGTTCGTCACTGACAATTGTATTTGATCCAGCTTTTATTTCAGTAAAATAATGCTTCCTACCAATGGTGCCCTTTGCTGTTGTAGACATATTATTTGGCATTCATTCTATAGGATAGTGCCCCAGATGGACACTTATCGATTTGACTGATTAATTCAGCTGTTGTTGCATTTTCAGCAGTAATCCACGGTTTTTCTTTTGGCTTGTAGACATTGGGAAGTGTGCGTGCACAAATTCCAGCATGAATACATTTTGTTGGTGTCCAGACAATTGTGAGTTCACCGTTGGTATACGTTTTTGATTCCATACTAATGCATCTTGATGAATATTAAAGTTAGCTAAAAGAAGTATAGCTTTTCATTCGAAAGCGTTTGATTTTATTAACTTCGAGAATTGATGAAGATGAAATTTCCTTTGAACATAAGATTGGTGGTTTTGATTGCATTTTTGCTCTGTGGGAGTCATGTGCTTTTAGCTCAATCAGGTGCTACTTTGTATGCTGAGGCAATGAAAGTGAAACAAGAGGGAAGAACCCAAAAGTCCATGCGTGCATTCGAATCTGCGCTGACTGCGGCAAAGAAAGAAAACGATGTTGCACTTCAAATGAAATGTCACCTGGAGTTAGCCGAACTGCAAAACAACGTGATTTATTACAAGGACGCGCTAAAGAACTATCAATCATTTACGCGTTTGTATCGTCAAAGTTTAATGAAAAGAACGAATCAATTGACGGATTCTGTTGAAAGTCTTAAATCGGAGGTGGATTCTGGAAATGTACAAATTGAAAAGAAGCAAGAATCGATCGATTCGTTGAATGAAGAGCAACTGAAAGCGCAACTTCAACTGCAACAATCAGAATTGAAAGAACAGAAAACGGCAATGAAGTTGGAGCGTGAGGCCAATAAAAGAAATCGCTTACTCTTCGTTTTAGGATTAGGTTTCCTGGTCTTGCTTTTCTTTGTCATTCTTTATTTGAGAAAGCGCCGAACCACAAGTGTATTGCGGAACAAAAACGAAGAAATTGTGGCTGAAAGAGATAAATCAGACGCTTTGTTGTTGAACATTCTCCCCAATTCTGTGGCAGAGGAATTAAAGAATTTCGGTAAAACATCTTCGTTTCGTTACGACGAAGCAACAGTCATGTTTACGGATTTTAAGGGGTTCACCACCTTCGCTGGACAGAATGATCCGGAAGATGTAGTAGCCATGCTCGATTATTATTTCCGGGGATTTGATGAAATCATCAGTCACTTCAGAATAGAGAAAATTAAAACAATTGGAGATGCTTACTTATGTGTTTCCGGTGCTCCCATGGCCAACCCGAATCACGCAAGAGATATGGTTCAGGCTGCTTTGATCTTTCAGGAATTTGTAAAGAAAAGTGCTCATCAACGCTTCGGTATAGGCTCCGAATTGTTGGAAATGCGGATTGGGCTTCATTCTGGTCCATTAGTAGCTGGAGTGGTAGGTTCAAAGAAGTTTGCCTACGATATTTGGGGTGATACGGTGAATGTTGCAGCACGTATGGAACAAGCCAGTGAATCAGGTCAAATAAACGTTTCTGAAACTGTTGTGCAAGCCTGCAATGGCGATTTTCATTTTCACTATCGTGGTGAGTTAGAAGCTAAGAATAAGGGTAAATTGAAGATGTATTTCGTGGAGAGGTAATTCTTACTAATGTTGGCTTCGAGAACGTCGGTCAACCGCGAATAGCATTTAGTCTGAAATCCTCGAAAGCTACATCTGGAATTTGTTTTGTGAAAATATTTTCAACTAAACCGATTTAACATCAATTTATTTCACATATATTTGCCCCCGTTAAGTGAAAAACAATAACACATATCCTTCATTCTTCATTCGCTGTGAGCGAAGAAGGTACCCCCTGGGGTAATATTGTGTTTTGCGGGGCTATGTGCTCTGCCTTCTAGAAATCTTACATTTTATTAATTCTGTTTTTAAGCCCAAAGGCTAACAGTTTATTTTTCAATCAGAATGAATATTTCCATTCTTATTGCTGGTGAACAACACGTTCATCATGCAGAATATTTATGCGAATTAATGGCTGAAGCAGCCAAAAAACGTGGTACCGGAATAGCTAAACGATCTCCTGAATATGTGAAGGAAAAAATGCGGGAAGGCAAGGCTGTCATTGCGTTTGACGGTGAAATTGCCGTTGGTTTTTGCTATATCGAAACCTGGGGGCATAACAGATTTGTTGCCAATTCTGGTTTAATCGTAGATGAGAATTACCGTAAAACTGGCTTGGCTAAATCCATCAAAAAAAGCATCCTCGAATTATCGCAACAAAAGTTTCCAGGTGCCAAGGTTTTTGGAATCACCACCAGTTTGGCTGTGATGAAAATCAATAGTGACTTAGGCTACAAACCCGTCACATTTTCTGAGTTAACAACCGACGAAAAGTTCTGGGATGGGTGCACGGGATGTGTAAATGTTGACATCCTGAACCGAACCGAACGCAAACATTGTTTGTGCACCGGAATGCTCTTTGATCCTGTGCAACAAACGAAAGAGGCTTTTTCTAAAAGTAGTAGATGGCAACGTTTCATAGAATTTCTAAGAAAAGAAAGAGCACGATTATCCCCCTTTGGAGGGGGCAGGGGGAGGATTAAAAACACTTCCAATTAAAAATCAAATTAAATAATCAAAAATGAAAAACAATACCTGCGTTCTAGCATATTCTGGCGGATTAGATACCACTTTCTGCGTAAAATACCTGCAAAAGGAATGCAATATGAATGTCACAACAGTATTCGTGAACACTGGGGCATTCACTCAAGAAGAAATTGAAGAAATTGAAGCAAAAGCGTTGGCCTTGGGTGTGACGGAGCATCAAACAATTGATGTTTCTGAACAATTTTATAATGAAGGAATCAAGTACTTAATCTTCGGGAATGTGCTCAAAAATGACACGTATCCTTTGTCTGTGAGTGCTGAACGCGTTTTCCAGGCAAAAGCAATCGTTGATTACGCCAGAAAAATCAATGCTTCATATATCGCTCATGGAAGTACTGGAGCTGGAAATGATCAAGTTCGATTTGATCTAATCTTTCAAACCCTCGCTCCAGAAATTGAAATTATAACTCCTATTCGCGATTTGCAGTTAAGTCGACAACAGGAAATAGATTACTTGAACGAAAATGGTGTTGTGGTTGATGGCAAAAAGGCTCAATATTCAATTAACAAAGGCCTTTGGGGAACAAGTGTTGGGGGAGCAGAGACATTAACCTCTAATCTTCCACTGCCTGAAAGTGCTTGGCCGAATCAGCTTCTATGTTTAGCTTCTGAGATTATCACCATCGTTTTTGAAAAAGGTGAACCAGTAGAATTGAATGGTAAGAAATTGAATCCCGTGACGTTGATTCAACAATTGGAGATGTTCTGTTCCTCTTTCGCAATTGGACGAGATACGCATGTAGGTGATACCATTATCGGAATAAAAGGTCGTGTTGGTTTTGTGGCTGCTGCGCCGCTCATTCTCATTAAAGCTCATCAATTGCTCGAAAAACACACGCTCACAAAATGGCAGATTCAACTCAAAAAACAGCAAAGTGAGTGGTATGGAAACTTGTTTCATGAAGGACAATTCATGGATCCGGTAATGCGTGACATAGAAGCAATGTTGTCCTCGAGTCAACAACGTGTAACTGGAATTGTGACCATTCAATTGCATCCTTACCGTTTCGAGTTAGTCGGGGTTCAATCGCCATTCGACTTAATGCAATCAGAAGTTGCCAGTTACGGTGAAGAAACGAACGCTTGGTCCGCTGATGACGCGAAGGGATTTATCAAAATATCTTCCAATTCCGGGAAATTGTGGCATTCCTTTTCTAATAAGTTACAAGAAGTATGAAAGCAGGAATTATTGGTGGCGCTGGATATACAGCCGGTGAATTGATCAGTTTATTGAGCCGGCATCCTGAAATGGAATTCGCATTCGTCACAAGTGAAAGTCAGAAAGGAAAACTGGTTCGTGAGTTTCACGGCGATTGGGGCATTCCTTCAAACTTGAACTTTTCAAACGAGTATCATTTTGATCTGGATGTGTTGTTTCTATGCGGCGGACACGGCTACTCGAAGTCGTTTCTGCAGAATAATAAAGTTCCAGCTGGTGTGTTGTTGATCGATTTAAGCACCGATTTTCGAACAAATAATTCCTTTGTCTATGGATTGCCAGAAATTAATGCTGAAAAACTAACGAATCGAATTGCGAACCCAGGTTGTTTTGCAACTGCTATTCAATTGGCGCTTTTGCCTGTTGTAAAAGGCATAAATGGCGCTGTTCATGTCAATGCAATTACAGGTTCAACAGGTGCGGGACAATCATTAAGTGAAACCGCACATTTTTCGCGGCGTTCTTCAAATGTGTCTTCTTACAAAGTACTGGAACATCAACACCTCGATGAAATAGAAAACACGTTTTCTCAGAATAAATCAACCATTACAGAACTGAATTTTGTTCCTGTCCGAGGACCATTTACGCGTGGAATTTTTTGCACCAGTTATTTCGATACCGATTTGAATCAGAAACAGGTGTTGGAGTTGTACAATGATTTTTATTCTGGAACAGCTTTTACCAAAGTGGTTGCCAATGTTGATTTGAAACAAGTGGTACAAACCAATTTTTGTTTGGTGGAACCAAAAATCATTAAGAACAAACTCGTGATTACTTCGGTAATCGATAATCTGTTAAAAGGCGCAGCCGGACAAGCAGTTCAAAACATGAATCTATGTTGCGGGTTTGCGGAAGAGTTGGGGCTGAATTTAAAACCAGGGAGATTCTAAACCTCCCCCTTAGGAGGGGGATTGAGGGGGAGGACTGAGAAGAATTACCTTGAAAAAATAGTAAAGTAAAAATGAAAACAACAGCAAAATCATCAATATACAACGTCTACCATCCTTGGAATCTTTCTTTCACGAAAGCACTTGGGACAGAACTGATAGACAGCACGGGAAAAACGTATTTGGATCTTTATGGTGGACATGGAGTAATTTCTATAGGCCACAATCACCCTGTCTGGAAAAACGCTTTGAAGAATCAGCTTGATCAGATCAGCTATTATTCCAACGCTGTTCAAATCACAGAGCAAGAAGAAGTTGCTGAGTCTTTAGAGAAGATTTCAGGTTTATCCAATTACCAATTGTTTCTGTGTAATAGCGGTGCAGAAGCCAATGAAAACGCTATGAAAGTTGCTTCTTTTCATACAGGACGAAGTAAGATATTGAGCTTTAATCAAGCGTTTCACGGTCGTACAGTTGGGGCAATTGCCGTAACCGATAATCCAACTATTGTTGCGCCCTTTGGAGAAGAATTGAATCAGAAGAAGATTGCTTTTGAAGATGTGACTTCCTTGATCCATGAACTGTCGTCGAAAGAATACGCAGCTGTCATCATTGAAGGAATTCAAGGTGTTGCAGGAGTGTTTGAAGCTTCAACCGATTTTTGGAAGAAACTACGTGAAACTTGTGATACGACTGGAACCTTGTTGATTGCCGACGAAATTCAAAGCGGCTGTGGACGAACGGGTAAATTCTTTGCATTCCAGCACCACGATATTCGACCAGATCTCATCACAATGGCCAAGGGAATTGGAAATGGTTTTCCTGTTGCAGGGGTACTTATCGATGAGAAAATAGAACCAAAAAAAGGACAATTGGGAACCACCTTTGGTGGTAGTTATCTGGCTTGTGCGGCCATGAAATCGGTACTGGAAGTGATTACATCTGAAAATTTAATAGATCAGACTTCTCAACTTGGCAAGTGGATTTCTGAAAAACTCAAATCATTTCCTGAGGTAGAAGAAGTACGTGGACGAGGTTTAATGATTGGAATTAAAACAACGATCAAAGCCTCGGAATTGCAGCAATTGTTGTTGAGTAAAGGAATAGTAACTGGAACTTCAACTTGCCCGTTTACCTTGCGTATTCTGCCGCCTTTAACGATAGATAGTAGTCAACTAGAGTATTTTTCATCAACATTTATTACTCTACTTAGCGAGCGCGTTAGCCGAGCCAAGATTCGAGAATTCGTGGCTAAACCTCTTTCAGAATGAAACAATTCACGCAGCTCTCAGATGTCTCCAATCCGCAAGAACTTATTGAAAAAGTATTGCGAATTAAAGGAACTCAGAGCCTCGATTTCGGTAAAGGAAAGAATCTTGCCATGCTCTTTTTTAATCCAAGTTTACGTACACGAATGAGTACACAAACCGCAGCGTATAACCTGGGTATGTCGGTTTCGGTATTGGAAGCCAACCAAGCATGGAAATTGGAATCAGAACTTGGCGCTGTAATGAACGGAGATGCTCAAGAACACATTCAAGACGCGATTCGTGTAATGAGTTTGTACACCGATATTTTGGCGGTTCGTGCTTTTCCGTCACTTACCAAAAAAGAAGACGATTATTCAGAGAAACTCCTGAATGCCTGTATCAACTACAGCGAAAAACCAGTGATTTCTTTAGAATCAGCAACCCGGCATCCTTTGCAATCATTGACAGATGTCGCTACTATTCATGAGTTCGGGTTAAAACGACCAAAAATTGCTGTCACGTGGGCGCCACATCCAAAATGCCTTCCACAAGCGGTTGTAAATTCTTTTTTGGAATGGTCAACAGTTTTGGATGCTGAAGTGGTACTTGCTCATCCTGTCGGCTATGGACTGGACATTCGGTTTACAAAAGGTATTCAAGTTACCAACAACCAGGAAGAGGCGTTGGAAGGTGCTGATTTTGTATACTGCAAAAATTGGAGTAGCTACACTTCTTACGGACAAAAACTGGAAGTAGAAAAAGACTGGATGATCAGCGAAGAGAAAATGGCAAAAACCAACGCCGGAAAATTTATGCATTGCTTGCCAGTTCGTCGAAATGTGGTGGTTACAGATGCTGTTTTGGATGCATCTATTGTTTATCACCAGGCTGGAAATCGACTATGGTCGGCGCAAGCGGTACTTCACGAAATAATCAAAAATTTATGAAAGTTACTATCGTAAAAGTAGGTGGAAAAGTATTGGAAAATCCAACTTCTTTAGAACAGTTTATTGAATCGTTCAAAGCTATACCCGGATTGAAATGGTTGGTTCATGGAGGGGGAAATCGTGCAACTGAAATTGCTGAAAAGCTGGGAATAGAAAGTTCGTTCATTAATGGTCGACGCGTTACTTCACCTGAATTTCTCGATGTTGCAGTTGATACGTACGCTGGAATCAATAAGAAGGTGGTTGCCTTGTTGCAAAAAAAAGGCGTTTCTGCCTTGGGACTTTGTGGAGCAGATCTGCAAATGATTCCTTCCGAAAAGCGCGTTTTACAGCAGGTTGACTTTGGTTTTGTGGGCGATCCTGTAGATTCAGAAATAAACACAGAGCTGCTCGATTTTCTATTGAATTCAGAAATCACACCTGTGTTTAGCGCCTTGAGTTATGATGCCCATTTGGGAATGTTACTCAACACAAATGCAGATGCTGTTGCAGCGAATCTTGTTCAGAAGCTTTCGTTGAAAGTTGATGTTGAATTGGTGCTCGCATTCGAAAAGAATGGGGTTTTACTCAATTCTGAGGATGATTCTAGTGTGATTCAAATAATAAATTCAGCGGAAATAGCAGTATTGAAGAACGATGGAATCATTTCAAACGGGATGCTTCCAAAAATGGAAAGTGCGGTTTTAGCCATTCAAAATGGTGCAGAGCTGGTTCGAATAACTTCATATAAAGCCCTGCAATCAGGCACAATAATTCAATAATGGACATAATACATGATTTAAAAACCTTAATTGGAATTCCGTCATTCTCAGGTGAAGAAGACCGAGCTGCAGACTGGATTTCGAATCGCTTGAACGAAGTTGGAATTCCGTCGGAACAGTTGAAAAACAACGTATGGGTCAAGAATCTTCACTTTAGCGAAAAGAAACCAACGGTTTTATTGAATTCTCATTTGGATACCGTAAAACCGAGTGAAAACTGGACTTTCGATCCGTTTTCGGCTGAGGTAATTGATCATAAATTAATTGGTTTGGGATCAAATGATGCAGGAGCTTCTCTGGTTTGTTTACTTCATACCTTCATTCATTTTTACGAAGAGGAATTGCCCTTTAATTTGGTGTTTTGCGCGTCTGCAGAAGAAGAAAACAGTGGTTCGAACGGAATGGAATTGGTTCGAAATCACCTAGGGAAGATTGATTTTGCGATTGTGGGTGAACCTACGAATTGTGAAATAGCCATTGCTGAAAAGGGGTTGTTGGTTATTGACGCACTTGCGAATGGAAAAGCAGGTCATGCTGCACGAAACAATGGTGAAAATGCAATTTACGTGGCCTTGAACGATATCCAAAAATTGAAACTAGTGGAATTTACTGTTCCTTCGGAAATGCTTGGAATGGTGCATTTAAATGTGACTCAGATTCAAGCGGGAACGCAACATAATGTTATTCCGGATACTTGCCGGTTCACAATTGATGTTCGAACAACAGACAGTTATTCCAACGAGGAGATTTTGAGTATTCTTCAAGGTTATTGTAGCTCAAAACTTACTGCGCGTTCGCTGCGATTGAAACCTTCCGGATTACCAGATGATCATCCGATAATTGCAGTTGCCAAAAAGTTAGACATTCCGTGTTTCGGTTCGCCAACAATGAGCGATCAGGCTTTGATGCCTTGGTTGTCTGTTAAAACTGGTCCAGGATTTTCAGAACGGTCACATACGGCCAACGAATACATTTTGCTTTCTGAATTGGAGCAAGGAAAAACACATTATATGAATTTGATAAATGCACTTCGATATGAAACTTTGGGATAAAGGAAATACAACACTCGAACGTATTCACCAATTTACAGTAGGAAATGATCGCGAAATGGACAAGCGATTGGCACCTTTTGATATTCAAGGGTCGATTGCACACGTTACCATGCTTTCCGAATGTGGATTGTTTCCAAAGTCAGAATTGGCTGGGGTAGTAAGCGAATTCACTAATTTACTGCAGGAGGTCGAAAACACGGATTTTTCTTTGCCAGAATCGGTGGAAGATATTCATTCATGGGTAGAACTAAAACTGACCGAAAAACTCGGGGACATTGGAAAAATGATTCACACCGCCCGTTCGCGCAACGATCAGGTGTTGGTTGATATCCATCTGTATTTGAAATCTGTTCTTGAACAATTCATTATGCAAACGAAAGAATTTGGAAATGAATTGTGTGATTTAGCCTTGAAGCACGAATTGGTTGCACTACCAGGTTACACACATACGCAAGTCGCCATGCCTTCTAGTTTTGGTATGTGGTTGAGTGCGTATGCAGAATGCCTGGCAGATGATTTACGTTTGCTCAAAGCAGCTTATGATAGTGCCGACCAAAATCCTTTGGGAACAGCGGCTGGTTATGGTTCTTCATTTCCAATTGATCGGAAAATGACGACGGAATCACTCGGCTTTTCGCGGTTGAAAGTCAACCCAATTGCTGCTCAACTCAATCGGGGTAAACTGGAACAAACAGTTTGTTTTGCGTTGACTTCTCTTTCCGGAACCATGGGAAAGTTGGCTTCCGATTGTGTGTTGTACCTCTGTCAAAATTTTCAGTTTATACAATTTCCGGATGAATTGACTACTGGAAGCAGCATTATGCCACACAAGAAAAATCCAGATGTATTTGAGTTGATACGCGCTAAATGTAATCAGGTCAGCACGCTTTCTTTCGAAGTTTCAGCAATTACGCGTAACCTCACTTCAGGTTATCACCGCGATTTTCAATTGTTGAAAGAACCGCTTTTTCGAGCAATTGACTTAACAGCAGATTGCCTTCAGACGCTGCGTTTCATGATGAGTCAACTTGAAGTTTCAAGTGATTTGATGGAAAATCCCTTGTATTCGTCTGTTTACTCTGTTGATGCAATTAAAACCTTGGTGGATGCAGGCGTTCCCTTTCGAGATGCATATCTGCAGGTGGGAAAAGAAATTGAAGCTGGAAAAGTATTGAAATGCTCTTTGGAAAAAACAACCCACATTGGGAGTTTGGATAATTTACGAATCGACTTGATTCGTGATAAGTTGAACTATTGAATTGAACCGAATTGAAAAAAGGTTGTATCGGGAAACAAAACATTTTATGAAAACTCAGTTTCTACTTCTACTCGGTTCCATTTTCGTTCTCGGATCTTCACATGCACAACAAGGATATTCTTCTGGTACAGTAGCCATGCTTGAAAGTGAGTACTACGAAAATTATGTCAATGGAAAGGATTTATCCAAAGAACAAAAGGAGCAATATCGTACTGGAGCATTGAAAGTGATTCTAGCCGATAAAATAGTTCCTGAAGAGATCCTGAATTATCATCGTCATCTGATTGCGATGCCAGAAAAAGGTCAGAAAGTGAACTTGGTTCCTGAGATTACCGAGCATCCGTTGTTACAGAATCATTATTTAATGCAGTTGGGAATTGCAAGTGACACTGTTATTCCACAAAATCGACAGCCAACTGGAATTATGTATGTGCTCGATATTAGCGGTTCAATGGGTGACGGAAAGTTGGAAAGAGCCAAGGAAGCTATTCTTGCTAGTTTGGAACGTATGTATCCTACTGATTATTTTGGGATTACCTTGTTTGATGATCAGGCGCAGGTTTTGATTCCGTACGAACTATTCGGCTCCCGAAAAAAAGAAATTATTGGTAAGATCAAGGACATTAACACTCGTGGCGGGACAAATATTCTTTCCGGATTAGATTTGGCAATTGATCGCATGATGACGGATAGGTTTCCTGACCATGCGAAATCAATCTTATTACTTACTGATGGAAACACCAATGTGGGAGTAACGCAAAAAGAAGAATTGATCAAACAGTATCAAAATAAAACCGAGAATGGTATTCGTATTACAACCATGGGAATTGGTATTGACTTGCATCAGGATTTATTGCGTGATCTTTCAGAACAAACACATGGACAATTCCATTACATAGAGCGTTATGAAGACATTGAAAAAACCTGCGTAAAGGAATTTGGAAGTTTGGCATTTCCAATTGGAAAAGAAGTAATGTTGAGTGTTGCCATTCCAGCTTGCTTTAATGTGAAACAAGTTTACGGTGCAAGTAATTGGGTGATGAAAGATGGAGTTATTCAAATTCCGTTAATGGATATCAATTACTTCTTAACCCAGGTCGTAGTGATTGATCTGGAGTTGAATTCTGAAGTGAAAATGGATACGAAAAATCTTACTGCAAGTTTGTCGTACACCAACTATACAGAAGGTACACCAGAAAAAATTGAGCGTGGTACACAGAATATTGCTTCAGATAATTCGCCTCTTTATAACGACCTTATGAAGAACTTTCTGATTGCGCACTGGGCAGTTGAGTTGAGAAATATGTCAGAAGCTTATACTGTTAACCAGGATGAAAAGATACTTCAACAAAAAGTAGAGGAAATGTTGAATAATCCGGTACTTGGAGGCAAGAAAATCAATTCGGATGAAGATGTATTGCGTATGAAAAAAGTGTTTGATAAGCTTTCGGTACTTGTCAGTTAATGTCAAATTCATCCGCCTTAACATGCGTTAACAACAGAAGTATTTCTTTTCACAGAATAAGATGGTATGTTTGGTTTCGTTAATCTATAGACTATGAAGAAATTAGCAATACTTGCAATCGCATTTTTCGGAACAACTGCTGCTTTCGCTCAAACAGAGAAAAGAGTAGAGAAGGTCGAGAAAAAGGAGGTAAAGAAAGAAGTGAAAATGGAAGATGTGAATGGGGAGAAAACGCTTACCATCATTACATCGGAAAATGGAAAAGTGACCGAAGAAGTTTACAAAGGCGCTGATGCTGAGAAGAAACTGAGTGAAATGCAAAGCTCAATGAAATCTGATAAAATCACTCAAGACGTTGAAGTAACTGATGAAAATGGTGTGAAAACTGTGAAGATCATCAGAAACGAAAACGGAAAAGTGACCGAAGAAGTCTACAAAGGTGCTGATGCAGATAAGAAATTGAAGGAACTGGAGATGAACGGTCCTTCAGAAAGAAAGATGCATACAGAAGAACAACGAATCGAAATTAAGAAAACGCATAATGAATAAGAGAAAGCGTTAGCTTTCGATATAAGTAAAGCGTTAGCTTTCGATATAAATTGAAATGGAGAATTGGTGGTTGAGCAGAGTCGAAACCCGGTTCTCCATTTTTTTTGTTTAATCCAACAAATCTTCTTTCACTAGGAACATTTCTGCTGAATTTTTTCGCTCGATCAAATAGCTACGAAGAATAAAGAAAATAAGTATTCCAAAAACCAAAAGAAAAGAAATAACAGCAAGGCCAATTATTGTCCCGATTTGATCCCAACCATTGTTTGAGTTTCCAGCGAAGGCCATAAGTAGTATTGATTGACTCGAATGAAAAACATCGGATATAAAAATTAATGCGAACATAAAGGCTAAAAGCTGAAATTTTGAGTTACTGGCCGTACCAATAATTGTAAAAATCAATAACAGCGATAAAAAGAGCACGTAACCATTATATAATACGATAGGTTCATTAGAAACGAATGCGAAAACGGAGATGAAACTGATGAGGCCTAGAAGAGTAAGCAGAATGTTCAGGTTGCGAATTCTTTTGTAAGTTATAGGGTATTCAAGCGCTGTAGAAGTAAAGCGTAGATTAAAAAAGCGCTTATGTTCTTTATTAAGGAGAATGATCATTAAAACAAGTTTGACTAAACTGAGTCCAGAAAAGATTAAGCTTAAAGTGTCGAATGAAGCATGGTAAGTGGTCCATTGTATAACTGAAGTAGTCAGTCCATGCACAGAGGCAACGCACAGGTAGAGCATTATTCCGTACATTCTCTTAAAGATCATGTATAGGAACAGAATGGAAATTAATGTTCTGATGACAAACCAATAAATGAATGAATCGTTTCCATTGTATGCATTGAAACGAATTGAAGTATAAATATGCGTTCCAATCGACCAGATAATCGGGATACACATTAATATGAGAATAGCGATGTGAATACTCCTTGTTGACTTAGCCGTTGATTCCATTTCCATTTATTTGAAGCAGAAAATTAGCAATAATTAAAGAGGAATAGCGGAAAGCCAAAAGAGAAAAGACCAGATTGTAAACGGAACATGAACTTTTCCTCTTTCCTCCACGCATCCTTCCTTTTGGAATTTGCAACGGTGACTGAGTCCGCCGCGGCGGAAAGTCAAGTTGCCACCGCCAAAGAAGCCACACTAATCCGTATTCCCGGGAATTTCTGTTGCAACTCTTTTACACAAACTTCCAAGGTAGAACCAGTTGTAATCACATCGTCAACTAGTAAATAATGTCCGGTTTTCTCCTCTTGTTTCGAAGCCTTGAAAACCTGTTGCATATTTTCCCAACGCGAAAGCAATCCTTTCTTGGTCTGACTTTCTGCAAAAATTTGTCGACGCAGCATATGGTGTTCAACCGGAATCTGCAATATTTCTGCTACTCCATCAGCAATTTTCTCTGCTTGGTTGTAACCTCTTATGAACTGCTTTTTCGGATGAAGTGGAACAGGAATGATTCCGGATAAATCTTTCATGGTTTCCATTTCCTTTATGCGAAGACCAATTTCTTTTCCGTAATGATTCCCCAATTCAGATCTCGAATTGTATTTCAAATCATGTAAAATGCGCTGACTTGCACCGCTTTGTGTGAAATAGAGCAATGCAAATGTGGTTTCCAGATTCACTCGACCCCAGAAAAGTTTGTCGAGAGACGTCGGATCCTGATAGCTTTCAAACAAAGTGTATTGTAGTTCTGATTCACAAATGGCACAAATCCCGGATTTTGATCCAACAAGTTCGTCGCTACAGGAGTAACAGTATTGTGGATAGATGAGTTGTAGAAAATCGTTGCGATAACTTTTGAGTTGTTGAGTTAGATTCATGCAAATGGTTGTTTTGTTAACGAAACTTACATGTTTAGGCTGAAAAGTGTTTGGACATAATGTCCGAATGCATTTAAATTCATGACGTTATGATTTCATAAAAACGCGAATTCATAATATTATGAAATAGTATTTTTTGTCGACGAATTTATGCTCGTTTTCACCCCCAAATGTTAAAATTTAAGGGCGGTTTTTCGTGAAAGCTAGCAAAAATGAGGAACTCAATTCTATTCACATTCAGTTGTTGAAAAGCGTAATGTCAGAGGCTTTGCAAAGACCGTCAAATTGGCGTAACTTGCTAGAGTATTTCATTAAAGGCCTTCATATACAAGACTTTGCTATGTTAATGATGAATATCCAAAATTGTTCGACAAATAACAGAATATGGACTGTGAATATCTTTGAAGAGTATGTTGATAAACTCGCTAAGTGTTCTTCTTAAAGGATTTCGGAATTAGCTTGTTGAAAACCTCGACTTATTGTTTATTTCTTTAATTGCGAGAAGAAAGAATTTTGACAACTTTTGTATGCCTCATTCAGGGAACAAAAATCGAATTTTAGAGCATAGCTTCTAATCGAGATATCAAAAGAGCGGGGAAACAAAAAATTTACAACACACACTGTAAAACGCGCATTCGGAGTACTGGATGTGGTAGGGAAATATTGACTTAAAAATTTAGAACAGAAATGTCTCAGATTGAACCAATTTTACAAGAAAACAAGAACAGATTTGTACTGTTCCCTATCGTTCATAACGATATTTGGATGTTCTACAAAAAAGCCGAAGCAAGTTTTTGGACTGCAGAGGAAATTGATTTGTCTCCAGACTTGTTGGATTGGGAATCGAAGTTGAATGACGACGAGAAACATTTCATTAAGCATGTTCTAGCGTTTTTTGCAGCGTCAGATGGTATTGTAAACGAAAATTTGGCTGAGCACTTTTTATCTGAGGTGCAATATACAGAAGCGAAATTCTTTTACGGTTTCCAGGTTGCTATCGAAAACATTCACTCTGAAACTTACTCTTTGTTGATTGATACCTACATCAAGGATTCAAAAGAGAAAGATCATTTGTTCAATGCATTGGAAACAATTCCATGTGTTCAACGAAAAGCGGAGTGGGCGATGCGTTGGATCGATAACGGATCTTTTGCTGAGCGTTTAGTTGCATTCGCTGCAGTAGAAGGAATCTTCTTCTCTGGTTCATTTTGTTCAATTTTCTGGTTGAAAAAACGCGGCTTGATGCCAGGATTGACATTCTCAAATGAGTTGATTTCAAGAGATGAAGGGTTGCATTGTGATTTTGCATGTTTGCTTTACACGCAGCATTTGCAAAACAGATTGCCGAAAGAGCAGGTTCGTGATATTATCATGGATGCAGTAGAAATTGAAAAAGAGTTTGTAACCGATGCACTTCCTGTGAAGTTAATAGGTATGAACGCTGACCTAATGGCACAATATATCGAGTTCGTGGCTGATCGATTGTTGGTTGAGTTAGGAAATGAAAAAGTGTATAACACTACAAACCCGTTCGATTTCATGGATATGATTTCGATTCAAGGGAAAACAAACTTCTTCGAGAAACGCGTTGCTGAATACCAAAAAGCAAACGTACTTGGAGGAAACAAAGACAGTCAGGTATTTAGTACGGACGAAGATTTTTAATTAGCAACAACCAATTATTCCCGCCTTGGACGGGGAAAAACCCAAAATATAGGAGAGCACTACTATGTATGTATTAAAGAGAGACGGAAAAAAAGAAGCAGTGAAGTTCGACAAGATCACTGCGCGCATCATCAAGATGTGTTATGGGCTTGATCCTTTAGTGTCGCCTGAGGCAGTGGCGATGAAAGTGATCGAGGGTATTTACGATGGCGTATCTACCACGGATTTAGATAACCTTGCAGCAGAAGTTGCAGCGGCAAAAACAATGGAGCATCCGGATTACGCGTTGTTGGCTTCTCGTATTGCTGTGTCGAATCTTCACAAAGAGACGAAAAAATCGTTCTCTGAAGTGATGGATGATTTGCATAATTACATCGATCCTAAAACAGGACAAAACGCTTCGTTAATTGCAGACGACGTTTACCAGGTGATTCAGGAAAATAAAGAAGTATTAGATTCTTCTATTATTTACGACCGTGATTTCCGCTACGATTATTTCGGATTCAAAACATTGACAAGAAGTTACTTGCTGCGTTTGAACGGAGAGATTGCTGAACGTCCTCAACACATGTTGTTGCGTGTTGCCTTAGGAATTCACAAGAGTGATATTGCGCAAGCTATCAAAACATATAACTTAATGTCGGAGGGTTGGTTTACTCACGCAACTCCTACATTATTCAACGCTGGTACACCGAAACCTCAAATGTCTTCTTGTTTCTTGTTAACAATGAAAGAAGATAGTATTGAAGGTATTTACGATACATTGAAATCTTGTGCTCAGATTTCTCAGTCAGCTGGAGGTATTGGTTTAGCTCTTCACGATATTCGCGCTACTGGTTCTTACATTAAAGGAACGAATGGTACGTCAAATGGTATTGTTCCAATGTTGCGCGTATTTAATGACACTGCTCGTTACGTAGATCAAGGTGGAGGAAAACGTAAAGGTTCTTTCGCAATGTATATTGAGCCTTGGCATGCAGATGTATTTGACTTCCTTGACTTAAAGAAGAATACAGGTAAAGAAGAAATGCGTGCTCGCGATTTGTTCTATGCTCTTTGGATTCCGGATTTATTCATGCAGCGTGTTGAAGATAACGGAGATTGGACGTTGATGTGTCCTCACGAGTGTCCAGGTCTTTCTGATACTTTCGGTGCTGAATTTGAAGCGTTGTATACAAAATACGAGAAAGAAGGAAAAGGTCGTAAGACAATCAAAGCACAAGATTTGTGGTTCAAAGTTTTGGAATCTCAAATTGAGACAGGAACGCCATACATGTTGTACAAAGATGCGGCTAACTCTAAGTCGAATCAACAAAACCTGGGAGTTATCAAGTCTTCTAACTTGTGTACAGAAATTATCGAATACACTGCACCAGATGAGATCGCGGTTTGTAACCTGGCTTCTTTGGCGCTTCCAAAATTCATTACTGAAGCAGGAACATTCGACCATAATAAATTGTTCGAGGTAACGTACCAGGCAACAATTAACTTGAATAGAATTATTGACGGAAACTACTATCCTGTAGAAGAAGCGCGTAACTCTAACATGCGTCACCGTCCAATTGGATTAGGTGTTCAAGGATTGGCTGATGCGTTCATCATGATGGGCTTCCCATTTGAATCTGAAGAAGCACGTGCATTGAACCGCGAAGTATTTGAAACCATTTACTACGCATCGATGACAGCTTCTAAAGACTTGGCGAAAGTTGAAGGACCTTACGAAACATACGCTGGTTCTCCTGTATCAAAAGGAATTTTCCAATACGATATGTGGGGTGTAACTCCAACTGCTCGTTGGGAATGGGATGTGTTGAAAGAAGAAGTGAAAACATATGGTGTACGCAACTCATTGTTGTTAGCTCCAATGCCTACAGCTTCTACAGCACAAATTCTTGGAAACAACGAATGTTTTGAGCCGTACACATCAAACATCTACACACGTCGCGTACTTTCTGGTGAATTCATTATCGTGAATAAGCACTTGTTGAAAGACTTAGTGAAAGAAGGTTTGTGGAGCAACGAAATGCGTCAGAAATTGATGCAGTCAAACGGATCTGTTCAAAACATCAACGAGATTCCTCAACGAATCAAAGACTTATACAAAACAGCTTGGGAAATTTCTCAAAAAGCAATTATCGAGCAAGCTGCTGATCGTGGAGCATACATTTGTCAATCACAATCATTGAACATTTTCATGGAAAATGCAAACTTTGGTAAGTTGACTTCAATGCACTTCTACGGTTGGAAAAAAGGATTGAAAACAGGTATGTACTACCTAAGAACTAAAGCTGCAACTGATGCGATCAAGTTTACAGTTGACAAAGCAGTAGCTTCTGAACCAACAGCAGCAGAACTGGAAGAACAAGCAGCAGCACTTGCATGCTCTTTGGAAAATCCAGACAACTGTGAAATGTGCTCAGGGTAGAACTTGCTAAAGTTCTATCGCATTTCGAAGAAATGGAAAGCTTTGTAAAAGCTGCTGAGCTAAATTCGCCGAAGGTAAATGCGTTCTGGGTAGAACTTGAATAAACATTGAAACCGTAGGGGCATGTCGTACATAAGGCATGCCCCTACGTATATAGACCAAAATTGAATTTGTGATGTTAATAATTGTGCCGTTTTTATTTCGCATCACAATACAAATCCTTTCCGCCACAGCGGAGGGGATTTTTTGTTTTAAACGCGTACTCCCATAAGAAGTACGTCATCAACTTGCTCCAGATCGCCTTTCCAATCTTCAAAATAGCGAAGTAGCATTTGTTTTTGTTTTTCCAGTGGTTCTTGATTGATAAGCAGCAGCAATTGCAGGACATTCTTGATTCGGAATTTCTTTCCAAACTCACCACCAAATTGATCGGCATAACCATCGGACATCGCGTAAATAGTGTCTCCTCTTTTTAATTCAAACGTCATTGTTTCAAACGGCTTGGAAGCATGACTGTATCCACAGGGTTGACGCATTGCTTTTAGTGTAATTAACTCATTCGCTCTTGAAATAAACAAATCATTATAGGCTCCTGAATACTCCAGAAACATCGTAGTTTCGTCAATAGTAAACAAGGAAATGTCCATTCCATCTTTGTTCTCACCGATCACCCCTTTTTGATTCAGAGCGGAACTGATTCGATCCCGTAACTCATTCAGGATATCTCCGGGATTGGAAACCCCTTTTGCAACTACAATATCTTCAAGGAACGATAATCCAAGCATTGTCATAAATCCTCCCGGAACGCCATGACCAGTACAGTCACCAACAACATAATAGGTTTTCCGTTCTGTTTTATGCACCCAGTAAAAGTCGCCCGACACAATGTTTTTTGGTAAATTGAGAATAAAGAAATCAGTTACCCATTCATTCATTTCCGCATTCGAAGGAAGTAATGCTTGTTGAATGTTTCGGGCGTAAGTGATGCTATCTGTAATTTCTCTATTCTTCCATTCAAGTTGTTCTTTCTGCTTTTCAACTTCTGCTTTAGAGGTTTCTAAATCCAATCGTATGGTTATTTCACTGATCGTTAAACGATACCTTGAGCGAATAAGGAATGCGGTAAAAATGACAACTGTAAGTGTAAGAAGTCCTCCATTTACTAAGATTTCGTCTAATGTCAAACTACTATTCAGGTATAGGAAAACGATATTACTTACAACCGTAATCAACAAAAGGGCCATTGATAGTCGGAATGTCCATAAGACAAGCATACCTGCACCAATAAACAGAACGATATATGCAAAGGCATGTTGTTGAAAATGTTTTACATCCATAACGCTCCACATAAAGGCATTTTGTATGGAAATACCGGTGACAAGAAAGAACATACAGAAGTAAATGGATAATCCAAGCTGATGTCTAAAAAGAAGAATCATTAATGAACTCAAAGAAACTCCAAAACGAAAAAGGAGAAATGACACTGCATAACTTGGAAGTACAATTAGGTCACTAATCCACCAAAATAGATTCAAGAGTAACCCAACCCAAGTTGCAATTATGTGAAAGCGAATAGTTGATTGGTTAAAGGCTTCTTTTACTTTGTCAGTTAAAACCATTCAGTAAGTTATCAAAAGGCACGATTTCCTAAAGGTATACGTATTTCCCGTTGTTTCGGATTTATAAATACAAAACTTCGTTACGTTTTAAACACTTTACCTTCAAATTCGTTTGTACATTAGCATTTGTAAAAGAGAAGACATGTTCTTGGGTTAAAGCAGGTAATTTTGCGTAAGTTTTTGAACAGATTGGAATTACAGAATGTATAAACCGAAGAAAACACAAATTTATCAACTGCTTTCACTCCTTTTAGTGTTTGCCTACATTTTCCACTTCTCTAGCGAAAAATCAAACTTCGATTACGCCATTACTTCTGATAGCGAAGCGTATTACGCTTATTTGCCGGCGATCTATCTTTTTGGTGACAATACTTTCCAGACCAACGAGAAGGTAAAGCTTAAGAATACTGGACAAAAGGATTACTATGTAGTAACAACAGAAAATGGAAAGCACGTAAATAAGTTCTTTAGCGGTGTTTCTTTCCTTGCTACGCCAGCGTTTCTAGCAATTACGGGTGTAATGAAAATAACCGGATATCAAGCTGATGGTTATAGCGACACTTACTTTATTGGAATGTTTGTTTACTCCATTTTTTTACTGTTTCTCGGATTGATCTTTTTTCAAAAGGCTGTCTCAACTCATTTTCAGTTAACAAGCAAACAGAAATGGATCTTTCCTGTAATTCTTGTTGCAACGCCATGGCTTTTTACAGCAATCTATGGCATCTTGTGGGCAAACAATTATCTCTTCGTTTGTTTCGCAGTTTTACTTTGGTTAATCGTAAAAATGATTACCAATCCGGAAAAATCCAGTTACGTTCTAATCTTCTTTTTTGTGACGGGAATAGTTGCAATCACACGACCAACGAGCTTGATATTTCTGGTGATGGTGTTGTTTTTCTTTGACGATTTCAAATCATTTCTGGAGCATTTAAAGCAATATGTGCTGAAACCAAAAGTCCTTGTTTCCGGAATACTGTTATTTCTGATTCCGATCATGTATCAGTTGGGAATTTGGAAATGGCAAACCGGTTCGTTTATTCTTTGGAGTTATTCCGGTGAAGGATTTAATTGGTTGAATCCGCAGTTCTTCGAAGTGCTGTTCAGTTACAGAACGGGAATATTGTTCCATTCACCCATTCTGATTTTCTGTTTAGCTTACTGTTTATTTAAGTTCCGAAAAAATCGATTCAAAGCAACAATTTATCTGATCTATTTCGTTTTGCTCTGCTATGTCTCGGGCGCGTGGTGGTGTCCCGATTTCGAAACCAGGTTCGGACTAAGAAACTTCAACGAACACTATGTCTTTTTACTTCTTCCGCTTTTCGATTTCGTTAAAGAAGCGAAAAAGAAAAAATGGATCATTGTAGGATTTGTTGCAACAGTTATTCTCCCTTTTATCAGATTCAACCAATATGTTTTTGGCTACAATCAAAACCAGCGCTTTACGCAAGAATCCTATTGGAAGTCGCTGGCATTTTGGAATCCGGATAACAAAGGAAGATGGGTGTTTTATCATTCTACACAGCCTTTTGGGAAACGTCTTTCTTCGAAAACCTTGTTCGATGAAAAGTCAGTTTTTATCTCACCGGAAGTTGAATATTATCTTGGAAAGTCAATTCCTGTAAACCTGAAGGCGCACGAACGAATCTACATTAAGGTTTCTTACGACAGAGTGTTTAGAGGTATGAATAACCGCCCACCTGATTTTGTAATTGACATGTACAATCGTGCGGATAAAACGAAGCGAGTTTACAGTGCTCTTCCGGGATTTGAGGATTCTCACAAGGAAGTTGAACATGTGGAAATCATGAATGCCAGCTTCGATTACAGTAAAAGTATGGACGAAATCACGATATTCTTCTGGAACCTAAATCACGTACAAGGTGAACTGAAGAATGTGAAAGTGGTGATCGAAAAGTATGGTCGATAACAGTTCTTCAAAATCCATGAACGTCAGTATTTCTAGAGGGAATAATTTATTGCAGTAAAAAACGTTTGTACTTTAGCATGGTGCGAAGTTTAGTACTACTCATAGGTCTGCTTTTTTGTTTTTCTTCTTTACATGCCCAATTGGGTTCTGTGAGACAGAAAACTATTGCCGCATCCAAAAATGAAGTCGCACTCGATTCCCTTTCTGTTTTACCCGGAACTGTGCGTGTAATGTGTGGGAACAGTATTTTAGCTGAAACCGATTACGAACTCAATTATAATTCAGCAACCATTACCGTATTCAAAACCTGTGGCGATTCGTTGAACATAACTTACCGCGTTCTTCCATACAACCTTGCTCAGCCTATATTTCATAGAGATACATCTGCCATTTATTCGCAGCAAAAGGGAGATAGAGAGAAGTATTTGATTTCACCAAGTTCTGAGAATGCTGATTTATTCGAACAATCAGGTTTAAACAAGCAAGGAAGTATTTCTCGCGGTGTCTCTTTCGGGAACAGGCAGAATTTATCTGTGAATTCAAGTCTAAACCTTCGACTTTCGGGTTATATCGCTCCAAATCTTCAAATTCTCGCTTCGGTGACAGATGATAATTTGCCTATTCAACCAGAAGGAAACACGAATAAATTACAGGAGTTTGACCAAATTTTTATTCAAATCTTTAATGAAAAATTTAAAGTCACAGCTGGTGATTTTTGGATCTCAAAACCAGACGGCTATTTTCTGACCTATAAGAAACGCGGACAAGGTTTGAGCGGTGAATACATTTGGAAGCAAACGAAAAATTCTACCATAAAAACCCAAGTGAGCGGAGCACTGTCCAAAGGGAAATTTAACCGGCAAATTATTCAGGGTGTGGAGGGGAATCAAGGTCCATATCGACTTAGAGGAAACGAAAACGAGCCATTCATTGTCATTCTTTCAGGAACGGAACGCATTTATATCGATGGGAAATTATTGACTCGCGGGCAGGAATTTGACTATGTAATTGACTACAATACTTCGGAATTGACCTTCACCGCTCGAAACTTTATTACAAAGGACTCCAGGATTGTTGCTGAGTTTCAATATTCCGACCAGAATTACGCCCGTTCCTTGTTTCAATTTTCGACAGCTGCAACAGGGAGAAAACTGGATTGGTGGGTGAATGCCTATTCAGAACAGGACGCGAAGAACCAACCGTTGCAGCAAACATTGAGTAACAATCAAAAATTGTTGCTTTCAAACATTGGAGATAGTTTGCAGCTAGCGCGTTCATTGGTGATTGACTCTGTTGGTTTTTCGGAGAACCTAATCATGTATAAACTGGTTGATTCTCTTGGTTACGATAGCGTTTTGGTATTTTCGGTCGATGCAAATCTGGCACATTATAAAGTCAATTTTTCGTTGGTTGGCAGCGGACAGGGCGATTATGTGCTGAGTGAATATTCAGCGCTTGGAAAAGTGTATAAATGGGTACAGCCTGTTGGTGGGATCTCTCAAGGTGATTATGCACCAGTAAGTATTCTCATCACTCCAAAACAACAACAATTGTTTACTGCGGGCGCGAAATATAAGATTTCACCAGGTTTTACGGTGATGGCCGAACTCGCCAAAAGCACCTATGATCTCAACACCTTTTCTTCCAAAGATGCATTCGACGATGACGGCTATGGGCTTAAATCCAAAATAGAATACACCAAACGTTTGGGTCATGACACTGTTCGTCCATGGTCTATGAATTTTAGTGGTGATGTAGAAATGCTGGATCCATTTTTCAAGCCTATTGAGCAGTACAGAGCTGTGGAATTTGACAGAGATTGGAATACGAGAAGTCAGGGTTACACGGGAAATCAGGTTTATACGAATATAGGTTCTTCCATTCAGCATGACCAGTACGGACAAATTGGTTTGAACGGTCAGCATTTTGAGATTGGAAATGATTTTTCCGGGCAAAGAGTACAGTTATTGGTGAATTGGTCACAAAAAGGCTGGCGCATTACCGGTGACGGAAGTGTTTTGGGTTCTAACGCGGTTTCAAAGAATGAGTTTACTCGTCACCGTTTGGATGTTTCTAAGAGTATTAAAAGCTTCAAATTCGGAGTAAAAACAGATCAGGAATTGAATAAATTTCGGGAGAACGGAATTCTTCAGACGCGCTCTTATTCCTTTTTTGACGTGCAAGGTTATGCCGGAATTGGAGATACAGTTCGTGGTGAATTCAAATTGACTTACAGAGAACGCACAGATGGAAGATCCGATAGTACAAGTTTGAAAAATGCGGCTTTGGCCAGAACTGCCGGAATAGAATGGAACAAGCGCTCAACTGCGGGAATTGGTTGGAAGAATCAGCGATTCGTTGTCATAGGAAGCATTCGCAATTTGGAGATCAAGGATACAAATCTGATCACTCAAACTCCTGATCAAACCACGAATGGGAGAATAGATCATGAAATCAAGTTGGCAAAAGGGGCATTTCAATTAACTACATTCTATGAAGTAGGAGCGGGTCTCGAGCAGAAAAAGGAATTCATTTATATAAAAGTGAACGACGGACAAGGTGTCTATGCCTGGAACGATTACAACGCCGATGGAGTGAAGGATCTGAATGAATTTGAAATTGCTGCCTATGCTGATCAGGCAAGTTACATTCGTATTTTCACACCATCTAATGAATACACGAAAACATATAGTAACGAGTACAATCAATCGTTGACGATTCGTCCGGAACGCGTTTGGAACAACGAAAAAGGGCTGAAGCATGTGCTTTCTTTGTTTTCAACTACGTCACGTTTTCGTATTCAGCGTAAAGTTTCCATTTTCGATGGATTTCAGGCTTACAATCCATTCGTACGCGATATTGCTGATGCAGCTTTGCTTTCGACCGCAGGTAACATGCGACAAAGTGTTTATTTCAACAGAACCAGTTCTGTGTTCGGTTTAGAGTACCATTACAATCAACAAAATTCGAAAACACTTTTGGCCTCAGGTTTTGACGGAAAACGAATCGCATCGAATGAATTGAATGGGCGCTTAAACATTCAAAAGAAATGGAGTGTTTTGAGCAGTTACGAGCGAGGCAGTAAGAATTCGGTAGTGGATTATACATCGAACCGTTCTTACGCTTTGAATTATTATATCGTGAAACCTTCGCTGGTATTCCAGCCTAGTTCATCTTTTAGGATCAGTTTGGACGGAAGATATTCCTACAAAAAGAACAGCGTCCAGTTTGGTGGAGAATCAAGCACGTTGAAAGATATAGGAATTACAACAAAGTACAATCAGGCAAACAAAGGGAGCTTACAGGCTCAGGTCAATTACATCCAAATTGATTTTTTGGGGAATGCAAACTCGCCTCTGGGATTTGAATTATTGGAAGCATTAAAGCCCGGACAAAATACCGTTTGGTCGATTGGTTATCAAAGAAGTGTTTCAAAGAATCTTCAGATCTCTATCCAGTACAATGGCAGGAAAAGTGCTGGAAATACGGCAATTCACGCGGGTGGAATGGAGGTTAAGGCGTTTTTTTAATGGAATGTTCAACGAATTTTTTCGGAGCCTGAGGAATATTCCTAAAAGGGTAATTTCCCAAAATCCCCAAATTCGGGAATTCCATTTTTAGGTAGATAATAGAGAAATCCCTGAAAAGAAAAAAGACCCAAGCGAAGTTTTAGTCTTCGTCCTGAGTCTTTCCTCTAAAGTCTTTCGTCTTCGATTAATGTTCTTCGCCGTCTTCCTCTTCCATTATAGGTTCCGGAGCAAGACTTGCCTGAAGTTCAGTATATTTTGTAATTACAGCATCCAGATCGTTGATCTCGTTTTGCAATGCAGTTGCCTGATTTGTATTTCCATTTGTTTGAGCAGCTTCCAATTTAGCAGCTAACTCAGCTTTTCTACCGTTGATGTTTTCAAGCAAGAATTCGAAACATCTTGGCAACAACATTTGCGCGTAGAAACCACCATTTTTCACTTCGTTTTCAAAAACAGAAACTGCTTTTCCTTGGCTTTTGTTGTCTTGTTTCGTCATGAAATAAGTGAAAGCTCCAAGAACATTCAATCTGTCGTAACCTTGAACTTTTCCGCTCTTCAACGCATTTTCGTAGAATCCGAATTTCTCAATTCCAGCATTTTCAGCGTAAATCGTTGCAATTCCAACGATCATTTGAGAAGATGGTTCTTTTTCCAAAGCTTCGGCTTTAGCAACAGCCAATTTTACATCCATTTTAGAAAGCGTCATTAACGCGGTTGTAACTACTGCGTATGATTGGTCATTTGCAATTCTTTCTTCTAAAATTGGTTTCAATTCAGTTTCTGAAAGCAAGTTTGACAATGCGTTTAAAGCTTCAGCGCGAACAGATGACATAGAATCTGAAGTTGCCATTGTTTTGATTTTCGCCAATGCAAGGTTTGAACGCTCGCTTTCCAATTCAGTTACCGCACCAATCGCTTTTTGACGAATGTACCAGTGTTTGTCACTTAATGCAGAAAGAATCATTTCCTGAGCATCTGATGAACTTCCGGAACCGAATAACAATGCATCTCTTCTGTGAGCAAAACGATTGCTAGATTTGTATTGTTCAATCCACCATTCGTTTGGTTTGTTCTCTGTGATTTCTCCAAGAAGCATATCTTGAGTATCGAAGATTACATTTTTCACTTCACCACTCACTGGAATTTCAAGAGTTGTAGAGTATGAATTTTCGATCCAGTAACGTTTAGTTGTAGTTCCTCTTCCGTCAACAACACTAATGTTAACCGGCATTTTGAAGTATTCACCGAATTCGGAGTTTTGATTAATGGAAACAATCACTTTTTCATTTTCTACAACCTCGTAATTAACATCAAGTGCCATATGGCCTTTATTCAAATACCATTCGTTGAAGAACCAGTTCAAATCTTCACCGGTAACTTCTTCCATTGCCAAACGAAGTTGGTTGTATTCTGCAGCTTTATATGAATTGGTTTTCAAGTAAAGATTCAAGGCAGTAAAGAAAGCATCGTCACCAACAACATTACGCAACATATGTAGGATACGTCCACCCTTGTTGTAAGAATGCCCGTCAAACATATCTTCCTTGTCGTTGTAGTCGAACCAAACAAGATTATGGTAACCAGCATTTGCGCCATTTTGGTAGTAACCGTCCGTTTCCACCTCAGCTTTATAGTCAGCCTCATCAATTCCATGACGGTGCTCGTCCCACAAGTATTGAGAGTAGTTTGCGAAAGATTCGTTTAACGTTAAGTTGGACCAGGATTCACAAGTAACCAAATCACCAAACCAGTGGTGGAATAATTCGTGTGCTATCGTACTGTTGTCATTTCCATCCAACAATTCACGTGGAGTTTTGTAAACGTAATCACCAAAAACAACTGCTCCTGTATTTTCCATTGCTCCCGAAACATAATCGCGAACAACAATTTGAGAGTATTTATCCCATGGATAATCGACACCTAATTTTTTAGAGAAAAAATCAATCATTTTAGGTGTTTCACCAAAAATAGCTTTTGCATTTGCTTCCCACTCCGGCTCAACGTAGTAATTCACTTCCATCACCTTACCATCAGCACGTTTGTAAGAATCTTTTACCACTTTAAATTGACCAACAGCCATCATAAATAAATAAGGGGCATGTGGCAGATCCTGCTTCCAATAATCGGTTCTTGTACCGTTAGCATTCTTAACAGAACTAACCATTTTACCGTTTGAAAGTGTTGCATATTTGTTGTCTACAGTAATGTAGATTTCCATTTTTGTTTTCGCATTTGGCTGATCAACAGTTGGGAACCAAACAGAGCTTGCTTCCGTTTCACCTTGAGTCCAGATTTGAGGCATTTTGTTTGGTGTTTCGCCTTTTGGATTGATGAAGTATAATCCTTTATCGCTCTTAATTGCATCCGATCCACCAGCAGCACGCTCATCAGGTTTAGAGATATAATTGATAACTACAGTGTAGTTTTCGTTTCTCGTATATGTTTTGTTCAACTTAATATGAAGAACATCCTCCTCATAAACGTAATTCAGGTTTGCACCACCAAGTGTCACCGATTTAATTTCCATTCCTTTGGCATCCAAAACAAGACTGTCTGAAGCGTAGAAATGAGGTTTCGCAGTAAGCGTTTCCTTTCCTGTCATTTGTGATTTACTCCAATCAAAAGAAACCTCTAATTTGGTGTTGATCAAATCTGTAAGAATGGGTTCCGAACCATGGTAAACTGTAGAAATGGGTTCTTCAGGAACAAATTGGTCTTCATAATCAGGATAATCATAATAACCTCCATCAGTGTAGGTATCGCCACCATCAGTATAAGTTCCATCATCAACCAGAATGTCTGGTTCTGTTTTAATTGGTTTACAAGCTACAACGGCTGCAATTAGTAACGCAAACAAAGAGATTTTTTTCATTGAAATTGATTGAATTCAACGAAAATAAGAAATATTAAGCGTTGGACGCTTGTTTCATTTGTCAATTCTTCTGTTCATTCTCAGTCTCTTTCTGATTCTTCCTAATTCGATTTCTATTAAGAATGCGACACAGAAACAGATTGATGGTCGGACGTGTGAGCATTTAATTGCTATTTTTGTTGTCTAAATGCGAAGTATGGCGACTTGGAAATTGGATAATCAACCTTTTGAAACTACTGCGGATGGCGTTCATTTGAGATGGGAGGATCGTAAGTTCTTCACCATTACTTATAAAGGACAAAAATTCAGAGGTGAGGTTGTTGAAGACAAACGTGAAGAAGGAAGTTTAACAGTGAAGTTGAATCACCGCGTTTTTGATATTAAAAAAGCCGGACCACTGGATGCATTGATTGCCAATTTGGGTATGGATGTTCCAAAAGTTCGAAAATTGAAACAATTGAAAGCACCAATGCCTGGAAGAGTTGTGTCACTTTCTGTTGAAGTTGGTCAAGAGATAAATGTTGGTGATGCACTACTTACACTTGAGGCAATGAAAATGGAGAATGTTTTGAAAGCTGAGGGAACCGGAATCGTAAAGGAAATCAGAACCAACGCAGGTAATGTTGTAGAGAAAGGTGCGGTTTTGATTGAATTTGAATAGGTATAGAAATTTTATAAAAAAGTAAGGGTCACGTATTACGTGACCCTTTTTTAATGCATTACATAATGCATATTTTAAAGCAGTGTACAAGTTTTGTCGTAAACTCCGTCATTCTCGTACCCATCACAAGTTTTCTTCGCATCATCCAATGTCGCATTTTTGACTGTATGATTCTCAGTTACTGTGGTGTTATTGCTACCATTCTGATAAGTACATTCGCATGTGTAGTCTTTCTTACAAGACGTGAAGACCAGCAACGCCATCGCCGAAACTCCTAAAATCACTCTCTTCATAACCCCTTCTTTTAGATTGTTCTAGTGAACAAGTTAAGGCTAAAAAATTGGCTAAAGGTTCAAGAAATGTTAAAAGACAAAATTGTATAAGGATTAGGAATTTAGATGCAAAGAAAAAGGGTCCGATTGTCGAACCCTTCTTTTTCAGTTTGTAACTGGCGCAATCTGCGCAAATGCTTTGTTTACAATACTCGGATACAGAGCTCCGAATTCCTTGATGCAAAATTCCCTTAATCGTTGAATCTCTTCCGTTGATGTCATCCACTTTAACGCTTTTGACAATTCTTTTTGGAACAGTTGTGGGTCGAAACTCACCTTGGTCAAAATTTTTTTGGTCAATTCAAACATGGTATTCACATTTTGTGTACTCCAAGTTAACGAATAAGAATTGATTTTGGTACTTCAAAAAATGTTAAATCCGTTGAGAAATTTACAATCCGTTGGAAAGCAAGATTTTTAGGGATAAAAAAAGCGCATTCAACAAAAAAATGAATGCGCTTTCTGAGTGATTATTTTGGGATCAATTCAAATGTTTTTCAATTACCTGATAAATTTCCATGGTCTCTTTATCATATACATAAATCAATAAATGCATATTGTCTACATTATATTGATCTGGTAAACGGTAAGAATAATTCACATAGTATTTATCGTTAGCGCCAAGATCTGAAGCTTCCAATGTTCTTCCGAAAGCTTTTCCATCGATACATCCACGTACTATGTCACGGTGAACATAAATATGATTTGTCCCGTCAACAACACCGTCCGTATCGAAAGTTGCATTCGAAGCTCCCTTTTGTGGTCCAATCAAACTGTCTTCCACAACATAAACCACCAATCCCAAATCTGAAGTGATTGAGTTATCCAGAACGTCTACTTCAGTATGTAGAAATAATCCTCTTGTGGAAGGGAAATAGTTAGTTGCAGCTTGAATGTTCACTTTAAGTGTGCTAGCCAAACAATCATTTGCTTTATTAGCAATTGCTGATCCTGCATTAGAAGTAAACTGATCATTGGCTTTTACTCGATTCACGCAGAAAGCAGGATTTCCTTGAAAACTTGATCCTGCAATGGAACCAAAGTATGTGCCGATTTGAAGTCCTTCATCACAATACATTACATTCTGGAATTCAGCGTTAGTCACCTGAAAACCAGTCAATCCAATATGTCCAGAATGAATTGCAGCAGCAAACATACGTTCGGGATTTGTTGCAATTAAACTCTCCATATTGGCAGTAGAAGCGGGGCAGGTGATACACTGATGACCTGTGAAATCTTCAAACATCACATTTCTCAAGGTATTGGTGTTGTCTGTCCAAACCGGCCAATGGTTTTGCGCATAGTGAGCTGAATCACCGTCTGGATATAAACCCCAATTCAATTCTGAACTACCAGTGCCTGCTCCTGTTGGATAGGCATTTTCTACTTTATCACATGAAGTGAAAAGAACTAAGGCGATAGCTGATGATGCTAGAAGTAACTTTTTCATAATGTATACAAGTTAGCAATTAAAAACTTTGTGTGAAAGAAACAGTCAAACCACTTGATGCTGGAACAAATCGACAAACTCCACCAACACAGAACAATCCTGCGCGTTGTTTACCAAAGTTTACCGAAAGACGCGTTGCATCTTTGATCCAGCCAACTGAACCAATTGCATAATGCAAACGTAGATCTTCATTCACGTTCCCGTAGTTGTATTGATCCATGAATCCGAAGAACCAATGCGGAGAAATATTGTATTCCAAAACTACCGTTGCCCAGTTTCCTTTGTCGTTTCCAGCAAGTACCGTATTTCCTTGGTTATCTTCTCTATACACTTTGTCAATGAACATTCCTTGCAATTCCATACGCATAGAATGCTTTTTATTGAATTTGTAATTGAATTCAGCAACGGCAATGTTCGTATTGATGATTCCATGCGCATCACCGGTTACTTTACCCACATCATTGTTTAAACTGATGTTATAATAGGAAGCATTCACATAGAAATTCTTACTGAATTTATAAGTAACCATTACATTGAAATCATGCCATAATAAACTGTCCGACATGTCGAACGGCTTGCTTTCATACATTACGCGGGAAGAGTCGTTCGGATTGATTCCCGAGTAATGACGCATCGGTAAATAAGCAGTCGAATAATTGATATCGATCGGAATTCCATATTTACCACCAAGCTTAGTTCCGCTCTTAATTTTATATTGTAGTGTTGCCTGGTAAGCGATTTCACCTAACGGCTGTGTTGCGTATGGATAAAGTGTTGCAACAAGGTTGTAAGTATGTGTTCTGTTGAGCGCAGGCAAATAATTAATGAATAAATCTTGTAAAGCTGCCGTGCGGTCTGAACGGAAACTCATGTTGTCCACTGATTTTGCTGAAACAATGATTCCCAGCCCTTTTCTGGAATAGCTGAAATTGGCAATTGCTGCGTGACCGTTATTATAAATGTAGTTGTTGTCGGCTGAAGGATCGTTTTCCTTCATAATGTATTCTGCATTGAAATAGTATTTACCGTAGCGTACATCCAATCTTCCGCCATATGCGCCAACGTTTTGTGGAAGCACATAACTTTCATTGTCATCTACCTGGTATTTTGAAACAAAAGATCCACCAATATTAATGTCTAACCCAGCAGAATCCAATCGGGGGAAGTAAGAATTTAAATGAAGTGAAGCATCAATACCACGAGTTAAACCTGCCGATTTAATAACAGATCCGCTTTGGAATGAGTAACGCTGGTTTCCATACACAGCTTTAACTTTCAATCCTTTCATCGGGGTAAGAATGATTCGGGCACCATCCATCGCATTATCGTATCCAAGGTTGCGGTCTTCATATGCGCGGAAGATCATTCCGCTTCCGAATTGTTCGTAGAAATTACCAAGCGTAATATCCACGTAATCGTTTACATATCCAACGTAACGCATACCCAATCCTGTTCCGTCGAAACGATTCGGATATCCTTGAATTCTTGGAAGGTATGATTCAAATCGAGCTCCGGCTTTGAAGTTTCCGTTGGTATAGAAAACGTTCATGTATGAATTCAACAAACCTTTTGATGGTGGTTGTGTTGCTCCAATCAATGAATCCGGATTTAAATATTGAAAAGTTGCTTCCATATTCCCGGTGATGTTTCCACCAGAAACAGATTGTCCGAGTGCTGTAAGCGACCCGGACAAAGCGAATAAGGCAATGATGCTCTTTTTCATCAAGTATTATTTACCAGTTAGTTTTTTAATTTCTTCGTAGAGTTTTTCCTCGTCACCAGGGGCGTAGCTATTGTGAGAATATACAATTACTCCGTTAGCATCGATAAGGAAAGTATGAGGAACATTGTTTACACCCATTGCTCTTTTGAAGTCTCCATTTGGATCTAAAAGCACAGTGTAGTCCCATTCTTTTGCGTTAACATATGGTGCAACTGATGGTTTTGTTTTTTCATCGTCAATAGACACCGCTACCAAAGTTACTCCCGTTTCAGCCTGCCACTCTTCGTACAATTCCTGAATCGTATTCAACTCACGTTTACATGGTGAACACCAGGTAGCCCAGAAAGAGATAATAACCGGACCTTTGAAGCCCATTTCAGCAGTGTTTACTGTTTTTCCTTCAATGTCAGTCAACTTAACAGAAGGAACTTCTTTTCCAGTACCGATTTCTTGTGCAAAAAGCGAAAACGAACATACTGCCGCCGCCAAAAATAAGGTAAGTTTTTTCATAGTTTTATAATTTCACATTTGGCAGAACCGGTTTCAAGTATCATGCCGAGTTTCAAATATACATGCTTTGTTAGTTCACACAGTTTAGTAGTTTGATTTAATTCTTGAATTCCTAAATTTTCTCCTTATCAATACAATTATTGTACTCTTAGGAATTTTGAATAGAGCGCCGATTTAATAGATAAATCAATGAAAATGCTGGTTTAGGGTGATATTGAGGTAAAAAAGTTCTTAAAATTGTTGAACTTTTGGCTAGAAAATTGTATTCTTACCTATTATTGATTGATTAAACTGTCGAAGAACAGATGGTTTTTTAATATATATTTGTTGCAAATCCTTATTCTATGAAGAAAATTTTTACTTTGATTGTTGCATCTGCTCTGGGTTATGGCGTTCATGCTCAAAGTGTAACTATGAATCATTATGATCATATTACTCATTTAGACGGTGCTCAAGTGATGAGTGGTGATACTATTGAGATCAATGAAAATGAGAATTGGGAGCATTATGTGAATTTGCATTTCAGTGGTGTAACTACTGGAGATGTAAATTTCCGAGTAAAGGAAATTATATCAAATGCATGTGCTACAGATCAGATTTGTGCTTTCTTAGATCCAGATCCAGAATTCCAAGCGAATTGTTGGCCAGTAAATAACACTAACTATACAACACCTTTAATGACTGATATCAATTTTGGTGCTGGTGATGAGCTTCAGGTGAAACCTTTGGGTTCTTTTCCAAACAATTGTGGAGGAGTTGTTCAGATGAGATACTTTATTCGTTTGGATGGAGTTGAATTGGATTCGTTTGATGTTAAAGTGACAAGTATGCTTTCTACACCTGTTCAGGAAAAAGAAGTGATTGATATGACGGCTTATCCAAACCCTGCAAACAACGTAGTAACAGTGAATACTACGGGTGTTGATGGTGAGGTGGAAGTAAAGATTACGGATATCTTAGGAAAAGTGGTTTACAACGAAAGTGTAAGTGCGGTTAAGAAAATCGACGTTTCTGATTATAAGAATGGTGTTTACTTGATTTCGGTTTCTGAAAACGGAAAAGCGATTCGAACAAGAAGAATAGTGGTGAAACACTAATTCGATATAAAGTATTGGAAGCCTCGACTAATTTGGTCGGGGCTTTTTTTTGATACAATTCTGCTGAAAAAGGAAATCCAAGGATTAAACCGTTTTAGGTTGAAACAGGTGATACTGGGCTTTCTATTTTGATTTATATTTGTTCGGTATCCTAAATCATTCTTAATGAAGAAACTATTTACATTGATTTTTGCATCTGCAATAGGACTAGGAGCTAAAGCTCAGAGTGTAACTATGAATCATTACGATCCGATCACTCATTTGGATGGTGTCCAGATTATGAGTGGAGATACGATCGAGATAGATGGAAATGAACCCTGGGGACAGTATGTGAATTTGCATTTTGACGGTATTGCTTCTGGAGATGCGAACTTCCGGGTTGTAGAGATTGTATCCAATCCATGCAGTGAAGATCAAATGAAATGCTACCTATTTCCAGATCCCAATTTTGAGTCAACATGTTTGTATCCTAATAGTACAAATTATGTGAGCCCAATGATGAATAACATTGATTTTGCAGCTGGTGATACCCTTGTCATCAAACCTCAAGGATCTTTCTCCTGTGCAGCTGCTGTTCATTTTCGCTATTTCATTCGTTTGGACGGTGTAGAACTTGATTCATTCGATATCATGGTTGCAAGCACACTTACTGTTGGGGATATTGAGAAAGAAGTTGTAGACATGACAGCTTATCCAAATCCTGCTAACAATACAATTACTGTTAATACAACTGGTGTTGACGGAGAGGTTGAAGTAAAGATTACAGATATCTTAGGAAAAGTGGTTTACAATGAAACAGTAAGTCCGATAAAGAAGATTGACGTTTCTGAATTTAAGAATGGCGTTTATTTGATTACGGTTTCCGAGAACGGTAGGGTCATTCGAACCAGGAGAATAGTGGTGAAACACTGATTCAATATATCATATTGTAAGGGCTGTCTGGTTTAGACGGCCTTTTTTATTGCATTTGTTTCTCATAAATTGGGTAGTGTTTTCTCTTAAAGATGCATAATCCTGAATCAGTCGAATAATGCAAAAGAGAAGTGGGAAAATAAGAAAGTGAGAAATTAAACGATTTAGCATTCCAATACTATGCGTTAACTTTACTTTAACATGCATTGTATTCAATAGAAGACTTCGTTACATTTGGGTCTAATAAAATGTTAAAATTATGAAAAAGGGTTTACTTACTTTATCAGGATTATTGCTTGCGGGGGCTTCGTTCTCTCAAACAATTTTTTCTGAGAACTTTGACGCTGGTACAACAATGCCTGCTGGTTGGGCACAATACAACGTTGACGGTTTGACAGTTGCTTCGAACTTAAGTGCATTGAACTTCGGTTCAAATGCTTGGGTATTCAGAGCAGGTACTTCTGGTAACATGGCAACTTCAACTTCTTGGTACACACCTGCAGGTGTGTCTAATGACTGGTTGGTTACTCCAGGAATTGCAATTCCGGCTTCAGGAACTTACTTCGCTCAATTCGATGCTCAAGCGCAAGATCCTAACTACCTTGATGGATTCAAAGTTTATGTTTCTACAACAGGTAATGCAGTTGCAAACTTCGGTGCTGCGGCGCTTACAGTTAATGCAGCTACATCATCATTTGTAAATTACTCGGTTAACTTGAGTGCGTACGCCGGACAAACGGTTTATATCGCTATTCAAAATAACTCTAATGATATGTACTTGTTGAACTTAGATAATTTCGTAGTTCGTCAACCATCTGCTAATGACGCTATTTTAGTAAGTTCAACATTGAACCGTTACTCTGCTGTTAGCACTAACAATCAACTTTCTCTTTCTGTTAAGAATGACGGAAGTAACACAATCACATCTTTGGATGTAACTTGGAATGATGGTACAGCTCATACATCAACAATCGCATGTAACATTGCTGCTGGTGCAACTGCAACTGTAAATCACCCGGTACAAGTTAACTACGCGACAGCTGTTGAAGAAAGCATCGCTATTTCAATTGATCAGGTAAATGCTTCTGCAGATCCAAACATGGGTAACAATACTGCAAGCAAATTATTCAATACTGTAAGTCAATTAGCTCCTAAGAAAGTTGTTATTGAAGAAGGAACAGGTACTTGGTGTGGATGGTGTCCGCGTGGTGCAGTTGCTATGGAAGCAATGACTACTAATCACCCTAATGATTTCATCGGAATTGCAGTTCACAATGGTGACCCAATGACAGTTACAGCTTATGATGCTGGTGCTAACTTCTCTGGTTTCCCAGGTTCTAACGTTGATCGTGCTATGTTGGATCAAGGTGTATCTACTGCAGCTTTCGAATCTTACTATGATGATAGAATTGATTTGATCGTTCCTGCTGCAATTTCTGCTGTTAGTTCAGGTACTGGATCATCTTTAACTGTTGATGTTTCTACAACATTCTACACTCCATTTGCAGCTGCAAACTACAAATTGGCTGTTGTTCTTACTGAGGATGATGTAACTGGAACAGGTTCTACTTACAACCAAACAAATTACTATGCTGGTGGTGCACAAGGTGCAATGGGTGGATACGAAGCTTTGGCTAACCCGGTTCCTGCTGCAAACATGGTTTACAATCACGTTGGACGCGCATTACTTGGAGGTTACACAGGTCAAGCTGGTTCAGTTCCTGCTGTAATTGCAAACGGACAAACTGCTGCTTACTCATTTACTTACACAATTCCTGCAACTATGGATCGTTCTCAAATGCATGCAGTAGCAATGCTTTTGGATGCTGCTACAGGTGAGATCGTAAATGCTGAAGAGATTTCTATCGCGGTTGCTGGTGTTGAAGAGGCTGAGTCTATCAACATGAATGTTTACCCTAATCCTGCAACTACAACTGCATCAGTTTCTTTTGAAGGAAAAGGTGGAGAGTATGTAGTAAGCATTATTGATATCGCTGGTCGCGTTTACGCTACTGAAACAGTATCTAATGCTTCTGGAGCTCAAATCGTAAGCTTGAATACGTCAGAAATGAAAGCAGGTTCTTACTTGATTTCAGTTGCTAACGAAACAGGTTCATTTACACAAAACTTGATTATCAAATAATCACTGTAAATAACAATTTTGAGAACTCCGGCCATTTTGGTCGGAGTTTTCGTTTTTATTGGCCCTCCAACTCCAACATTTTATTAACTTTATCCCCCCTTATAAAAGTATTTTTATGGCAAAAATTCGCAAGCAGGACGCACTTGATTATCACTCTTCCGGAAGACCGGGTAAGATTGAGGTTATTCCTACTAAACCATATGCTTCTCAAAGAGATCTTTCTTTGGCGTATTCTCCAGGAGTGGCTGAGCCTTGCTTGAAAATTGCTGAGAATAAAGAAGACGTTTATAAATACACCAGTAAAGGAAATCTTGTTGCTGTTATTTCAAATGGAACCGCAGTTTTAGGCTTAGGTGATATTGGCCCGGAAGCTTCAAAACCGGTAATGGAAGGAAAAGGACTCCTTTTTAAGATATTTGCTGATATCGATGTATTCGATATAGAAGTGGATGCAAGTGATCCCGAATTGTTTATCCAAACCGTGAAAGCAATTGCCCCAACTTTTGGAGGAATTAACCTGGAAGATATTAAAGCTCCTGAAGCTTTTGAAATAGAAAGAAGGCTTAAGGAAGAACTAGATATTCCCGTAATGCACGATGATCAACACGGTACGGCAATTATTTCTGCTGCTGCTTTGTTGAATGCGCTTGAATTGGCTAAAAAGAGAATCAGCAAGGTGAAAATTGTGATTTCAGGTGCTGGTGCAGCGGCAATTTCGTGTGTAAATCTGTATCGTGCGCTTGGTGCCGACTTGAATCAGATTTACATGTTTGACAGTAAAGGGTTGATTCATGCCGGAAGAACAGATTTGGACAGCATGAAACAAGTTTTCGCGGTTCATAAAAAAGACATTTCACTAGAAGATTCATTCAAAGGAGCCGACGTGTTTCTTGGGTTATCAAAAGGGAATTTGGTTTCTAAAGAAATGGTGAAAGCCATGGCTAAGAATCCGATTGTGTTCGCATTGGCGAATCCTGAGCCAGAAATTGGTTACAAAGAAGCAATGTCTGTACGACCAGATATTATCATGGCAACAGGTCGTTCGGATCATCCTAATCAGGTGAACAACGTACTTGGGTTTCCATTCATTTTCCGTGGGGCATTAGATGTTCGTGCAACAACTATTAATGAAGAAATGAAACTTGCCGCTGTTAAGGCTATTGCAAATCTTGCTAAGGAAACGATTCCTGAAGAAGTAATTGCTGCCTATGGCGAGAAAAACATCACTTTTGGTAGAGAACAAATTATACCAAAACCAATAGATCCGCGCTTGATCTATCACGTTGCGCCCGCAGTTGCTAAAGCTGCTGTTGCTTCAGGAGTTGCAAAATACCCGATTACTGATTGGGCCGAGTACGAGGAGAGATTAAAGAAGCGTCTTGGCTTGGATAACAAATTGGTAAGTAATCTTACAGCTAAAGCTCAATCGAATCCTAAACGAGTGGTTTTTGCTGAAGCGGATAATATTAAAATTCTTAAAGCTGCGCAAACTGCAACAGAGGAAGGGGTTTGTTTTCCAATTCTACTAGGAAAGCGAAAGGTAATTGAGCAATTATTATTGGAATACAATATTGAGATTCCTGGAATGCTGATTATCGATCCAAAGTCTGATACAGAGAAAATGCGTCGACAAGATTACGGAAAAGCCTTTTTTGCTCAACGCATGCGTAAAGGTGTTACGGAATTTGAAGCTATCCAGAAAATGCGTGAGCGCAATCATTTTGGAGCTATGATGGTGCAATCTGGTGATGCAGATGCAATGATTTCTGGATTGACGCGAAATTACACGGATGTTGTTCGACCTGCCATTCAGGCAATAGGGTTGGAGAAAGACGTGAATGTGGCTGCAGGAGTTTACATTCTTATGACTAAGAATGGCCCACTTTTCCTTGCTGATACTACAATCAATCCAAATCCAACAGCAGAACAGATTGCTGAAATCACATTTAATGTGGCTAAAACGCTTCGTAAATTCAAGGTGAATCCAAGAATTGCCTTGTTGAGCTATTCCAACTTTGGGTCTTCACATGGTGAAGATGCTGTGAAGATGTCAGAAGCAGTGAAGATCTTACATGAAAATCATCCAACCTTAATTGTGGATGGCGAAATTCAAGCAAACTTTGCCCTGAACAATGATTTGATGAATGAGAAATTTTCGTTCTCAACCCTGGCAAACAAGAATGTAAACACCTTGATTTTTCCGAATCTTTCGGCTGGAAATATTGCCTACAAATTGTTACAGGAAATGACAGATGGTGATGCAATCGGACCAATTATGGTTGGTTTGGCAAAATCTGTACACGTATTGCAAATGGGGTCATCGGTTCGCGAAATTGTGAACATGGTGAAAGTAGCTGTTGTTGATGCTCAATCGAAATAAGAGTCTGCTGCGGGAGACGATAAAAAGAGACTTATGATAGCTCATTTGAATGGTAAATTAGTAGAAAAAAATCCAACCAATGTTGTGATTGAATGTGGTGGCGTTGGGTATTTCGTGAAAATTTCGCTTAATACTTATTCCGCATTAGGCTCAAACGAGCAACTTAAACTTTTTACGCAGCAGATTGTAAGAGAAGATGGTCATTTCCTTTATGGGTTTATGACTGTTGAAGAACGCGAAGTATTTAACCTGTTGATCTCGGTCTCTGGAATTGGGCCAAATACAGCCATACTTATGCTTTCATCACTTTTGCCTACTGAAATTGCACATGCAATTCAAACTGAAGACGTTAGAACAATTCAATCAATAAAAGGAATTGGTGCGAAAACTGCCCAACGTGTTATTATTGATTTGAAGGATAAAATGATAAAAGTTGAGTGGTCGGAATCAACAAATATTTTTGCTTCCCACAATACAACGAAATTTGAAGCGTTAACTGCTTTGATTTCCTTAGGTTTTGATAAGAAAATCGCGGAAAAAGCACTAGATAAACTTGCAACCGGTACCGAAACAGTTGAAGAACTGATTAAAGGAGCCCTGAAAATACTATAAGAATTGGAGAATAATCGTCCTTACTACAAGAGTGTATTTCACCTATTGTTGAGCATGAGCTTAGTCTTTTGCTCATTTTTTGCGTTGGGGCAAGACACCAATAAGGTGAACTTACCATTCCCTATTTATAACCCAATTGATCCTACTCAGAACAATCCCCAGAGTTTTGATCTTGGTGATCCAAAAAACGTGGAACGAATCATTGTTTTCGATCCCGTGACCGGGAAATATATCTTTCAGGAGGTTATAGGAGATGGTATTATGTACCGTTATCCATCAATGATGACGCTTGAAGAATACCTGGAGTACGAACGACAAAAATCCATTAAGGAAAATTGGAAAGATAAGATTGACCAGCAAACGGAAGAGCAGCGTGCACTCGAGTTCCCGATTAAAATTCCTTCTAAAACATTCGAAAATTTCTTTGGTTCTGATGAAATCACTATTCGTCCACAAGGATCAGTTGAAGTTTCCTTCGGTGTAAACTCTTCCCGTTATGACAACCCGATGTTGCCCGTTAAACAAAGGGTAATTACTCGTTTCGATTTCCAGCAGCAAATTCAAATGAATCTTGTTGGACAGATTGGAACAAAACTGAAATTAAATACCAGCTATAATACGCAGGCAGCCTTCGATTTTGATAACATTACCAAGCTTGGATATTCCGGTGATGAAGATCAAATTTTGCAACGAATTGAATTGGGAAATGTAAGTTTCCCTTCATTTGGATCATTGATTCCGGGTTCTCAAACTTTGTTCGGGGCTTACGGAAAATTCAGAACTGGCCGTTTGACTACTGACATCATCATGGCTCAGTCAAAAGGAAAGAAAACGGAAATTAAAATTACCGGAAAAGCACAGGTTGTTCCTTTCGAATTTAATGCCGACAACTACGAAGCGAATCGTCACTATTTCCTGAATCTGGCGTTTTATGACCAGTATGACAAATCGATGTCGCAGCTACCTAACGTTGCTTCTGAGACTTTCGTTACAAGAATGGAAGTTTGGGTAACCAACAGAATCAACAGTACTGAAAATGCTAGAAATATCGTTGCGTTCTCGGATCTTGGTGAGGCGAAAGCGGAAAACAGCCAGGGTAATCCGTTGCCATATGCAAGTGATACAATGCCAGATAATGAAGCAAATGGTTTGTATACCTGGGCTTCATCTCAATCTGCAATCAGAGGTTTTACTGGCGTAGTTCCAACCTTATCTTCTCAGGTTAGTGTTCCCGGACCTTTCCAGCAAGCGGTTCATTACGAGAAAGTCGAAAATGCAAGAAAGTTAAGTGAATCTGAATTTACTTATAACGCTCTATTAGGTTACATCTCGTTGAGTCAGCCATTGAACAATGATGAGGTTCTTGCCGTTTCATACGAGTATACTTACCGTGGAAAAACATACCAGGTTGGTGAATTTTCAACCGATGGTATTGATGGAAGAGATGCTCTTCTTTTGAAGTTATTGAAACCAACGATCACCAATCCTACTTTGACTATTTGGGATTTGATGATGAAGAACATCTATTCAATGGGTGCTTATCAGTTGGATGAAAATGGATTTAGACTGAATCTGTATTACAACAATCCTGAAACTTCTGTTTTGGCTCCAGTCATTCCCAATGATGAGAGTAAAACACAGATCATTACCTTGTTGAATATGGACAGGTACAATGTGAACGACCAGTTGTTTTCTGACGGTATGTTCGATTTTGTTCCTGTAAACTACAACGGAAACCGAGCAGAAACAGGAGGAACCATCAATCCTAAAAATGGTAAGATCTATTTCTCAACGGTAGAACCTTTCGGTAGAACTTTACGTGCAAAATTGGTAGATCAGTTCGGGCCACAATACGCTGATAAAATTGCATTTACAGAGCTTTACGACTCAACTAAAACCGCTGCTCAGCAAATTCCAAGTAAAAACCGTTTCGTTTTTAAAGGTGAATACCAAAGCTCGGTTTCATCTGATATTCCATTAAACGCATTGAATGTTCCTGAAGGTTCTGTTAAAGTAACTGTTGGTGGAATTGCGTTGATTGAAGGAACGGATTATACAGTTGATTACAACCTTGGTCGCGTAAAGATCTTAAACACTGGTCTACTTGAATCGAACGCAGACATTAAGATTACGATTGAAAGTAATTCGGTCTTCGGTTTACAGTCCAAATCTATGATTGGAACGCATTTCAATTACAAAATCAATAAAGATTTCAACGTTGGAGCTACCTGGATGCGAATGATGGAGCGACCAGTCACCCAAAAAGTGGACATCGGTTCTGAGCCCTATAAAAATAACGTATTAGGTTTCGATATTAATTACAAAGCGAATCTTCCATGGTTAACCAAGGCAATTGATTTCCTTCCTGTGATTTCAACGAAAGAGCCGTCTTATATGACATTCAAAGGTGAATTTGCAACCTTGATTCCTGGTACTCCAAGAGCAATTTCAAAAGAAGGAATTTCATATGTAGATGATTTTGAAGGAAGTCAAAGTACAATTGACCTTAGAACCTTCGCTGGATGGCGTTTGGCTGCAACTCCGCAAGGACAGTCGGATCTATTCCCTGAAGGTGATCTGAAAACGTTGGCAAACGGTTACAAGCGCGCAAAATTAGCATGGTACACCATTGACAACTTGTTCTATATGAACAATGATTTAACACCACCGCATATTAAGAACGATCCTTCAATGTTGAGTGATAGTCGTATGCGTTTGGTGCAGCAGTCAGATATTTTCCCGAATCAAAACTTGCCTTACGGATCAATTCCAACGGTTCAAACATTGGATTTAGGTTACTTCCCGTCTGAACGTGGAATGTACAATTACGACACTACGAATACAGTAAATACAGACGGTACATTTTCAAATCCATCAGATAGATGGGCTGGAATTACCCGTGCACTGACAACAACAGATTTCGAGCTTGCAAACGTTCAATACATTCAATTCTGGATGTTAGATCCGTTCAACGAGGATGCAGAGAACGAAGACCCGAACTCAACAATGGGTGGTGGTGATTTGTACTTCAACTTAGGGAACGTCTCTGAAGACGTTTTGCCGGATTCTCGCAAGAGTTTTGAAAATGGAATTCCACCTTTTGCAGGAGCGGATTATCCAACTGATGTAACGCCTTGGGCACAGGTTCCAAATCAGCAAATGATTGTGAATGCTTTTGCGGATCAAACATCTGATTCACGTGTTAAACAAGATGTTGGATTAGATGGATACGGTGATGCTGAAGAGCGATTGACATATACAGGATTTGTAAACTGGGTTCAAAACAACAGTACGCTTTCTCCTGAAGCAAAGGCAAGAATGCTAGCCGATCCTTCAAGTGATGATTACAATTTCTATCGTGACGATCAATACGATGCGGATGAAGTGAATATCTTAAATCGTTATAAGAAATTCAACAGTCATCAGGGTAATACACCTACTACGGAAATGTCTGATACCATGAATGACGCAAAATATGTCACTCAAGGAAACTACATGCCGGATAACGAGGATATCAATCAGGATAACAACTTGTCTGAAAGCGAAGCTTACTTCCAATATCATGTAAGTTTACGCCCGGGTGACATGGTTGTTGGTAAAAATCACATTGTTTCACGTCAGGTTTATCAACCATCTGGTTCTACAAAAACGGAAACATGGTACCAATTCAAAATTCCAATCTTCGAACCAGAGAAAAAAGTGAACGGAATCCGTGATTTCAGATCTATTCGCTTCATGAGAATGTTCGTGAAAGAATTTGGTGAGAATGTTACACTTCGTTTTGCGAAATTGGAATTCATCCGCGGGGAATGGCGTCCGTACTTGTATGATATGACAACACCGGGTGAGCAAATTTTCGTGGATCCGGATTTAACTGATTTCACAATTGGAGCATTGAATTTTGAAGAAAACGCTCAAAAATTGCCAATTGGATACCAGGTTCCTCCGGGAATTCAGCGTGAAATTGATCCTTCACAACCCGTTCAACGTCAAATGAATGAGCAGTCACTGACACTTGATGTTTGTAACCTTCAGGATGGTGATGCACGCGCTGCTTATAGAAATGTAATGTTCGACGTTAGAACATACAAGAAATTGAAAATGTTCGTTCACGCAGAAGAAATAACGCCTGGAACATTAAACGATAAGGATTTGACATTGTTTGTTCGTTTAGGAACAGATTTCGTTGAGAACTATTACGAATACGAATTACCGCTTTACAAAACGGCTTGGGGAACATCAACTCCAGAGGGTGTTTGGCCAACCGATAATGATATGGAAATTATTTTCCAGGACTTATTGGATTTGAAAATGCGTAGAAATGATTTGGCGGGTTCTGCTGGCTCAGGTGTTACTGCATCAGTTGAATATTCTGTGGTTGATCCTAAAAACCCGAATCGAATGATTAAGGTGAAAGGTAGCCCGAACTTACAAGGTGTGAAAACGATCATGATCGGTATTCGCAATCCGAGTAAAACGGCAATCGATCCTTGGGGTGATGATGGTTTGTCGAAATGTGCACAAGTTTGGATCAATGAGTTGCGTTTAACAGATTTCGTTGATGACGGAGGTTCTGCGGCTGTGGCTCAAATGCAAATTCAAGCGGCAGATTTCATGACGATGAGCATGTCCGGTAACTATTCAGGTGTAAACTGGGGAGCTGTTGATAGCCGTGTTCAGGAACGTCAGCGAAACCAAAAATTTGGTTTTGATTATCAGTCAACTGTTCAACTTGGACAATTCTTTGGCTCAAGAATGAAAATCAGTTTGCCGTTGTTCTATGGTCGTTCTTTCGGAATCATTAATCCTGAATACGATCCGTTCAATCCGGATATCAAATTGAAAGCTTACGATTTGGCAACGAGAAAATCGGTTGCACGTATCGCACAGGATTATACAGAAAGATCTTTCTACAACTTCCAGGGAGTTCGCTTCAATAAAATTGGAACAAAAGCACATTTTTACGATTTAGCTAACTGGACTTTTGGTTACGGATTTAGTCAAAATCTTCACCGTGATTTCAATACCAATTACGACAGAACTAAACAGTGGAAAGGAAGCTTTGCATATGCTTACACGTTTACTGCAAAACCTTTCGAACCGTTTAAAGATTTGAAATTCATGAAGAAAAGTCCATGGTGGGCATTGATTCGCGAGACAAATATTTCATTGGTACCTAAGAACATTAGTATGACGAATGATTTGATGAGAACATACAACGCTCGTCAAATTAGAAATACAATTGACACTTCTGCGAACGGATTTAAATATGAGCCTGTTTACGTGAAGAACTTTACATGGAACAGAGGTTATAAGGTTGGATGGGATTTGACCAAAAATCTGAAATTCACATTCAACGCAACTAACCGCGCTATTTTTGATGAGCAGAATGGTGAAGTTGATCGTAACGGAGTTGATTCATTGTATCGTCAATTCAAAGATACCATTTGGAGTCAGCTGGGAACCCTTGGTAAAACAATGGATTACACACATGATTATGCTTTCACGTATAACTTGCCATTCAATAAAATTCCTGTCCTGTCATTCTTAACTGGTAACGTTAAGTACGCAGGAACTTACAATTGGCAGCGTGCACCTTTGGGTCAGTCGGAATATGGAAATATTATTCAGAACAGTAGAACGATTAACGGACAGCTTCAGGCTAACTTTATCACGCTTTATAATAAGGTTCCGTTACTGAAACGGATCAATTCAACCTCAAATTCTGGCGGTGGAAGAGCCAGGGTAAGTGATGCGAAAGGTGCTGTTGATGGTGGCACTGATAAGGGTGATGGAAAAACTCCGGAAAAACCGAAAGCCGAATTGAAACCACCTAAGCCTATTGAGGACATGACTCCGAAAGAAAAGCGTAAGTGGGAACGCGAGAAAAGAAAATTTGATCGTGAGCAAAAACGCAAAGCCAAGGAAAAAGAAAAAGTAAATCCGGTTGTTGGTTTCGCTGGTCGTTTGTTAATGACAGTACGTACACTTTCCGGAACTTATGCTCAAACAGATGGAACATTGTTGCCAGGTTATAACCAGCAAAGTAGAGTTTTAGGATTGAACCCATCTTTTGATGGCGGTTTCGCAGGATTCTTGTTTGGTCAGCAATCTTACTCTGTATTTGGTCGTGAAAACGGATATCACATTGGTGAACTTTCTGCGTCAAATGATTGGTTGGTACAAAATTCAGCAATTAACCGTCAACACACGGTTACGCATTCTCAAACAATTACTGGAAGAGGAACATTGGAGCCAATTAAAGACTTGACGATCGACCTTTCATTGAACAGAAACGAAACGCAGAATACAAACGATTTCTTCCGTTTCAATGATGATACGCAACAGTTCGAATCGCAAAGTATGTATAGAACCTCAACGTTGACATATTCAACCATTTCTATCGGAACTGCATTCGAGAAATTGGGTCAGGGTTATGCTTCAGGTAACTTCGATAGAATGATCGAAAGATCGAAAGAAGTTTCTCAGTATTTCGGAGTAAGAAACGCGAACTCTGTTGGCACAGTGGGTGATTATGCAAGCGGTTACGGACAAACACAACAAGATGTATTAATCGGATCGTTCTTGTCTTCTTATACTTCAAGTAGTGTGAATCAGCGTTCGGTGAACCCGTTCTCTTCTTTACCGTTACCAAACTGGACAGTTAACTATAATGGATTAACAAAGTTCCCTTTCATGAAAGATCGTGTGAAGAACTTCGTAGTTCGTCATGGTTATTCATCAACAGTTAGTATGGCAGGTGTTCAGTCGAATTTGAACTCAACTGTGGATGCAAACGGAAGTTACAATGCGCGTGATTTGAACGACAACTTCATCGCTGGAAACAACGTTCAGGCTGTTACAATTACAGAACGTTTTTCTCCATTGATCGGTTTCGATGCAACATGGAATATCAAGAAACAAGGATTGATCACGAAGTTTGAAATCAAAAAAGACCGTTCTGCAACCTTGTCGTTGAACAATAATCAAGTAACTGAAGTTCTTGGAAACGAGATTGTGATTGGAACAGGGTACAAATTTGAAAAAGTACGTTTCCCTTTCAAAATTAAACAAGCGCGACCTGAGAATCCGTTGAACATTCGTTTTGATTTTACTTTCCGTGATAACTTAACGGTAATTCGTAAAGTAGTTGAAGGAACAACTCAGGCAACTGCAGGACAACGTGTGATCTCAATCAAATCATCAGTTGACTACAACGTAACGAATAATTTGATTCTTCAATTGTATTACGATCAGGTAATCACAACTCCGAAGATTCAAACTTCTTACCCAACAGGAAACTTGAGCACAGGTATTCGATTAAGATTCAACTTAGGCGGGATCTAATGCATATCCGAGAAGCGAAACCGGGCGATGAAACTGCAATTCATGGTTTAATTGTTGAATTAGCTGTTTACGAGCGTGAGCCGAATGCAGTCATCAATACACCAGAGAATCTTTACGTCGATTTGTTTCAGGACAAAGTTTGTCAAGCCCTGGTAGTTGAAGAAAACGATTTGGTGGTTGGTTTTGCGTTGTACTTCATTTCCTATTCAACCTGGAAAGGCCGCTGTTTGTATCTCGAGGATTTCTATGTTAAAGAAGAATACAGACGCGGAGGAATTGGTTCCGAACTGTTCGTCAAAGTCGTAAATATCGCTAAAGAACTCGGCGTAAAACGAATGGATTGGCAGGTGTTGGAATGGAACGAACCCGCAATTAAATTCTACAAAAAGCACGAAGCAATCTTGGATCCGGAATGGATTAACGGACGATTCTTTTTTTGAGTTAAAGTTACAAGTTACAAGTTACAAGTTACAAGTTACAAGTTACAAGTTACAAGTTATCTTTCTTATCCACTCATAACTCATAACTCATAACTCATAACTCATAACTCATAACTCATAACTGATAACACATCTAACAATTAGTCATCTATAATTAGTAATTAGTAATTAACTTCGTGACATGTTATTAAGACCTTTTTTGAGCAATCAACCACTGGTAGTACTCTTGTTACTTCCTGTAATGGCATTGTTCATTATTCTTAATCTCAATTTTCATTACCATAATCCAACGGATATAATCAATCTTGGGTTATTGGGAAAAATTGCAGCTATTCCGGTTTGGTTCAGTGTAAGCTTATCTGCACTTTTTATATTAGGGAATGCTGTTTTACTCAATTACCTTTTTAATAAGCACGACTTTTTGGAGAAGAACAGTTATGCGCCATCGCTGTTTTATGTAGTGTTTATGACATTTAGTCAAAGCTTCTACAACTTTGACGCTTTGCTGATCGTTCATTTGCTTTTTCTCTGTATTTACCGTCTATTATTTGTACTGGAAAACGGTGAGAGAAACGGTGCGCGTATCTATAACATTGCGCTATTGTTCGGATTAATCATTGTTCTGCTTCCGCAAACCGTGGTTTTACTGCCGTTTCTGTGGCTTGCCGTTCGAATGAATAAATCGATTACGTTTAAAGAGTTTGTTTTATTGCTTTTGGGAACCTCATTGATCGTGTTTAATGGATTGATGTTCTGGTGGTTTTCCGGTCACGCTATTGGATTGCGAATTCTTCGTGAAGCTTCTAATATAAAATATGAGACTGTCGTTTTAATCGCTACGGGTTCCGTGTTGGTGATCTATTTATTGTTGAGCTCAATTGGTGTTCGCATTCGTTTACAGAAAAGTTCCATTCGATTCAAGAAGATCAATAGAAGTTTGTTGGTCATGGTATTTGCTACTTTGGCATTTGGTGTGGCAGAACTTATTTTTTATCAACAAGTAGAATGGTTCAACCTGGTTTTCGTGCCTGTAGGGTTTTTATTCACGTTCGCATTCATTAGTTCTTTCTGGAAACAGGTGGCTTCAGGCTTCTTTTACCTTACTTTTTTATTAGCTGTTATTAAATTTTTCATTCACGCTGGTTGGTTCAACTAACGGTTTGACTACCTTTGTGGGCATCAATAACGGGCTATTGAGCCCTTATACTTATTCAAATGAAATTTGGTGTTGTTACCTTCCCGGGATCCAATTGTGACGAAGACATGGTTTACGTATTGGAAACTGTTATGAATCAAAAGGTTGAAAGACTTTGGCACAAAGATTCAGATCTTAAAAATGTAGACTTTGTAGTATTGCCAGGAGGGTTCTCTTACGGTGATTATTTGCGCTCTGGTGCAATTGCGAAATTGTCGCCAATCATGTCTTCTGTGATGGATCATGCTGATAAAGGTGGTTTTGTAATGGGAATTTGTAACGGATTCCAAATTCTTACAGAATCTGGCTTATTGCCAGGTGCTTTGCTGCATAACAACACGCAGAAGTTTATTTGTAAAAATGTTTATCTGAAACCTGCAACGTCAAACACTGCAATTACAAAAGGTTTGGATTTAGAGAAGGCATATAAAATTCCTATCGCTCACGGAGAAGGTCGTTTTTACGCTCCTGAGGATACGATGAAATCAATTATTGATAATGATCAGGTATTGTTCCATTACTCGGATGCTGAAGGTCAGGTTTCTGAACTGGCTAATCCGAATGGATCGTTGTTAAACATTGCAGGAATTTGCAATGCAAAACGCAATGTATTCGGAATGATGCCGCACCCTGAACGCGCTGCTGATGCAAACTTGGCAAATGAAGACGGGAAACGCTTTTTCGAATCTATTTTAAAATATTGCTAGAATGAAGGTATTACTATTGGGGTCAGGTGGAAGAGAGCATGCTATTGCTTGGAAAATAGCGCAAAGTTCCCACCTTGAGCATTTGTATATTGCACCAGGTAATGCAGGTACGCGTCAGCACGGAACAAACGTTCCAATGGGCGTGAATGATTTCGAAAAAATAAAGAGTTTCGTTCTTGAGAACGAGATCCGTTTAGTTGTTGTTGGACCGGAAGATCCATTGGTGAATGGAATTCACGATTTCTTTTTGGCTGATGAACAATTGAAGAAGGTTCCGGTAATCGGACCAAATAAAGTTGCCGCTCAGTTGGAAGGAAGTAAGGATTTCGCTAAAGCTTTTATGGCGCGTCACAACATTCCTACAGCTAAATACGCAACATTCACAAAAGATACGCTTGAAGAAGGTTATGCTTTTCTTGATAAGCTGAAAGCACCGTACGTTTTGAAAGCTGACGGTTTGGCTGCCGGAAAGGGAGTTCTGATCATTGAAGATTTGAAAGAGGCAAAAGCAGAATTGAAAAGCATGCTTGCTGACGCTAAATTTGGTGATGCTTCTTCACGAGTGGTGATCGAGCAATTTTTGAAAGGTATTGAATGTTCTGTTTTCGTATTAACTGATGGAGATAGCTACAAAGTACTTCCTGAAGCAAAAGATTACAAACGTATTGGTGAAGGTGATACTGGATTGAATACAGGTGGAATGGGAGCAATTTCTCCAGTTCCTTTCTGTGATGCTACTTTCAAAGATAAGATCGAGAATCAGATCATCATTCCTACAGTAAAAGGATTGAAAGCTGAAGGAATTGTATACAAAGGATTCATTTTCGTTGGAATTATCAACGTAAAAGGCGAACCTTTCGTTATTGAGTATAACTGTAGAATGGGCGATCCGGAAACAGAAGTGGTTATGCCTCGTTTGAAATCGGATTTGTTGGATTTGTTTGAAGGAGTTGCAACGAATACACTTTCTGAATGCGATGTTCAGTTCGACGAAAGAACGGCGTGTACAGTAATGATGGTTGCAGGTGGTTATCCTGGAGATTACAAAAAGGGAGATACGATTGAAGGATTCCATAACGTACAAGAAAGCCTGGTTTTCCATGCTGGAACTGCTGCTGATGGTCCTGTTGTTACGACAAACGGTGGACGTGTTTTAGCAGTTACTTCTTACGGGAAGAATCTGGAAATTGCACTTTCACGTTCTTATGAATCAATAGAAAAATTAAGCTACAAAAACGCTTACTACCGAAAGGATATCGGTCAGGACGTTTTGTAGTTTTTACAGAATCTTTTGAAATCCCCGTATTTAAACAAATGCGGGGATTTTTTTCGTATTTTCATTCCAATTATTTAGCATTTGGATCCTTCTGTCGTCATTATACTTGCAATGCTTATTCTCTGTGCGTTTTCCTCGGGAATGGAGATTGCATACGTTTCTTCAAATCGATTGAAAGTCGAACTGGATATTTCCAAAGATTCTTATTCCGGACGTTTACTTGCGCTTTTCTATAAAAACGAAGGACATTTTCTGGCCACATTGCTTTTACTCAATAATGTAGCGCTGGTGGTTTTTGGAATGTACAGCGCGCATTTGCTGGAGCCGATCATTAGAAATAACTGGCACATTCACGGAAATTTTACAGTTCTCTTGCTACAAACCGTTATCTCAACACTAGTGGTTCTTACTACAGCAGAGTTTCTTCCAAAAGTACTTTTTCAGATCAACCCGAATACCTTATTTAAGTTTGGGTCAATTCCAATGGCCTTGATTTATTGGATCCTCTTTTTTCCAACCAAAATTATTGTGGGCATTAGCGGTGCGTTTTTGAAATTGCTTAGAGTTCAAATTCCGCAAACAGAAAAGGTCTTTTCCAGAACAGATTTGCAGCACTTTGTTGCCGATATGAACGAGCGTATTGAGGAAAGCGAAGATTTGGGTCATGAAATTCAAATTCTGCAAAACGCATTGGATTTCTCAAACATCAAGGCACGCGACTGCATGGTTCCGCGATTGGAAATTGTAGCGATCGATGTTAAAGCCGATATTGCTGAACTTCATGCATTATTGATCGAATCACGTTTGTCTAAGATTTTGGTTTACAGAGATTCATTCGACAATATTATTGGTTATATCCACTCTTTCGAATTGTTTAAGCAGCCCGAAACCCTTACGGAATTGTTAAGACCAATTTCTTTCTTTCCTGAAGCCATGCCTGGAAAAGAGCTGTTGGAAAAGTTCACAAAAACCCGTCAAAGTATTGCAGTTATTGTAGATGAATACGGTGGAACTGCAGGAATTGTAACCATAGAAGATGTTATTGAACAAATCTTTGGAGAAATTGAAGATGAGCACGACGAGGAAGATTGGCTGGAAGAGCAGATTGATGAAAACAATTATCGCTTTTCGGCTCGTGCCGAGATTTCGTATCTCAATAGAACCTATAATCTGAAACTTCCGGAATCGGAATCATATGAAACCATCGGTGGATTGGTAATTCATTATCTGGAAAGTATTCCCGATCAAAATGATTCGGTTAAGATTGAAGGATTTGAATTGACTTGCGAAAGCGTTTCAGAGCGTAGAATTGAGATTGTTAAAATTGAGCTGAAATAATTAAAAAGTCAAAAATCAAAAATGGAAGTTTATCATCCGTTTGTCATTCATTGAGTCTGTCTTCGTAATAAGAAATATTCCTCCTGTCCTGTGTGCCTTCTTGGTCGCGAAATAATATGACCGACGAATCCCTATATTTTCGCCCCGGAATTCAAACAGTTATCAACGAAAAATCACTACTTTTGCACCTTTCAAATCGATTTAGTTTTTAGCAGATGAGCAACACAAAGAAAATCCAGGGAGCCTTAATTTCAGTTTATTACAAAGATGGTTTAGAGCCAATTGTACGTAAACTTCATGCAGACAATGTTACCATTTATTCAACTGGTGGAACACAGTCGTTTATTGAAGGACTTGGAATTCCTGTTACTCCTGTAGAAACAATGACTTCTTACCCTGAGATTTTTGGTGGACGTGTAAAAACGCTTCATCCAGCAATTTTTGGCGGAATCTTGCATAGAAGAAACCTTCAGGGTGATTTAGATCAGGTAGAAGAATTTGATATTCCTACAATTGATTTGGTAATAGTTGATTTGTATCCTTTCGAAGAAACAGTTTCTTCCGGCGCAGAGCATCAATCGATCATTGAGAAAATCGACATCGGTGGAATTTCCTTGATCAGAGCTGCGGCTAAAAATTACAATGATGTTGTTATTATTCCTTCAGTGAATGATTACGCTGCCTTCCTTGATATATTGAATGCGCAGGGAGCTGCAACAACTATCGAGCAACGTAAGAATTTTGCGCGTTCAGCGTTCATGGTTTCATCTCATTACGACACGCATATTTTCAATTACTTTAATCAGGAAGAATCTCTTCCGGTATTCAAACAAAGCATTTTGGAGTCGACGCCACTTCGTTACGGTGAAAACCCACATCAACGTGGATGGTTCCATGGTGATTTCAATTCTATGTTTGATCAACTGCACGGAAAAGAGCTTTCTTACAACAACTTATTAGATGTTGATGCAGCTGTTCAGTTGTTGGCAGAATACGAGAACAACGATCCTACGTTCGCGATTTTGAAACACAATAACGCATGTGGATTGGCAACTCGTTCAACACTTGCACAAGCTTATGCAGATGCTTTGGCGGCAGATCCAACTTCAGCTTTTGGTGGGATTTTAATTGCAAATAGAACCGTTGACTTAGCAACTGCTGAACAAATAAACGAGCTGTTCTGTGAAGTGGTAATTGCTCCCGCTTTTGATGCAGACGCATTGGAATTGTTGAAGAGCAAGAAAAACAGAATCCTTTTGATTCAGAAAAAAGTGGAGATGCCTAAGCGTCAATTCAGAACTTTATTGAACGGGGTTTTGGAACAAGATAAGGACATGCTTTCGGAAAACGCGAGCAATTTTGAGCAAAAAACCAAGACTGCACCAAATTCACAGGAAGTTGAAGATTTAATCTTTGCGAACAAATTGGTTAAACATACAAAGTCGAACACAATTATTTTGGCGAAGAATGGTCAGCTTTTAGCAAGTGGAACAGGACAAACTTCTCGTGTTGACGCTCTACGTCAGGCCATTGAAAAGGCAAAGTCATTCGGATTCGATTTGAACGGTGCGGTGATGGCTTCTGATGCGTTTTTCCCTTTCCCGGATTGCGTTGAAATCGCTAAGAACGCAGGAATTACTGCTGTTGTTCAGCCCGGAGGATCGATCAAAGATGAATTGTCGATTGACTACTGCAACGCAAATGGAGTTGCAATGGTGTTCACAGGAAATCGCCATTTCAAACATTAAAATAGTCTTGCGGTTTTAAGGAAATTATTGATTACCGAATAACTTACCAAAACCGACATATAGTCATTCTTCCCCGCAGTTTGTACTGTGGGGATTTTTTTATTCGATTTGTTACGTAATTTTGCACCGGTTTAATAAAAGTATCGATTGCCAATTTAGCTTGAATCACAGAATTACAATTTTATTTCTTGCTTCCACCTAAATTGACAATCCAAACAAAGTTTAGGATTTCATGAGAATAATAACATTGCTATTCGTGCTGTTCAGCGCGATTAGTTTCGCACAAACACGTTTTGTTGTTACGTACAATAACACAACAAACAATGGAAAAGACGTCATTTCATTTATTGAAGATCACATTCCCGACACATACAACAGACATTTAGAAGCTAATACTGCTGAATTTTCTACGGTTGTAGATTACGAGATCAGTTATGTGGTATCCATTTTAGAATTGGCGGATATTCATGATGCAGTTGTAAGAAAAGAACGGACTGAAATCAATGTTTCTCAAAAGGCGGGAGGGAACAACTGTGAGCAGGCAATGCAGTTGTGTAGTTCGTCTTCTGTTCCGGGAAACAGTGGAGGATTTGGTACTCAGGAATTACCAAATAACAATACAATAGACGGTTGTTTGCGTGTTGAGCACCAATCTTCATGGTATTATTTGAATGTGCTTACTCCTGGAAATTTGGTTTTCAGAATCAATCCCGACGACGATGAAGACGATTATGATTTTGCCATTTGGGGACCATTTACGTCTGCTACTGCTGGAGCAAATTGTCCGCCGATAACATCTCCAATACGCTGTTCTTATTCTGAGGAAGACGGCAATACTGGATTATCTTATAGCGCAAATGATCTAAGTGAAGATGAAAATGGAGATAAGTGGGTGAAAGAGTTATCAGTGTTAACGGGTCAAATCTATATTTTACTTGTTGACAATTACAGCACTTCTTCGCAAGGATACAATATTCAGTTCAGTTATTCAGGAAACATTTCTACTGCTGTTTTGGGATGTATACCAGTTGTTCTTCCAGTTGGAATTTCTGAATTTGAAGGCTTGAAAGTAGGTGGTGATAATGTACTTACTTGGACAACCGAATCAGAACAAAACAATGATTTCTTTACGGTTCAATGGTCGGCAACAGGTTTACCAAACGAATGGCAAACAATTCAAACAGTTAATGGAGCAGGAGATAGCGAAACCACTCGTAATTATTCTGCAGTTCATTCTGATTACAGACAGAATTCCTTGAATTACTACCGTTTGATTCAAACTGATTTTAATGGAAAAGAAACAATGATTGAAAAAATCGTTGCTATTGATAATAGAGTTGAAGAGAAGGAAGTGGTGAAGGTTATTAATTTACTGGGTCAGGAAGTGAATGTAAATGAAAAAGGAATTGTCATTTACATTTTTCAGGATGGTACACAAGAGAAAAGATACAATCACTAAGAGCCTTTTGATAAAGGATAGGTTTTGATTTGGATAGAAACGCCGCAATTTGCTCAATGCAGATTGCGGTTTTTTCTTTTCGTAAGATATTTCCAAAATACCAATGTAAATTTTAGTTCACAGGCAAGGAATGTACATTGAGGAGTGGTATATATTTTTCTATCTGGATTTCGAGACATCCTTAATATTCCCTTTTACGTTTTGAGTATATCAAATTTACATACAATGCGAACGCTTTTACTTTTTATTGCAATTATTACATACACTACAACAGGTTTTTCTCAGTCAAGATACATCATAGAATCTAACTTTTCCGAAGGTCAATCAAAAGAATTTATGAACGGAATTGAAACCTATATTCCGAATACCTTTGATCGAAATCTAAACGCCAATCGAATTGAATTTAGCACATTACAAAATCACCGTCTTGGATATTTAGATTCTGTTGCAACCCTAATAGGTATGAACTCTCGAATTATCACGAAGGACAGAGCCGAGTACTTACTTTCAGAAAAGGTAGGTGGAACTGATTGTGAACAAGCCGAGCAATTATGCAGCAATTCATCACTTCCTGGAAATAGTAGTGGTTTTGGAACGCAGGAGTTAAGTGGTGCGAATCGTGGCTGCCTGGCTGGAAATGAGCATCAGTCTTCGTGGTATTATCTCAATGTTCAAACTGGGGGTTCACTTTCTTTGCGCATCAATCCGAGTGCTGCTTCAGATTATGACTTTGCTATTTGGGGACCTTTTACTGCTGCTACTGCAGGAGCAAATTGTCCGCCAGTTTCTACTCCAGTGCGTTGCTCCTTTGCTGCTGGAAATGGAAATACCGGAATTCGTGCAGGTGAGCCAGACAATAGTGAAGATTCTTTTGGAGATCGCTGGGTAAATGCATTAACGGTTAATGCCAATGAGATTTACATTTTACTAATAGATAATTTCAGTGCCTCTGGTGTAGGTTACGCAGTTGATTTCTCTTGGGGGGCTAATGTTTCGACAGCAGTTTTAGGATGTACACCAGTTGTTCTTCCTGTAGGAATAACGGAATTTTCAGGCTTAAAAATAGAAACAGAGAACGTTTTAACATGGACGACGGAATCTGAGCAGAATAACGATTTCTTTACGCTTCAGTATTCGAGTACAGGAATGGAGAACGATTGGAATACTGTACAAGTGATTGAAGGAGCAGGTGATAGCGAAACAAAGAAATATTATTCGGCGATTCATTCTGATTACAGACAGAATTCCTTGAATTACTACCGTTTGATTCAAACTGATTTTAATGGAAAAGAAACAATGATTGAAAAAATCGTTGCTATTGATAATAGAGTTGAAGAGAAGGAAGTTGTTAAAGTGATTAATCTTGTTGGTCAGGAAGTTAGCGTAAATGAAAAAGGAATTGTAATCTACATTTTCAAGGACGGAACACAGCAAAAACGATTCAATCAATAAAATTAAAATTTACTAAAATCTAGTTTTCAGGATGTTAGTCTATTTTCATTAGACGAATCATCTTAATTAATCGACGAAACTCCATTTTTATACATTGAAACCCGCACTTTATTTAAATGCGGGTTTTTTCATTTATATTTTCACGTAACTTTTATTTAGAAGTAACACACTAAATATCAGTCATATGAAAACTACATTACTATTACTATTTGTTGTTTTGGTTACTACAACTTTTGGACAAACAAAATACAATATTCACCTCCCGAACAAAACAGCTGAACAATGCAAGGAATTTTTAAGCGAGTTGGATAAGAGTATTTCGGATTCATACAATCGAACGATTTCCAATGAAAAGATTGTTTTCTATACTATCACCAATTATGATTTAGAGTATGTTGAGCAGCTTTTAAATGAGATTGGAATAGACAACGGGGTTGTCAGCAAAAGTAAAGAGGAGCGTTTCTCCATTGAGAAAGCAGGCGGAGTTGATTGTGAATTGGCGGAACAACTTTGTAGTTCATCCTCAGTTCCTGCAAACAGTTCTGGCTTTGGCATTCAGGAATTACCGAATAACAATACAATTGACGGTTGTTTAACGCTGGAGCATCAATCTTCGTGGTATTATATCAATATTCAAACCGGTGGAAGTCTCTCTTTGCGAATCAATCCGGTATTAGCTGCCGATGATTATGATTTCGCAATCTGGGGTCCCTTTACCGCCGCAAATGTTGGAGTGAATTGTCCACCAGTAACAAGTCCTATTCGTTGTTCATATTCTTCAACACCCGGAAATACCGGAATTCGTGTTGGAGAACCCGATAACAGTGAAAATTCGTTTGGTGACCGATGGGTGAATGCGCTTACGGTGCTTTCCAATGAAATCTATATTGTGCTGATCGATAATTTTAGTATTTCAGGAACAGGTTACAGTTTGGATTTTAATTGGGGTGGAAATACTACAACGGCAGTTATTGGTTGTACTCCGGTTGTGTTACCTGTTGAGATTAGTAGTTTCAATGGCAAATTTCAATATGGTTCGAATGTGCTTTCATGGACAACAGAAAGTGAGGTGAACAATGATTATTTTGAAGTAGAATGGTCAAGTTCTCCAGAAAGCAACTGGACAACCATTGATAAGGTACATGGGGCAGGAGATCATGTTGGAGAATTGAATTATGCATTGGCTCATAAGGATTATAAGAAAAATGCATTGAATTATTACCGTATCAAACAAGTGGATTTTGATGGTGCTTCACGTATTTATCCTCAAATGATTGTCGTAGACAATAGATTGGAGAACATGAGGGTGGTGAAAGTGGTAAACTTACTTGGACAAGAGGTTTCTGATCAGGAAAAAGGTGTCGTAATTTATATGTATGAAGACGGTTCATGTGAGAAAATCATGCGACTTTAATTCCGATAATCTGTTCAATAAAATTTGTTTTCTGTTGAATTGCGGTAAATAGCCCATTTTCATAGTGCTTCTAAGATTATTCTCGATTATTTCCTCTACTTTTGTAACCATTTTCGTCCTGTTACGAAAAAGAATACAGTTTATACCATAAAAGGGAGGCATTCAATGGGATTGTTTAATTTTCTTACGCAAGAGATTGCCATAGATTTAGGGACGGCTAACACGCTGATTATCATGAACGATAAAGTAGTTGTGGATGAGCCGTCAATCGTTGCAAAAGATATTCAAACCGGCAAAGTAGTTGCCATTGGAAAAAAGGCGCAACAAATGCACGGGAAAACGCATAAACTGATTGAGACAGTTCGTCCATTGAAAGATGGTGTAATTGCCGATTTCCAGAGTGCAGAACAAATGATTCGTGGGTTCATCAAAATGATCAATCCAGGGAAGAGGATGTTCAATCCAACGTTGAGAATGGTGATTTGTATTCCTTCAGGTATTACTGAGGTAGAAAAAAGAGCCGTTCGAGATTCAGCTGAACATGCTGGAGCAAAAGAAGTTTATTTGATTCACGAGCCAATGGCTGCTGCAATCGGTATTGGTATCGATGTGGAAGAGCCGATGGGTAACATGATTATTGACATCGGTGGTGGTACATCCGAAATTGCTGTCATTGCATTAGGAGGTATCGTCTGTGATAAATCAATTCGAATTGCAGGTGATGATTTCACTTCTGACATTGAAGAGTACATGCGTCGTCAACACAATATTTTGGTTGGTGAGCGTACAGCAGAGCAGATTAAAATTGAAGTTGGTGCTGCGTTACCAGAATTGGATAATCCGCCGGCAGATTACGCCGTACGCGGTCGTGACCTTATGACAGGTATCCCAAAGGAGATTATAATTACATATTCTGAGGTTGCTCATGCGTTAGACAAGACCATTTCGAAAATTGAAGAGGCGATCTTGAGTGCATTAGAGCAAACACCGCCAGAACTTTCTGCGGATATCTACAAAACAGGTATCTACTTAGCAGGTGGTGGTTCAATGTTACGTGGATTGGATCGCAGAATCAATGAGAAAACGAAACTTCCGGTTCACATTGCAGAAGATCCATTGAGAGCTGTAGCACGTGGAACAAGTATTGCATTGAAGAATTTGGATCGTTTCCAATTCTTGATCAAGGATTAGAAATGTAATTTACGAATATTGAAGCCCAACTCTATAATTATAGAGTTGGGCTTTTTGTTTAAAAATGAAAGTTCCGCTTATTCCGTGTTAAATCGAAAGCTATGCTCTCTTCTTTTTTGAACCGCTTATTCCATTATTCAAGCTGTTTCTGTATTTTTGATTCATGCATATACCTGCTACTGCACATGAACTTCGTTGTTATTTTACCTGGATGGGAGATGATGGAATAGCACGAACGAAAGTGAAGAAGAATGCAGAAGTGGTGTTGGAAGATGCAAGAGAGAATTCAGTTGTAGTGAATTCCTTTTTTGTGGATGAGAAATTTCCACTTCTTATAGATGCGCGAGGAATAAAGTCAATTACGCGTGAAGCCCGTTCGTTTTTCACAACAAATGGTAGAGAAACAAACACAATGGCTTTTGCAATCCTGATTGATTCTTCTGTGAGCAAGGTGGTAGGTAATTTCTTCCTTGGAATTAATAAACCTGCCGTTCCAACAAAATTATTTACAAACGAAAAAGAAGCTGCCAAGTGGTTGTTGAATCTGTGATGAAGGAGAATGTGAAGAATAAGAATTATATTCAACAGCGTTCCAATGATATTTTGGACGTGATTATGGCATACGCCCGTTTGGAGTTTAATCAGAAAACGGAAGTAAAAGGAGAGGGAGATGTCTTCGATTCTATTGCTGCGGGAGTGAACATGCTCGGCGAAGAATTGGAGAATTCTGTAGTTACTATAAATGAGAAAGAAGCCCTGTTGAAAGAGGTGCATCACCGGGTGAAGAACAATCTTCAGATCATTTCCAGTTTAATGAATCTGCAAGCTTCGAATACGGATGACCCTGTTTTTTTAGCGCTTATTCGTGAATGTAAGAACAGAATTTCATCGATGTCTATGATTCATGAAATGCTCTACCAAAGCAAGAATTTCAGTTCAATCAGTGTAGAGGAATATATCAAACATTTGCTATTGAGTATCGAAAGTTCATTTTGTTTAACGGATGCAAATGTGAAGTTTGATTTGGAATTGCAACAGGATTTATTGTTGGAAACCGACAAAATGATTCCGATCGGGTTGATTTTGAATGAAGTGATCAGCAATAGTTTTAAGCATGCCTTTCCTGCTAAAACTGGTACTATAGCTGTTTCATTGAATAAAGTGGATAATACGTTCACATTGACTGTAGCAGATAACGGAATAGGTCTTCAATGCGATAATTGGAAAACCGGAAATACGTTGGGAATACAGTTGATACATACACTTGCAGAACAGTTGGATGCAAAAATGGAAATGATCTGTGAAAACGGATTGAAGTACGTTTTTGAGTTTGAATAGTAGCCGAGATGCCGACCAAAAACAAAAAACCCTGACCCCCGCATGTGCGTGATCAGGGTTCCAAATATCTTAAGTCTTTTACGACATAATGTACGGAAGTACAAATGACAATCCCAATGTGCCGGCAGTTGCCAGAAGAACTACAATTGCAGTAAGTGGACTAATCTTCAATTTTGGCTGCTCTGTTTCTGGTTTCGAAACAATAACTGTGATCAATTTCAGGTAGTAATAAATACCAATTCCGGAATTAATCAACGCGATAATTACTAACCACAGATAAGTGTTTGAAGCAGAATTAAAAATGATGTATTTTCCAAAGAATCCTGCTGTTGGAGGGACACCAGCCAAAGATAAAATAGCGATGATTCCTGTAATTCCTAAGAATTTATTTCTGTGTAACAACCCACGTAAAGATTCTATTCTGTCATTGTCATCGTTGATCGCTAAACCAAGTGCGATAACTACTGCAATTGAACAACCGTAAGCGGTCATGTAGAACCAAAGATCGAATTGGGCAGTGAAATTCAAACAAAGGATCACAAGCATTGTATAACCTGCATGCGTAATTGACGAATAAGCCAACAAACGCTTAAATCCAGTTTGATTCAATGCTGAAAGGTTTCCAACAAAAAGTGTAATTACGATAAGAACAGCGATGATCGGCGCCCAGAAATCGTGAACAGAACCCGCTCCGAATGCAATGCTGAAAATCTTCATGAAAGCAAAGAATGCAGAGATCTTCACTACACCAGCCATATAACCAGTTACTGCATGTGGCGCGCCTTCGTAAACATCCGGACTCCAGAAATGGAATGGAGCAGAACTCACTTTGAAAAGGAATGAAGCCAAGATCAACAATACACCGATCAATAAAATTCCTTGATTAGCAATATCGTTTGTTGCAATTGCATTTTGTATCTCAACTAAATCGAATGAACCGGTTGCTCCGTAAACCCAGGCAACACCAAACAATAGTAAACCAGTTGCAAATGATCCTGTAAGGAAGTATTTCAACGCACTTTCGTTTGAACGCAAGTCATTTTTATTACTTCCAGCCATTACATAAATTGGAATAGAAAGAATTTCTAAACCAATGAAGAACATAAACATGTCTGTAAATGAGAACATGATCAACGATCCACAAGCAGAGAACATGATTAGTGCAATGTATTCACCAACATGTTCAGTATTTTCCTTGAAGCGCTGATATCCTAAACCAATCAAGAATCCGGTAATGGTAATAGCAGTGATACTGTACAATGCTGTCGTATCATTAAATTCTAATCCTTTGTAATCCAGATTGATAATGTTTGTTCCAGTTTTCAATTGGTAAGCCAATGCCGCCAGCGTTAAAGCAATTCCGGCTAATGCTGTAGTAATTACAACAATAGGCTTTTTTGTAAATGCGGAAAATAACGTAAATAAACCGCTCGCGAATAATACAATTAAAGCATCCATCTTACTACTATAAACTTGGATTTGCTATCGACGCAAGTACTTGCGTGACACCTGGTTCAACAAAATCAATTACGGCTTTCGGATAAACTCCAAGAACCACAACGGCAATCATGATGATTGCAAAAACAGCTAATTCACTCCAATGCAAATCTTCAAATGCAGAAATTTTAACTGGACCAAACATACTTGCCTGGTAAGCTTTAAACGTATAAACAGCTCCTAGAATTAAGGTTGTACCAGCGATAATTCCAATGATTGCTTCATATTCATATACACCTTTCAACAACAAGAATTCTCCAATGAAACCACTCGTAAACGGAACCGAAACAGATGCAAAAGCCAAAGCAGCAAACCAGAATCCGAATTTTGGTGCTGGTTTAGCCAAACCACCCAATTCTTCCAATTCCAATGTTCCTGTTCTTCTTTCAATTACATCAGCCGCAAGGAATAAACCAACTGCAATCAAACCGTGATTAATCATTTGAAGAATACTTCCTGTAATTGCATCAACAGAAAGTGTCATGATACCTGCAGCGATCAATCCAACGTGAGAAAGTGAAGCATAAGCGAATAATCGCTTCATGTTCTTTTGCTTGATTGCAATGATTGCTCCGTAAACAACTCCGATAACCGCAAGAATGATGATTGGCTGTGTTACACAATCCAATCCTTCAGGGAATAAAGGAAGCATCCAACGAATCATTCCGTACAATGCCATTTTCAGCATAATACCGGAAAGCAACATTGTTCCAGCCATTGGCGATTTCTGATATGTATCAGCCTGCCATGTGTGGAAAGGAAAAATTGGAATTTTGATAGCGAATGCTAAGAAGAATCCTCCCAACATCCACGCTGCTTTACAAGCGTTACCAATCTTTACACCCACTAAATCATCATAACCAAAGCTCATGCTCATTTGCTTCAATGCAAGCAAAGAAGCCAACATTGCCAATGAACCAACAAATGTGTAGATGAAGAATTTCATCAGCGCCGGTTTTCTGTCTGGAGCACCGAACCACCATGAAATCAAGAAGATTGGAATCAATGTGATTTCCCAGAAAATGTAGAACCACAATCCGTCAAATGCTGTAAACACTCCGAATAAACCGAAAAGCATAAGGAAAACCATTGCAATGAATGATTTATTGCTTGATAGTTCGCGCTTGAAGTTGCTCAACATGATAAGGAATACCAATCCAGATGCCAACAGCAACATTATCAATGAAATGCTATCGTATTTAAATGTGAAGGTAAGTCCGTAATCTTTTAACCATTCTTGAGCGATCATCACATTTGTTCCTTTTGGATCAAATCCGCAAAGAAGCCATGATGTAGCGCCGAAAACAATTACAGATGCAATGATTCCGTATGCTCTAGCAAAATTTTGAGGAATTACTAAAGTCAGAATCGAAAATAATAGAGGTAATGCTAAAATGCCTAAATCCCCAGTATGTAAAATTAGATCCACGAATTAGAATTTATAGATGAGGAAATAAACAACTAAACCAATCAAACCAAATACCATCCAAAGAATGTACGTATCTGTTCTACCAGTTTGAATTTTACGAACCAAGTCACCAGTTTTACCAATCAACTGTGCCGATCCTGTAATTCCTCTATGAAGGAATGAAATCTCAAAGTAACGATTCAATTTTTCAGACAACCAAAGCGTTGGTTTCACGAAAAGGAAGTTATAGATTTCATCGAAGTACAATTTGTTTTTCGATAATTTCTCCCAACCTTTCACGTCTTCGTCGGCAACCGGAACACTGTTTTTCTTCACGTAAACGATGTAAGTTACAATGGCAATAATCACAGCCATGGTTCCCGCAGCAATCATCAACATCAAAGTTGTGTTTGTGTCGCCATGTTCTCCCATTTTAATTCCTTGTACGTTGTGCGCGTAGAAATGAGACAACCAATGCGTTCCGTTATGTAAGAAAACTCCCGGAAGGTTCAACAATCCTCCGAAAATTGAAAGGATAGCCAAAATGATCAATGGCAAGTTCATCGACATTGGCCCTTCATGAATGTGGTGCTCTTGTTCGTGTGTTCCTCTAAACGTTCCGAAGAATGTAACGAAGTACAAGCGGAACATGTAGATTGCTGTTAAAGCAGAACTGAACATCAACGCGCCGAACACAAACTTGTGCGATTCGAATGAATGTCCGATAATTTCGTCTTTTGAGTAGAAACCAGACAATAATGGAATACCTGAAATTGCCAATGTTCCAATTAAGAATGTAATATGAGTAATTGGAATTTTCTTTCTCAAACCACCCATTTTACGAATATCCTGCTCGTCGCTCATAGCGTGAATTACACTTCCTGAACCTAAGAACAACAATGCTTTAAAGAATGCGTGTGTTGTAACGTGGAACATTGCAGCTGTATAAGCCCCCATTCCCAATGCTACGAACAACATTCCCAATTGAGAAACAGTTGAGTAAGCCAATACTTTCTTGATATCGTTTTGACGCATAGCGATGAATGCTGCAACAATAGAAGTTGCCAATCCAACGTACAGCATGATGTCTTGCGTAAGTTGAGCTCCAGGTAAATCAAACAAGTAGTTTGATCGAACTGTAAGGAAAATACCTGCAGTTACCATGGTTGCAGCGTGGATTAACGCAGAAACTGGTGTTGGACCCGCCATCGCATCTGGTAACCATGTAAACAATGGAATTTGTGCCGATTTTCCTGTTGCGCCAATGAATAAACAAAGTGTAATACAAATGGCCATGCATTGAGAAACGTTCATTCCATCTTTCAGAATCATATTCGAAATCTCGTTGTATTCCAATGTTCCGAACTGCATTAGCATCAGGAACAAACCAACCAATAAACCAAGGTCACCAATACGGTTCATGATGAATGCCTTACGCGCAGCCAATGTGTTTTTGAAATCTTGGTACCAGAATCCAATCAATAGATAAGAACAAATTCCTACACCTTCCCATCCGAAGAACAACAAGAAGTAGCTGCTTCCGAGAACAAGGATTAACATGGCGAAGATGAACAAATTCAAGTAAACAAAGAACTTGTAGTAACCTTCGTCGTGCTTCATATATCCCATAGAGAACAAATGAATCAATGTTCCGATTCCGGTAACGATCAATGTCATCCAGATGGATAAGTTATCAGCGAAGAATGCAACATCTAAATGGAATGATGCAGTTCGTAGCATTTCAAACAAAGTAACTTTAATTCCGCCTGTATGCTGAACTTCAAAGTAAGTCATCAGCGTAAAAACGAAAGAAAGTAACATCACACCGGTTGCGATACTTCCAACAACAGCTTTTGGTAATTTCTTACCAATTGTACCATTGATCAAAGCTCCAAGTAGGGGCAATGCAATAATTAACGGGAGTAATTGTGATACTGTCATGTTTAGTTCTTAAGTCGGTTAAACAATCGAATATCTGTGTTGCGTGAATTACGGTAAAGCAATACAAGAATGGAAAGTCCAACTGTAGCTTCTGCCGCGGCAACAACCATGATGAAGAATACAAAGATCTGTCCGTCGGCTTTACCAAAATAGGTAGAGAAAGCCACAAGTAACAAGTTCACTGAATTCAACATCAACTCAATACACATCAAAAGAATGATGGCATTTTTTCTATAGAGCACGCCAAAAACACCTACAACAAATAGCACAGTTGCTAAGGTCATATAATGCTCAATGCGCACACCAGATTCAAATAAGGTAGCTAACAACATCTTATTCTGCGTTTTGTTTATCGCGTTTCGCTAAAAGAACTGCTCCAACCATTGCTGCAATGAACAGAATGGAAGAAACTTCGAACGGAAGCACGTATTTATTAAATAGTAAAGTACCCAGGTTTTCAACCAACCCTGCACTTGACGATTGTTCTGTAATTTGAGTAGTTGCCAAACTTGCATCGCGTGTAGCAGCAACCAAAACAACCAATAACGAACCGGCTCCAACTGCCGATGCCAAAGTGGCAATCATCGATCCGCGGGGCTCATTTTCTTTATTCAAATTCAGTAACATCAATACGAAAAGGAACAATACCATGATTGCACCAGCATAAACGATGATATTTACGATTGCTACGAATTGCGCATTCATCAATACATAGTTTGCTGTGATCATGAAGAAAGTAAGTACTAAATAAAGTACGCTTCTTACAGGATGCTTGCTAAGAACTACCATCAATGCAGTTCCAACTGTCAAACCTCCGAGGATATAAAAAATGTATTCTAAACTCATGATCTTGCAGGGCGTTTTCCGGTTAATTGACGTTTCGTGATGTCGATTCTCTCGTCCACTTTTTCTACCAATTTGTCTTTTCCGTAAACAAATTCGTCACGTTCAAAGTAAGTTGGTACAATACGGTCTGTCAAGAAAATTGCTTCTTTCGGACATGCTTCTTCACACAATCCACAGAAAATACAACGCAGCATGTTAATCTCATACATCGTTGCGTATTTCTCTTCACGGTATAAATGCTCTTCACCTTTTTGGCGCTCACCAGAAGTCATGGTAATAGCTTCAGCCGGACAAGCCACAGCACAAAGTCCGCAGGCTGTACAGTTTTCACGTCCTTCTTCGTCACGCTTTAATACGTGTTGACCGCGATAAACAGGTGCAAATTCACGTTGTACCTCAGGATATTTAATGGTATTGTGTTTCTTGAACAAGTGTTTCAATGTAATCCACATACCGCTGACAATTGCCGGCAAGTACAAAGACTCCAAGAAAGACATCTTTTTGTTCGAAACAACCTTTTTACGATTTGATAAACTTTCCATTGCTCGTTAATGAGGTTTGTTCGTTTGATTCGAATTCTTGTCTGCATTCATGCTCAAAGGCATTTCTGTTTTTGCTTTGCTTGCATCCATTTTAGGTTGTGGTTTTTCTTTCGAGAACCATCCTGAGATGAAAGCAATTACAAATCCTGTAACCAATAGATTTACCAATGAGATCGGAATCAATTTTTTCCAACCCAGGTGCATCAATTGATCGTAACGGAAACGTGGTAATGTCCAACGGATCCACATGAATACGAATATGAAGAAGATTGTTTTGGCGAACATTACGCAAACTCCAAGGATGGCAAGTGTGTTTCCTGAGAAATAACCTTCACCTGGGAAATGGTATCCACCAAAGAATACAGTAGAAATGATAGCACAAGAGATGAACATGTTGATGTACTCAGCAAATAGGTAGAAACCTAATTTCATTGCACCAAATTCTGTATGGTAACCACCAATCAATTCCGATTCACATTCTGCTAAGTCGAAAGGAGCACGGTTACACTCTGCCAAAGCACAAACGAAGAAAACGATGAAACAAATCGGTTGTTTCCACGCGTTCCAGTTGATTCCTTCTTGTTGGTCAACGATATCCCGTAAGTTCAAACTTCCCGACATCATTACAATCGTGATGACTGAAATCCCCATCGCTAATTCGTATGAGATCATCTGAGAACTTGCACGAACCGCTCCAAAAAGAGAGAATTTATTGTTCGAAGCCCAACCTCCGATCAGGATTCCGTAAACACCAACTGATGCAATTCCCATTGCGAAAAGAATTCCAACGTTTGCGTCCGATACTTGCAATGAAACAGTTTCACCGAAAAGTGTCAAATCTGGCCCCCAAGGAATTACAGCTCCAGTTAAGAATGCTGTAAACATGGCAATTCCAGGTCCAAGGATAAACAATCTTCTATCAGCCATTGCCGGAATGAAATCTTCTTTAAAGAACATTTTTCCACCATCTGCCAAAGGTTGAAGTAATCCCCATTTTCCAGCTCTGTCAGGACCAACACGGTCTTGCAACCAAGCTGCCACTTTACGTTCGAACCAAGTCAGGTAAGCTGCTAAACCAAGGGTAATCCCAAACAAAGCGACAATTAATATGATTTTTGCTATCATGATTATTGATTCAATTTTTTAGGTTCAGATAACTGGTTTTTCGTTAGGTACTGTCCTTGAGAAATAACAGAATGACGGTTGATCACACGTGGACCTTCAATGTTCCATTTCGAAACATCTTTTGAATCGAAACGACAAGTGTTACAAATCCATCCTGTTTTACCATCAACGTCTTCAATTTCTCCAAACGCATCTTTACGACCAGTTACACGAGCGATATCGTTTCCGAACATCCATACTGTAGCAGTTCCACAACATGTTGGACAATCTCTTTTCGCGTTCATCGGTTTCAGGAACCAAACACGGCTTTTGAATCGGAACGTTTTATCAGTCAATGCTCCAACCGGACAAACGTCAATAACGTTTCCAGAGAATTCATTGTCGATTACGTTCTCAATGTATGTGCTAATTTCAGCGTGCTCACCACGGTGTAATACACCATGAACACGTTTTTCTGTGATTTGATTTGCTGTGTAAACGCAACGGTAACATAGAATACAACGATTCATATGTAACTTGATCTTATCACCAATATCAATTGGATCATAAGTTCGACGTTGTTCTTCGTAACGCGTTCCTTCTTTACCATGTTCGAAACCTAAATCTTGCAAATGACACTCACCAGCCTGGTCACAAATAGGACAATCCAATGGGTGATTGATCAACAAGAATTCAGTTACAGAAGCACGACCTTCTTTAACACGCTCAGACGTTGTGTTTTTAATGACCATTCCGTCTTGAACAGGAGTGGAGCAAGAAGCAACCAACTTTGGCATAGGACGTGGATCAGCAGCAGAACCAGCGGCAACTTCTACCAAACACGTTCTACATTTTCCACCACTTCCTTCCAATTTACTATAGTAGCACATTGCTGGAGGGACAACCTCTCCACCAATTTTACGAGCAGCGTTCAGGATCGTTGTTCCTGCTTCTACTTCTACTTCAATATCATCTACGATAACTTTAATCATCTCGTTGATTTTTTATACCAATGGTACGTGATTCGACGCAATTCCGAAGTTTCTTTTCACCGCCTCTTCAGGGTTTGTTACGTGCCATTCAAATTCTTCACGGAAATGACGAATTGCAGCAGCAACTGGCCATGCAGCAGCATCACCTAGCGGACAAATTGTATTTCCTTCAATTTTCTTATTGATTTCAGCCAACAGGTCGATATCTCGCATATTTCCCTGACCATTTTCCAAACGGTAAAGTACTTTTTCCATCCAACCTGTTCCTTCTCTACAAGGTGAACATTGTCCACAAGACTCGTGAGCGTAGAAACGCGCAAAGTTCCATGTATTTCTTACGATACACTGATCTTCATCAAAAACGATGAAACCACCTGAACCAAGCATTGAACCAGAAGCGAAACCACCTTCAGCCAAACTTTCGTAAGTCATTAAGCGATCTGTTCCTTCAGCTGTTTTTGTAATAAGGTTTGCCGGTAAAATTGGAACGGAAGATCCTCCCGGAACACAAGCCTTGATCTTTTTACCGTTTGCGATTCCTCCACACCACTCGTCAGAGTAAATGAATTCTTCAACTGAAAGACCAAGATCAATTTCGTAAACACCCGGTTTTGCCAGGTTTCCACAAGCTGAAATTAATTTTGTTCCAGTACTTTTTCCAATACCGATCTTTGCATATTCTGCACCGCCATCGTTCACAATTGGAACTACAGCAGCAATGGTTTCTACGTTATTTACAACCGTTGGACATCCCCACAAACCTTTTACAGCCGGGAATGGAGGTTTGATACGAGGATTCCCACGCTTTCCTTCCAATGATTCGATCAACGCCGTTTCTTCACCACAGATGTAAGCACCACCACCGGGAGCGATAGCCAAATCCAAGTCGTAACCTGAACCAAGGATATTTTTTCCTAACCAACCATTTGCGTACGCCTCAGCAATCGCTTTTTCAACGATTTCCAAAACAAACATGTATTCTCCACGGATGTAGATATAACTTTGGTTACAACCCAAGGCGTAAGATGAAGTAATCATTCCTTCTACCAAAAGGTGAGGAATTTTCTCCATCAAATAACGGTCTTTGAATGTTCCAGGTTCAGATTCGTCTGCATTACATAACAAGTAACGCGGAACACCTTCTGGCTTCGCAAGGAACGACCATTTCATTCCTGTTGGGAAACCCGCACCACCACGACCACGTAATCCAGAAGCCTGAACTTCTTCCACTACGTTTTGCGGTGACATGGTTTTCAATGCCTTTTCTACAGAGCGATAACCGCCATTTTTACGGTAAACCTCGTAGGTTTCAATTCCCGGAACATTTGCGTGTTCCAATAATAGCTTTCTTCCCATCTCTTAATTCGATGAAGTTGAATGTTCTTTTCGTAACTGATCCATCAAAGCATCCACTTTTTCAGTTGTCAAATGCTCGTGGAAATGTTTCCCGCATTGTAACATTGGACCGTAACCACAAGCACCAAGGCACTCAGCAGTTTTTAGTGTAAACATTCCGTCAGCGGAAGTTTCACCTACTTTGATATCTAATTTTTTCTCGATATGAGCAATGATGTTGTCAGATCCAACCAACATACAAGGTCCGGTTCTACACACTTCTAGTACCACATTCCCAGGTTTGTCAATGTTGAACATGGTATAGAATGTAGCTACCTCGTAAACTTCAATGGGTTGAATGTTCAGGATCTCTGCAACATAGTTCATTGTAGGTACACTCAACCATCCACCGAATTGTTCTTCGGCAATATGTAAAATACGCATCAATGCACTTTTCTGTTTTCCTTCAGGAAAGAGTTTGATTACGCGTTGTACCTCAGCCATTGCCTCCGGACTAAATTCCGGTTTTGGACCATCAGCTGTTGGTTTTGTTTTTGGTGCACTCATATCTTATGCGTCTAATTCTCCAGCAATAACATTCAATGAACTCAATACCAATACGGCATCAGAGATCGTTTGACCTTTAATCATTTCTGGATATGCTTGATAATAAATAAAACAAGGTCGGCGGAATTGTAAACGGTATGGCGAACGCCCACCATCTGAGATCAGATGGAACCCAAGTTCTCCGTTTCCTCCTTCTACACTGTGATAAACCTCTCCAACCGGAACAGGAGTTTCTCCCATTACAATTTTGAAGTGGTAGATCAATGCTTCCATTTTCGTGTATACATCTTCTTTTCTTGGAAGATAGAATTCAGGAATATTTGGTGCGAAGAATGGTCCTTCCGGCATTTTGTCGACAGCCTGACGAATGATTCTCAAACTCTGACGGATTTCTTCCTGACGAACACAGAAACGATCGTAAGTATCTCCTTGAGTTCCAACCGGAACATCAAACTCGAAGTCCTGATAAGAAGAATATGGGTTCATAACGCGAACGTCGTAATCAACTCCAGCCGCACGTAAGTTTGGTCCTGTAAAACCGTACTCTAAAGCACGCTCTCCAGAAATAGGTCCTGCTCCGATGGTACGATCCATGAAGATTCTGTTGCGCGTCAGTAGACTATCGAACTCTTCAAATTCCTTTGGAAACTTCTTCAGGAAGTTCTCTAGCTTTTTATAGAAAGTCTCATTGAAATCTCTTTCGAAACCACCAATGCGACCAATATTTGTTGTTAAACGTGCCCCACAAACTTCTTCGAACAATTCATAGATCGCTTCACGTTGTTGGAACATGTAAGTAAATCCTGTTAATGCTCCTGTATCAACACCAATTACCGCGTTACAAACCAGGTGGTCAGCAATACGTGCCAATTCCATAATGATTACGCGCATGTATTGGACGCGTTTTGGAATTTCAGCACCAATCAATTTCTCTACTGTCATTTCCCATCCAAGATTGTTGATAGGAGAAGAACAGTAATTCAATCGGTCAGTAATAGGAGTAATTTGGTTATATGGGCGACGCTCTGCTAATTTTTCGAAAGCGCGGTGTATATAACCAACAGTTTGAACCGAGTTCAAGATCTTTTCACCGTCAACCGTAAGGATGTTTTGAAAAATACCATGCGTTGCCGGGTGCGTAGGTCCAAGGTTCAACGTTGCAATTTCCCCGTCTACTGTGTCCTTAGACACGAAGTGTCCTGAGTGTTTTAATGATTCGCTCATAATCTTCTGCTATTATCTACCGAAGTAGCGATCGTCTTTATCTTCACGAGTAGCATCTTCCAAATGGTATTCTTTACGCATTGGGAAATAATCCATATCGTCTTCATTAAGTATACGCGTCAAATTCGGGTGACCAACGAAGTTCACTCCGAAGAAATCATACGTCTCGCGTTCTTGCCAATCTGCACCAACATACAAGTCAGTAATAGTTGCAATATTTGGTTCAGCGATTGGAAGGAAAGCACGAACTCTTAAACGCACATTGTGAATCAATGAGTGAACATGATATGTCACTGCTAATTCTCTACCTTCCTGATTTGGATAATGAACGGCTCCAATTAAAGTTAGGAATGCCATTTTCAATTCATTGTCTTGTTTTACCCAGGCAATAACATCATGTGCTTTATCGGCAGGAACTTCTACAGTTAGAAGTCCATATGGCGTTTCTTCGTTTAAGATACTTGCACCAAATTGCTCTTTTAGACGCTCCAATACGCGTTCATTTGTCAGATTACTCATCTTCGTTCAAATGATATTTATTCAACAAATGTTTGTATTCATCTGAATAGCGACGACGAAGACTTTCGTGTTTCACTAAACGGTGAATATTCATAATACCTTCTATGATTTGCTCTGGTCGAGGTGGACATCCTGGAACGTACACGTCAACCGGAATAACACGATCAATTCCCTGTAATACAGAGTAAGTATCGAAAATTCCACCCGAAGAAGCACACGCACCAACTGAAAGAACCCATTTCGGTTCAGCCATTTGTTCGTAAACCTGCTTCAGAATAGGAGCTAATTTTTTAGAGATTGTTCCTGCTACGATCAGCAAATCTGCTTGTCGAGGCGAGAAAGACATGCGTTCCATTCCGAAACGAGCCAAATCGTAGTTTGAACCCATTGTTGCCATATACTCAATTCCACAACATGAAGTTGCGAAAGGGAGAGGCCAAACGGAATTTGCACGTGCTGCTGCAATCACTTTATCAAGTGTTGCTAATTGAAAACCTTCACCGTTGATAGTTTCAACGTCTTCAATTCTTGGTTTTTTTTCTACTTTTCCCATTCTAGTGCACCTTTCTTAAGTACGTAAAAGAATCCTGTAAGGAAGAATCCAACGAAAACTACTACTGCTATCAATCCTGTTAACTGCAACGAATGAAAGTTTACAGCGTACGGATAGAAGAAAATAACCTCTACGTCGAACAAAACGAACAAAATTGCTGTTAACAAATAGCGAATCGAAACTGGAAAACGAGCGTTCCCTATTTCTTCGACACCACATTCCCAGTTAGCATCTTTCTTTTTACCTCGTAGCTTTGGTCCAAGCATAGGAGCAACAACCAAAGTGGTAACCACAAAACCCACAGCCACAGCGGCTTGGATTAGAATCGGAACATAATCTACAGCTGTAGATACTGAAGCTGACATAACTTCTAATTTTAAGACCAGCGAATTTAAAGGATTTTAACGTTTAAACGAGGGTTTAAAGTTTATTTGAAACGATTCTAAATAGCAGTTTTAAGGTAGATTTCGACTTGAAAAAAATGGGAGCGGTATTTTCATCGTTGAAATACCTTTTGATTTCGACTAAACTTTATCTGACGATGAATATTTAACAATTTTCAACGAATATTTTTTCAAATCTACTTGCAATTTTAATTTTCAGCCGTATCTTTGTACTGGTTAGTAGCAGTAGTTATCAATTGATACATCCACTAGATGTATGACTTGATAAGAAAAACCTGGGTGGGGGCACTCAGGTTTTTTTCGTTTATGTCACATATTCAGTCGATAATTGGCGTAAGTTCAAGTGATTTCTCGAAATGTAACGTGGAAAAAACGTATCGAGAATGACAACCGATTCCCTTAATAATAGAGATAATACGTTTTAAGTTGGCCTGGTGAAAGGTAAACGTTATTGCTGTCTATTGCGGTAATTCCGTTGCGTTTTGTCTTCCATTCCAAATGCATGGCTCCAGCAGGAACCTCATTGGGGTACTGAGCATAATTGTAACACCCTGAATAATTTTTTGACCAATTACCCCATTTGATAAACGAGTATCGAGTGCGGAAGTTCATTAAATCATTATCTCCCTGACAATTGATGTTTTGAATGACATATCTGATGTAGGCACAAGCTGAGAGTTCAAATCGGAAAGTAGGATTTTCGCCGTCTCCTTCTTTATATTCCAATGATTTTGCGTTTCTATAACAAATACCATCTGGTTCAAGAATTCGGATAATATAAGTTCTTCCTTTTTTAATTTTCACCTGAACCAAGGCTTTACCGTTTGCGTCCAGTTTTCCCGATTCTTCTACTTTAACAGTTTCACTTCCATTTACATCATGTGTTGAAGTGATGTAATATTCCAAATTCGATAGGGGAGTTCCAGTGGCTATGTTAACAGCTTCTATCTTAAAACTGGTTTCCTCTTTTTTGCAAGAAGCGAAGAGAAGTAAGAGTGGTATGATTAGGATGCGATTCATGTGTTTATCTATAAATCGTCAGCGTCAATTGCAGCGTCACCCCGCAATGCCCGGAATCTTTTTCTGGCTTCTACAGTCAATAAACTACCTTTGCATTCAAAAAGAATTTTCTTGTAGTAGTCGGCAGCTTTTTCTTTGTTATCGAGGTGATGTTCGTAAATGTCTCCCAACTGGAAAACGGCGTCATCAGCCAAAATATCGTCGAAGTAGTACTTCTCAATTTTCTCAAGGTATGAAACAGCTTCATTCCATTTCCCTTGTTCTTGCATGGCTTGAGCCTTGCGCATCAATATTTCGTCTGCTAAACCGTGATCAGGAAATTCTGCCTGAATGGAATCGTATAAATAGAATGCATCATCGTATTTGTGCTGTTGGAGCAGTAAATCTGCAACAGCGAATTTATACATTGCTGTATAATTGCTATCTAAGCCAAGGTTGTCGGTAATTAGAATCGACAACTTCATCGCGTCATTCGCAATGAGTTTGGAGGTGGATTGTTTCAACACATCCAGCTGCGACTGCGCGAATTTGAAATCACCATCGTAATAGAAAACACGCGCATTTTTGAATTTAGCTTCCGAGCCTATCGTTTCAAACTTAAAGTCGGTGTCAATTTGCATGTAGTACAAAGAGGCTTGCCAAATGTCATTTTCAAGAACGAGAATGTCAGCCAAAAGCATTTTTACTTCGGCTTTCTCCATATCTGTTAACCCAGGAATTGCTAATGTGCTATCCAGAAGTTGCTGTGCACCAATCGCATTGTTGTTATAATAAGCTTCAATAGTCGCCAGTTCGCGCATCAATGCAACACCTTTTCTGCCTTTTGCAATGCTTTTCAACGCGTAACGATAATCCGTGACCGCACTTGCAATGCTTTCAGGAGTTCCTAACTTTTCAATCGTAATTTCACGGTACTGAACATTCAATAAAGAAACATAAGCCGTATAATAATTTGCTTTTTCCGGACCAAGATTGATGACATACTGATATCCGCTTCGTGCAACGTTGTATTCAGAATTAGCGACAGCCAGATCACAAAGATCAAGTACAATTGCCCCTGTATTTCCTTGTCGTTTGTCCAAGGCTTGTGCCTGAACCAATGCACTCTTGAATTCTTTTTTCTGGGTAAACAACCAAATAAGCATTTGCGGATAGATCAACTCATCTGGTTTCTTTTGAATCTTGATGAGCAACTGATCCTTTAATTTCGAATAAACACCATTTTGATCGTTTGTAAAATCAATGCTGTTTGTAAGCTCGGTTTGAACTTCAGGTAAATAATTCGGATACAATTCGAGGGCATCGAAATATTCAGTGATCATTTCATCTGTTCTTCCAAGAACACCATATATTTCTGCAAACTGAAGGTAAAGTGGAAAGTTCTTTTTCAGATTTTTTCGTCCTGCTTCTAAGGTTTTCAAAGCCCAATCGGTTTTTCCCCGTTTCAGGAATGCGTTGTACAAATCGATTACCTGATAGCCAATTTTCGTATTTGCTTTGATGATTCCAGTGAAGAGTTTTTCTTCTTCAGCTGGATTATTGTTTCTGGAATAAAAGTCTCCGAGTAAAATTTGATAATCGAGATCTTCACTGTTTGCGGCAGCAAATTTCTTCATGGAACGCTCGGCATCCTTTAATTTGTTCGTTTTTTCCAAACATTCGATGTAGCGTAACTGATCGTATTTAACGCTCTGTTTAGTCAGAATTTTCTCAAAATAGGGGATAGCCTTTTCGAATTCGCCATTGCTGTAATACAAGTTTGCCAATTGTTGATCGGTACTTGTAGGTTGTGCAATAGCCAGTGGACTAAAGCAAAGGAAAATCAGTATTTGAATAAAGCGTTTCATGCGGTAAATCTATAACGCAAAATTTTGGTTGAATTGTGCCATACTGCGTTTTAGTTCTTCGAATCTACGATGAATATCCTTAGCGTGGGCTTCAATAATTGTTAATTCTTCCTTTTCATGCTGCACATTTGCGCAATATTCCGAACGCTTACCGCTTCCAAGTTCAATATCGTTCTTCAAACGCTGTAAACGCAGGCGTTGTTCTGAATTTGCGACCAAACATCTTAACCGTTCTTTTTGAAGATTTCTTGCGTTGTGAAAAGCCACATTGAAATCGTCTAACGTTTCCATTTGTTCCTTGGAAAGTGTGTCATTGTAAGCCTCAAATTTCAGTTTTAATTGATTCCAAATCACTTCTGCCTGTAGAATTTGATCTGTAAAATCTTCATCGTTCAAGGTGTTCTTCAAGAGGAATTGAACGGAATCTGTTTTAGAGATGCACGTTTCCAGATCCTTCTCAAATTTTTCAATTTTGGAAGAACAACTTGCTAGCGTCAAGCTTATGGAAACAATTAAAAACCAGATTTTCATCGCTTTAAAAATAAGCACTTAATCTCGATCGAGAACTTCCAGGTGGTGATTATTCAGTTTTGGCTTATAAAACAGGAAGAGTAGGAGAGATGAATAGAGGAGAATGTGAAGAATTCTAATCTTCATTGATGCAATAAATGTAGTGTTTTCCGCTTTCAAAGCACAAAAAATCCCGATTCCGTTTCCAGAATCAGGATTTTTTGGTCAACCAATAATTATCTTAATAGACTTACATGTCCGTTTTGCTCATGTCTTTTTCCAGTCAGATCCTTGAATTTAACTGTCCAAACATAAACACCATCCTGCGCGGGTTCAGCGGTTCTGTAATTGCCATCCCAACCAGCAGAAAGGTCTTCCGAATAGTAGATCAGTTCTCCCCATCGATTGAAGATCTGGAATTCAAAACCTTCGTCAAGAATACCGAATCCCTGAGCGAAGAAAATACCATTATTCGCATCTCCGTCAGGAGTAAATGCATTTGGAATGAAAATACCGAACTCCGGCTTCACTTCCACCACAATACTTGTTTCATCTGGGCAATTGAAAGTATTGTTTGCTGTCAAAGTAACGGTGTAAGAACCGTAATCAGCATAGGTGTGTGAAGTGTTAATGCTTGTGCTCACTGCGCCATCTCCAAAATCCCACAAATACGTATTTGCTTCTGTAGAAGTGTTATTGAACGTAAAACTTGGATCCAACGTAGTCTCTATGTAAGCACTCGGATTGAATGAAGCGTTAGCCTGTGGATTTACTGTAATAGTTGAAGTTGCGGTTGAATCAGATGTACATCCAAAACTATTTATAGCGTAAACACTTATATTGTATGTCCCTGGTTCGTCAAAAGAGAATTCAACCTCGTCGCCAACCAATAAAACGCCATTGAAATCCCAGTAATAGGTATACGTTGGATTCACAAATGTGGAACTTTCAATTGTAAACTCTTCGTACTGACAAACAGCTGGCTGAGATGGATCCAGGTCAATCGCTGGTGGCATTACTACTACAACAGTTACATCAGCATCAATTGTCTGATTACATTGATTTGTGGCCGTAATGGTGTAGGTTGTTGTTTGCGAAGGTGTGTCTGTTGTTTGTGCAGGACAAGTTGGACAAAAGTCCCAGCTTAGAACAACTGTTGGATCATTTCCATTGTATTGACCGAAAAGATTTACATCTGCGTGAAGACATATTGAATCCGGCGAAGCCATAGCCTGAACATCATTCGGATCTAAACCGAATACGGTAATCGTAGTTGTTGAATTTGCAGTACAGCCATTATTGTCCTGAACTGTACAGGTATATGTTGTATTGGTTATTGGTGAAACGATAATAGTTGATTGATTGCCCGATATTGGAGTCCAGCTGTATGCATAAGTCCCGGTTCCTCCGGATGCATTCGCAGTGATAGTTTGGGGTAATCCCGGACAAACAATTGTATCGTTATTCGCAGTTAACAGCAGTTGAGGGGGTTGACCAACATTTTCAACTGCACTTATTACACAACCATTGTTGTCTGTTACTGTAACAGAGTAATTTCCTGCAGAAACGGAGTAGATGGATGTGGCAGTTGAGCCTGAGTTCCATAGATACGTATATGGTGAAGTTCCTCCATTAACGTTACTGGAAATGGCTCCGTTCGCTAGTCCAAAACAACTTGGTTCAACAGTATTGAAGTTCAGCATCAATGGTGTTGGTTCAGTAATGTTTGACATTAACTGAATGTTACATCCATTGGCGTCAGTAATGGTCAAAGTGTAGTTTCCTGCGGTTAAGTTATTGGCATTTGGAGTATTTTGAACGGGATTAGTATTCCATGAATAGGTGTAATTTGGTGTTCCACCAGAAATGCCGGAGGTTACAAACCCATTGTTTCCACCATTACATGAAACATTTCCTGCGCTGGTTTGAACAACATTAAGAGCTGAAGGTTCAAAGATTGAGAATGTTATGAGAGAATCACAACCTAAACTACTTTGGATAGCTACTGTATGTGTTCCAGGCGTTAATCCCGAAGCTGTGTTTGCAGAGCTGTAAGCTCCATTGTCGAAAGAATAGGTGAATGGTGCTTGTGGACCAGTTGCGGTTACAGTTACAGATCCATTATTAAGTCCGTTACAGGTAACATCGGTTGTTGTAATGGAAACTGACTGATAAACTTCATTGAACGCAATGTTCATTCCATCTGTAACGTTCGGACAACCTGAAATGTCGTTTGTTGTAACGGTGACATAGGCGTTTCCTGATGTTATTTCTTCATAGGACGGAACGTAATCAGGATCGATTACCATATTACTTGGTAGGAATGTTCCTTGACCAGACCAAATTACTCCTGAAGCATTTGTTGTTCCATTTAAAGTAATTGCCCCAATATAATTTGAGCATTGTACGATGTCATTTCCTGCATCAATAGTAAGTGGAGGTAATTGTGTTACCGTTACCTGATCCATCACTGCAGTGCATCCAGAAGCATCTGTAATATTAACAGTTGTATTACCAACACCAATGTTGTTTGTGGTTCCTGAACCGCCATTCGACCAGGAAATTGAGTATGGAGGAGTTCCTCCCGTAATTGAGACACTTGCCGGAACAGTTGTTTCATTTGCACACAAAACAGTATCCGGGGCAATAATTGAAACTGAAAGTTCCTGTGCAAAGGATACGCTGATCGTGTCACAAACTGGACCGAAAGTACAGCCGTTCAATGCTGTTCCACAAACAAGATAATTTACTTGTGCTGGTAGTCCCCCAATATTGGTTACTGATGCCGTGTCACAACCTGATGAACATGACAATAAATTGTTGTAAGTTTCGCTAGCACCTGGACTAATACTTGTCCATGTTACAGTGGATTCATCGTAGAACTGAACCCCTAATAAACCGGAACAACCATCACCCAATGAAATATTTGGTCCAAAAATAGGGTTTGGAACTGTTTCAATTGAGTAGGTATTCGTATTGTTTCCGGGTTTACAAAATGTAAGATGGAAAGGCCCAACTCCCTGAAGACAGATGGGTGAACCAACCGGAGTTGGAGGACCACAATCTACTTGATAAAACAGTGCTCCCGGAGGAACGGCTCCTGATGCAACGTTAAAAATGATTGCAGCAGAGTTTGGATTTAACGTAATGATAAACTCCAAACATTTATCTGGTGAGGAGGCTCCACAGCAAAAACCATCTCTATCGGTGTTCGGACTAAGCCAAGTCATGTATGGCGAAGCTGATAAATCAACGGTAAACGATGGTGTTATGGAATCGCAGTATTGCGCGTTAGTGCGGTTTGAACACAATACAGTAGTTAATAAGATGGTTAGTCCAACAAGAATATTTTTTTTCATCACAAATCCCTTCACGTTCATAGTAGCGAACCGTTATCTACTAAAGGTCGACAAAACTATTTTCTCAACAAAATTTGTAAAAAAATACAAACTAAACGTAATTTTTACATAAAATCTTGATAATATCTCCGTCTATCGAACTCTATATTTCGTTTATCGATGAAATGTTGAATCTATATACCCAAAATAGGGTATGCGTCATTTTGCAAATGACGGTTCTACGTGAAAATTGCGACTGAAAAACTTAATATTTTTAAAGTTGAGTTTTAGGTTTATTACCCCAAAAAGTAAAAAAGTCCCGATCTCATTGCTGAAATCGGGACTTTTTAATATTCATTATTTAGTTAATCAATTCTCGTAAAGCCAGTGTATTTGTGCAATACTTCAGGAATTTCGATACCGTCCAATGTTTGGTAATTTTCCATGATTGACGCCATGATTCGTGGCAACGCCAAAGCAGAACCGTTCAACGTATGTGCTAAGTAGTTCTTTTTGTCAGAACCTTTGAAGCGCAGTTTTAAGCGATTTGCCTGGAATGTATCAAAGCGAGAGCAAGAACTTACTTCCAACCATTTTTCCTGTGCTGCAGAGTATGCTTCAAAGTCATATGTCATAGCAGATGCAAATCCGGTATCTCCGCCACATAAGCGCAGAATACGGTAATGCAAACCAAGTTTAGCCAACAAACCTTTAACATGATCAACCATTTCGTTCAAAGCACGCTCTGAATTTTTTGGATGTTCAATGCGCACAATTTCTACTTTGTCGAATTGGTGCAAGCGATTCAACCCACGTACATGTGCTCCGTAACTTCCAGCTTCACGACGAAAACATGGTGTGTACCCGGTCATTTTGATAGAGAAATTCTCATCTGGTAAAACCACATCGCGATAAATGTTTGTCAATGGAACCTCTGCTGTTGGAATCATGTATAAATCGTCAACCGGCATGTGATACATCTGACCTTCTTTATCCGGAAGTTGTCCTGTTCCGTATGCGCTTGCTTCGTTCACTACGTGAGGAACAATAAATTCTTCGTAACCCGCTTTCTCAGCTTCTTCAAGGAAAAATTGAATTAAAGCACGTTGTAATTTTGCTCCTTTTCCTTTGTAAACAGGGAAACCTGCACCTGTAATTTTCACCCCCAATTCGAAGTCAATCAAGTCGAATTTTTTGGCCAATTCCCAGTGAGGAAGTGCTCCGTTATGCAAAACAGCAGGTTCGCCCTCTACAAGGATCGTTTCGTTATCTTCTTCGTTTTTACCGGCTACAACCAAAGCGTTTGGAACGTTCGGGATGAGGTAAAGTAATTGCGTTATTTCTTCGTCAAGTTGATCAACCTGAGTTTTCAAGTCGTTTTCCTCTTGTTTCAATTGTGTTGTTCTAGCCTTTGCAGCTTCCGCTTCAGCAGCTTTTCCGCTTTTAAACAATTCGCCAATTTCTTTAGCAATTTTGTTTAGTTCGGACGCGATGGATTCCATTTGAGTTTTTGCACCACGCCACGTTTGATCCTTCTCTAGGATAGCGTCGATAGTTGCAGTTACATCAATGTTACGTTTCTTCAGTGCTTCGATGATAGCATCGCGTTCTGCACGAATTTTTGTCATTTCTAACATAGGAATCCTGTTTTAAATTGTGTTTTTACTTTTAATAAAACGCGGGACGAAAGTAGCTATTCTATGTAAATACAACAACTGTCCTCCCCCTTAATCCCCCTCCAAAGGGGGAAATAATTTCCAATTGGGCATAAAAAAAGGCGAATTCCGAAAACTTCAGAACTCGCCTTTATAAATGTTTTGCGTTCTCTTAAGCTTCAGCAGTTTCAAATGCTACTACCGAAACAAACGAACGATTGTCTTTTTTCTTACGGAATTCTACAAGACCGTCAGTTAAAGCGTAAAGTGTGTGATCTTTTCCGATACCAACGTTAACGCCAGGGTGGTGTTGTGTACCACGTTGACGAACGATGATGTTACCTGCGATTGCAGCTTGTCCACCGAAAATTTTAACACCTAAACGTTTGCTTTCTGATTCGCGACCGTTTTTAGAACTACCGACTCCTTTTTTATGTGCCATTGTATTTCTTTTTACTCCTTCCGCAGTTGCGGAATGGAAGATTATCCTTTAATATCTGTAATCGTGATTTGTGTAAAAGATTGACGGTGACCGTTTCTTTTCACATATCCTTTTCTTCTTTTCTTACGGAAAACAATCACTTTGTCTCCTTTAACGTGGTCAACCACTTGAGCAGAAACTTTAGCTCCTGCTATAGCTGGGGCGCCAATGTTCACTTTCCCTCCGTTGTCTACTAATAAAACACGATCAAAATCTAATTTTGCTCCTGCCTCAGCATCCAAACGGTGTACAAAGATCTTTTGGTCTTTTTGCACTTTAAATTGCTGCCCTGCTATCTCTACAATTGCGTACATAACAGTATGTTTTTATTTGTTTATTTCCCGACTGAATTCCAGATAGGGGTTGCAAAGATATAAAACTTTTTCAACAATGAAATATTCAAATTAGAAAAAATATCTCGACTCCGCTCGATAACCTTTTTTCCATTTAATTAATTATTGTATTCTTGGCATAAAAAAAGGGCGAATCATCATTCGCCCTTCTATATTCAAAAATTCCGACAGCTCCTATTAAAATATTTCAGCGATAAGGAAATGTTTATTGGTTAGATCACGCCACCAATATGTCCATGAGCCATTACAGCTTTGAGGAAATGACTGATCTCCTGAGCTAGTTGTGGTCATTCCGGTAATAGTTGTCGATCCGAAAGTAGCTTTTGCCTCGAGAACAACGATTTGATAACCTGCTGGCGGAGTACTTCCGTAAGAATAGGTTACATCGGCTCCGGGTGCAACGATGTGGCTAATCCACAAAGGAGAACTTGTTACTCCGGTAGAGGTATTGCGCAGCGCCATCTTAAGCTGAACCGTATACGTACACGTTGGCGTAGTTTCATTTCCTCCGTTGGTAACAGTCCAAACTTGGCTGAATCCAAAAAAGCTTAGTAGCACGAATAGTGCAGACATCATCAGATGTTTTTTCATGATATATGAATTTAATGGTTACGTGGTTATAAAAATAACTCTACAATTAAGAGCTATGTACCTAAAATAGCAAACAGTGGTATATTAATCTTACTCTTCGTCTTTTTCAAAAACTCGTTTCGGACGCATTTTTTGGTTAATTCCTAAAGTAATCCAAAAAGGAACAATAAATCCTAGTAAGAATAACAACATCCAGAATGCCATTCCACCAATTAATAAGAACAATACAATACCAAAAATGCTCATGTCGTTTGTTTTGTGGAGGTAAAAGTAATATTAAAATTGAATTTCAAATCAGATTCAGCGAATTTTCTTGCTAAAAATATCAGAGTTTCAAAATGTTTTTAACGCGATTTAGAAGATTATCACTCGGAAAATCTTGAACGCCAAATCCATATCTGAAATGATCACAGATTCCGATGATGTCTCTGATCTCTTTTTCTTCATTTTTATTTCCACTTCCAAACTCAGATAAAACACGTTCTCTACTCGTATTTTGAAGTCCAAATCGTTTCTCAAGAATTTGAATAATTGCTTTCGGAAGATTGATGCTAATGTTATTAGCATCAGTTGGATTCTTCATTACTTCTTCCCAAAAATCGGTATTAGCCATTTGTTCCTGCTTTTCTACCATTCGCTCTTTTGCCAATGCAACGTCGTGTTCGTGTTTCGAACGTTTACGACGAACCATTAGGAAAAGGAAGAAAAGTGCGCATGTGGCTCCCGGAACTGCAATTCCCAGAATTAATGGCATACTTGATTTGTCTTGTGATTTTCCTTCTTTCGCTTCTGCTTGCACAAGGACTTCTTTTGTGTTTTTTGAAGCTGAATCAACTTTGTCTTTTCGCAAAGAGGTTTTCTCCTTGCCCAATAGAATCGTAAATGGTTCTGTACTCAGCGTAATGTATTTCTCTTTTTGCGGATCGAAAAATGACATGGATGGAGCATCGAAATGAAGTTCACCTTCTTGCAATACCTGAATGTTGTAAATGAAAGTGATTGATCCGGCTACACCAGATTCAGTATAATCGTAATTCTCTTCTTTCTGAGCATCGCCATATAGCTTACAGCCATTAGGGATTTTAATTTTTGGTTCCTGAATATTGTGAATGTTTCCAATACCACTTACAATAAGTTTCACCTGGAAAACATCACCGGCTTTCAGCTTGCTGATATCACTGATTTCTTGCGACATATCGAAATCACCAACTGCGCCAATGAAATCTGATGGAGCTCCTTTTGGAAGCGGTTTTACATTCAAGGTTAGACCAGTAGATTTAAATTGAATGGTCTTGTCGAAAATGTTTCCGTGACACAGCAAAGCCATTTCGAAAGGTTTCACTCTACATTTTCCGGTTGAAATTGGAATAAGAAGTTGTTTTCCGTATTCGAAAGTTTGTACTTTTTTACCATTCAGTTTTGTTTCTTCAACCAATTCTCTTGAATAATTGAAAGGATGTTCTTCGGCATTTTTATCGCACTTATATGGTGCATAACCGTCAACATTTAGAATAGGGTAGCGTGAAACCACACGGGCATTCAGCATTACACATTCTCCCTCGTAGACGGAAGTTTTCTTTGCTTCTATGAAGCCGAAAACAGGATCTTTTGATTTTATGGCAATGTTAGATGCCTTTGATTCGTCAATAGTAAGTGTAATCTTATTTGACTTATAAGGTTTCCCTTTATAGCTTACCGTTGCGCAGAAACTGTATGTTCCGGCTTTGTTGAACGATCCGCTTTGTTGTGTAATGTAATAGGTTTTGATTTTTCCGGAAGCTTCCATTTCCTGACTAACCTGGTGAAGAACATCGTAATCAACTTCAAATTCTACCGGAAAATCAATATTGATAGTTCCCTGAACATTTGTTGAAATGCGGAATACAATGTTCTCATCCGGCGCAGCTTCGTTTGTGCTGCACGACAATCCAACAATTGGTTTCTGTCCGAAACAATAAATTCCCAGACAGCTAAATAAAATCAGCATTAGTAGCTCTTGACTACCAATCCTTCTCTGCGCTCTTGTTCTGTGAAGTACCATTGTTACCGTTCATTCTTCTTCTCGCTTCAGCTTCTTGTTTCATTAACTCATCCAAGCGACGTTCTGTTTGTTTGTCTTGTAGATTTCCTTGTCCCGGTTTTCCATTTTTGGAATCTCCCGGTTGTGGATCTCCGTTATTATTTGAATTACTTTGTTGATTCCCCTGCTGTTGTCCTTGACCCTGCTGTTGCTGATTTCCTTGTCCGCCACCCTGTTGCTGGTTGTTACCATCTCCAGAGTTTTCCTCGCTCTCTTTTTGTTTTCTCTTACGCTTGGCTTCCATAAGAAGTTGTCGCGCTTTTTCATTACTCGGGTTTTCACGAAGTGCTTCTTTGAAACTTTCTTCGGCACCTTTGTAATCTTCATTGCCTAAACTAGAAATTCCTGAATCTGTTTGGTGAGTAGATCTCGCTTTAGAAGATTTGGAATTCGCGGAAAGATTGTCGAAACATCTTTTTGCAGTTTTAAAATCACCTGCTTTATAAGCTGTTTGACCCATCTCTTGTGACAAATCTAAGTCTTTTGGCTTGATACGTTCGGTGCTTTTATAATACTTTAACGCTTTGCTGTATTCGCCTTTATTGCTTGCGTTTCGGGCAGCATTCAACGAGTCCACATAATTCTGAGAATAAATCGAATTAGCGGCTCCACTAACCAATACAATAACCAGGAGTAATAATTTCATTCTCATTGTTTGCGATTTACGATTTGTGGAAGAAATAGATACAATATGAAGCAGGAAATTGTCATCCAAAGCGGAATGGTGTAGTAATTCACCTTCACTTCAATTGTAGTTTGTTTAACTGTTTTCGACTTGGAATTCTTGAACATGTCGACCAGATTTCTGACATCCGGATAAGCGCTGGAGGAAATAATGGCATTTCCGCCACTTCTGCTGGCCATCCGCTTAATTTCACTTTCATTCAAATGTGAGTAAACGGTTGATCCATGATATTTCTTATTCCCAAGTTCAGGATATTCAGGATCTACAGGAACTGGGCCTCCGCTGGAAGTTCCAAGCCCAAGGAAAGTAAATCCGATTTTTTTGCTTTTGAGCTCACTGAGGTTTTCTGCCCAGGTTTCTTCATGATCTTCACCATCCGTAATTACCAAAAGGTGTCTTCCTGCATCTTCGTCTTTAAATTGATCAACAGCCAATTCATATGCAGCGCCAATATTGGTTCCCTGATCCAAAACCAGATTGGAAGAAATATCCGGGACGAAAATTTTTGCAGCTCCAATATCAGTTGTAAGCGGAAGCTGTGTGAATGCAGAATTTGCGAAAACAATAATTCCCAAACGTTCACCCTGCAATCCGTTCACCAATTCTCCAATGGTGTTTTTCGCAGCTTCAAGTCGTGTTGCTCCACCCGACATATCCGCGGTATTCATAGAATTGGAAACATCTAAACAAACAATAATATCCAGCATTCGTTTGCTCCCTTTCGCGTTTTTTGTTCCTTTCACGGGCTGTGCCAGAGCTAAAACAGAGAAGAAGAATACGCCACGCAGCAGGAAGTAATGCAGAAATGCGCGTGTTGCATTGAATTTTATGGAAAGAACAGACGTTTTGGTTTTGTTGCTGTAAAGTGCGGCCAATTTCGATTTGTAAGTCCAATGCCAAATACTGATTCCAAGAAGAATAGGGAGGGTGATGAACATCCAAAAATACTCCGGATGCAACCAGGTATAATCGTCAAGGAAAACACCCCATGGATTAAACACGAATAGGAAAATTGACCAAAGTAAAACTTCGGTAATGCCTGTGATAATCAGAATTTGATGATATGTAGACTTGTTATTAATCATCAAGTTTAAATTTCCAATGTTGAATACTCCAGGCCGCTATGGAAAATAGAATTCCCCAGAAGAAGAATGGAAAAAGGGTAAGTGGAGGCTGTGCTCCCATATAATCCGTTTCAATTTTTCTTTTTTCCAGTTGATCGATTTCTTTGTAAACCTCACTTAAACTTTCGGTATCAGTTGCTCTAAAATATTTCCCTCCGGTTCTGTCGGCAATTGCTTTTAAGGTCACTTCATCAATTTCTACCTCCATGTATTGACCAAATGGTCCTGAGCCGCCATTTGAGCCTGCTCCAATTGTATATACTCTGCAATTCTTGTTTTTAGCAAGTTGCGCGGCTTCCATTGGTTCAATTGTTCCGGAGTTATTCATTCCGTCTGTAAGAAGAATAATTACTTTGGATTTTAAGCTATCACTTCTCAAGCGTGTAACGGCAACTCCCAATCCCATTCCAATTGCTGTTCCCGGTGCAACTCTGTCGGGTTGAATATCTGTAATTTGTTGTTTTAAAGCTTCATAATCTATGGTTGCAGGACAAGCTGAATAGGCTTCACCTTCAAAAACCACTAAACCAACTCTATCGCCTTTTCTGGAGTCAACAAATTCCTTTGCTACTTTTTTGGTTGCTTCCAAACGATTGGGAAGTAAGTCTTCGGCGAGCATGGAACCCGATGCATCGATAGCAAGAATGATGTCGATTCCGTTTTTGTAATCAATTTTTGGCGGATCGAATTCAGGATGATACGGCTTAGCCGTCAGCGACACAAAGCAAAGTAATCCTAAGCCGTACAATACCGCAATGATCCATCTGAAAACAACAACGTTTCCACCTTTAATGCTTAATTGTTCTGTGTCTGAACCTGTAAATTTCAGTTGTCCAATGTCCTTACGGTGCAAATAATCCCAAAGAAAAATGAGCACAGGAACTCCAATCAACAAGTATAACATGTTGGGCGCGTAGTAGGAATAATTCCAAAAATCTATGTCGAACGCACTCATTGTTTTGGTATGTCTAATGGACTAAGTTCAATAATCAATTCTTCCAGTTGTTTCAGGTTTAAAAGAATGGTATCCGCAATTGGAATGTTCTTTCCAAACTTTGAAAAGTCTGAAGCCAGCAATAAATTTTTAATTCTTTTGATAATATGTGATTCAACTTCAAGGCTTTTTAGCTGATGTTCTGTCAACGCGGTTGTTTTCCCTTTAAAGTTCATTTTATACTTCTGCGTTAAGAATTCTTTCAGAATTCGACTGAACTCTACGTAGTGCTTCTCAATTTGTCCGTTTTCCCAAAGTGCCTTCTTTTCAAGCGCATGAAGTTTTTGCAGGGTTTTGGTTTTTAACGTTTCAGAATTATTCAAGCGGGTTCTATTGCGCTTGTTCCAAAGTATAAGCGTAATCAGCAGAATGATCAAAAGTGCAATCGAAATGCCGTAAGTTTTAAGCCACGCCAGTGGATTTGACATTTCTTCGACCTTAATTTCTGAAATGTTGGTGTCAACAATTTTCTTCTTGAACGTAACGCTGAGCTCAGGAATATCAACAGAGATAGAAGTGTCTTTCGACTTCCAGTTCTTTGAATAAAAGTCTAAGAGTTGGTTGGGTAGTTTGAAGTTGGCTGTATCCCAAACAAGAACTTGGCAAATGATTTCCGTTTGGCGTTTTTTCCGGTCGAATTTCTTTGATGTTCCCGTAACTTCAATTTCACCTTCGGGACGATAAAGAGTTTCATCGGTTTGACGAATATTGATCTTATCACTGGAAACCAGTTTTACCCATTTAATTTCTTCTTTACTATCTGTGATTACGATTCGTAAAACGGCAGGTTCACCAACTAAAACAGAATCCTTTTCCCAGAAAGCTCTTGCTTTTTGTGCGCTGGTCGTAAAGGCCACAAAAGTGAATATGACAAGTAGAAATCTCACTTTCTTTTTCTGAAGAGATTTACCAGTTCATGATAGTAATCTTGTTCTGTACTGAGAAGAAGAAGATCTAACTGCACTGACTTGAATAATTCTGAAACCTGAGCAAGTTTCTTTTTATGAAATTCCTGAATATTCTCTCTTGCGCCTCTTGATGAAGTGTCGAGCCAGGAAGTAGATTGTGTTTCTGTATTGTACCAGCGAACAAATCCAACACTTGGAACGTTAATTTCACCTGGGTCTGAAAGCTGAATTCCAATTACGTCATGTTTCTTGCGAATCTGCTGCAAGCTTGTTTGCAATGTTGCAGGATCAGGAAAATCGCTTAAAAGAAAGCAGATACTTCTTTGTTTGTGAAGATTCAGGAGCAATCGAATTCCTGCTGAAAGATCTGTTTTCTTACCTTTTGGCTCCAACTTTAATAGACGTCGAACAATGGTATGAACGTGTTCCACACCTTTCTTTGGCGGAATGTAATCTTCTACCTGATCTGAAACGAAAACAGCACCTACTTTATCGCCGTTGAAAGCTGCAGAAAATCCCAAAGTTGCCATCAGTTCAATGGCCAATGTCACTTTCGAGTTTTCGTTCATTCCGAAGTACATGGATCCTGAAACATCAATCACCAAAAAAATGGATAAATCACGTTCTTCTTCGAATACTTTTACGTGCGGTGCTCTTGTTCGTGCGGTTACGTTCCAGTCGATGGTTCTAATCTCATCTCCGTATTGGTAAGCACGAACTTCACTAAACGACATTCCTCTTCCTTTAAACGCGCTTTGGTATTGTCCGGCGAAAACATTCTTTGCCAAACCACGCATTTTAAGTTCAATTTTTCGAACCTTTTTGAGGATGTCGCTGTGGTCCATTTTAGTTATTATGGAACTTCAACGCGTTGAAGCAATTGGTCAACAATCTGATCACTTTTTACACCGTCAGCTTCGGCTTCATATGTTAAGCCAATTCTGTGACGAAGGACATCCGAAGCGATAGTTCTAACATCATCAGGAATAACGAACGCTCTGTTTTCAAGGAATGCATTTGCTTTAGCGGCTAATGCAAGATTGATACTTGCGCGAGGTGATGCTCCAAACGAAATGTATTTTGTCAATTGAGCCAAGCCAGCTTCCTGAGGGAAACGTGTAGCATGAACAATTGAAATGATATATCGCTCAATCTTTTCGTCGATGTAGATGGATTTCACCAATTTACGTGCGTTCAAAATCTTTTCTGAATCAATTACAGCAGAAACTTTGGACAAACCTTCAGCACGAACGTTCGATCTTAAGATCAGTTGTTCTTCCTGCTTGGAAGGATAGCCCAAAACCACTTTGAAAAGGAAGCGGTCAACCTGAGCTTCGGGAAGCGGATACGTTCCTTCTTGTTCGATTGGATTCTGTGTTGCTAATACCAAAAACGGTTTTGGGAGCAAATGTGTATCGTCTCCAATGGTAACCTGACGTTCCTGCATGGCTTCCAGTAAAGCGGATTGCACTTTTGCAGGCGCACGGTTAATCTCATCTGCCAATACGAAATTGGCGAAGATTGGTCCTTTTTTTACAGCGAATTGTCCGGAGTTTTGCTGATAGATCAACGTTCCGGTAACATCTGCCGGAAGTAAATCCGGAGTGAATTGCACACGCGAAAAATCTCCGGTTACAGCATCCGACAATGTTCGGATTGCCAATGTTTTTGCTAATCCGGGCACACCTTCCAACAGAACGTGACCGTCGGCTAAAAGGGCTAAAACAAGGGCTCTAACCATTCTATCCTGACCAACAATTACTTTTCCAATTTCGGAACGTAAGTCATCAAAGGATTTTGCTTCTAGTGCGATTTTTTGTGCCAGTTCTTGAAGTTGATCAGACGGGCTAAGTGGAGCTGTATCCATAATTAGTTTTGCATGAACAACAAAGATGAAAAAGAAAAGGAGCGTAGCACTTTAAGGCTTGTTAATTTATGTTAAACCCCTTGCGGTTATTGAGTTTTGAGAAATTCTATTAATGGATTTTGTTGCCGATTTGTTTTACCAGATTAATCCCGTTTTGATAACGATAATTGAATAAATCATAATGCAAAACGTCCATAACGTGAAAATTAAAAAAGGTTTTAACGCCCACAACCGTGAATTTGTGCTTTTATTTAAATTTTCTTTTAAAACACGTTTGAATTCATCCACTGTTAAATCGTTGATCAAAGGTTGTTTGCTGTAAGCTTTGAAGAATAGGTACAAGAAGTGTATGAATGCGACAATGATCGCAACTCCAATAAGGACTTTATGAATTTTATTAATTAGTTCCACTCTGATAGTTCAGGCATAGAATGATTTAGCTAATCGATTTTCACCAAGTCAGGAATGCTTTTGTTCTCTAAGGTCAATGCAAGGGAGTAAGCTGTTTGTCCATCCAGGTTTTTGATGGATTTATCCGCGCCCTTTTTTACCAGCGCATTGATAATCTCAATGTTCTGATTCATTACAGCATACATCAAAGCACTATTTCCGTCGGGACCTTGTGCATTCAAGGTTCCTTTCTTTTTGATCAGAAAAAGCGCCAATTCCGTATTGTTCTGATAGACAGCAGCCAACAATGGTGTTCCTTCAGCAGAGTTCGAATTTACTTCCGCACCCAGTTTTACGAGTGCTTTGGCTGCTTCGGTCTGTCCGCGGTAACATGCAATCATCAACGGATTAAATCCACCAGCATTTTTTGCATTCACCGTATCCTTATCAATCTTACTCAAAGCTTTGATCTGATCGATATTTCCGGTTCTGGCAGCTTCAAAGATGTCTTGCGCCTTTGCAGAAACACCGTTCATCAGCAGAAAAAGAAAAACAACTGTTTTAATCGACATAAATTCTAAAGAATGTTGGCGTGTTGTTTTGTTGAATCCAAACCATGTAAATTCCAGATGAAAGATTTTCAAGAATGGTTTTTTCAGTAGTTAATTTTTGGATTAGCTTTCCACTTACGTCATAAATTTCACCTGAAACATCACCTGTTTTGATGATTAATTCTGTTCCGTTCCATGAGTACAAGTTTGATCCTAACTCCATTAAACCACTTTCCAATTCAATTCTCCAATTCCATTCTGTTGTATCCGAAATACCTGCAAACATATTTCCAGCCGCATCCTCAATAGCGTCATTATCTACAAGAACATGGTAAGGCGTTTGAAGTGGCATTCCTGAAGCCAGATTAAGAATAACTGCATTTCCTCCCTGAATAGTAATGTTTCCAAGTGCACTGCTGAATTCTTCCGTATCGGCATTGCTTTCATCCACTAAATAGAAGCTGCCCGATCCAAGCTGAATATCCTCACTGAAGAACATAACCGCACTCGATGTTCCTGTAAGAACGAATTGATCATTATCAGCTGGTTGTAAATTAATATAAGTTGGATTCGTAAAATCTCCTGTAGTGAAGTTCCAAGTAGTTTGATCCGTTATTCCCGCGAAATCGTTTCCTGATAAGTCTTCGATGAAACCTGTTGCGATCTGAATATAGTAAGATGTAGACTCTGAAAGCGGAGAAGCTAAATTGAAAGTAACTTCATTTCCAACTACTGACATTCCCACAGAACCTGAGTTGAAGGATTCGATCAATGTTCCTGATGCATTAAAAACACCAAGATTTCCTGTAGCGTTTAGCTGAACGTCTTCACTGAATGAAATACTGAATGTTGGGTTTACAGCTACATTTGTTTCATTGTCAGCAGGGACAAAAGGAGTGATAGCTGTTGGAGCGATCAAATCATTTGTATTCCAGTTCCACGTTGTGTTGGTAAAGATTTGGGCGTAAACGTTGCCGCTCATGTCAATAACTACACCGTTTGTAAGATATACATAGTACAATGTGTTAAGAATAAGATCATTTGTTGGGTCAATAGTTACGGTGTTTCCAACCAGTGTAACCAGTGGACTACTGTTTGCCACAAATGATTCAATAAGCGTACCCGTATTATCATATAATTCTATACTTCCACTTCCGAGAATAATTGGTTCATTGAACGTAACGCTCAAGGTTTGAGTAAGCGCAACTCCATTTGAATTATCTGCAGGAATAAAAGGGTTTGATGCTAAGGCTGGAGCAATAATATCGTTGGTATTAAAGTTCCATGTTGTTTCGTCAGCAATTCCCAAATAGAAATTGTTGGCAGCATCCTTAACGGCAGTTGCATCAATCTGAACATAGTAATCAGTGTTAAGAATGAGATTTGCAGACGGGTTCCATACTACATTCGATCCGGAAACAATTAATCCGGGACTTCCATTTGAAACTTGTTGAATCAGGTTGTCGTTTGAATCATATAAGTAGAATGAACCAGTTCCTAAAGAAACACTTTCGCTAAAAGTCATTGTTAAATTCTGTGTTAGCGAAACTCCAACGGCATTGTCATTTGGATTTGTAGTGCTTAATGTTGGAGCCGTTTGATCAACGGTTACCCAATTACGAACAATTCCACTTGCTCTATTTGTACTGCCGTGATATTGCAACTGATTTGTAGCCGATGGACCTTTTGCCCAAAATAAGTTTTGTGTAGTTGCCGAAAAAAGGAAGGCAACATCATTCGCGTCACCAGTATTAAGTGCTCTGCTCGCTACAATTGTTCTATTACTTCCGGCAACGTTATTGGAAATTACGGTCCAGTCTTGTTGCGCATCAACTGTTGGCTCTGAACCTGTTCCAATCATTCTGTGATCTCGAAGTTGTAGCGGTGCAGCTCCGGTTCCGGTCGTTGACCAGATAATGGCATCATTACCACTTGCCATCCCAGTTCCAAAACCAAAGGCTAAAAAACGATCTGATGGACCTTGAACAGTAACTGTTATTGTTGAAGGCGACATTTGAGCTCCGAAGAACATTCCACTTCCAGCTGTTAGCTCCGCGAAAGCAATTTCCTTCAACTGTGCTTGTGCTAAAGCTGGAAGAAGAACTATAAGTAGGGTGTAGAATATTTTCATGATGTAGTACTTTAATTTGTAAATGTAGAAATACGGAACTGAACATTCAATTTTTTTGTTGAGATATCAAAGAATTTAACGAAGACGTTGTGAACTAGTGAAATGTGAGTCTGATTTGTGAGAGTTCTGAATTTACATTATACTTGTTTCCACAAGGTTAACCGCAATGACTGAGAGATTATGTTTGGAGTGTGGAATAAAACTCAATGGAAGAAAGGATCAAAAGTTTTGCTCCGATTACTGTAGAAATACACACAACAATAAGCTAAACGAAGATGCAACTAAATTGATGCAGCGTGTCAATAGGATTTTACGGAAAAACAGACGGATACTGGAAACATTAAATCCAAAGGGAAAGAAAACGGTTGATGCGATTACTTTAGCTGAGGAAGGATTTAATTTCCATTATTTCACAAATATCTACACCACTCAAAAAGGAACGGTCTATTACTTCTGTTATGAGCAAGGGTATGCGAAGTTGGAGAACGATCAGTATTTTTTAGTACAGAAACAGGACTACGTAAAGTAATTTTAAATTCAAAAATTGAAAATTCTAAAGTGGTTATCTCGACTCCCCTCGATAACCTTTTCGATTCTCAAATATTAAAGAGCCTAACGTGTTTTGATTGTTCTAACACGTTTTGGGTTTTAACATTTAGAATTTGTTAAAGGTTCCATTTCTCCTTAAAGACTTCCATTTTCGGATGGTCTTTCAAGCTTGGAGCCCCAATAAAAAGTACTTTTTTAGACTTAATACGCTCAAGAAAAAGAGATAAATGCGATAGAGCAACGTTCAAAGTTCCGCTTAAGTCGATCTTATGAGTTGCAATCTGATGCTTCTCAAAATGCTCTCTTATTTCGCTTGTATGTTTATCCAGATTATGATTATCATGGAAAATAACCAAAGCATCAACGGGAATATCGCCTTCTGCAAGTGCATCGATATGTTCCACATTAAATCCTTTCTCAAGAAGTGTAGTTTCAATGGTTGTAGTAAATGCGGATTTCTCTTCTAAGAAAATTGTTAATTTTTGCATGTTATCTACTTAAGTTCACGCTTTCTTGCAACCTCGAAATAACATCATTTCTTAAACTGAAACAATGAAAGCGGGTGCAAAAGTAATACAAAGTTTACGAGTATAGTAGCAAAACAAACAAGAATATTAACAGAACACTAAAAATTTAGCGATATCCGAGTATATTCAAGAAGTCATGCGCGGTTTGTTCCTGAGAAAAAATCTCTGTTTGAATCTTACCTTCTTCATCTCTTCTGATAAGAACATGCTTCGGTTCCGGAATCAAACAGTGTTTTAATCCACCAAATCCACCAATTGTTTCCTGATACGCCCCAGTATTGAAGAATCCAATATAAAGCGGCTTATTTTTATCAAACTTCGGAAGATAAATGGCGTTGGAATGTTGTTCTGAATTGTAATAATCGTCCGAATCGCAAGTCAAACCGCCCAATAAAACCCTTTCATAGTCATCGTTCCAGCGATTAATCGCCAGCATGATGAAACGTTGATTAATGGCCCATGTATCGGGAAGATTGGTCATGAAAGAACTGTCGATCATGTTCCACTTCTCTCTATCGTTCTGTTGCTTTTGGTGAAGAACATTAAAAATGGCTCCACCGCTTTCTCCAACGGTGAATGATCCGAATTCGGTGAAAATATTTGGCTCAGGAATATCATTGTCACTACAAACTCGCTTGATCTGCATTAAGATCTCACGAACCATGTAGGCGTAATCAAAATCAAACTGAAGTGATTTTTTAATTGGGAATCCACCTCCAATATTTAAGGAATCAAGTGATGGACAAACTTTCTTCAAATCCGAGTAGATCTTCAAACACTTTGTTAATTCGTTCCAATAGTAAGAAGTATCGTTGATTCCGGTATTGATAAAGAAGTGAAGCATTTTGATCTCCACTCGCGGATTATCCTGAATAAATGCTTTGTAAAATGGTACGATTTCACGGTATCGAATCCCCAGACGTGAAGTATAGAACTCAAATTTAGGCTCTTCTTCAGATGCAATTCGAATTCCAATTTTCACATTATGGTCACCTGTTAACGCCAATAAATCATGAATTTCACTGGTATTGTCTACAACTGGAATTACATTTAATCTATTGTCGTGAATCAGATCTGCAATGTTTTGTATGTATGCTTTTGGCTTAAACCCATTGCAGATAACAAAACTTCCGTCTTTCAGTTTCCCATGCTTTTGAAGGTTCTTTACGATATCAATATCGAAAGCAGATGACGTTTCAATGTGAACATCGTTTTTAGATACTTCGTCTAAAACAAAAGAGAAATGAGAACTTTTTGTACAGTAAGAATAATAATAGTTTCCACCATAACCCATGTTATTCATGGCTTCGCGGAACCAGCCTTTCGCACGTTGAATGTTATACGAGATTTGCGGTAAATAATTGAATTTTAATGGCGTGCCATATTCTTCAATTAATTGCATCAAATCAATTCCGTGGAAAAGTAAACGATCTTCTCTAAGGTGAAATTCGTCCTGTGGAAAATCAAAGGTTTGATCAATCAGATCAATGTATTTCGTTCTCATCGGCTACCTGTTTGGCTTTTTCTCAAAAGACCACTCAAAAGTTAACGGTTCTTTACAAAATATACCCGTTCGTGACGGATAACCTGTGCGCAAAGTTAGGTAAAGATTGAACGTTACGTCATAAAAACAATAAAAAATTAAGAGAGCACAATTACGACTAGGGGTTTAGAGTTCCGCTTACTGTTTTGGAATGCTGATAGCCAGCGTTGTTCCCAGCATTTGTTCACCACTTATTTTTTCATTGTGACTTACCCGAATGCTTGAATTTCGTATAGTTATAGCGTAAAAAAGATCTTTCATTAATTGACTTTCAGCCAGCGTTTTGTCGGTTTCCAGTCTACCGCTTCTATTGTCTGAAAAACGGGGAACATTGTCTTCAATCGTGCAAAGAATGATTTCTTCATTTTCCGAAAAAGACAATCTGATTAATTTTTGCCCCATTTTTCCATTAAATCCGAAAGAAAAAGTGTGGTAAACGAAAGGAATAATTGTCCAAACAGGAAGTTGTGCTTCATCACTCAGTTTCCAGTCAATTTCAAGCGTTGTATCGTTATTTAATTGGGTGTTAAAGTTGGTTTGAAGTAAAGCTTTCAGGTCATTTTTCCCAAAGTATTTTTCCGAAACAGCTTGCAGTGGCAAGGAGATTGGTGACTGAATACTCTGAAGTGTTTTTAAGATCTCCAGTTGAAGATCCTGAACTTGATTACCACCTGTAAGTTTTGTTTTTTCGTTGAGTTGAACACGTTTCACGAAATAGGTGCCAGCGATCAAAATTCCAACGATGAGCAATAGTATGAACCACCAGCGAAGATAAATCGGTTTGGAAATGTGAATTGGATATTTCAACACTCTGGATGTTCCCCGTGCGTCTTCCTGTTTTACAAGAAAAACATAATCTCCGGGAGGTAAAGCATTGTACGTAATTGTGCTGGTTTGATTGTCTGCATGAATCCAAAACTCATCGAAGCCAGATAATTGATAAGTAAAATCGATTCTTCTGTTTCTTAGGGTTGGAGCTGTTAAAACGAAACTGATCCTGTTTTCTTCATTTGAGAATTGATGTTGGCTAACAACCGATTTGTTATTCACTTGTACATCAGAAAATTGGAGGTAAGAACTCGCCGGAATATTTAATCTATAATTCAGGTTTAAATGTTGAACTCCTCCAAAATGTGAAACCCAAACTTCATTGTCATTCACCGTAAAATCATAAACACGACGAGAGCCAAAACTGTTACTGATGTGCAGTGCGTCAACAACAGATCCGCTGGTTGAAAATTTATAAAAGCCGGAAGCCGTTGAAGCGAGTATGTAATTTTCGTCAACAACGAATTTGTTTATCGATTCCAGGTTCCCGTCTACTTTTGGTTGTGTTACACCAACAATCTGAATCCCTGAGAATTTCAGAATTCCGAAATTCTGAGTCGAAGCCCAAACAATTCCATCCTTCTCAAAAAAATCTGAAACGTATAATTCTTGATTTTGATAGGTGAGAGGTTTCACCTTTCCAGCCTGAAGATACATTAATCCTTTAGCTGTTGAGGCATAAACACCTTCATTTTGTTTGTCGTAGGCCAAGGCATAAATCCTGAAGTTTAACTCCTTAATTTGCCGCGAAACAAATGTCTCGCCACCTTTCCATTCGGTATAGTATAAACCTTTATTGGTTGCAATGTAAAACGAATTCTCACCTGTAAAAATGACGTCTTTTAACGAGCCGGGCATTATGTTGGAGAGTTGACCACTTGAGCGATTTACAGCAACCACGGTTCCGTTTCCAACGATCATGAACGGCAAATGGTCGTTACCATAAATTCCTTCAATTGGTGCTTTCACTTTTGGTGAAGCAAGAATAGATTTGAACGTCTTGTTTTTATGAGCGAAGATGGCCCCTTGATCTGTTCCACAAACAAACCCAAGATTCTTATCGTTGTAAAGCGTCAGTATTTCACCTTCCTCAAAGGGAGGAAGTACGCCAGCCACTTTGAGATCCGGAACAACAATAATTCCATGATCGAATGTAGACAATAGTACGTTTCCTTCTTTATCTTCAAAAACGTCGGAAACCAGATAATTTTTAAAGTAATGCGAGCGGTTTTTAGTTTGGTTGGAATAGCAGTAAACGCCTTTTGAGTTACCAGAGAACCAAAGGTGATTTGCAGCGGTGTAATACCTGAATTTCTCGGGAACATTCGCTTTGAGAGAAATACTTTTTCCAATTCCTTTCTTCGAGTCGTATTTGTAAAGTTTGTTTACCGTTGCGTCAAATAGGTATTGCCGCGAGTTAAGTTCAATGAATTGCAAAGGATTTTTCTCGGATTTCTTTAAATCGATCTTACTCCATTTGAAATTTTTGAATTGAATAATTTGTCCTTCGCTTGTGGTGAAGTGAATACTTTTATCCTTGAAACTAGCTATAGAATTTATAGTTGTTTTCAGATTCTCTTTATGCAGAATCCGCTTTCCTTTGGGTGAAATGATTGAAATGAAATTGGCAGCAATGGCTAAATTGTTGTTTGCAGTTATGGCAATTGTAATGTTTGAACCTGCAACGGTTTCCGGAACTTCATAAAACAAGCGGCACTGACCATTTTTTATTTCAAAAATCTGATTGGACAGATTACTACAGTAAATGGTTCCGTTGCTGTTTTTAATAAATTGAAATAGGGCATTTGTTTTAGCGTTTTTGGCATCAACGTGTCTGTATTTCTGATAATCATATTCGTATAAACCCTCATCTGTAGAAATCCAGAAGTGTTGGGAATTATCCTGAATTACATCATAGATCTTAACACCTTTGAATTGATCTTCACCAAGAATATAAGAAGCAGGTTCTTGCGCGACAAGTGTTACTGAAAACAATAGCACAACCAACAACAGTATGTTGTGGCGATTGTAATAGTATTGTTTCAAGTGTTTATGCAAGTGAGCAGGGTTTATTTAAATAATTCTAAAATCAATTCCGGTGGTCGGCCGATAGTTGCTTTTCCATTTGAAACAACAATAGGTCGTTCAATCAACACAGGATATTTTATCATCGATTTGATCCATTGTTGACGAGTTCTCTTTTTGCCTTCAAACTTCTCCTGAAAAATAGCCTCTTTTTTGCGAATAATATCTAAAGGTTTTGCTTTTAGTAATTTTAGTAAGTCGTCAATTTCCTCATAAGTAAGTGGTTCTTTCATGTATTCACGAACAATTACATCTTCCTGAGATGCAATTTCCTCCAGAATACAAAGTCCCTCTCTGCTTTTGGAACACATGGTGTTATGATAGATTACTGTTTTCATTAAGGCGAATTTGTTTTCAAAAGTCAAAAGTCAAAAGTCAAAAGTCAAAAGTCAAAATTTTGCTTAATCCACAAACCACTTTTAACTTTTGCTTTTTCAATTTTGATTTAATTACCGTATGTCATTAAGTATGATTTCAAAAACGGAGTCAATTCGCCATTAAGTACTTTGTCCGGATCATTTACTGAATAATCTGTTCTATGGTCTTTCACACGTCTATCGTCAAGTACATAACTTCTGATTTGTGATCCCCATTCGATCTTCTTTTTCCCAGCCTCAATTTCTTCTCTAGACTCTGCGCGCTTACGTAATTCAATTTCATAAAGTTGAGAGCGCAATAACTGCATGGCTTTTTCTTTATTGGCTAATTGCGAACGTGACTCGGAGTTTTCAATGATAATTCCGGAAGGAGCGTGGCGCAAACGAACGGCTGTCTCTACCTTATTTACGTTTTGTCCACCTGCACCACCTGAACGGAAAGTCTCAAAACTGATATCTGCGGGATTAATGTAAATCTCAATCGTGTCATCTACGGAAGGATAAACATAAACCGAAGCAAATGAGGTCATGCGTTTTCCCTGAGCGTTGTAAGGACTCACACGAACCAGGCGGTGAATTCCATTTTCACCTTTTAAATATCCAAAGGCGTATTCACCTTCAATTTCCAGAGTTACGGTTTTAATTCCAGCAACATCACCTTCCTGAAAGTTGAGCTCTTTTACTTTGTATTTGCTTTTCTCCGCCCACATGATGTACATACGCATCAGCATTCCAGCCCAATCACAAGCTTCAGTTCCGCCGGCACCGGCAGTAATTTGAATAACCGCACTTAGCACATCTTCTTCACCAGAAAGCATGTTCTTTAGTTCAACCTCCTCCAGAGTAGTTAACAACTGGCTGTAAGCTTCATCACAATCCGATTCCTCTGCTGCACCTTCACGCACAAATTCCATTAAAACCTCAAGGTCATCTGCACTTGACTTCAATTCTGTATAGGATTCAATCCAAAACTTCAAACCACGAATGATCTTCATTTCGGCCTCCGCTTTTTTTGAATCATCCCAGAAACCAGGATCTTGTGTTTTGAGCTCTGCTTCCTGCAATTGAAGTTGTTTTTCCGGAATCTTCAAATAAGCTGCAATTGCTTCAATACGTTGATTAACTTCCTTAAGCTGATCGTTGTTTATCATAACCCAAAATTAAGAATTCTGAATGAAGTATGCTCAAGACAGAAGAGAGAAGACGCTAGACGAAAAATGGATTAATGACTTAGGAGCAATTTACATTTCCATTATTATTCGTCTTTTGTCTAAAGTCTTTGGTCTTAAAGTCCAAAAATAATTACATTTGCTCGCAACTCGATAATCGGGTTTTTAAGTTGAATACAGAAATAAGAGAAAAATGAATATTCCTGCTGAATTAAAGTACACAAAAGAGCACGAGTGGGTGCGTGTTGAAGGCGATGTAGCTGTTATTGGTGTTACTGACTTTGCTCAAAGCGAGTTAGGTGATATCGTTTACGTTGAAATTGAGACTGTTGGAGAAACTTTAGACAAGGATGAAGTTTTTGGTTCTGTAGAAGCAGTAAAAACAGTTTCTGATTTATTTATGCCAGTTTCTGGTGAAATTCTTGAGTTTAACGAAGGTTTGGAGTCGAATCCTGAAGCTGTGAATGCTGACGCTTACGGAGAAGGTTGGATGATCAAAGTGAAATTATCAGATTCGTCTGAACTTGATGGATTGATGGACGCAGCTGCTTACAAAGCATTGGTTGGTTAATTCTTCACATTTATAAAAGATAATGAATCCTTTCCGCTTCGGTGGGAAGGATTTTTTGTTTATTTGTTGAAATACGAAATAGTTTATGAAAAAGTATCTTTTCTTTCTTGGAATAATCACTTTGCTGATGTCATCGTGCACTCCAGTTACTTCAACGAATCTTCCAGGTAAGAAATTGGACCAGATTCCCAAGAACATGCGCGGTAAATATGAGTTGATTTATCCGGGTGAGATAGGCGCGATGATGGGAGATTCTGAAGACAAGACCATTGTTACGCTAACGTCCGATCAAATGATCTTCAACGGTGCAGATGGTGAATCCATTAGTAAGTTGAATGATTCGTTGTTCATTACTAAAGTTGGTAAGCAGGTATACCTTTCCATGGGAGCTGCCCCTGAGTTCAATGTTTGTAAAGTGGTAATGAATGGAAAAGACATTGAGTTTTATCCGATGTACAGTTCTGAGTACCTTACAACGGATGTTTTGGCGCCGTATTTCTCGAATGTAGAAGAAGTCATTGGTGAACCTGATGAAGAAACCGGAGAACCGGGAATGTCTACGTTCAGAGTTACTATTGATGACAAGAAATTGGACTCTTATTTTAAGAGCGATTATCCAAGCAAGGATCCATTCAAATTGGTCAAAATCAAATAAAGAGAATTGTTTATATCGAAAGCAGTGCTTTCTTTTCAACATTATTAACAAAAGAAGGGGGATAGCTTAGCATTCCCCCTTTCTTTTGGCTGATTCTTTCATGTAATTTTGCAACATGAAGTCAATTTGGGTTCTTCTTATTTCCACATGCCTATCCGTGCTTTCCTATGCGCAAGTTTTGGATAACTCCAAAGGAGCTGCTTTCACCGATGTTCCCTACTTCAATACCCAATTTGTAAAAGCTTCTAAGATCAAAGAAATTAAAGGGAAGTATACCTTTAAAAAGCAAGGAGATATTATGCGCGAATCAAAGTTCGTTTATGTCTATACGTTTGATTCTTTAGGTCGATTAACAAGACAGTACGAAACAGCTTCCGGTGATATTGTTTCAGATACTATTGTTCGCTTTTACATCTACGATGATAATGGGAATCTACGTTGCAAACGGATCAGTGAAAAAAGTGGATTCCTGTCAACGTATTACACGTACAACGATTTGAATCAGGTGATCAAGGAAGAAGTTTGGAGAGATATCGATACACTTCACTCATTACTGACGCCAGATATCAATAGAAGTTTGTTGTGGAATTCTGAAACCATGACCTACAACGTGTATAACGGAATGCATAAAAAGAAAATTCAGAATAGTTACGGGAATACCTATATGGAAGAAACCCGCTATTTTGATAGTCTTGGATATTTGTCGAAAGTAGAAGAGATGTATACCATTACCAGAAATCAGTTGAACACCTTTTACACCTACACCAACAAAGGCTGGGTTGAATCAATTAAAACATACAGTAATATTGATGAGGTTCCGGTGAGTGAATTTCGTTTTACTTATGACAAGTACGGAAACCTGAAGTCGAAGGAAGAGTATAAAAACGGAAAGTTTACGACGGAATATCAGGTAATTTATAGTGGTGATACTGGCCTGTTAGCGAATATCCTCATTCGCGAAATAAGTACCAATTTCATTTCCATCATTCGCTTCGAAGAACCTACTTTTTTTGAGTGAGGTATCCCTAAATTTGGATTTCAATGATTGACATTCGAAAACACAATTTTATGTTTTTGTGAAATTGTGTTTGAATTGAGCTTCAACTCATCTTCCAACCAATTTCTCAGATTAGGATCTTGGCTATTTGCAGTTAGAACTATTAACAATCGTTATTTCTATGAAAGGGGGAACTTCCTTTTAAATTGCTGATCAAAACCGCGAGAAAGAAGAAGACAAAGGTCTTTTTTTGGTTTATGTAGCAGAAATAATTTCGTTTTAATCTGTTTTTGGTTCTATAAATTAAGCAAGAATATATTTTGTAAATCTTTGCGACAGTTCCTTCTTTGCGTTCTATTTGTTGGTTTTCTTCCTTAATGTTGTGATACAAAAAAACCGTTACCAGAAAACTGATAACGGTTCAATATGATTTGTTTGAGATTAATCTCTGTAAACTCCAGCTTCAAACAACTTACGGTTATCTCTAACCTCATGTTTCTTCATCAAAGCCTGACGTGATTGACCAATTGCCTGGCTTTTCAACGTTGAAAGCAATTGAGCTCTTTCTGCATTGTAGTCTTTAGCGGCAGCAGCTTTTGTAGTCTTCTTAACTACAATAACGTAAACTCCAGATTTACCAACCAATGCTTTTGTAGTTGCTTTATCTTTCAATGCGAAAATTCTACCAATAATTTCTGGCTCATATCCTGCACCTTGAATACTTGGGTTTCCAAAAGAAACTTCAGCTGACATTACCTGAGTTTTTAATTTAGCAGCCAATTTTTTCAAGTTGTACGTTGATCCAATGTCTTTTATGAATTTGTTCGCTTTCTTTTCCTTGATTGCTTCAACACGCATTTTAGCATAACAATCCTCCAATTTCGGAACACCTTTTTCACAAATTGAACTTACAATTGCAATGATGTAACGATCCTTGTCATAAATTGGTGTACCACACAATTTACCAACTTCAGCATCTTCACCGAAAGTTAATTTCAAGATTGCGTTTTGTGCCATCTTTGTTTGGAATCCTGATGCCTTTGGAGCTTCATCAACCATTGTTAATGGACGTGCATATTTCTCTTCTTTCTTAGCGATAGTGTCAAACAAATTCAATTTCGCAATGATATCTGATTTTGATTTCAATTTGTAATTGATCTTCGTTAACAAATGAGAAGCGTAGGCTTTTGTATCTTCTTTTGTCAATTCAGAAGGAACAAGTGTTTTCTGAACGATAGCCAAAACGGGGTGTTTTGAAGATGTACGATCCAATACTTCAATAATGTGGAAACCAAAATCAGTTTGAACAACATCAATAGTACCAACCGGTTTTTGAACTGAGAAATCAGCAAATGGCTTCACCATTTCATTATCGTAGAAGTCTTCGTAAACTCCACCTTTTTCTTTTGATCCCGGATCTTCAGAGAATCGTGTTACAAAATCAGTGAAATTATCTTTGTTTACCACTTTCAAGATACTATCTGCCTTAATTTTTGCTTTCGCAATTTTAGCGTCGTCTCCTTTTTGAGCAGCAATAAGAATGTGACGTACTTTAAGTGAGTAGTTATTGAAACCAATGATTTTCGCAATTCTTGTTGCACCGTTGTCATCGTATGGACCAACAACCTGACCAACTGAACCAGTTTTGAAAACAGTATCCAATTGAGCCGGATATGTCATTCCTGGTTGTGCTTTTTGATCACCTTGCATACGGAAAGAGATATTCTTAGAGAATAATTTCATTCCTTGCTCATTGATTGGATCTGAATTTGTTACAACGAACGCCGAATCATCTGTTGAAGCTGCAAAAATTCGTTTCAATGAATCCATTGATCTGTTGAACGACTTGATGTCTTTCTTAGATGGCTCCAATGCGATATCGAAATAACGGATAGTTCTTCCAGCCAATACTTCATATTCTTTCTCTTCTTTGTGCTTTTCGTAGAACGCTTTAATTTCTTTTTCAGTGATCTTAATATCAGCGTCTGGAATGTCACGGTAATTTTTGATAACGAAAGAAATAGACTTCATGTCTTTTTGAGCCTTATATTCGTTTTTCGCTTCAAGCGTTGTAACGTACATCCCTTGATTCAAGATCTGGTTGTATTTCTCCTGAACACGTGCATTGCGAATTCTGTCTTTTGTTTTCTTCCACTCAGCAAGTTCAGGGCCTTTCAAAGCTTCTTTCGTATCAAGGAATTTTTGGAACTCCTGAGATTTGAATTTTCCTGTTGTAGGATCAGAGAAATTTTGTTGAATATCACTCATCAACGTAAATCCTTTTTCACCAAAAAGGTAAGCATTGAATTCGTTATCTGAAACAGCTAATCCAAGAGCGTCATATTCTTTCGCCATGATCAACGAGTCAACCACCATATTCCACGCTTTATCTTCTGAAGCTTCACGCTGCATTTCGTCGTATGGTCTTTGTTGCTGCTGAGAAGCCATCTCGTCTTCACGAGTTACTTCAGCTCTTTTACGATCAAAAATTTGTCCGTCAACAGCATCACCTTCAATAGTTCCGATATTTCCTACCGTAGTGTTCGTTCCAAGAATATCAAAGAATCCCTGAGCGATGAAAAGGACAAGAGAAAGTCCTAAAACTCCTACTAAAAGGTATTTGCCTCTTTCTTGGATAGTACCAATAATTGCCATGTGTAATTTTTCTTTAAGGGTGCGAATATAATTAGATGAACTGACAATTCAAACAATCACTGATATAATCCGAATGTTTTCTGTCGATTAGTTTTTTGAAAGCAAAATCTAAAATGTAACTTTAACCGTAGTTGAGAAAAACCATGAACATGAAATTAATAGCATTAGCAGTTTTAGGATTTGTTTGTTTCTCTGCTTGTTCTCAGCAGGAAGAAGTTCATACAAAAGTAGTTACACCGAAATCGGCATTAGATAGTTCCCAGGTGGCGTATTTTGCCTCCGGGTGTTTTTGGTGTGTTGAGGGTGTGTACGAAGAAGTTGAGGGAGTTCTTGAGGTAGAATCAGGATACGCTGGCGGGCAAACAATTGACCCAACTTATGAAGAAGTGAGTACTGGAACAACCGGACATGCGGAAACAGTTAAAGTTTATTATGATCCGACAAAGGTTTCGTATAAACAGTTAGTAGAAGTATTCTTTGGTTCGCATGATCCAACAACATTAAATGAACAAGGTCCGGACTCAGGAACACAATACCGTTCTGCCGTTTTTTATCAAACAGACGAAGAGTTGAAGATTATCAACGATTATATTGCTGAATTAAAGCGTGATTTGTACAAAAAAACACCAATTACAACAGAAGTAAGCAAGCTGAAAGATTTCTACAAAGCGGAAGCTTATCATCAGGATTACGAACGTTTACACCCGAATAGTGGATACATTCAGGGAGTTTCAAAGCCGCGTTTGGAGCGTTTCAAAAAAGCGTATCCGCAGTACATCAAAAAGAAGTGATTATAAGTTATAATCGCAGAATTTAATTGATATCCTGGGTTTAGTTGGTTTTTATTCAGCCCATCCTGGATTAGCCCAAACTCTGGGTTCTCCTTATCTCTGTGTTTGACATTAAAAACCACAGAGATAAGGAGAACGCAGAGAAGAACTGCATCAGCCTTAGGCGGATGTCATTTCATATTAAGATTCCAGTTCCTTGTACACTTCTTCCAAATTCTTTAGTGGAAGCGAACAACTTCCATTTGCGCAAACACGAAAGGTTTCTTCGTTGGTGTATGAAAGTAAAATAAAAGGTGAAACCAAATCTTGTACTTCTTTGAAATGATTTTTTGGAACTTCTATTTTGCTAATTCCGTTTTGTAAGCGCAGAAGCAGCAGTGCCCAGTTGGAGTATCCTGATCCGTACATTTCCATTCCGTCAGCAACATTCATGAGCATTTGTTTTGCCTGTAGTTCAAAATCATAGTTGTCTACCAGATAACTTAATGTGAGTAAATTCTGAGCCATTGTTCCATTCGTTGATGGAATCACATTATCATTCAACTCCATTTTTCGAGCAATCAATTCGGTTTCGTGAGAAGTGAAAAAGTACATTGCTGTTTTTTCATCGTAGAATAATTCACGAGATTTCTCTTCTAATTGAAGGGCTGTTTCAAGCCATGTTTTATCAGCGGTTATTTGATACAACTTCAAGAATGCTTCCATGACAAAGGCATAATCGTCCAAGAATCCGTCAATGAACGAGCGCTCGTTTTGTCGTGTATGCCATAATCGACCGTTTTCTGTAAGTTGATATTTTTTAATCCAACGACCAATTTCCAGTGCCAATTTCAAAAATGATTCGTCTTCCAATGCCAAATAGGCTTCCAGTAAGCCGGTAATTGTCATGGCGTTCCAAGCCGTCAAACATTTCGTATCCGTTCCGGGTTTGATTCTCGAGTTCCGTGTTCCAAGGAGCAGATCCAAAGCCAATTGGATGTCTTGTTCAGTTAATTCAGGATGCTTCTTTAAGAAGATTTCCCACGTTTCATTTCGAATCAAAACCCAATTATCGTGTTCCCAGTACCCTTTGTTCTGTGGATTGAAAAGCTCATTAAACCAGGAATATCGTTCTCCTAATATGTGTTTCAGTTCATCCTGCGTCCAAACGTAATATTTCCCTTCTTCACCTTCCGAATCTGCATCTTGCGCAGCAAATAAACCACCTTCTTTGCCTAACATATCATTTTCGAGCCACTTCAACGTTCCTTGAAGAACAAGCTTATATTCTTCCGCCGGATAATAACGATAAGCTGTTGCATACGTATTCAGCAATTGACCATTATCGTAAAGCATTTTCTCGAAATGAGGAATTTTCCAAAGCATGTCCACTGAGTATCGTGAGAATCCTCCAGCTAACTGATCGTAGATTCCACCCCAGGCCATTTTGTGCAAGGTTAGAGAATAGTAGCGTTGCAAAGTTTCGTTCGAACTCAGTTCGGAATAATGGATCAGGAAGTCATAATTGTTTGGCAATGGGAATTTGGGAGCGTGTGTCGGCCCACCATCGTTCATATCCATTTTAGGTTGCCACCTTCTAACCAATTCTTCCAGTTTTCCCGCTTCGATTTCTTTCACGGAAGATTTGATAGTGATATTCTCACTTTTAGCAATTCCAGCGGTTAATTCCATTCCGTACTCGATCACTTTTTCCTCATTCTCTGCGTACATGTGATGAAGATTTTTGAGAACATGCATCCACTGTTCTTTCGGGAAATAAGTTCCACCGTAAACTGGTTTTCCATCAGGTAAAGTGAAACAATTGAGTGGCCAGCCACCACGTTGTGTCATTAACTGAACGGCTGTCATATAAACGCCATCAACATCCGGACGTTCTTCTCTGTCTACTTTAATGCACACAAAATGTTCATTCATCAGATCGGCAACTTCTGTGTCTTCAAAACTTTCGTGTTCCATCACATGACACCAATGACAAGCCGAATAACCGATAGAAACCAATACCAATTTCTGCTCTTTTTTAGCCTTGTCAAATGCCTCTTTTGACCATGGCATCCAATGAACAGGATTATTCGCATGTTGCTGTAAATACAAACTTGCTTCGTTGATCAATGCATTTGGTTTCGCCATGAATTTGAGATTTCTACAAAGGTAAGATTAATCTATCTCCTCCCTTGAGAAGAAAAAGGGTAGCTTTTGATACAACAAGCGTTAGCGCAGTTAATTAAAGGAGGGTGGAATTGAATGAACACTGAGCACCACCCCTCTCAATCTCCCCTCAAGGGGAGAAGTTGAAACCACATTTAGTCCTAAAATCCTGAAGTCTTAGAATCTTAATATCTAAATTTGTACTGTGGAATCAAAACAAAAAGTACATTTTCGCGACCTGGGATTGATTGACTATCAGGAGGCGTGGGATTATCAGGAAGAATTGTTTGCGGCAACTGTAAATCGAAAGATTGAAGCCAGGAATAATCCGGATACACCACCAACCGAACATCACTTGCTTTTCTGCGAGCACCCACATGTGTACACACTTGGTAAGAGTGGAAAATTGGATCACTTACTGGTGAATGAGGAAGAATTGGCCGAACAAGATGCTAAGTTCTACAAAATCAACAGAGGTGGAGATATTACGTATCATGGTCCCGGACAATTGGTTGGCTATCCTATTTTTGATTTGGAACATTTCTTTACAGATATACATAAATACATGCGTTTCTTGGAAGAAGCTGTCATTCAAACTTTGGCGATTTATGGAATCGAAGGGCATCGTTCTGAAGGAATGACAGGCGTTTGGCTCGATGTAAATGGTGCCCGACCTCGCAAGATTTGTGCTATGGGTGTAAAATCTTCGCGCTGGGTGACTATGCACGGAATCGGTTTCAACGTAAACTCTAACCTGAGTTATTTTTCCAATATCGTTGCTTGCGGAATTGAAGATAAAAGTGTAACTTCCATGCAAGCCGAGTTAGGAAGAGAGGTTGACATGGATGAAGTAAAGTCACATTTAAAACGTATTCTTTCGGAACTTTTCGGCTATGATTATCACCAATAGCTAAGTTATGTTTCGTGCCCTAAAAAAAGCCCTTAAGATCTTTGGATGGACCTTATTGGTTATACTGATTTCGCTTAATCTCTTCGTAGTTTTAAGTGGAAGATTTTATTTATACAAAGGTGTTTACTCTACTTACCTTCAGGGCCAATCGTCACCAACCATTTACGACAAGGATAAATTCTACAGTTCGACCGTAAAACATGGTTCATCAAACATGAAATGGAAGTTTCAGGAAGTTGGTGAGGACGGATTGGATGAATATATAAAGTACGCTGAAACCTGGTGGTCAGCATCAATTCTTGTGGCGCAAGGAGATAAAATTCTATTTGAAAAGTATTGGGGAGAACATCATCCAGAAACGGTTTCCAATTCCTTTTCAAGCGCAAAAACGGTAGTTAGCATTTTAATTGGCTGTGCAATTGAAGACGGAAAAATCAAAAGTTTAGATGATCCCATCAAAAAATACCTTCCTCAGTTTACCGGTAAAGGCAAAGAAAAGATCACTATCCGCCATTTATTGATGATGTCATCCGGATTGGATTGGGGTGAAAGTGGAACGAATCCGTTGTCGGAAAACGCTGAATCTTATTATGGTACTGATTTATGGGGTTTGGTTCATCGTCAGCAAGTGGAGCGTAAACCAGGTGAATTATTCCTTTACCAAAGTGGAAATAGTCAGTTGTTGGGATTCATTTTGGAGAAAGCAACTGGTGAAAAACTATCGAATTATGCTTCCAGAAAACTGTGGCAGCCCATTGGCGCAGAATCTGATGCCTATTGGAGTTTGGACAAGGAGAATGGAGAGGAAAAGTCGTTTTGCTGTTTGTACAGTACAACCAGAGACTTTGCCAGAATTGGTGTTCTGATTGCTCATAAAGGTGAATGGAATGGGAAACAAATTATTCCGCGCTGGTATTATGATGAAATGGTGAAGAATCCAAAACTGAATACGGAAGAAGGAATTTTGAATACGCGTTATGGTTTACATGTTTGGACATACAACTATAAAGGTCACGAGGTAGTTTATTGTCGCGGAATTAAAGGTCAATATATTATTTCTGTTCCGGATCAGGATTTGGTCATTGTTCGAACCGGACATAAACGCGCCCCAGACATCAAGTTTCCAGAAGGAAAAATAAGTTCTGCCAAACGAAAAGAACTACTTCCAAAAATTGGACATCCTTCTGATTTGTTTGAGTACTTAGATTTTGGATTTGCGGTTGCTAAGAAGAGCCATCTCGACTCCGCTCGATGACCTTTAATACTAATCATTTGTAATTAGTCATTAGTAAATAGTAATTAAAGAGCATTATCTTTGCACCTGCCTACCAGAAAAGGTAGGGCTCAAATTTTCCCAAAATGCGTGAAGAACTTAAAGGACCGGTAGTTGAAAATGTAAAAATGGTTGTTGTACCCGAAACGAATGAAGAAGGTGGAACACAACATTATGTTTATCTATTGAATCTGCGCGATGACATTATGGAAGGAATCATAATTACCAGCAAAGGTTACGGTATTGATCCCACTTCAGGTGAGAAGATCGTTACTTCTACTTTGCGTCATAGTCTTGAAGTTTTACTGCCTAATGAAGCTGCGAAAATTGAACCTATCATGGAGGAAGTTTTTGGACTGACGAATGAGTATTGGGTGAGTTTTTGGGCAGATGACGTGATGTATGATAAAAAATACATCTTCCTTCCGGAAACCATTAATGAGAAAAATCTGACTGACATTCCGAAGCTTGGAGGCAAAGGAATCATGGTAGGATAATCATTTCTTTTTTGTGTATTTTTCGACAAATAAGCAATGTTTTGTTGAATTCACATCTTTGTATTTTTTTAACGCAACTTGTTGAATTACAAACGCTTGAATTACTAAATATTTAGTAGATAGTAGCTCCTTTCGATGATAGCGCCGAAATGTTAATTGAAACGGGTGATTTGTTCATCGGTTTAACTGTTCATTAACGTAACGTATTGTTTCTGTTTAGATTAGGTGTCCAATACTACAGATTTATGAAACTACGCTACTCGTGCAAGGCAATTGTCCTCTTCTCATGTCTACTTTTCAATTATTTTGTGTTTGGCCAATGTCCTACTGCGGCCGGAGATGCAACAATTAACTGTGGCTCTTCAACTGCTTTAGTTGCTCAAGCTGCACCCAATAACGGATTTACATGGTCCAGTGCTCCATGTCCGTCTTTGCCTACTGGTGGAACAAATGCATTTCCAGTAACTTGTGACGATTGTGTAACCGGTCAGGTTCCAATTGGATTCACCTTTAACTATTTTGGAGGGAGCTATACCACGGCTGTTATTCAATCAAATGGAATTGTTGGTTTTGGACCTTTCACGTTTACAGGTTTCTCTTCGTTTGCGATTCCTGCCGGTGGAGCTCCGAACAATTATATTGCCGGTATGTTTGCCGATATCGATATACGATATGGTGGAACGATTACCTATCAGACGATTGGAGTTGCTCCAAACCGTCAGTTTATAGTAAGCTATACAAACGTAGTTCCTTACAACGTAGGAACGGGCGCTGGAACAGGAACGGCTTCATTTCAAATTGTTTTAAATGAAAACGGATCGTTCAATATTATCATTTCTCAATTATCAGCTAACTGGAATGCCTCTACTTCAGGAGCTCTTGCAACTTCTGGTTGTGAAAATGCAGATGGTACGGTAGCTGTTCCAATTCCTGGAAGAAATGCTACTGATTGGCCTGGAATTACTCCAGCACAACAAGATTGTAATACGTTTGCACCTGTTACATGTAGTTTCTTGCGTTGGCAACAAGGCGCAACTATATTATCAACGAGTCCAACATATAATGTGAGTCCAACAACTTCAACAACATACACTGCATATTGGAATTGTGGTGGCTCTACGTGTACAGACGATGTAGTAATTACACTTAATACTACTTTAACAGCTGGGATGCCAACGAACAATTCGAGTTGTGTTACGCCAAACGGAAGTGTACCTTTTACTACTACTGGTTTTGCTAATGGTACCTACACGTTGAACTACACATTGAACGGTGTACCTACATCATCATCGATAACAATATCTGGGGGTACTTTCACTTTGTCTGGTTTAAATAGCGGTAGTTATGCCAATTTCTCTATTACAAGTGGAGCATGTTCAGCAACTTCACCGGGAGCGATAGCAATTACGAGTCCTGCAACTCCAACAACAACTGGTGCAACCATTTGCCAGGGATCTGCTGCTGCAACAATTACAACATCTTCTTGCGGTGTTCCAGGCATAACAACTGCGCAGGGTGCAACATTTAATTCAGGCGCACTAACAGCTGCTGATCCAACATGGATGCGTGCTTATGGTGGTACAACATGTTCTGCCTCTACAACTTCCGTATATTATGATGTTTATTCATTCTATGTGTCAACAGCAGGATCTTATACTTTTACAGGTTGTTTCCCTGCAATAGATGGTTATGGATTCATCTATCAGAATGCATTTACACCAGCTTCTGCATGTGGAACCCCTGCTAATTTTGTTGTTGGTAATGACGATAGTGCTCCTTCTTGCGGGGCAGATCCGATGATGACAGCTACGTTAACTCCTGGAGTACAGTATTTTTTAATTAGTAGTTCATTCAGTACTGGTGCTACAGATTCATATTCATGGACATTTACAGGACCAGCTGCAGCAACAATTTCTACTTCACTTGGTTCGTCTATTGAATGGTATACGGCACCAACCGGAGGTTCTTCAATTGGTAGTACTTCACCTTTTAACCCTGTTGGAGTTGCCGGTTCAGGATTACCAAATACAAATACTCCTGGAACATATACTTTTTACGCAGCATGTAGCAGTGCTCCAACTTGTAGAACAGCAACAACTTACGTGATTAGTGCTTCTTCTGTTCCGCCAACTTCTATTGCTGGAACTGGAACAATTTGTAATGGTCAAAGTGCTACTTTGTCTGTAGTTGGTGGTACACTCGCTACTGGTGCTAACTGGAACTGGTATACAGGTTCTTGTGGAGGAACATTGGTTGGAACTGGTAATAGCATAACTGTAACACCATCTGCAACAACAACATATTACGTTGGAGCAAGTGCGGGAACTGCTTGTCCTGCTTCCGGGTGTACTTCAGGAACGCTTACTTTACCTCCCGCAGGAACTGCATTGGCGAATAATGGTGAAAGTGCAACTTGTTTGGTTAATCAAAATGGATACATCCATTTCTACCATTCAAGTGGACGTTTAATTTGTTCTATCAATTCCAATGGTCAAAACTTAGGTAACGTTACGGCAACGGCATATGTTTTTGGAGCACCTGTTAATGTTCCTGCATGTAATGCTGCAAGTTACATGGTTACAGCGTTGGGAAGAGAGTGGTTGATCAATCCTCAGTTCCAACCAGCGGCTGGAGTTGATGTTGTTTTGCATTTTGATAATGGAGAATACACTACACTTGCTCCTGCAGCAAATGCAAATATTAGTGCCTGGGACGATTTGACTGGTATTGCTGATTTAAAATTGAGCAAGTATTCCGGACCATTAAACATGGATAACAATGCGCTTAACAACTGTGTTTCGGCAGGAGGTAGCGGAGGAACAACACTGCACAATCAGGCAGCAAATGGAAATACATCCACAATGTTACCAGGATTCAGTGCGTCAGCGAGATTCGCGAGATTCAATATACCTAGTTTCTCAGAGTTCTGGTTGCATGGTATGTCAGGAACAAGTCCATTACCAGTTGAGTTATCAAGCTTCTCAGCAAGTTGTTTGGATGGAAGTAAAGCTGATATTGTATGGAAAACAGAAAGTGAAGTGAATTGTGCTTCATATGTGATTGAAAGCTCAAGAGATATTAATACCTGGTCTACAGTAGGTGAAACGGTTTGTACCGGAACAAATTCTGTAGGTAATACCTACCATATTACCGATAATAATCGTGAAGTAGGTAACACTTACTACAGATTGATTCAGGAAGATACGGATGGTAACAAAACCATTTACGGACCAATTATGCTAACATGTTCATCTGAAGGTTGGAGTATAACGAGTCATCCGAATCCGGCTGATGAAGTGGTCACGTTAATGATCAATTCAGAGCAGAAGAAAACAACTTGTGTAATTGAATTGTTCGACTTTACAGGTAAGTTAATTAAAACCCAGGTTGTAAATTCTACCTCTTATCAAACGCTTGTACCATTGGATGTGAAAGAATTAAGTGCCGGACCATATTCAATCAGAGTTACATCAGATGAAAACAAGGTAGAAACCTTAAAAGTTATCGTTCAACATTAAGAAATACATTAAAAAGACTATCAATGAAAAGATCAATATTATTACTAGGTTTTGCCTTTATACTAAATGGAGCAATAGCTCAGGAACAGGCAACTCCGGACATTCATTCTAAAGAATACGTTGTTGCGAAAACAAATGATTTTTCAAGTTACTTTACTCTGGATGAGGCCGGTCGCCAGAAAGTGATGGGAATTATCTACGAGAACAATCAAAAGGAGTTGGATCTTGAAGCTCGCACTGTTGGAATGATACCTGACGAGATAAGAGAGAATCAGAAAATTTTGAGATTGGAAGTAGAAACGAACTTGAAACAGGTTGTTGGTGAAACTGCCTGGCTGAAATTCGAAGAATACAAAAAGGTTTCGGTTTATTTTTAATCGATTGTAGACATAAAAAAGGGGCAGTTAATTAACTGCCCCTTTTTATTTAAAGAATGTTGATTATAATGTTCCTCTTTTCTCTTGTTCTCTTTCAATAGACTCGAACAAGGCCTTAAAGTTACCAGCGCCAAATCCTTTTGCCCCCATTCGTTGAATAACTTCGAAGAAAACCGTTGGACGATCTTCTACCGGTTTTGTAAAGATTTGAAGTAGGTATCCTTCTTCGTCAGCATCGATCATAATTCCTAATTTCTGCAATTCGTTGATGTCTTCTTTGAATTTGTTCATATGATCTTTCAAACGCTCAGGAATTGCATCATAATATGCTTGTGGCGGAGTTGATAAGAACTCAATTCCACGTGCACGCATATCAGCAACGGTTGTAATAATGTCGTCTGTTGCTACAGCGATGTGTTGAACACCTTCTCCTTCGTAAAAATCAATGTATTCTTCAATTTGAGAACGTTTCTTACCTTCAGCTGGTTCGTTGATTGGGAATTTAATTCTTCCGTTTCCATTACTCATTACTTTCGACATTAATGCCGAATATTCTGTTGTAATTTGCTTGTCATCAAACGATAGGAAATTTACAAATCCCATAACATCCTCGAACCATTTTACAGCTTCATTCATTCTATTCCATCCAGTGTTCCCAACCATGTGGTCGATGAATTTTAATCCAACCGGAGCAGGATTATATGCTGTTTTATGCTCTACATAGCCAGGTAGAAATATACCCTTGTAGTTTTTACGCTCTACGAATACGAAAACAGTCTCACCGTACGCTCCGTAAATACCTGAACGAACAACTTCACCATGCTCGTCAGATTCTACCATAGGCTCAAAGAAAGACTTAGCACCTCTTTTGGTAGTTTCTTCATACGATTTTCTTGCATCTTCAACCCAAAGTGCAATCACTTTTACTCCGTCACCGTGCTTTTTAACGTGCTCACCGATTGGTGAATCACTTTTTAATGCTGTGGTAAGAACAATGCGAATTTTGTCCTGTTTAAGAACATAAGATGCTCGGTCTTTCACTCCGGTTTCTAATCCTGCGTAAGCCAAATCCTGAAATCCGAAAGCTGTTTTATAAAAGTGTGCTGCTTGTTTTGCGTTTCCTACGTAAAACTCAACATAATCAGTTCCCAATAAAGGCAGGAAATCTTGTGCGCCTTCAAAAATTTTCTCTAATCCGTATTCTACGTTTTTAATCTCGTTACTCATGTTCAATTTTTTTTTAAAATTGAATTACTAATTACAAATGCCTAGTTACAAATTGATTGCAAGTTGCACTATTTCGGACTATTTAATTCACTAGTAATTCGTCATTATCAATTTGTAATTATCCTAAAGCCAACTATATGCGTAGTCAGCCAATTCGTTATCAATTGCAGCTTGTGTAAGCTTTAAAGGCTTGAAAGTATCAACCATTACAGCTAATTCCTGTGTTTCTTTTTGTCCAATACTTCTCTCGTAAGCACCCGGATGAGGTCCGTGAGGGATTCCACCAGGATGAAGCGAAATATATCCCTTTTCTACATGATTTCTACTCATGAAATCGCCGTCAACATAGTATAATAGCTCGTCAGAATCGATATTGCTGTGATTGTATGGTGCAGGAATAGAAAGCGGATGATAATCGTACATGCGTGGACAGAATGAACAAACCACAAAATTATGTCCCTCAAATGTTTGATGAACTGGTGGTGGTTGGTGAATACGTCCTGTTATCGGCTCAAAATTGTGAATCGAGAAAGCATATGGAAAATTGTAACCGTCCCAACCAACAACGTCGAAAGGATGCGACGCATAAACCAACTCATGCAGCATGTTTTCCTTTTTGATTTTAATGGTAAAATCGCCCAATTCATCATGTGTTTCTAACTCATGCGGCGCACGGAAATCTCGCTCACAGAAAGGAGAATGTTCCAAAAGCTGCCCAAATTTACTTCGGTAATTTCTCGGCGTGTAAAGTGGAGAAAATGATTCAACAATGAACAATCTGTTGTCTTCTGTATCGAACTCGATCTGATAGATCATTCCACGTGGAATTACAAGATAATCTCCGTATGAAAAATCAATATTTCCAAGCAAAGTTCTCAGTTTTCCGGTTCCTTTATGAATAAAGATCATCTCATCTGAATCCGCATTTTTGTAGAAATACGAAGTCATTGATTTTTTAGGAGCGGCAAGTGCAATATTCAAATCGTTATTGAACATTACAATCGTTCTGCTTTCAAGAAAATCATCTTTTGGAGTTACATCAAATCCTTTGATCATACGGGATTTAATGTTTTTTCCGTCAGCGGCTTTCGGAGTTAAATCGATGGCGTTTTTAACTTCCTTCACCATCGTTGGTCTGTGTGTATGATAAAGCAGAGATGAAAAACCGCTAAATCCTTCGGTACCAAAAAGCTGCTCATAGTACAGGTCACCACTCGGTTTTCTGAACTGAATATGTCGTTTATGAGGAATGTTCCCCAGCTTATAATAAAAAGGCATTTCCTAAATTTTTAATGAATATACAACTTATTGACGGTTAGATGCAAGCATTCAATAACCGTAAAAAGAGCAAGGAAAGAGCTTTGCTCACTCAGGCTTTCTAATTTGAAGCCATTGCAGATGTATTGGTAATTCTATCCACATAAGAGATGTACTAATACAAATGTAGGAAAAACCGAAAGTGAGATTCCAAAATTGTGAAGAAAAACACGAATTCCTTTTGAATTGGGCGATGAAAACAACTAATTTTGCGCAGACTTTTATTTGATATCTATGAAGAAAATTTTGGTTTTAGGGTCGTGCGGACAAATCGGTACTGAACTGGTGCTGGCGTTGCGCACAAAATTTGGAAATGACCAAGTTATTGCCGCAGATATCAAATCAAGTTGTCCCGAAGCCTTAGAAAATGGACCGTACGTTGTCTTGGATGCGATGGACAGGCCAGCGGTTAGAAAAACCATTATTGACGGAAAAATCGATGAAGTTTATTTGCTAGCAGCTCTGCTTTCTGCAACGGCTGAGAAAAATCCTGATTTTGCCTGGCGTTTGAATATGGAGGGATTGTTCACTATTCTTGATCTTGCAAAAGAGGGACATATTAAAAAGGTATTCTGGCCATCCAGCATTGCTGTTTTTGGTCCTACAACACCGAGAATCAACACACCGCAGTATACGGTTATGGAGCCAAGTACTGTTTACGGAATTTCCAAGCAAGCCGGTGAGCGCTGGTGTGAATATTACTTCAATAAATTTGGAGTTGATGTAAGAAGTATTCGCTACCCTGGATTGATCTCTTACAAAAGTTTGCCTGGTGGTGGAACTACTGATTATGCGGTTGATATTTTCTATAAAGCGAAGGCGGGACAAAAGTTCACTAGCTTTCTGAAATCGGATTCGGCACTGCCAATGATGTTCATGGATGACGCAATTAGAGCGACTATTGAATTGATGGAGGCTCCAAAAGAAAATGTAAAGATCCGATCAAGCTATAACTTGTCTGCACTCTCATTTACACCTGAAACATTAGCACAGGAGATTAAGACTGAAATCCCTGATTTTGAAATAGATTATGAGCCCGATTTCAGACAGGCAATCGCAGATTCCTGGCCTGCAAGTATTGATGATACCGAGGCAAGATCGCATTGGGGGTGGAAAGAACGTTATGATTTGAACAAAATGGTTCGCGTTATGTTGGAAAATATTAATTTAGCGCTGATTACACACTCATAATGTACAATTAGTCGTTTGTTATTGTGCGTTAATCGAATTTTTCAAAATTTTGTAACGTTTATTGTGAAATAATTCTATCTTTAGATTGCGCTACAAACTAATTATAAAACTATGTGGAAGTTAAAACATCTTGGAGTTTTACTTTTTTGTTTACTTTCTTTTGGAACTGCTCTAGCCAACACTACTGGTGATCAGGACGAGAACATCAATAAAAAAGATGATCAGGGAAGAAAACAAGGGAAATGGATTGTTTACGGAAAGGATCGACCTGAATCTGGAATTCCTGCAACTGGAAAAGTGGAGGAAGGAAAGTATGTTGACGATCGTAAAGAAGGAATCTGGATCAAGTATCATGATGATGGAGTCACTCCAAAATTGAAGGGAGAATACGAAAGTAATCGCCCTAAAGGTCAATATACCAAGTACTGGCCAAATGGAAAGGTTCGCGAAGTTGGAACTTTTGAGAAGAATATTCAGTTGGACTCCCTGGTCCGAATTTACGAAAACGGTGTTCGTGAGTATGAAGCTAACTACAATGCGCTTGGAAAAGAGCAAGGTAAGGTTAAGTTCTACCACCCGAATGGACAAGTAGAGTTAGTCTACACGGCTAGCAATGGTGTTCCAACTGGAACAGCTACTCGTTATTGGCCAAATGGTGATGTTAAGGAAGTAATTACTTACGATACTGAAGGTAAAGTGGTGAATACAATTAATAAGGAAATGGTTTCTCCACCAGAAACAGTGAAAGATCCAAATATGAACTCTGGAGTTTCTGCTCCTAAAATCAATGGAACACCTAAAACTGGAGGAAATCCGTGGAATCCGAATGGATACAATAAAGTGTTCAATGACGATGGTGAAATTTGGCAAGATGGTAAGTTCAAAGATGGACGTTTATGGGATGGTAAAGTTTATGACTATGACCGTGACGGAATCTTATTGAAAGTGCGCGTGTTCAAAGGCGGTGTTTATCACTCCGACGGACAGTTGTAAAAGACAATATTCAATTTATATAGAAAGAGCTCCATAATTATGGGGCTCTTTTTGTTTTGAGTTCTAATGAAGCAACCGAAGGCTGAAATGGATATAACTGTAAGGCCGTGACACAAGTCCTTAAGCTCCCTGTAAAACGTTCTCTATGACGTGATACCATGGTTCGAAATCCGATTACTGAAGGGTGTTAATCTAGTTGGAGTAGGAGCAATGTAATTGGAGATTCCCTGAAATTGAAGGACCTCTGCTTCACAATTTTATAAAAACATAAAATTGTGTTTCGGAGAGTGATCAATCCATGTATTCATATGATTTTCGTTTTAGCCAGACCGAACCTGAATTTCTGTCGTAAGTCCAATAGATTAGATTATGGCATACTCGAGAATAAAAAGCCCCGACTCCGTTTTGGAATCAGGGCTTTGGAATATTTATCAAAGGTCTTACGCTTTCTCCCTTGGATTGCGTCTGCCGCGGTGGACAATCCTCGGTCTTCAAAAAGCTTAAGCCTTTTTCTTCTTCGTCTTACCTTTTGTAGAAGTTTTTGCTGGCTCAGTTTTTACAGGCTCTGTCTTCGCAGGTTCTGTTACTACCGGCTTCACGATTTCTGGCTCTGGAGTATCCATTTTTGGTTGGATAACAACTGGCGGCTCAGCTTTCAACAAATCAATTACAAATACCAAATCAGAGTATGGAGGAATTGGTCCACGAGCTGCAGTTCCGTATGCATTGTAGTAAGGAATAATGAATCTACCACGTCCACCAACTCGCATTAGTGAAACCGCTTCATCATAACCTTTGATCATTTGTCCAACGTTGTGCTTAAAGTCCAACGGTTGATTACGGTCATACGATGCATCGAATTTTGTTCCGTTCAAAAATGTTCCGGTATAATGTGTACTTACCTGACCATCTGTTTGAGGAGCAGCTCCGGTTCCTACTTTTTCCATCACATAAATTAATCCGCTTGCAGTTTGCTGCGCGTTTGGATATGTTTTTTGAATCTCTTTCAATAACCATGCGCTGTACTCAGCAGTTGTCATTTTTGATGCTTGCTCAATACGTGCTTTTTCAGCAGCAGCAATTTTGTCTTTTTCAGCTGAAATCGCCTGATTCTTTTCCATGAATACTTTTGTTGCATCCCATTTCTTAGCATCAGCACCTTTACGAACGATACGAACCGAATCCATAACGTCGTTTTGTTTGATTGAATCAACAACTGCCTGACCAAGAATAACATGACCAAAAACAGTGTGCTTTCCATCTAAATGAGGAGTCGCAACATGCGTAATAAAGAATTGACTTCCGTTTGTTTTTCCGTCGTTGCTGTAGGCAGCTTTCGTTTGAGGATCAGAATTCGCCATTGATAAAATTCCTGGGCCGCTGTGTTTCAAATCAGAACGCGTTTCATCATAAAAACTGTATCCAGGACCTCCGGAACCATTTCCAGCTGGATCACCACCCTGGATCATGAATTTCTTGATTACACGGTGAAATTTCAATCCGTCGTAGTACGGCTTCGTAAAAGCTTTGTCGCCAGATTTGAATTTACCTTCCGTCAAACCAACAAAGTTAGCAACGGTCATAGGTGTTTTTTGATATTCTAATTCCGCTAAAATCAATCCGCGATTCGTATAGAATGCAACGTACATTCCATCTTTCAAATCATTAGGAATTTGCATTTTCAGCTGGGCATAACTCGTAGCTCCAATAAGCGTTAGAACGAGTGTAAATAATGTTTTCTTTAACATAGTATTTTCTTGAAGTGAACGAAAATAAATCAATTTTCTATAAATCTTTCATTTTTAGGCAAAATTGATGCCATGGTGTAGACGTTGAAATTTCATTATAGTTGACTAGAACATTAAAATTCCGCTCAATCGGGTGTAATGTACCTCACCTTTGTCAATGGTTTGGATGAAACGATTGTTTATTATGTTGAGGTTTTCAACACCCTTGGGAAGGATGGAAGTTCCATTTAGGCGATAAAGATTGTGTAGAATCTGAGGTGAAGCCTTATATACGTTTGCTCCTAAATAAGTCAAACCAATATAACTCGGATACGTGAGTGGTTTGAATTCAGTATTTATCAATGTTCCACCACGCGAATCACAGGTTGCTGCCAATCCGTTATGAAAGGCACTTGCATTTGTGTAACGCAGATTATTTGCGGGTTTCAAATCTTGGTTTATATAGAAATAGGATTTACCGGTTTTCACTAAGCAGAGTCCGTTTTCAAATGATCCAATGATCGCATCCTCTTCAATTGTATTACCAGTGGTTTCATCCCAGATCAACCAATGATTTTTCTTTGTTAGGAATGCCATGAATTGTGGTTCGAGGCAGATGAATTTTCTGGATGAAATTGGTGTAGATTGTTTTTTCCAGTTTTGAGTGTAAAATTCCCAATTCCCTTTCTCAGGTTTAAGTGCAATCCAATTGTTCGGAAGTAATGTAAAGGTTTCGATTTTACCGCTTTTAACAACAGTATCACCATTGAAATCAATCCCGAAAGTCTGTTCTTTAACGTCGATCCAAATCAGATTGTTCCACAACTTGTTCGGAATTGTATTCTTCAATTTGACCAACTTCTGTTTTTCCTTATAAATGGTTGTCGTAGATTTTTTTGTGACTGAAACAGTGTTCGTGATGGGATCAACGAATAGTTCGTGGTCACTTTTTCGGATCAATTGCAAATTTTCATCGTATAAGTAGTACAAATCGCTTTTGGCAATCAGGTGTTTTCCAACTACCGTTATTGAATTGTGATTTTCCGGCAACAGCAGATGATTACTGAAATCGGTTAATCCGAATCTGCTGTTTTTTTCAGTCAGACAGTATTTATCACACAAAACATCTACCACATCAAATGTAGTGGTTGCTTTACTGAATCCTGAACTATCCAAAATTTGAATTTCCTTATCGATTTTAGCGCGCAGGTATCCGGATGGTAATACTTTAAGCGATTTCACATTTTCTGCAACCACTTCCAGTTTTTCGTTCATCAGGTTTTGTGTTCCCTTTTGATCTACCAAAAGTAAGTTGGGCGATTTTACGATTACGTTTCGGATTCCTGGAATTTCCTGTAAGCTTTCTGTAAGATATCTTGATGATTCGGGAGCTTCGTCTGTTAGAAACAAGGTGTCAGAACCAATGATTTTTCGCGTGATTTTATTGAATTTGAAAGGAATAAGAATGGTGTCTTTTGAAATCACTCCCCATTTGCCGTTTCGCTTAGCAATGGCGGTTGTTCCAACAAATTCCTGAACAAATTGGAAGGGTTCTTTGAAGAGATCCGATCCGTCAGGATTAATGAAGTTCCATTTCCCTTTTTTGGCCACATAACGATTTTGGTTCGAAGCAAATTCGTACGGATCGTAATTTTCTGTTGTTTGGTAAAAAGAAGTATCTCTAACTTGAGGTGAAGCTTCCCATGCTTCTGCTTCGCAGTAGCGCGTAAAAGGCACACTTACTCCTGACAAATAAGTAAAATACCGTATTTTTCCTTCCGTATCAATAATTCCACCGCTGGTTGCTGTGGAGAACTTCGTCCAGGTTTGGGTTCGGAAATCGTTGCTATCAATATATGTGCAAACGAGATTTGGGATTTTTTTGCCGTTTTCCCAAGAAACGAATTCATAGGTTTTCACGCTTTTGACTTGCCCGTTCGAGACGGTTATTTTCTTTGGTGGATTGACCAGTAGTGAAAAAGGTCCTTCAATGTAAGCCAGATCAGGATATTTAGGCTTCATTTTAATCGAGTCATTTGGCTCCTTTAGTCCCCACGAATAGCGGATCTTCATTTCTCCGTTAACTTCAACTTCGGAGCTGTCGACATACCACCCAAGTGGGAAGAGCCGTGGGTCAAAAAAGCGTTTGCTGGCGGATGAACTTGCTGTTCTGATTCTCACGTTGTTCGAGCCATCAATTCTTCGTTTGATGTTGTGGCTTTCATCCAATTCAATAATTGTGAAGGCCTCATCTGTTAGTGCCTTGTATCTGTTGTTTTGTTGATTGGCAATACTGTAATAGATCATTGGAAGGACGAACGCTTTTTTCTTCAGAGAATACAAACCTGCATTGGAGTTCAAACTTACGTTGAGCATTTGACCATTTTGATGAATGTAATCGTAGAAACCGGGAAGTACGAATTTACCTTCAAGATCAAGTAAGGCAGTTGTTCCGTTGCTTCGATAGACATTAAAGTTTTTCTCATTTTCATAGAAATAGCCTAGTTGAGGAGGAAGTAGTGCTTTTCTTGTTGTTTTATTTATAAGGTTAGCACCGGTGGGACCATCTACTCCAAAATACTTGTCGTTATAGGTATAGATCCTGCTGTATGGGCCTTCAAAAATCACTTTCTTGGTTGCCAGATCATAGAGTCTCCCATAATTATTGTTGCCGGAATACACTTCACCCGTAGAAATACTAAAGCCAGTTACCGAAAACGGAAAATTCCAGATCCCTGTTTCGTCAATTACGGTTCTTTGCTCGTTTGTGTCGATTAACACCAGGAATCGATCTGAATAGGTGTAAAATGAACCTATGATTGTTTTCAGTTCGTCTCCACTCGGATGAAAGGCAGTAATCAAACTGTCGTGACCAAGTCCGAGAAATTCGGCAGAATTCAACAGAATAACGTCGTTTTTCATCGTTGGGATAGCTTTCCCCGATTGAAGGTTGATCAGTTTTCCATTGATGGAATCGTTGAGAATAATCCAGTGGTTTCCTAAAACTTCCGGAAGCTCTGGTATCGTGTCGAACAATATCTCAGGTTTATCAACCACTCTTATGAGTTGCCATCTATCCTCTTTTCGAACAGAATAAATTCCAAAACCGTGTTGTACAATATCTGTAAATTCAGCAGCAAGCTTCTCTTTCCCTGATGCATCAATAATTCCATACAAACCGTTTTTCATGAAATAGCTGGTATTTCTGAGGTCGAATGAATGGATATAATGGTATTCCGTGTTCGTCAGCACTTTTCCATTCGTGTCTAACAAGGCCCAGCTGCCATTCTTAAATCCAGTTAAAACCGAAGTTTGAGCTACGAGATTGGAGGCTGAAAGGAAAAAACAGAGAACAAGAATGAGACGCATTGATTCGTTGAATTAGATGCACTTATCCAATATTCCATCAAGGTCTTTACCTGATTTGATCTTGAATCCGGTTTTCTTTAACGTAAAGGAATGCCTTGCGGTTTTTGGCGACTGACGAATTTGCTCCAACATGTTGTTTCGAACCGTAAAGACTTCTTTGTTTTTCGTAATTGCGATGATACAAGCAGGAATGATCTTGGAGATTCGGATCAATCCCTTTCTTTTCATTGGAATAATGCGTTTGTCTTTTGGACTAACAAAAAAGAAACTCGCATACTTCTCATCATTTGAACCGGCAATATCTAAATCTACTTCAGTGGCAATAGATCCATCGTGATACATGATGTCCCAATTGTACACACCAAAACCTTTAATATCAATAGAACGAATCAGTTGATCGGCATTCGCCAGTTCCTTGTATTCTTCCATATCCTTTTCGTCCTGATGCATGTTGTTGCGAATGGATTTTGCATTTGAAGGTGGATTGTCGAAAGTAACGGGACGTGCATCAACAGTGTAATTGAATTTTTTCCCTTCCAGTTTCAGGGAATAATGTCCTTTGCTGGTTGCTTGAGCAATTTCCGCTTTCACCACTTCAGATTGAAGTTCGTTGATCTGTGTCTGTGTCAATTCTGTTGCCGGAACCTCCCAACTTAAGATATCGTCAGATGTCAATTCCGGATATCGTTTTGCATCGAATTTTACTTTCAAATCCAGGTTATATGGTTGTTTAATAACTACTTTTTCAACGACATCTTCAACCGGAGCTCCTGGAACCGGACTTGCTTTTTTCGTTGTTTCGTAAGCCCAGTCACCCGATTTTTCATCCAATTTGTAAAAATTAAACGTTTCTTGTGGATTGCTTGAAGCCAAATTGATCTTTAAGCGTTTATTCGGTGCGATATTTACTGTTTTGCCACTTTGCTCACCATCGATCTTGAACATTCCACCTGAGATCAAATCCGATTGGTATCCTGCAGAATCGTATGCCATTGGAATTCCCGAAAGTGCAATTTCACCAAGCGTATGATATTCGTTCCATTTCAGCTCTACTTTCCCTGTAACAGGTTTTCCGTTTTCATTTACAAATGCCCCAGCTGGAATTTCGATCGAACCTCCATTTGGAAGTGTAACTGTAGATGCTTTCGTTGCCGAAACATCGAACGTTTGAACCCCAGGTTCAAGTCCTTCTATGGTCTGAATCACGGACTCAGAAGTTTCTGACGGATTTTTATCACCATTTGCTGCAGAGTTGGAAGAAGTACAAGAAGCGATTGTGAATACAAAAGCTGCTGCTAAATAGCTGAAAGTTAGAATTGTTCTCATAAGTGTGTTTTAATGGGTAATGTAAAACGCGGTATTAAGTAACAATTTTAATGAAAAGATTTTCAATTTCGTTAGATACACCACAGGTTTACAGTTTTACCATTAAATTTGCGCCATGGAACAAAAAGAAGATTTACTAAAAGAAGTTATTTCTCACGCTAAAGAATACGGATTTGTTTTTCCATCATCTGAAATCTATGATGGTCTTGCTGCAACTTATGATTACGGTCAATTAGGTTCAGAATTGAAGAACAATATCAAACAGTATTGGTGGAAATCAATGGTGCAGATGAATGAGAACATTGTTGGAATTGATGCATCAATTTTCATGCATCCAACTACATGGAAAGCTTCCGGACACGTAGACGCTTTTAATGATCCGTTGATTGATAATAAAGATTCAAAGAAAAGATATAGAGCTGATGTTCTGATTGAAGAACATATTGAGAAGATTCGTCAGAAGATCAATAAGGAAGTAGACAAAGCATCGAAGAAGTTTGCTGATGCGTTTGACGAAGCTCAATTCCGTGCCACCAATCCAAATGTATTGCGTAACGAAGCAAAGATTACTGAGATCGAAGACCGCATGCGTGTTACGTTAGAGAACAACGACCTAGATGGAGTGAAAACCTTGATCGAAGATTTAGAAATTGTTTGCCCAATTAGTGGTTCTCGTAACTGGACAGAAGTTCGTCAGTTTAACCTGATGTTCTCTACGGAAATGGGTTCAGTAGCTGGTGATGCTTCAACGATCTATCTTCGTCCTGAGACAGCACAAGGTATTTTCGTAAACTTCCTGAATGTTCAGAAAAGTGGTAGAATGAAGATTCCTTTTGGAATTGCTCAAATTGGTAAAGCGTTCAGAAATGAGATTGTTGCGCGTCAGTTTATCTTCCGAATGCGGGAATTCGAACAAATGGAAATGCAGTTTTTTGTTCGTCCTGGTGACGAAATGAAATGGTACAACCATTGGAAAGAAACACGTTTGAACTGGCACAAAGCACTTGGTTTAGGAGATAATTATTACAGAGAACACGATCATATCAAGTTGGCACATTACGCAAACGCGGCTAGCGATATTGAGTTCGATTTCCCTATGGGATTCAAGGAGTTGGAAGGAATTCATTCCAGAACTGATTTCGATTTAAAGCAACACGAACAATATTCAGGTAAGAAGCTGCAGTATTTTGATCCGGAATTGAATCAGAACTACGTTCCGTATGTAGTTGAAACTTCTGTTGGTTTGGATAGAATGTTCCTGGCTGTGATTAGTGCATCTTTCAAAAATGAAAAATTGGAAGATGGTTCTGAAAGAGCTGTTTTAAGTTTACCAGCTCAGCTTGCGCCATACAAGGTTGCCGTTATGCCTTTGACAAAGAAAGATGGTCTTCCTGAAAAAGCATTGGAGATTTTCAATGAACTGAAGTTTGAATACAATTGTCAGTACGACGAGAAAGATTCACCTGGAAAACGCTACCGCAGACAAGATGCGATTGGAACGCCTTACTGTGTAATGGTGGATCACCAAACATTAGAAGACAATACGGTTACTATTCGTGATAGAGATACGATGAAACAAGACAGAGTTTCTATTGATGAACTTTACGGAATTATTCAGCAGAAGGTAAGCTGGAGAAGTTTGTTAAAACGAGAAATTTAGTCGATACTGATTGGTATTTCAACCGATTGTGATATATTTGATCTGGGTTCCATTGGGACTAATTCGTTTGAATTAGTCATAAAATACTACGAAAATGAACTTAGAAACCATTATTCAAAACATCAACAATTGGGCTGATTTAAGAAATCGCCATAGTATTAAAGATTTTCTTTCCTTGTTTGAACAGGGAATAGGATTTTACTTTAAAGTTCCAGATGATTGTAGGACAGAGGAAGATTTCGAAAGTGGTTATCATGCTTACCCTGGAAGCACGGATGATGGACAGTTGGTGTTTTATCTGATTCATGCATCAAGAGATACCAAAGAACAATTCGAAAAAGGGATTCTTCCGTATATGGTTACATGTGAAATAACGAATGATACGTTGACTGTCGGAAACGATTCACTTCCAGTTGCTGAAGCAAAACAATTGATTCAGAATTGGACCAATTATCACGTTGGATGGATTCCTGAGCAGGTTATCAGTGCTGATGGAATCTATCAAGCCTTTTTTATTCCTGAAGAAGATATTCGGACGAATGAGAGATTGAAAGCATATTTCGCCTTAAAACCGTCAAATGATCCAGAGTCAAACCCATTTTTGGCGGATTTAATTATCAGCGATATGAAAGACGTGGTAATATCTCCAAAGAACGCTTATGCCGATTTAGCTCGTCCTGTTCCGCCATTTAAACCTGGTGTGTTGTCTGAAAATTCTTTTTTCCTTTTGGAATGTACGGTGAAGGATGACTACATACGACTTGGTTGATAAGCTGACTTTGCTGTCACCAATTGGACTCTTGATAGGTCTTATTGCTGGTTTGTATTTTTATGCTTCGCTGAATGTCGTTCATCGTATAATCACTTTTTATCTTGCTTTGGCATTCGGAATAGATCTGATTAGTCGTGGTTTCAGCTATTATGGTGAAGTAAATTTGGTACTCATGCCCATCTTCAATTTAATTGAGTTGTTGATATTCGGTTTGGTGTACCTTCATTTTTTCAGATTTCAAAAAAAGTACCTTATTGGAGGAATATTGATTTGCTTCTTAGCGCCTTTTGCATACGACGTCTATTCCGTGATTAAATTCAAGGAAGAAATCACCAATTCGTATTCAAGCTTATTTGGGGCATTAGGAATTCTAATCTTGGCTTTTCTGTTCTTTTTCGAGCGCATCAAGGCGTATACTGAAATGAATTGGAGTGTTTTTCGTTTGAACTCAGCTATTCTTATTTACTTTTCTGTGAAATTGGTCTTTTACATCCCATTTGATTTTTTTATACATGTTCATGCCGACTTCAAATTCTATTTCTGGCTGCTTCATTTAGTGCTGCTTATTTGTTTTTATTTATTTCTGGCTAGATCGATATGGAACAATGGCAACGTCCAGAAACAATAGGGTATTGGATTCTTTCTTCATTAATAATCGTTGTGCTGTTGGCATCGTTTATTGTACTTCTGGTTCGGGTAACATTTAGAAAAATCATAGATGCGAAGAACAAGGAATTTGAAACGCAACTTCAACATCGCACTCTTCTGCTGGAAACCAGTTTACTTGTTCAGGAAAAGGAACGTACACGGATTGCAGCGGATATTCATGACGACCTAATCGGGAAACTATTTAGAGTGCAATTTGCAATTAGTACTATGTCTTCGGAGAATGAAATTTTAATTAGCGAGTGTATTTCAACTGCTCGCAGGATTTCTCATGATTTGCTCCCACCCCTAATAGAAACATCCAACACCTTTGAGATTATCTCTGGTATTGTGTCTCCATTTCGTTCGGAATTAAAGATTGACATATCTGTAGTGGGTAAGTTTTACGAAGATGTCCTTCAAGAAGCAAAGATTCAGGTAGTTAGAGTTGTTCAGGAGGCTCTTACCAATTCAATAAAGCACGCATCTGCAACCGAAATTGGAGTTGTTTTACGATTTGGAGAAAACGGTTTTTCGCTTGTTATGCGAGATAATGGCTGTGGATTTGAAACTCAAAGAGAAAGTTTGGGATTAGGAATTCGAAACATAGAAACGAGGATTTACCACTTAAAAGGATGTGTTAAGTTAAAATCGAAAGAGGACAAGGGAACCACATTGATATTTTTTATTCCAAATAAAATTGTGAATCATGAATAAACTCAAATTAGCAATTGTAGATGATGATCTGCTGGTATTGGAATTGATAAAAGGCCTTTTTGAATCGGATGAACGTTTTGAAGTGCTTCATTGCACTGATGATGGTGAAAAATTCCTTACTTATTTGGCCGAATCTGTAAATCACCCAGACCTTGTTCTGTTGGATCTGAAAATGAAAGGATTATCAGGAATAGATATTACAGAGTTCATCAAGAAAGAAAAATTGAGCCTTCAGGTGGTTATCTTATCTTCTCACTACCAGAGTTCACATATTGGATATATATTCAAAATTGGAGCCGCTGCTTTTTTACCCAAGGGAATTTCTCCTGTTGAATTGAAAGAAATTGTTTTGAAAGTAGCACAACACGGTTATTATTTTGATGATAATCAAATGGCTCACATGCGTGAGCAAGTAACCGTAAGAATACCAAACCAAATGAGTGAAAACGAACTTTTATCTGCGCGGGAATTGGAAATCATAAAACTCATCTGCGAACAGTTTACCGCTAAAGAAATTGCCGATAAATTGTTTATTACACAACGAACGGTAGAAGGTCATAAGAATAATATGTTTGTGAAAACAGGGGCAAAGAACATTGCTGGGTTGGTTATTTATGCCATTCAGAACAAATTAGTGGATCAAGACTCATTGCCAATTTTCTAACGCATACATCAATAAATACGGACATTACAGTCGTTTTTCAAGTTAAATTCGGGTCACGATTCGTACCAGGTAATTTCTACCAAAACCGCAATTCAGGTAATTTCTACCTAACCCATACTTTCAGGTGTTCCCAACTTTGTCAGGCAGATGATTGATCTGATATTCACTGAAAGAAACCAAATCCCAGGAAGGTTATTCCAAAAATCATAAAAGTGGTTATTCAGCTGGATTCCGAGTAATTGTTTGCAAAAACAATCCACTAAAAGTTGGTGGATCTATAACAATCTCTCATTTATGAGATAAAACTATTCATTATGAAAACATTAGCACAATTAAATGCTGAATTAATCCAATTATTCGATGCTGCAAGCAAAAATGTAGACATCGAAATTTCAGAAGCCGATTTCAATACCTTAAAAGATGGGAAATACGCATTGTGTTTTGCAAAAAAGGTAGGTGACGCTTACAATGTTGTATGGCAGTCTTCTACGGCGTACCTTCAGTTGAACTCGTTTCAATGGACTCCAATGTACGAACTGTTCGGGACAAATAACTTCGAAGGAGGTGTTACTGTAAAAGCGAGTACGAAAAACCAACAATGTGGTCTTGGTCAAACTTGTACACTTAGTGAGAATGGAGTATTGAGTCCAGCAATTGATGGTGGTTCAGCAACAGCATTACACTTCGATAACGAATATGGTCCAATTCATTCTGGAGTTAACCAATTGGTAACTGGAATCGATGGTAAAAAATCGAGTCTTCCTATTTACGTAAGTAAAAATCAGGTTGTAATCGGTGCAACAGATTTAACTCCTAAGGAATCTGTTATGATTTGGTTTGAACAAGGTATTGAAACATCAACAATGTTCAGTACTTCAAGATCAAATGCCATTGAAATCGATCTTACAGGCAAAAATACTGCTGCAGTTAACTACACAAATGGTAAATGGACTATTACCGGGTAAGCTATAAAATAGTGTGCCGTTTTTAGCCAATGTGTTCGGGACATTGACACTCCGATGTCCCGAATCACTTACCAAATAAACACAAAACGTATGGCAAGTCTTCGAAATACAAGTGGTTTTGATCTACAAAGCAGTTCAAGAGAAGTGAACATTCAAATTTCAAGTGCCGACTTGGAAGCATTGAAAAAGGGTGAATACTATTTGTGCTTTGCCAAAAATCTCAATGATGAGTACAACGTGGTTTGGCAGTGTTATTCAGATTATTTGACTAGTAACTACTTTTCATGGGATTTGAAATTTCAACTTTTTGGTACGAACACGTTTATTCCGGAAAACACGATAAAAACAATAACCAATATTCAGGATTGTGACTTGGGAATGGTTTGTTTACTTGACGAAATTGGACTTTTGGAAGTACAGCGGTCTGGCGGAACAACAAACAAACTCACCATTAACAATGAATATGGCTTTATACACAGTGGTGTAAATCAATTTTCTACAGGAATTGACGGAACAGTAGCAAGTTCTCCGATTTATGTTGCGCGAACAAAAGAGTTAAGAGGAGATATTCAACTTGCTCCGAAAGCTATTGTTCGTATATGGTTTCAACAAAACATTCAAACCAGCATGATGATTTCTGGCAAACCAAGCAATTCCATAGATCTTGATCTCACACTAAATCAAACAATTGCTTGTGTTTATGAGGACCAAAAGTGGTCGATAATTTAATCTGAAAATTATAGGATAATGAAAAACGATACTTTTCTTAACGTCAGTATTCAGGAATACTTATACGCGCTGCAACAAAAAAATTTGGTTTACAACTATAATTTCAAATACTTCAGCAATTTTAATACGTTACCCAATTCACTTTCATCTGGCCATCCAGATGGCTGGGTTTACACTAACGTTGGTTCGAGTGGGAGCATTCAGCCATCAGGAGATAAATGTAGGATCATTGTAAATGCTGACGGTAATCCGATGTCGTTAACTCAGGCGCTTCATGAATTCCCGAGATGGGAAGATCAAGTAGCTGGGAAAATGGTTTCAATTGAAATTCAGCTTCTCCTGTCAAAAGGATGTAAAGTTGCAGTGAGTCTTTCCGACGGAATTACAACCGTTACGGAAGAGATGACTAGTTCAAATGGTGGAGATGCAATTATCAATTTACAATTGGAAGTGGATGACGCTCCAACTCAACTGATCCTGGGAATTTCCAGTTCTACAAAGTCAGCTTCGATCACATTATCGAAAGTATTCGGAAATGTGGGGACAATTGCCCTGGAAAATCTTCCTTGCATCATAAATGGGATTATTGGAGAACGTAAAAGTTACATTTCCACACAAGTTGCTCCTGCCGAAGAATTGTCTATTTGTAATAACCTGAGCGTTGATCTGAAAAACGATTATACACGTTTGAACTCTGTTTTAAATGGAAGGTTCGGAAAAGATGGCTCAAACAATCCGTTATTACCTAATGTTTCAGGTTATTTCAGCAGAGCATGGGATAACGGAAAAAAGTTGGATCAGAATGCAAGTGATCGTAAAATGATGGGAAATGAAACCATTGTTGGTGATTTTGTTGGAACAATTGAACTAGATTGTTTCAAAACACACGTGCATGAGTTAAAGTTCGCTCCGATCTCAATCGTTTCAGCTGCGCAGGGAGCACCTGCAGAAGGAATTAAATCCAACACGAAAGCAGAAACAAAAGAAACAGGGGACAAGGAAACCAGACCCGTTAATGTGGCAGAATTGTACACCATTAAATGGGCTTAATTAAACAATTAAAACAAGAATTATGAAAAAGAGATACTTGATTACTTACAAGGAACAAAATGTAAGCAAAGAAAAAATGACTTCCATATTGGGAGAAAGCAAGAAAATTGTTGAGTTCAATTTGAAAACTAAATTGCTTGCGGATGGTGGATATCATTTCTCAAAACTAGGGATTACTTCTACTTTATTGAGTGAAAGTGAAGCTCAAAAGTTGAGACAAAATGCACAAATTGACTTTGTAGAAGAAGATTCAGTGATGCATATATTGGGCGAATTATCCAACGCGAAACCAAAGTTGGTTCTTGCTGGAGAAGATTCTTGGAATATGAAACTGATCAAAGCTCCTGAAGCATGGAAAAAAGGCTATGCAGGAAAAGGTGTCAAACTGGCAATTATTGATACGGGAATTGCTAAACATCCAGATCTATCGATTAAAGGAGGGGTATCTTTTGTGGCTGGTTCAGACGGTTATAATGATGATAACGGTCATGGTACGCATTGTGCAGGAATTGCGGCTGGATTGGGAGTTAAACCTGAAAATGTGCGTGGTGTTGCTTCAGATGTCTCATTGTATGCTGTGAAGGTAATGAACGCCGCAGGGAAAGGAAATACTTCAGATATTATTGCTGGAATGGCTTGGAGTGTGGAAAATGAAATCAACGTTGTCAGTATGAGTTTGGGTGGAGAAAATGATCCAAGCGAAGCATATGCTGTTGCGGTAAAAGCTTGTCAATCCAACGGAACTGTTGTAGTTTGTGCATCTGGTAATTCGTATAATAAAGGTACTGGTTTCCCATATGTTAATGCTCCAGCAAATTCATGGAGAGAAGGGGATGCTGTCACAAAACCAATTGCAGTTGGATCAGTTGATAATCAGTCAGTGATTGCAGCCTCTTCTTCAAGAGGTGGTAGAGCTGGTGTCCCAATTTGGAATCAGGTTGGAGTTGTTGCTCCTGGAGTTGCGATCTATTCAACCTATTTGAACAACGGTTATGCAACACTTTCAGGAACAAGTATGGCCTGTCCTCATGTTGCTGGACTTTGTGCACTTATGATCCAAAAGAGAGGAGGTATTACACCGCTTCAGATTAAGGCAGATATAGAAGCCACCGCAACAAGCCTTGGAATTGGAACACCCAATGAAACCTATGGTTATGGTTTAATCAATTGTGATAAAGCTATTAATTTGTAGTAATTTAATGGTTAGACCTCTTTTTAATAACGTCCAGTATGAAAAAGATAACTCCTCAATTGGCAAAATTAATTAGTCATGATCCAGGAAAAGTTTATTCGGTTGTTATCGTTTGTTCCCCTAACAATGAATTCCTGAATACCAAATTCAAAAAGTTAATGGATGGGCTTTTTAGTGCTGAGATAAGTGGTCATGAAATTGAGAAGCTTGTGTTACGGGATGAGGTTCTCTCCATTGAATTGAATAATATAGTAGGAATCTGAAGATTATAAACCGCTAAAAAGGCTGTTACTCTATTGTAACAGCCTTATCTTCTTTTACTCCGGCAGTTTAAACATGCTGCCATCAATTTTTCTCGTTTCATGTATTGGAACATCTTTCCCAACTCCAAGTACTTTTCCGCGAACAGTTCCATCTAGCTTTACTTCTACTTCTTTCGACATGGCCAATTGGATAATGTTGAATAATCCGCCGGTAGAAAGATCCAACGTTAAAGGAACAGTATATTTATTCTCTGACTTTCGCTTGATTTTTAGTTTTTCATTCAATCGAATAACTCCAACATCTTTACCATTTCCGGTTAAATTCAACTTTCCGGATTTGATTTTGAATCCAAGAGCATTTGGATTTTCAACCGTCATATCGAATGAGAAATCTAAACTTCTCCCATTCAACTCTTGCATTTTGAAATTTGAAAAATCGGTAAAATCCGGTTCATCAAATTCGCATGAGCTCGCCATTATTCCAACAAGAACAAGCGTACTCAGAAAATAAACTTTCGCTTTCATGTCTCTTTACTTATTAGCTTCAGAGAAATAATGGAAGAAGTATGGAATGGTTTCAATTCCTTTGTAGTAATTAAATAATCCGTAATGCTCATTTGGCGAATGAATGGCATCTGAATCAAGTCCAAATCCCATCATCACCGTCTTCAATCCGAGTACTTTTTCGAACAATGCAATGATAGGAATACTACCTCCACTGCGCACTGGTATTGGAGTTTTGCCAAAAGTTTTTTCGTAAGCCTTAGCCGCGCTTTTGTATGCGATGGAATCAATTGGTGTTACAACCGGTTCACCTCCGTGATGCGGATTTACCAAAACTTTAACACCTTGAGGTGCGATTGATTCGAAATGTTTCGCGAATAATTGGGTAATCGTTTCCGGATCTTGATTTGGAACTAAGCGCATGGAGATTTTAGCAAAGGCTTTTGATGCAATGACTGTTTTTGCTCCTTCACCTGTATATCCACCCCAAATTCCATTTACATCCAATGTTGGACGAATAGAACCTCTTTCCGGCGTTGAATAACCAGCTTCACCATAAACACTTTCAATATCCAATGCTTTCAGGTATTTTTCTTCAGAATATGGTGCTTTTGCCATTTCAGCACGTTCTTCCATCGAAAGTTCGATAACATCAGCATAGAATCCGGGAATAGTAATATGATTGTTCTCATCGTGCAATGAAGCAATCATTTTAGTCAGAATGTTGATTGGATTCGCAACGCAGCCACCGTAAAGTCCTGAATGCAAATCTCTGTTCGGTCCAGTTACTTCTACTTCCACATAGCTCAAACCACGTAATCCTGTGGTAATAGAGGGAACATCGTTTGCTAACATTCCTGTATCTGAAACTAAAATGATATCAGCTTTCAATTTGTCTTTATGTTCTGTAATGAAAACGCCTAAATGTTCAGACCCAACTTCTTCTTCACCTTCGATCATGAATTTCACGTTGCATGGCAATTCATTTGACGCAATCATTGCCTCTACCGCTTTAACATGCATGAACATCTGACCTTTATCATCACAAGCACCACGAGCAAAAATTGCCCCTTCAGGATGTAGTTCCGTGTTCTTAATTACTGGTTCGAATGGAGGAGAAGTCCATAATTCGATCGGATCTGCCGGCTGAACATCATAATGCCCATAAACCAATACTGTTGGTAGCGAAGAATCAATGATTTTTTCTCCGTAAACAATAGGATGCCCGGCAGTAGGACAAACTTCCACTTTGTCAAGTCCGGCCTTGGTTAAAAACTCGGCTACTTTTTCAGAACCTTTTAGAACATCATTTTTGTATTGACTATCTGCTGAAATTGTTGGGATCTTCAGTAAATCAATCAACTCGTTCAATTGTCTTTCCTTGTTATCTTTTAAATATTGCTGCGTTTTTTCCACGATTTCCTTTTTTACAAAAGTGCCATTTTTTTTGTGGTTCTGGAAAGGTGAATTTGTTGAAATATCAACAAAAAGTAAAAAAAACGAAGTTTATTATTTGGTCATGCAACGTTTACTATATATTTACAGTCTGACGTAAGATAACTTGTTTTTATGATCAAGAAAAATACACTTAGAAAACTAATTACTACGATTGTTGGATTGTCGCTGGCGTCGCTTTCCAATGCTCAAATTATCGTAACGAATACACAATCGCCTGCCAATTTGGTGCAAACCGTATTGATGGGGAATGGTGTTGTAGCATCTAACATTACTTACAACACAAGTGCGGTAAATGCCCAGAACATTCAAGGCAATGTTACTTATTTTGATGCTTCTGCAACTACATTTCCTTTAGCACGCGGTGTATTGTTGACTACAGGAAATGGTACTGCCGCAATTGGTCCGAATAGTTCAGGAAGTTTTACAAATAACACTCCTGCAACGCCAATGGTTACTTCTGATGCGGATTTGAATGCAATTGCAAACGGTTCGGTAACAAACGGAGCAATCTTAGAATTTGACTTTGTTCCATCTGGAGATACAGTAAGTTTCCGTTATGTTTTCGGATCTGATGAGTATCCTGAGTTTTCACCATCATCATTTAATGATGCATTTGGATTCTTTTTGTCTGGACCTGGAATTTCAGGACCTTACTCAAATGGATCAGTGAATATTGCTTTGATCCCAGGAACTTCAACACCTGTAACAATTAACAACGTGGGTGATGCCTCAAACACGCAATATTATGTAGATAATCTTGGTGGAGCTGGTTACGGAAGTGCTATTCAATACGATGGTACGACTGTAATATTTACGGCTGTATCTCAGGTTCAATGTGGTCAAACTTATCACATCAAATTAGCGATTTGTAATGTTGGTGACCAGAGTTATGACTCTGGTGTATTCTTGGAAGCTGATTCATTCTCTTCTGAAGCGGTTGATATCTCGGTTGCAACAGTTGGTGGCGATACAACGGTTATCGAAGGTTGTACAGATGCAACATTCTACTTTACACGTCCACTTACTCAAATTGATGACACTTTAGAGGTTTCTTATGGAATTTCTGGTGACGCAACAATGGGAGCAGATTACAACAACTTGCCGAATCCAGTAGTTTTCTTGCCTGGTGAAGATTCAATTGTACTTACGTTGAGTCCGATTTTAGACGGTATCGATGAAACTCCTGAGTTTGTTACATTAACGGCAACAACGGTTACCGAATGTGGTGATACGATTATTTCTACAGGTACACTTTGGATCATTGATGGTCCGGATTTACCGATTAATGAATCGAATCCTACGGTGTATTGTCCGAATGACTCTATTTTGGTAACTGCAACCGCAAGTGGTGGATTTGCACCATATACGATAACATGGTCGTATGCCGGACAAACCGGAACTTCTGCTTATGTTCCAGGAATGGCGAACGGAACTTATGACTATTATGTTTTCGCTGTTGATGCCTGTGGAAATACAGGAGCTGATACTGTTACAGTTACAGTGAATCAAACATTGGCAATCGATACAATGAACGCCACTCCAACTGCTTCTTGCCAGAATACAGGAATCGTTTGGGGGCTTGGTACTGGAATGACAGGTCAGCCATTGTATCACTGGGAAGGACCTGGACAAGGTGGTTCTTATCAGATTGATGCTTCTGTTCTTCAGGACTTACCTTCGGGTTGGTATATCTTTACCATTCAAGACAACGTTTGTTCTGTAATGGATTCAATCTTTGTTGATGTGGAGTTACCTCCGGTTGCATCATTCACAACAACACCTACAACGGGTTGTACTCCTTTGTCGGTTGTAATTACGAACACTAGCCAGAACTCTGTGAATTACGCATGGGATTTTGGAAATGGTAATACATTGAATACTACAAATCTTAATAACCCAATCAATCAGGTTTACCCAGATAATGGAGTTATTCGATTGATTTCAAGTAGAGGTCCATGTGCCGATACAGCTTACCAGGCAATAACGATTGCAGTTTGTGGTTGTACGAGTCCTGAAGCTTTGAACTACAATCCAATGGCTACAGTTGACGACGGTTCATGTGTTTTCCCTGATCCAACAGTTGAAGTACCAAACGTATTTACTCCGAATGGTGACGGCTCAAATGATGTATTTGAATTGAAAACAACTTACGCTGTAAAAGTTGAAATTAAGATCGTTGACCGTTGGGGAATCACTATGTACGAAGGAACAGATGCAACAGCGTTCTGGGACGGAGAAGGTGCTAATGAAGGTGTTTATTTCTATACTTATACAGTAACTGGAATGCTCGGTGACGAATTAGTTGGTCACGGATTTGTTCAATTGTTTAGATAGAATCTCTTAGAATAAAAAAGGGTAGTTTCAAATGAAACTACCCTTTTTTATTTGATTTAAATCTGTATTTCTGGAACAAAAACTATTGATAAAATGCCAATGATTTTCCTGTCATTTCAAGTGGTGCAGCAATTCCCATTCTTGAAAGAATAGTAGGAGCAACATCAGCTAAAATTCCGGCATGTAGTTTCACTTCTTTATCGGAAGTCATCAGAACTACCGGAACGGGATTTAAAGTGTGAGCTGTGTTCGGAGTTCCATCCTGATTAACCGCCAGATCTGCGTTTCCGTGATCCGCAATGATCAGTAATTCGTAATTCAGTTTTTGTGCTTGCGCTACAATTTCACCTAAACAACTGTCAACGGTTTCAACTGCCTTTACAATGGCACTGTACACACCGGTGTGACCAACCATATCAGGGTTTGCGAAATTCAGACAGAAAAAGTCAGGTTTCTTTTTTTGCATGGCTTCAAGAATCTGATCTTTTACCTCAATTGCACTCATTTCTGGTTGTAAATCGTATGTTGCTACTTTTGGCGATTTTACCAATAAGCGTGATTCACCTTTGAATTCCGTTTCGCGTCCACCGCTAAAGAAAAAAGTAACGTGAGGATATTTCTCTGTTTCAGCAATTCGAATTTGAGTTCTGTCCATTTTGCTGATTACTTCGCCTAATGTATAATTCAAATTGTCTTTCTCGAACATTACTTTCACCTTTTTGAAGCGTGAATCGTAACTTGTCATGGTCACCAAATTCACATTCAACGGTACCATGTTGTATTCCGGGAATGCCTTTTGAGTTAGTGTTTCTACAATCTCTCTTGGACGATCGGTTCTAAAATTGAAGCAGATTAACGTATCTCCCGTTTCAATCTTACCATTGCAGTTTGCATTTACCAATGGTTTGATGAATTCGTCTGTGATTTCATTCTTGTAACTTTCTTCAATGGCTTCTCTGGCAGAAGTAAAAGGTGTTCCAACCCCATTCACCATTAAGTGATAAGCTTCCTGAACGCGTTCCCAGCGTGTATCTCTGTCCATCGCATAATATCGACCAATGATCGTTGCTAAATGACCAGTTGTTTCTGCAATTTTATGTTCCAAATTTTGGATAAATTCCAATCCGCTTTTAGGGTCACAATCTCTACCATCTGTAAATGCATGAACATACACTTCTGAAAGTTCATTCTGCTTTGCCAATTCCAAAATAGCATGTAAATGAGCCTGTGAACTGTGAACTCCACCTTCTGAAACCAATCCGAATAAATGTAATTTTTTTCCGCTGGTTTTTGCTTTGTTTATTGCATCTAGCAACACGGTGTTTTGAAAGAATTCACCTTCTCTAATGCTTTTATTGATTCGGGTTAATTCCTGATAAACAATGCGTCCAGCCCCGATGTTCATATGACCAACTTCAGAGTTTCCCATTTGCCCTTCAGGTAAGCCAACGTCTTCGCCACAAGTGATCAAAGTGGAATTGGTATAATTGGCCAACAATCCATCCATTACGGGTGTATTTGCGTTGAAAATAGCATCTGAGCTGGTGTGATCACCAATTCCCCATCCGTCCAAAATAATTAGACCAAATTTCTGATTATTCATAAGGTAATACTAATTGAAAACAAGCTCCGGCATTTCGCTGTGCTTTGTAAGATAATTGACCGCCAAGTTTTTTACTCATTTCATAAGCAATATATAAACCAAGACCAGTTCCCTTTGTACTTCGTGTTTCTTCATTCTCTAAACGCGTAAACTTTCTGAAAAGCAAAGGTTCGTCAGTAGGATCTATTCCTTTACCAAAATCCTGAACAGTTATCAGTACCCGATTTTCGGCTTTACTTAACTGAATAAGAATTCCCTTTTCTGTATTTCCATACTTAATGCCGTTTTCCATTAGGTTACTCAAAATGGTGCTGAGCATAAATACATCGGTTGTAATATTGCCGTCGAAGGTACTTTCTAAAGTGAATTTACAATCATGTCGTTCTTCCTGAATGCTAATCAATCTGGCTAACTCACTTTCCAGTTTGATTGTTGTTTTGGATGGTGTTAGAGCTCCCTGATCGAGCTGTGAAGCAGTTAGTATTTGATTTACCAATGCTTCAAGGCGACCATTTTCATTTAAGGATTTCCCAATCAATTCCTGCGTTTTTTCTTCACTCAGGTTATGTTTAAGTAAGGTTTGAAGATAGAGTTTGTTCGCAGCTAAAGGTGTTTTCAATTCATGAGTTACGGATAACATGAAATTGTTCTGCTGAATGGCCAGTTTGAAGTCTTTCTTGATTGAACGAACGATGTAAAGTAAACCGATGATCAGTAAGGTAATGAAAACCAAACCTTCACTCACAATCATCATGATACGTTTTCCAATAACCGGTTCTGTACTTTTTACTGATTTTGTGAGTTCAATGATATGAAAACCCCACCACGAGAATTGAAAGAGGACATAAAGACCAAGCACATATACAAATAGAACTGCAGGTTTCCGTTGTCTCATCAGATTTCGATTGGTTCAAAAAATCAAAGAGTTCAAAAAGATCAACTGTTCAATTGAACCTTTTGAACTTTTAAACGGTTGAACCTTAGTAGGCTCTCTCGTTTCTTCCTTCTATAAAGTTAATAAAAGCACGGTTAACCACCTTATTTCCTCCTGGTGTTGGATAATCTCCTGTAAAATACCAGTCTCCTAGGTTATCAGGACAAGCTTTATGAAGATTTTCGACGCTTTGGTAAACGATATGAACTTCTGCATTGATTCCTTCCGGAGTTAGCATTTCAGCAATTTTATCAGAAATTTGTTCGTCGGTAAAAGGAGCATAAATTTCTTTCACCACATTGATGATCCGCTCTTTCGGAAGACCTTCCTGAGCTTTTGCACGTTTGTAAACATCATTAATCAAGGATTCTCTTCCGCTTTCTTTCAATAATGCAATTGCAGCGGTAAACGCAATGAAATCACCCATAATTGCCATATCAATTCCGTAACAATCCGGATAACGAATTTGAGGAGCGGAGGAAACAATAACAATACGTTTCGGTGAAAGTCGATCCAGAATTCGAAGAATACTTTGCTTCAATGTGGTACCGCGAACAATACTATCGTCGATAACCACCAGGTTGTCTTCGCCAGCATTTACAGTTCCGTAAGCAATATCGTAAACCTGAGCAACCATGTCGTCACGAGCGTCATCTTGTGTAATGAAGGTTCTCGCTTTGGCATCTTTAATAGCGATTTTTTCGGTTCTTGCACGTTTGTACAAAATATCACGCAGTTGTTCTTCAGTTGGTTTACCGTCAATCGCCATCAAGGCTTCCAACTTTTTGTCGTTCATGTAGTCTTCCAAACCTTTGATCATCCCATAGAAAGAACTTTCAGCCGTGTTTGGAATGAATGAGAAAACAGAATTATCTACGTCGTGATTGATTTTCTTTAGAACACTTGGCACAACATATCGCCCAAGATTTTTGCGCTCTTTATAAATGTCTTTATCGTTTCCTCTTGAGAAGTAAATGCGCTCGAAAGAACATTTTTTCGCTTCTCGCGGAGCATTGATCTCTACTTCAGAAACTTTACCATTCTTCTTAATGATGAGTGCGTGACCCGGAGTTAACTCCTGAACCAATTCAGCCTTTAAGTTAAATGCTGTTTGAATAACCGGTCGTTCTGATGCAACTACACAAACTTCTTCATCTTCGTACCAGTACGCCGGACGAATTCCGTTTGGATCGCGAAGAACGAAGGCATCACCATGTCCAAATAAACCAGCCATTGCGTAACCACCGTCCCAAACTTCAGAAGCACGTTTCAGAATGCGCTCGATGTCTAGATTATCAGAAATTCTTTTGTAAATATCTTGTGTTGAGTAACCCAGTTTGTTGAAATTGGCAATCATATCGTCGTTTTCAACGTCTAAGAAGTGACCAATTTTTTCGAGAACTGTAACGGTGTCAGATTTTTCTTTTGGGTGCTGACCAATTTCGAGTAAAACATCAAAAAGTTCGTCAACGTTTGTCAGGTTAAAGTTTCCTGCTACAACAAGGTTTCTTGTAATCCAGTTATTTTGGCGCAAGAACGGGTGACAGCTTTCAATTGAATTTCTTCCGAAAGTTCCGTATCGTAAGTGACCTAAGAACAATTCACCAGTAAAACCAGCATGTTTCTTCAGATAATTAACATCTTTCAGTTTTTCCGGACTTTCTTCGCCAATTTGCTTGAAACGTTCTGTGATATGATTGAAAATGTCTTGAATTGGCTTAGAATCAATACTTCTGTATCTTGAGATATAACGCTCACCAGGCTGCATATCTAACTTGATATTTGCTACTCCGGCACCATCCTGACCTCGGTTTTGCTGCTTCTCCATAAGGAGATGAAGCTTGTTTATACCATAGAATGCAGTTCCATACTTGTCGAGATAGAACTGAAGTGGTTTTTTTAATCTAACTAGTGCTATTCCGCACTCATGTTTTATGGCATCACTCATAGCTTCACTAACTGAGTTGCAAAATTACGTATTCTAAATCGATTCAGGTGAAAAGAAATGGTCAAGTTTGACTTGCTACGAGCAACTTTTTCGTCAGTTTTAAGTTTTATTAATATAAACACTGCTTTTCGATAAAGCTTTAGGTAAAAGTTTATAGAGATAGTCAAATTTCGTAATTTAGATTGATGAACATTCGCCACACAATAACTATCATGTTATCAGTGCTTTGCTGTTATGGCTTAAGTGCTCAGGTGTGGTTACATCCCAATCGTGGACAATGGAATAAAGAAATCCTTTACAAAGTGGATATGAGTCAGGGAAATATCTTTCTTGATAAAAATGGATTTACATATTTAATGGACAACATTTCTCATGGTCATGATGGTGAAAAACACCTTGATGAGAAACAAAAATGCCAGGTAATGTTCTCTCATTTTGAGAACACTACATGGAAAGGTGAGTTGACCGAAGGGAAGAAAAGTGTTCAATACTCCAATTACTATTACGGAAGTGATTCTCAATTCTGGAAATCTGAAATTCATGATGTTCAGAGTGTTGTTTTGAATAATTATTACCAGGGAATTGACTTTCAGGTAGAAGGGACTTCTAATAGTCTGAAATACTCGTTCATTGTTAATCCAGGATCAAATCCGGCAACGATCACGTCAAAATTGGAAGGCTTTGATAAAATCGAATTGGTTAATGGGGATTTACATTTAACAAATCAATTTGGAGTTATTATTGAAAAGCAACCTGTTGCATGGAATATAATAAACGGTAGAAAAACACTGGTAAAGGTCAACTTTAAGTTAGAAGGAAATAAATTAGGATTCTCTTTTCCAGATGGCTACGATAGTGCAGAGGTTTTGGTGATCGATCCAGACATTGTGTTTTCTACCTTCAGCGGCTCTACAATGGATAATTGGGGAATGACTGCTACAGGAGATTCACAGGGTAATTTATATGGTGGAGGTATCGGTTTCGTGCGCTTAAATGCCAGTTCAAATGGGAATTATCCAACAACGGCTGGAGCGTTTGATGTAAGTTTTAATGCTGGAACGCAATATTCTTATACTGATCCTAATACTGGTGGAACTTACAATTTGGGGGGCTTTGATGTGACACTTACAAAGTTCAATGCTATTGGAACACAATTGATGTATTCTACTTATTTGGGTGGAACCGGAAATGAATCAGTACATAGTTTGGTGACTGATGATCAAGATCACTTGTATGCAATTGGAGTAACCAGTTCAGCTGATTTTCCGATGACATCAGGCTGCTTCGATAATTCTTTTGCAGGTGGACCATCTATTGCTACAAATGAATTGGGTTTTCCGCAAGGAACCGACATGTATGTTGTACATTTTAATCAAGCAGGGTCTGCATTAGTGGGTTCGACATTTGTTGGAGGAAGTAATACGGATGGAATCAATACAGGAGCACTTTACGCCAATTACGGTGATCCGTTCCGCGGAGAGATCATCTGGAAAAACAACACCATTTATGTGGCAAGTTCTACATTATCATCTGATTTCCCTACCGTAAATGCTTCTCAGAATTTCCTGAACGGTGGGCAGGATGCTGTGATTTTCAAAATGAACTCGGCGTTAACAACCATGTTTTGGAGTACGTATTTGGGCGGATCCGGACTCGATTCAGGGAATGGTCTTCAAACGTCAAGTAACGGGAATGTTCTTGTTACGGGTGGTTCTAACTCAACCACAATGGGCTTTCAGGGTGGATTAAATCTCACAAATAATGGTGGAACGGCTGATGGGTATGTGGCAAAGCTGAATGGGCTTACAAGTGCTGTAATGACAGGAACATTCTTCGGTACCACAGAATTTGATCAAAGTTATTTTGTTCAGCTTGACCTCACCGACCAAGTATACATTTACGGTCAAACGGAAGGTACTATTCCTGTTTCATCTGGTTGTTACGGAAATCCGAATTCAGGACAGTTCGTGGCTAAGTTTACTCAGAATTTGACATCATTGGTTTGGACGACAGTAATTGGAGCGGGGACAGGTCATACAGAGTTATCCCCAACAGCGTTTTTGGTTTCCAATTGTAACGATATTTATTTAGCAGGTTGGGGTGGATTCATTAATGTTGATGCTGGTCCACCGCAAGCAAATTTTAGTACCAGTTCAGGTTTTCCGGTTACTTCAGATGCATTTCAAAGTGTAACCAATGGGAATAATTTCTGGCTGGCTGTTTTAGATGCAGATGCTGTTTTTCTGAAGTATGCTACTTTCATTGGAGGTACATCATCGTCCTACAATCACGTAGATGGAGGTACAAGTCGATTTGATAAAAACGGAAACATTTATCACGCAGTTTGTGGTGCTTGTGGAAGTGTTGATAATGGATTCAGCACTACTCCGGGTGTTTGGTCTCCAACAAATCCGAGCTGGAATTGCAACCTTGCGGTGTTTAAGTTTGAGTTGAGTACTACAGAAGCGGTTGTGGCAACGCCCGATCCTTTGGTTTGTTTGCCTGACCCCGTTATTTTCAACAATAACAGCGCTAATGGAAATGCTTTTCACTGGGATTTTGGCGACGGAACCGAGTCGAATTTGGTAAATCCTTCACACACTTATACCGGACCGGGACAGTATGAAGTAACACTTGTTGTAACCGATACAAACGAATGTTTTGCTCCTGATTCAATTACATTTATTGTGAATATTGGAGATTTCCAAGGGGGTGTAGTCGATCCGCAAGTTCAGGTTTGTAGCGGTGAGCCAGCGCAGATGGAGGCTTACGGTGGTGCTACATATGTGTGGAGCCCAGCTCAGTTTCTGAATAACCCAAACATTTCAAATCCCATTGCAACGGTAAGTACCAATACACTTTTTTCGTGTATTGTTTCTGATAGCTGTGGTGTTGATACGGTTCAGGTTCAGGTGTTGGTATCTGGTGGTTCTGTGGTCGCCAGTAATGATACTTCTGTCTGTTTGGGGAACAATGTTCCTTTATTTGTAAACGGGATCGTTAATATTCTATGGTCGCCTGCAACTTATCTGGATGACCCTACAAGTGCAACACCAATTTCAACACCAACGAATTCAATTCAGTATACTGTTTCTGGTGAAACGGTTGACGGATGTCCACTTTCCGAAGTGGTGAATATTTCCGTTTTCTTTAACCCACCGGTTCCAAATATGCCAGATACGCTCAAGTATTGCAATGGCACAAGTGGAACGATTACCGTAAGCGGTGGTGAAACGTATTTGTGGAGTCCGGGAACCAACATTTCTTCCACCACTTCTCCCACTGTTACCATTTCAACTGGATCAGAACAGTACTATTATTGTGATTTCACGAATGCTTGTGGAACTTTGACTGATTCGATGTTCATTGATTTGATAGAACTTTCTATTACAGCTGGTAACGACACTATTGTATGTCCTGGTGAACCGGTCGAATTTTATGCAACTGGTGCACTTTCATATTTGTGGTCTCCAAGTGTAACGCCGATTACTCCTACGTATTCGGAAGTCACAACATCATCTATTGTTCCAAGAACCTATCACGTTCAAGGAACTGATGCATACGGTTGTACTGCAATTGATTCCGTTCGATTGAATTTATTTCCACAGCCTTTTATTCAAACAAATGCTGACGTTTATGCGTTTTTGGGAGATGAGGTACAATTGAGCGCAACTTCAAGTACACCAGGACCTTTTGTTTGGTCACCAGCTGAATTTTTAAGTTGTGTAGTTTGCGATAATCCGCTGGCAAGTCCAGACCAAAATTTCACCTACACCGTTACTTATACCGATGAAAACGGTTGTTCTGCTTCTGATGATGTGCGGATAATTTACGATCCGGTGATTTATGTTCCAAACGCCTTCACTCCGGATGGAAATAGTATAAATGCCGATTTCTTTGCAGTTGCATCGAATATTCGGGAATTTAAAATGGAGATATTTAATCGCTGGGGAGAATTGATTTATACAGGTGACTTGCAATCAAAATCATGGGACGGTGCGTACAAAGGTTTACCTTGTCCGGATGGCGTTTACGTTTGGAAAATATCTTACAAAAGCCTTTGGAGCGAAGAGCAGCACCATTTAGTGGGGCACGTGAGTTTACTTCGTTAGTTCAGAAATTCTACCTTAACAATTCCGTCTCGATCAATTTCCGTTAATTGAACAGATTTCAATGCATTTACCAATTCTGGCGTATGCTTGGCTTTCACCTTCACGTAATTTTCTGTAAATCCGTAAACATATCCTTCGTTTTCCTCAGCTTCAAAAAGCACTGTTCTTTTAGTTCCAATTTGACTTTCGTAGAAAGCTCTTTTTTTCTTCTCAGATAGAATATGAAGTTGTTTGCTTCGTACTGCGCGAGTTGCTTGAGGAACAGGATTTCCTAGCTTCACAGCCGTTGTATTGGCCCTTTCAGAGTAAGTGAATACGTGTAAGTAGGAAACGTCTAAATCTTTTAAAAAATCAACGGTTTCCATGAATTCCTCATCTGTTTCACCCGGAAAACCAACAATAACATCAACACCAATAGAACAATCGGGTCTCAGGCTTTTGATATGATTGACTCTGTCGGCATACAATTCACGAAGGTATTTTCTTCGCATGGCTTTTAACAAACGGTTACTTCCTGACTGAAGCGGAATATGAAAATGAGGTACAAATAATTTGGCGTCTGAAAGCGTGAAATCAATGATTTCGTTGCTCAATAAATTCGGTTCGATAGACGATATTCTAAATCTGTCAATACCCGATATTTTATCCAGTTCCTTAACCAATTTAAAGAAATTCTCATCATCTCCTTGTCCAAAATCACCAATGTTTACACCTGTAAGTACAATTTCTTTCACTTCAGAATTTGCAATTTTTTTAGCTTCAATAACGGTTTCGGCAATTGTAGCATTTCTACTTTTTCCTCTTGCTAACGGAATGGTACAGAACGTGCAGAAATAGTCACAACCATCCTGAATTTTAAGGAAAGAACGTGTTCTGTCTCCGATGGAATGTGCCGGAACAAACGTAGTTGTTTGCTTAATGCTCTCAAAGCTAACTTTCGCTTTTTCGTTTTCGTCTAAGCGTGCTTTTTCTTCCAGATGCTCAACGATATTGAATTTTTCGTTTGCACCAAGTACTAAGGAAACTCCTGGAATAGAAGCAATTTCTTCCGGTTTCAATTGTGCGTAGCAACCAATAATGGCAACGTAAACTTCAGGATTGATCTTCAGCGCACGTCGAACCAGTTGCTTACATTTTTTATCAGCATTTTCAGTAACGGAACAGGTGTTAATTACCAGAACATCGGGTGTTTCTTCAAAATCCACTTTGGCGAATCCTGCATCTTCAAATAGGCGCGTAATTGTAGAAGTCTCAGAAAAATTGAGTTTACATCCAAGTGTATAAAACGCTACTTTTTTAAATTGCTGCATATGACTGAAACTGACCTTTGTGTTGGTAAATGCGGGTACAAAGATAGCCTTTATTGGTAGAAATGAAAAACGAAAGCCCGTAACTCCGAACTTTCGCCTTTTAACTAAAGTTTTTGACCGGTGGTTAGAGGGTCAAAATTCGATTTAGGTAGTACAGGTATTTATATCTATACTAAAGTTCTCAGTTTAAAACACTGAATCAGGTGGTGATTCGTATTTCCTTTTAGGAACAATACAAAGGTCAGTTATTCTTTACTGAATCGTTTTACCGCTGGATAACTTTTTTGCACGCGCTCATTTTCTGCGATATGAAAAGATTATCTTTAGATATGCGTTTGCGTTGTGCCTTACTAGCTTTATGTTCGGTTATTTGTTCTATATCACATGCTCAGAAGATCAGTTTTGAGAATATTGGGGTGCGAAATGGTTTACCCGCATCAGAAGTCTATAATCTTCATCAAGATAAAAAAGGGTATATATGGGTTTTTACTGAGTATGGAATTGTGAAGTACAATGGAAGATCTTTTGTGTCAGTATGTAAAAATCTCTCCTTAAAAAATAGTGCAATTTATGCTGTTACGGAATCTGAAAGCGGTAACATTTATATTGTAAATGCTAAGGCGGAAGTGTATAGAATTCATAATGATATAGCATACAGAATTAAAGGAACAGAGAAAATACGAGCAGAAATTGCCAGATATGGATTGAACGTGAATGAGACTTTCATTACAGACAACGGAGATCTTTGGCTTACCACCTTTAAAAAAAGTTATCGAATTCCGAACGCTAACTTGCAGGTAAAAGGTCTTCCAAAGGAACTTCCGAAAAAACGGAAGAAAAACTTTGCCGCGGTTATTAAGAATTTTGAGGATAAGGATGCAACAATTATTTCGGGAAGAATAATCACAAATTCTGGAAAAACCACCAAGCTGAATAACCTGAGGGGATTGGCTTTTTCACGAATCATGCATTTCAAGAATAGTGGTGGGTATTATACCGTAGAAAACGAAATAATCTATTTTAGAAATAGTAAGGGTAAACTAAAATCGTTTGATACCAAAGTAGCAGTGATTAAGGCAAGAGTTTCCCCTAATGGTCATATTTGGCTATGTTTGAACACGATGGGTTTGATAGAGCTGGATCAGAATTTGAACTTGTTGAACCGCTATTTTGAATCGCAGATCGTATCAGATATTCTTTTTGATAATCAGTCGGGGATTTGGGTAAGCACCATTGGAAAGGGTATTTATCATTGTGATAACCTCAATAAGAAATCCTTTGTTTCCACTAATGAACTTTCAGAGGAAATATCGCTGATACAAGAAGCGAATGGTAAACTTTTTATTGGTACTACTCAGGGTAAACTATTTGTTCAAAAGAAAACAGGATTAAAGAATATTCCAACTCCTGACGCTACGTTGCCCATTCTGCAGGTACATTTTTATAACGGAAAATATTATGTTGCTACGAAATCTTACTTATGCAGAATAGAAAATGATAAGCTCGTTTACGATGATCCTAACTTTCCGTTCGGAGCTACCGTTTTCGGAATGAGGAAATTTGACAAAGACAACTTACTGGTGATCTCGCCAATGACTATTGATCTTTACAATCCGAAAACGCATGGGTTAAAGCGTCTTTTTGACAATGGGAAAAATCGTTTTCTTGTTGAACGTAATCCAGGAGAATATTACACGTCAACTCCTAAAGGAATTTGTTTGTTTAAGGATTATAAACGCAGTTATCCAAGTTGTCTTGATGAATTGGATGATAAGAATGTATCCAATATTGTTGTAGACAGGTACAAGAATTTATGGTTCTCAACAAAAGGAGATGGTGTTTATTGTTTGAACATGAAGAATATCCTGGTTCATTATATCAACCTACCAGTAAATATTGTTTACAGTATCAATTTTACAAAAAGTGGATTGATACTGCTCTCTACCAATCAAGGTGCTTTTGCTGCCAAAAAAGAAAACATCAATAATAGGCGGCTTTGGAAATTGATTTTGAATGAAGAGACACTTTCTATGAAGGAGTATGAGAACAAGTTATACATCGGCACTAAGAAAGGTCTTACCATCATTGATAATAAACAGTTATTCGCAAATAGAAAGTATAAGTTTTATCTCGCATCTGTGAAAAGCAAACAAGGATACCCGTTGTTGTTGAAATCAAGGGCGCTTAAATATTACCAGAACAATCTTTACTTCAACTATGATTTGCTTGATTTTCAGAAACATTCGAATACTCTTGAATTTCGATTAGTTGGTCCAACAAAATTATCAGGAACTGTTTTTGGCGATCAGCTTTATCTACAAAACCTTGAGCCCGGTGAATACAAACTGGAAGTTTACCCGAAAATGCTATTTGGAGATAGTAAGCGCTTGAAGCATCAAATTTCCTTTACAATTCATCCTGCGTTTTGGCAAACCCGAATGTTCTGGGTCTTATCATTCCTGATGTTTACTGGTTTAACACTCTTCATTTTCTCTTTGTTTGTTCGCAGAAGAAATAAATCACGTTTGGTTCGCGAAGAAATAGAACGCCAGTTAGTCGAATACAGATTAACCGCATTGAAATCTCAGATCAATCCACATTTTATGTCCAATTCATTGGTAGCAATTCAGAATCTGATTCTTCAGAATGAAGTGGACAGTGCAAATCTTTACTTAGCAAAATTCAGTTTACTACTTCGGTCGTTGCTGGATTATTCAAGTAAATCATACGCTACATTGAAAAGCGAATTAGGGTTAATTGAATTATATGTTGAATTGGAACAGCTACGCTTTAGCAATAAGTTCAGATTTGAAGTTGAAGTAGATCCGGATGTGGATTTGGAAGAAACCATGATCCCAACATTGGTTACTCAACCCTTCGTAGAAAATGCAATTTGGCATGGGTTATTACCACTAAACAATCATGAATCGGCAATACTTAAGCTAAAAATCTTTTTTGAAGTGGAGAATTTGGTTTTGTCTATAATCGATAATGGTGTAGGACGAGAATTTCAACGAAAGATTACCAGCGACAGGAAGTCAAAGGGAACAGAATTGATTGCGAATCGAATTGAAAGCATGAACCAATTGTATCAAACAACTGGCGGAAAAATTGAGATTATTGATTTGTTTGAAGATGGGCAGGCTTCTGGCACAAGAGTCAATATTATTTTGCCTAAAGACATGCTTGATCAACTCAACGAAAAATATTAAAGGATGAGTTTGAGATTACTTATTTTCTGTCTATTGATGTTTAGCGCAACCGGACATTCTCAGCGTTTGATCTTTGAAAATATTGGTGTAAAAAGAGGCTTGCCAGCTTCCGAGGTTTACAATCTCCATCAGGATAATAAGGGATTTATTTGGATGTTTACTGAGTTTGGAATAACAAAGTATAATGGTTCAAAATTCACCTCAGTTTGTACCAATCTTCCTGCAAAAAAAAGGGCCGTATATGCGGTTGCTGAATCTCCATCTGGGGTAATGTATTTTGCAAATTCCAAAAATGAATTCTACAGAGTAAATGGAAATGATGCATTCCGTATAACTGGAAAGAAGATCGAAGAAGTCAGGAAGGATATCAATGCGAAGAGTCAGTATGTTCTTAATTTGATGATCGATGACAATCAGGTGATATGGATTTCTGCAGGTAGTGATTCATATTCAATCAAGTCAAAGGAGTATAAAGTAAGATCGCTGAAAAATGAAAAACCTCAGAAACGAAAGAAAGCACAGTACTTTCTTTTTAAGAAACACAGTCCGAAAACGGATCCGTTTCAGGTGTCTTTTCGTTACGAATGGTGTCAATCAAAATTGTTGAGTTCTGGAGTACAGAAAGTTCCGATTTGGGGTAAGAGCGTGTGTGATAAATTGAATGCGGTTGGAAGGTGTATCGCATTTTTAGCAAAAAACAATTTATGTATTACCACGAGTAACTCCGTTTTCCTGGGTAGCCGTAATGGATTGATAACTAAAACTTTAGATAATGAAATTGTTTGCGCAAATGGTTCTCCCAACGGTCATATTTGGTTAGGAACACGAAAAGGGCTTCTTGAGTTTGATGAAAAACTGAATCTGGTTAATCAATACTTCGAAAATTGGGTAGTATCTAATATTGTCTTTGATGATCAGAATGGAATGTGGGTTTCAACTATTGGTAATGGAGTTTATCATTGTTCAAACATTAATAGAGATATCTATTCCAACGTGATTGGAAAAAATGAACGAATCTCAATGCTCAAAACCATTGATAGAGAACTTTATATTGGAACCAAGAATGGAAAGTTATTTGTTCAGAATAGGGAAGGTAAAACACGCGAAATCATACTACCTGCAGATATCGTAGTTATAAATGAAATCATTCATTTCAAAAAGAAATTTTATTTAGCAACAAATATAGGTCTGTATGTTTCTGATGAATCACTTCAGTTTAAGCGGACACTACAATTTGACTTTATTTATACGGTGAATGGATTAACGCCGTATGACGATTCCCATATTATGATCGTTTCAGGGAATGTAGCAGGACTTTACGATGTGGAGCGGTGTAAATTCGAGGCATTTTTCACTAAAGGACGTTCACGGGGAGCCGTTTCTCAACGAGATGGAAATATCTTATCAATGTCTGCTCTCGGACCTATATCCCTGAAAGCGAAAAGTGTAAGTTATCCCAAATCATTGAGATCACTTTACGGAATTGATATGTACAAAGCCGTTTTGGACGGAAATGGTGATATTTGGTTTTGTTCACGTGAAAATGGACTTTATTATCTCAATAAAGAACAGAAGATTACTCATTATTCGAATTTACCAACCTTGCTTGTAAGGGACCTGATCTTTTTGGAGTCAGGATACGTGGTGTTGGTTTCGAACAAAACATCATATTACGCAAAACGCTCTGAAATGAATATCAAACAGAAGTGGAAGGTATTGATGAACGATGAGTTAACCGCAATTGGTGAATACGGGAATAAATTGTTTTTAGGGACTAGTAAAGGACTTGAATCCATTCCCGTTGATAAGCTGGAAGCAGCAGGCGTTAGGAGATTTTATATCAAATCGATTAAAACGAAGAATGGACCAATTGCTTTGGGTAAATCTTTAAGGTTGCGTAGTGACCAAAATTCCTTGTATTTTGAGTTTGATGATTTAGACTTTTTCCAAAAGAATAGGTCGTTTTATTATGAGTTTTCTGGACCTGAAAGTCAGAATGGTACTGTAATCGGAGCCGAGTTACGACTTCAAAATCTTAGTCATGGAGATTATGTTCTAAAGATATTTTCTGATGTTCATTCTAAAAATACTGGAAAGCCACTATTAACGAAAAGGATCATTGTTGAACCTGCATTTTGGGAAACCTGGATTTTTTGGTTCTTTATCGTCCTATTATTTACCGGATCAATGGTATTCGTTTTTTCACTTGTAGTTCGCCGAAGAAATCGGATACGTGACGCACGTGAAGAAATCGAACGTCAGCTAGTTGAGTACCGATTAACAGCATTGAAATCACAGATTAATCCCCACTTCATGTCCAATTCATTGGTGGCAATTCAAAATCTGATTCTTCAGAATGATGTTGATAGTGCCAACCTTTATTTAGCTAAGTTCAGTTTACTTCTCCGGACCTTATTAGACTATTCCAATAAATCGTATGCTTCTTTAAAGAGCGAATTGGCTTTAATTGAGCTATATGTTGAATTGGAGCAGCTTCGGTTCAGCAATAAATTCAGATTTGAAATTGAAACAGATCCGGACATTGACCTGGAAGAAACCATAATTCCTACATTGGTTACTCAGCCTTTTGTAGAGAATGCCATTTGGCATGGTTTGCTTCCACTAAAAGATCATCAAACGGCTACTTTGAAACTGAAAGTATTTTGTAAAGGAACGGATATGATCTTGTCTATCATTGATAATGGTGTTGGAAGAAGTTTTCAGAAAAAGCTCAATAAGGAAAGACAGTCACGGGGAACTGATTTGATCGCAAGTCGAATTGAAAGTATGAATCAATTGTATCAAACAACTGGGGGAAGAATTGAGATTATTGATTTGTTTGAAGATGGGCATGCTTCCGGAACAAGAGTCAATATTATTTTGCCAAAAGACATGCTTGATCAACTCAACGAAAAATATTAAAATGAAGAATATTGTTTTCTTTCTCCTCTTTGTATTATTTAGTCGGGTTGGTTACGCACAACGATTGACTTTTGAGAATATTGGAGTGAAAAGTGGATTACCTGCTTCCGAAGTTTATCACGTTTTTGAAGATAAACAGGGTTATATGTGGTTTTTTACCGAATACGGGATCGTGAAGTATAACGGTACCGAGTTTATTCCAGTTTGTAAAAACCTGTCTGTTGACAACAGCGCCGTTTATGCTGTTACTGAGTCATCAGGTGGAAACGTCTATTTTGCCAATTCAAAAGGAAATATATACCGTGTTTTTCATGATCGCGCCTATCTGGTGAAATCAAAGAAACTCAACCGTATTCAAAAGTTCTTTAAAAAAACAGGTCTGCTTATTTCCAATATTTATTTGGATAAGAAAGGTACAATGTGGATCTCTACTTTTTTTGAAAGCTATTCCATTAAACGAAGCGAGTATTTTACACCGGGTTTACCGAGAGACAAGCCTCAAAAATCAGGAAAAAACGGAACTTTTGTAGTAAAGATTCATGATAAATCTAAAAGCACGTCACGTTTAAGTCTAATAAAGGTTTTTAATAGAATTGATGTTTTATCCGATGTAAAGTTTAGCTCTTCTTTTTTTAAAGAAATCAAAGAAAATGTGCATGCACGTGGAAGAGCAAATTTTAAAGTGACTGATAATGCATGGTATGGTGGATACTCAACCAATTTATACATAAAACGGGTAGGAAGGAAAGGAAAAGAAATTGATGTTGGAGCAGAGGTCATTGCGTTTGATATTGCAGAAAATGGGCACATTTGGGCTGGTACGCATAACGGATTAAGGGAATTCGACGAAAACCTAAACTGCATTAATGTGTACCTTGAAAATCTGGTTGTGTCAGATGTAAACTTTGACAGTCATGGTGGAATGTGGGCAACTACTATAGGATTTGGAGTCTTTCATTGTCCGGATATTAAACAAGAGTCATATTCTGAGGTCATTCGTAAAGACGAACGGATTTCGATGCTCAAGAGGATGGATAACCAATTGTATATTGGAACATTTTCCGGAAAATTATACGCCAAAGAAGGAAAAGAAATTCACCAAATTCCTTTGGGAATTAAAACAGTAGGAATTAACGACCTGAAGAAAAAAAATGGGTCCTATTATCTTGGTTCAAATTTGGGATTCTTCATTCTGAACATGAAGAATGGAATGAAACCGGCATATGCGAACAACGGGTATTCAATCTATGGAATTGAAAGTTTTGATGAGGATAATCTGGTTCTGATTTCCGGATTCATCACAGGGGGTTATAACTTAACTACGAAGAAAGAAAATTTCTTCGGAAGACACTCCAGAACAAGGGGAGTGTTGAAGCGCTTAAGTGGCGAAATTTTGACCATGAGCAACGATGGTGTGTGCATTGTCACTTTGAATGAACGAAAATTTCCAAAGTATTTGGATTCCCTTAAAAATGCTTCACCTAGCAAAATGAGGCTGGATAATCAGGGAAATGTTTGGTTTTGTACCAGAGATCACGGTCTTTATTGTTTAAATGTCCAAAATAAGCTTTCGAACATTAAAATATTACCTGATCATGTATTAAAGAACATTCTCTTTTTGAAAGACGGAAAAGTGATACTTGCTACAAATAAGGGTGGATTTATTTCGAATGTCAATGATATGAAGGTGAATTCTTCATGGAAGAAAATCATTGATGAAGAGATCCTTGAATTGGAAGAATATCAGGGGCGCATCTATTTTGGGTCTAAAGTTGGTTTGTTCTCAATTGAAGAGTCGAAATTTAAAGACAAGGAAAAGCACTGTTTTTATTTACGTTCAGTGCGCACAAATAGTGGGAATTTTGAACCCGGTCATGTCAGCAAGTTTTCTCGCGATCAAAACGAATTGTACTTTGATTATGACTTCCTGAACTATAAACAGAAGTCACGAATCATTAATTACGAACTGAATGGTCCAATCGCTCAGAAAGGAATTGTTCCGGGTAATACGTTGCATTTACAAAACTTAATTCCTGGAGTTTATAAACTTGAGGTATCTCCCGAGCTTCCGAACGGTGGAAAGAGTGATGTGAAGATCACGAAGTATTTCTCTATAGAACCTGCGATTTGGGAAACACTCACATTCAGAATTATTTTCTTTGTGCTGTCAATGCTCATAGTTCTTCTTATTTATCGCTTCTTTGCAAATCGCCAGATCAACCGCAAAAGGGCTCGTGAGGCCATTGAAAAACAATTAAACGAATATCGATTGACGGCTTTGAAATCTCAGATCAATCCGCATTTCATGTCCAATTCACTCGTGGCCATTCAACATTTAATTCTTCAGAATGAAACCGACAATGCGAATCTGTATCTCGCAAAATTCAGTTTATTGCTGCGTTCTTTATTGGATTATTCCAATAAGTCTTCTGCCAGTTTGGCTAGTGAACTTCATTTGATTGAACTTTATGTGGAGCTGGAGCAGCTTCGTTTTAGCAATAAATTTATTTTTGAACTGGATATAGATCCATCCGTTGAGCTGGATGAAGTGATTATTCCAACATTGATAACGCAGCCTTTTGTGGAAAATGCAATATGGCACGGGCTGCTGCCTTTGAAAGAACATTCAAATGCCAGGCTCACATTGAGGATAATGTTAGATAAAGATGATTTGAAGATTTCTATCATTGATAACGGAGTGGGTAGAGAATACCATAAAGCACTTAGAAAAAAGCGAAGTTCCAAAGGTTCCGCTTTGATTGTCTCCCGTTTGGAAACGCTGAATCAATTATACAGTACTACTGGAAGTAAAATTGAATTTGAGGATCTTTATGATAAGAATGATCAACCAAGTGGAACATGTGTTACAATTGTACTTCCCGGTGATATTTTAAATGAATTGTATGACGGAAAAAATTCGTAGTCTAATAGTAGATGATGAGGTTTCTAATCGCTTAGTTTTGAGCCGATTGTTGGAAAGGTATTGTCCTTCCGTTGAAGTGATTGGTGAGGCCGCTTCGGCAGATGAAGGGTATGAGCTGATCGGACGTGAGAATCCGGATCTTGTTTTTTTAGATGTGAAAATGCCTGTGAAAACCGGAATAGATATGCTTCGCATGTTCGATTCAATTCCATTTAGAATTGTATTTGTCACAGCTCATGATGAGTTTGCGCTTCAGGCATTTGAATTTAGTGCAATGGATTATCTTCTTAAACCTATTGATTATACAAAATTGATCAAGGCAGTAGAGAAAGTAGCAAGGAACATTGTACGTAATGAGAGTAACGATACCATACATTTCGTGCGTTCCATTGATGAAGAAAATAAAGCACTAAAAAGCATCTCGTTCCATTCTAAGGATAAAGTGACATTGGTGAACATCGATACCATTTGCTATATTGAGGCTGATCGTAACTACTGTGATGTAATTACCAGTGCCAATACAAGATTAACTTCACCCAAAACGTTGGCAGAGTATGAAACAATGCTCTCAACATTCCCAAATTTTATTCGGTTGAATAAAAGCGTGATCATCAATATTGATTATCTCTTAGATTATTCAAAAGGTGCAGTGTGTTTTGTGAACGTCAAAAATTGTCCAACAGAAATAGAAGTTTCCAGACGTAAGAAAACAGATATTCTTCAGTACCTTAAGAACTTTAAAACCTAGAAATTTATTATTCAGAGGTTGATAATTACACATATATTTGTGACAGGTCATATGAAGCACGTCCATACAATAGAATACGAGATTATTGAGCATTATTCAGAGCTCGAGGCAGCAGATCAAAAGTTGATTGAACTGGCATATTCTGCCGCTAAAAAAGCGTATGCCCCATACAGCAATTTTCATGTCGGAGCTTCCGTACAATTGAAAACCGGAGAAGTTTTTTTAGGGAATAATCAGGAGAACATTGCTTATCCAAGTGGTTTGTGCGCTGAACGTGTTGCTTTGTTTCATGTAGGTGCAACTCATCCCGATGCTATTATAGATACGCTGGTGGTAGTTGCTAACGGTGATCTGATAACACCGGAGGAATGTGTTTCGCCTTGCGGCGCTTGTCGACAAGTTATTGCTGAGAGTGAAAACCGTCAAAAATCGGCTATTCGATTGATATTGGTTGCACAAAATGGAAGGACGTTCATTTTTGATAAAGCAACGGATTTATTGGTGTTTCCCTTTGGAATGAGCTAAACTATGAATGACGAAAGACTGAACGAGTGGATGGCATCACGAAAAAAAATGCGTGATGATAGAACTGCAGAGAAGCTTTTCGAGTTGCTTAGAAGTGGAAACAAAGGTGCGTTAAGTGCAGCAATAACAATTCTTGAAAGTTCATTGGAGCAGGATCAGCTGATTGCTCGTGATTTAATTCGTTTAAGTCTACCGTTTTCAGGAAACTCCTTGCGAATTGGTATTACCGGTGTTCCCGGAGTTGGAAAAAGCTCTTTCATTGAAAAGTTTGGAAGTTTGGTTCTGGAAAATCGATCAAAACTAGCAGTTTTGGCAATTGATCCCAGCAGTGAACGCACAGGCGGAAGTATTCTAGGAGATAAAACCAGAATGGAAGAACTTTCGCATCATCCCAATGTATTCATTCGACCTTCTGCAGCTGGAAATACACTTGGAGGCGTTGCGCGTAAAACACGTGAAGCTATTATTCTATGTGAAGCCGCTGGTTTTGACACCATTTTTATAGAAACAGTCGGTGTTGGTCAGTCTGAAATAATGGTGCACTCCATGGTTGATTTTTTCCTTTTGTTGTTGCTTGCCGGTGCTGGAGATGAACTTCAGGGAATTAAGCGCGGAATTATGGAGATGGCAGATGGTTTGGCCGTTACAAAAGCCGACGGTGAAAATGTCAAGAAAGCACAATTGGCGGCTCGTGAATTAAAGAATGCAATTCATCTTTTCCCACCAACTTCTAATGGATGGATTCCGGAAGTGCATACCTGTAGTTCTCTGGATTCTACCAACCTCGATCTGGTTTGGGGTATGATCGATCGCTTTCAACGCCATGCAGTTGCTGATGGAAGTTTTCAGCATAAAAGGCAACATCAGAATCTGAATTGGATGCATGAAACACTGAAAGATCTTTTGCTTTCTGATTTATCGAAGTCAGGAGAAATGAAAAGTGAGATTTTGTCTAACGAGTTGGCACTTGAAAAAGGAGAGATAACCGCGTTTGAAGCTGCCGAAAAAGTATTTGCCAAGTACCTGAAAAAGGGATTTTAATCCAAATTTCCCAGAAAATTATCCTTAAATGCGATAACTTTGTGCTATGAACGAAATGGAATTTGAATTGCGTGGCGAATATATTGAACTGATTGGTTTATTGAAAGCCATTGGTGTTGCACAAACAGGTGGTCATGCGAAAATGATTGTGGAAGACGAAGAAGTCTTCCGTAATGGCGAATTGGAGACCAGAAAGCGCGCAAAATTGGTTGTTGGAGATGTAATAGAGCTTGGTGACGAACTTAGAATTACCATAAAATAGAAAATCCCGCTGACTTCGAGAACCTCAGTCAGCGGAAATATCTTAGAACATCTCCTGAAGTTCTCGCTTTAAATAATCGATTGTAATTTCTGTTGGAAGTTTACCAATTTCTGCAACCAGCTCGAAGATCTTAGCCGCCAAATCAGTTCCTGTTGAAGTTGTTTGCATTTGATTACCAGCAATGTTGATGATCTTAATTGTCTCTTCCTTCGAGTTGCGAACCATTTCCCAGCCTTGAGGAGATACAAATAATTGCTGCGAAGCATTGTGATCGTATTCCTCTCTAATCGCCTTTAGCAATTCAGCCTGCATCATTTTGGCAGGTAATGCCGGATTATGCAAACGCATTACCAGGTTTCCCGGACCAATACGCTCCATCAACAAGACGGCACGCTGATAAGCATCTACGCGCATCGGTAAAAAGTGTTTTTGGCGCTCTTTTTTAAGTTGAAAATGAAGATTGGTTACTTCTTTGTCGTTATTGCGTTTAAAGAAAACGTAAGCCATTGCAAGCATACCAAATGTGGTTATGGCTACAAGTAAAATGGGTAAAATGGTTTGAAGAATATCCATGGTTTTTTATCTATGAATGCGAATTTAAGAATAAGTAACATTAAACGAAACGCGGATCGGCTTCCATAACATGACCACAAGATTTACATGTTCTCATTTCTTCGGAACCATAAAATTCTTTAAAGCGTGGAATGAAGTCTTTTTCAATGTTTTCAAGTTCAAAACGATAATGCATCAATTCTGCATTACAGTTTTCACAGAACCAGAACAAACCATCTTCCATATCTGTATCTTTTCTTACACGCTCAATTACAAGTCCAACGGTGTTTTCTCCACGAATTGGGCTATGCGGTACATTAGCGGGAAGAAGGAACATTTCACCTTCCTTGATATGAATCTCTTTGGCTTTTCCTTCATGCTGAATACGAACCATGATATCACCTTCAATTTGGTAGAATAATTCTTCGCTTTCGTTATAGTGATAATCTTTTCGGGCATTTGGTCCACCAACCACCATCACTATGAAATCCCCGGCTTCTTTATACAAGTTCTTGTTTCCAACCGGCGGTTTCAAAAGGTCTCTATTTTCGTCTATCCACTGATGCAGATTAAATGGCATTAACATACGTTCAAATTTTATCAAATGTAACGGTTGTGAATTGGAACTACAATAGAAATTCGGTTAAAAAAAATACCCCCAACTTTTCAGTTGAGGGTATTCTTATATTTTAAGAATAAATCTTATTGTACTACCACACGGTAAACTTTAGAAGATTCTTCAGCTCGTAATGTAACGAAGTACACACCAACCTGAACTTTTCCAAGATCAATTGAAGTTGTTCCAACAGTTGTTGAAATGTTTTTCTTGATCATTCTACCGTTTGCATCTGTTACTTCAACGTTGTATGCTTTGTCAGCATCGATGTTGATGATTCCAGAAGTTGGGTTTGGATACAATTGTACGTTTGTGAAGATTGCTTCTTCAGTAGATAGTTCATCACAAGTTGAAAGAACCACTACAAGAACATTTGATGTATCATCAGGACAAACTCCGTTTCCAGTAATGTAATCATAGTTAAATGATCCAGGGAACGCAGATCCAACGATATCAGCAGATGTTGTGTTGTCAGATGGATCATACCATTGACCGTTCAAATCAACTGTTCCTGACAATCCACCGAACAAGTTAACTGGCTCATTTTTACAAATTGTAACAGAACCATCTGTTCCTGCATTAGAAGGAGCGAAGATTTGTACTTGAGAAATGATAGAATCATAAGCACATCCGTCAGTCATTCTGTATTGGAAGTCAAATGTTTGGTAAGCCAATCCGTTTGAGTTGAAATCTGATCCTGAAATAGAAGCATTAACAGCTGCCACTTGTGAAGACCATGCTCCACCTGCGTCGTTACCATTAAGCGTTGTATTCAAGTCAAGGATCTCACCGTAACAAATTTGAGTTACAGGTAATGCAGATCCAGCTTCAAGAACGATCTCAGAAATAGAGATACTGTAATTTCCAGTTGGTCCAGTACCGTCATGTAACACATAGTAAACAGAACCAGGAGTCAATCCACAAATTGTGAAGTTTGGAGCTAAACTTGATCCATCGATCTCGTTGTCGTTAGCACCAACAAGGTTGAAGTTACTGTTGAAGTCACTACAATCTGCAGCGTCATAAACAGCAATCTGTCCGTTGTAGTTAATTGCTGTGTTGTTCACACGAACAGATCCACTTGGTGGAGCGATGAAACGGTACCAAACTGTATTGTTAAGAGTAGAAGTAGCCCATCCGTCAGTTTCCTGAGCACCAGTTGCTGGTGGAGCAACGTTGATTTCATCAATAGAAACCGTTGCACCAACATTGTTCAATGTGTAAACTAAATCCATTTGTAACATTTCTGCTGCACAAGTAAGGTCGTTAGTAAGTGGCATAACCACTGTAATTGGACCTGCCCAAGCAGAAGTATCACCAGATACACACTCAGCCTGAACGTAAACCTGGTAAACACCACTTCCGATCAAGTTTGTATCAAATACTGTGTCAGCAAAGTTAAGACCGTCAGCAATCACTTCGTTAGAGTAAACTCCATCCATTTCATACATGATGTTGAATTGGTCAACCTGGTAGTTACCAGATCCAGAAAGTGTGTATTCAGTCCAGTTCCAAGTCAATTCTAAACTGTCAACATCAGTTCCAACTGTAATACCCGCTGGGTTAGCACAGTAAGGAAGAGTTGTAAAGTTAAAGAAGAAACCGTCAGAAGTTAAGTTATCAGCCATACACTCAGAGTAGATGTAAACATCGTATTCTGTGTTTTGCTCAAGATTTGTGATTGCAACTGCAGTACTTGTCTCGTTGTAAGTTCCTATGATTTCACCAGCGTTAGTTGGATCAAATCCAGGAAGACCGTAAACGATAGTCCAATCTGTTTCACCGTAAAGACCAGCATCCCAAGAAAGATCAGCTTCATCAGGGTAGATGATTGAACTGAAGTTTGTGATGTTTGGACACAATGAGTAGTAGAAGTGAGCACAAGTGTTGTTCTGTAAGAACGTAGGATCATAGTTAGAAACTGTGATCGAAGTAGGTCCTTGAACAGAAATATATCCGTCATCACCGTAGTCACTGTAGCTTTGAGAACCTCCAAACACTACGTCATCGTAAACATAGTAGAATTCATTAGTTGTTTGGTTGAACAAGATTTGGAATGTTACGTTTTGACCGATAACGCCAGAGAATCTTGGACGAGTATCCCATTGTACGATGAAGTAATCATCAGCACCAATTGTAGTTTCTTGCCAGTATACGTTTCCTTCTTCAGCGTCTAAGTCAACTTGCCAAGCATTTAAAGTAATACCTGAGAATTGAATCCAACCGTTGTTAGAAATTGTAATTGTATTTGAAGAAGCTCCCTGAACAGAAAGTGGGTTAACTGTAGTGATTACTGTTGTAGCATCATCAGCTAAGTTTAATCCTGTACCAGTTGCAGAGATATCTGTAAATCCAGGTCCACATTGAGTGTCCCAAGTAAAGAATCCAGCATTTGTAGTTAATCCTACCGGACCAGCCCATGCAGAACCTGTAGCACATCCAGCTTGAACGTAGAATTCGTAATCTGTGTCAGGATCAAGACCTGTCAATGTTGCGCTTTCAGTAGAAACATTAATTGTTCCAATTCCGCTTCCTTGTGTAAATCCTACTGGACCCCATTCAACATTCCAAGAAGTTTCGTCACCTGCAGCTGTCCAAGATACGTCAGCTGTAAAGTAGTTAACATCATCAACTGTTAAAGCTGTTGGTGCTCCTGGTTGTGTAATAATCACAGTAATTGGAGAACTAACATCCATAGTAGATTGATCCTGAATAGTTACAGAATATGTTCCAGCTGTTAAGTTAGTTGGGATTGCATTGAAAGGTGCAGTACCAGTAAGTGAATACAAGAATGGACCTGTTCCACATTGAACTGTTCCTAATGTGAATGAACCAGTGTTGTTTCCGTTACAAGTAACGTTAACCGGATTCAAAGTAGCCAATACCTCAGTAACGTTAACGTTAACCTCAGTTCTTGTAGTACTTGAACATCCGTCTAAAGTTGTTCCAGCGAAGAAATCATAAGTTCCAGCTGTTGCAGTAGGAAGTACAGAAGTTCCTAATCCGTTAATTGTTGCCCCTGTTCCTACAGATGTTCCTGCAGAAGCAGCATCGTACCAAGTAATTCCATATGCTGGTTGTACAGGGTTTGGTGCAGAATAGTTAAGGTTAACTGTTAAGTTCATGCTTACGAAGTCACCAAATCCATCTGATGGGTTATCGTGAGAAACGATAGCAACAGAAGTTAATGGTAAATATGGCGTCAAGTTGAAGTTTGTTTGGTTACACTGTTGTGTAGCAACCTCAACTCCGTTTACCCAAATACTGTAGTAGTACCAGAAAGTACAGTTTGCACCAATTGAAGCATTCAATGATGCAGATGTAACTGGTCCTGTAGCACAAGAAAAGTTGTTTACTGTAGCAGTAACTCCTGAGTTATCTGTACCAGAGGCACTAGCACTGTTAGAACAAGTGTAAGATCCCATTGCTACAGGCACCTGAGCTATTACAGGCATCGTTACAGCATCAGAACAGTAATTGTAAAAAGTAGGGTTTGCAGTTGGAGCTGGAGGAATTGTTGTTCCAATAGTTACAGAAGTTCCTACAGAATTCGACCAACAAGAAGTTGCATTTTCAAATGAACGAACGTAATACGTTCCAGTTGCAGTTGCATTATAAGCAGTTGCAGCATCTTGAGTTGTGTTGAAGCCAGCACCATTAGTTCCTTGCCAGTAATATGTATATCCACCTGGAGCAGCAGTTACTGATAAAGATGAACCAGTTGTAAAACATGCTGGGTTTTGACTAGGTACTGGTGTTGGAGGATCAGCTACCACAGGGAAATTCGAAACGACAACGGATGATGCCGAAGACCAAAGGTTATAAGAAGCTGTATAAGTTCTAATGTAGTATGTACCATTTCCAAATACTGTGTAAGCTCCCGAATAAGGAGTTGCAGTGCTTGTTCCGGTTGCAGAAGTTTGCCAATACCATTGTTGACCTGAAGCAGGTGACCCTGAAACCGTAAGTGCAGAACCTGTTGCACACGAAGGAGCAGTTGGGTCTTGAACCGGAGTTGGAGGCGTAATTGGTGTTGGATCACCGTTGTTTGTAGTAACAATGTTACGACATGATGACTGTGTTCCACAACCACTGTTGGTATTACAGTGAATGTAGTAAGTACCTCCTACTGGTGCTTGAAAAGACAAAGGCTGAACACCAGAAATTACTACTGGTCCAGTTGGACTACCTGAACGAACAGTCAAAAAGTCTGTTCCTACTGTACTTGTTACGGTGTAACCGAAGTTCATAAGGATACCATTCCAGGTTCCGTACTCTCCACCAAACTGACAGCTAATAGTGGCGCTGTTACCAGCCGACCCACCTACCGTTTGAGTTCCATATGCGGTTCCATTCGTACATTGTGCATTCGCCTGAAGCGAAGAAAGCGCAAGTACAAAAGCCCCAATAGGCACTAACAGCATTTTCTTTAAATGTGTAAGTTTTTTATACATAAAATAATAGAGTTTAATTGGGCTAAATGTAAGGCAAACATAGTTCATATACAAATGCGTGCCGTAATGTTTAACAGAGTAGTTGTAATGGTGAAATAATTATAACAAAAAAAGGGAGCAAGCCTTAGCTTACTCCCTTTAAACAATTATTAAAGTATCTGTTATTGAACTACCACTCTGAACACTTTTGAAGAACCTTCATTCTTCAGTGTTACAAAGTAAACGCCAATTTGAACTTTACCTAAATCAATTGAAGTGGTTCCAGCCGAAGTGGAAAGACCTTTCTTAATGATTCGTCCATTTGCATCAGTAATTTCAACATTATACGCTTTATCAGCATCAATATTGATAATACCTGAAGTTGGATTTGGATACAGTTGTACATTTTCAAATGCAGCGTCTTCAACAGAAAGCTCATCACAAGTTGAAAGTACAATCACAACAACGTTTGCTGTGTCATCCGGACAAACTCCATTTCCTGCAATGTAATCGTAGTTAAACGATCCCGCGAATGCTGAACCTGTAATGTCAGATGATGTTGGATTGTCAGATGGATCGTACCATTGACCATTCATATCAACAAAACCGCCAAGACCTGTATAAAGGTTCACTTCTCCGTTTTTACAAATGGTAACTGTTCCATCAGTTCCTGCGCTTGAAGGTGCAAAGATTTGTACTTGTGTTACAATTGAATCGTATGCACATCCATCACTCATTCTGTATTGGAAGTTAAACGTTTGGTACGATAACCCTTCAGAATAGAAAATAGAATCGATGATTCCTGCATTAACAGTTGGAACCGGAGATGACCAAACTCCACCTGCATCGTTTCCTGAGATCGTTGTGTTCAAATTCACAGTCTCACCGTAACAAATTTGTGTTAATCCACCAGCGTTTCCAGCTTCAAGAACGATTTCTGAAATTGAAATACTGTAGTTTCCAGTTGTTCCTGATCCATCATGCATAATGTAATAAGTGTCACCAGGTGTTAAACCACAAACTGTAAAGTTCGGAGCTAAACTTGTTCCACCGATTTCATTGTCATTTGCACCAAGCATAATGAAGTTCGCATTGAAATCGTCACAGTTAGCAACATCATAAACTGCTAATTGACCGTTATAGTTAATAGCTGTATTGTTAATTCTAACCGATCCACTTGCTGGAGCAACGAAACTATACCATACCGTGTTGTTCAGTGTTGAGTTTGCCCAACCATCTGTTTCCTGAGCACCAGTTGTTGGAGGAGCAATATTGATCTCATCAGTTGAAACTGTTGCACCTACATTGTTCAATGTGTAAACCAAATCCATTTCTAAGTTTTCAGCACCACAAACGGTATCGTTTGAAAGTGGCATTACAACTGTAATTGGACCGATCCAAGCAGAAGAATCTGTTCCACCGTTATCGATGTCTGTACATACTGCTTGTAAGTAAACTGTGTAAACACCACTTCCAATTAACATTGGGTCAAATACCGTATCAGCATTGTTTGTTCCCATAGCTGTTACCTGGTTAGTGTAAACTCCATCCATTTCATACATGATCAAGTACTCAGAAATTGGATATTGCGTTGAATATGCAGTCCAGTTCCAAGTTGCCTCTAAACTGTCTACATCTACTCCAACAGCAAAAGTTGTTGGGTTAGCACAGAAAGGAAGAGTTGTGAACGAGTAAAGGAATCCATCTGAAGTGATGTTATCCGCAGCACATTCTGAATAGATGTACATATCGTAAGAAGTGTTTTGAGTCAATCCTGTGATATCTGCACTTGATGTGTTGTAAGGGAATGATCCGATTACTTCACCTGGAATTGCAGGATCAAAACCTGAAAGACCGTAAACAACTGTCCAATCTGTTTCACCGTAAAGACCAGGGTTCCAGTCAACAATAACTTCATCAGCATAAACCAATGAACTTGTAAGTGTTACGTTTGGACAAAGTGCATTGTAGAAATGAACACATGAGTTACTTGTTAAATATGTTGCACTGTTAGTACTTACTGTAGCAGTTCCGTTTGGTGTGATTAATGCGATTTCTGCATCAGCACCGTTGTTCCATGCTGCATTCGACATCATCACATCGTTGTAGAAGTAATAAACATCAGATGTTGCTTCATCAACCAAAATTTGGAATGTTGCACCGTCAGTTCCTGTAGAGAAGTGAGGCATATTGCTCCATTGAATGATAAATTGACGGTTAGGTGCAACACCATTACTTTGCCAGTAAATTCCTCCACCAGCTAAAGTTGTGTTCAAATCCTGAACGTAAGGGAACATTCCGTTTCCAGTTGCTGTGTAAGCAATGTTTCCTGTTAATGTATTGAATAAAATACCACCGTTATTTCCAATTGTGATTGTATTTACGATAGTTCCGTTCACGTTCCAAGGCCACGGTAAAGTCAACCCTGATTCAGAATCATCTGTCATACCTGTTACTTGAGTACCAGTAGTTGAAATGTCAGTGAATCCTGGTCCACATTGGTTGTCCCATGCCAAGAATCCTGAATCTGTCATAAATGTTAACGGTCCTGAAGTATCAGCTACAGGTCCACAATCAGAGAAAACGTAGAAATCGTATGATGTAGATTCTGTTAATACACCAGTTAAGGTATGAGGATTAGAAACTCCAGGAACAACTGTTCCAGAAGTTGCAGGGTCGAATCCTGTTGGACCGTAAATTACAGTCCATGTAGCCTCATCTCCTGTAGTTGTCCAACCTAATGTAGCATTGTAATACGTAACATTCGTTGCATTCAAAGCGCTTGGTGCAGCAGGTTCAGTAATGACTAAAACGATCGGTGCACTTGTTCCCGATGTATTAACGTCTTGAATAACAACGGTGTGTGTTCCAGCAATAAGGTTCGTTGGAATTGGTCCGTATGGTAAAAAACCGTCAACTGAATAAACAAAATTGCCACTACCACACTGAACAGTTCCAAGTGTAAATGAACCATTGTCACCACCGTTACATGTAACGTTAACCGGATTTAATACTGCTAAAACTTCTGTAATACTAACAGTAATTAATGTACGTGAAGTACTTGAACAACCTAGTGCTGTTGACTCAGCGTAGAAATTATAGACTCCACCAGTATTTGTGTTTGGTAGAACCGAAGTTCCAACAGACTCGAAAGGAGTCCCTGTTCCTAAAGATGTTCCCGCAGTAGCTGCATCATACCAAGTAATAGTTGGAGTAGGAACTATATAAGTAACTACAATAGACCAGTTGTTGACGGTACCAACATCCCCACCAAGGTCATCGACCACTTTAAGTGTCCATGCTCCGTTAGGAATACTGAAAGAATTCGTTAAATTTCCTTCTGGTAAAAATGTTCCTGTAAATGGAGCGGTTCCTGCTGTTATAGCCGTTACTGCACTGTTAGAGAAAACTGTATTAACGTAATTGTCATTTAAACTTCCGTTATCGCTTGAAAGGTCAATAGAAACACCATTTGGTCCTGAAATTGAAATGTCTAGATCAGCATCAAAGGTATGCGTTGCATTGAATGTAATTGACACATTAGTTACAGTAGCTCCAGCTGGAACTCCTGCTATATTTAAAACTGAAGTAACACCCGTAGTGTTGTTATCTGGAATGGCAAGAGATATGGTTCCAGATGCAGCGCTAACCGTTGAAGTTCCTGAAGTAGTTGTAACATCTAGCATTTGACTTGGTGTTCCTGCACAAATGTTATTGTTTTGAGGATTTCCAACTGGTGCAGGTGGTACGTATGTGTTAATCACAACTGCTAGAGAACCTGAAGTAGTTGACCAACATTGAGTAGTTGCGTCTTGAGCTCTAACATAGTAAGTACCACTAGTTGCAACGTTAAATGTATTAGTTGCGTTGTTAACTGTACTTGTTCCCAAAGCAGTTGTTCCCTGCCAGAAATAATTTTCACCTGCCGGTGCCGCTACTGAAGAGAGTATACTTCCAGTTGTTACACATGCTGGGTTTTGCGATGCTGTTGGTGGTGCCGGTGCTGCAGGGAATACAAAATTTGAAACAACAACTGAAGATGCTGCTGACCACATTCCTGTAACAGAGTTAAATGCACGCAAGTAATAAGTTCCATTGTTTTGAACATAATATGGAGCTACATGAGGAGTAGCAGTGCTAGTTCCTGTTGCAGAAGTTTGCCAGTACCATGTTTCGTTTGTTCCGGGTGAACCAGAAACAATTAACTCCGAACCCGGGTTACAAACTGCTGGTCCTGCTGCTTGTGTTGGAGTTGAAGGTGTTGCAGGTGCAGACGGTGGAGTGAAAGTATAGATTTGTCCAGTAGCCGGTTTTGCAGCTAATGAATTTGTGGATGCACTCGTACTAATCACTGGTGAAGCTGAAACATCTGTAAGGGAAATATAATCTGTGGTTCCAGATCCCATTATTCCAATACTTGCGCCTCCGGTTGTTCCCGGATTGTATGCAGTTGCTTCCTGTTGGTAAATAAATTGAACAACATTTGTTGTTTCGTAAATTTTTACCTGAAAGGAAATTACCGCAGTATTTGATAAATAGTTCCATTCCATGTTCTGCCATTGCACGGTCAAAACTTGATTTGGTGCAGTTCCTGACAATTGATAAGTTACACCAGATGTACATTGCAGATCATCCCACAAAGGGGCTACAGACAAGCGTTGTGTTGCAGTTGCAGTTGCAAGATTGTTTGCCGCTGATTGGGTACCTGTTGCCATAAATGACAATACCCCGTTAGAAATAGCTCTAAACGATGTAACAGTTTGGTTGTTGTAAACAAAGTTAAAACCTATTGGAACTGCGGTTGCAATTGCATCATCTGCCGTAGCTACTAAGCTTGTGGCAGTTCCCGCAATTGGAGTGTAGGTTCCAGAGGAGGCGCTAAAGACATACTGATTCGCGAATTGTCCAAACGTTTTGTTTGACGTGAGGACCCCAAGAAAACAGAATATCATACACCATCTAAAAATGTAAGAATATCTCATAAAATTGTATAATTGATATTGCAAAGCTATGAAAACCATAACGATTCTAAAAAAATAACATTTCTAAAATACCGCTGTTTAACAACTGAATATCCCAAAGCTGGATTTCATCGAGTAAATGAGTGTTTTGACTAAACAACACCCATTATTCATCGACGAACTTGAAGAAATGACATTTTATTATACCATTAACTTGTTGATAATCAAATGAGGTTCTCTTGTTTGCTTGGGGAAGTATGTTTTTATTTTAACGAATTAGATAGAGGAGTGGTTTTATATTTCTTCTGAAATATAATTTTGAACAATTCATTAAATTCCTCTACACTTTGTTATTCGTTTTATCTGATCTTAAATAGGTTTTTGTGGAAGTGAAGTTTATTTTTGCTCAAAATTTGAATTTCATGTCATTTATAAATAAGAAAGCCCTTGTTTGCGGAAGTACACAGGGTATTGGTAAAGCAGTTGCTTTACAATTGGCGGAACTTGGTTCAACAGTTGTGTTAATTGCAAGAAATGAGGAAGCCTTGAAAACGGCAGTTAAAGATTTGTCAGTATCTAACGGACAAAATCATTCTTATTTAGTTGCAGATTTCTCAAAACCGGAGGAATTGAAGCTGATCATTTCAGACTTCGTTTCAAAAGGAAATAAAGTGGATATTTTGGTTAATAACACAGGTGGACCGAAGGGTGGACCAATTATTAATGCAGAGACTTCGGAGTTTCTCAACACATTTAACCAGCATTTGATTTGTAACCATATTTTGGTGCAGGCGCTTGTTCCAGGAATGAAAGCGAATGGTGGCGGAAGAATCATCAATATTATTTCTACAAGCGTAAAACAGCCATTGCCCAATTTGGGGGTATCGAATACCATTCGCGCGGCTGTTGGAGCATGGAGCAAAACCTTGGCAAACGAATTGGGTCAATTCAACATTACGGTTAACAACGTTCTGCCGGGAGCAACCAATACAGCAAGATTGAAAGGTATTGCCGAAGCGAAATCGGGTAATACAGGTGAGGCTGTAGATGCAATTTTTGAAGAAATGGCTCTTGAGTCACCAATGAAACGAATTGCTCAACCTGAAGAAGTTGCTTCCGCTGTAGTGTTTCTTGCCTCTGATCAGGCAAGCTATATAAATGGAATTAACATTCCTGTTGACGGAGGAAGAACAAAATCTTTATAATCAATATTGAAATCAGAGAGAAAAGCCTTGGTCACTGAGCGTAGTCGAAAGTGCCGGGCTTTTTTATCTTAGGACATTAACGTGACCTAATAAAGTTTCTTCGAAACCTGAATTACTTACGTAATGTACTTTATAAGTATATGTTCCATCCGGAACAAGATAATCTTTATAAGTTCCGTCCCATTTATCACGTAGGTTTGATGAACTGTAAATCATTTGTCCCCAACGGTTATAAATCGCAACTTCAATTTGTTTGATGTTGATCGTACTAATTTCAAAATAGTTGTTTACAATATTTCCATCCGGAGTAAAGGTATTTGGAATGTAAACCCAGTATTCTTCTTCTATTGTAATTGGTTTTTGAACAGTATCCTTACACCCAATATCATTTGTTGCTATCAATGTTACCGTATATGTTCCCGGAACATCATAGGTATTGTTTGGATGAACTTGTGTTGAAGTATGTCCATCTCCAAAAGTCCAATCATAAGTGTCACCTCCAGTTGTTGTGTTCTGGAATGTAATGGGCAGATCGTTGAACAAAACTTGACTTGAAATAATGAAATCTGCATTTGGTCTTACAACAGTAACAGTAGTTGATCCGCTAACACTAAACGTTTGACATTCATCAGATACGGTTACAGTATACACCGTTGTATTTGCCGGACTAACAGTAACTGTTGGTGTTGTTTCAGTTGAATGCTGCCAGGTGTAATAATATTGTCCATATCCTCCACTTGCCACAACGCCAATTTGTGTTGGTTCGTAAGGACAAATAATTTGATCTGGTGTCATTGCCAAAGTCAACGGTGGACTTGTAATCGTATAATTGATAGTTTCTGAAAGCGTTTCTCCACACATATCAGTAACGGTTATTTGGTATGACGTTGATGCTTCGGGAGCAACGCTAATTTCTGTTACATCTGTGGCAATGGTTTCACTGGTAGGGATTTCAACCCAAATGTAATTGTATGTTCCAGCACCACCATTTGCAGTTGCTGTAAGTGTTGTTGGTACATAAGGACAAATTACAGTAACATCGCCACTTGTTGTAAGTGTTAATGGCGTAAATGTTGGTACGTTAACTAAAGCGGATGCAGTTACTGTTTGACCCAAACAATTGTCAGTAACGTTCACAGTATAGGTTTGTGAACTTGTTGGTGTAACAGAAATGGATTGAGTAGTTGCGCCAGTATTCCAAAGATAGGTGTATTGACCACCGCCACCTGTTGCATTTGCAATTACTTCAATATTTTCTCCGGGACAAGTAACATCAGAAGATTCAATGGTAACCTGAACCGGAAGAATATCTCCAATTTTTAAGTTCAATGGAATATCAATAGGATCCAAACAAGCATTTAGAGTATGAAATACCATGTTCACGGTTTCGGAACCTTCTGTTAATCCGTCAATAAGTGCACTAAAAGTGAATGATACTGTGCTTTGACCTGCGGCGAATGTAACTGAACTTGGAATGTCGCTATAATCTGCAAGTTCAGTTGCCGTTCCTGATAATGAAATAGGAACAGTTAAGCTTGTAGCAACATCGTTTGGATCTCTATGCAGAGTAACTGTTGTTGAAACACAGCCTTCAGCCATTGTAACGTTGTCTCCAAATGCATTGTTAGACATGGTATAATCCACTTCAAGTGGTAATTTGGAAGTCAAACTATTGGCTTCTAAAAAGATTCCTGAATCAAAAATTCCGTCACCAACGTCAGCAATAGCAATGATCAAGTGATATGTTTGACCACACTGAACACGTTCTTTTGCTGTTAGTACTTTTGTAAATCCGTCGTATTGGATGTAGTGATTATCACTATCGTAAGGACTATTTCCTCCTGTTCCGTTGTAAACGTAGTAAGCCGGATTGGATGCCCCAACCGGTGGACTTGCGGTTGGATTTCCACCATTCACAGTATTAATTGCAACCGGTGTGTTAGTTGTTCCTGGAATAATGGCCATGTTTTTTAAACCACCAGTTCCCGGACCACTGATAAAGAATGCAAAAACATCATTGAATTGTGATCCAACATATTCAGGATATTCTTCTGACCCAAAAATATATCTGAATTTTACGGAATCAGACATTGGAACAAAGTCGAATTCTAAAATTGCTGCGTTATATGTTGATGCACCACCAATTAAGTTGCTAAGTAAGGAATATCCACCTGTATTGTTGTTTAATCCAGAATTTCCAGAGTTGTTCGGACCTTGTGGACCGCTTCCTCCAGCTTGAACTGTACCTGTTGTAATTACAATTCCTGAAGTCAATCCGAAGTTGTTTACATTGGCAGTGAAAGAACCAATAGCTGATGATGGGCCAGAATAATTTACATTCGAAACGGTAACACCCGACCCGAGCAGAACATTTTGAACCAAACTGGATGCAGATTGAATGCTTGTAGTAAGCTGTCCAAACCCAACCGTTGGTAGTAAAAGTGCTATGTAAATTAATGCTTTCAATGTAATACTATAACGCAGTAAATTTAGAAACGTTGTATTTCGAAATACAAAAAACGAACCAAACTATCGTTTCATTGAGTAAACGGTAAAATTTGACCGCTAATTGGCTGAAAATAAAAATAGTGAATTCTCGTGAATGTTGAACGCGTTTAATGATTCAGGTGAATAAAAATTGTTAATTCTCAATACCTTGTAAAGAACACAGGTTTTTATAAATACCGTTCATCGACATTAAGGCAGCGTGGTTTCCACGTTCAACAATCTTTCCTTTCGACATCACTAAAATTTCGTCAGCGTGTTGAATGGTGCTTAAACGATGCGCAATTACAAGTGACGTGCGGTCTTTCATTAATTCAAGTAAAGCCTCCTGTACTATTCGTTCGCTTTCAGTATCAAGAGCGGATGTTGCTTCGTCCAAAATCAAAATTGAAGGATCTCTTAAAATAGCGCGGGCAATGCTGATGCGTTGTTTTTGTCCACCGGAAAGCTTATTACCCCTATCACCAATATTGGTTTCGTAGCCGTTTTCCATTTCCGTAATGAACTGATGAGCGTGAGCAATTTTAGCAGCTCGGATTACATCTTCTTTATTGACATCTGTCAAACCAAAGGCAATGTTGTTGAAAATGGATTCATTGAAAAGGAACGATTCCTGAGATACAATTCCAATTCCTGATCTCAAATCTGAAATATTGAGCTGTTCAATTGGTTTGCCGTCGAATAAAATGGAGCCGGATTGAATGTCGTAAAAACGTGGAATCAAATCGGCAATTGTGGATTTACCGCTGCCCGATTCACCAACAAGTGCAATTGTTTTTCCTTTCTCCAATTCAAAACTAACATCCTGAAGTACCCATTCTTCTTTGTATTTAAATGAAAGATTCTTCACTTCAATTTTGTGAGCAAGAGAAGTAAATGGAATTGCATTCGGATCATTGTTAATGACTTCGTCCATATTCAGAATTTCATTAATTCTGTCCATGGAAGGTTCTGCTTTGTTCAAATTTCCCATGGAAGTTGAAATCCCCTGAATTGGTCGCAAAAGCTGAGAGAAAACCATGATGAAAGCAACAAATGACTTCCCTGTCAATGCATTTTCTCCACCTTCCAAAATCATAATCCCACCAAACCAAACCAGACAGATCATAACCGCGGCACCAAGTGTTTCGTTAAGTGGAGGCGATAAATCTCTTTTGCGGAAAGCTTTGGTGATCAATTTTTGCCAGCGAAGGTTGATAGCTTCGAATTTTTCAGTCATGAAATCGATGGCGCTGAACGATTTGATCAATTTTACTCCGGATAGCGATTCGTCAATTGCTGAAGTGACAATTCCATTTTGTTCCTGACCTTGCTTAGCCGTTCGTTTTAAACTTTTACCGATTCTTGAGATTACGAATGCCGAAATAGGAAGAAGAATAAAGGATATCAAAGTCAATTTTGGACTGATAAACAACAAGCCAGCAATTGACATTGCAATAGCAATCGGTTCTCGAAATATCAATTCCAAAATAGCAATCACACCAATTTCTATTTCATTGACATCGCTGCTCATTCTTGCCATTAAATCACCCTTTCTTTCATTGGCGTAGAACGACATTGGTAGACGCAGAGCTTTACGATACAGTTTGTTTTTTAAGTCACGAACAACGGCCATGCGTAACTGACTCTGATACCAAACGGCTCCATAACGGAACAGATTTTTGAGTAAAAAGGCAATGAACACTGTAATACAAACGAAAAGAAGCGCATCTTTTGGATCTTTCTCCACCATTTCCTGCATGGTGTAATTGTATAGGTTCGCGATGTGTTTGAAGAATTCTATAAAACCACCGTGATAAATTGGCTTTGCAATTTTTTCCATGTCTTCCGGTTTCTCAAAGATCAATTGGAGAAACGGAATAAAAAGAATCAATGATACCAGATTGAAAATTACATAAAGTAAATTAAAGAAAATGGTAAGAAACGCTGGTCTTTTATAGGAAAACGTGTAGCGATATATTTCTTTCATTGATGCCATAGAACGACAAAGTTAACAAAGACTTAAGACTAAAAGACAAAAGACCGTAAGGATTATCATCCATACTTAAAGACAAAAGATGAAAGATGCATTTCGCCTAAAAACGTATAAAAGTCTAATGTCTTTAAGCGAAGCGGTCTTAAGTCTTATAGTCTTTATTACCTTTGCATCATGGGTTCAATTCGTCAGAATAGAGTAGAAGGCGTAATTCAAGAAGAATTAGCGGTTTTCTTTCAGCGTAATGCAAGTGAAATTTGTTTGGGAGCAATGGTTTCCGTAACGGTAGTTCGTGTATCTGCTGATTTAGGTATTGCAAGAGTGTATATTAGTGTTTTTGCTGGTCCGGATAAAAAATTGGTTTTGAAAAGTATTCAGGATAACGCACGAAAAATTAGAGGTGAAGTGGGAAAACGCTTGAAAAACATGCACAAGATTCCTGAGCTTTCTTTTTACATTGATGATTCTCTTGATTACGCAGAAGAGATCAATAACCTTCTAAAAGATTAATCTTCCTTTTTTCATATCGCGGAGGTATTTAAAGTACACACGTAAACAACGTAGTTTGGTGCGCTGGATTACTGGCGTATCCGTTGTTGGTATTGCCATAATCACAGCTGCCCTGGTAGTTTTGGTTGCTGCCTTTAATGGTATTGAGCAGGTTGTTGCTGATCTTTATTCGGATTACGACGCGGCAATCACTATTCGTTCGGCAGAAGGTAAGACCTTCAATGAAAATACCATTTCGCTTAAGAAAGTAAATGCTCTAAACGGTGTAGAATCAACTTCACGCGCGGTGGAGGAAATTGTGGTGTTAAAGCGGGAAAAAAAATGGGTGAACGCACACATGATTGGCGTTGATTCTAATTATTTGGCCGCATGTAAAATAGATAGTCACATTATTGAAGGAAAAGGGAAATTCAAACTTGGTACTGAAGAATGTGGGATCATTGGTGCTACACTACTTGATAAACTGGAAGGTTATATTTCTGAATTGAATGGTGGACAGGAATTGATGATTTACACTCCATTGAGAGATGCTCCAATGGTTTTTCATAAAAGTCCGTTTAAGCTAACTCCTCTTTGGATCAGTGGAAAAATGAACTACAATCGAGAGGTGAATGAGAGCGAATTACTTGTTCCTTTGGAATTTGCACGCGGACAATTGGATTATGATTCGGCCATCACAGCCGTTTATGTTTCAATTAAACCAAATACTGATCCTGAAGAAATCAGAGATGTGATCAAAAGTACTGTAGGTTCTAAATTTGTTGTGAAAACAGCTGGAGAAAAGAATGAACTGATCTTCAAAACGGCAAAAACCGAGAAGAAGATCCTCATTTTCATTCTTGGGTTCATTTTCGTGCTTGCTGCATTCAATCTCATTGCTTCGTTGAATATGTTATACAACGAGAAATCGGAAAACCTGCAAACGCTTTATAGAATTGGTATGACTCAGAAATCGATCTTCAAGATCTTCTTTTTTGAAGGTTTGTTGATTTCAGGAAGAGGAATCTTTTGGGGTTTATTTGTTGGTGTTGGAGTTTGTCTTCTTCAGATCAATTTCGGTTTGTTGGAAATGCCCAACGCAATGGGGAAAGCTTTTCCAATTTCGTTCAATGTTTCTGATGGAATTATGATTGTGAGCCTGGTTTCAGTATTGAGCCTACTGACCTCTTTTTTACCGGTTTGGTTTTTGGTTTACCGCTCAAACAGGTAGTTTGAAATTTCGCAATCCAATTACGGTGATGTCATCGTTTTGGTCATGACCTTCCGACCAGTTTCTAATCGTATTTTCGAAGAATTTCTTTTGGAGCACTAAACTTTCCGGATGTATTTTCTCAATAAACTCTACCAAACGACTGCTTCCGAACTTTTTGCCAGCCAAAGCACCAGATTGTTTCTTATAACCGTCTGTAAGTAAATACAATGTATCATCCGTTTTCAGCTGCAGTACTAGTTTTTCAACCTTACTTTTGTCACTGTTGATGGTGTTTCTATAATGCTGAACTGTTGTTTCAGAAGCATGAATTAATCCAACACCATTACTTGCTACAGAAACGGAATCTCCTTCAAAAACAAGAACAAGTAAATCCATCTCACGATGCATTTTTTCGGAGGACTTGATCTTCAAAGCTTTTTGAATTTCATCTCCCATGGTATTGATAATAACATCAGCATCACAGATTCGACGTTCCAGTACTATTTGGTTCAATAGGTTGTAACCCAAAATGGTTAAGAATGCCCCGCTTATTCCATGCCCACTGCAATCTGCAAGCGTAACAATTACTTTATTATCGAGCTGTTCAATCCAATAGAAATCGCCACTTACGATGTCTTTTGGCTTAAAGAAGATGAATGATTCCGCAAAATTGCTCTGAAAGGACTCTAAACCTGGCAGTAAATTGGATTGAATGCGTTTTGCAGATTTGATGCTTTGAGCAATTTCCTTGTTTTGTTGTTCCATCAACAGGTCATTCGCTCGTTTTTCAGTGATATCTCGCGCCAAAACCATGAATCCGGAAACACGATCTCTACTTCCCGGTTCAAAAACGAGTGTTAAGTTTTGTCCAAGCCAAAAAATCTTACCGGCTTTATTTCGAATTGGATATTCGAGATAACTGTATTTGTTTCTGTTTTTGAATTGCTCTGAATAGAAATCCTGAACAAATTTCTGATATTCTGGCACGATCAATTTCAATGAATCGGTGCCAATCAGCGATTCTTCCCTGTAACCCAAAAGTTTCTTGGTAAACTCATTTACAAATAAGAAGTGACCGTTAATGTCTGTATTGAAAATCAAATCTTTTGCGTTCTCAACAAGGGATTCATAGTTGGTGCTTATCAATAGTTTCTCGGTAATATCCTGACCCATAATCACTTTCGTCTCCTGAGAAAGTTCTTTACATGCCCATTCTACCCAAATGAGTTTACCGTCTTTACTCAGCATTGGCATGTTAATACTTTTTCCATCAACAAACAGCTCTGTAAGTTTTGATTCCCGCAGTTCTTCGTCAACCACAATATCGTTGAAAATGGAAGTGGGTTTTCCGGTAATGAATTCGCTTTCGAAAGCAAAATAATTGCTGATGTTTTCAGAGCAGTAAGTGATTATATTGTTTTCATCAAACGAAATGGAAATGACATTTCCCCGATTGATAATTCCGTTTACAAAAATGAGTTTGTCAAGTGAGTCGAGTCGAACAAAACTGAAAATAACAACCAGTGCTGACGAAATAACAACAGCAATAATGAAAAGCAGTTCGTTGTATATCGTCTCATTCAGAACGATGATCAAACAAACACTGATTACTAACTGTGCAACACTGGTGAAAATGACAATTCGAATTCTACTGAATAGGAAAGGCATTACAGATGTAAGAATACACAGCTGAATAACGGGATAAGGATGTAAATTGGAATCGTAAATGGAATAGAACGAACTCAGAATCACAATGCCATAGGTTCCGTAGGCTGCGAACATGATTAATGGAAGTAAACGGATCTTTTCTATGGCAAATTTTGAAATGAAATAGAGTGTGAGTATTGCTCCGGATTGAATGAAAATGATCACAGAATCAACAACAAAGTCGCTTTGAACCGTATTGATAATTAGCGGGAGAATAATAGAGGCTACAAAACAGAAGAAGATCAATTTCGGAATCAATCGTGTATCCAGTGTTAAGATCTTTGTGTCAATGGTTTTGTTCGACTTGAAATTCTTGGACCATTCCAAAAATGCCAAATTCAGAATTCCGAGCAGGATTACGATCAAAACCAGGAACCATTTGTTTTTATAAAGTGGTAATCGGATTTGAATCTTTTCCGTAGCTATTGGTGAAAAGTGAATTCCATCATAAGTTGCTCTAACTTGTAAAACATAGTCGCCATCCGATAATTCCGGAAGTGAGATTTCGCTCACCTTTGTTAGATCCGACCATTTATTGGAATAGCCCAAAATTCTATAGGAGTAGGAAATGCCTTTGGACTTAGGCAGAATGCATGAGAAGGAATAGACTTCTAACTTATGTGAGTTATATATGGACGATGGATTGTCTTCGTAAGGTTTAGAAATAATGGGTTTTGGAGGAACCGGAAAATGTTCTAATATGGATGAATTGATTTCAAATAATCCTTCAATAGTTCCAACATAAATGCGCTGATCGTCCTGATAAGAAGAGCGCATGTTGGTTTCATACCCTTCAAATCCTTCAAAGTGAGAATAGTTTTGTTGATTCAGTACATTTCCTTCTGCGTCAACTTTTATGACATTGATTCCTTTATTGGTTCCAATCAATAAGTTTCCGTAACGGTCCGTGTTTAACGTATAAAGCAATGTGCTTTCCAGTTTCTTTTTGTCGGAAATAACTACATAATTCTCGCTTTTCGTAATGCCGACTATCGCTTTATCAAGCGTAAACCAGAGCGTTCCAAATTTATCTTTGATAGAATTACCGCAGTAACTTCCGTATTGATTGAAGCGGGATAAAGGTGTGAATTTCTCTTTGTTTTTATCGAAGACCCAAATACCGTAGTTACTTCCGAGGTAGACTTTTTTTCCGGTAAAATCTTTCTGGCCATTATAGAAATACTTTGGGAAATTGACCGAAATTCCCGAATAATGCCATGATTTCTTTGTTTTTGGGTTGTATCTGCACAAGCTTTCCCCAAATGCAGAATACCAAAATTCTTCTCCATCAAAATAGATCATGGAGCAAGATTTTCCATTTACATAAGGGAAGTTCGCGTTAACAATGGTTTGCCCTTTGAGTAGATAAATTCCTTTTTCAGTTGCCAGGTAAACCTCGTCTTTTGTTTCTGCAACACCAAAGGCGCGCATATTAATGTTTTTAAAAGGCATTTCACCGGTTATCGATCCAATGTAAAGCCCTTTTCTGAAGGTGGAGATTAAATCTGTATTGGTTGATTTAACGTGATAAATGGTTCCAATTCCTAAGGTGTTGATTTGACTTAGCGAAGCAACTTTTGTAAACGGTTCTTTGGTGATTTTAATCACACCACCTGTATAATTGATCCAGAAAGAATGATCAGCATCGATGTAAACTGCATCAATTTCTTTCAGGTCTTCGCTGCTATTATTGAAAACGTGTTTGTAGCTATTTTTTTCAAAAGTGTATAGTTCTCCATCGGCAGTGTGGAAAAAGGCATTGTTATCTCTAACCGCCACTAAGTCTATTTCTGAAGTAAACGTTTTGGCAGATGTAACGATTCCGGTGGTGGATTTCAGCGGAGCCCCAAAAGAAGAAATGGAAATTTCCGTGTAATATTTTCCCTTACCATGGAAAAGTTTTAGTCTGTTTTTATGAAAAGTGGCAAAATCAATGTTTTCCGGAATGCTGAATTTTTTTAGCCAATTTGAAAGTTTGAGGATCTTGCTTTTAGTTACAGCAAAATTTCCCTGGTTTGTTAGATAGATAACAGCATTGGGTACTTTTATCAATTGTTTTAATCGAAAATCATGATTTTTGCTTTTCAGCGATTTAAGCAGTTTTCCTTTGGCTGAGATCAGTTGAATTTCGTAATCGGAAATAATGGTGAAATTGGATTCTACCAAAGACATTCCTCGAACATCTCCAACCGATACTGGTTTGTAAATGTATTTGTATTGATTGTTTTTTAACTCATAAACACCATCAAATAAACTGGCAAAATAGATGTGATTGTGATCGATCGGATAAATATGAGAAACGTGGATAGCGTTTGAAGAGGTGTAATTTCCAATTTCATAGAAACTATGTCCGTTAAACTGCATGAGTCCGGCACCATCTGTTCCTATCCAGATATATCCTTTATCGTCTTGTGCCGTAGAAAGGGTCGATTCTGAACTTAGTCCGTTTCTGTGATTATACTTTTTGAACGTGTGAAGTTGTCCAAAGGATTGGAGTGAGAAAAGAAAAAACGTCAGTAATAATAAGTGCGTAAATCTCACAAAGTAGCGTTAAGGATTCGAAGTTACAATAATTCTGATTATTTCGCTTGTTATCCTAAATGCTTTTAGCTTACCACTTTCAAGTCTTCAGCAACCTGTCTTCCAGTTACTTTACAGTTTTCTAAGTTCGGGCCGTAGATTGTAACATGTCCCATTTTACGGAAGGGTTTTGTGTTTTCTTTTCCGTATAAATGAATAGCAACTCCGGGTTTACGCATCACTCCTTCAATTCCTGAATATTTTGCAGGTCCTTCGAAGCCTTCTTCTCCTAAAAGATTGATCATAACACCAGGGAAAATAATATCTGAAGAACCAAGCGGAGCATTTACAATACTTCTCAAATGCTGTTCAAATTGAGAGGTGTAGTTGCATTCAATTGTATGGTGGCCTGAATTGTGAGGACGAGGAGCAATTTCGTTGATCAGGATTTCATTTTCAGCAGTTAAAAACAGTTCAACAGCCAATATTCCAACCATATCCAACTCATTAATTACTTGTAAAGCTAATGTTCGGGCTTTTTCTTCAACGGTTGAATCAATATCTGCTGGAGCAAATAGAAATTCAACGAGGTTTGCAGTTTCACTGAATTCACATTCCACAGTTGGGTAAACCACGGTTTCCTTGTTTTCATTTCGTGCCACAATAACAGATAATTCCTTTGTAAACGGAACCATTGTTTCTATGATACACGGTGCGTCGAAAGCGTTTTCTAAATCATTCTGATTTTTGATGATTTGAACACCTTTTCCATCGTAACCACCTTTTCTCAACTTTAAAACGAATGGAAACTCAGGATGATTCGCTAATAATTCAACTTTGTTATCTACTAACGTAAAAGCGGAAGTTGGCAGACCTTTTTCAGCATAAAATTGCTTTTGTAAACCTTTGTCCTGAACAATTGAAAGTACACGAGGTTGAGGAAAAACCTTCACCCCATTTCTTTCTAATTCTTCTAAAGCCTGCACATTCACGTGTTCAATTTCAATGGAAACAAGGTCTTTGTCTTTTCCAAAATCGATCACAGTTTGATAGTCGGTTAAACTTCCGTGAGTAAATGAACTAGCAAGGTTTTTACATGGTGCATTTTCATCCGGATCGAGGCAGTGAACATGAACATCATAATTCATTGCTTCTTGAATGAACATGCGCCCTAGTTGTCCGCCACCGAGCATTCCAATTTTGAATTGTTTACCGATCCATTGCTTTTTCATGACGCAAAAATAGAAAATAGACTGAAGACTCGAGACAAAAGACTTGAGACTTATTCTAGCTGAAGCGTGAAAACAGATGTTCTATTTGAATAATCATAAAGAAAATAAATCCCACTTTTTTGACTGAATTGAGTCTTTTGTCTTTGGTCTTTGGTCTGACGTCTTTCAATTCTCCTCGAAAAATCTTAATTTCGCACACAAATTACGCGAGCAAGTGCTTCAAATACACGACAAAACATTTGAGATTTTCATTGGCAAAGACGAGATTCAATCTGAGATCAAGTCTTTAGGCAAGCAGATTACAGCAGATTATACAGGAAAGGAAGTGGTGTTCATCGCTATCCTGAATGGTTCGTTCATGTTTGCTTCCGATTTGATGAAAAGTGTGAATTTACCGTGTGAAATCTCCTTTATTAAGGTGAGTAGTTATCACGGTACAAACACAACGGGTCGGGTAGATGAGGTGATTGGTTTAAATACTTCCATCAGTGGAAAACATGTTGTTTTGATAGAAGATATTGTAGACACAGGAATTACAATGAACAAGGTATTTACATTGCTGGAATCAGAAGAGCCGGCAAGTATTGAAATTGTTTCCTTATTGTATAAGCCTGAGGCGTTCAAAGGCAAACATGAACCTAAGTACGTTGGGTTTTCTATTCCAAATAAATTCGTCGTTGGTTACGGATTGGATTATAACGAACACGGTAGAAATACTGAGGATATCTATCAATTGAAAGATTAAAAGAAAAGCTATGTTGAACATCGTATTATTCGGACCTCCGGGAGCAGGTAAAGGAACTCAATCTGAGCGTCTTATTGAAAAATATGGATTGGTACATTTATCTACCGGCGACATTTTCCGTGCAAACATCAAGGGTGAAACAGAACTTGGTTTGTTGGCTAAAAGCTATATGGATAAAGGGAATCTCGTTCCAGATGAGGTAACTATCAATATGTTGAAGTCGGAAGTGTTGAAAGCAGAGAACGCGAAAGGTTTCATTTTCGATGGTTTTCCGCGTACGAATGAACAGGCAAAAGCTTTAGATGCTTTTTTAGAAAGTATTGGAACTTCGATTTCCTTGATGTTAGGTTTAGAGGTACAAGAAGAAGAATTACGTGTGCGTTTGAAGAATAGAGCAGAAGTTAGCGGTCGACCAGATGATGCTAACCCTGAAATTATTCAAAACCGCATTGACGTTTACAATAGAGAAACAGCGCCGGTGAAAGAATTTTATTCGGCACAAAATAAATACATAGGCGTAAACGGAGTAGGATCGATCGACGAGATTACTCAGCGCTTGTTTGAAGCAATTAATAAATAAGACAAGGGACTTAAGACAAAAGACAAAGGACTGATTCAAACTGAATTGGTCTGGAGCAAAGCGGTCTTTAGTCTATGGTCCAACATCCATAATATGGCATCCGATAATTTTGTTGACTACGTAAAAATAAACTGTACTTCCGGAACCGGAGGAGGTGGCTCTGCGCATTTTCGCCGAGAGAAATACATTCCTCAAGGTGGACCTGATGGCGGTGATGGTGGTCGTGGTGGACACATTATCGTTCGCGGAAATAAACAAATGTGGACTTTACTTCACCTGAAGTATAGCAAGCATTTAAAAGCCGGACATGGTTCTCCGGGTGGTGGTGGACTTCAAACCGGAAAACAAGGTCAGGATAAGTACATTGAAGTTCCGATGGGAACGATTGCCAAAGATGCTGAAACTGGTGAAGTGCTCTTCGAAATCACGGAAGATGGAGAAGAAAAAATCTTGGTTCCGGGTGGACGTGGTGGTTTAGGAAACGATCACTTTAAGTCGGCAACGAATCAAACACCGCGTTTTGCGCAACCGGGAGAGCCAGGAATTGAAGCCTGGATGATTCTGGAAATGAAAGTACTTGCCGATGTTGGTTTGGTTGGTAAACCAAATGCCGGAAAAAGCACCCTGCTTTCTGTATTATCAGCTGCAAAACCTGAAATTGGTGATTATCCATTTACAACACTTCGACCTAATTTAGGAATTGTGGAGTACCGTGATTTACGTTCATTCGTAATGGCTGATATTCCCGGAATTATAGAAGGTGCTCACGAGGGAAAAGGACTTGGTCTTCGTTTTCTGCGTCACATTGAGCGTAATTCTTGTTTGTTGTTCATGGTTCCTGCAGATGCAGATGATATCAAGCAGGAATACGAATTGCTGTTGAACGAATTGAAGCAGTACAATCCGGAATTGTTGTTGAAAGAACGCATTTTGGCGATCACGAAAAGTGATATGCTGGATGACGAATTAAAAGCAGATATCCGTAAGGATTTACCGGATGTTTCATACATTTTCATTTCGTCTGTTGCTCAGCAAGGATTGTTAGAATTGAAAGATCTTATCTGGTCGAGATTAACGCATGTTTGAATACCTTGAGTCAATAGATAGGGATATTGTTGTTGCGATTAACGGAACACATAATGCCTTCTTTGACGAATTATTCTGGTTGATTTCAAATACTTTATTTTGGAGCCCGCTTTATATTTTTGTCCTTCATCATGTTTGGAAAGCATACCAATGGAAAAATCTCTTGATCTTTCTGGGATTGGTGGTGCTAATGATTGTCATTACTGACAGATCCTCGGTACTTCTTTTTAAAGAGACAGTACAACGTGCTCGACCATCCCACAACTTATTGATTATGGATCAGCTTCATTTTTACCTCAAGAAAAATGGTCAATATTACGTTGGTGGTCCTTATGGTTTTATCTCTTCACATGCTGTAAACTTTTTTGCCATTACTTTATTTGCGGGAATGTCTTTGAGAAAGTATTACCCAAAAATGATCTGGATCCTATTAACTGCCGCTCTTTTGGTTTGTTACAGCAGAATTTACCTTGGAGTACATTACCTTACAGATGTGACTTGCGGTGGATTATGGGGCGCTGCCTGGGGATATGTTTTCTATCGCATTTTCATGAAGGTGAAACGTCCAGTTCTCGCTGAATAAAACAGTCTTCGTGATTTTTTCTCCCAGGGAGGTACGCGGATGAACACAGACTGCTGGATTGGCAGACAGGCTCGTCTGCGGGAGATTTACTCTAACGTAATCCCAAATACACAAACATCATCCACCTGCTCCAGCTCACCCATCCAACGCGCAAAAGTATCTTCCAAAATTGCACGCTGATTAATGGACGTTTCCGAGGTCATATTTTCCAGAATGGCTTGCAACTGTTTGTACTTGAATTTCTTTCCATTCGGTCCGCCAAACTGGTCAGCAAAACCATCCGTGAACAAATACAGTTGACTTTTTCCTGAATAGTTAAGGTCGTACGTTCCAAAATTCGTTTTGCGGATTCCATTTCCTACCGGCATTTTGTCGTAAGGAAGAATTTGCGTTCCTTGTTCGTTAATCAAAACTGGTGCGCGATTGGCTCCGGCGTAAACAATATCCTTGGTAGTATTATCGAAACGAAGTAGAATTCCGTCCATTCCATCGCTGTAGTTGTCTTCACTGAAATTTTCAATGAGACGAGCGCGAACAAAGTCAAAGATTTCTCCGGGTTCGGTAATTTGTTTTTCGGTGATTGCTTCTTTGAGGAAGTTGAGATTGAGGATGCTCATGAAAGCTCCTGGAACACCGTGTCCGGTACAATCACAAACGGCCAGATAGAAGTATTTTTCTGTTCTGATTGCCCAATAGAAATCACCACTTACAATGTCTTTTGGTTGAAAGAACACAAAGTAGTTCGACAAGTTATTTCGAAGTAGATTGTTACTTGCTAGAAGTGTAAATTGAATCCGTTTTGCGTAATTGATACTGTCAACGATCTCTTTTCGTTTCTCTTCGATGATCTGATTTTTGTGCTCCAAAAGTTGGTTGATCTTCTGCTTCGCGATGTTGGAGCGTACGAAGAAAATGATGATGAAAATCAAGAAAACTCCCAAACCGATGAAGGCATAAATGGTAATTCGCTTCTTCTCTAATTCTGTTTTATTTAAGGTGTTTGATTGATTTAAGAACTGAATTTTCGCATCCTTCTGTTCCGATTTGTACTTCTCTTCCAAATCCAAAATACTCTTCTGACTTTCTTCATTGAAGACCGAATCTTTGAACTGCAAGTGGATTTTTAGTGCAGCTGTCGATGACTTGAAGTCGCCTAGTTTCTCGTATGCTTTTGAAAGCAGTAAGTTGATCTCAGAAATGTCGTGATTCGCTTTTTCATTGATTACCAAAGCTTGGGCTTTTAGGTAGGAATCAACCGCATCAGCATATTGTTTTCGAACAAAAGCTAGCTCTCCTTTTTCTTTGTATAAACCGTAAGAAGCATAGCTGAAATTTGCTCGTTTTTCCCAGGAAAAGGATTCTTCAAGCATTTTTTCGGCTTTATCTAACTGACCTAATAGACGGTAGTTTCCTGCCATGTTGCACCTGATGATACAACTCGCATATTCAATGTGAAGCTTATCGAAATTCACCATGGCACGTTCGTCCCAGGCATTCGCCAAAGCATAAGACTTAATGGTAAAATAGTAATTTCCCAGTCCGGCTGCACCAAAAGCGATGTGATTTGGAAAATGGTGTTTCACACCGATGTCGTAACACTTTTTATAGCTGTCTTTTTGCTTTTGGTTATTTTTCAGTGCTAGATGTGCATTTCCAAGTGTATTATAAATACTACAAAGTTTGTCGTAATCTTTTAGTTTTTTTGCCTGCTTTTCAGCTTCGTAAAGGAATGGCAAAGCTTTGGAATATTTACCCAGATTTACAAGATCGCGAGCCAACTGAATGTTTACAATAATTTGCTTAACGTTCGTTGGTTGGCTCTTGATGATACTTCTCACTTTCTCTAGTTGAGCAGAAGTTGAATCATCTGTTTGCTTAGAGTTTTTGATGTTCTCAAGAACTTTGTTCAGGATAATTGTATCGCCAGGTGATTTTTCAAGTTTCTGAAGTAAAGGATACAATGCATTTTTACCTTGTCCGAAAGCAAGATTAAAAAAGAGGAATAGTGAACATGTTAGTAGGAATTTCATCATCAAATATCGGGGACCAATTTTTTTATTTGTTCTTCCAACTCTCGGCGTTTATCTACAAATTTTGACAGATCGGTTTTTGCTATTACGCGTTTAACCTGCCATTGCTTGAAGATTCTTCCGTATTCATAACTCAAGCGCCAGAATTCAGGAACAATAAGCACATATGCCGCAACCATCAGATAGTAAACGTACCCTGGCCAATTGGATGGAGTAATATAAGCAAATAGAATACAAGCGATTGGAATGACGAAGAGCAATCCGAATACTTTACCAAGCATCATCTTAACACTTCCCCAAAACACTTTACGACGCATAATTTTCTCTGTGATCTTCTTTGCAAGGAAGTACGGAACAAATGCATTGATCGCTCCGAACAAAGCCAAAGGCGAGAATAAGAGAAGCCAGGCTAAATCTTGTGCAGGATTCACTCTTTCTTTTTTACTTGCCTGAAGAACATATTTGTCCTCCACTTTCATTCTTTTGATAATACCAAAATAGGAGTCGAGGTCTTTTTTTAGTTTGTTCAGATTCTCGTCGTCAATATTCTGTTCGTTTACCCAATGCGCCAGTTTTTGCGCGTATTTGAAGCGGGATTCCAAAGAAAGTTCCGGATCAACGTTTTCGTTGTTGAATCCTTTACGTGTGATACGCATGATATTCTCGTGAAGCGAAAACCAATGTTTGTCTTTCACATATATCACGCAATCCTGCATTTCCTTTTCAACACGCTTCGTTAATTCGTTTACAACTTTCGCTTTCGCTTGAAGGTAGGCTTCTTTGAAATCGTTCAGACAAATTTTATCTCCGTTTACCAATACAAAATCACTTCCTATTGTATTTCTATCCGAGTAATTCGCTCCAAGTGCAGAAATATAAACTTTCGTCTCCCAGTTCGATGCTTCCAAGGCCTGGAATCCCATTCGAACTGCTCCTTTTTTAACAGGTTTCAAACTGCGAATTGGAATATCATCAGTAAAACCTTCACCAAAGATAAGGATGTTGTTTCTTCTTCTCAGATGCCTGTTTACTGCCTGAAAAGCGTCCGAGTTTTTAGATTTTGTATCCTCACCATCGTGCTGACGATAGATCGGAAGCATGTGTGAGGCCCATAAAATGGGTTTTAGCCACCATTTGAAAACATCAGAACGTGTCATGAAATGCACCACAGGTTTGTTTTGGGAACCGATGATCATTGGATCCATAAATGAATTTGGATGATTACTAACGTAAATGGTGGAATCAAACATTTTGTCATGTTTGTTAATGACCAATTTACGTCTGTAAAACAAACGGAAACTGTAAGCGAGTGATAATTTCAGTAAAAGATAAAGTGGACGCATTTCCAGTATTTTCTTTCTATAAGTGTTAGTTAATTGTCTTCCTGAGATTCAATTTCGTTCTTGATTCGTTCTTTTTCGTCTTGATTGAATTCCTTACTTAGATTTCGTTTATGACCAAAAATAAGCCCCAGTTGAATCTCGTGAGAGCCGGCACCAAAACTACGAGTTTTAGCAATAGACAAATCGTAACTATAACAGATTCTAAAGTTTTTTAACAGGTTTAGTCCAATTCCAATACAAAGTGCGTTTTGGCTTCTGTATGTTAGACTTGCAAATCCCATATTCTGGTAGTGAAAACGGAATCCTGCATCAAACGATAAAGGTGCTCCCTTTACGGACTTCATGATTGCCAAAGGTTCTACCACGTAATCCGAATTGAGTTCCAATCGATAACTTACCAAAGCTGTATAATGTCTGTTGTATTTACTGGCAGATGAAACACCGTCGAATGTTGCAGTTGTATTCATCAATTGCGTGGTTGCAAGCGATAACAAAAGATTCTTGGAATACAAAACCAATCCTGCGCTTGCATCAAGGTAATTTTGGCGTGGACTATTTGCTGCATAGCTCATAAAAGCGGCATCACCAGCTTCTGTTAATACGGATTTGTTTTCGTCAATACCGAAATTACTCCAGCCTAAACCAAGTCCTGCACCAAAGTTCCAATCCGGACTTAACATTAAATGATAAGCATAAGAAGCCTGAACAGCGGTTTTACTGAATGGTCCGATTTGATCGTTGAACATTTTTCCACCTAAAATATGCTTTTTACCAAGCGTTCTTTCCGGAGTTTGGTAGATTGATTTTCGTTCACTGCTCAATTCCTGATTGGCAAAAACATCATCTCCTTTTTTTGTGTCGATGACAGAATTAATGCTTCCATAGAAAGAAATTGGTCGTCCTGAAATACCTGTCCACTGAGTGCGTTGCGATATGTATGCTTCACCAACGCTGGATAATCCTCCAGCTGCCGGATTAAAGAAATACGGATTGCTGAGAACTTGGGAAAATTGAAGTTCCTGTTGAGCTGTTGCCGATAAAACAACAGTAAAGATGGAAACAAGTGTGATTATCTTTTTCATGATACTGTTATTTAACGAATGATACTGATTGAACCTGTAAGTTTTTCAAAGGCCTCTGTTGGCGAAACAATAGAGTAGAAGTAGGTTCCCAGAGGAAGCTCTTCTCCGTTAAATGTTCCGTCCCATGGATTTGCATACCCGATGGATTCATAAACAACGCTTCCCCATCGGTTAACAATGGTAACTTCAGCATTAGGATGAAGATCGTTCAGGTTTCCAAGAGAGAAAACATCGTTTTTACCATCAGCATTTGGAGTGAAGATGGTTGCAATATTGAAAAATGCATCTTCACAGTTTTTCAAAACCAATGTCAGTTGGTCCGTACTCACTGGACAACCCATTTGAGAAGTACTATATTCCAAAACAATTGTTCCGGCTATTCCGGAGACAAGCTGTGCATCTGATTGTAAATATTCACCAAGTGTGAGTGTTCCACTAACAACACTCCAATACGCAGTTTGATGGTAATCTACCATTGAACCTTGAACCGTGAATGGAAAGTCTTCAATACATAAAGTAGTATCATTGGTAATGACATTGGCAGTATATGGTCTGAAAATAATTGCGCTATCCACTGTCGCAGCACATCCTATACTTTGTACTGTCCAGAAAATCTCTCCGAATCCTTCATTCACATTGTAAAGCTGAACTACTGGAGCATGAGTGTTTCCAAATGTAATTCCTGTTGTACTCGACCAGGTTCCAGTTCCGGAAGTCGGGATATTTCCCTGAACAACACTTCCGTTTTGATAACAAGTGACAATTGTGTCTGATAAAATGGCTTGTGAAGATGGTTGACTTACAATTATGGTTAGTGTATCACGCAATTGGCCGCAACTTGGTGAACTTACTTTCCAAACTAATTTCGTTGTTCCCAAACTTAATCCACTAATAGAAGTGGAATTTAACGTTGCATCTGCAATGGTTCCTGTTCCTAAGATCAATTCCCAATTTCCGGTTCCCGATTGAATTGCATCAGCAAGAATAGGTGTGGTGAAAACTTCGCATAATCCGATGGTGTCAACTGAAACGTGAGCAGTATCAGGGTATTCCAATACCTGAATAGTAAATGTACATGTTGCTGTATTTCCGGATGAATCGGTTACCAAGTAAGTTTGATTTGTTAGCCCAATTGGGAAGAAACTTCCGCTGGTCAATCCGGTTCCATCAGTTTGTGTCATTGTAAACAAACAGTTGTCTGTTGCAACAGGTGAATTGTAAGTTACAGTTGGTGTACATGCTACAACGTTTGGCGGACAGGTAACTTGCGGATCTTCAAATTCAATGACTTCGTACGTAATCACACATGAATTTTGGTTTCCGTTTACATCTGTCACTGTGATTGTAACCGGATTTGAACCGCTATTTACGATCGTACCCATTACCGGCGATTGTGATAAGGTGAAAAAGCCGCAATTATCAGTAACCGTAGCCAAAGTTGTCATGTTTGGAATGCTGGTACTACACAAAACACCGTTGTTGAAGTTTTGAACTGAAGGACAACTAATGCTTGGTGCTGTAATGTCGTTTGGAATGACTTGAGTAATACAAGTTCCAACATTTCCTGAAGTATCCGTAATTGAAATAGTAATGTTTACTGGACCAGAAGCCATGCTTCCGGCTACGGGAGATTGACTAAAGCTCAGCATATTTGAAGCAGTACAAAATTCTACTGCTGTGTAAGCGACACTTAAGTTTGGAACAGCGTAACTGCAAGGTGCAGAAATAGAAATTAGAGTATCACTCGGACAAGTTACTGTTGGAGCAATGGTATCGATGATTACAAAATCAATAGCACAGGTTCCAATGTTTCCATTAGCATCTTCCGCACTCATCGTCAATATTGTTGAACCAAGGAAATTGAATCCGACAGCTAAATCTTGTGTGATTGTAATGGAAGAAGGCAAGGTACAATTGTCAGTTGCAGAAACATTCGTTACCTGGTTGGTGATCTCACCATTGCAAAGTGCATTGGCATAAACCTGAACTTCGTTCGGACAATTCAGCACAGGAGCAGTTGTGTCAGTCAGGATCAATTGCAGCACACAACTTCCGATGTTTCCACTTTCGTCTTCTGCGGTTACTGTAATTGGATAAGTTCCGGCAGACAATGATGTTCCAATTGCAGGACTTTGATCAAAAATGAGTACAGAACTACATTGGTCTAAGGCTGTAACTTCTGAAGACAAGTCAGCTAAACTATAAGTACAACTTGCGTTTAATCCGGTAGAATATGAAGCCGGACAAGTCACAACTGGCACCATGGTATCCACCAGGATGAATTGGGTATTACACGTTGAAGTAAGTCCTTGTTCGTCTGTAACCGTTAAAGTTCCCATTACATCAACCAATGTGATGGCTCCAATTGCTGGCGTCTGTGAAATGACCAGGTTTCCGTAAGTTGTACAATTGTCTGAAACCGTTGCAACCGATGAAATATCAGTAATAACTCCTTTACATTGTGTTTGGGTGTATAGGGTAATTGACGTTGGACAACTGGCATTCGGAGCAAAGCTGTCCCCAAACGTTCCTTCTACAGACACATTGTCAACGGAAGCAGGATTTCCCGTGATTGTAGTGTTGTTATATGTAAATCTAAATCCAAGTAGGAAATTTGTTTGATTTAACGATGCCGGAAGCGCTACTGTTTGTTGAGCGTAACTTGAAATTCCTGTTAGAGGAGCTCCAACAATATTCCAACTTACACCATTGTTCGTGCTGTAAACTACTTCGCAGTAATCATCAAAGTTCCCATCAATTTTTAAATCAAATTTCAGCGTTAGTCCGTTGTAACATCCTGCATTCAATTGTTGGTAAAGAATGGAAGATTCTATACCGCTTGCTGAGTTGATATAGCCATAATGTTCTATTCCTGTCGGTGTACAATCTGAAGTAGTACCGCCAGAAGTAATGTATCCGCTTTTTGTTCCGCTGTTTGCAGTACAACTGCCAACAACCCATCTGTTTGCTCCGGTTGTTCCGGAAACATTCCAGGTGTTCACAGCCGATTCAAAATTGTCTGAATAAAAGGTGGTTTGCGAAAAAAGGAAAGTTTGCCCCATCATTATCAGAGACAATGACAGTAATAGTTTTCTCAGCATGTTGTGTAGTTTGGGCTCAAAAATAGCTTTTTTATCCTATTTTCAAGACATTCGACTGCATATTTGGTGTTAAAAAACAGTTGAATTTTTAATGCTTGCCTGATGTTGTATTTGTTCACTTTTCGACTTCAAAAACAATCGTTACTTTTGTCAAAAAAACAGAACAATGGTAGGAATTATTATGGGAAGCACATCTGATCTTCCAATTATGGAAGACGCAGCTAAAATTCTTGAAGAGTTTGGAGTTCCTTATGAATTGACTATTGTTTCTGCGCACAGAACACCAGAACGTATGGTGGAATATGCTCAAAGTGCTGCTTCTCGTGGATTAAAAGTGATTATTGCTGGTGCCGGTGGTGCAGCGCATCTTCCGGGAATGACAGCTTCATTAACTCCACTTCCTGTTGTTGGTGTTCCTATCAAATCAAGTAATTCTATTGATGGTTGGGACAGTTTGTTATCTATCGTTCAAATGCCGAATGGAATTCCAGTTGCAACTGTTGCAATTAACGCAGCAAAAAACGCAGGAATTCTAGCAGCAAAAATTATCGGTGCTTCTGATCTTGCACTTCAAGCCAAACTTCAGGAATACATGGAAACCATGAAGAATACGGTTTTGGAAGGAGCTGCTAAGGTGGAACGTAAAGGCTAAGCCTAATTCTAAATTCCAAAATTGTAAATTTTAAAGGAAGAAAACCTGGGATAATCGAGATCAGTCGATCTTTACAGACTATACCTTTTTAGCATTTATCATTTTGGAATTTTCAATTGTAGATAAGGTATTTCTTCCTGATTATCAAAAACGCGTCAATTCCCTGTTTCCAGGTGGCTTTGATCTCCTTTGCGGATTTTCCTTCCATCAATTGTTTGCGGAGTGATGAAGTTCCTGCCAATTGGTCGAAGAATTGTCGTTGGTTAATGAACGGAATACTGTCGCCAAGTTGATCTCTGGCATTAATAATCCAATTTAGATTCAATTCGTAGGCACGTTTGCGCTGAATCGAACGTAAATCGTAACCGTTACAAGAAGTGTTTTGCCAAAGTGGATCTTTTGCTCCGGTTGTTGGCATTGGAATAAAAGCGAAGTCCGTTTTTTTGAATCGAGGATGACCAAACATTTCAAACGGACGTTCAGTTCCTCTACCAATACTTACTGTTGTTGCTTCGAATAAACACAAGCTAGGATAAAGCGTAATCGCTAAATCGCTTCTTAAATTAGGTGAAGGAGGAATTGGAATTTCGTACTTCAGTTTGTGAAAGTAATTCTTGCAGGGGACAACGTACATTTTACATGTCACATTGTTTTTCAACCAAAACTGACCATTGATCATCAATGCGTATTCACCAATTGTCATTCCGTAAACGGTAGGAACAGGATGCATTCCAATGAATGATTTTTGGTCGCTTTCCAGAATTGGTCCGTCTACGTAATGTGCGTTTGGATTTGGTCTGTCTAAAAGAATCAATGTTTTGTTGTTTTCGGCGCAAGCCTCCATTACATAATGCAGCGTAGAAATGTAGGTGTAAAAGCGTACGCCAACATCCTGAATATCGAAAAGTACTACGTCAACGTCGTACAACTGTTCTGCCTTTGGCTTTTTATTGTTTCCGTATAACGAAACCACGTTTACCCCAGTTACAGGATCTTTGTGACTCCAAATGCGTTCACCTGCATCAGCAGTTCCCCTAAATCCGTGTTCAGGAGCAAATACTTTTTGAATATTGATTCCCAGTGACAAAAGCGTATCTACCAAATGACGATTTCCTACTGAAGAACTTTGATTGGCAACAATGGCAACACGTTTTCCTCTTAAAGAATCAAGGTATAGATCCAAGCGTTCATTCCCCAACTGAAGCGCAGGTAAATTAGAAGCACGCTCTTCACCAATTAAAGTCGTGTGATCATCTTCGATCACCACGTGTTCAACAATAGTATCGTTTGTTGCGGTAGAGACAACAGGCAGATCATTATTCTTTTTCCAGTTGCAACTGAAAAGGAAAATACAAAAGATTGGACACACCAAAAGCTTTGCGTAATTTCGCAACCTCATGAAAGGATCCTGGAACAATAGTTTCTTCATAGCTCGATCACTTCGAAAACAGCGTGTACATGCGCAAGTAGTAACAGATGGTTCGAATATTATTTCCTCTGCAAAAAGCGGGCAGGGAATTGTTCGAATTGCTACTATCAGCATTGCACTTGCCATGATTGTTAATATCATCACCATTGCCGTGGTAGATGGTTTCCAACAAGAAGTGAGCGACAAAGTTATTGGTTTTGGTTCACATATCACCATCCAGGAAGGTGGAGAGTCGAGAATTACTGAAACAAAACCTTTAAAGGTAAATCCGGAATTAGTACAATTGTTGGCGAACACAAACGGTGTGAATTCCGTGCAGCCAGTGGCATACAAACCAGCATTGCTTCGTTCAAGTGCAACTGATGATCAGCGCGAGATCATGGGCGTTTTGTTGAAAGGTGTTGATAAGTCGTACGACTGGAGCTTTTTCAAAACCTATTTGAAAGAAGGTAAACTTCCGTCGTTTAAAGATCCGGCATCTATAGAAATCATGGTGTCAATGCGCATGGCACGCGACTTACATTACAAGTTAAACGATACAATTACTGCGCTTTTTGTCGGACAGCAACCCATTCAACGCCAATTTCATATTGTTGGAATGTATGAAACCGGATTTGAAGAAAGCGATAAACAATTGGCATTTGCAAGTTTACGTCAGGTTCAGGATTTGAACGATTGGGGAATCAAGGCCGAAATTATGGTAGAAGATACCGTTGCTCTTGGTCAATTACTGCTTCGTGCTGATGTACGAGGTGGAAATGGGCATTTCAGATATGATTGGGGCGAAGGTTTTGATAAATATGGAGGTAAATTAATTTGCCCGACTAAAGACACAACCATTCGATTGATTGTTTCGGATTATTTCCAGTTTATGGATGAACCAGTGAATGGAAGAGTGGAAGGTTATGGTGAAACCACAATTGCAGATACAGCCTATTTGGAAATCAAAGTCAAGGGCAATAAGGCGGCGATGTGTTCTTATACATTGAATGAAGAAGGAGCTTTAACGAAGAATTATCTCGATCAAACTGGTTATCGCTTTTCAATAGATGCCGGTGAAAAAGAATTGACTTTTGACAGTTATCCGGGAAATGGTTCTTGTGTAAATTACATTGCCGGGTATGAATTATCCGTAGAGAGTTTTGAACGACTAGACGAATTGACCAAAGACGTGAAACGATCGCTTTTCATGATTCCGAAGAACCTGGAAAATATCGAAGTCATTAATATCAAGCAATCTAAACCAGAGCTTTTTGCCTGGCTGGATTTTCTTGACATCAATATGATTATCATTATTTCCTTGATGATACTGATTGGAATTATCAATATGGGTTCATCGTTATTAGTAATGATACTAACGAGAAGTAATCTTATCGGAATTCTAAAAAGTATGGGAGCAACGAATAAGCAGATCCGACAAATTTTCCTGATTCAAACCGGAAAGCTGATGTTGCGCGGAATGCTTTGGGGGAACCTGATTGGTTTCGGTTTCTGTATTGTTCAAAAAACCTTCAATATTCTTCCGTTAGACCCTGAGGTTTACTATTTGAATTCTGTTCCGATCAGTTTCAGTTGGCTTACATTTATTATGCTGAATGTGGTTACTATTTTGGTTTGTTTAACCGCAATGATTCTTCCGTCAATGGTCGTTGCACGAATTTCTCCTGCAAAAGCGGTGAAGTTTAGTTAATCACTTAAAAAGTACCGTTCAGTCAAATTGGAGTTTAAAAGGCAATAAAACCTTTATTTTTACGTCACACAATGTGCATGAAAAAATTCTATTTATTCTTTATCCTGGGATTGTTCTTTGTAAAATCAGCAAGTGCTCAGCGTAATGCAAAAGATTCGGCAATTGCAACGCCATGGGTTGCCATTCATTACGGATTGAATGCTACGGAAGGTGATTTAAAAGATCGATTTGGAGCATTGAACAATCTGGGTTTTATGGCCGGGTACAAAACAACGCGAAACTGGGTTTACGGTTTTGATGGGAATTTCATTTTTGGTCCAACGGTAAAGGAACCCAACTTATTCGGAGCGTTGATCGATAGTTACGGAAATATTACGGATGAGAGTGGCGAAGTGGGGGCTGTTGTGGTTTCTGCACGCGGATTCAATGTGAATACTATGATTGGTAAAGTAATTCCAATTTTTAGTCCGAATAACAATTCAGGATTATACGTTCACGGAGGTATCGGTTATGTTCAGTACCGCTATAGAATCGAAACACAGGATCAGGTAATTCCTTCTATTGAGTTGAAATACAGAAAAGGTTACGATAGATATACAACGGGTTTAAGTGCTCATCAATTTTTGGGTTATGCTTTCATGGCAAATCAAGGAATTGTGAATTTCTATGGTGGATTTTACATTAATGAAGGATTCACTCAAAATCGTCGAGAGGTGTTTTATGACCAACCCGATACTCCGGTAGATAAAGGTCAACGTTTGGATATCCAGTATGGATTTAAATTGGGTTGGTTTATTCCTATCTATCAGCGAAAAGCAAAAGATTATTATTTCGATTGATGCGATTGTTATACGGATTTGGGATTCGCGTACTCTACAGTTTAATGTGGATTGCATCGTTCTTCAATCCTAAGGCGAAAAAGTGGATCCTTGGAAGAAAGGATATTCTGAAACCTGAAGGTATCCCGCAAAATCGAGAGGTCTACTGGTTTCATTGCGCGTCTTTAGGCGAATTCGATCAGGGATTACCTGTAATGAATGCTTTCAAAGAACAAAATCCGCAAATCTTTCTGATTGTCACTTTTTTCAGTCCATCCGGAATAGAGTTTTACAACAAACGCGATCATAAAGTAGATTTGGCGGTTTATCTTCCCATTGACACAAAACGAAAAGCGGAACGCTTTGTAAATACAATTCGCCCTTCCAAAGTGTTTTTTGTGAAGTATGAATTTTGGTATAACCACCTGAAAGCTGCTCGTCGATATGGCGCAAAAGTTTATGGTGTAAGCAGTTTGTTCCGACCAACACATCGTTTTTTTAAATGGTACGGTGGTTTCTTTAGAGATGCACTTCGATTGTTTGATTATTTCTATGTACAGGATCAACGTTCATCCGATTTATTGAAATCCATTGGAATTACAAAGTCTGAAGTAACTGGTGATACGCGTTATGACAGAATGCTTGCAGTGAAAGATAAGCTGATTTCCAATGGAATTGTTGAACAGTTCGTGAAGGACGAAGACGTTTTGCTCTTAGGAAGTTCCTGGACAGTTGACGAAGAAACGTTTTTATCGGCCATAATGATGGCTTCCATAACAATGAAAGTAATTATCGCACCGCACGATATTTCGGAAAGTCATGTAGAGTCTATCAGTGCGTTGTTCAAAGATGAAACTGTCCGCTATACGCGTTTCGACGATTCGTCTAAGCGCATTCTGATTCTCGATACAATTGGTCAGTTGACGAATACATATCGTTACGCCACTATTGCATATGTTGGAGGTGGATTTACCGGTAAACTGCACAACATTTTGGAGCCGGGAGCTTTTGGAGTTCCGGTTTTGATTGGACCAAAATTCGAGCGCTTTCCAGAAGCACAATTATTTACTAATCGGGGTGTAGCAACGGTTGTAAACAACTCGGAAGAATTCACTCGTGAGTTGAATAAGAGTTTGAAAAACAAGATGCAAATAGGAGCAGAGTTGGCAGCAATTTTCAGGGAGAATGCAGGTGCAGCGATTAAAATTGTGAATGCAGTTCTTGCTGAAAAATCGTGATTTTATGATTTCACAAATTCGTAAAATCATGAATTCATGAATTCATCCGGATTCTTGGTGTTCAACTATTTATTTAGGTTCTTGAGGTCCCGAACATTCGGGACTAATTCCCCAAAATCCCTGAATCTCCAAATTTGGGTGCTAAAATCACATCGAAAATCTACTTTAACAGTCAATTAAACACATAGAAACTCATATTATTCGTAACTAGTAACCAGTAATTTGTAATTAGAAATTCGGACTCAACTCATGCGTTTTATAGAAGTCCTCAATGTATTTCACCGCTTCATCAGCCGTTCCTACAACTTTCAAATAGTTCATATCATGTTCCGAGATGTTATGTTCTTTTTCCAACATAATTCGGCGAACCCATTCTACCAAACCGTCCCAATACTCGTGACCAATTAACACAACTGGACGTTTATTGATCTTCTTGGTTTGAATTAACGTGATGGCTTCGAATAGTTCATCCAAAGTTCCAAATCCGCCTGGAAGAATGACAAATCCTTGCGAGTATTTTACGAAGATTACCTTTCTTACGAAGAAGTAATCGAATGTTAAGTTATGTTCTGCGTCGATGAACGGATTATGGTTTTGTTCAAATGGAAGATCAATGTTCAGACCAACTGATTTTCCGCCAGCTTGAAATGCACCTTGATTTCCAGCTTGCATAATACCCGGACCACCTCCTGTAATTACACCATATCCAGCCTCTGCTAGTTTTTCACCAACTTCAATTGCCAATTGGTAATATGGATTGTCTTCTTTTGTTCGTGCCGACCCGAAAACCGATACACAAGGTCCAATTCGCGCCATTCGTTCGTAACCTTCTACGAATTCTGACATGATTTTAAAGATGGCCCAGCTATCGTTTGTTTTTATTTCGTTCCAGTCTTTGCGTATTGCGTTCATATTGAAGAATTAAGGAGTCTGTATGTTCAGCGCTATCCGAAGTAAAGATAAACGCTCTTTCTACTACAACGAGTTGACGAAAGCTTTATTATTCACGGTAATTGGTTCATATCTCCACTAAATTGATTTTGTTATATAATCGAGTTTAACGAATTATTGATACTTTCGAATGCGACAAACTAGAATGCAGCCTAATATTGAATTGATCATATTTCGCCGAGGTCCCAGATTACCCACAGGTATGACTTCCAACGAATATCTTTTTTGGTATTCACTTCCTTTTGTATTGGCGATTGTTTATCTGGTTTATAAGTTTTTCAGAAATAGAAAACGCGTAATGAGCTGGAACGATGGTCGTATTCCTTCAGATTTCGGTACCACTGAGAGCCACATCGCAGAAATATTTATCGTTTTTGCTGCGAGCATATCAAAACGGGGAAGAGTTCATATTCGAACGAAGGAAATTTGGGTAAACAAGTATATCAAAAAGCACTTTCCTGATGCCAAATGCAAGGTGGATGAATCTTTTGATTTTGCTATTTGGAATTCAATTGATTTGGACGAATTGGCTTTTTGGTGCAGCCAGAAATTGAATCATCAACAAAAACTGCAGTTGTTTGAGTTCCTGACTTACTTGTCTTTGGTTGACCATGAATTGGTTGACGATGAAAGAGAATTGCTGTTATACGTTTTGAATCGTTTCAATTTGTCGTTTGAAGAACTTTCTGCTGAAGCTCAATCTGCCGTTAAATTGGAGGAAAAGAAAGTAGTTGAAGTCAGTGTGTCACATCGAAAACGCTATTTTAGCGCCTTAGGTTTGAGAGAAGATGCTAGTGCGGTCGAAATCAAAAAGATGTACCGTTTACTAGTGAAAGAAGTTCATCCTGACCGACATCCGAATGCTACTCCGGAGGAAAGAAGAATGTTTGAAGCACGCTTTCAGGAAATTCAGGAGGCTTATGAATACCTGACCAGCAATTAAACTTATTTTCCTGTTTCCAGAATTCGTTTGATATTGCCTAAGTTCTGTTCAAAAATGGATCGTGCTTTATACGCTCCAAAGTAGGTTTTGAATTCATCCCAAAAACCGGGATTGTGATCCGCAAAAAAGAGCGTAAATGTGATTTCACATTTGTTTTCTGAAATTTTTCGATAGCGCTGTTCCGATGCCAAACCGTCTGCTTTAATCGAGAAATCAATCAAATTGAAGGTAGTAAGCTGTCGACGTTTGTTTGGCTCCACCAACGTTATGTGTTCATCCCAACGCTGACCTTTTTCGTTCTTGTTACAATAACAACGTCTGATTGACCTTGGAGTTCCGTCAGAGAATTCGTTGCTGTTCAGCGTCGTAATGTGATCAACAAAAACTGACCAGCGTTCAGCATTGTCAGAATTCCCTAAAAACTTGTAGGCAGAGTCCACGGGTACATTCACAACAACAGATTCTTTCATGAGTTTGTATGAAAAACCGTGATGCTTTCCGTACGGACTGAAATAAATGGTCATGAGAATTCCCACTGTCAGAAAAGCAAATAGCCAAAGCCCAAATTTTCGAAGACGTTTCAAAAATCGATTTCCAGTTGATTTTGCAATGGTACTCATGCATTAGGTGTTGTTTTCCTTTGAAGAATTACTGAAAACTCTTTCTAGCCAACAGCTTCACAGAAGCTTTATAAGTTGCTGTATAAGTCAATCCTTTTTGACGGGTACTAAAGGTGTTCAAAGCTTTTTTATACCACAGTGGATCGGTTGCTTTTTTGTTGAAATCCTCGTGATTGGCAATATCTACCACCTGACCATCTTCCCAACATTCAATAGTGTAAATTCCTAAACCGAAATGTTCAGCACGCTGCAACACAATTGCGAAATCCCATTCATTGAAGTGAAGGTTGGTTTCTTTGTCGAATCCAGTGTTCTCGTTTTTCAAATCAATAAATATGTGTTGGTCTAAGAATTCCGCTTGCTCCATGTTATAATAAATGTTTTGACAAAAGTACATAGAAATAAACTTAGTGACGTTTTGTTCTCGTCTGGTTTACCTTTTTATCAAATTGCCACTTACAAAAAACTTTCAACAATGCTAATGAGAACGGTAATTTCACTTTCACTGATCAGTTTGTACTTCAGCCACTCCTTCGGACAACATGCCGATTCTCTGCAATTGAAGAATCGATTCAATTTGGAAAACGCATATGTCCACTTTCATTTTGATTATGACAGCTTGAGTATTGATACTGTAATCAATCAATCTAACAACTTCGAGTCGGTTCGTATATATGGATATGTTATGGAAACAGATAGTTTTCGGTCCAATGACGATTGGATTAAATTTCTGGCTCCGCAAACCCGCTTTTTCGTGATAATCGAAGAAAATGAACTTACCTATGTTCATGAAGAGTTTTTCGACAAATTCGGGCATCATTATGTGAAATATGAATACCATCCGAATTCTGGAATGAAGATCTATGAAACGTTTACTGAAGGAGGAAATGGAATTCAAATTCGAGAACAGAATGGAGAAACAACGATCACACTGGATGATAAAAAGGTGTGTGTCATGGATAAAAAAAAACGAAAGAGAGGGAAGGATTGATCGTTTCATTTTGAATTAAAATATTACTTTGCGAAGCCGTACAGAGCAAAGAAAACCTAAATGGAAGAAAGTAGTCACGTTACATTTTTTAGATCATTGCCCTTTCTACGAAAGTTGGTTGGTTTGAATTACCATGTTCTTCGGCTGGAACAAGGACAACGAAAAAGATTGTATGAAGCGGCACTTGCTTTACCAATTGTGTTCTTGTTAGCCGTGTCGTTTTTTAAAAACCGAAATCCAGAATCAAGTACTTATCGTCTGGAACAATATGTGGTTTGTGGATTGGTTTTCATTGGAGTTTATGGATTGACCCGATTTACGCTGAAATGTACTTCTGACAGAATGAAAGAGTTCATGGATGACTTCGAGAAAAAGAAAGACCTTTTACTTCGAAAAATAATGATCAGATTTTTGCTGGGTTACTATGGAATCATGACTGTTCTAATTACGATTGCAGCGATTTGGTTATGAAATATTTCATTTTGTTTTTGTTTTTTTCTGTTGGGTTTAATTCCTATTCTCAGCCCATAGAGCCAGATGATTCGGAACAAAGAGAACGAAAGTTTAATTTTGAATTCAATTTTCTAGCTCTCGGGCCGGGAACTTTTAGAATCAGTTCTATTGAAACCAACCTGAATGAAGATAGAGTTGTTCTTGAGCACTTCAATACGTACAGTTCTGGTTTGAATCTTTTCGAATTCAGACCTTTTCTCAAAAATAGAATCGGATTGCATTTTGGATTCGGGCTTTACAATGCAGGATTTGATCATGAATATGTAAAGAACAATTTTGCTTCTTCCGTTCCATCAGGCTATTCAATGGAGTTTGATCCTCCCGAGTACGATGATCCGGGTCCAATATTTGGAACTTTCGGTACAGCTTCATTCGATATTGGACTGGTAGGAAAGTTTACCGTGCGTCAGGTCAGCATTCTTCCAACAGTAAATTACATCTTCGGTTCAGAGTCCGGTACTTCATTTTTACAAACCAATTTCACAAATCTGAATAACGGCGATACGTTTTACAGAGCGTATGATATGTATGACAAAATCGACAGAGCCTACCGAATGGGCTTGGAAGTAAGAGTTAACTTTGATAACGGATTATATGCAGGTTTACGTAGTGCCTATACCTATTTCGAAACGAAAGGAGTGACCCGGATAACAGACGTATATTCATTTGAGAATAAGACGGTAACTGAAATGTCGCATAGTTACAACGCGAATATGTTGACGTTCCAGGCTTTCATTGGATTGACAACAATTTTTGACGAGGAAGAATAATCTAAGCTGAAGTCCCGCAACTGCGTGATGCAATCCAACACTATTTTTTGACTTTTGACTTTTGATTTTTACCTTGTAATAGCTTCATATGTTCCACTTCCAGCTTCAAATAATGTGCAGTATGTGAAACCTTTGTGTGTTTCTTGATCAGATCTTCAGGTGTTCCCGTACAAACAATGTTTCCGCCACCTCGTCCACCTTCAGGACCAACATCAATGAGGTGATCAGCGACTTTAACAATGTCCAGATTGTGCTCGATTACCAAAACAGTATTTCCGTCATTCACCAAACGCTGAAGAACATCAATCAACATTCGGATATCTTCGAAATGTAAACCCGTACTTGGTTCGTCGAGAATATAAATGGTGCTTCCTGTTCCTTTTTTCGCCAATTCGGTAGACAATTTAATACGTTGTGCTTCACCGCCACTCAATGTTGTAGAAGGTTGTCCCAGTTTGATATAACCCAATCCAACCGATTCCATGGTCGCCAACGGACGATGAATTTTCGGAATGCTTTCAAAGAAATGAACCGCATCTTCAATGGTCATTTCCAAAACGTCATTGATCGTTTTTCCTTTGAATCGAACTTCAAGCGTTTCTCTGTTGTAGCGTTTTCCGTTACACGTTTCACATTCAACATAAACATCGGGAAGGAAATTCATTTCCACCAATTTCAGTCCACCACCACCACAAGTGTCGCAACGTCCACCAGCTACGTTGAATGAGAATCTTCCTGCTTTATAACCTCGAATTTGTGATTCGGGAAGTGTTGCGAAAAGTGTTCTGATTTCCGTGAAAACGTTAGTATATGTTGCAGGATTACTGCGTGGCGTTCTACCAATCGGACTTTGGTCGATCTCAATAACCTTGTCCAATAATTCCAAACCTTCAATTTTCTTGTAAGGCATTGGTTTCTTCACGCCGTTGTAAATGTGTGCGTTTAGAATAGGGTAGAGGGTATGATTGATCAATGTCGATTTTCCACTTCCTGAAACGCCGGTTACACAGGTAAAAGTTCCCAATGGAATGGTTAGATCTACATTTTTCAGGTTATTCCCACTCGCACCTTTCAGCACCAATTTCTTCCCGTTTCCTTTTCTCCGTTTTTCTGGTAATGAAATCTCTTTCTCACCACGCAAATATTGTGTAGTAATGGAATCTACTGACGTTAACTCTGCAAAAGGAGCAGCATTTACAATCTGTCCACCATGAACTCCGGCTCCGGGACCAATATCCACCACGTAATCCGCTGCTTCCATCATTTCTCTGTCGTGCTCCACAACAATAACAGAGTTTCCTGTGTCACGAAGTCGCTTCAAAGAGTTGATCAATCGTGTATTGTCGCGTTGGTGCAAACCAATACTTGGTTCATCCAAAATGTACAGTACGTTCATCAGTTCGGAACCAATTTGTGTTGCCAGACGAATGCGTTGTGCCTCACCACCAGATAAACTTCTTGCCGAACGATGAAGTGTAAGGTATTCTAATCCAACTTCCAAAATGAAACGAACGCGGGCACGAATTTCCTTTAGAATTTCAGTTGCGATTACCTGATTATCCTTGCTCAGGTGTTTTTCAATGTCTTCCAACCAAACAGCAACATCCTGCAAATCCATTCGGGAAACTTCACCAATGTTTTTCTCAGCGATGTAGAAATGAAGCGCTTCTTTTTTCAATCGCGTTCCTTCGCAAGTTGGACAAGTGATCTTATTCATAAAACTTTGTGCCCAACGCTGAATTGCTGCTGTGGATTCTTCGGCGTGACGAGACATAAATGTTGTCAAACCTTCAAAGTCGATGTTCTTGTCTTTTCCAACCTGTTCCAATCCTTCGTTTCCATGGAGAATCACGCGCAGAATATCTTCAGGAAGATCGCCAATTGGTGTATTGATATTGTAGCCTTCGTAATTCAGGTATTGGTCCAAACGATCGAAAAACCAGTTTCTTTTGTATTCACCAAGTGGTGCCAAACCTCCTTTTCGGATGCTTAGTTTTGGATCGGGAATTACTTTTTCCCTGTCGATTTCAGCAACTTCACCCAACCCCATACAATCCGGACAAGCTCCGTAAGGTGAGTTGAATGAAAACAATGCGGGTTCAGGTTCCGGGTAAGAAATTCCTGAAGTCGGACACATCAACAAGCGCGAGAAATGGCGAACATCATTCGTTTCGAAATCCATTACCATCATGCTTTTTCCGCCCAGTTTCATTGCTGAAACAATTGAATCATACAAACGTTTTCTGTCAGCAGAATCAACAACTATGCGATCAACCACCAATTCGATATCGTGAATTTTGTAGCGGTCCAAGCGCATTCCCTTTTCTATGTCTTTCAGTTCACCATCAACGCGAACCTTCGTGTATCCGGATTTTTGAAGCTGTTCAAACAATTCCCTGTAATGTCCTTTACGTCCACGAATTTTAGGCGCAAGAATGATAACTTTCTTCTTCTGAAAGTTTTGAATGATGAGGTCGGTAATCTGTTCATCCGAGTATTTCACCATGTTCTCACCAGTTACGTAAGAAACCGCGGTTCCAACACGAGCATAGAATAAGCGAAGAAAATCGTAGATCTCCGTTATGGTTCCAACCGTAGATCTGGGACTTCTGGAAACTGTTTTTTGTTCAATCGAAATTACCGGAGAAAGCCCTTCAATCTTATCTACATCCGGACGTTCCATTCCACCAAGAAATTGTCGTGCGTAGGCCGAAAACGTATCAATATACCTGCGTTGACCTTCAGCAAAAATGGTATCGAAAGCAAGTGATGATTTACCACTTCCACTTAAACCAGTAAAAACGACAAGCTTATTTCGGGGAATAGTCAGGTTGACTTCCTTCAAATTGTGCTCTCGTGCTCCGTAAACGTCAATTTTTTCTTCTTGATTCAATTCTTTTGAACTCATTTACAGATAAGATTTGTAAGGTTTAAGATTTGTTCCTTTTGCAGGTAGTTCGATTTGGTAAGACTTATTCTTCACTGTTAAATGTGTTGTCAACAGCCATGGATTTAATTTTCGTAGAATTTTGATATTAAATCCTTTCTCTAACGCCCATTCAGATAAGTCGGGAATGGATGCGCTCACTGTATATTTTACCGTTTTTAAGGGTTGATATAGTTCCATTTCTTTCGGATAATATCCATAAGCTTCCGGATTCTCCATGATCAATTTCATCGCTAAAATTCTAAAAACATAACGACCTGTTTCACTGTTTTGATCTGTATCGAAATAATGCTCAGTTCCCTGCCATTCCATATCAGATCGAACGCCCGCAGGACCGCGATTATAGGCTGCTGATGTCAGCACCCAATCATTAAAGCCTTCGTAAGTTTCTTTAAGGAATTCGCAGGCAGCTCTTGTACTTTTTTCGATGTGTAAACGTTCGTCTACTTCAGCAGACATTTCCAGATCATGCAATTCTGCGGTTGTAGGCATAAATTGCCAGAAACCTTGCGCTCCAACTGGTGAAACAGCTTGTTGTAGTCCACTTTCAATAACAGCGAGGTATTTGAAATCGTCTGGGATTCCTTCTTCCTTCAACCATTTTTCAATTGCTGGAAAATAGCGATTTGCTCTTTTGAAATATCCAGTAGTCTGACTTTGGTAATAAGCAATCACCAAAATTTCCCGATCTAAGCGTTCACGCAGATCTTCGTCTTTCAGTGCAATTTTTTGTCCTGCAAACTCCATTTCATCCGGAATTGGAGGAAAAGCATTCACATTCGTTGCAGTTGAATCTGTTTTCTCTTTTTCAGCCACTGTTTTGGCGTCGTTTGAACAAGAGGCAAGAGTCGCTATTAGAAGGATTACCAAATAGTTTTTCATGGAGAAAATTTACCCCACAAAATTAAGCATTCAGCGCTTAACAAAATCCAAAAAAATGTTTGATTCGAATCTCATTTTCAATCAGTAAATGCACTGACAAAAATGAAGGACTGCATTCACAGAAGTTTTACTTTCCATCTCAATTTTCTGCAAGGGTTGTTCGACCGTCGTTGTGTTATTGAGCGGAGTCGTTAAGGTTGTCGAGTGGCTTGCCTTCAGCGGAGTCGAGCGGAGTCGAAAGGTTGTCGAGCGGAGTCGAGACATCCTTTTTAACTGGAGCCTTGTATTTAATTGTGTTTCTGAATAAAATCCCGAACACCATAAAACTGTAGGCAATTAGTCCGATGGCAACCCATGGATTTCCTTTTGAAGCATAGTAAATGGCAATCAAACTGCAAATCATCGACCCAATCGCAATGATTAGAAAAACCACCCAAACCATTTTGTCGCCGTAACCTGCGTAAACCAAATGATGGGTTGTATGATCTTTTCCACCAACCATTGGAGATTGACCTTTTTTCAGACGATTAATAACCACCGTCAATGTATCTGCGAAAGCCGGAGTAAAGGCAATTAATGTAACTGCCATTCCGGTTACCGGACTAAGATTGGTTGAACTTCCAACGCTCCAAAGATCATGAACAGCGAAAAATGCAGCGAATAAACCAATAAATTGACTTCCGGCATCGCCCATGAATAGTTTTGAAGGATGGATGTTGAAGCGAAGGAAACCGAGTACCGCGCCAATTTGAACGAGGATGGTAAGAATCCAAATGTTACTGTGGAGCTGCGATAAAAGAATATCGCTCACCAAACAGGCAATGAGAATGAAGAGTACAGTTGTGCCTGTAATTCCATCCATATTGTCGAGCATGTTTAACGAATTCATAATGGCAACCACCCAAACTACCGTTATGATACAGTCAAGCCAGTAATTTCCTGTAATGTGAATGATGGTATGTGTTGCGGCTAAAATTACCCCGCAAAGAATTTGCACACTCAGCTTGACAAGCGGTTTTGTATTGTAAGCATCATCAGAAAGTCCCATGACGAAGGCAAACAAGCCGGCAATGAAAAGTCCGACAAACTCTATGTTTTGAAAAACGTTTTCGTTGTTGAAGACAATAGCATACCCAACTGATCCAAACACGAATGAAATGAAGAAGGAAACACCGCCCAATGAAGGTTTGGATTCATTTGCCCAACGAATCGTTACGTCATTCTTGTTTCGAATACCCAAACTCTGAGAAAAGCGTAGCAGTAATTCGTTACAAATTAAGCTTGCGAGAATTCCGGCAAAGAGAAAGAGGATCCAGGAAAGAAGTATTTCGTATGTCATTAATTGAAAGGCGTTTGTAATTCATCGAAAGTTAGTCCGATTTGGTCTTTATCTGAAACTATTGGTGTGTCACAATTCCAATTGATCTGTAATTTATGATCATTGTACAACAATGTGTTTTCATGCTGTGGAGAATAATATGCAGTACATTTGTATAAGAACTGTGTATTGTCTTCCAAAGCCAGAAAACCATGTGCAAAGCCAGCTGGAATCCAGAGTTGACGTTTATTCTCCGCTGAAAGCTCAACTGCAACGTGTTGTCCGTAGGTTTTGCTCGATTTTCGGATATCCACTGCAACGTCTAATACCCTTCCGGATGTCACACGAACAAGTTTACCTTGTGCAAAAGGAGGAGATTGGAAGTGTAAACCGCGCAGAACGTTCTTTGAAGAAATAGATTCGTTGTCCTGAACAAAAACGATTGGTTCACCAACAGCCTCCTGAAAACCTTGCTGATTGAAGCTTTCAAAGAAATACCCGCGATTATCATGAAACAAACGAGGTTCGAAAATTTTTACATCCTGAATTGAGGTATCAATCCATCCCATACCTATTTCTTTTTCGATTTGCGGCTATTTTCCTCATAGTAGCCATATCCGTAACCATATCCATAACCATAAGAACCTCTTCTAAAGTTGGTTCCGTTTAGAATAACATTCAAGTGTTTCAATTGATTCATATCGAATAACTCTTTCACTCTGTTCGCAAAGATACGTTTAGAGTAACCGGATTTGAAGATATAGATAGGTACATCTGCATTTGCCAGAATTTGAACACCATCAGTCACCAATCCAACCGGGGGATTATCAATGATCACAATGTCGTAACGCTCTTTCAACTGATCCAATACATCCTGAAATGCACTTGAGAGAATTAACTCTGAAGGATTCGGAGGAATTGGTCCGGCAGTAATAAAATCAAGTCCGTCAACTACGGATTTGCGAATGGCATCTTCAACAGCGCATTGTCCAATGATCAAATTACTGATTCCCTGATTATTCGGCACATTAAGACCAAGATGGATTTTCGGTTTGCGAAGATCTAAATCGATGATAACGGTTTTCTTACCCGAAAGCGCTAAAATTCCAGCCAGATTTAAGGCTACAAAGGTTTTACCTTCACCCGAAATGGAGCTTGATATTGCAATCGTCTTCGCGTTCGGATTAACGAAACTAAGATTGGTTCGAATATTTCGTAATGACTCAGCGAGCGATGATTTTGGTGACTCGATCACCATCAATTGGCTAAATTCTTCTGTGTTTTTAATAAGTGGAATGTTTCCAAGAAACGAAGCTTTTTCAGGAAGTAATTGTTTCAAATCATCTTCCGTATTCACTTCATTGTAAGTCACATATTTGAACAGCAATACTGTAAATGCGATAATGAATCCAACAAAGAGAAATCCTGAATAAACCAATCTTCTGTTTGGACTAACTGGTTCTGACGAAACTGTTGGCGGATTGAGTACACGATTCTCCGAGGTATATCCTGCATTTGAAATGGAATAAAGTACTTTTTTGTCAGTAAGTAATTGATAGTATTTCTCATTCAACTCCTGTAGTGATTTAAGCCGGGTGTACTCCATTTTCCGTTCCGGAAGCTGAATAAATTCACTATCAAAAACGCCCAATTTCTCGCGAAGCATTTTGGATTTCGTAGAAAGGCGTTCTTCTATAACATCAATACTTCTTCGAATGTTCTGGATCTTCGACTGAATACGTGCATTTATCGCTTTTACTTCTGAGTGATTTTCAGTTACATCTGATGTCAACAACTCTTTCTTTTCAAGCAATTCATTTAAGTCTGCAATTTGTTTGGTTAATGCTTCCTCATAGCTTTTACCGAGCATTTCAGGAATCAGCTTATACAACTCTAATCTGTTGGGTTCCGTATGCAGCTTATTGCTAATCAATCTCAAGGTATTGATCTCTTCTTCCACATCAAACAATTGTTCCTGAAACTTGTCCAACTTATCATTGATCTTCTCACCTGCGCCCTCAGGATCCGAAAGCTTGGAATCGCGTTGGAATTTAGTTAAACTGTCTTTGGAAAGCTCCAATTCATCTACAATTGAATCGAGTTGCTGGTCAATGAAAAACAAAATGTTATCCGAGCTTTTACGCTTCATAACATCATCATAATCAAAGAAAGCCATTGCAACCGCGTTCGATATATCGTGACAGAGTTCCGGATTGTAACCTTTGTATTTAATAGATATTGATTTGGCTTCAACATCAACTGCTTCAATCTCAAGATTTGGAATTAGTCGAGCAACAAGTGATGCTTTATTATTGAAAATGAAGTAAAGGTCATTTTGCTCATCATCTTTCTTCAAACGTTCCCAATCATCAATCTGAATAAGGATTTCAAAGAAAGGAGTTGAGAACCGTTTATTTACCGGGTGGATGGATTTGTATTCTTTTCCACCGTGTGAATAGGAAATTTGAATTTTGCTGCCTTTTACTTCAACAAAAATGGGCACGTCACACAGCGAACTGTCTTTCAATGAATAAGGAATAACGTTGAATGAGCTGAGGTGATATTTCTCCTCCGTAAGGATATTACCTTTCGAAAAGACAGATACATTCATGTTCAGTTTATCGATCGCCATATCAAAGAGGAATTGCGACCTCAAAAGCTCTAATTCACTCGAAATATTGTCTTTTGTGTTGATGTTCTCAATCTCTAAGAGTTCTTTTCCCTGATCCTTCTCTTCTAACTGGATAACCATTGAAGATTCGTAAATAGGTTTGGTATAGCGCAGGTATAAAAATGCACCAATACCCATAATACCGATAATCAGAAGTGCCCACCACCAAAAACGACGAAATATTGTTCCTACAATCAACGGATTGTAGTCAGTATTGATTATAAATGCGCTTTTTCTACTCATTATTTCTGGTTAATAAGCACTGTGAAGATGATGAGAACACTTGAGAATAATGAAATGATAGGTGCTGAAGACTCTACCAATTCTTTACCGACTTGTTCTGAAGGTTCAACATATACATAATCGTTGGCCTGAACAACCAGATCCGCATATTTCAATCCGTCAATTGTTGACATGTCTAATTCATAAACAATGCGTTTTCCATTTTCAACACGCATTAGCTTTACTTTATCAGCACGACCTCTATCCGCAATTCCACCAGCCAGAGCAATAACTTCCATAAGAGTGGTGTTATTGTTTTGCAGCAAAACCACTTTAGCATCACCACCGCTTCCAGGGAACACAATAACGCGTTGATTTGTCAATTTCACCTGAACAAATGGATCGATATAACCATTCTTTGCAGCATATAGTGTAGCAAGCGTGTCTTCCAATTGTTTAACTGTAAAACCAGCGACCGGAAGTGAACCTAAAATAGGTAAGTCAGCGCTTCCATTACTTCGTACTAAGTATTCAATAGGAGATTTCGTTCCTCCCTCCGATTCAATTCCAGTCATGTTGTCAACTATTTTCTCACCGTTATTGGTATATAGTTGAAAACTGAATTTATCGTCTTTAGAAACAGTGTATTCGTATGACGGCTGTAATGGAATACTATCTTTCTTTACAGTTGCATCTTTTGGCGTTTTGAACATCAAATTCTTGTTGATATTACAAGAACCAACGAACATGCTTAGTGCTCCAAGTAGTAAAAAGAATCCTAACTGCTTCAGTTTCGTCATTTAGCGTTTTTTATTCAATAACGACAAGTAATAGTTTTTCATATCACTGGTCAATCTATTATAATGGAATTTATCTCTTACGTGAATCCAACCATTTTGTGACATTTTTTCGCGAATTTCTTTCTGCAAGATCAAAATCTCTAGCTTTTCCGCGAATTTCAGCGCATTATTTTTTTCTACAACGTATCCCGTTTCACCATCCAGAACAATATCTCTAACTCCTCCAACATCTGTGCTGATTATTGGAATAGAAGATGCCTGTGCTTCAATTAAACTAACTGGAGTTCCTTCATTGTTGGATGTAAGACATATAACGTCCATTCCGGCATTAAATTCTGCAATGTCTGTGATCCAACTCGTCATTTCAATGCTTGTGTTTAGATTGGATCTCAATTCGTTTACGCGAGTTTCAATTCCTTCTCTTTCACTTCCGTCACCAACAATAAAATAACGTGCTGAAATTCCTTTCTTTGCTAAGACTTCAACTACGTCTAGAAACAGATTGTGGTTTTTTATCGGTGCTAAACGTCCCACTATTGCCACGGCCACTTCATTTTCCTGAAGGTTGTATTTTTCCCGGATCCGATCACGTTCAGAAAGTCGTTTTTGCTGAAAAGGCTCAAGATCAAAACCTAAAGGAATCACTTTTATCTTGTCTGATGAGCAAATCTTGTAGGTTTCACTCAGTTCCTTCTTCTGTAAGTCGGAGATGGCAATAATTCCCGTCGAATATTTCGCTAGTCTGCGTTCAATGAATTGGAATAATTTGGTTTTTATAGAACCGAAATAAGAGTGAAACACGTGCCCGTGAAACGTATGAACAATCACTTTTACGCCTGCAGCTTTTGCTGCTCTTCTGCCAAGTGCTCCGGCTTTTGCTGCATGTGTATGAACAATATCCGGCTGAAATTCTTCAATGATTTCCTTGATCCTTTTGTAAGCGGCTTTGTCGGATTTCCAATTTGGAAGTCGTTGCATTTCAGGGATCAACAGCGGTTTCACATCGTATTGCTCAAGAATGTGCAAAGAGTCACGTTCGTCCGGTTCAGGAAGTCCGCCTACTAGCAAAGTCTCAAATTCATCATCTAAAAAACGTGTCAAAAACGTAGCATTATAGGTTGGTCCACCAATATTGAATCGATTAATAATGCGTAATACTTTAGGCATGAGATTTGTCTTCAAGTTCTAGTAACGTAAAAGTAAGAAACATCAGGTGATGACAACGTTGAAAATCGCGCTATTTGTAACGCTCTGATGTTTAAAAGTTTTGAAATCAAGAAACAAGCGCCAGATTTAAATTGGCAATTTTATAAAATGAAGCTTAGAATGCGTTTTTTATCTCTTTTCGCTCTCCTTTTGGGAAGCACTGTTTTCGCACAAAATACAATTCAAACTGCAATAGACGTATTTGCATCTGATCCTAATTTCAGCAATGCCTCCATTTCTTTTATGGCTGTTGACTGTTCTACCGGGCAAACCATTGCGAGTAAAAATCCAAATTTGTCTTTGTCGCCTGCTTCGACAACAAAATTGTGGTCAACTGCAACCGCCTATCAACTTTTGGGAAAAGACTACGCGCCTACCACGAGAATTTACATTGATGGAACTGTTAAAGACAGTATTCTGGATGGAAATCTATGGGTTCGAGGCGGTGGTGATATAGCACTTGGCTCGCGTTATTACAATGGTGATGGAATCGAAGATGCATTTCTACGTGCCTGGTGTGACACATTGAAAAAGAAAGGGATTAAACAAATTAAAGGTGCCATTATAGCAGATGGATCTGAGTTCGGTTATGAGGGTGCACCTGATGGATGGGCTTGGGGCGATATGGGAAATTACTACGGTGCGGCTGCAAGTGGTTTACCAATTTACGATAACATGCTGCGTTATTATTTTTCGACAAGTAAAACTGCCGGAGCAGCAACATCTTTTCTACGCACTTTCCCGGTTGTACCCGGAATGACATTCCACAATTACATAGCCTCAGGCGGAAACGGAGACAATTCATATATCTATGGTGCGCCATATTCACTGGATAGATTTGGATCCGGTACACTCGAATGTGGCAGCAGTAAATTTATGGTAAAGGGAAGTTTGCCAGATCCTGAAATGACATTTGCACAAGAATTTTCTCGTGTTTTGAAAGAAAAAGGAATCAAGGTTTCTGATTCTTGTTCAACGGTTCGCAGAATGACTTATGTTGCGGCGCATAACAGATATTCGACCAAAACACTTTTACATACGCATACAGGGAAAACGTTGAATTCTGTTGCCTGGTGGACGAACATGAAATCAGTAAACACCTTTGCCGAGGAAATTCTATGCTGGGTTGGATACGGAACAAGCGGTGATGGGAGTATTGAGAATTCACTTTCTAAGGAAATGGATTTTTGGAGTTCTAAGATCAGTACTTCGGGATTGTACCTGAAAGATGGAAGTGGATTATCCCGTGCAAATGCCATTTCAGCAAATCATTTTTGTCAGATGTTGAAGTTCATGACTACTGGTAAAGAATTCGAGCATTTTTATGCTACTCTGCCAGTTGCGGGTGTTTCTGGAACTCTTTCAGATGTGTGTGAAAATCAGGCTGGGGAAAAGCGTGTTCATGCGAAATCAGGAACAATGAAGCGCATAAAATCGTACGCTGGTTATGTTGAAACGAAGTCAGGAAAACGTATTGCGTTTGCAATAATCATCAACAATTACAATTGTTCTAATGAAGCAACGTTAGATAGAATTGAAAAAGTGATGAACGCCATGGCGCTATATTAGACTCAAGACAATTATTTCAAGAAATGTCTTTTGTCTTTTGTCTAGTGTCTCTAGGCTATTTATCCTTAAATTAGCATCCTATTTTCAAGCAAATGCAGGAATCGAGAACGATGAAGAAAATTGAAATGGTTGACCTTGGCGCTCAGTATGAAGCCATAAAAGGTGAAATTAAAGAAGCGATTGATGAGGTTTTAGAATCAGCAATTTTCATTGGTGGTCCCGTTGTTCAGCGTTTTCAGAAAGGTTTAGAGACTTATCTAGGCGTTAAACATGTAATTCCATGTGCTAACGGAACAGACGCGCTTCAGATTGCTTTGATGGCGATTGATGCAAAACCTGGTGATGAAATTATCATTCCGTCGTTTACATACATTGCAACAACGGAAGTAATTGCACTCTTGAATTTAACTCCAGTTTTTGTGGATGTTGATCCGGTGAGTTATTGTGTTGATCCATCTGAAATTGAAAAAGCAATTACCACAAAAACAAAGGCTATCGTCCCTGTTCATCTTTATGGTCAGGTGTCGAATATGAACGAGATTATGTCTATTGCCGAAAAGAACAATCTTTTCGTAATTGAGGATAATGCGCAGGCCATTGGTGCCGATTATCAATTGTCGAATGGTGAAATGAAAAAAGCCGGAACAATTGGTCATATTGGTTGTACGTCTTTCTTTCCTTCCAAAAATTTGGGTTGCTACGGAGATGGTGGTGCAATGTGCACCAATGATGATGCGCTGGCAGAGAAATTAAGAATGATTGCCAATCACGGTCAGAAACAGAAATATCACCACGAAATTGTAGGATGTAATTCGCGTTTAGATGCAATGCAAGCTGCTATTTTGAATGTGAAATTACCACGTTTGGATCAGTATGTTGCTGCCCGTCAAAAAGTGGCAGATTATTACGATAACGCTTTTGCAGGTTGTGATACTATTAAAACTCCTGTTCGCGTGAAGGGCGGAACGCATGTTTTTCATCAATATACTGTTCAGCTAGATGGGGTAAACAGAGATGATTTGAAGAACTACCTTGCTGAAAAGGGAATTCCATCAATGATCTATTATCCGCAACCTGCCCATTTACAGCCTGTTTTTGACGCGTTCAATTTGGGTGAGATCAATCTTCCGGTTACGGAACAATTGACGAAGAACGTTATTTCGTTCCCGATTCATACAGAAATGCCGGTGGAACACCTGGAGTTCATCACAAAAGAAATATTGACTTTTTGCAGTAAATAACATGAGAAAAATTGCCGTTGTAGGTACTGGATATGTTGGATTAGTTACAGGAACTTGTTTTGCCGAAACAGGTAATCAGGTGATTTGTATCGATATAGATGTGAACAAAGTAAACCAAATGAAAAATGGTGTAATTCCCATTTATGAACCGCATTTGGATGTGCTTTTTGAACGAAATATTAAGGCTGAGCGTTTATCGTTCACCACAAGTCTGGAAGATGGAATTCGAGATGCTGAGATCATATTTTTAGCGCTTCCAACGCCTCCGGGAGAAGATGGTTCTGCCGACCTAAGATACATTCTTGGTGTTGCTGATGATCTTGGAAAAATCATTAAAGATTACAAAGTAATTGTAGATAAAAGTACTGTTCCGGTGGGCACTGCTGATAAAGTTCATGCTGCTATTGCTAAAAACGCCACTGTAGAATTTGATGTGGTTTCTAATCCTGAGTTTTTACGTGAAGGATTTGCGGTTGATGATTTCATGAAACCCGATCGCGTGGTTATCGGAACTTCTTCTGCAAGAGCAGAGAAAGTGATGGAGCAGCTGTACAAACCCTTCGTTCGACAAGGAAATCCAATCATTTTTATGGATGAAAAGAGCGCTGAGCTCACAAAATATGCCGCAAACTCTTTTCTGGCGACGAAAATCACCTTCATGAACGAGGTCGCTAATTTCTGCGAACTGGTTGGTGCCGACGTTGACAAAGTGCGCATCGGAATTGGATCTGATGATCGAATTGGGAAACGTTTCTTGTTCCCCGGAATTGGTTATGGAGGATCTTGTTTCCCGAAAGATGTTCAGGCATTGGTGAATTCAGGATTGGAGAATCAATTTACATTCGAAATTCTGAAAGCTGTAATGGCGGTAAACGAAGATCAAAAAACAGTTTTATTCCCTAAAATGAAGAATTACTTCAAAGGGAATTTGGAAGGAAAGAAAATTGCCCTTTGGGGGTTGGCTTTCAAACCTGATACGGATGATATTCGCGAAGCACCTGCGCTTTATATGATCGATGAATTGGTGAATGCCGGAGCACAAGTAGTTGCTTATGATCCTGAAGCCATGAAAAATGTAGAAGGATTACTGGGTGATAAAATCACTTATGCTCCAAATGAATATGAAGCGTTGAAAGGTGCTGATGCTTTGTTGATCTGCACAGAATGGGGGATTTTTAGAAATCCGGATTTTGATAGAATTGGTTCATTATTGAATGAGAAAGTGATTTTTGATGGAAGAAACCTGTTCGAAGTAGAAGAAATGAACGAAAGAGGATTTTACTACAGTTCAATTGGACGTAAAACTTACTAGATAGATGCAAGAAAGAAAACGCATATTGATTACTGGTGCTGCCGGATTTTTAGGATCGCATTTGTGCGACCGTTTTGTGAATGATGGTTACCACGTAATTGCAATGGATAACTTAATCACGGGTCGAATCAAAAACATCGAACATTTGTTTCCTCTGGAGAATTTTGAGTTCTATAACCATGACGTAAGTAAATTCATTCATGTTCCCGGAAACCTTGATTATATCTTGCATTTTGCTTCTCCTGCAAGCCCAATCGATTATTTGAAAATCCCAATTCAAACTTTGAAAGTAGGTTCCCTTGGAATTCACAATTGTTTGGGATTGGCACGTGTAAAAAAAGCGCGCGTTCTTATTGCAAGTACTTCTGAAGTGTATGGTGATCCAACCGTTCATCCGCAAACCGAAGACTATTGGGGAAATGTAAATCCTGTAGGTCCACGTGGTGTTTACGACGAAGCAAAACGTTTTCAGGAAGCAATGACAATGGCTTATCATACATTCCATGGAGTTGAAACCAGAATCATTCGCATTTTTAATACATATGGTCCGCGTATGCGATTGAATGATGGTCGCGTTTTACCTGCATTTATTGGTCAGGCATTACGTGGCGAGGATTTGACCGTTTTCGGAGATGGTTCTCAAACACGTTCTTTCTGTTACGTTGATGATTTGGTGGAAGGAATTGTTCGTTTGTTGAAAAGCGATTACGCACAGCCAGTGAATATTGGAAATCCGGATGAAATTACCATTGGACAATTTGCTGAGGAGATCATTAAGCTCACTGGAACAACGCAGAAAGTGATCTATAAGGATTTGCCTGTAGATGATCCGAAACAACGTCAGCCAGATATTACAAAAGCAAGAGCATTGCTTGGTTGGGAGCCGAAAGTTGGAAGAGCAGAAGGCTTGAAACTTACTTACGATTATTTCAAAAGTTTGACGAAAGAAGAGTTGTATCAATCTGATCATATCGATTTCGAGAAATTTATTGTGCGATAATGGATTTGATTGGTAAGTGCTATACGCTGAATGATGAGCAGCAAAAGAAATTTGCGGCAAAAGCAGTGAAACAGGTGGCAATGATCGTTGGTGGAATTTTTGCTGTTTTTATTGTGATATTCAGCTTGATTAAAATGCCGGCTGTAGTGCTGATGTCTGTTATTCCAATGCTTTTGCTGATTTTCGGATTACTCATTGTGGTCCGCTATTTTGTTGTTCTGAAAATGGCTACGGGTTATATGCTCTGTTTCGATGAAGATATGATCTCTGCTACTTATGACAGAAAACAGGTTGGTGCGGTAGTTACCGGAATGTCACAGATTTCTCAGGCACGACATGGAACACAAATGAATCAACGCATCTACTGGCGAAACATCGATTATATTACGGTGAATAGTGGTGGTATCAAGATCTATTCAAAAAGTTACGATATGATGAACGGCAACGGACGAATTGAGATCTCGGCTTTTGTTGATGATTATGAGCATATTTTGAGTTTCTTTCAGAAGAATTATTCTAAGAAAATCAGCAAATAACTATAAAAAAGAAATAATGAGCTACTTTGCACACGAAACTGCTGTTATAGACGAAGGTTGTACCATTGGAGAAGGAAGCAAGATCTGGCACTTTTCCCATATTATGCCCAATTGCGTCTTGGGAGAGAAATGTAACATTGGTCAAAATGTTGTGGTTTCTCCAGAAGTAATTCTTGGAAACAACGTGAAGGTGCAGAACAATGTGTCTATTTATACCGGAGTTATTTGTGAAGACGATGTTTTCCTTGGTCCGTCAATGGTGTTTACGAATGTGATGAATCCACGATCGGCGGTTAATCGCAGAGATCAATATTCGAAAACGGTGGTAAAAAAAGGGGCATCAATTGGTGCAAATGCGACAATTGTATGCGGGAATGATATTGGCGAATATGCTTTTATTGGAGCCGGATCTGTTGTAACAAAAGAAGTTCCCGATTTCGCATTGGTTGTAGGTAATCCTGCCCGACAAATTGGTTGGATGAGTACCTACGGACATCGTTTAACGTTTGATGTAAACGGAAAAGCAGTTTGTCCGGAAAGCAACGAAGAATATACACTTGAAAACGGCTTGGTTCGTTTGACAAAATAACAAATGGAAGAGCGCTTAGATAAAATACTTTTTGATCGCGGTTTAGTAACTTCGAGAACCAGAGGTGAAGAACTGATTAAAAATGGAGACGTACTTGTGAATGGTATTTCGATTGAAAAACCAGGAAAGAAAATTCCATTGGATGCAAAGATCATTCTTTTGAATGAAGAACTAACCTGGGTTTCTCGTGGTGCCCTGAAACTGTTGAAAGCCCTGGATCATTTCGAAATCGATTGTAAGGACAAAACATTCATGGACGTTGGTGCGTCGACAGGTGGATTCACGGAAGTACTACTTTCTAAAAACGCATCTAAAGTATTTTGTGTTGATGTCGGTCACGATCAATTGCATGAGCGCATAAAAACGAATGAGAAAGTCGTGAATATTGAAAAAACGCATATTCGCTTATTGTCTCAGGAGCAAATTCCCGTTCTGGTTGACGGTGTAGTGATCGACGTTTCATTTATCTCTCTTGAAAAGGTGATTCCATTTATTGTTCCTTTCTTGAAAAATGAAGGAGACTTGATTGTTCTTATCAAACCACAATTTGAATTGGAACGTAAAGCTTTGAACAAACATGGCGTTGTACGCAGTTCCAGCTCTTACCCTAAAGTTTTGGAGAACATTCAACGCGTTTGCAAGGATTCTAATTTCGAAGTGCACGGAATCATTGATTCTCCAATCGTCGGTGGCGACGGCAACAAGGAATTCTTAATTTACGCTAAGAAGAAGGCATAAATTTTCTGCGCTGCGCTGGATGTCCTCATCCTGCGCCTGCGCAGAAACTTGTATTTTAATTCCAGATGCATTATCTTAAAGTATGCTCAAAGGAATTAAACACACCATAAAAAAAGATGAAGCCACTTATTTTCTAACCTCAACTATTGTTGAATGGGCTGACATTTTTACTCGAGAATGTTATCAGGAAATCATCATAAATACATTGCGTTTTTACATTAAGAATAAAGGGTTAAATGTTTACGCGTATTGCATAATGAGTAATCATATTCATATGGTAGTGAATACTGAAATGAACTTTGATTTGAGTGATGTGATTCGTGATTTTAAAAAATATACTTCTCGTGAAATAATCAGAGCAATTAAAGAAGAACCAGAAAGTAGACGAAAATGGCTTTTGGATATTTTTTCAACTGCTGCAGATGAACATTCGAAGACAAAATTCTATAAGGTTTGGCAAGATGGGAATCATGCAATAGAATTGTATAATGAACATTTCACCTGGACCAAGATTAATTATATTCATCAAAATCCCATAAAAGCTGGATTGGTTACCCAGGCAGAATATTGGAAGTACTCTTCAGCAGGTCATTATCAGGGAATGGAGAGCATCTTGCCAGAGGTTATTGCGATAGCGTGTCCAGTGAATTATGGTGTTTGATTTGCTAGTTAACTAGTAAAGTGCTGCATTCTTGTGCAGGATGAGGACATCCTCCACAGCAGCACAAAAAAAGAGAGACTTTCATCTCTCTTTGCACTAGTTGTTCAGTTCTACCTAACTACTAATGAATTCGCTGTGGTAGTAATTTTTGGAGAAAATCACAGCAAATCTAGTTTTATTGATTTAACCTTGTTTCCTTATTGATTCAGATCTTTTCGAAAGGTTGGAATTAAAATGAAATTTTAGCTTGAAGTTTTAATCCTTGTACATCTCTAAATGTGGTTGTTCCCGCATTCACATTAGGAATCCACTGATATTGAAGTCCAACTCCGTAACGAACGTTATCTCTTCTTGGAGAAATATTATAGGTAATTCCGGCATTGATACCCGTTTGAATTCTGTTTGTATTGTAAACATTAATAATCTTGTTGTCTTCTTGTTCCAAACCGTTCAGAATTCGCGTAAATACAACTCCACCATTTACATCAAATCTATTGAAAGAGTAGAATACACCCGTTGTGGCTTGAAGCGTACTTAACTGTTGTTTTGAATTTTGATAACGTCCTTTTACAAAATCACCATTCAATTGGTTAAACTGGACGTAACCAAAATCCTGAGTCAATCCCCAACGATTAAAATGTCTGTTGAAAGCAAGATCAACGGCCAACCCGAAACCTGGCGCAGTACTGCTTAACGTACTTCTGTTATCATTTCTGGATTGAGACAATTGAGTTCCGAAGGCAAATGTGGTGCTCAGGAAGCTTCTTTGAGGTTCATGAAAATGAGTTCTTTTTACATTCGAACAATTATCAGTTTCTTCAAATCCTCTTGGATATAAAAGCGCTAGATTATCGTAAACCAGAGACTCGTTTCCAGCATTCGCATCCGTATTCTTAACAGTTGGATTGTTACTGTTATTCGCTACGTTATTGTTGTTGTCAGGGTTCTGATTTCCAACGTTATTCTCCTGATTGCGTTGATTATTGTTCACCACCAAGCGATTTTCAGTTCCGTTTTCAGGATTGGCTCCGTTTGTAATTACGGTAGCAGTATTGTTTTGACCATTATCCACAGATTTCACTTCCGATCCAACGCCATTCGTTTGGTTTTGAGCTTCTGTTCGAATCATAAGTGAATCATGCATCTGATCGTTCATAAAGAAGCTCAGGAATGTAAATGCAATTAAGCTGGCAGCGTATTTCCACCAAACAGAAGGCAATCCAACAGGTTGCGTAAGTGTAACAGCAAGTTTGTTCCAGACACGTTCGCGTGAAAGTGCATCGTCCAATTTTGTCCAGCCGTCATGATTTGTACCGGTTGACCATTCGTGATAAGCCGCTTTGAACTTAGAATCAACAAATGCATCACCTTCTTCGTTCAAACTATTCGATAATTTGTCCCAAACTGCTGCGGTTGAAAGCTCTTCGTCTAACTTATTCCAAATATCAGTTGGTTCCTCAACGTTCCAATCACTGAATGCGGCAGATAAACTTTGAACGTCATCAGCAGGAGTTCTGTTGTCGAGTATTTCTTTGTCTAAAGAGGTGCTTAATTTATCCCAAACCGAGCTTGTCGGAGCTGGATTGTCCCATTGATCAAATGCGTCTTCCAAAGAATTGGAAACATTCGTATTGTCTAAAGAAGCGTTAAGTTTATTCCATAGCGAATAACCTGGACTTCCTGCGTCCCAGTTCTCAAAGCCTTGTTTCAGCTGTTGAGCAAATTTTTCGTTATGATTTTGATCTAAACTCACGCTAATTTTTGTTTCAATACACTGCGGGCGTAGTTCAATTGAGATTTGGATGTACCTACAGAAATTTCTAATTCCTCAGCAATTTCGGCATGACTCCATCCTTCAAGTGCATATAACTTCAATACCAAACCTGCTTTTTGTGGAAGTCTGTTGATCTCCTCCAAAATTGCACCAAATGGCAAACGTGTTTCTGTTTCTTCCTCTTCAGGAACATCAGCATAAGTAGCTTCAGAAAGTTGAGTAAATGTTTTGCGCTTGCGGATAGCTTGTAAACAAGAATTCACCGTAACCCTTCGAAGCCAACCTTCGAAGGATCCAGTGAAATTGTATGATCCGATATTTTTAAATATGTGCATGAAGGCATCGTGAAGCATATCCTCAGCATCTTCTGAGTCTGTTCCATAAAGTCTGCATACTTTAAATAGATCCTTTGAGAATGCTCTATAGAGCTTTTCCTGGGCTGTGCGTTCCCAATTTACGCACCCTTCAATGATATGTTGATATTCATTTGTCATGGTGCCTTGAGATAAACAGCGTTCTTCAGCGAGTTATTGATTTTCGCGAAGAGGCCTTGGTTCTGGTTTACGTTAAACACATAAGTTGGTCCTGTAGCCTCGTTTGCAATTTGAGCTAAGGTCCAATTGTTCGCAGAAATATTTTCAAAGAGCTTGGCAACGTCAATTCCCAATTCCATTTGATAGTTCTTCTTTTTCTTCAATTCGAAGATTTTGTCAGCAAGAAAATCCATGCTTACTTCATCTGTCCATTCTATGCGAACAGCAACATCTTCAGTTCCGTTAAAATGCGTTCCAGTTAAAACCAATCCAGGTGATTTTTTTGGAATGTTCATCGTAAGCTGGAATGTTTCGTATTCTCCAACAGGAACGTCAATTCCAAGACCAATTGATGAATTTCCAGTACAAGAAAATTGCACATCCGGAACGGGTTTGGTCATAATGACATCATCTCCTTTAGTTCTAAAACCAGTAACCGTAAAGTCGGTCATGTAGAACTTAATATTGTTGATCTTATTGGTTTCAGAATTATTTACATACCCCCAGCTGAAAGCAATAAATGCGGGTTGTTTTAACCTGTATTTTTCACACGCTGTAAGTAGTAGAATTCCGAAAGCAAAGCACAGAATACGCTGCATTGTTAGTTATTTTAATTCGAAGATACAGTAATAGTGAGAAGGTTGGAATGAAAATGCACATTTTCCGGATTTTAACTGATTTTATTTAGAATAAATATGAACAAGGAGGTAATCTCAATGAATCAGGTTATCTTTGTGGTATGGAACGACTCAATCGAAGAAAATTCAGCGTCAGAGATATCAGACAGGATTTTCCAGCGCTTCGACAACAGGTTTACGGCAAAAATCTGATTTACTTTGACAACGGTGCAACGTCACAAAAACCGCAGTATGTACTGAATGCAATTAATCAGTACTACAGTATGGATAACGCCAATATTCACCGCGGAGTTCACCACCTTAGTCAAAAGGCAACAAACGAGTATGAAGAATCCAGGGTATTCATTCAGAATTACCTGAACGCTGAAAAAAGAGAAGAGATCATTTTTACCAGTGGAACAACAGCCGGAATAAACTTAGTTGCGAATTCTTACTGTCAATTGTTGAGTAAAGGTGATGAATTGGTGATTTCACAAATGGAACATCATTCCAATATTGTTCCATGGCAAATGGCTTGTGAGCGTTTTGGTTTGGTATTGAAAGTAATTCCGATAAACAAGCGTGGAGAACTTGACTTGGAAGCTTTTGAAGGATTATTAAATTCTAAGACCAAGCTGATTTCTGTTACCCAGATTTCGAATACGCTTGGAACAATCAATCCGATTAAAGAAATCATTGAAAAAGCACATGCTGTAGGAGCTGTTGTTTTGGTGGATGGTGCTCAAAGTGTTCAACATACTTCTATTGATGTTCGTGATTTGGATTGCGACTTTTTTGTGTTCTCAGGACACAAGGTGTTCGGTCCTACAGGTTGTGGAATTCTTTACGGAAAAGAGCATTTACTTGATATGATGCCTCCATACCAAGGTGGTGGAGATATGATTGCGAAAGTGACTTTTGATAAAACAACATATAATGAACTTCCATTCAAGTTTGAAGCGGGGACACCACACATTGCTGGCGGAATTTGTATGGGACATGCGCTAAATTATTTTCAGCAGTTTGCTGTTGAGGAAGTTGAGCAATATGAACGCGATTTGGCCGATTACGCCCAAGATTTGCTTTCCACTTTTGAAGGTGTAAGAATTATTGGAACGGCAAAAAATAAAACCAGTGTTGTCTCTTTTCATGTACATGGAATTCATCCGTTTGATATTGGGACATTATTGGATAAACAAGGAATTGCGGTTAGAACCGGACACCATTGTACGCAACCATTAATGGATATTTTTGGTATTCCTGGAACGGTTCGTGCCTCTTTTGCTTTCTACAATACAAAAGAAGAAATTGACACCTTCATTGCTGCGGTAGAAAAAAGTATTTCAATGTTAAAATAGATCATGACAATCCAGGAAAAACAGCAGGAAATTATAGACGACTTCGAAGTTTACGATGATTGGATGGGGAAGTACGAGTACATTATTGAACTTGGAAAAGAAACACCACTTATTGAAGAAGCGAAGAAAACGGAAGACCGTTTGATTGAAGGATGTCAGAGCAGAGTTTGGCTTGATGCTGAAGTGAAAGACGGAAAAATGCACTTAACGGCAGATTCTGATGCAATCATTACCAAAGGAATTGTGGGATTACTGATTCGCGTTTTGGATAATGAAACACCTGCTGATGTGGCAAAAACAGATTTATTTTTCATTCGTGAAATAGGTCTGCAGGAACACCTTTCTCCAACACGTGCAAACGGTTTGGCGAGTATGGTGAAAAAAATAAAATTATTGGCTATTGCAAACGCATAGCGCTAGCTTAGATATATGGCAACAATTGAAGATAAAGTAGTTGAGGTCCTCAAGACCATTTTTGACCCGGAAATTCCAGTGGACATTTATGAATTAGGACTGATTTACGAAGTGCGAATTTCGAAGGAGATGCACGTGGAAATTGATATGACCTTGACTTCACCGAATTGTCCGGTAGCTGAATCCTTACCAAAAGACGTAAAGGAAAAGGTGGAGACAATTGAAGAAGTGAAAGAAGCTACTGTTCATATTGTTTTTGATCCGCCATGGGACAAGGACATGATGAGCGAGGAAGCGAAACTGGAACTAGGATTTTTATAATATAGATTGCGGCACTTCGACTTCGCTCAGTGACCGTGAAGAAACATGGCAACCGAGCTGAATGAAAGTGTTCAGTCTGAAATCAAAGTAATATGACAAAACGAGTAGTAATTACCGGAATGGGGGCGTTGACTCCACTTGGTAACAATGTTGCTGATTTTTGGCAAGGAATAGTAGACGGTAAAAGTGGTGCTGCACCAATTACAAAATTTGATACAAGTAAGTTCAAAACCACCTTTGCATGTGAGCTGAAAGGCTTCGACGCAAAAGAACATTTCGATGTAAAAGAACTTCGTAAATACGATAATTTTAGTCAATACGCATTATTTGCAGTGCGCGAAGCAGTTGCGAATGCCGGAATTGATTTTGAAACACTGAACAGAGATAGAATCGGAGTGATTTGGGGTTCTGGAAACGGTGGAATTCAAACCTTCCAGGACCAAATGATGGAATACTGTTCAGGCGACGGAACACCACGTTTTACACCTTATTTTATTCCACGCATTTTGGTGGATATTGCTGCAGGAATCATTTCTATGGAATACGGTTTACGTGGCGTGAATTTCTGTCCGGTTTCTGCTTGTGCGACATCCAACACAGCATTGATTGAGGCGTTCAACTACATCCGTTGGGGAAAAGCCAATATGATTATTTCCGGTGGATCTGAAGCGGCAATCAATCAATCTGCGATTGGCGGATTCTCTTCTGCTCAGGCGCTTTCAAAGCGTAACGATGATTACGCAGCGGCATCTCGCCCGTTTGATACAACGCGTGATGGATTTGTAATGGGAGAAGGAGCCGGAGCGTTGATTTTGGAAGAATACGAACACGCAATTGCTCGTGGAGCAACCATTTTAGCCGAAGTTGTTGGTGGAGGAATGGCTGCAGATGCTTACCATTTAACAGGTACACATCCTGAAGGTGACGGAGCTGTTCTGGGAATGGAAGAAGCAATGCGTGAAGCAGGAATTACTCCGGATCAGGTGGATTATATCAACATGCACGCAACATCAACTCCACAAGGAGATGTGAGCGAATTGATTGCAGCAAAACGTGTGTTCGGTGAGCGTAAAAGCTTAGCTGTTTCAGGAACGAAATCAATGACTGGACACTTACTTGGAGCTGCCGGAGCAATCGAAGCGATTGCTTGTGTAAACGCGCTTCGTTTCGGAATTGTTCCACCAACAATCAATACAACTGAAATTGAACCTGAGTTCGCAGGTTTATTCGACTTCCCGTTAGGAAAAGGAAAACAAAAGGAAATGACGTACGCCATGAGCAATACCTTCGGTTTCGGGGGACATATTGCGAGCGTAGTGTTTAAGAAATATTAAATCTTTGGGCGTCCCGCACCTGCGGGATGCCCAACCTCATGCCATCGATAGGTTTGAACCAATCAGCCATATATTTGTAACTTCCTACCGGAACTCATTTATATCTCCATGGTTCAACGCTACTTAAGAGTAATTCTTCTTTTCGGGATAATACTTGTTTCAGACTTTGCTTCGGGGCAGTTGAAACCATTTGAAGATTATTCGACGTGTAAAACGGGTCTTCTTCGGCGTGTTGGTGACACATTGTTTCCTGCCAAATTTGAGAATTTGTTGTCTATCCGGGCTTCCAATTTGTCATTCGATAATCCCAGCAAAGAACCCAATTGGATTCTTTCAGAAGACGGGAAGTTTGGCTGCTTGTCGTTTACCGGTAAGTGGTTAATAGAATGTAAATATGAATCACTAAGATTCAATACTTCATTGAATGTTTTTGTAGCAAAATTGAACGGTAAATTCGGAGTGGTATCCATGGATAACAAAGTAATAGTACCCTTTGAATTCAAAGAAATTCCGGATAAAAAAGTCGACTTCGAATCATACAAAACCATTTTGGTAAAGAAGGAAGGTTATGATGGATTGTATAGTTTATCCGGCATCGAACTGGTTCCACCAATATATGATCAAATTTCATTTCTAAAGTATAAAGAGAAAGATTATTACCGATACAATGAAAACGTAGATGGAAAATTTCTTCGAGTTGAATTGAATGGTAAAGTAGGAATTCGATCAGTTTCCGGTGCAGAACTTTCGACTGTTACTTACAGCAAAATTGATTTCTTTGAAGTTTCTCCAGCGCAAACTGATGTTCACTATTTTCTGGCAAAAAATGAGAATGGGGAGCAGACGGTAATGAATGCAGATGGAAAAATGTTGTTTCCGTTTGTTAAGGCAGAACTGACGCCTGTTTATGAAGAAATCCACGGAAATAGGAATCCGCTTAAGTATGTTCAGGCAGAAGAGAATAAGACGAGCAGGTACTTGATTTCGTTGTCAACCGGAAAACGATCTGAAACATTTAGAGGAGCCAAATTGATTCAGAATTGTGTTATAATCTATCAGGAAAAGAACGTTAAGGTATTAGATGCTGATTTAAAGGAATTGTATGCAGATTCTTCCAAATACCTGTTGTACCGATTCGAAAGCGATTTTATCAACTATGATCCCAAAAGTTCTTCAAAAGCTCATTCGATGATGCTCCTGGCGAGTTATGATTCGATTCATCCCGAAGATGTCAAGGATTGTATGAGTACAATGTATCACAGGGAACGAAGAAAGGACTATTGCTCTGATTGTTCCTGTGTTGCGCATTCAGCAATGCTCGATCTGAACACAGGGAAAAGAACGGACTTCAATTATTCTGAAATTCGGGTGATGGAGTACGAAGATGAATATTTCTATTGGGCTTTCTATGACCGTGATGGCGATGTTGGAAGTGCTCGAAAAGTCGATATCTACAATGCGAAAGGGAAAAAGAAAAAGCAGCTTATAGTTTATGGAAAGGTGGATTATTGCAGGGAAAATGCAAATCCGTTAATCTACGCTAATAATAACAGTCAATATCTTCTTTACGATATTTCCGGAAACCTGATGACTGACACAGTGTTCGATTTCTATCCTGAAACTTTACTGTATCAGAATGAAAAAAAGGCAGTGATTGCGCAGAGAGAAGAGAAGGATAATGTTGAATCTGTAAGATTTTACGACCTCAATAAAAAACCGTTGTTAGAGGGAAGAGCTTATCAAGATTACGAGCGTGAATATAGAGACAACAAACTTCGTGGATTCAATTTGAAGTTAAATTACCTGCAAAACACCATACTGTCAGATCAATTTGAGGTGATGTTGGATTCTTGTTCCGTCTTGCAACATATCGTGAATTATGAAATTAAAGTGTCTGGATACGATAAATGTTATTTGACAACTAAGGGAGAATATGCATATATCGTTCAAAACTGGAAAGTACACGTTTTGGATTCAACATTCTTTAAGTATGGAGGTGAAATGATCTCCCTTCCGTATCCTGGTGGCAATCTTACAATTGATCGTTTCGGAAAAATAATACCGAAGGTGATTGAGGTAAGAAAAGTAGAAGATATGCCAGTTGGAGCCATTTATTTCAATTTTGCTGGCGATACACTAATTGTAAAAGATTCTTATCACAAAGAACTTCATCGTGTCCCTAATTATCGTCAATATCACGATGGTGGTCCCTGGTTAAACACCGGTATTTATATCAAGTTGAAAAACAAACAGATCGGATATTTAAGCAGAAACACGGGAGAATGGATAGTGGAACCAAAGAATTACAAGTATTTATCTCCGTTTCAAACCGGCCGTGAAGATAAATTCTGGGTGATCGACCCGGCCATAGATTCGGTGCGTTACACCGTAGTGGATTCAAAAGGGGATAGACTAACGGAATACCTGTTTGATGAACCCGCTGTATTTGCTAAAAATCAATTCATTACCAGTTTTAAGTTTAATAAATTGATAGGTATTATCGATTCAAATTTTCATATCTGCACTGAAGCGGCATTTGATAATTACTTCCATTCGGAGCATGGTTATGGAGAAGCGTTTTTATTCAAGGATACTATCGCTTTCATGGTCGATCAGACTACAGGAAAGTACTTTCCATTTTCAGGTCAATTCCTAAATAAGCATTATTCTCATGGTCATATTCTATTTCGAAATGATTCGATCCAAATTCTTAAAAGTAACGGTACTCCAGCCACAAAGTTTATCACTGTTAAATATGCTATTGATAAACTGGATTTAGTAAAAATGTTGATGGGGAACATTGATACCGAAGGACAAGAAATGCCTTATATCACCATAGATGATCAAATTGTTTATGAAAAGACGAACGGGGTGCTAAGAAAATTGAATAACCGATTGCTCATGGAACATGCTCTTGCATTTGTTACTACCCTTGAAACACTTTCCAACAGCTACAATCACTGCAGTATTCGACCGCTATGGATTTCCCAAGGTTACTATTCTGAAGAACTGAAGGGCACGTGCTATGTTCATTCCAATAAACAAAGCGTTAAGCAATATTCTTCTTACCGAAACTACTTTATCGGAAAAGATAGCTTAGAGTTGTTGGAATTACCTGATCTATTTAAACCGAACTCAAACTACGAGTTGCTTCTGGATTCACTTATCGAAAAGGAAATTCAGAGAAAACAGTTTTTTGGAACAGCTTGTCCTGATATGTCACTAGCAATTGCTGAATTCAAACGCAATTTTTTTGTCGATGGAACGAAGATTCATTTCCTCCACTATAATGGAATGCATGAGCTTGCTTTTGAGCTGAAGCAGTTTCAGCATTTATTACTTCATCCGGAGTATTTTTCATTGAACCCAAAATAGGCGAAACTACCAGCATTTCTCTGTAACTTTAGGCAGTTTTTTGCTTATACCACCATGGTCCAACGCTACTTAAGAACAACCTTCTGTCTTTTTTTGTTGTTTCTGCCTTTTTTATCAAAGGCACAGGTTTCTCCTTTTCAAGACTATGTTAAATGTAAAGGTGGATTTTTAAAAGGCAAAAGAGATACACTTTATCCCGCTAAATTCGATCAGATCAAGGAAATTAGTTTTCATTCCAAAAAGGCATGGATTGTTTCTGAAAAAAGTATTTACGGCTGCATAGGCGCAGATGGGAGCTGGATTTTACCTTTAAAATATCAGAAAGTTGAATTTCAGGATCTATGGGATGCTTTTCTTGTGGGAGAAAATGGAAAAGTTGGTGTGATCTCAACCAGTAAGACAACGATTATTCCTCTGGAATACGACGAAATCTATTCCGAAATATATGATAAAATGTACTACGGCTGGATCTTTGCTCGTAAGGGCAAGCTCATCGCTGCGTTCAACGGTCAGGGTAAATTGATGATTCCTGCGAATTATGAAAAGATCGAACGCATAAGTGTGAATGACTATCCGCACACCATGACTTTTTTCAGGGTAAAAACAGAAAACGCTTTCGGACTTGTTTCAGAAGAAGGTAAAGAGATTATTCCAGTTAAGTATAAGGAAATAGCCCTTTTTCAAAATGCTGATGTTGGTGGAGAGAACGTGTTTTTTATGATTAAAAATGATCAGGATCAAAGCGCGATCGTGGATCAAACCGGACATCAGTATTTACCTTTTGAAAAAATGGAGCTCCGCCCTGTTTATACTGTAGAAACAGTTGTGAGAAACAGGAGCATTGATTATGTGCATGGTATGGATTCAACCGGGCGCGAACAGTTATGGAATCTTCAAAGCGGAAAGAAAAGTGATCTCTACGATCATATTAGCATCATAGGAAAATACTGTGTAGCAAACCAAAAAGGTAGTTTCCTGATTTTGGACACTAATTTTAACCTGTTGTTTCGGTATTCAAACCTGAATGACGTGTTGGAAACCTTTGACATGCGAACCGATCTTTCGTCTGAAAATAAATATGACGATGTAAGATACTCTGAGTGGAAGGAGTTTGTAAGCGAACTAGATGGTAGATACGATAGAACAAGTGATTTGCCGATCCTGAAAATTCATAGGACGGTAGAATTGTCGCACAAACAAGCTAAAAAAAAGGGATATACAACGGAAGAGTTTTATGGAATTCTCAATTTGGAAACTGGAAAAAGTTCTTCGGTTATTTACCAGGATTTGCTGAGAGTTGGGTCTTGGAAAGGGGTTTATTATTGGGGTGTTAGAAAAGAAAAAGGACAGGGAGAAGACCAGTTTACTGCTGATGTTTACGATAGTACTGGGGTTTTTCTGAGATCAACGCAATTCAATGAAAGCGAATATCAGCAGATCACCGATTTTCTGGAGGATGAAACGTATGTTTTGAGACCATTTGTGCCTTTAGGGCAACGTGATGCCGAAGGGCGAATGAAGTATTCAGGCTATTTGATGAATGGAAATCGCGTTGCAGACTATATTTTTGTTCAGCGACCTTTTTTGGCAACAACTACTTCTGATTCAACGGGAGTACTTGGATTTCATAGTACGAACGATGGTTCCCGATATACTGATTTTGACAATAAACCATTGCTGAGTAATAGGACATTTCATCATGATTGGGACTGGAATTTTTTACATGATGGTCCCAATGCGCATAAGTACAGTTTTAACGTTTTGAAGCTTGATATAGAAGGGTCATTTACAGGTGACGATTTGAAAATAATTGTTGATGATAAACTTCAAATTCTATTGGATTCATGTACTCATGTTAATTATCATCGGTTTACTGAGCACCCCAAACTTGATCCGTCCAAAGCTTATCTTATCGCACAAAAGCACGGATTTTACTACGTTCAATACAACGGCACCTTCGTTCCATTAGATTCTACTTTTTTCAATAACCCTACCAATGCTAATTTGGTTATTAACAAGCTAAGGGTGGACAACAACGGGAAAATTCTCGACTTGAATAAACCTCAAGCATCAAGTTTTGAGTTTAAAAATCTGAAGTACACCACTTATGACGGAACGCTGACAATTACGGATCTTAAAGGGAAAGTTATACAGGAAGTAAAAAATGTGATCAACGTGGGTAGAATGTCTTCTGTCATTTACGTTGTAAACACGAACAACAAGATAGGGCTGATCGATCCCGAAACAGGTCAGTGGTTTTTTATTCCCCAATACGATGAGGTTCACGAAGTGAATTCTGCCAGTTCTGATCTGTTTTATGCCCGACTCTTGAGTCGTTCTGATAAATGGATGATCGTAAAACAGGATGGTACACCCATAACCGAACCGATTTTCGATAATGCCCAGTGGTTGAATAGAAATAGCTGGACAGTAATAAGGTCTTTTGATAAGTACGGAACAATTGGACCGGACTTCAAGTTTATTTGTCAACCTAAATACAAGAATAAAATTGAGGTTGGAGATGAAGAAGTCTTTGTTGGAGAGAACGTTTACGCTATGATTGACCAAACCACCGGGAAAGTGTTTGAGTTTAACAGAAAATTGGTGAATCGCGATTATTCGAAAGGACATCTGTTCTACTTTAACGATTCAATACAATTTTTAAATCTAGCTGGTGTTGAAATTATTCCTCCAACTCCGGTGTCAACCGTTGTGAAAACGATCAATCTGAGCAAAGTGTTTTATGGCAATTCCGTAATTAAGAATTGGGATCATTCTTTTGTTGATGTTGGGATAAGTTATTGCGCAGATCAAGACACGGCTTTATGGATGTACAACAATCAGCTTCTTATGGATGAAGCAAAAAAATGGGTTTTGAATTGGGATCAGTTTAGTTACGGTAAATTACAGACACAAAAACAAGCAATCAAATGTACAATTGAACCTTTAATTGTGATTAAGCAGATGTATTCTGAACAAGTAACGGGCAGATGTTACCAACAGCCGGAAATTTCGTCAACTAGCACTCAAACTTATTCCTATCGTAATTACAGGATCGATAAAGATAAAATGACACCCTTAAAATTGTCCGATCTGTTTCTTCCGGAATCGAAGTATGTTGACCGAATAGATGCCTATTTGCTGAAAAAAATACAGAACGAGCAATATTTTGGTCCTAACTGTTTAGACCTGGACAGAATAATAGCAGAGTTTAAGAAGAATTTCTACCTCAGTTATACGGGAATTCGATTCGTGTTTTATGCTGAGAATATCCAAATTGAGATGCCATTTACGGAACTAACTGAAGTAATGAAATAGCTGAATATGCCAAGAGGAAAAGCCAAAAGCCGAAAAGAGGAAAATGACCATGCATCCAAGAATGCTGGATCAGGCTTATTGCGTCTTGCTCTTTTGTCCTTCCTCCTTTCTCTTTCCTCTACAGATTTATCAGCACAAATCAAACCCTTCGAAGATTATTCCAAATGCATGACTGGTTTTCTCAACGAAAAAGGCGACACTGTTTTTCCTGCTCAGTTTGAAATGATCAGGGATATTCGACTCAATAACCGCAGTTGGTACATACAATCAGATACCTCGTATTGGCTCGTAAATTATCAGGGTAAATTTGGTTACCTCAATCAAGCCGGAGTTTGGCTCTTAAAACCTCAATTCGAGGATTATTACATTATTGGCGATAAGTATTTCTTTTTTCATAAGAGCTCCAAGTATGGTGTGTTCGATCGCCATGGAAAGATGGTCTTGCCTGTTGAATTTGATACGATCTATTCCAATCCATGGACACCTCCCAATAACAAAGTAGTCTACAATGTCGTAAAAAGTGGACGTCTTGGATTATATTCCAACGATTTCAAGTTAATTGTGCCTCATGAATACGATACGATTGATCAGTTGGCTTATCGGGTTGGATCGTCAATGAAATACCATCGTATGTTCATGGCAAAGGGTAAAAACAAAGCCCAGGTTTATGACTCGCTTGGCTTACCGCTTGTGCCAAACAATTACATCCAAATTGAGCCATTTGTTGATGAAAATACGATCTCTACGAACTATTTATTCGGTGTTAAGAACGCAAAGAACCTGTACACAGTTGTAGATTCAACAGGAAAAGAACTGGTGAAACCGGCTAAATTCCCGTTTCAGCCACTGTTTACACCGCACAATTTTATTGATAAAAGTCGGGTGACTTATTTGAAACTGTATGATGGGGTGCGGACAGGAGAAACAAAGATCGTTCGTCTGTCCGATGGAAAGGAAACGGCATGGCATTCAACGATTGGAACGGTAGGTGATTGGTTTGTGGTGTTTAATGCGAAAAAATGGAAAGTTCTTGATTCCAGCCTGAATGTAGTTTTTGAACAACCTGACTCCACATATCAACTTCATGCGTTTTATGCTTATTCAACCTTTGGGCCAACGGCTGGAAGAGGACCTGATCCGAACCATGACACGGCCATGCATGAACATTACCTTTCGACATTTGGCGAAGACGTGAACTTACCGCAACTCTTTGTTTTAGAAAAACAAGGTGAGCAGATTGGGACCTGGAAACATGATGGACAAAGCACTCCATTTTACAAAAAACGTGTCGGCTTGTTGCACATGACAAGCAAAGTTCAAAGTCCTGTGAAATACGACCAGATTGTTCGCTTCGGCGGTGGAGGAAAAACCTACTATTGGGCTGTTTACCCGAATGAAGATACAACTGATGCTGCGAAGAAATTCCTGGTCGATGTGTATGATACAGATGTGAAACTGTTGAGAACGATTTTCCTAAGTATGGATGATAACGCTCGTTTATACAAGTATGCAAGTAATGTCCGTGTTCGTCCAAACGTGAATACATACAACGCAACGACATTGCGGGAATTTAGGGATTCTACCCTTCAGCAAATAAAATGGATAGATGGAACCTTGCCAGAAGTTGCGACGTTTGATTTTCCGATTGTGGACTTAGTCATTCGTGCCGATTCTTCAGGTTACGCCTTGATTAAAGATCCGGTTTCTAAGAAGTATTCACTTGAAAGCATCCAAAATGGAAATCACCCATTCGAGGGAAAGACGTTTACGGAAATTCAGTTTTATCGCACAGGCTATAATAATCAAGTATTGTCACCAACTGTTTTGATTGGAGACGAAATCATCTTTACCGATAGAGAATACAACGTTCTTTTGGATTCTTGTTCTCAGATCGTTAGTCAGAAGAATATGCAAATACTGATGTTGCAAACAGATGCTAATATTCTGGCAGTTCGTAATGGGATGTTGTATGGTTATATCGGTGGCAAATTTGAATTGATGGATTCTACAAGACTCAGATATGGTTATAAAAAGTATTGGTTTTATGATCAGGGATATGTAGATAAGCACGGTCGTTTTTTTACAGGAAAATCGCCTGTTATTGCTGGTAATTATGCCGGAAGTGTTTCGGGTGGAGTGCTCACACTTGAACATTTGAAAACGGGTGAACAGATCAACATTAAGAATATTTCTGCGGTAAAAGAATATAATGGTGAGTTCAAAGTAACTTCTTCTAAAGGAAAAAAAGGATTAATCACAAGTTTGGATGCAAGTTGGTCGGTGAAACCCAAATACGACAGTATTGTAGCTATGGATTACTATACTTACAGTTATTATTTTGCCAGAAACAACAATGAAAATGAAGGTAAATGGCTTATTGTTAACGCTAAAGCCAGAAAAGTCACCAAAGCCATTTTTGATGTGCCTTTTCATTTTTCACCCGATGATGAGGAGTTTGTTTTTGCCCGTTCAAATGGTAAAATGGGCACGTTGAACAATAAGTTCAAATGGGCTACAAAACCCCTTTACGATACCTGTGGAACAATTAACCATGTGCCCATACTTTATGGCGAAAACACGTTTGCAATTATTGACGAATGGACCGGGAAGTCGTTTTCAACTTCCGCTGATTCTGTGTTTATTGGTTCACTAAGTCATATAATTGTTCTTTTCGATAAAGGCACAATTGAAGTTCGCCGATCGGATGGAGATATAGTTTTACCAAGAACAAACATTGAGGAAGGTTTGAAAAACGATGAAATTAACCTGTTCTCTGATCCGGTAATTTCAAAATCACAACGAGAATATTGGAGAGAACATCCGGAACTTATTCGAAATATTCCGGCAATAAATAGAAGAATGAAATACCTGGAATTGCAGGAGTTAAGAGAATGGAGTTTTTCTAAAGAATTGCTCTTGTTTTATAAAAATCGCTTTTCCCGAACAATACGCCCACAAGATTGTGATATCGAAACTGCAGGATTTTCCCCATTTGTTTATTCCGAAAAGATAAGCGGTGATTGTGTGGAAAACAGTCCGTTTATCTGTAACGAATATGATAGAAAAGTGAAGTACGTTAACTACCGGATCAGTAACGATTCATTGATTCAGGTGGAGGAACTTGCGGATCTTTTTATTCCAAATTCCAACTGGGAAAAGAGAATTGATGAGTTGATGACAAAAGCCATTCAGGCTGATCAGGTTTTTGGTTTAAGTTGTGTTGATATTCCTGGAACGATTGAAGACTTGAAACCGCGTTTTATCCTTAGCGATGAAGGAATTTCCTTCAAAGTTTGTGGACATTACGATACTTATATTCTAATTTCCACCGAAACACTAAAGGATGTGTTGCGCTGGCCCGAAATGTTTAACTGATTGCAATATGGAAAGCCAAAAAGCCAAAAGCCGAAAAGAGGAAATGATGAGTAGAGACGCGATGCATCGCGTCTCTACAATTGTACGCGTTTTTTTGCTTTTCCTCTTTTCTCTTTCCTCTGCTAATCTATCTGCCCAAATCAAACCATTCGAAGATTATTCCAAATGCAAGATCGGCTTTAGAGGAACATGGAATGATACGTTGTTCCCCGCGAAATTTGAAGCGGCTATTCCTTTTACTTCCTCCGATGATAACTATAGAAATTATCGCGCTGAACGGTTCGATTACCTTGTTTCTGAAAAAGGAAAGTGGGGCTGGCTCAATCCAGACGGAAAATGGCTGCTCGAACCTAAATATGACGCGCTGAAATTCGAATCGCGGTTGAATCTCGTTATCGCAAAATTGAATGGAAAATGTGGGGCTTTTGCCATTGATGGCTCACCAGGAATTCCATTAGTTTATGATACGATCCAAAATTCATTGATCATTGCGCCTTTTGATTTGCAGGTAACTTTAAATCATCACATTGGTTTTTGCGCGCGCAATGGAAAAGAACTTATCCCACCAAATTATGTAAACATTGAGCCTCATTTCTATAAAATAGATTCATTGACCTGGGGAACGGACTTTTTCTGTTTTACGGATAAGGAAATGCATACTTACGATACAGCAGGAAAGATAATGTTCACGAAACCGTTTGTCAGACTGAGCGATTTCGCTCCGGGAATGGATAGACGACGTTTGAATTATTTGTTTTTAACAGAAACTGCAACTGGAGAGTTTACGGTAATGGACCCAAAGGGAAAGGTATACCTTCCATTGAGTAAATTCCCTTATCGACCTGTTTATACAATGCAGGCTTACCTTGATAGAAAAACGGTGAATTTTGCAAGAGAAGAAAATTGGAATGAACGTTATGATGAGGTAAGTTCCAGACTGACGAGCATGTCAACCGGTAAACAATCACAATGGTATAAGGAGATTCAATTTGTTAAGGATAGAATTTATGCCCACGACGATGATCGCTGGTATTTGCTCGATACCAATTTCAACATACTTTATGAGCAGAAATACATTCATGAACAATTTGTTTTCTGTGATTATTATGGTGAACCGACTGAATATCTTCCCGGTGATGGCGATTTGGAAAATTTGGGTGAGTACCAGGAATTTCTGTACCTAAAACAGATGGCTTCTCATGAGATTAAAATCTCCCCGGTGATCATTATAAAACATTGGTATCAGAGTAAGAAAAAGGTGAAAGTTGGCAACAAATATTATCCTGTTCCGCTTGCAGAATATTTTGGATTGTTCAATAGTGCAACTAAAAAATCATCGCCCATAATTTACAAACGCATCTACACAATTCGACAAAACAACACCTTCTATTATTGGGCGATTCATGGCGATTATGATTTTCTCAACGCGGTGGAAGAGTTTTCTGCAGATGTATACGATGAAAACCTCAATTATCTCAGAACAGTTTGTGTAAATTATAGTTTGTATGAGCGGCTTGGATACCTTGGAGGAGGATTTTTGCTTCCTGATAAACCTATACTGATCAGCTCTGAACCCCAGGGTGAATCACGTGTATTTCTTCGTGATATTTGTTGGTTTGACGGAAGTGTTCCCAACGTCCATCATTTCGAGGATATTATTATTGGTACATACATTAATCCCGATTCTACCGGTTATGTAATGCTTCAAAATGAACGGAATGAAGTTTATTTCAGAAGTGTTTCGGGCCCTGATCCAATTTATGATAACAAAGTGTTTTATCATTATGAACCCTTGCACAACGGTGAACAATATGACTACTTTATAAAGCTGAGAGATTCTGTAGGATTGTTCACTATCCTGAATCAACAACTGGAAATGCTCATAGATTCCTGTTCTCAAAAAATATGGGTTGATCGCAACAATTCAGGATTACAACTCAAATACTTAGAATTACCTGTTATCATGGTCCGAAAAGGGCTGGTTTATGCTTACGTTCAAAATGAGTTCAAACTGCTCGATGCTTCCTTCTTTATAGCTCCAAACGATCTTAATCAGATTAATCTCTACTCGTATGTCGACAATTCAGGAAGATTGTACTCCGCTGAAGAGTTAGAATGGCGAAAGCAGCCCAAAAAAGGTTCTGTAGGAAAGTTCATGATTGCCTTCGATAAAAGAGAACTGAAACTAACTGAATTAAAAACCAGTAAATCAATCGTTTTTCCGAATGTGGTTGCGTATCGGGTGTTAGATGGAAAGCAAAAGCTGGTTGTAAAAACCATGGATAAGAAGTGTGGGATTATTGATGGTAAAACCGGGCTTTGGTATGTGAAACCAATTTATGATTCCATTTCTGCGGAGAATTATGCGAATCCGGAGTACCTGTTTGCCAGAGACAAGGCCATTAGCTCCACAAAATGGTTCGGAATAAAAACAGATGGTTCTATTGTTACAGGACCAGAGTTCGATTACCCGATAAGCATTTATAAGGATAAGAATTATGGTTTGGCCAGATCGAATAACAGGTGGGGAACTATTGATACCGTTTTTAACTGGATAACAAATCCCAAATTCAGAAACTATCTGAATGTTGGAAGTTCATTGGTGATGTTTGAGTATCCGGATAAGTATGAGTTTATGGATCAATCGACCGGAAAACTGTTTCCAGCGCAACATGATTCTGTTAACCTGCTTTATCCCGAACGCATGATTCTTTTTCATCAGGGAAAGATTGAGATATTGGATAACAAGGGGAAAGTGCTTCTTCCAAAGATGGAAAGAAGTGAAGCTGTTAAAACTGCTAATCTTGCACAGATACTGCAAGGAGGGTTAGTACGGAGCTTAGGTCAGCAAATTCGAATTCAGGAAGATCTGATGATTGTTATGCCCGACAACAAGCTTTTGGTAAAGCGTAACAACGAGAACATTTTGGAGAATTGCAGGTTCAATTGTTTGACCCGAAGAGAAATACTTGAGCTCCAAAACAAAAATTACTGCGATCGACTTACGAAATCTGCTACCAAAAGAACGCCTTATCGTTTTACGGACAACGTTTATGTAGAGCAAAAACTGGGCAATTACGAGCACTTTAAATCGAAAACACTTAATGCTTGTTCAGGAGCCTATTATTACACGGGCAAGTTTACCAACTTCCGAATCGTAAATGATAGCTTAGTGGAGATAAAGCAATTGTCTGAGTTATTCATTAAAGATTCAGGTTACGAATTGAAGTTGAATGCGCTTTTGGAAAAAGTAATTCAACGCGAACAAGCCCTTGGTTTGGTTTGTACAGATATGGGAGCTGCCATTGAACAAATGAAGCAGAACTTTATTATTGAATCGGGGAAATTGAGTTTTGTGGAATGCACTTCCAAAAAGATACTGTCCGTTTCTATAAAGGATTTGGAGGAGTATCTGTTGATGAAAGAACTTTTTGAATAATTCTAAATTCCAAAATGCTAAATTTTAAAACTTAGTAAGTGTTAACTGTAACACGCAATCCTTTTTAGAATTTAGAATTTTAAAATTTAGAATTACTCCTCTATTTTCAACGTAATAGAATACTTCTTCTCCTTAAGGTAGTTCTTGTCTTTCCCGTATGTCACTTCCAGCAGTCGAATGGTTTTTCCGGCAAAAATCACCGTTGACGGAACCGTAGAATTCAACCCAAGCGAGTAGGTAGAAGCTTTCTCCGTTTGGATCTTTATAGCAACAGATCCTTCCGTAATACATTCAGCCTTCGGTGGGCAACGCGATTCCTCAATCAATCGCACAAACTTGATCTCGACATTATACCCAGCAATATTCACCAGCGCTGTTTCATTGAACTTTAATGTAAACTCCTCGCCAGTAGCATATTTTTTCTTGCAGCCAGCAACAGCAACAACGATGAGCGAAAGAAGAAAGAAAAGCTGTAATTTTTTCATGATACGTAAAAGTACATGCATAACGGTTAAAGGCAAAGAAATATTTGAATGATCTTGGTTGTTTGCTGTTTTTCTTAGAAGTCTGGACTCTTAATGAACGTTAATTCCCCTGTCTGCAGACAGGCAGGTTAATGGTTTGCCTGTTTAATGTGCAGAATTAATAATTCATTAAAAGATGAAAGAAACGATTCACCTATTGAACTTTCTTATTTGTCCTGATCCAATTGTTGGTAGAATCAGGTTTGATGTTGTAGTGATAAAAAGTAATAGTGTAATCAAGAGGAGTAATCCTTCCTTTCCGATTGATCTTTTGGATAAAATGGATTTGTTCGTTTCCAACCAGGCCAACCATTGTACTTCTTTGTTCGCGACGTGATCCGCCGTATGATTCAATAGTTTCGATTCGAATGGTGTCATCAAAAACAGTGTAATTTCCCCAAATACCCAAAGGATCATTATCATAGTTCAATCTTACACGGAGATCCGCGGTATCGGTTGGAAGATGCATAAAGAAAACCGATCCGTCTCCGTAGAAAAAAATAGAGCGCACGTAGGTTGAGCTGTAATGTGGATTATTTAAATCAACTGTTGGGTCATCATAAAAGCCATCAATGCGCAGTTTGTCCGATTCACCAAGAACATAACCTTCGTGGTAGAGGAGCGCGCGATCGTAGGCGCAACCGAGTATTAACATTGCAACAGTTAGGAAAATGAATTGGTTGATAGGTTTCATGATTCCGGATTCTTGTGTAAAGTTAAGAAGGTATTGGTAAAACGGGGAAATTGGTAGAGTAGTTTTCTTGTAACCGGTGAAGAGTAAAACAAGTACAAGAAAGTAGTATAAGATACTATTTTCATGATTACCAAATGATGACTACAAAATACATCCTTAAAGCTTTATCGTGCGGAATTATTCTTTGGGAACTTATTTGAATTCATAGTTTAGAAGATGACTATACAAAAGTGAGAATGAGGTGCTTTTCTCTCTCATTTTATTCAGGCACAGATTTGCTGCTAAAATAGAATTATGTTTGGTGTTCAGATATATTTTTGATTTATTTGAGCAACTGTAAACGTACTCTTCAAGCTTCTCCTTAGGAGATGCTATTGATTCAGGATTACCTGTTATTTTGGGTTTTCTATCAAGATTTAATGATTCTTTTAATCCTTCAGGATCTGATAGAAACCATCCTTCAATTTCTTCAATTGGAATACAAACGAAATTATTTTTAGCGGGACTTTGTTTGATTAGTAGATTCAGTTCCAATGTAAGTTTTTTGTAATCATTTCTATCTAAATCGTGAACTAGGATTATTAAATCGCACCCTCTATTGGTTAAGTTTTTACTGTAACTTACTGCCTTTCGTCGCAGTTTACCGCATCCATTCCCAATTGCTTTCTTAAACGTAATATTGTCTTTATTAACAATTCTGGCTATAATGTTTTTCAGACAATCATAATCACTTATATCTTCAACTATTAAGCCTATTGATTTAATAATGGGTTTCATTTTATTCATGGTCGAAACCTCCTTCCTTCCAGTATTCACCTAAATTGCCAGCATCTTTTAAATATTCCTTAAGCACACGATAATCATTTGCGGATAACATGTTACTAAGAGTATTAACACTAGTTCCTAAATCATATATTTTGTTGACAAGAAGAATATTCTCCGGTTGAAGCATATCCAGAACATAGTCAGAGTGTGTACTAATTATGATTTGTTTATACTTGGATTGTTGCTTAACTAATTGTACTATACTGTGCAATAAACCATGATGGACACAAACTTCAGGCTCTTCAATTAGTAAAACGTCATTTTGATCATTCAATATATAAAACGCCAAAGCTAGAGTCTTGAAAGTTCCTTCGGATAGCTGATTTGGTGAAAGTGTTAATCCGTCAATTTCTATTGATGGAACAATGATTCTTTTACTGTTTTCGATTTGTTGTATTTGCCCTCCTGCTCTTACTTTATATGAGCTGCTTGGGATAACGTGATCGTTAAACTTTATATTTTCAATTAAATTTAGTCCATTGATTCCAACGGTATTCAAGAATAATTGGAATTTGGGTTCGTTGGATTTGTATGCTCTATAAAGATCGTAAATAAACTGTTGGTGTGTTCTACCTTGTCTGTTTCTGATACTTATTCTGAAATCATCTAATTCAATTGAAATTGGACATTTACTAGGATCGGAAAACTGAGTAGCACTGTAGTAACTTATGCTTGATAAACTGCCAACAAGTCTAATGGAGAATTTTGAAGATTCCGAATTGAACTGCCTTGGGTAATGTTCAACGGAGATTTGCCTGCGCTTGATGTACTGAGTAAACTCTAATATTTCTGGATCAATATTTTTCCATTTTCTAGAATTCTCACCTTCAATACGGAATTTTGATTCCGTAAATAAAATTTCATCAATATTTCGTTCATCTGTTTCATAATAAAATGTAGTCCTCACATAAATTATTTTTTCTTCAAATTCTACGGTTAAATTTAGCTGAGTACTCAATAAATCCTTTTTTGTTTCGTCTGAATAAAAACGTCTATTTGTTTCGCTTTTTGAGAATAATTGTAATCCATACAAGACGTTACTTTTTCCAACACCATTCGCACCAATTAATGCCATGAAATTTTGTGGTAAATTAAATTTGGTTTGAATACAGGATCTATAATTGTTTATTTCTACGCTATGTATTTTCATGCCTTTTGTTATTATACTTCAGTTTTTTAAAGTACACAAACCTACACATTCCCATACCACAAAATCAAGCGTATAAATACGGTATTTTTTCTGCGGTTTACCGCAGGGGTTTTGTTAATTTTCACAGCATGTTAAATTGCTTATTGGATGGTTTTTTCACCTGAAACCCTTGTCAAACCGAGCCCCTGTCAAATGCTGGCAGTCAGACAGGTGTTTCGACCTTTAGGGTCGGAATGTATCGAGGTGGACATAGGTTGAATTTAGGATGCTGTCCTTCTCGATACAATTTTTCCACTGCGCTTCAAAATCACTCGAAGTGACAGCGTAGGAAATCGATTAGTGGATGGACATCAGACCAAACCTGCCTGTCAAACACTTGCAGTCAAACAGGTGTCCTGAACGTAATGAAATGGAGTGTCAGATACGTATCGAGGTCGAGGTCAACCACTGCATTCAACCACCTATACTGCATGTAACATTTCCCTTTTTTTCCTATTATAGCACCATGATTGCACGCTACCTCAAAACAATCTTCATTTTTTTTATTGTTCTCCAATCTGCAGCGCAAGAATCCGGGCAACAACAGGTTGTTTTGTATCCGTTTGAAGATTACAGCAATTGTCAAAACGGTTTTATTAGCATAAGTAGTTGGCCACGTGACACAATTTATCCTGCAAAATTTGAGAATCTGAGAGAAATTGGTGATGTTTTTTGGAAGGAAGAGGATAATAGGCAATATCACATACAGAATTGGATTCTTTCTGAAAACGGCAAATTCGGATGTTTATCGGATAGAAATGAATGGTTCGTGAACTGTGTTTATGAGGGGCTGAGTTACGACCATTATTCCAAACAATTCATTGTGAAACAAAATGGTAAAGTTGGAACTATGGATCTCAATAAGAAGATCATTTTCCCATTTGAGTTCGATGAAATTTATACCGAATATCCTTTAGTAGCGGAATATAATGGAGGTAAACCGGATTGGGATATGGGAGCCATCGATGAACTTTTTGCCCGTAAGAATGGCTTGCTTGGCGTTTATAGTAAAAAAGCGGAAGAAATAATTGCACCTCAATTTGATTCTATCCAAACCTTCTATTTTGTCGCAAAACACCTTTCTAATGATATAGTTAATAAGCGTTTTTACAGGGTTTATAAGAATAACCAGGTAGGTTTGTACAATTCAAACGGCAAATTACTGATACCTGTCGAATATCGACAATTGGAACTGCTTTATAGTGGTCAGCTTACTTCGAACGCAATTCTATTCTTGGCTACAGACTCCAAAGGTCTTCATACTGTTATGGATGAATATGGAAATGTACTGACTCCTTTTTCGAAATATGAATACAGAAGAGAGGTAACATTAGGGACCTCACAAGAATTCAATGCTTTGAAGTTTGTATTAGAGACTGACCCGGAAACAAAAAGCGAAAGAATAACTCGTCTGGGTTCTGGTAAAACTTCCGAATGGTATCCAAAAATGAAATTGACAGGCGATTGGATTTGGGTAGAATCGGGTGATCGATGGCTGGTGCTTGATACCAATTTCAAAAAAATGTTCTCTCAGAAAAAATCAACAGATCAGTTGTTTTACTTTGATTACCAAAATGAGTTAGTACCTGCCAATACGAACCAGGATCCTACAGAGGAGAGCCCGTATCGTTTTTATACGGAATACGATTATACTGTTCCACAGGTATTTGTGATTGAGCGAAAGGACACAACTGAAAATGCCCAAAAAACACTTTATGGCTTAGTGAATGTTGCTACAGGAAAACAATCCTCGGTGAGTTATGATCAGATTATTCGCATGGAAACCAGTACCACTTATTATTACTGGAGTTTTTACGGAGCAAAGAATTTTTCTGAAATTGTGGATTACGTCTCCATTGATATCTATGACAATGCAGGTAAATTGGTGAATTCCATTCAAACTTATTGGGACAAGCAAGACTTGATCACGCCAGATCGAAGTATTCATAAATACCATTCTTATTGCACACCTTTTGTTCGTTCATCTACAGCTAATGAGAAATATACCATACATGGGCTGGATGGGTGGCAACCAAAATTCAACGAATTTGAAGATGGAATAGCTGGTATTTGGAAATTGGGAAAAGCTTCAGGTTACATTCAATTTTATGATAAAAATTATCACCACTATTTTACTGATTTTAATGGTAAACCATTACTTGGTGGCAGGCATTACGAACTGATGGGATATCCTCAAGTCGAAAAATGGGTAATTGGTTTAAAGGATAGTAGTAACTCATTATTTGTCAATGAAAAACTAGAAGTGTTAATGGACTCCTGCGAAATTTATGCAATTGATTATCCAAAGCACAAAGGTCTTGATAACACTCGAAATTCGATTTTTGCAGTTAATAATGAACACGTGTATGTTTTAGATATTGATACGTTTAAGCTCATGGATGCAAAGATGTTTGCCGAACCCGCAGCAAATGGAATGAACGAGATCTCCCGCAATTTTTATGTGGATGGTTCGGGGAAAATAATTTCCAAAGAACAAGTCGACCGTTATTTGAAATCCAAACCGCAGAATTATGGATATATGTGGCTATGGATTGAAAATGATCAATTGAAAATTGAGGATCAGAATCATCGGCTAATAAAGACCATTCCGAATGTTTTCGATTACAAGCCCGATTACAGTGAGGTTATAACAGTTATTTCGACAGATAAGAAGAAAGGTTTAATTCGGTATAGAACTGGTGAGTGGCTTTTAAAACCTATGTATGACGATCTTTATTTCATAAATCATCAGTATCAGAGAACGCTGTTTGCTAAGGATAAACGATTTCAAGATACCTGTTGGTTCGTAATTAATGAGAATGGCGATCCGATCACCAAACCAGTTTTTGACAAGCCTTTTGGGTTTGATTATGGAAAATACTGGACATATGTACAATCAAATGGGCTTTGGGGCACAATCAATCGCAATTATGAGTGGAAAACGCTGCCAAAATATACAGAGTTCAATGAATCGAATGATATAGTCGTAATGAAAGGATCAGAGGGTTATGTAATTGTTAATGATGTAACAGGAGAGTCTTTTTTGGCACCACATGATTCGGTAGTTCGGATCTTGAACAGTTATAGTGATAAAATCGAACTTTTTTATGCTTTTCTATTCAATGACTCCCTTCAGGTTTTAGATGTAAATGGAAAAGAATTACTCCCTGCGACTAAAATCTCAGATGTAATTAATAAACAGAACTTAGGGAAGATTTTATATAAAAGAGATGGAGTTGCAATCCTGGAGGCTTTCGGTGATCACATTGATTGTCCGGAATCGAATACTTTTTTTGTTCGATTGAACAATGAACTCATTATCGAAAATATCCGTCATGATGCACTTCCCTGTCAACACATGGGTTCTTATGTGAAAAATGGGTATTCAGCATGTTCAAGATCTGCGACGTTTGTAAATGAAAAAATATATTCGGAAAGAATTGAAGGTGAATGCTATGAACATCCGGAGAATCTTTATTCCTATTACGACAAGTTTTCTTTTCGAACGTATTGGATCGAAAACAATTCTTTTGTTCGTGTAAATCGGTTGTCTGATCTTTTTGCTACTGGAGCTAATTACGAACCGATTCTGGATAAATTAATTGAAAGAGCCATTCAAGAGCATCAAATTTTTGGAACTGCCTGTGCCGATATTCCCGCAGCAGTTACCGAATTCAAGCGCAATTTTTACTTTGATAGAGATTTTCTGTCTTTTGTTTATTTTGATGGTAGTGATGAGTATTACATTGGCGTTCCAATGGATCAGTTGAGTGGTATGTTGAAATATCCGAATGCATTTTGAGCACTCGAAGTGACAGCGTACGAAATCGATCAGTGGATGGACATCAAACCGAGACTGCCTGTCAAATGCTGGCAGTCAGACAGGTGTTCCGACCTTTAGTGTCGAAATGTATCGAGGTCCGAGGTCAGCCACTCCACCAACTTCCCGCAAAACTCCTCCAATTGTTCTGATTCTCGATTTCCCACATGACTGGTATTCAAGGTGTGTGTTCCGTTTTCTATCGCCACAAAGGTGTTTCGATCGTTGTTGTCTTCTATCCAGGAGAAAATGTGGAGTCCGTGCTCAAATGGAACGGCTTCGTCTGCGCTGCCATGAACAACCAGAATAGGCATCACCAAATGACCCATCGTTTTTTCTAAACTCCATTTGTCGTGAGCAGCCAGAGTCTCTTCCAAAAATGCTTTTCCTTGCGGCAAGTCTTGTTTCGTTCTTCCGTTAGCGCGATAATACACTCCGTTCTGCTGCCATTCTTCCATCACTTCTTTGGGTCTAACATCTAAGGTTTTCAAAGCGTTTAGGAAAATGAGTCCGTCCACTTTAATGCCTGAAGAAACGAGCTGATCAGCTACAAAACCGGTGTTGAATCCGCCCATGGAATGACCAAGTATAAACAGCTGTGAAGGGGTAGATTGCAATATGCCTCCCAAAGCCGATACCATGAACAGGGAATCTTCCACTTCCAGCTGTCGACAGTTCTTTTCATAGCTGACTAAGTCGTCGAAGTAATCACCGTGATCTGAAATGCCACAATGCGAGTAGTTGAACGCTAACGACGAATAACCGTTCTCAATCAAGTGTTGCTGTATGGTTGGGAAGAAAGCAAAATGATAAAATCCGTTGTGTCCGCAGAGCAATAATACCAGCGGTGCGCCAGGTAATTCACGGATATTTCCTCTTAAAACTCCGTTCGGAGATTGTATTTCGAATAGCTTAGATTCCATAGTCTAATTTACGATTTAAACACATAGAAAACATAGTTGAGCACATAGACACATAGATAATTCAATAGCTTGTTGTGTTAGGCTTTTTCAAGTCCAGTTATTTTCAATAAAAACTATGTGACTATGTTTTAGCTATGTGAACTATGTGTTTTGAATCACAGCATGCCCACATAACAAACCCCATTTCGCCAATAAACACTTGGGAACGGTAATTTTACAGCATTCAATGCTCCCAGACCTTTTCGCAGCCATGGTTTCTTGATCGGAAGTTTACTCCAATCGATATCTAAACTCAATGCCCATTCGCGGTTGGCTTCATAGGTAAATCCGTTGATGGTATAAACGTTATCGTCGCCACGTAGTTTAGCGTCAGCGCTATAACCAACACTGAGCTGAAGCCATCGTGGCCAGAAAAGGTTGTCATGGATTGCAGTAGGTGAGAACGATAACCAATAACTCTGTGCGTTATAGTCTTTCAGCAATTTTTCAGGAAAGGTAGAACCTAAGGTATTTGGTCGAAGTGCTGCGTAAGGTGAATTTTTGTAGCCGTATTTTAGAAAGAAACGTTGCTCCTTAAACGCCAATTGCTGACCCAAAAACAAACCTATTCCGGCTGTGTTGGCTGCTAGATCAGGGACTGAAAACCCCCATTCCTGACTAAAACCATCGAAAACCTCTACAGCAGATTGGCCTCCGAAAACCAATGCGGCAGCTATAAAAGTTGAGCTTTTGTTGGATCTTCCCGTCCAACGTGCGCCAGCGTATTCTGCCCTGCACAATTGGTAAGCTGTGTACGCATGACCCACTTTATCCATTTGCAACCAGGAAGCACCGTCGTTGTAAAAATGAAAATCGGATTTTGGATACTCTTTGTACCAGACCTCGTTTAGCAAAACAAGACTTCCCAGTCCCACAACTGCATTCGTTCCATCGAACCAAAGGTTGCGTCTGTGGTTGTAACCTACTTCAACACTATCGCTTTGGCCAAAAGACGAAATACAGCAACTGAAAGTAAGAAGTATGAGGAATGATTTCACAGGTGAAAAATACGAAACTAGTAACTTACTTTTTTGGCATTGCCCCAAAAAAGTAACAAAAAAGGTCTAGGCTTGTATTTGAGAACTTAAAAACGACATTGCATTTCGCTGCTGCACCCCAACTCATAAACACGCTGTACCAATTTTTCTATGAAAAATAGGAGCGCTGGATTCAGACAGGGGTTTAGCTACGCTTCATTTCACTTGTTTTCTATCGTTCTCTGCATAAGAGCCAATCTCACAGTTCTAAATTGAATTTTTGTTTATTTGTTTTGGTCTTGTAATAATCCAGTTATTACACCTTTTTGGGCGACTGGTAAGCGCCCTAACCATCTGCGCATCAGTGGGAGTTTTTTTGCGAGTAATCCGAGTTAGAAATCTTTGTTCTTCAGTGGCTGAGATAACAATTTCTTAAACGCAGGCAAATACAGGTTCTTTTCAATAATATGCAAATGCTCAATACGGTGACAATCCGATCCAACAATATCGATTAAGTTATGTTTTAGGAGAAGTTCGGCTTGCTTTTTAATATCCGGACCATAATGACCTGTAAACGAAAGCAAATTCACCTGAATCAAAACTCCTTGTGCTTTCAATTGTTTGGCTTTTTCTATCGATTTGTGATAGTAGTAATAACGTTCAAGATGTGCAATTACGGGTTGGTATTGCTTCGATTGTAAGTCGAAAATAACCTGATCGAGTAGTAGTGGTGCATCCCGAAAGGAGCATTCGAATAAAATATGGTTTCCGTTAAACGGAATCAGATCGTTGTTGCGAATGAATTCCAGAAAGGTGTCATCAAGATAATATTCTGCCGAAGCATCTACTTCCAGATTAATTCCCGTTTCACGGATGAGGTTTCTTACTTCTTCGAGTTTCGCACGAATAATTGCTGGTGTATTGTTATATACTCCCGACATCACGTGCGGAGTGAAAATCATTTTCTTGTAGCCGAATTCTTCGAATTTGCGCAGCATTCCAAGCGTGTGATCGAGTGTTTGCGCTCCATCATCGATTCCCGGCAGTAAATGACTATGAATGTCGACTTGCAGCGGAGCTAATGATACAGGTTTTTTAGGTCGAAGGAATCCCAACATTTTCTTAACGATTGGTGTACATTGAATCGTAATAACTTTGGTAAGATCCGTTCACTACATGATTTACCCAATCCTGATTGTCGAGGTACCAACGAACCGTTTTTCGCAATCCTTCTTCGAAGGTGATACTTGGTTTCCAACCCAATTCATCATGTAGTTTTGTAGCGTCGATTGCATAGCGCATATCGTGTCCGGCTCTGTCTTTTACAAAAGAAATGAGTTTGGCGCTTTCTCCTTCTTCACGCCCCAGTTCTTTGTCCATAATTGCACAAAGTTCATGGATCAAGTCGATGTTTTTCCATTCGTTCCAGCCACCAACGTTGTAATTACAGCCTAATTCGCCTTTATGGAAAATCACATCGATTGCACGTGCATGGTCTTCCACCCACAACCAATCGCGAACGTTATCACCTTTTCCGTAAACAGGAAGCGGTTTACTATTCATGATATTGTAAATCATCAATGGAATCAATTTCTCCGGATGATGGTGGCTTCCGTAGTTATTTGAACAATTGGAACGTTTTACTGGAAAACCGTAAGTATGGAAATATGCAGAGACAAAATGATCTGAAGATGCTTTTGATGCGGAATATGGACTTCTCGGGTCGTATGAAGTTGTTTCCGTAAAGAAACCTTCTGTTCCCAATGATCCGAAAACTTCATCGGTAGAAACGTGGTAGAAAATATGTCCTTCGTTCGTTCCCCAATATGTTCGCGCCTGATTCATCAAATTCACCGTTCCAATAACGTTTGTTTTCACAAATTCCATCGGACCCTCAATGGAGCGATCAACATGCGATTCTGCAGCTAAATGAATAATATCCGTTACGTCGTGTAGATTCAATGCCTTCATTACATCTTCTTCAGAAGTAATATCACCTTTCACGAAGCGGTAATTCGAAGCATTCATCACATCGCTTAAATTCTCAAGGTTTCCTGCATATGTAAGCGAATCGAAAGCAATGATCGTATAATTGGGATACTTATTTACAAGTAAACGCACCAAATGCGAACCAATAAATCCGGCAGCGCCAGTAACGAGAATATTCATAGAAGTAAAGATAGTAAATTAGACTTAAGACAATAGACCAAAGACAACAGACTCTTTAAGAATTTGATACAGTAATTTTAATGCTAAACGTTGAATTGGTCTTTTGTCTTACGTCTTCAAGTCTTGAGTCTTTTTGGTATGATTTTTTCTTAAAAGGGCAAACTGTTTATGATGCGATTTGCCTTTTACCTACTCTTTCTTGTATTTATTTTTGTTGGTTGCAGAAAAGGAAAAAACTTGCCAGATGTGATTTATGTGCATTATGAAGGTCCAACGATAGCACATCAATATCCAACTGATGCATTTGATAAGTTTGATCCTTACGACTTTGATGAACCGCTGCAATATCCGGATTATATCTATTTGAGTGATAGCGATGATTTAGCGAATGAGTTCAATGAAACGCTCATTAGATTACTTGAGAAAAACAATATCATTTTAACCACGGAACCAGCAGAATACACCTTGCATATTGGGAGTTTAAGCGTTGGTGAAGGTTTGAACAGACATAGTTATGTAGACAGCTGTGCTTCGATTTGGGATACTGAACCCAGCTATGTGTATTACTCCGATTTAAGTGCAAGCGTAACTGCAACCTTGAGAAAAAATGGTGCTTACATTAACGATTGGAATAGAAACGCCACTTCTAGTGAGAAAGTACGCGATAAAACAGACGGGTGTAACTGTCCGAAAATCCGTTCAATCTGGAGAAAACCAAGCAGTTTGGTAAGCCAATTGGCATCAGAAATCCGAATGAAGGTTTCACGACAAATCTATGACCTGGAAGTAGAGTAAATTATCAACTATCAATGCCAAAATTATCAAGTACGATTCTGTTTTCTTGATAATTTAGACTTGTTTCATTGATAATTCATCAAAGGCTCCAATATTCTAAATCCTGAATCTTATTTCGGTAAATTCCTTTGATGTCTACGAAAACACCTTTTCCGTCTTTTAGAATTGATTTGAAATAATCTTCCGTCAACGTGTTGTATTCTCTATGGTTTACAGCTACAATGATGGCGTCGTAATCGCTGCCAATCTCCACTAATTTCACACCATATTCGTGTTCCATTTCGTCTGAAGAAGCGTGTGGATCTACCAAATCAACGTGTACCTGAAACGATTTCAATTCGTTTACTACGTCAATTACTTTCGAGTTACGGATATCCGAAACATCTTCTTTGAAGGTTGCACCCATTACCAACACTTTCGCGTCTTGAATGTGCTTTCCTTGAGCAATGATTTTCTTAGTCGTTTGCTTACCAATATAGAATCCCATTGAATCGTTTACGTAACGACCGCTATTGATAATTTTTGCGTGGTAACCAGCTTGTTGTGCTTTGTGTGTCAGATAGTATGGATCAACACCAATGCAGTGTCCACCAACCAAACCTGGAGAGAATTTCAGGAAATTCCATTTCGTTCCAGCCGCTTCAAGTACTTCGTAAGTGTTAATTCCTAAGCGATTGAAAATGATAGAAAGTTCATTGATCAAGGCAATATTTACGTCGCGCTGCGTGTTTTCAATGATTTTTGCAGCCTCAGCCACTTTGATAGAAGTTGCACGGTGAACCCCAGCAGCTACAACCAATTCGTATGTCTTCGCAATTTCCTCAAGTGATTCTTCGGAACAACCGGAAACCACTTTGATTACATTTTGAAGCGTATGTTCCTTGTCTCCCGGATTAATACGTTCAGGTGAATATCCCACCTTGAAATCATCTTCGAATTTCAATCCGGAGATTTCTTCCAATACTGGAATACAATCGTCTTCAGTACAACCTGGATAAACCGTAGATTCAAAGACAACGTAATCGCCTTTTTTCAATACTTGAGCAACCGTTTTAGAAGCACCTAACAACGGTTTTAAGTCAGGTAAATTTGTGTCGTCGATTGGTGTCGGAACAGCAACAATAAAGAAAGTAACGTCCTTCAAATCGTTGATATCAGCTGTAAAGTGAATGTCGCAATTATCGAAAGCACTTTTCTCCAATTCGTTACTCGGATCGATATGATTTCTCATCAAATCAACACGTGCCTGATTGATATCGAATCCAACAACCTTAATTTTTTTAGCAAATTCAAGAGCAATTGGTAAACCAACATAGCCCAGTCCAATTACGGCGAGTTTCGTTTCTTTCTGAATAAGTTTATTGTAGATTGAGTTGCTCATTTCTTACTTTATAAATGCGTTCAATAATTTCAACAACTTTCAATCCTTCAAGAGCGTTTGTAGTTGCTGAAGTTCTTCCTTTTAGTGTGTCGATAACGTTCGTAATAACGTAATGGTGATTTGCTGCAGATCCTTTGTAAGCGCCGTAATCGTTCCCTGGATTGGTAGGTGCAAGATCCGGCATTTCGTAGTCTGCAATATTGCAAACTTCTACTTCATTCATGTATTGTCCGCCAATTTTTACACTTCCGTTCTTACCAACGATAGTCATGGAGCTTTCTAAATTTTGGTGAGCAACAGAAGTTGAATAGTTCAAAGAACCCATTCCTCCATTTACAAAATCGAAACTCACGAAACCAGAATCTTCAAATGCAGTAGAATCCTTGTGCGTGAAATCCGCGAATTTTCCTTGAATATTGTCAATATCACCGAACAACCAGTACATGATATCGATGAAGTGTGAGAACTGTGTAAACAATGTTCCGCCGTCCAAATCAGCAGTTCCTTTCCAGCCACCTGCTTTGTAGTAACGCTCATCACGATTCCAGTAACAATTCAATTGTACCATGAAAATATCACCCAAAACTTTACGATCGATCAAATCCTTGATCCATTCGCTTGGCGGGGAGTAACGGTTTTGCATGACACAAAAAACTTGTCGTGATTGCTGCAGTGACTTGAAAATTACCTTTTCACATTGGTCTTTCGTCAAACCCATTGGCTTCTCAACCACCACATGTTTCTTATTTTTAAGAGCCATCAGAGCTTGTTCAGCATGCAATCCGTTTGGAGTACACACATTCACCACGTCGAACTCGATACCAGAGGCGAACAATTCTTCCATTGTAGAGAAGAAAGGAACGTTATAATCTGCAGCTCCACATTCTTCTGCGGAACGAATATCAACCATTGCAACTAGTTCAGCTTCTTCGTCACGACGAGCCATTTCAGCGTGTCGTTTTCCGATATGTCCTGCACCAATTATGGCGAATTTTACTTTTTGATTTTCTGGTATCATTCAAATGAATTCGAGGTGCAAATGTAACAAAAGGAAACGGATTTTGCAGAGAGGAGATGCATCGTGTCTTTACAAAAAAGTAAGGTTTTTTAATCTCCTCCCTTCGAGGTAGGATTAAGGAGGGTGGTTAGGATTACTGTTTCCACCCCTCTCTTTCTCCCCTCAAGGGGAGAGGATGATGAATCCCTTTATTGAAGTGTTCAAACTGTGTTCTCTTCATTCGGCCTTAAACAAAGAAATCCGCTGCGGTCATCGAGCGTAGTCGAGATGCATCGGATTTCATTATCTTTTTGAAAAGGAATTAATTTCCTCTTTTCCTCTTTTGGCTTTCCTTTAACGAAGTATTATATAGACCAATCAAATCGTTCTCTCAATACTTCATGAATACGCTCAACAACAGCTTCATTTTCAATTTTCTCGAAAACTTCACCTACAAACGCGCCAACCATTAATTGTCGTGCACTTGCTTCGCTTAAACCACGAGCGCGTAAGTAAAATACTGCTTCTTCGTCTAACTGACCAGTAGTTGATCCATGTGAACATTTCACATCGTCAGCATAAATTTCCAATTCCGGTTTGCTGTTTACTGATGCGTCGTCGCTTAATAATACGTTTCCGTTTGACTGGAAAGCATTGATTTTTTGAGCGTCTTTACGAACGAAAACTTTACCGTTAAAAACTCCGGTTGCTTTTCCGTCGATCACTCCTTTGTACAATTCAAACGATTCACAATGCGAAACTTTATGGTCTACAATTGTGTGGTTGTCAACATGCTGATTTCCATTCAAAATGTAAGCGCCGTTCAAATGTGTTTCACAGTTGGAACCATTTACATCGATGTTCAGGTTATTGCGAACCAACGCACCGTTTAAGGTAATTGTATTGATTGTGAAATTTGAATCTTGTGCCTGAGCAACTTGCTCTGTTGCAACATGATAAGCAGTATCGTTTTCTTCTTGTAATTTGTCGATAACCACTTTTGCGTTCTTCGCCACATTTACTTCTGTATAAACATTGGTAAATGAACCTTCGCCTTTTTCAGTAACGAAATGCTGGATCAATTTCACTTCAGCAAAAGCTTCGGCAGTAATGCTATGACGAAGATTTGTCAAAACAGCATCGCCAGTTGAAACATGAATAATTTCAATTACTGGTTCAATTTGCATTTTAGCCGAAACGTGAACGTAAAGTCCATCGGTTGCATAAGCTGTATTGATTGCGTTGAAGATCTCATTCTCCAAAACTGCAGAAGTTCCAAGAACATTCAATTCTTCTTTATCCATTGAAGAAAGCGCAAGAATTTTTACACCATCAGGATAGTTGGAAGAAGAAAGATCTTTCGCGAAATGTCCATTTACAAAAACAAATTTCAATGAATTGTCATCTAAACCAAGTTTAGAAGTAACCGATTGTAATTTGCCAACCGACAACAATGCATTCTTGATCTTTGCTACACGTGTGTATTTCCAAGCCTCATTTCTGGTCGTTGGAAAGTCAAGACCTTCGATCGTTTCCTGAGCTTGTTTTCTTAAATTTTCGTTCAGCAAGAAATGTCCTTCTAAGTTCCAGTTCAATTTCATGCTTACGTTTTCTAATGTTTGCATAATGGAATCTTAGAGTGCAAATTCTGCTTTAATCCAATCGTATCCTTTTTCTTCCAATTCAAGAGCTAACTCTTTTGGACCAGATTTAACAATTCGTCCGTCGTAAAGAACGTGAACGAAATCCGGAACGATATAATCCAATAAACGTTGGTAGTGTGTAATCACAACCGTTGCGTTTTTATCTGACTTCAATGTGTTAACACCGTTAGCAACAATACGAAGCGCATCGATATCTAATCCTGAATCTGTTTCATCAAGGATAGATAATTTCGGGTCCAACATTGCCATTTGGAAGATCTCGTTTCTTTTCTTTTCACCTCCGGAGAATCCTTCGTTTACTGAACGAGAAGCTAATTTAGCGTCCAACTCAACAATTGCACTTTTCTCTTTCACTAAAGCCATAAAGTCTTTCGCCGAAATAGGTTCTTCTTTACGGTATTCACGAATTTCGTTCAACGCTGTACGAAGGAAATTCACGTTAGAAACTCCCGGAATTTCAACTGGATATTGGAACGCAAGGAACAAACCTTCACGAGCACGATCTTCCGTTGCCATTTCCAATAAGTCTGTACCATCAAAATCAACCTTTCCTTCTGTGATTTCGTATTCTTCACGTCCAGCCAACACACTAGCCAAAGTACTTTTTCCAGCACCATTTGGACCCATGATAGCATGCACTTCACCAGCTTTCACTTCAAGGTTTAATCCTTTTAGAATTTCTTTTCCGTCAATCGACGCGTGTAAATTTTCAATCTTCAACATAATATCTTCAATTACTAATTACCAATTTCGAATTACTAATTATTTGTAACTAGTAATTTGTCATTCGTAATTATCCCACTGATCCTTCTAAACTAATCGTCAGTAATTTTTGTGCTTCAACCGCAAACTCCATAGGAAGTTGGTTCAACACTTCTTTACAATACCCATTTACAATTAAACTGATGGCTTTCTCCTCAGAGATTCCACGTTGTAAACAGTAAAATATTTGATCTTCTCCAATCTTCGAAGTTGTAGCCTCGTGCTCAATTTTAGCGCTCGGGTTTTTACATTCGATATAAGGGAAAGTATGTGCTCCACATTCGTCGGTCATCAACAAAGAATCACACTGCGAGAAGTTTCTTGCGTTGTGTGCGTTTTTGTGAATCTGAACCAATCCACGGTAAGAATTGTGCGATTTTCCTGCAGAAATACCTTTCGAAATAATTGTACTCTTGGTGTTTTTACCCAAGTGAATCATTTTTGTTCCCGTATCTGCCTGTTGGAAGTTATTCGTTACAGCTACCGAGTAAAACTCACCAATTGAATTATCACCTTTCAAAATACATGAAGGATATTTCCATGTAACTGCAGAACCGGTTTCTACTTGTGTCCACGAGATTTTAGCGTTTGTTTCGCATAAACCACGTTTTGTTACGAAGTTGAAAACTCCACCTTTACCTTCTTTATCTCCGGGATACCAGTTTTGTACTGTCGAGTATTTGATCTCAGCATCTTTCAATGCGACCAATTCAACAACAGCAGCGTGTAATTGGTTTTCATCGCGTTGAGGAGCAGTACAACCTTCTAAGTAAGAAACGTACGCACCTTCGTCGGCAACAACCAATGTTCTTTCAAACTGACCAGTATTCGCTTCGTTGATTCGGAAATAAGTAGAAAGCTCCATTGGACACCGAACTCCTTTTGGAATGTAGCAGAAAGAACCATCTGTAAATACAGCTGAGTTCAAAGCAGCATAGAAATTGTCGGTTGCCGGAACAACAGTACCCATATATTGTCTGACAAGATCTGGATATTCTTGAACCGCATCCGAGAACGAACAGAAGATAATTCCGAGTTCTTTCAGCTTACTTTTGAAACTTGTTGCAACAGAAACCGAGTCCATTACGAAATCGACAGCCACATTTGTACCTGTTAAGCGTTGCTGTTCTTCTAATGAAATCCCCAATTTGGCCATTGTTTCCTTCATCTCCGGATCAACATCGTCCCAACTTTCATATTTCTTTGTCTGCTTAGGAGCAGCATAGTAAGAAATAGCCTGAAAATCTGGTTTTGGATATTGAATGTGTGCCCAGGTTGGTTCTGTCATCTCTTTCCAAATGGCGTAACACTTTAAGCGGTACTCCAACAACCAATCTGGTTCGTTTTTTTTGGCAGAAATAAATTTGATGATTTCTTCATTTAGTCCTAAAGGTGCCCTGTCTGACTCGATATCAGTTGTAAATCCGAATTTGTATTCCGAATTCTCAAGGTCTTTAGCTAAATCATTTTCCGTGTATCCCATGTAAAATCAACTAGTTTAAAGTGAGAATGACTCACCACATCCGCAGGTTCTACCTGCATTCGGGTTGGTAAAAATGAATCCTTTTCCGTTCAATCCACCTGAAAAATCAAGAGTCGTACCGATCAGATACAGGAAGCTTTTTTTGTCAACTACCACTTTAATTCCGTTATCTTCAAAAGACTTATCGTCTTCTTTTTCCTCATTGTCGAATGTCAACTGGTACATTAAACCAGAGCAACCACCACCTTGAACACCAACACGGATGAAAAATCCTGCCTTTCCGTCGTCCTCCATCAAGCGAATTGCTTGTTTTTTGGCTTGTTCAGTAACTGTTATCATGACCTCACTATTTGTCTCTATTTAGATGTATTTTAAATAAAGCACATTTTCACCGCAAAAATACCACATTTATGGTACTGGTGCAAAAAAATGGACAACTGATTTAGAATGATTTTAATTAAGAGGAAGAATTGAAACAGAAGTTGACTCAAATTTGAAAGAAGATTGTCTTTGGAACTTGGAGATTATTTGTTTTTTCAGCCTTGTTATTCATTGATATTGTTTGTTTTACCACAATTTTATATATTCGTGCAACTTATTCAAACGCGCTTTCGTTTATATACTGCTTTATTAACCCATTACTACTACAATGAAAAAACACGTTTTGTTGATTTCAGGTATTTCGCTATTATCTGTCGTCGGCTACACCCAAACCCCTACAACCCAAGCTAACGGTGTAATAGTACATCAGGCTCAGGGAGTTGAAACCCCGTCAAAAAGCAATTCATCACAAACAACTGTAAGAACTATTTTAGATTGGTCTTTGGCTGAATGTATAGATGCTGAGCCTTATTTCTACGGTAAACTGCAAAATGCGGTAACGGAAGAAGACAAGAAGTATTACAGCGAACAGATTGCGATACTTCAAAAACGTAAAGCTGAGCTAACTAAATCCACCAAATAGTCATGAAGAAAATACTTTTAGCTCTTTTGTGCTTTAGCGCATTGTCGACATATGCTCAGTTGACACCTAATGGAAATTCGGGTTCTTCTGTAACAGCATACACTAGTGGTGCATCGAATGATCCCATTTATATCTGGTGCGGAAATATACTGGCTGCTGCTCAGGGAAGTTTAACTGCAACACCTACAAGTGGTACAGGGCCATATACGTTTGCGTGGTTTTATCATGACCAGACAACGTTTTCGTGGGAACCTTTGACGTCTCAAGCAGGAGCTACATCCACTTTGACAAATCTCGCAAGTGATGGGTATCGAGTTCAAATTACTGATGCCAATAGTGTAGTAACAGATTGTTTTATCGCCTGGGTTTGGAATCTGAACACAGAGGTAACTGCAAGCTCGTCACTTTCTGCTTGTAACAATGCCTCATTAACTGGAGTTGTGAATACTACTGGAAGTTTCAGTTACTACAATCCACCGCCACCGGAGTCATTGATCACGCCAACTACACAAATTCAGGTTTGTTTTTCTGCTAATCATACCTATGTTTCCGATTTAGGATTTTATCTTGTTGGACCTGCTGGTTGTGGGAGCCCAGTAGTTAGTGTGATGCCTCACCCTGAATTGATTAACGCTTCTAATGGTTGTTGCTGTAATGGTGGAAATAATGTGTCCAATCTTTGTTTTACGACCAATCCTGTTGGAAATATCAATCCGTGTTCAGCCTCCGTTCCGCTCACTGGAACGTTCTCAGGCTATTCTTCAAGTTACGGTGATAACGTAACGATCAACTGGTCGTCTTTGTATGGTTGTAACGCTGCTGAAGGTGGATGGAAAGTACAGATTTATGACTGTATCGGTGCAGACGTTGGGTCGCTAACGAATGCGACTGTTACGTTCTCTAATTTGGCATCATTGTGTGGTTCTCCAACGTCGATTTCTTACGGTTCAGGAGCAATCAGCTCTTCAATTAACGATAACTCTTGTTCGGCAGGAACCGCATCTATTTTTCAGGTTCCGGTTTCCAATTTGTTGAACACGCCAATAACGATTAATGCAACTACAACGCTTCAGTGGACAAGCCCAACTGCGGGAATTACGAACGGAACTACGACTAATGCGAGTTCTGCTGGTTTACCTGATGGTGTTACCAATTTTACATTGACAGCAACTACGGTTTATGCAGATGCGAATTGCCAGAATTCTGCCAATACAAGCGTGAACGTTGCCATGCCAGTTGTTGATGCTGGTCTTGATCAAACGGCTTGTGACGGTGAAGCTGTGACATTGTCAGGAAGTGGTGCTCAAAGTTATACATGGGATAATGGAGTTTCCAACGGTGTTGCGTTTACTCCAAGTGGCACAACAACTTATACAGTTACAGGAACGGCTGCTAACGGATGTACTGATACAGATCAGGTGACTGTAAATGTTTCAACTTCTCCGATCATTGGGGCAGGTTCAGATCAATCGGTTTGTCCTGGAACAAGTGTTACTTTAAACGGTACAGGAGGAGTAAGTTATTCATGGGACAACGGTGTAACGAATGGTACTCCATTTACTCCGGGTGCTACAACAACATACACTGTTACAGGAACCGATGCCGCTGGTTGCGACAATACAGATCAGGTTACAGTTACTGTTTATAATTTACCAAGTGTTGACGCAGGCGCTCCTCAAGCTGTTTGTGCTGGTGCAACCGTAATTTTAAATGGTTCCGGAGCTACTTCTTATGTATGGAATAATGGGGTGACAAATGGTGTAAGCTTTACTCCGGCGAGTACAACAACTTACACTGTGACAGGGACAGATTTAAACGGTTGTCAGAATACAGATCAGGTTGTAGTAACCGTGAATGCTCTTCCGAATGTTTCTGCAGGGAACGATCAAAGTGTTTGTATTGGAGGCTCAGTAACAGTTTCGGGTTCCGGAGCGACTTCTTATGTATGGAACAATGGTGTTACAAATGCTACTCCTTTTAGTCCTGCTTCAACTACAACTTATACAGTTACCGGAACAGATGGAAATGGTTGTCAGGATACGGATCAAATGACTGTAACTGTCAATCCGCTGCCAATTGTTAGTGCCGGTGCAGATCAAAACATTTGTTTAGGGTCGACAGTAACTTTAGCGGGTTCCGGAGCAACAAGTTATGTCTGGACAAATGGTGTAACTAATAATACTGCATTCAGTCCTGGATTGGGTAGTATAACATACACGGTTACGGGAACAGATGCCAATGGATGTACAAACACAGACCAGGTAACTGTGAACGTGGTTCCGGTTCCTGTTTCAGATATCAATTCTACAAGTGTACTTTCAGGTTATCCGGGATTGGTAGTAACATTTACGAATGCAAGTCAGTTTGCTACGAGCTACGATATTGATTTCGATAATGGTCAAACTGCAACTTCTACGGATCTGAATGAAACGTATAACATGACGTTCAATTTGCCAGGAACTTACACTGTTGAGCTTACTGCTTCGAATGGTTTGTGTGACGATGTTTCCAATATTCAGGTAATTGTAATTCCTTTCGAGCCGTTGGTGATTCACCTTCCAAATGTGTTTACACCTGACGGAGATGGAACGAATGATGGCTTTTACATCGATGTAGAGAATGGAGTTTCCATTGAGGTGATTATTGTGAATCGTTGGCAAAATGAAATGTTCAAAATCACAGATTTCAATACAAAATGGGATGGAACAGTGAGTGGTTCTGATGCTTCGGAGGGAACTTACTTCTATACCTATAACATTACCGGAAAAGATGGAACAACTCAAACCGGACATCAATTTGTGGAATTAATGAGAAAAAAGTAAATCTTTCAGATAAGTAGAGTAAGGGAATTCGCCACTGTGGATTCCCTTTTTTAGTTACTTTTGAAGTATGAGAATATTACATGGCATTCCCGAAGGAATAACGTTTAATGCACCGGTTTTAACGCTTGGTACGTTTGATGGTGTTCATGTTGGGCATCAGGCGATTATTGCGAATTTGGTTGCAGAGGCGCACGCCATGGGAAAGGAATCGGTTCTTTTCACCTTTCACCCACACCCAAGAATGGTCATTTATCCCGATTCTCATTCTGTACGATTGATCGATTCTGTTGAAGAGAAACTGGAGAAACTGGAAGCTCTAGGTTTAGATACAGTGATTCTTTTTCCATTTACCAAAGAATTCTCACGTTTAACGGCTATGGAATTTGTTCGTGACATTTTGGTGAATAAGATCGGAATCTCTGAAATGAGAGTAGGTTATGATCATCATTTTGGAAAGAATAGAGAGGGGTCTTTTTCTGAGTTGGTTGAATTGGGTGAGCTTTATGGTTTTGCAGTAGAAGAGATCAAAGCCATTCAAGTGGGGGAGGTTTCAGTAAGTTCCACTAAAATTAGAAATGCTGTGCTTGAAGGAGATGTTCAACTGGCAGCTCAGTTTTTAGGAACGAATTTCAAGATTACCGGAGAAGTTGTTCACGGTAAAAAGTTGGGTAGAACAATCGGTTTTCCAACGGCAAATATTGATGTAGATCTGACAACTAAGATTCTTCCGAAAATCGGAGTGTATTCCGTAATTGTTTGGCATGAAAATAGTCGATACCACGGCGTGATGAACATTGGTGTGAAACCAACAGTTTCTGGAACAAATGAATTGACAGTGGAAGTTTTCATTTTTGATTTCGATGCTGAAATTTATGGTGACACTTTACGTTTAGAATGTATAGAAAGACTGCGGGATGAACAAAAATTTGACTCGCTGGATAGTTTAAAACTTCAATTGAACAAAGATGTTGAAATGGCTAAGCATAGTTTGCTTCATTATTCTAAGTAATAATGCTGCACACGCACAACAAGATTCTCTAAAAATACTCTCTTGGGATCAAGCGTTAAAGGCAAATCCGGATACGGTTTTGGCAATTGACGCTTCTCATTTGAAGTGGGAATCAATTCCGGAAGAATTATACAAATTCAAAAATTTGAGATACTTGAATTTGAGTAGAAACAAACTGACCGTTTTTCCTACGGAAATTAGAGAGTTTAAAAATCTCCGTTGGTTAAGTGTTGAACGAAATAAAATTAATGATGGTTTCGGAAATGTTTTAACATTGACAAATCTCAAATACCTGGATATTGGAAAGAATGAAATTCCTGCAATTCCATCTACAATTGGAAATTTGAAAGATTTGGAAGTTTTTATTTTGTGGAGTAATCCAATAGAAGAATTGCCAATGGAATTAATGCAATGTGCTCATTTGAAAGCGGTAGATATGCGTTCAATCCTTACAAATATTACCTTTCAAACGAGTTGGGCGGAGAGAATGCCGAATGTAAATTGGCAGTTCGATCCACCTTGTCATTGTGCTGAATAATTTTTTTTTAAAATATTTCAAAAGATTTTCCAACCATTCAATTCTTGCTGCATTATATAGTTGTCAAGAATGTCAGAGTTCTCTCTGATTGGTTTGGTAAATTGGGTTTTTAGGTTTGGAAAAGGATGTATTTTGGATTACATCCTTTTTCATTTTATATACTTCAAGATCAATAACCCAGTTCCACCTCAATAATCTCTCTCCAGAAATTTTCAATTGATGTTCCTTCTTCTGCCAGCATTTGTGGAACCAAACTAGCAGCGCTGAATCCCGGAGTTGTATTTACTTCAATTACATGCGGAACATCATCTACAACCATAAAGTCGATTCGGGAAATAGATTTCAGTTGTAGAAGTTCATAACAGTACTTTGCCGTTTCCCAAACCTTGTCTCTGATTTCGTTTGAAACGCGAGCCGGAGTAATTTCCTGTGACTGACCCAAATATTTCGCTTCGTAATCAAAGAAATCATTTTCAGTGGCAATCTCAGTTAATGGAAGCGCATGAGCACCTGTTGTTTTTCTGTAAACACCACAAGTAACTTCAGTTCCTTTTAAAAACGATTCTATAACGATGGTTTTTCCTTCTACAAATGCTTTGTCTAAAGCCGAGCTAAGATCTTCTGCTTTACTCACCTTTGAAATCCCGAAGCTTGAACCAGAATCTGAAGGCTTTACAAAACATGGCAGCCCCAGCTCGTTAATAATCTTTTCGTTGGTGAATTCATTTCTCGATCGAAGAAAAAGCGATTTCGCAACAGGAATTCCAAAATTCGAAAGAAACTGATTGCAATACCATTTGTCGAAAGACAACTCTGAAGCTAATGCCGAAGAGTTCAAATACGGAATTCCTTTCATGTCGAGATAAGCCTGAATTTTGCCGTTCTCACCCGGATTTCCATGAACGTAAATTAGCCCCGCATCAATTTTTACTTCCTGACCATCTTTCATGTACGTTGCAGTGTCAAGTGAGAAAACAAATTCCTGATCATTTTCAAGGGCTATCCAGCCATCACGTTTAACTACAATTTGTACAATGGAATGCTCCTTTGGAAAATTCGTCTTAATGGTATTGGCGCTAAGCATCGAGATATCAAATTCCGATGAGAATCCGCCGCAGAAAAGTCCAAAGTGAGCCATAATTTCTTTTTCTGTAAAATTAGACTCTTCCACTCATTTCCTTTTTACTTCTTCACAAAAACTATTAATAATGTTGTGTTGATACTTTTTAACACTCGCAGTGCGCTGTAAATCGTTCCGTCCTAACATTCTTTATATATTTGCTTCACTTATACGGTTCCATGGATTTTTTACGCAAGTTAAGAGCTTTTGTTTGGAGTAAACATTTTTTAAAGCACACAGGATTAATCATTCTTGCTTACATCGTTATTGTTGGCGGAATCATTCTCTATCTGGATGCCTACACCAATCATGGTGAGAAAATTGATGTCCCGAATTTGGAAGGAATGAAAGCCGATAGAGCTCGGGTGATTTTGGAAGAACTCGATTTGGAAATGGAATTGTTGGATTCTGTTTATAGACCCGATTTACCAGCAGGAACTGTTGTGAGTCAGGATCCACTGCCAACGAAAAAAAGTTTGGTTCCTGTAAAATCAGGAAGAAAAATTCGAGTTCAGATCTCAAAACGATTTAATCTGGTAGAAATGCCAAATCTTGTTGATCGCTCTTACCGTTATGCACAAAGTGTATTGGAAAACAGAGGATTGAAATACCGAGTAACATTTGTTCCAACTTCAGAGGCAGATGGTGCTGTTCAAAAACAATTGTATAAAGGCAAGCCAATTAAAAGTGGAACAAGAGTTTTGGTTGGAGATGTAATTACTTTAGTTGTTGGTCAAAACGATGCTGCTGCTGCTGTGGAGATTCCAGATTTGATGGGGCAGACAATATCTGAGGCTCGTGGTCGTTTATCAGGTTTATCATTGAGCTTTCAATGGGGAGCATGTGATGGGTGTGTAAGCTCGGCCGATTCAACAAGTGCTGTGGTTTATGCACAAAGTCCAGAGTATTTAGAAGGAACTACTGTGCCTGCTGGAACTACTATCATGGTGTCTGCATCGAAAGAGTAATAAAAGCAACTACGCATGATTAGATTTTTTGGAGTTCTAACAATATTACTATTTAGCACATATTCATTTTCTCAGGAAGAATTGGAGCCAATTGGTTCTATTGCACGTGGAAAGGTGGTAAAACACCTGAAAAGCGCAACCAATAACCTGGACAGCACTTTTGTATATACGTATGATACAATTTCACTCCCGATTTTGGATGAATTTTCTACATCTAAAATGCAGAGTCACATTGCAAATCCAGGTGATCCCAATGTAACGGAAGAATTGTTTCACGAGCTTTTGGACATGAGTGATGTTCCTTTGCCAGCTACTGCGGTATATTCGGCAAATGCAACAAAACGCTATACCACAACTTCGGGTAATACGGTTGAAACGAACTTAACTCCCATTACAATTAAAAAAGGAAATCTTGATTTCTATCCGGTGCAGTATTCCAATGTGAGCGCCTATCCTCCATATCATATTTACGACACAACTGATATTGTTAACGATCTGTCAGATACAATCTGGTTGGATTTTCCTGATTATTTCCAGGATTCTGCCCGTGTTTTTTCAGCGCATTTAACAGGTCCAAATTCCATTTGGATTGATTCAACAGCCTACAGGAATTTTACACATGCCGTAAATCCATGGACTTTGGGAGTGATGACTTTTGATGGGTTGGATGAAAATGGTTATCCGTATAATTTTGGGTCGACCGCTTCTAGCTATAATGATTACTTGACTTCAAAATGGATTGACCTTTCGTATGCTCCTATTGATTCCGTTTATCTTTCTTTCTTGGTTCAGCGCGAAGGTTTTGGCGACGAACCGGAAGCTGGAGATTCATTGGTGCTGGAATTCTACGATTCAGCTGCTGACGACTGGGATAGAGTATGGGCTATAAACGGTGGAGATGTTAGTGATTTTAAATTGGGACATATCCGAATTACACAAGCTGCTTATTTGACGAATGCTTTCCGTTTCCGTTTCAAGAACTACGGTTCTGTTGCTGGGTTGTTGGATGAATTTCATTTGGATTATGTGCACTTAAGAACAGGAAGCGGCTATCAGGATACCTTGATGAAGGATTTTGCTTTCGTTTATCCGGTTGGTTCTTTAATTGAAACGTATACACAAGTTCCATGGGATCATTGGGTGAACGATCCTACGCACATGAACCCGAACGTTCAGGTAACGGTTCGAAATGGATCAAACTTGCCCGAAAACACAAGTGATGGAAACGTTGCCGTTAGTGTTGGTGGAGTGGTAGAAGGAAATTTTACGCTGCAAGATCAAATTCTCACGAATGGCGATTTGAATTACGGTCCAAGAACAGTTTATCAGTCGTTTCACGATTTTACCGGTGGATATGTGTTTTCTACAACACCAACTGCTGAAGAGAAAACATTTGACATTAAATCCACTGCAACAGCACCGTTTGCGCATTTAGCGTTGAATGACACGTGTTATACAACTCAGTTTTTTGGGAATGAATATGCGTATGACGACGGAAGTGCTGAGGCTGCTTTCGGAATTAATGGGGTTCAGGCAAGACTCGCACTACGTTTCGATCCTTATGAAGCAGATACATTGATGGGAGTGAAAATCCACTTTGTTCCACAAGTGAGCGACCTTTCAGACAAATTATTCATGCTCACTATTTGGGCAAATAATGGTGGTGTCCCTGGTACCGTTTTATACGAAGATAATTTCCTGAATCCACGATCTCCCATTTATGAAGATGGAAGAGGAGTGTTTACGGAGTATTACCTTCCAGACAGTTCGCTTTTGCTTCCCAATGCACCTTTCTTTATTGGATACCGTCAGGTTGATGCAAACAAGTTGAATACTGGTTTTGATCGAAACACCAACAATTCATCGAAAGCATTTTTCTCGTTGAACGGTGGTGTTACGTGGACAAATTCAACCATTGCTGGAACAATAATGATGCGTCCGATCTATAAAACTTCAGGTAACTATGATTTGGCTGTTGAAGAGCAAAAAGAATTCTCAGATTGGCTGGTTTATCCAAATCCTGCAACGGGCATTGTTCGTCTTCAATTCGATAATCCCTCAGCGTATTCAGGTGCTGTAGTTCGTTCAATCAGCGGACAAACAGTAACTACTTTAAGCAGCTCAGAAATGGAGTTTGATATGAGTACGCTGCCTGCTGGAATGTACTTTGTGGAAGCACTTAACAATCCCAAAGTGGTAAAAGTGATTCGTCAATGATAGAAGAATTTGAAAGTGATACGGAAAATGAAGAAGAGGAACTCTATGAACATTATAAGTTTGTAGCGGATCCGGGACAAGAAATGATCCGTATCGATAAGTATTTAATTGATCGATTACCCAATACTTCCAGAAACAAGGTTCAATTCGCTGCTAAAAACGGAAACGTTGTAGTAAATGGCACGGCTGTAAAACCCAATTACAAAGTAAAACCCAGAGATGAGGTGGCTATTGTAATGCCTTATCCGGTGCGTGAAATTGAATTGATCCCTCAGGACATTCCACTCGATATTGTTTATGAAGATGATCAATTGATTGTTCTGAACAAACCAGCAAATATGGTGGTTCATCCCGGTTACGGAAATTACAAAGGAACCTTGGTCAACGCCCTGGTTTATCATTTTGATAATCTTCCACAGCGTATTCAGGATTATTTTGGTCGACCAGGTTTGGTTCATCGCTTAGACAAGCATACAACCGGAATTATGGTAGTTGCCAAAACAGAATTCGCACTTACTCATTTGGCAAAGCAATTCTATGATCGCACTACAGAACGTCGTTATCATGCGTTGGTTTGGGGAGATGTAGAAGAAGACATGCGAATTGAAGGAAATCTTGGACGTTCACTTAAGAATAGAAAGGTAATGACTGTCTTTCCTGATGGAGATCATGGGAAGCACGCGGTTACGCATGTGAAAGTTTTAGAACGCTTCGGATTAACAACTTTGGTTGAATGCAAGCTGGAAACAGGTCGGACTCATCAGATTAGAACACATTTAAAGTGGAAAGGTCACCCACTTTTTCACGATTTAGAATATGGTGGAGATTCCATCGTAAAAGGAACTACAAGTGCCAATTACAAGCAGTTTATTGCCAATTGTTTTGATTTAACACCAGGTCAGGCTTTGCATGCTAAGTCACTGGGATTCAATCATCCGACAAAGAACGAATGGATGCAGTTTGAGTCGGAATTACCTGATGGTTTTAAGGAATTATTAGGTCGCTGGGAGCGCTACAAGACCATTTGATTTATAACAATTTGATAGTTAACTGTATTTTTTTTCGTTGCTAGGTTTTGCAATTAAAAATTTTAGGTTAATTTCGGCAAGCTTGATTTACCTTCGGATATATTGTAATTAAGTAACTTTTTACGAGGTTTACAGTATAATCCGGAACTTAAACATATTGCTTCACGCTATGAATATTAAGAAAATTATTCTTTTAACCGCGGTAACCGTTACCCTAAATGCGAATGCACAAAGTAAAAAGGCAATTAAAGATGCCGAACTTACTTATGCAAGTGCAAACTATTGTGACGCCGCGTCTAAGTGCGCCATTGCATACTCAAAAATCACTAAGAACACTCAGTCTGCGCTTAAGTTGAAAGCTGAATATGCTTTTAGAACTGGTGAGTCGTACAGAATGACGGATGATGCTGTTCAGGCTGCTGAATGGTATGAAAAGGCTGTTTTGTTGAAATATTACGAAAAGCACCCTGAAGTTTACTTGTACTTGGGTGATATGTACCGCATGACGGCTGATTTCAAAAGTGCAGAGAAGAATTACAACTTGTACTTACAGAAAGTTCCGGGTGATGCAAGAGCAGAAATCGGTTTGAAAAACTGTAAAGACAATGCTGAATTTAAGGCGAACAGAACTCGTCATACGATCACTCCTGTGAATGCATTGAACAAGGAAGGGTTTGATATGTCACCAATGTTCGTTGATAAAAAAGATCAACAGCTTGCTTTTGCTACTACAAGTTTCCCTGTAAAAGGAGCTGATGAGGATCCGATTACTTGTGGACCTTATATGGATATTTATGTTGCTGAGATCGCTAAAAACGGAACATTCAACAAAGTAGCTCCAATTGAAGGTGACTCTATCAATACGGAAGATAGCGAAGGTACGTTGTGTATCGACGGAAGAGCAAAAACAATGTTCTTCACACGATGTCCAAGTGTGAAAAAAGAAAATCTTGGTTGTGATATCTGGATGTCTGAAGCAGGCAGCAAAGGATGGGAGAAACCAATTAAGTTGAATTTGAAAAATGGTGTTGACTCTATTTCTGTTGGTCACCCGTGTGTTTCTGAAGATGGTAAATTCTTAATCTTTGCTTCTGACGATCCATCTGGATTAGGAGGTCGTGATTTGTGGTATACTGTTTATGATAAAAGAACTTCAACTTGGTCAACTCCTCAAAACATGGGGCCAGAGATCAATACTGCTGGTGATGAGTTATTCCCTTCATTGGCGAAAAACGGAGATTTGATCTACTCTTCTAACGGAATGCCTGGAATGGGTGGTTTAGATTTGTACCGTGCAACTAAAATTGGAACGGATAACAAATGGGAGAATCCAACAAACTACGGAGCTCCGATCAACTCTGATCACAACGATTATTCAATGGTAGAGATTGACGACCGTTCAGGTTATTTTACTTCTGAGCGTAAAGGTGGTCAAAGTGCTAACAAGCCAGATATCTACAAATACGAGTTACCTCCAAACTTGTTTACGCTTCGTGTGAATGTATTTGATCTTTCAGATCCAAAGCGCGGAACTATGATTGCTGGAGTTAAAGTAATGGTACAAGGAAATAATCCTGCAGATAAATGGGAAGGTCTTACAGCGTCTGACGGTTCTATTTTCTGGGATAAAAGACCAAACGGAGATCGTTACATTAACGAGAACAGCTCTTACAAGATCATGATCGGTAAAGAGAAGTACTATGAAGATAAAAAAGGTGCTGAGTTTACAACAGTTGGTTTGAAGTATGATCAGGATTTCGTAATTGATATGGGATTATACCCAATCAAACCGATTAAGCTACCTGAGGTACGTTACATCGTTGCTACGCACATTTTTGTGAATGACTCTACAATTAACTCTCTGGATTCATTAAACTACGTAATTACCATGTTGGATGAGAACCCGGGATTGGTTATCGAGTTGAGTTCACATACCGATCCACGTGGAGGTACAATTTACAATCAGGTACTTTCTGAAAACCGTTCTAAAGCGTGCTACGAATACCTGGTAAAACAAAAAGGTGTTGATCCTCGCCGTATTGTTCCAGTTGGTCGTGGTGAAAGCCAGCCACGTAAAGTTTTCTTAATGGATGGTAAATATTACGAGAAACAACCAGTAGATCCTGTAACGAATCTTCCGAATCCAAATGCAAAAGAGATTGTGTTGACAGAAGCTTACATGAATCCGTTTAAGAAAACAGATAGAAAGAAGTTCGAGGTTTTACAACAGTTTAATCGTAGAACTGAAGCGGCGATAGTTACATTGGATTTCGATCCAGCGAAAGCTCCGCCAGCAAATCCTGATTATTTGGTGTTCAAGAAATTGCCACCGTCCAATAAATAAAATAATTAAAGCCTCGATTTATCGGGGCTTTTTTTTTGCTCGGATGTGATGCGTCCCGTCTCTTGAGATTTTCGTAACTTTGCGCAATATTTCGCTACATGTCTGATATTCGATACAATTTAAGAGGAGTTTCCGCAGGAAAAGAAGAAGTGCATAACGCAATTAAGAACGTTGATAAAGGATTGTTTCCGCAAGCGTTTTGTAAAATTGTTCCCGACTACTTAACCGGAGATCCCGAATATTGTATTGTAATGCATGCGGATGGCGCTGGTACAAAATCGTCTTTGGCATACATGTACTGGAAAGAAACCGGCGATGTTTCGGTTTGGAAAGGAATTGCACAGGATGCATTGATAATGAATATCGATGATTTGCTTTGTGTTGGAGCAACAGAGAATATTCTTCTTTCTTCAACTATCGGACGAAATAAAAACCTGATCACAGGTGAAGTGATTGCCGCAATCATCAACGGAACTGAAGAGTTGCTTGATACCTTGAGAAATCAGGGGATTGGAATTTACTCGACAGGTGGTGAAACTGCAGATGTTGGCGACTTGGTTCGCACAATCATCGTAGATTCAACGGTGGTTTGTAGAATGAAGCGTTCTGAAGTGATTTCTAACCATACAATCCAAGGTGGAGATGTTATCGTTGGTTTGGCGTCTTACGGACAAGCTTCTTACGAAACAGAATACAATGGTGGAATGGGGTCGAATGGTTTGACTTCTGCGCGCCATGATGTGTTCTCGAAAGAACTGGCTGCGAAATTTCCTGAAAGTTATGATGCTGCAGTTCCTGAAGAATTGGTTTACTCTGGATCTAAAAAATTGACTGAGTCTGTTGACGGTGTTCCATTGGACGCTGGAAAATTGGTTCTATCACCAACAAGAACTTATGCACCAGTAATCAAGAAAATTCTTGATGAGCAAAGAGCGAATATTCACGGAATGGTTCATTGTTCTGGTGGTGCGCAAACAAAAGTGTTGCATTTCGTTGAAAATGTTCACGTTATTAAAGACAATCTGTTCCCAATTCCTCCGCTTTTCAAAATGATTCAGGAAGAGTCAAAAACGGATTGGAAAGAAATGTATAAAGTGTTTAACATGGGACACAGAATGGAAATTTACGTTTCTCCTGATTATGCAGATGCTATCATCCAGATTTCAAAATCATTTGGAATTGATGCGCAGATCATTGGTAGAGTTGAGACTTTTGAAGGTAAACAGGTAACTGTTTCTTCTGAAGTTGGTAAATTCCAATACTAAGAAATTATGCAAGAGTTATTGAGCAAATTGGAAGCGATTCATTTTCGCTTTATTGAAGTTGGAAAAATGATTACCGATCCGGAGATTATCTCGGATATGGATCGTTACGTGAAGCTGAATAAGGAATACCGCGATTTAGAAGAAGTTGATAACGCCTACAAAGCGTATAAGAATGTGTTGGATAATCTGAAAAGCGCAAAAGAACTTCTTGAGACGGAAACGGATCCTGAAATGCGTGAAATGGCGAAGATGGAAATCGACGAACTGGAAGGACAAAGACCGGGTTTAGAAGAAGACATCAAAATATTGCTTATCCCGAAAGATCCTGAAGACGATAAAAATGCCATTATGGAATTACGTGCCGGAACCGGTGGTGATGAAGCATGTATTTTCGTTGAAGATGTTTTCCGCATGTATACCATGTATTTCAAAGAATTGGGTTGGCATTACGAAATCATCAACTCTTCAGAAGGAAGTACAAAGGGCTACAAAGAAATTTCTATGTCAATTGAAGGTGCCGGAATTTACGGAATGCTGAAATTCGAATCAGGAGTTCACCGTGTTCAACGTGTTCCTGAAACAGAATCTCAAGGTCGTGTACATACTTCTGCAATCACTGTAGCGGTTTTACCGGAAGCTGAAGAAGTAGATTTCGAACTGGACATGAATGATGTAAGAAAGGATACGTTCCGTGCATCAGGAGCGGGAGGTCAGCACATTAACAAAACTGAATCTGCCATTCGTTTAACGCACATACCAACAGGTGTTGTAGTGGAATGTCAGGACGGTCGTTCACAACATAAAAACTTAGCACAGGCAATTTCTGTTTTACGTTCTCGCTTGTACCAGGCGGAGTTAGACAGAGTGCATCAGGAACGTGCAGCACAGCGTAAAACCTTGGTTTCTACGGGTGACCGTTCGGCAAAGATCAGAACTTACAATTATCCGCAAGGAAGAATCACTGATCACCGCATCAACAAAACCATTTACAACCTTGGACCTTTCATGAATGGAGATATTCAGGAAATGATCGATTCATTGAAAATGGCGGAAAATGCGGAGAAAATGAAAGGTGAGGCAGTTTAATGCTTTCTACGAATTGTTTTTAAGAATTGCTCAAAAATAAGGTTATGAATTGCAGAGTATTCTGCAATTTTTCTTTGCGCACTCATTTCTTTGCGTTTGGTATAGGAAACTAACAAGAGTGGGTCTTAAAATTTTACCGCGAAGAAAGAAGAACGCAAAGATACGGTACGTCTTAGACGTCACTAATTTTTAAAACAAAGCCACCCTATTCTAGAACAAGACATTTTTTAATTAAAATCGGTAAAAGGTACTCATTCATTGAAATTTAGGTTGCAACTTTGCGCTAGAATTTCCACAAAAACAGTTCACACTGTAACTTATTGTCAGTTGAACGGTCGTACAAAAAAAGCTGAATGAAATTAAAATTACTTTTCACCCTTATTTTCCTATCAGGAATACAGGTTTTCGCACAGGAAAAAGCCACCTTGAGTGGAAATATCAGAGATAAATCTGACGGTGAAGATGTGATCGGTGCACGTATAAAAGTGAAAAACGAAACTATTGGTGCCGTTACGAATGAATATGGATTCTATTCATTAACACTGCCAAAAGGAAAATATATCATTGTTTTTTCATTCCCTGGATACAAAGACATTGAGGAAGAATTTAACCTCGATCAAAATATTACGAAAGATGTTTCGCTTGAAGTAGCTTCTACAATTAAGGAAATTAAAGAAGTAGAAATTACCGGCGTTCGACCTGATCAAAACGTAAAAGATCCGTTGATGGGAGTTGAACGTCTCGACCCTAAAGAGTTAGCCAAACTTCCTGTAATTTTCGGAGAAAAAGATATCATTAAAACCATGCAGCTTTTACCAGGTGTGAAAAGTGCAGGTGAAGGTGGTTCCGGATTCTATGTTCGTGGTGGTGGAGCTGATCAGAATTTGATTCTTCTGGACGAAGCACCAGTTTATAACGCTTCGCACTTACTTGGATTTTTCTCAACGTTCAACTCTGACGCATTGAAAGATGCATTCTTGTACAAAGGAAATCAACCGGCAAATTTTGGTGGACGATTAGCTTCTGTAATGGATGTTCGTATGAGTGAAGGAAACAATCAGCGCTACAACGTTGGTGGTGGAATTGGTTTGATCTCGTCGAGATTAAGTGTTGAAGGTCCAATTGTGAAAGATAAAAGTTCATTCCTGGTTACAGGACGAAGAACTTATGCAGATGTATTCCTTAAGCTGACAGACAGGTTCAAAGAGAACAAATTGTACTTCTACGACTTGAATACGAAATTAAATTACAAGCTGGGTAAAAAAGACAAGATCTATCTTTCCGGGTATTTTGGTCGGGATGTTTTGGGCTTAGGAAAGTCGTTTGGAATTGATTGGGGAAACGCAACCGGAACCGCACGCTGGAATCACATTTACAGTTCTAAACTGTTCTCGAACACCTCTTTCATTTACAGTTCATTCGATTACAAATTCAAGATTAAAACAGACGATATAGAGTTTAGTATCAAATCGAAAATTGAAGATGTAAACGTAAAGCATGAGTTTCAGTACTATTTAAGTCAGCGCCATAAATTCAAATTTGGTTTGAACTCTATTTTACACGGAATTGTAACCGGACAAGTGGAAGCAAATGCAGCTGCTGGATTTAACGTTAAGAAGTTGGTTCCGAATAAAACAGTTGAAAACGCAGTGTTTTTTGTAGATGAATGGTCACTTTCTGAAAATTTCAATGTCAACCTGGGAGTTCGTGGAAGTTCATTAACCGTATTGGGTAATGGTGATGAAATGTACACTTATGATTCAGAAGGAACCGTTTCTTCGACTACAGTTTACAAGAACAATTCTTTTTTGAAAACTTACGCTTTCATTGAACCGCGTGTTTCTTTTAGCTGGCAGTTGGTTGAAGGAATGTCAGTAAAAGGCGCTTATTCCCGAAATGTACAGAACATTCAACAGGTTTCAAGTTCAACAGCTTCGTCGCCAACAGACGTTTGGTTGACTTCAAGTTTGAACACAAAACCCGGAGTTTCGGATCAGGTAGCAGTTGGATGGTTTAAAAACTTGAAAGATAATACGTACGAAATCAATGTGGAGACGTATTATAAAGCAATGCAGAACCAACTGGATTTCAAAAATGGAGCAAATTCGCAAGCAAACGAGAAGTTGGAAGGTGAATTGTTGTCGGGAATTGGAAGAGCTTACGGTTTGGAGATCTTATTGAAAAAGAAAAGCGGCGCATTTACAGGTTGGGTTTCATACACGCTTTCAAAAACGGAACGTAAGATAGATGGAATCAACAATAACAATTGGTACAATGCTCGTCAGGATAGAACGCACGATTTGTCAGTAGTTGGAATGTACGATATCAACAAACAACTTTCGGTTTCGGCCTTATTCATTTTCTATACAGGAAATGCAATTACTTTCCCAAGTGGGAAATACCAATACGATGGACAAACGTACTTCGTTTACACGGAAAGAAACGGCTACCGAATGCCAAATTACCATCGTTTAGACTTTGGTTTGACTTGGTATAGAAAAAATACAGAGAAATTTGAAAGCAGTTGGACGGTTTCTATTTACAATGTTTATGCACGTGAAAATGCATATTCAATTGATTTCAGAGAGAACGCCGACGATCCAAGTAAAACAGAAGCAGTTCAAACCACGTTGTTCAAGATTGTTCCTGCAGTAACGTATAACTTTAAATTTAAGTAACATGAAAGCGACTCTTTATTCTCTTGGAATTCTAAGCTTCTTAGCAAGTTTGTTGTTTGTTACTTCTTGTCAGAAAGTAATTAATGTTGATCTGAATGATGCTTCTGCAAATATTGTGGTGGAAGGCGAAGTTTTGGTTGGCGATACAACACATCGTGTAAAAATTACACGTACAATGAACTTTGATGAACCATCCAATTTTCCTACAGTTGAAAACGCGGTGGTGACGGTGGTGGATAATTTGGGAAATGTAGGAACCTTCACGCATGTTGGTGCTGGAGTTTATGAATTGTCTTCATACCCCGGAGTGGAAGGAAGAACGTACACTTTGACCGTTGTTGTTGATGGAAAAACATATTCAGCATCCAGCACAATGCCGCAAAATGTATTGATGGATAGTTTGTATGTGGAACAAATCCCGTTTGGCGCTGATACATTTAGTTTGGTGACACCGGAGCGTTTAGATCCCACGGGAATCGCCAACTATTATCAATTCCGGATTACCCAAAACGGTGAAGTTTATGACGGGATTACGCTTCAAACAGATCAATTGTACGATGGAAATGTAATTGTTGAACCTTTGTTTTTAGAGGAATTGGAAATCAACGATACGATTAAAGTGGATATGTTCAGTATTACCAAAGCGGCATGGACTTATCACAATCAGTTGCTGAACAACTCTACCGGACAAAGTACACCTGCCAATCCGGTAAGTAATTTCTCCGGAGGCTGTTTGGGATTCTTTTCTACCAGAGGCGCAAGCTCGAAGACAATCATTTTCCAGTAACAGATATCCGCTTTTTTCCTGTAAAGACTTAAATGGCGGCTGGTAAGCGCCATAAAAAATCTGTGCATCTGTGGGAATGGGAAAAGAGTGTCTGTCAATATAATATGTATTGAAGTTATGATCAAGTGGTTGTCTTTTTAAGGCTATTTCCCTGAATAACCTTATTTTTGTGCCCTTGAATCCATTGGCATGACAAAACAAGAATTAGTAAACGAGATCAAATCGAAAAAATCTTTTCTGTGTGTTGGTTTAGACACTGATCTGGAAAAAATTCCTCAACACTTGCTTTCAACCGAAGATCCGATCTTTGAATTCAACAAGGCAATTATTGACGCAACGAGTGATTTGTGTGTTGCTTATAAACCGAATATCGCGTTTTACGAATGTCTTGGACCAAAAGGATGGGAATCGCTGAAAAAGACAATCGATTATATTCCAAAACACTGTATGACAATTGCTGATGCGAAACGCGGTGATATTGGAAACACATCAACATATTACGCTAAAACGTTTTTTGAATACCTGAATTGTGATGCGGTAACTGTTGCACCTTATATGGGCGAAGATTCGGTTACGCCCTTCCAGGAATTCAAGGACAAATGGGTTATTCTATTGGCGTTGACATCAAATAAAGGGGCTCTTGATTTTCAGTTTACTACCGATCAAAATGGTGAAGAATTGTTTAAGAAAGTACTGCGTAAATCTTCTAAATGGGGAAGTGATGAAAATCTGATGTATGTTGTTGGTGCTACCCGCGCTGAAGGAATCGCTGAAGTTCGAAAATTGGTACCAAATCATTTCTTCCTTGTTCCCGGAGTTGGTGCGCAGGGCGGAAGTCTTGAAGATGTAGCTAACTACGGTTGGAATAATGACTGTGGACTTTTGGTCAATGCATCCCGTTCTATCATTTACGCTTCTGATGGTGAAGATTTTGCCAAAAAAGCAAGAGCAGAAGCCCTACAACTTCAGGCTGAAATGGAAACAATTCTGGTACAGAAACAGTTCGTTTAAATTCGAATCCTAATACATCACAATGGTTGATTACATTGAGAAACTGATCATTTTTATAAGTACGCCAATTTATGCTGTGCTTATTTTGGGTGAGATTATTCTCAGTAATTACCACAACAGAAAACTTTATACAGTTGGCGATACTGTTCAGAATGTTTATCTCATGTTGGCTAATATGGGAATCGACGTTTTGATGCGTGCAATAACGCTCTTTGTTCTTGGATACTATTTCAGTTTTCATTTTGTAAGTTGGAACCAAAGTTCATGGTATTACTGGGCGTTACTTTTCCTTGCAGAAGATTTTATTTTCTACTGGATTCATCGTATCGATCATATCGTTCGCTTTTTCTGGGCGATCCATGTTACACATCATTCGTCCGATAAATTCAATCTGACAACGGGTTTCCGGTCTTCCGTTTTTCAGCCGCTTTACCGATTTGTTTGGTTCGTTCCGTTGGTATTAGTGGGCTTCGAGCCGTTCGATATTTTTATCATGTATTCGATAACGCAAACCTATGGAATCCTGGTTCATACAAAAGCGGTGAAGAAAATGGGCGTTTTGGAATATGTTTTGGTTACTCCATCTCATCACCGGGTACATCACGCTTCCAATGTGGAATACCTGGACAAGAATATGGGAATGATTCTCATTGTTTGGGATAAACTTTTCGGAACGTTTCAGGAAGAGTTGGATGAAGTTCCAATTCAATTTGGCTTGTATGAGAAAACCCTTGATAATAATCCTGCAAACGTGATCTTTCACGAATGGGTGGCTATTATCAAGGATGTAAAACGCGCAAAAGGATTTCGAAATAAGTGGAATTACGTGGTTCGACCACCGGGTTGGAGTCACGACGGCACAACACTTACTTCAAAACAACTTCGTAAATTAAAGGACGAAAACAACGGAAATGAATAAGATTGAAGAGTTAAAAAGAGAATTGGCTGAGGTAATTCGTAACTATCATCAAAAAGGTTGGTCGCCGGCTACGTCTACCAATTATTCCTTTCGTTCCGAAGAAAATTCGAACGTTATTTTCGTTTCAAAATCAGGAATTGATAAGTCAAAATTCTCTGAAAACGATTTTATGACTGTCGATTTTAATGGTCGGCCAACTCCCGAGTTTGCAGGTGTTCGTCCCTCTGCTGAAACGTTAATTCATTGTAAACTGTACCATTTGTTTCCTGAGATGATGTGCATTGTTCACAGCCATTCTGTTTATTCGGTTCTTCAGTCAATCAAAAATGATTCTTTTGTTGAACTTGAAGGATATGAAGTATTGAAAGGATTTGAAGGAATCAAAACGCATGAAACGACAGTTCAGGTTCCTATATTCGATAATACCCAGGATATGGATGAGTTTTCAGCAACCTTAGGAAATAATAAACACCGCTTAACGGTTCCTGCGTTCATTATGCGCAAACATGGAACTTACGCCTGGGGACGAAACTTATTTGAAGCGAAAAGACACTTGGAAACTGCCGAATATTTGTTTGAAGTAGACTTTAAATTAAAGTGAAAAATCAAAAGGTAAAAGTCAAAAGTCAAAAGATGAATGGTATTGACTTGCTTTTATTGCTCGGCATTTTGTCGGGAACTCTTCAGATTTCCTTGTTGGTTTATTCCATCTTTTGGATAAAAGCAAAATTCGGAGATTTCTTTTTCCCTTTGTGAAACTACTTCGAATTTTATAATCACTCATTTTTACTTTAATTGATCAAAGAATAAGAGAAAATATGTCTATTGTCTTTAGTCTGTCGTCTTCAGTTTGCTAGTCACCATTCTATCTCAAAATCATACGTTTTTCCATTGTAATAAAGAATCGTTTTTCGTTCATGTTGTTCTGTAGTTGTTGCATGACAATTACCATTCTCGTCATTTTCTGAAATTACAATTGAGGCCTTTTCCTTGATTATTAAATTGAAATATCCGTTTGAGGACTCTGTATCTATTGCAATTGTCCCTGATATAAAAAGTTGTTTTAGATTACAATCACTTGATCCTCTTTCACCATTTTCAACATGAATTTCGTAATCACCAAATACACAACGTAATTTACTGCCGTCGCGGATGTATAAAGAAATGTCCGTTTTGAAGTAGGGGTTTGGATAACTTGAATTTCTGTAATTAACACGAACTCCAAACGCTCTAACTTCCTTTGAGAGCATGTATGGCGCAGTGTCGATCATGAATCCGCTGATTCGCACAGCATCAGACTCCAAAAGATGTTCACCTTCACTTCTTTGAATGATCTTTCCGGTTTGGTTATTTACAACCACGATTATAGCATCAATGGTAAAACCATATTCATTATTTTCTTCGTCTTTCTCTGTTGAAATCACTTTCGGGATTACCATCACTGTTTCTGTTTTGGAATAAGGAAGTGTTTTCGTTTCAAAAAGATCTTCTCTACAATCGGAAATTTTGAGTTTTAGTTGTTTTAAAGCCAGTGAAGTAAGAGAATCATTTGATAATGTTGGTGGTTGAAGGTTTGATTCCATTCCAAAAGCGGAAAGAAAAGAAAAAATGATCAGTAGGAGTAGAATGGCTTTTTTCATCTTTAATTTGATTTCTCCAAAGATATCTGCAGTCGGAATAAATATCGTTTTAAACTAACGAAAAGGCGAACAATGAAATGTTTAAAGTGCTGAATGCGAAAGAACCGTTGATTTGAAACGAATATTATCTATATTTGTTACCAGGGTAAATAATCTATATGAATAAGAACGTATCCAGAAGAAACTTTGTTCAGCGTTTGTCAATAGCTACAGGTGCTGCAGTCATTTTTCCATGGCTTAATGGAAATGCACGTGAAAATGAAAAATCCAAAACAATAGTAGCGCAGTCTCCAGTTAAATCCATTCATCCGCTGGGTTTTCAATGGGAAACTCAGGATCCGTTTTTGTTTTGTGTCCATCATGAAGATGCATTTCCCAAAGGCAATAATCAAATGGGACCGGAAGCAACACATTTTACAGGTCGTCATATGGGTGATGATTTCATCATAAAGGACGGATTCCGAATGTATCATGGAAAAACAGTTCCTGGGTTTCCTGGTCATCCGCATCGGGGCTTTGAAACCATTACTGTTGTTCGGAAAGGAATTGTTGATCACGCAGATTCTTTGGGTGCTGCCGGAAGATACGGTGACGGAGACGTACAATGGATGACCGCGGGAAAAGGTGTTCAACATTCAGAGATGTTTCCTTTGCTGTCAACGGATAAAGATAATCCGATGGAATTGTTTCAGGTGTGGTTGAATTTGCCGAAAAAAGATAAAATGGTGGATCCGCATTTTAAAATGCTTTGGCGTGATGTTATTCCAAACATTATTTCACAGAAAGAAGGCGAAGGAAAAGTATTGGTAGAATTGATCGCAGGAAATTGGGGAAAAGATCTTGCGCCGTCACCACCACCTAATTCCTGGGCGAATCCACAGGAAAATGAAGTGCTGATCGTCAACATTAAAATGGAACCTAATGCTTCAATTGAATTGCCGATTGCAAGTACTGGGGTGAATCGGAGTTTGTATTTCTACGAAGGAGATAAGTTGACTATAGCAGACACTGAAATTTCTTCTTATTCGGGTGTTTTCCTTGATCCTGCTCAGTCCGTTCATTTGAAATCTCACGATAGCGAAGTAAGTATTTTCATACTGCAGGGAAAACCGATAGGTGAACAGGTAATGCAGTATGGACCATTCGTTATGAATACGAAGGAAGAGATCAAACAGGCGTTTGATGACTATCACGCAACCCAATTCGGCGGTTGGCCATGGCCAAGATACGACCAGGTTCACGACCGCAGCCAATCACGATTTGCAAAACACGCAGACGGTACGCTGGAAGAGAAGAAAGCTTGAGGTCTGGCCAATAGAGTCAGCCTTCATATCTTTCAATCACTTTTTATCAGAGATATAATGTTCTGTTTTGAATGATCAGAATGCTTCTCCCACAAAAATATAAATTCCGTGTCCTTCATTGGTCAAGGCAAAATCTGCTCTAATCCAAACGTCTTTCTTCGGAAATAACAGGAACCTGAGTCCGGCTCCACCAGCAACCAAAACATGATCGCGCTCAATATGCTGCAGTTGATTGTACACCAATCCTGTACTTGCAAAAACAGTTGCTCCCCAGCGTTTTGCGAAGGAAACCGGCAGCATTCTGTATTCTATTTGTGCAGCGAGAAGGTTTCGATCTCTAAATCGACCCAAATAATAACCCCGCATAATGCTTTCACCTCCCATTAATGCCAATTGGTTAAAAGGTGGATTTCCGGATGTAAATTGTCCAACGGCATGCATTGCCAGCACATTCCGTTTTTTAATCGGATGAAACCAGCGAACATCACTAAAGATCGAAGTAAATTCATACTTGCTTCCTAAACTTGGATTGTAGTGGAGAAAAGCAAGCTCAGAGAAAAATCCGTGGCGAACGTTCAGAACATTATGACGATTGTCGTAAAGCGCGCCAAGTCCAACTCCAAAATTCGTGGAACCTTCATGACCGTTTGGTCGAACATAAGCAACTGCGGTATCGTAATCATTGAATTCCACATTTCCCAAATGCTGAAGGTCAACCTCCAAACCACCGTAAAAGTTTCCGTATATCTTTCTCAATGCGCGTTCCTTGATCTGAAATTGAAAAGCTTCCACATTTGCCAATTTCACGTTTGGCGATTCAGCACCAATGCCATAAAACGTAAGAGGAAAACTTTGAAACTTCAGCTTACCAAGCGAGAACCAAAGATTTTTATCGGAGTAAAGCGCATGCTCAATAATTCCACCGTACTGACCACGCAAAGTGTAGAATGCAAGTGCATTTACTTCACTCAAACGGTTGTTGGTATCGCCTTTTGCATAGCGAACAAACAAACTACTTACGCCAAATTCAAAACTGGTTTCGGGAGAATAAGCGGCAATGGGATAAACGAGAAATTGAGATTCTGCTTTTGCGGTAGTATCGAAAAATACCTTCTTCACATAACGAACGGGCCAGGCTTGCTTTTTCTGAGCAAAAACGGGCTGAAAGAAGAAAATTAAAGTCGGAATGAGTAAAAGATATTTCAAAGTCATGATTTCACCTTAAAATTAGCATTTTTACGCGCTTTTGCATTTGAAATGCGGAATTATCTTTTCAATTTTACATTTTTGAAATTCTCAATTTATTATGGCTGTTCTATCCATTCCAGATTTGAATATCACGGAGCGCAATCCGGAGAAAATTCGTGCATTCATGAACGAAAGAGGAATCTTTTTCGACCAATGGACCGCTGATGTTGTATTTGAAGATACGGCGAGTCAGGAAGAAATTCTGAAAGCATATGAATCGAGTCTTGCACCGTTCATGAAAGCAGGTGGTTACCAGACAGCTGATGTGATTACCATCAACAAGCTAACGGATAATTACGAAGCCATTCGCGCAAAGTTTTTGTCGGAACATATACATACGGAAGATGAAATTCGCTTCTTCGTTGACGGAAAAGGACTGTTTTGGTTCAACCTGGAAACGGAGCCTGTGTTCAATTTACTTTGTGAGCAAGGAGATTTGATCTCTGTCCCGGAAGGGACAAAGCATTGGTTTGATGCTGGAGAAACGAACCCATTTGTCAAAGCCATCCGCATTTTCATTGATATGAGCGGCTGGGTTCCTCATTACACAGAAGCAGGTACAGAAAAAAAATTCGAATCTTTCGTTGTTCCGAAATCGTCTTAAGAATATGAATTAAAGCGTGTACCGTTGATGATTGGTGCATCCGAAAATTCCATAACCGTTTTCAACGTTCGTAAACACCTTCACTGGTTCTGAGAAAGTAGGATCGGTATTGGCTTGTTTCTGTACACTTTTATGATACAGGTAAGTTTCATAGTTGATGGAAGTTAAACTGTAAGTCACTGTAGATACGGTATTCGGATCTGGGTAGGCGAACGGATTGTTCGAGTAACTTTCGAATGTTTTGATCGCAGAGGCAAAGGTTTCATCTGAAAAAACAAAATAGATTCCACCATTGTAATCATCAAGTGGTTCATCCGAACCGTTATTTGCTATCGGATCATTCGAGCCCATGAAACCATAATGGTTGAAATAACCATAAACGGTGTCCTCCATGTTTATGAATGTTCGAACCATGTAATAATTGTCTCCCGGAGGGTCTTGCCATTTCCAGGTAGCCAAAAGTTCGTCGTATCCGTCAGGATTTATTGTTGCCGTATCAATGGATAGAATCGGAACAATTCCAACGGTTGTAGTTGTAGCAGTAACTGTTGGATAGTCAGGATGAGTAACCGTTATTTTGTAAGTGGTGTTCGCAGTTACGGTAAATGGAAATTCATATCGGTTATCATATACTGGAGTTGTAACCACGTAGGATGTTCCGGCTGTCAGATTTTCAATTGTCAGTGTTGCGCCTGAAGTGATTTCCGTATTCGGATAGTCTTCCATGAAGTTGTAGGTTCGTTCCAGGTAAATAACACACATGGAATCTACTTCTAACAAACCTTGTACAACCAGTTTTGGCTCCAACAATTCTTCGTCATACTTGACTTCTTTTTGACATGAAACTCCAACGAGAATCAATATCAGTAATAGAAAAAGGCTACTTCTTTTCATTTTGCTTAATCTCTTTAACTTTTTGAAGATTGAACTGGAATTTCCAGCTCACCGATGGAATAATTGGGAATAATGCTACCTGCATCAGGCGTTTTTCATTGTTCTTGTTGTAACCCACATAAACCATGAATGGATTTTGACGATTGTACACGTTGTAAATGGAGAATGACCAGGTAGAAGTTCCTGCTTTTCGAACTTTGGTTTTATTTGCTCCTAAGTCCAAACGATGATAATCGGGCATCTTGAAATTGTTGATCTTTTCATAACTCTCCAGTTGTGGGATCTGATAGCCAAATTGAGACATTGGATCATTGGCAGAACCGTAGATGTGCGTTGGAATGGTGAGTGAATTCCCTGAACTGTAAACGAAAACAAGACCAAAATCCCATCCTTCTTTTTCCGGATTAGGATCGTAGGTAAGCGCTAAACTCAGATCATGTCTTCTGTCGTATTTGTAGAAGAAACGCTCCCCGTCGTTAATGTCATCAAACTGACGCTCTGTCCAACTCAAGGTATACCCAATCCAACCGGTAAAATTTCCTTTTTTCTTTTCCAGCAAAAATTCTGCACCGTATGACCAGCCCTGACCACTTGTGACTTTATTCTGCCAATCCGTTCCGCCTGAAATGAAACTTGCACCTTCTTTATATTGGATCAGGTTCTGCATGTCTTTGTAATAACCCTCAATAGAGAATTGGAAACTTTTCGGAAGTTCAAGATAGTATCCCAAATTGTACTGATTCGAATAAATAGGTTTGGTTTTGTCCGTTGCAGGAACCCAAAGATCGGTTGGTAGTCCGATTGTTGAATTGGTCAATAAGTGTAGGAATTGCGCCATTCTGCTTCCACCAAATTTGATGCTCGATTTTTCATTCAACTGTACATTTCCGGCAATTCTTGGTTGGGGTACATGATACCAAACGCCGTTGGTTAAGAATGCAGAATAGTGAAGTCCAACATTTAGTTTTATCCGTTCACCAATTTTCATATCGTCTTCAATGTATGTATTCATCTCATGTGAATATTGACGAGGTGAACCGTCTTCGCTTTTATTTGTGCTACCATCAACTGTCTCAGTAGAATACGAAATTCCCGGAGTAAAGGTGTGATAGGTATCTCCGGCTCCAAAACGAATAGTATGATTTGGATGAGGAAAATAACTTACGTCACTTTTTACTGACCAATCCAATATTCCCGAGTTGTATCCGTAATTCGTTTCGTCTTTTCCCTCATCTGTTTCTGAACTTTCTTCAAAACCAATTTTAAAATGGTACTTAGAAAAGGTGGCGGTGGTATTCATGAACATTTTTGGGTTGATCTTGTAGTTCCATCTCAATGCCGAAATAGCATTTCCCCATTCCAAACCAGATTTTGTCTTGTAATTTTCCTCTTTTTCCGACATGTAAAACTTGTCTTTACCAAAATATCCACTGAGGTAAAGGTGATGTTTGTCGTTGATCTTATGCTGAACTTTGGCATTGAAATCCTGGAAAAAGTATCCGGCAAACATATCCTGACTCGCATAAATGAAAGGTTGTGTCAAAAGATCAATATACGTTCGTCTTGCTGAAACAATGAACGAAGTTCTGTCCTTAATGATCGGCCCTTCAAGTAAAACACGGGTTGCAATTAAACCTACCGAACCTTCCACATTGTAATACTTTGTATTTCCTTCTTTCATCCGCATGTCAATTACAGACGACGCGCGTCCGCCGTAACGGGCAGGAAAACCGCCTTTGTGTAAAGTAACGCTTGAAATAGCGTCGGAATTAAACGTGGAGAAAAAACCGAAAAGGTGTGAAGCATTGTAAACAGGAACGCCATCCAGTAGAATCAGATTTTGGTCTGGTCCACCACCACGAACATACAAACCACTTGAAGCTTCACCTCCGGATTTAACACCTGGTAAAAGCTGTAGCACTTTGAATACATCCCGTTCACCTAAAATAACCGGAAGTTTATCCACTTTATCCATGTCCAGCTCCATCGTTCCCATTTCGGAATTCTGTACTGCTCTGCTTCCCTGAATTTCAACTTCAGCAAGGTTACCAGCGACTTCCATTGCTACATTCAGTTGCTGCTGATTTTCAGGAACAGGAATAAAAGTGGTTTTTAATCCGGAATATGAAATTCGCAGAACAGCGTTGTTTGATGGCAGTGTAACACTGTAATATCCATATTCGTTGGTCACGCTTCCTTTCTTCGAAATGGTGTCGTAAACGATGGCTCCAAAAAGTAATTCACCGTTTTCTGAACTGGAGATGGTTCCTGAAATGGTTCGTTGCTGTGCGTTCACTGAGAACAGCACAAAAAGCGCAGCAAGGCACAAAAAGTGTTTTTGCATATGATTTTTTATGCTAATTATGAAGTGTTTTTCTGATAACTCTTACCTGAACGTTAAATTGAAGATAACATTGTAAGCGAGGCGATTTTGTGGATCGTTCAAGCAGAGAATGCTCAAAATTAATCGTATTAACCTTAATAATGTGCTACTTTTGCAATCGAAATACCTAAATACATGAAATACATCCTTTCATTCACCTTTCTTTTCGTGCTCACAACAGGGTTTTCTCAATATGGCTTTCGACCATTTGTATTTCAGCCTGTGGGCGAACTTGGAGCCACCATGAAAACCACAGGTTCTGTAGATGTTACGTTTACGGAATTCTTTGAAGAATCAAAAGTACGTTGGCTTTATGGGTTCAATCTGCTTTGGCTTCGACCACGTTTAGATACGTTCCGTGTTTACTCAACTGTTACCGGCGGTTATGAAGGAACTCAGGTTTATCCTGGAACTCAGGTTATCGATGATTATATCATTCTAAATGCAAGTGCCGGTTTCGATTGGGCGCCTTTCGATTCGGACAAGTATTTCCCTTACATCGGTTTCGATTTTGTTCCCGGATTTTATCATTACAGAGATCAGGTGAGTATTCCGGGAGTGAAGAATATGGATCAAAGCATTTTCGGTGTTTTATTGGGATACCGAGCAAAATTGGGCTTCGAGTACCAATACTCAGGAGATATGGCCTTCTTTTTTCAAACCAGCAGAAATGGCTGGATAAATCTAGATCCTCAGTTTACAGCAGGTGGACTGGAGTTCGGTTTAGGAGTTCGAATTTATTACTAGAAATATGAAAACAGTAATTAAGCATATTTTATTTTCAATTGTCATTCTGGCGTTTGGCCTCGGATGTAAAAAAGTACTCAAAGATCCAATGGATTATTATCCTGAGGTAAAAATCGTGAGTGCTACAGTTCAACAAGACGGAACGGTGTTGGTTGAAGGTGAAGTTATTCATCCTGGAAAACATAAAAACTCGCATATAGAAGACGTAGGATTTTGTGCAAGCTCAACTGGTGAACCAGCAATGCTGGATAAACAGATCATAGCTTATTTGAATGGCAATACGTTTTCTGCGGTATATCCTATTGGCTATTTTGATGAGAACGAAACGTATAAAATTGCTGCCTGGGCTACAAACGATTTTGGTTATGGAATGAGTGAGTCAATGACTTTTGATTCCTTATTCCTGAATATAGATCCGCCATGCACTATATCAGATATGTTTTATCAGGCAGGAGGAAACTCTGGTTATTATGACGGAGTGGTAGAAACGAGCACCAACGACTTTTGGGCTTCTCATGGTAACAATCGATTTTCAATTGAGTTTCCGACGACTCCCCATGCTGGAGTTTATATGACTTATCCTTACGCATACGATAATGATAAAGTTAAATGCTCGGTTGATTTTGGTGGTTGGAGAGCTGTTAACTCTGGCGCATCTGTTTATGTAGAGAAGATCAATGCAACATCTTATCGTGTAACTATTTGTGATGCGATTTTCATGGTTTCGTCCAGCCAGGTTGATTACTCTGGAAGTTTCATTATCGAAATATGATCATCTTTTGATTCACGCTTAGGATGTTTATCTTTGAATTATGATAACACTTACTCCAAAGTTCATATTGACTGATATAGAAGGAACAACAACTTCTATTTCATTTGTTGCAGATGAATTGTTTCCGTATTTCCGTGAACACATCACTGAATTGTTGGAATTGAAAAGTCATCCGGTAGTTGCCGAGGCTTTTGCAGAAACTGTTCGTTTGGCAGAAGAACAGGACAATGAGATTTTAACTTCCGACGACGATATCATTTGGAAATTGCGTCATTGGAGTTTGGAGGATAGAAAGATTACACCACTAAAAACCTTACAAGGTGTGCTTTGGGACACAGGTTACAAAAATGGTTCTTTGAAAGGACACGTTTATGGAGATGTTGCCCCACAATTGGAAGAATGGGCGGAACAAGGAATTCAGTTGGGCGTTTTTTCTTCAGGTTCAATCGCCGCACAAAAGCTGATCTTCGGTTATAGTTTGGCTGGTGATTTAACACCTTGCTTTTCAGCGTATTTTGATACAACAACAGGCGGAAAACGTGAAACCGAAACGTATTCTAAAATAGCAGGGATCTTGAATTTACCAGCGAATGAGATCTTGTTTCTAAGTGATGTAGTAGAAGAATTAGAAGCAGCGAAGGAAGCTGGCTTTCAAACCATTCAATTGGTTCGTCCGGGAACTGAAGCAAATTGGCCTTTGGTAGCTGCCGATTTCAACGAGATTTTTATCCCATAATTCCGTTCAATCAATAGAAATTACCGTTTAAGGTAACACCAGCAACTAGTTGAACCGTTTCATCGTCAAGGCAATACTATTTGATTGTCTAACAAATTCAGATCTTATGAAACAAAAACTTCTACTCTCAACAGCTCTTGTTATTTCGTTCTTTTCTCAGGCTCAGGTTCCCAATGGAAATTTTGAAACGCTGAACACTGAAAACAGAATAAGTCAATGGGCGAAAAATTACCTCATGTCTGTGGTCATTGATACTACTGGTGAAGTGACTGGCGATTCCATTGTGTTTGACAATCCAGATAATCAGTTATACAGAGCAACAACAGATGCGCATTCGGGTGTATATGCCCTGGAAATGACCAACGGATTTAATTATACCACCAATTCTGGTTACGTTGGTGGCGCTTTTCTAGCGAGTTCGGATTTCTATTCGGCAATCTTCCCTGAAATGGTTTACGTAGACCCGATTCAACCGGAAACGTTTAGCTTTTATTACAAGTATTTTCCGCAGGCAACAGATTCGGCAATTGCGGTACTCACGCTTTTTGATTCCGATTTAAACCAGATAGGACAAACTTCAGTAGTTCTCGGCGGAACAGTTTCTGATTACACTTTGGTAAGTTTGCCAATTCAATATGATGTATTGGCTCCTGTAAATGCAATGAGTATCACCTTTGCAACTGCAACACCATCAAATCAGCCAACACCTGGAACCAGGTTTATTGTCGATGATGTTGAACTGAGTGGAAACTTAAGCGTTGAAGAATCTGAAATGGAATTCGCTATGTTTCCAAATCCTGCAAATTCTGCTTTTCTTATTAATTCAGGTTCTGAAGCAGAAATATCAATTTTCACTGCTTCCGGAACGGAAATGGAAGTTTCTTTTACACCAGAAGGAAAAGTGGATTGCAGTGCCTGGGCAAATGGATGCTATCTGGTTAAGTTGACAAATGATGATAAAACTTCAACACGAAGAATCGTTGTTTCACATTAATATCCTCTCTAAATTTCCAAAGGATTGATAAACGGTACGCTTAAAATAATAAGTCGTACCGTTTAGATTTTTATCCATTTTCTGCACTTCGTTTTTGATAGATTTATTATTGTAAAAACTACAAATACAGTCACTTATGAAAAAAGTTCTACTTACACTTTCATTGTTTTCGTTTGGTTTAAGTTGGGGACAACGCCAAATGGATTTCAAAACAACCATTACCTCGCCGGCAAATAACGCGCAGGTGAACCTGAATGAAGTGGTGTTTTTCAATCTGGAGATTGAGAACCAGGGAAATGTAAATTTTCTCGCTTCCGATACCTTGAACATTTACGTCGAAATAAATGGTCAGCAAATTATTTTTCAACCGGAGAATATTGATCATTTGATTCGAACCGGAAATGTGATAAATGCAGGGTCAACTTATTCAATGGCCATGCAAACCGCTTTTTCGAATGGCTATGAGAACACTACGAATCAAATTTGTTTTTTAGTTGCACCTGTAAATTCAACGGATGAAATTCAGGAATTGACTATGAACGATAATTCAGATTGTATTTATTTCTCTGTTGTAGAAGACAATGCAGCATTGAATGAAAATACTGCAGATAACATTTCCATTCTTCCTAATCCTGCGAGTCAATCGTTTTCAATTGATGGATTAGAAGCTAATTCAACATTTCAAATTACGGATGTGAATGGAAAGTTGATTTCTGTAGATGAGAATTCCAGCACTGTTGATTGCTCTTCGTGGCCAAATGGCTGTTATCTGGTTCAAATTCAGCAGAACGACGTAATGGTGATGAAACGGGTGATCATAAATCACTAAAATCATAAAAATAGAAGCGAAGACGGATTTCTGTAATCTACAGTCTTTCGTCTTTCGTCTTTTGTCTCTACTTTTGCCCCATGAGCAAATTCAGAACTATTTGGACAACACAAGACGGTTATGTTGAAGTAATTGATCAGCGAAAACTTCCGCATGAATGGGTGGTTGAAAAGTTGATCTCTTATAAAGATGCCGAACGTGCAATCAAGGATATGACAGTTCGTGGTGCACCTTTGATTGGAGCAACTGCGGCTTATGGAATATATTTGGCAGCTCGTGAAGGAGCAAATATGGAAGAAGCTTTTGCTGCATTACGCGCTTCTCGTCCAACTGCGGTAAACTTGTTTTGGGCGTTAGACCGAATGAAAGCGAAATTGAATGGCGCTTCCGATTTGGTAGAAACGGCGTGGAATGAAGCTGCTCAAATTGTGGAAGATGATGTAGAAACGTGTCGAATGATTGGTGTTCATGGACTTCCGTTGATCGAAGAGATTTCGAAAAGAAAGAATGGTGAAACAGTTCATATTTTGACACATTGCAATGCTGGAATGCTAGGTTGTATTGAATGGGGAACCATTTCTTCTCCCATTTATCAGGCTGCTGAAAAAGGAATTAAAGTACACGTTTGGGTTGATGAAACGCGTCCGCGCTTACAAGGTGCGAATTTGACTTGTTACGAATTGACGCGACACAATATTCCGCATACACTTATTGTAGATAATCAAGGCGGGCATTTGATGCAGCATGGAATGGTAGACATGTGTATTGTTGGAACGGATAGAACAACACGTCAGGGTGATGTAGCCAATAAGATTGGAACTTACCTGAAAGCGTTGGCCGCACACGATAACAAAATCCCGTTTTATGTGGCGCTTCCATCTACTACCTTGGATTGGACCATCAACGACGGTTTGAAAGAAATTCCAATTGAGCAACGCAATCAGGATGAGGTGCGTTACATCGTTGGAAAAAGCAAAGCAACTGGTAAAATGGACGAAGTGTTAATTTGTCCTGAAACTACAGGAGCAAGTAACTACGGTTTTGATGTTACTCCAGCCCGTTTGGTTACGGCACTAATTACTGAGCGTGGAGTTTGTGCAGCAAGTGAAGAAGGTTTGGTAGGCTTGTTTCCAGAGCAGAAGTAGCATTTAAAATAGAATTGCTATTTTTCGGGAATTCAATTCTTGTATGAAGCACCTGCTGTTGTTTATTTCGATTGGCATGCTGTCCAGCTCATTTGCGCAGCTCATGACAAATTATGATGACAGTTTATTGGTTGTCAAAACACCCGAGTGGAAATTTCAATCAGGATTTATTGGCGATTCAATAGTTGTTTTTCACGCTGTTGAGCGTTTGCAAGAGCCCTCAAAAGAATTCAGTGCCCGACAACGCGATAGCATAACATCGGCTTGGCTTAAGGTTCATCGCGCAGAATTTTTTGGAAGACGATTTTATTTGAATGGAAATGATGATTTTGTCTTCCAACAACGTATTAGTTGTGGAGTTGGAGCTACCAGCTATCAGTTTACACCTTTTCAATTCACATCAGGGGCATTCGAAATTTATTGGTCGGAAACGCCTTGGGAAGGAGTGCTAAGCAAACACCGATGCACTTATGTAATTTTAGAACTTTCTCACAAAGTGATGGTTTGGAAACGCATTCCTTCAGTTGAGTAAAAATAAAAAACCGTGAATCTAAATGGATCCACGGTTTTCGTTTTAAGTTGAATGAATTAGTTTTTCACGATTCGTTTCACATACTTGTTTGTTCCGTCAACAATCGAAACCATGAATACGTTTCCTTTGAACGCATCCAAAGAAATTTCAGTTTCACCGTTAATTCCGGATTGTTCAAACAACAAGCGTCCTTCAATATCATAAATAGCTATAGAGGCAGTTGGATTTACCAAACCGTCAATCTTAAATAAATTGTTCGTTGGGTTCGGATAAACCAACACATTGTCCAATTTACTTTCGATCGTTGCCAGATCTTCTTCAATCGGGTCGAAATCAATTCCACATCCTCCAGCATTCAGGTTGAAGTTGTTTTTAATGATCTCACACTTTGCGAACAAACTATTTGGAGCTTGATCGAGTGTTGTTACAACGTTAGTATCGTTACTGATAACGTATGCGATATCGTAAATAACTGTATCGCCAATAAGTAATTTTTGGAATCCCGTGGAAGCGATGAATCTTCTGTCGCCCGGAGGATTAGAAATTGAACCCGTACCTGTAGGTTCTGCCTCCGACCATGTAAATCCAGGATCAACACCTTCTGTTCCATAGTTTACCGGATCTGAATCTCCAGGGAAAACATAATGTGCTTCAATGGTTGTTGTTCCTGCATTTCCAGGGAAACCGGTTCCTCCGAAGAACACCTGATCACCAAATCTCCACAAACCATTTAAATAGTTGTTGTATTGATTGTACACGTTCGGATCAGCTTGTGAAGCAGGTGCAAAATTGGAAAAGTAAACGGAGTATTCCAGTCCCTTATATTCGTTATCAATTTGAGAATCCGAAAAGCCATAACCGTTAACCGAACCATTTTGTGAAACTCCAATTGGATTGTCTAGCCCATCTGGTTCCATTTTAGTTCCTTTTAAGACCATTATTCCTGAAGCTGGACATTTATCTTTGAACCCAATAATTCCACTATTGTTGCTGTCATATAACTGACCATTATAGTTGTAAACCAATCCCAAGTTTACATGTGTTCCAATGTAATCGTTATTGTAATAGCCTAAATCCTGATCTGCGTATGTACCCAATCTGAAAATTCCAAAATTCTCTACACGAGAGAAATAAAGTGATTTATTGAAGATTGTATTTTCGTATGATTCAGAGGTGTCGCAGTCAAACCAATACTTGTATGAATGTGTTTCAATAGAAGCAGAGTGAGAAGTATTTGGATTGTCATGAGTTATACTGAAGAAACAGTAATCTCCGTAAATGGAAGGATAGTCACCTTGATACGGTTCGTAAATGTTGTTTGCATTGATATCTACGAAAGCGGCTAATATCTCAGCCTGACCAAGAGAAACATCTCCATGTGCAGGCCAATTTCTAATTCCATGAGGAGCGACATAGTTTGCGGTTCCATTGGCCAAGGAGTCCAAATGGTCTTCAATCATTTCCCGTGTTACAAAAAATCCACGGTTGTATCGGTCTGAAACCAAATCTGTATACATTCCATTCGTAGTATAAGGTCCAGGAAGAAACTGCGGTTCAAACATAGAGCTGTTCATTCCCAAAGTATCAAAGGAGCTAACACTGAGGCCTTCGTAGAAATTCGCCATGGTATAAACAACAGGAATACTGTCATTATAATATATTCCTGAAGTGTTATTGTTTTTATGTGGAAAGAACTGATTCCCTAATCCAAGATCTACAGTGATGTTGTTTACTTTGTTCTGGTAATGGAATTCTTGTGTAGGCGATGTAAGCGGAGTCGATTTGAAAAATTCGATACTAACTGGCTGAGGCGTAATTTGATCATTTCCATCATAGAATGAGTTCACTTGATTTTCATCACTCAATGAACCAAGTAGTGCAAGTCCTCCATTGAAAGTGAAAACATCAAGGTTTTTTTGCAGTGGTGTTGCAATCGAATCAACCATGTTGAATGCAAGATCGAACTTTCTGTAATATGTTTTTGTGGCAGGATTATAAGTGATAAACTGGTGTAAATGATTGTCGAGCAGTCCAAATTCAACGGAATTCAAAGCTGATGGATCTGGAATGGCAGTTGAGTTCACTATATTGAAAGAACTGTTTAATTCAAAGAGGTCAGAATTGTTGTGGACGAATAAATTCCCATTTGGAAGTACCAACAAATTACATGAGCCAGAAGTATTTGCATTTAAAGCGTGAACAGCGTATGTACTTGCTGCCGTTCTTTCAAAAAGTTGTTTTGTACCACTTACAAACGTCGAAACTTCCTTTCCATTGAAAAGAATTACTTTTCCGCCATCTTTCCCGTTTTGTGTACCGGAAATATTCCCAATGGCGGTTAATGCACCATCAACAAGTTCTTCAGTAGTGGAGTTTAAGGTTTGAACGTCGAATGTTGTTCTGTAAAGACCATTAGAAGATTTAACCCCGTAATTGACAAGTTGGTTTCCGTTTCGAATCGTGCTTACAAAAGCTTGTTTGAAAGTTGCAGGATTCAAATAGTCACCCGTTTCTGCGCCCGTTGCTTTGTTGTATTTCAGCACATAATAATTCATTGCGGTACTTGAATTCGCCAATGAAAATGTGATGATTCGATCTGTTCCTTCATCGAAAACTCCTGTAATTAGAGGAGTTACTCCGGTTAATCCTGTTGTTCCATAATTGAATTGAGTTACGGTAAGAACATCACCATTTTTATCAATGGAGGAAGTGGTTACTAATAGTTCATTACTAGCATTCATTTCCGCTCGAACCAAATCGATTTCCTGATTGGTTTGTTCCAATGCAAAGCTCTGGTAAACCCGTAAAGTATTATAGTAATGATTGTAAGATCTTTTGAATTGAGCATTAGCACTGAAGGATACAGTGGTCGCAATGCATGCAATGATAAGGTGGAGTTTCATAAGTGATTTATTTTGCTGTAAAAGTAATAGAGACGTTTGTATAAATCAACGAATTAAATTGAAAATTGGTTGGTCCATAAGGATGTTTTTCACTAACTTATTTAAGAAACAATGAGTTATGAATGAAAAATACCTTCATTTCATCTGGAAATCGAAGCGATTACTGACCACTGAATTGAGCACTACCACTGGAGAAAACATAATCATCAGGAGCTTTGGTGAATACAACTTTGATTCTGGTCCTGATTTCTTTAACGGTTCAGTTCAGCTTGGAGATTTGGCACTGCATGGCAACATAGAAATGCATGTAAATTCTTCTGATTGGATGAAACACGGACATCAACATGATTCCGCATACAACAACGTAATTCTTCATGTGGTTTATAATCACGACATGGAGATCTTGGTAAATGGACAGCCGCTTCCAACCTTGGAATTGAAATACCTGATCGATTGGAAGCATTTTAACGAATCTCCTCACAAACTCGAATTCCAGAATAACATTCCATGCGATAAACATCTGTATGTAGTTTCTGAGAATGCAATCGATGGACAGTTGAAAAGAAATACACACGACAGATTGCAACGGAAATCAACGGAACTTGATGAACTGTTTGTAAGTTTGAATCTCAGCATTCACGAGCTCTTATTTTATAGTCTTCTTAGGGCATTCGGCGGGAAATTAAATGCGCTTCCATTCATTGAATTGGCTAATCGAATTCCAGTGTATCATTTTCTCAGATCTACTTTATCCATAAGAGAATCTATTTTGCTTGGCGCTTCGGGATTTCTGGAAGATTCGTTCGACCATGAATATGAACGCTTGCTGAAAAGCGATTGGGCATTTCAGAAACACCGTTTAACACTCAGCAATCTTGAATCTTCGTCACTGAAATTCAAGGGAGCCAGACCAGGTAGTTTTCCTGCGCTTCGTTTGGTTCAGTTCGCGAATTTTTCAGATCGCTTTGACTGGTCTTATCATTTTTGGACCGAAGAGCCCGCTGAAATTCTAAACTTGTTCCTCAAATCATTAACCGTTAAAACACACGACTATTGGTCGGAACATTATCATTTAGGCAAGAAAAAACGTAAACCAGATTCGGGTTCGTTATCGAAAGAAATGGCAGAAAACATTGTCATAAATGCAGTTGTTCCCTTTTTGTTTTGGTACGGACAAAAGCATGGAAACATTTCACTTCTCAACAAAGCCGTTGAATTGCTGGAGCTGATTCCACAGGAGAAAAACAAGATTGTTGAACGCTGGCAGAAATTGATCATCTACCCGAACAATGCCCGTTTTGGACAAGCTATTCTGGAACTCAATAATCAATGGTGCACACCCAAAAAATGCCTGAATTGTCTGATTGGAAAAGAGGTCTTGAATCTAACGCAACAATAGCTGAAAGAATATGTGTACCTTCGTATCACTAACTCGATTTCTATGAAAAAATTACTTTTTGCTTTACCATTTTTAATGCTTTTAACGGCTTGTCCAATTGGTTTGGATTATGCTCCCGGCAAAGTAGGAACCGAGGCTGTTGACACACGTTTGGAAGGAACTTGGGTTCTGGATCCTAGCACTCCAGATCATGAAGTGACGAAAGTGACATTTAAGAAACAGAATAAATTTGCTTACATGGTTACGGTTGAAGAGCGTGGCGAAATGTATGCGATGGAGACAGATGAATACTTCATGTATCAAACTGTTATTGATGGTTTGAACGTGATGTACCTGAAACCTTCTAATGAAGATAAATACTATTTGTACCAGTTTGAACTTGATGGAAAACAGTTGATCGTTGGTGATATTTCTTTGTTGGATGGAGGAACTGATGCCTTGACTTCTACAGAATCTTTGAGACAACAAATTGCAACATCTAAGTCGATGGAGGAATTTAAAAGTATTGGAAAATACGTTTTTAATAAAAAATAGGAACCGTGAAAAGAACCTTGCAAAAAATAGCTTTCTTCTTTGAAATGCGCTCTTTCGGAGTGTGTGATTGGTGGGCCTCTAAATTGGGAATTCAATCCAGTAAAGTGCGTTTGGGGTTTATTTATGCAACATGCATTGGTTTAGGCTCACCCCTTATTCCATATCTGATTATGGCATGGATTCTTGAACACAAACACTATTTCAAAATTAAGTCGAAGAAAAGATCAATCTGGGAATTGTAAAATGAAGGTTTTAATTACTGGCTCTAATGGTCTTCTTGGGCAAAAACTGGTAAAACGATGCTTAAAGCACAACATCAGTTTTGTTGCTACTTCCAAAGGCGAAAACAGGAATCCGAATTGTACTCACGAAAACTATGTTTCTGTCGACATACAAAATGCGAATGAAATAATTGAGTTGATTGCTAACGTTCATCCCGATGCAATCATTCATACTGCGGCCATCACCAATGTTGATTATTGCGAAGATCACTCGGAAGAATGTCACAATGTGAATGTAGAAAGTGTTAGAACCTTGTTTGAACTTTCACGCAAACAGAACATTCATTTTCAACTGCTTTCTACCGATTTTGTCTTCAATGGTGAAAAAGGAAATTATTCTGAAATTGATGAGGTAGATCCGCTTAGTATTTATGCAAAATCGAAAGTTGACGCTGAACACATTCTCTTGAGCAGTGATTATGACAATTGGTCTATTGCAAGAACCATCATTGTTTACGGAACCGGAGAAAATTTGTCACGCTCAAATATGATTCTTTGGGCTTTAACGGCGTTGCCTCAAAATCAACCCATGAATTTGGTGAATGATCAGTTTAGAGCACCAACTTGGGCAGATGATCTGGCTTTTGGTTGTATGGAGATTGTTCTAAGAAAGGAAAAAGGCATTTTTCACTTGTCCGGACCAGAAACACTTTCGGTGAGTGAAATTGTGCGCAGAATTGCAAAACACATCGGAGCTGATGAAAGTTTGATCAACGAGATTTCTTCATCAACACTAAATCAGGCAGCGAAACGTCCACCAAAAACCGGTTTCAATTTAACTAAAGCTCATTCCAAATTAGGATACAAACCAAAAACGATCGAAGAGACTATTGATTTGCTGTTGAGTGAATTAGGTTAGTTTGTTATTCCCGTATTTTTTCGTTTTTCAGAATTTTTTGCTAGTTTGGGCGACCAATTATTCGCTCATGTCTAACACACTGAAATTCTCAAAGTCTAACCTACGCGGTTCACTCATACTTCTTGGCATTATTGCGATTGTTTTCGTACTTCCCGACCTTATTCGTTACTATTCAAATGAAGAGATTATTTCCTTTCAGTCATTGACTTCTGAAGAAAAGGAAGCGATCAAAAAGCTTAAACATAAAGAGCGTAGAAATTACTCATTTCGTGGTGAGACTTCCCGATACGTTGTTCCACCTGAGAAATTTAATCCGGATGACTATTCGGTGGAACAATGGATGTTTTTAGGATTGTCGCGGAAGCAAGCTAATGTTTTGGTGAAATGGCACATTAACTCCAATGAAGATTTGAAAAATGTTTTCGTGGTGAATGATGAGTTGTATAACCTGATCAAAGATTCTACATTCTATACACCAAAATTTAAGCAGGAATCGAAATACAAGCAAGAGGAAACTCCTCGTCTCCAAAAAAGAGTTGATTTGAATTCAGCATCTATGGAGGAATTAATGGAAATAAAAGGAGTTGGAGAATACTTCGCCAAACAGATCATGTGGAAACGAGAAAAGTTTGGTGGTTTTGTCAGTTTTGATCAACTGAAAGACATCAAGCATGTAGATGATGAAAAATTAGAGACATGGAAAACACAAGCGTTCTTGAATGAAAAACATCTTAAGAAGATCAATATAAACACCGCTACAGCAGAAGAGTTTAAAGCTCATCCTTATATTTCTTGGAATTTGGCAAATTCTCTCGTAAAATTGCGCTCCCAAGTTGGGCATTATTCCAAAGTGGAAGATGTGAGAAAATCTGTATTGATGACAGATGATCTTTATGAGAAATTGAAGTACTATTTAGTTGTAGAATGATAGAAGAAAAGCTGAAAGCAGCCATTAGAGATGTTCCGGATTTCCCGAAAGAAGGGATTGTTTTTAAAGATATTACGCCAATTATGATGGATGCGAAACTTTCAGAAGAAGTTTTAGATCATTTGGTTAACGAGTATAAGGATAAGGGATTGACCAAGATTGCGGGAATCGAAAGTAGAGGATTCCTTTTTGGTTATCCGCTTGCAATGCGTTTGGGATTGCCATTTGTACTTGTACGTAAGGCAGGTAAATTGCCTTATCACAAGATCAGTCATTCATACGATTTGGAATACGGGTCAGCGACAATTGAGATCCATACAGATGCTATATCGGCTGGTGACAAAGTTTTGGTTCATGATGATTTATTGGCCACTGGCGGATCGGCAGGAGCGGCGGCAGAACTGATTCAAAAGTGTGGAGGAGAAGTAGCTGGGTTTTCATTCCTTGTAGGATTGGAATTTTTGGACGGTGAGTCTAAATTGGCGCAATACTCTGAGAATATTATTACATTAGCGCGCTATTTTTAAGATAGCAAACTAGATTACAACGAAAAAATAACACCCCAAAACTGCATAAAATGAATTTTGAGTTGAATGAAAATCAGCAAATGATTGCGCAAATGGTGCGTGATTTTGCTGAGAAAGAAATCCGTCCTAAACGAAACGAGTGGGATGATAAAGAAGAGTTCCCGGTTGAAGTAATGAAAAAGATGGGTGAGCTTGGCTTACTTGGAATCTATATCCCTGAAGAATACGGTGGAAGCGGCTTTGGCTACTTCGAATACGCAACAGCGTTGATGGAACTTGGAAAGGTTTGTGGTGGTGTTGGATTAAGCGTTGCAGCTCATAATTCATTATGTACAGGACATATCTATTACCACGGATCAGCTGAGCAAAAGAAAAAATACCTTCCGCTTTTAGCAAGTGGAGAATGGATTGGCGCTTGGGGATTGACTGAACCGAACACTGGATCTGATGCCATGCGCATGAAGACAACCGCTGTGAAGGATGGTGAATACTGGGTGATTAACGGAGCTAAAAACTGGATCACTCATGGACTTTCAGGTGACGTTTCTGTGGTTTTGGTTCGCACAGGTGAATTATTGGATTCGAACGGAATTACAGCATTTATCGTTGAAAAAGGAACACCTGGATTCTCTGCGGTAAAGATTAAGGATAAATTAGGTGTTCGCGCATCTGAAACTGCTGAGCTTATTTTCGACAATGTTCGTTTACACGAATCGCAAGTGATTGGTGAAGTTGGACAAGGTTTCAAACAAGCAATGCAAATTTTAGACGGTGGTCGTATTTCTATTGCAGCACTTTCTTGTGGTATTGCTCGTGGAGCTTATGAAGCTTCAGTTCAATATGCAAAAGAGCGTGAGCAGTTTGGGCAATCAATTGGAAAATTCCAGGCGATCGGATTTAAATTAGCTGATATGGCTACTGAAGTTGATGCAGCTGAGTTGTTGACTTATCAGGCGGCCGATTTGAAGAACCGTGGTGAAAAAATGACTACTCAAGGAGCTTTTGCTAAATATTTTGCATCAGAAGTTGCCGTAAAATGTGGTAATGAAGCAGTTCAGATTATGGGTGGTTACGGTTATACGAAAGAGTATCCGGCAGAGAAATACCTGCGTGATGCAAAGTTGATGACCATCGGTGAAGGAACCTCTGAGATTCAAAAATTGGTTATTTCAAGAGAACTATTGAAATAATTTTGAAATACTATTTGTTGAAAAGAAAAAAAAGTTATCTTTGCGCTCCCTATCAATAGGTAGGTAAAGAAAAGAAGCTAATAATAGAATTAAAATAGAATATGTTAATCATTCCTGTAAAAGAAGGCGAAAACATCGAAAGAGCCCTTAAGAAGTACAAAAAGAAGTTCGACAAAACGAACACGATGAAAGAATTACGTCGTCGTAAAGAATTCGTAAAACCATCTGTAGTATTGCGTCAAAACAATATTCGTGCTGCTTACGCTCAAAAGATGAAATCGTTAGAGGCATAATCTATTGAAATAGATATTTAGAAAAGGAGTTCAGTTTTGAGCTCCTTTTTTTTGTTGTTGATGGTGACTGAGGGGAGTCGAAGTACCAGCAACGTAACCTTTCTGCCAATCCCACCGTTAACCATTACATGGTTACAGAAAACTTCATTTCGTTTTTAGAGGTTGAGAAGCGTTATTCTCAGCATACGCTTATTGCGTATAAGGAAGATTTGAATCAGTTCCTGGAATTCTCTGCAATTAAAAACAATGCTGAATTAAGCGAAGTAACACACCAGGTTATTCGTGGCTGGATTGTGCAATTGATAGAATCGGGAAGTACGAACAGAACTGTTGCCCGTAAATTGAGTTGTTTACGATCTTTCTTTAAATGGTTGGTCAGTGAAGGGAAAATAGAAGTGAATCCAATGCTTCGGGTGAAAGCTCCAAAAGTCGAAAAGCGCTTACCCAATTTTGTAAAACAATCCGAAATTGAAATTGCGGACCATTCGGAATTATTCAGTTCGGATCATGATGGAAAGCGTGATCAACTCATTTTTGAATTGTTTTATCAGACCGGAATTCGTTTGTCAGAGTTAATAAACCTTAAAGAAAAGGATATTCAGGACGGACGAATAAAAGTGCTTGGAAAGAGAAATAAAGAGAGGTTAATTCCTATAAGTACTGATTTAGTTCAACTTATAAATGAATACCGATTAATTAAACCAAAGAACGGTGATGGTTTGGAGTTTTTCCTGGTCAAATTTGACGGTAGAAAATTGTCGTCAAAGTTTGTTTATAGGAAAATAAATAATTACCTTGGAAGTGTAAGCTCTGTGCAGAAAAAGAGCCCGCATGTTCTCCGTCATACATTCGCAACTCATTTATTAAACAATGGGGCAGGGCTAGAAAGCTTGAAAGAGTTATTGGGTCATGCGAGTTTGTCGGCAACACAGGTTTATACGCACAGTTCGTTTGCGCAAATTAACTCGATTTATTCACAAGCTCACCCACGTGGGCGTAAAAAGTAACAGTCATGGATATCAAAGTTCATTCAATCCACTTCAAGGCAGACCAGAAGTTATTGGATTTCATCGAAGAGAAGGTGAACAAGTTGCAATTATTTTCGGATAGTATTATTTCAAGCGAGGTTTTCCTGCGTTTGGATAAGGATTCAGAGAAAGAAAATAAGATCGCGGAAATTAAAATCTTGATTCCAGGTAAGGAGTTATTTGCCAAAAAACAGTGTAAATCATTCGAAGAAGCGGCAGATTTATGCATTGGGGCACTAGAAACTCAGGTAAAAAAACATAAAGGGAAGATTGCTGGTTAGTCCTGTAAATGAATACATTAATGAATGGAGGCAAAAAGGCCTCCATTTTTTTTTAAAATTTTATCGATTTTTTTTTGGAAAACGTTTGTGGGTATACATTTGTTTACTACATTTGCAAACCCAAATGGGAAAAACACCAAGAGAAAACGTTCTTTTACATCGTATTACCAAATAAAAAATTGCCGGTGTAGCTCAGTTGGCTAGAGCAGCTGATTTGTAATCAGCAGGTCGGGGGTTCGAGTCCCTCCACCGGCTCAAGAAAATTTTTGGGGACGTCGCATAGTGGCTATTGCAGTAGACTGTAAATCTATCACCTTACGGTATCGCTGGTTCGAGTCCAGCCGTCCCCACTTAATTTTCCTGAATAATATTATAAGCGGGAGTAGCTCAGTTGGTAGAGCGTCAGCCTTCCAAGCTGAGGGTCGCGAGTTCGAATCTCGTCTCCCGCTCAAATAAAAAACTGGTACACGATCTAAGAGAGCACCAAGCCGGTGTAGCTCAGGGGTAGAGCGCTTTCTTGGTAAGGAAGAGGTCACGAGTTCAAATCTCGTCATTGGCTCTACAAAAGAAGTTCACTCATTGGTATTTCAAATGGGTGAAATTTTGTATTAGTAAGAATAAAGGTTTATTAACTACGTAACAAATAAAACAAATGGCTAAGGAAAATTTTAATCGTTCCAAACCGCACGTTAACATTGGTACTATCGGTCACGTTGACCACGGTAAGACTACGTTGACAGCTGCAATTTCAAGCGTATTGGCTGCTAAAGGATTGGCGGCTGTTCGTGATTTCTCTTCAATTGATAACGCACCTGAAGAAAAAGAACGTGGTATTACAATTAATACTTCACACATCGAGTACGAAACTGCTAACCGTCACTACGCACACGTTGACTGTCCAGGTCACGCGGATTACGTAAAGAACATGGTTACTGGTGCTGCTCAAATGGATGGAGCGATCTTAGTTGTTGCTGCAACAGATGGTCCAATGCCACAAACACGTGAGCACATCCTATTAGGAAAACAAGTTGGTGTTCCTCGTTTAGTTGTATTCATGAATAAAGTGGATATGGTTGATGATGCTGAGTTGTTAGAGTTAGTAGAAATGGAAGTTCGTGAATTGTTGTCATTCTATGATTATGATGGTGACAATGCTCCAGTAATTCAAGGTTCTGCACTTGGTGCGTTGAACGGAGAAGCTGCTTGGGTTGCTAAAGTTGACGAATTGATGGATGCTGTAGATACTTACATCGAATTGCCTCCACGTGATGTTGATAAGCACTTCTTGATGCCAGTTGAAGACGTATTTACGATTACAGGTCGTGGTACTGTAGCAACAGGACGTATCGAAACAGGTGTAATCAACTCTGGTGATCCAGTTGAAATCTTAGGAATGGGTGAAGAGAAATTGACTTCAACTGTAACTGGGGTAGAGATGTTCCGTAAGATCTTGGATCGCGGAGAAGCTGGTGACAACGTAGGTCTTTTATTACGTGGTATTGAGAAATCTCAAATTAAGCGTGGTATGGTTATTTGTAAACCAGGATCAGTTAAGCCTCACCAAGATTTCAAAGCTGAGATCTATGTATTGAAGAAAGAAGAAGGTGGACGTCACACTCCATTCCATAACAAATACCGTCCTCAGTTCTACTTCCGTACAACTGACGTAACTGGAGAGATTTTCTTGACAGACGGACGTGAGATGGTTATGCCAGGTGATAACGTAACAATTAATGTTAAGTTGATCGTTCCTGTAGCTATGGACAAAGGTCTACGTTTCGCTATCCGTGAGGGTGGGCGTACAGTAGGTGCTGGTCAGGTTACTGAGATCGTTGGATAATTCCACAAAATAAATAAGTAGGATAGGGGAGCTTTACTCCCCTATTTTTTGCGGGTGTAGCTCAGTTGGTAGAGTAGTGGTCTCCAAAACCATTGGTCGTGGGTTCGAATCCTACCGCCCGCGCTGATTAATACAAGGTTAGCCGTGTCAAAATTTAGAAATTATTTAAGCGAAACAGTTACTGAGATGACTCAGAATGTTACGTGGCCTACTTGGAAAGAATTACAGAGCAATACACTTATCGTGGTTGTTGCCTCTATTATCTTTGCTTTGCTAGTATTTGTAATGGATGCTGGATTCGGAATTGCTCCGGATGCTAACGCAGCATGGAAGGGTGCAGTTGGTTTTATATATTCATTTTTCTTGTAATACAAGATGGGAGATATTAAAAAACGTTGGTACGTAGTTCGTGCAGTGAGCGGAAAAGAAAAGAAGGTTAAGGAATATCTTGACCTTGAAATTTCGCGTTTAAAACTGGACGATTTCGTTTCACAAGTACTTATTCCTACTGAGAAAGTATTCCAAATCCGTAATGGAAAGAAAGTTTCTAAGGAAAAAGCGTATTTACCAGGTTACGTGTTGATTGAAGCAGCTCTTTTGGGAGAGGTTCCTCACGTAATTAAAGGTATTCCTAATGTGATTGGTTTCTTAGGTGCAGAAAAAGGTGGAGATCCTCAACCTATGCGCCTTTCTGAAGTGAATCGTATTTTAGGTAAAGTCGACGAATTGTCGGAATCGGAAGAAGAAATGAAAATTCCTTTCGTTGTTGGTGAATCTGTTAAGGTTATTGACGGACCATTCAACAACTTCTCTGGTGTGATCGATGAGATCAATGAAGAGAAGAAGAAATTGAAAGTAATGGTGAAAATCTTCGGACGTAAAAACCTTCTCGAGCTTAGCTATATGCAAGTAGAGAAAGAAGGTTAATTAGTTTGTATTAACCGCAGCAGTGGAATTATTGATTAAAGCTTCCCTTTAACGTCCACGTTACGACTGCATAATTTAAATAACAATGGCTAAAGAAGTAGCAGCATTGATCAAATTACAGATCAAAGGTGGTCAAGCCAATCCAGCTCCTCCAGTTGGTCCCGCACTTGGTGCAAAAGGGGTTAACATTATGGAATTTTGCAAGCAGTATAATGCTCGTACGCAAGATAAGCCAGGAAAGGTATTACCATGTGTGATTACTGTTTACAGCGACAAGTCGTTTGACTTCGTCATCAAAACTCCTCCAGCAGCAGTACAAATTATCGACAGTACTAAGCTTAAGAAAGGTTCTTCTGAGCCTAACAAAAGCAAAGTGGGATCAATGACATGGGATCAAATCCGTGTGATCGCTGAAGATAAGATGCCTGATATGAACTGTTTTACAGTTGATTCAGCAATGTCTATGATTGCAGGAACAGCACGTAGTATGGGTGTAATCGTTAAAGGAGGTGAAGCTCCGGCAACTAAATAACAAGAGTCATGGGTAGAATTTCTAAGAAAAGAAAAGAGGTTTTAGCAAAGTACGATTTGACTAAAATCTACACATTGACTGAAGCTTGTGATTTGGTTAAGGACGTTACAACAACGAAGTTTGATGCTTCTGTTGACATCTCTGTGCGTTTAGGAGTAGATCCACGTAAAGCGAATCAAATGGTTCGTGGTACCGTAGCTCTTCCTCACGGAACTGGTAAGGATGTACGAGTATTAGTACTTTGTACTCCAGACAAAGAAGCTGAGGCGAAAGCAGCAGGTGCTGAATTTGTTGGATTAGACGAATTCATCGACAAAATCAAAGGTGGTTGGACAGATATCGACGTTATTATTACAATGCCGTCTGTTATGGGTAAAGTTGGTGCATTAGGTCGCGTTTTGGGACCTCGTGGATTGATGCCAAACCCTAAGACTGGTACTGTAACAATGGAAGTTGGTAAAGCAGTAGAAGAAGTTAAAGCTGGTAAAATCGACTTTAAAGTTGATAAGTACGGTAACATTCACTCGTCTATCGGGAAAGCTAGTTTCGAAGGAACTAAAATTCGTGAGAACGCGTTTGAATTGATCAATCAATTGAACAAATTGAAACCGTCAGCAGCGAAGGGGACTTACATTAAGTCTATCTTCATTAGCTCTACGATGTCTCCAAGTATCCAAATTGATGCTAAATCTGTAACGGCTTAAACATCTTGAAGTATGAATAAAGATCAAAAAGCACAGTACATAGACGATCTTGCGGCAGATTTATCTAATGCAAACATCTTCTACTTAGCAGATACGTCTGAATTGTCAGTGGAAACTATCAATCAGTTACGTCGCAAATGTTTTCAGCAAAATATTGAATTACGTGTAGTAAAAAATACTTTGTTGGCAAAAGCAATGGAACGTGTTGAAGGAAGAGATTACGGTCAGTTACCTGAAGTATTGGGTGGACCAACATCAATTCTTTTCGCTGAAGTTGGTAACGTACCAGCTAAATTAATTAAAGAATTCCGTAAGAAGAATGATAAGCCAATCCTTAAAGGAGCTTACATTGACGAAGCAGTATTTATTGGTGATAACCAATTGGATACGCTAGACGCATTGAAATCTCGTGAAGAATTGCTTGGTGAAATCATCGGATTGTTACAAAGCCCTGCTAAGAATGTTATTTCTGGCTTAATGAGCGGTGGTAACAAGATTGCTGGAATCCTTAAAACGCTCGAAGAAAGAGCATAACAAAAATTATTAAGAACCTTTTTAAATTCAATAAAAATGGCTGATTTAAAACAAATCGCAGAAACATTAGTTAACCTTACAGTAAAAGAAGTTAACGAGTTAGCAACAATTATGAAAGACGAGTACGGTATCGAGCCTGCTGCTGCTGCACCTGTAATGGTTGCTGGTGGAGGTGCTGGTGCTGGTGAAGCTGCTGCTGAGAAAACAGAATTCGATGTAATTTTGAAAGCTGGTGGAGCTAACAAACTTGCAGTAGTTAAGTTGGTTAAAGAATTGACTGGTAACGGATTGAAAGAGTCTAAAGACATCGTTGATGGAGCTCCTGCTACATTGAAAGAAGGTGTTTCTAAAGACGAAGCAGCTGCTTTGAAGACACAGCTTGAAGAGGCTGGTGCTGAAGTAGAGATCAAGTAATTAGTTACTACATTTTTCAGGAAAGGTGTCCGCCTCAGGCGGATGCCTTGTCCTGTTTTTCGGCGTTTAGCCGATTTTAAAGTCCTTTTTGAATTAAAATTTTTTCGCCTTGGCAACAACAAGCAATACATCTACAAGAATTAATTTTGCTTCAAGCAAAAATCAGTTCGCTTATCCAGATTTCCTGGATATACAGCTTAAATCCTTCCAAGAGTTCTTCCAATTGGAAACAACTCCTGAAAACAGAGAAAGTGAAGGATTGTACAAGGTATTTGCGGAAAACTTCCCAATTACTGATACACGCAACCAATTCGTGTTGGAGTTCCTTGATTATTTCATCGACCCACCACGCTATACAATTGAAGAGTGTATCGAACGTGGTTTAACTTATTCAGTTCCACTTAAAGCAAAACTGAAATTATACTGTACAGATCCGGAACACGAAGATTTCGAAACGATCGTTCAGGACGTGTATTTGGGAACTATCCCATACATGACTCCGAAAGGTTCATTCGTTATTAACGGTGCTGAGCGTGTTATCGTTTCTCAGTTGCACCGTTCTCCAGGTGTGTTCTTTGGTCAAAGCCGTCACGCAAATGGTACTAAATTGTACTCTGCACGTGTTATTCCTTTTAAAGGATCTTGGATCGAATTTGCAACAGATATTAATAGTGTCATGTACGCATACATCGACCGTAAGAAAAAGCTTCCTGTAACGACGCTTTTCCGCGCGATCGGATATGAAACAGATAAAGACATTCTTGAAATATTCGGCCTTGCTGATGAAGTTAAGGCTAATAAAGCAGCATTGAAAAAATGCGTAGGTAGAAGATTAGCTGCACGTGTATTGAAGTCTTGGATTGAGGACTTTGGAGATGAAGATACAGGTGAGGTAGTATCTATCGAACGTAATGAAGTTATTTTAGATCGTGAAACTCTTTTAGAAGATCATCATATTGACCTGATTGTAGATGCAGGTGTAAAAACAGTGATTTTCCACAAAGAAGATGCTAACGCTGCAGATTACACGATTATTTATAATACACTTCAAAAAGATACTTCGAACTCTGAAAAAGAAGCAGTAGAACATATCTACCGTCAGTTACGTAACGCTGAACCACCAGATTATGAAACTGCAAAAGGAGTATTCGAGAAATTATTCTTCTCTGACGCACGTTACGACTTAGGTGAAGTAGGGCGTTACAGAATGAACAAGAAATTGAATGTTACCAATGGTGAAGAATCACGCGTATTGACGAAAAGCGATATGCTTTCTATCATCAAGTACTTAATCGAATTGATTAACTCTAAGGCCGACGTAGATGATATCGATCACTTGTCGAATCGTCGTGTTCGTACTGTAGGTGAGCAATTGTACTCTCAATTTGGAGTAGGATTGGCGCGTATGGCTCGTACAATTCGTGAGCGTATGAACGTTCGTGATAACGAGGTCTTTACTCCTATCGATTTGATCAATGCGAAAACGCTTTCTTCTGTAATCAACTCGTTCTTCGGAACAAACCAGTTGTCTCAGTTCATGGATCAAACGAATCCGCTTTCGGAAATTACCAACAAGCGTCGTTTGTCTGCACTAGGGCCAGGTGGTCTTTCTCGTGAAAGAGCTGGTTTCGAGGTTCGTGACGTTCACTACACGCACTACGGTCGTTTGTGTACAATCGAAACTCCAGAGGGACCAAACATTGGTTTGATTTCGTCTCTTTGTGTATTCGCGAAAGTGAATAAACTAGGATTCATCGAAACTCCATACCGTTCAGTAAACGCTGGTAAAGTTGATATTACTTCTGAACCAATTTACTTGTCGGCTGAAGAGGAAGATGGTAAAATGATCGCTCAGGCGAATGCAATCGTGGATGATAAAGGAAATTTCCTTTCGAATGTTGTTAAAGCACGTTACGAAGGTGACTTCCCAGTTGTTCAACCAAAAGATTTGCATTTGATGGATGTAGGTGCTAACCAAATTGCATCTATTGCGGCATCTTCAATTCCATTCCTGGAGCATGATGATGCCAACCGTGCCCTGATGGGATCTAACATGCAACGTCAGGCTGTGCCGTTATTGAAACCGCATTCGCCGATCGTTGGAACAGGAATCGAGCAATTGGTTGCACGTGATTCACGTGTATTGATCAATGCTGAAGGTCCTGGAACTGTTGAATACGTAGATGCTAACGAAATCGTAATCCGTTACGACTGGACATCTGAAGATAAATTGGTAAGTTTCGAAAGTGAGGTAATTCGTTACCCATTGACGAAATTCCAAAAGACTAACCAAAGTACAACGATCAACTTGAAACCAATTGTTCGCAAGGGGGATACAGTTGAAAAAGGTCAGGTACTTTGTGAAGGTTATGCAACTCAGGGAGGTGAACTTGCACTTGGACAAAACCTTAAAGTGGCATTCATGCCTTGGAAAGGTTATAACTTCGAGGATGCGATCGTAATTTCTGAGAAAGTTGTTCGTGATGATATCTTTACTTCAATCCACATTGATGAGTACGCACTAGAGGTACGTGACACAAAACGTGGTATGGAGGAATTGACTTCTGATATTCCAAACGTTTCTGAAGAGGCAACTAAAGACCTTGATGAAAACGGATTGATCCGTATTGGAGCTGAGATCAAGGAAGGTGACATTCTTATTGGTAAGATTACTCCAAAAGGTGAAACTGATCCGTCTCCGGAAGAAAAATTATTACGTGCAATCTTTGGTGACAAAGCGGGTGATGTGAAGGATGCTTCTTTGAAAGCTGGTCCATCGCTTCGTGGTGTTGTTATCGAGAAAAAATTGTTCTCTCGTGCAATTAAAGATCGTAAATCTAAAGCTCAGGACAAACCAGTTTTGGAAGTTCTGGATACAGAGTACGAAAAGGATTACGCTGAGTTGAAAGAGAAACTGGCTGACAAATTGATCACTATTTTGGGTGAGCACAAATCAGCAGGTGTATTCAACAACTTCAAAGAAGAGATCATTAAAAAAGGACAAAAGTTCGTTGCTAAAAACTTGTTGGCTATCGATTATACAATCGTTAATCCAACAGCTTGGACAGCTGACGCTCATGTGAACGCTCTTATTAGTAGAGTACTTCACAACTTTACAATTAAAGCAAACGATCTATTAGGGATCTATAAACGTAAGAAGTTCCATATTTCAGTTGGTGATGAGTTGCCAGCAGGAATCGTGAAAATGGCGAAAGTTTATGTTGCTCAAAAACGTAAGTTAAAAGTGGGTGATAAGATGGCAGGACGTCACGGTAACAAAGGTATCGTTGCGAATATCGTTCGTCAGGAGGATATGCCATTCTTAGAAGATGGAACACCGGTAGATATCGTATTGAATCCACTAGGGGTACCATCTCGTATGAACTTAGGTCAGATTTATGAAACTGTACTTGGTTGGGCAGGTGAGAAATTGGGTGTGAAATTCGCTACTCCAATCTTCGACGGTGCTAAACCAGAGCAAATTAACGAATGGACTGATAAAGCAGGAGTTCCGCGTTCAGGTAAAACTTACTTGTTCGATGGAGGTACGGGAGACCGTTTCCACCAACCTGCAACTGTTGGAGTTATCTACATGTTGAAATTATCTCACATGGTTGATGACAAAATGCATGCTCGTTCAATCGGACCATACTCATTAATTACACAACAACCATTGGGTGGTAAAGCTCAATTCGGAGGTCAGCGTTTTGGTGAGATGGAGGTTTGGGCTCTTGAAGCATTCGGTGCTGCTAATATCCTACAAGAAATCTTGACTGTTAAGTCGGATGACGTAATGGGTAGAGCGAAAGCATACGAAGCTATAGTTAAAGGTGATAACATTCCTGAACCAGGAATTCCTGAATCATTCAACGTATTGTTGCATGAATTGAGAGGTCTTGGATTGAATGTATCAATGGACTAAGCTCACGATTAAACGATTTTTGTAGAATTCAATAAAGAAAAAAATACAATGGCTTTTAGAAAAGAAACACCGAAAAAACAAAGCAGCTTCAATAAGATTACGATCTCGTTGGCTTCTCCTGAGGTGATCCTTGAGCAATCAAGTGGTGAGGTACTCAAGCCTGAAACAATTAATTACCGTACTTATAAGCCGGAAAGAGATGGTTTGTTCTGTGAGCGAATCTTCGGACCAGTGAAAGATTACGAATGTCACTGTGGTAAATACAAACGTATCCGTTACAAAGGAATCGTGTGTGACCGTTGTGGTGTTGAGGTTACTGAAAAGAAAGTACGTCGTGAGCGTATGGGACACATTTCTCTTGTTGTTCCTGTAGCGCACATCTGGTACTTCCGTTCATTGCCAAATAAAATTGGTTATTTGTTAGGACTTCCTACCAAGAAGTTGGATCAAATCATTTACTACGAGCGTTATGTAGTTATCCAAACGGGTATCGCTACAAACCTTGATGGATCATCTTTGGCTGAGAAAGATTTCTTGACTGAAGAAGAGTACCTGGATATTTTGGATACACTTCCAAAAGAAAACCAATACTTGGAAGATACAGATCCAAACAAATTCATCGCTAAGATGGGTGCTGAAGCTCTTTACGACTTATTACGTCGTTTGAAGCTGGAAGAACTCTCTTACAACTTGCGTCACCAGGCAAACAACGAAACTTCAGTTCAACGTAAGCACGAAGCATTGAAGCGTTTGCAAGTGGTTGAAGCAATGCGTGACTCTCAAAAACGTATCGAGAACCGTCCTGAATGGATGATCGTGAAAGTAGTTCCGGTTATTCCACCAGAATTACGTCCGTTGGTTCCACTAGATGGTGGACGTTTCGCAACATCGGATTTGAACGACCTTTACCGTCGTGTAATTATCCGTAATAACCGTTTGAAGCGTTTGATCGAGATCAAAGCACCAGAGGTTATCTTGCGTAATGAGAAACGTATGTTGCAAGAGGCTGTTGACTCATTGTTCGACAACTCTCGTAAGGCTTCTGCCGTTAAAACAGAATCAAATCGTCCGTTGAAATCCCTTTCTGATTCATTGAAAGGTAAACAAGGACGTTTCCGTCAAAACTTACTTGGTAAGCGTGTTGACTACTCTGCGCGTTCAGTAATCGTTGTTGGACCAGACTTGAAATTACACGAGTGTGGTTTACCGAAAGATATGGCTGCAGAGCTTTACAAACCGTTTATCATCCGTAAAATGATTGAGCGCGGAATCGTGAAAACGGTTAAATCAGCGAAGAAAATCGTTGACCGCAAAGAGCCGGTTGTTTGGGATATCTTAGAAAACGTATTGAAAGGACACCCGGTACTATTAAACCGTGCTCCTACGCTTCACCGTTTAGGTATTCAGGCATTCCAGCCTAAATTGATCGAAGGAAAAGCGATTCGTTTGCACCCGTTGGTAACAACAGCATTCAACGCCGATTTCGATGGTGACCAGATGGCGGTTCACTTACCATTAGGTAACGCTGCAATTTTGGAAGCTCAATTATTGATGTTAGCATCACACAATATCCTGAACCCTGCGAATGGAGCACCGATTGCGGTACCTTCTCAGGATATGGTCTTGGGTCTATACTACATCACGAAAATGCGTACATCTACACCAGAACATAAAGTTCAGGGTGAAGGAAGTATTTTCTACTCTCCACAAGAGGTAATTATCGCTAACAACGAAGGTAGATTAGATCTTCATGCACCAATCAAAGTGAAGTCTTATGATTTGAATGCAGAAGGAGTTCCAACGTTGATGATGATTGATACCACATGTGGTCGTGTGTTGTTCAACGAAGTTGTTCCACGTGAGGTAGGATTTATCAATGACGTATTGACTAAGAAAGCGCTTCGCGATATTATTGGTCACGTATTGAAGATTTGTGGAACAGCTAAAACAGCTAAGTTCCTGGATGATATCAAAGAATTAGGATATGGAATGGCGTTCCGTGGAGGTTTGTCTTTCAACTTGGATCACATTATCATTCCTAAAGAAAAAGAAATTCTTGTTGCGAAAGCAGAGAACGAAGTAAAAGAGGTAATGGCCAATTACAATATGGGTCTTATTACAAATAACGAGCGTTACAACCAAATCATTGATATTTGGACGCATACAAACTCTCGTTTGACGAATACTTTGATGGAACAGTTGAAAAACGACGATCAAGGATTCAACTCTATTTACATGATGTTCGACTCTGGTGCACGTGGATCCAAAGAGCAGATTCGTCAGCTTTCCGGAATGCGTGGATTGATGGCGAAACCGCAAAAATCTGGAGCTTCTGCACAGGAAATTATCGAGAACCCGATCCTTTCCAACTTTAAAGAAGGTCTTTCGATTTTGGAGTACTTTATCTCTACTCACGGTGCGCGTAAAGGTTTGGCCGATACAGCATTGAAAACGGCGGATGCGGGTTACCTTACTCGTCGTTTGGTTGACGTTGCACAAGATGTTGTTATCAACATCGAGGATTGTGGAACATTGAGAGGTTTAGTTGCAACTTCATTGAAGAAAAATGATGATATCGTTGAACCATTGTACGATCGTATTTTAGGACGTACTTCTGTTCATGATGTTTATGAGCCTGAAACAGAAAATTTAATTGTTGCTGCAGGTGAATTGATCTCTGAAAATGTTGCTGAGGCTATCGAAAAAGCTGGTATTGATGAAGTTGAAATTCGTTCAGTATTAACTTGTGAGATGCGTCGTGGTGTTTGTTCTAAGTGTTACGGACGTAACCTTGCAACTCACCGTATCGCTCAGGATGGTGATGCAGTAGGTGTTATCGCAGCTCAGTCAATTGGTGAGCCGGGTACACAGCTTACACTTCGTACATTCCACGTTGGGGGTACCGCTTCTAACATTGCGGATGTATCGGATTTGAAGGCAAAATCTTCTGGTAAATTGGAAATCGATGAGTTACGTACAATTTCTCGTAAAGCTGCTGATGGAACTGAGAAAATTATTGTTGTAGGTCGTTCTGCTGAATTGAAAATATCTGATCCTAAGACTGGAGTTACATTGATGACATCAAACATTCCTTACGGAGCTGAGATGATGATCGATGCGAATACAACAGTGAAAAAAGGTGACGTTATTTGTAAGTGGGACCCGTACAATGCGGTAATCATTTCAGAGGTTTCTGGTAAAGTTGTATTTGAGAATATTATTGATGGTATTACTTACCGTGAAGAAGTCGATGAGCAAACAGGATTTACTGAAAAAGTAATTATTGAATCTCGCGATAAAAAGAAAAACCCTGCAATTCACATCATCGATCCTAAGACGAAAGAGGTGTTACGTGAGTACAACATTCCAGTTGATTCACATATCTCTGTAAACGAAGGTGATAAAGCTGAATTAGGAGTTATTTTGGTGAAGATTCCACGTGTCGCTGGTAAAACAGGGGATATCACAGGAGGTCTTCCACGTGTAACCGAATTATTCGAAGCACGTAACCCATCGAACCCTGCTGTAGTTTCTGAAATCGACGGAATCGTTGAGTTTGGTAAAATTAAGCGTGGTAACCGTGAGGTTCAGGTAACATCTAAAGCTGGTGATGTTCGCAAATATTTAGTTCCACTTTCTAAACATATCCTTGTACAGGAAAATGACTTCGTTCGTGCTGGTCAACCATTATCCGATGGAGCAACAACACCAAACGATATCTTGAACATTCAAGGACCTACAAAAGTACAAGAGTACATTGTAAATGAGATCCAGGAGGTTTACCGTTTACAAGGGGTGAAGATTAACGACAAACACTTCGAGGTTATCGTTCGTCAGATGATGTTGAAAGTAGAGATTATTGATGCTGGAGATACACGTTTCTTGGAAGGACAATCTGTTCACAAAGCAGATTTCATGGAAGAGAACGATGCAATCTACGGAATGAAAGTAGTAGTTGATGCTGGGGAATCTACGGAATTGAAAGCTGGAATGATTGTTACTTCTCGTAAGTTGCGTGATGAGAATTCTCAGTTGAAGCGTGCTGACAAGCAATTAGTAGAGTCACGTGATGCAGTTCCTGCAACATCAACTCCATTGCTTCAAGGTATCACACGTGCGTCATTGCAAACACAATCGTTCATCTCAGCTGCTTCCTTCCAGGAAACAACGAAAGTATTGAACGAGGCTGCAATCTCAGGAAAAGAAGATCACTTATTAGGTTTGAAAGAAAACGTAATTGTTGGTCACTTGATTCCTGCAGGTACAGGTGTACGTCGATTCAACAAAGTATTGGTTGCAAACCAAGAAGAATTAGACACGATTTCTTAAGTAGAAATAACGTTTTAAAATACGAATCCCCGCTTGGTAACAGGCGGGGATTTTTTATGTAATCTCAATTCAGATTAAATCACCTGAAGAATGGGAATAGCACTTCTTCTTTTATTTGCTTGCCTGGTGTTCGCGACACGGGCACAATCAGATTCTTTTTAGGAAACGCCTACCAAAGACAACTTCTACTGTTTTTACCAGGTCGATAAAATGTACACGGATCCCAATCGATCGTATCGAAAAGAACCCAACATTTCGTTGAAGGAAAAGTTGTTTACATCATCACTTTCGCACTCAGCACCTTATCGTCTTTCGTATAGATTTTAAGAATGTAAACGCCTTTTGACAGTTTTCCTGCACCAATTGTTACTGAATTGGTACCTTCTTTTATTGCTACATCTTTTCGGGAAATCACTTCATTTCCTGCGATATTGTACACAACAAAATTAGCACTTGACTTCTTTTTGGAACTCATTTTTACTTCAATTTCGTTGTCTGTTGCAAAACAAGAAATGAGCGTGTAGTTGCTTGAGGTAGATGTGGCCGGATCAATTGAAACGATGTTAGAGTAGCGATAGCCTTCATCGTTGTTAATCATTTTCAGGCGATAGTAAACAGTCGAGTTATGTCCTACATCGGTGTAAGAGTAGTTGCAAGGAGCGTTACCCGTACAATTCGCCTGTTTCGTATAAATTTTTGAAAACGTATTTCCGTCAAAAGAGCGCTCTAATTCATATCTTGAGAAATCCGTTTCGTTATCAACCTTCCAGGTCAGTTCAGTTCCGGTATTATCTGCTTTCGTTTCAGCTTTGAAGCTTAATAGGTCAACGGACAATGCTGTAGGTGTGGTTATGCGAATATCATCGACTGCCCCAGATGGATCCGTTCCTGATCCGTTCCCGTTATTTCTCCAGTTGAAACCGATTCTTACGTTAGGATTACTACTGAAAGCTGCTGGTAAGACTAAGTTATAAGTTGTCCATTGTCCCTGACTGTAACCATTACATGATCCGCAACAAACGCTTGTTAAGCAATACTGAAATCCTGCAGGCCATGTTGCCCCGTTGTCGGTACTTAATCGAAGTTGCAACCTGTCATCTGAACAACCAGCACTTCCATAAGCAATGAAATCGAATGTCAGGGTAATTGTTCCTGGATAAGCCGAAGTATTGATGGTTGGAGAAACTGCAGTTCTAAACGTTGCATTGACTACACCTGTTTCGTTGAAACTGGCTCCCATATCGCCTCCCGAACCCGGATCGGCACCAATGTGTAAACTAGCATCACCTATACAACTCGATCCACAACCGGGAGGCGCAATTCCTTCTTCCGCACAACTAATGAACCAATTGTTCGGAGAGCCACCAGTTGTTCCACCGTCATTGTCGAGAATAGTCCAGCCATTCCATGTACTAGCGATACAATTAGAAGCACAACCATTATTGAAATTATCTGACCAAATAGTGGTTTGACCAAAAGACTGGAATGTCGGAATTACAAAAAAGAGAAGAAGTAATTGAAGCCTGAAGTGTAGTATTAGTTTCATAGTTTAAAATTATTTTTTTTTCGCCCAGGTAAATATTCGACAATCAAATGTATTGAAAACGAGATGAATAACACTAAAAATAGTTGTAAAGTTGGAAATCCAATAAGCGGTGCACCGAAGGTTAAGTATCCAAGAAATAACAAGCCTACAGAAACCGTAGCTTGAAAAAGAGCTGACAACACCGGAATTTGCTTAAAACGTAAGGGTTTTTCGTAGAGCACAAACAGTAATCCCCAAACTATGAGTGCAGCAAAGCATGTATAAAAAGAAATACAGGCACTTGTACTCAGAATAACCAGAAAGAGGCCGTTTTGCAAACCGAAATGGTTGCTGTTGAATTGGTTATTCCGTCCGAAATGATAATAGATCCATAATGTTGTAATGAGTACGATTAACAGCGGGAAGTAATATAGCGTGGTGGGGTTAAGCTTCCAGTTCATCGGATAATTTTTTAGCGCAAGACTGGCCCCATAGGTAATCAGTCCAATTGCTATAATCAGCCGCACCAAGGCTTGCCAGGTGATGTTAAAAGAAATGGATTTACGCTTGAAACGGTATACAATGAAAAGTATGAAGAACAGATCGAGTGTAAACAACAAATAGATGGATGACTTATCGTCGGGAGCATAACTCAGGTGCAGAAGATCGTTGATTTTCCCCAAAAAAAACGGAATAGCACCCGAAAGAAAAAGTACGGTGTAAATACTGAAAGTGCCTAAAAGTGCCTTCAAAATATTCCCGGTTTTGGTATACACGTAATTGAAACTTGCAAATACCAACAGCACAATTTCGATCCTTATTCCCAGCGTTGCACCTCTGCTTAAGCTTGCTCCGCCAATCGTAACATAGGAGTAGGCGATGTCCGAGAAAGAATTAATGGCAAGATAGTTCATCTTGGAAAGTTTGCCCTGAGAAACAATGAGGTCAATAATAGGTGCCGTAAGTGCAATCGAAAAACAGCACACTACTAATCGAACGATTTTCTCCATTTTCTCACCTGAAAATAAATGCAGTTGAATCATAAACGCAACAACGATGAAGGTAAACCAGAGACCGATGTGTATTGCATCTTCAGCTCTGAATAAGCGTTGATTGGAAAAAAACTCCAAACATAAACGAACACTGAGAATGGCAAGGAATAAAAATAAATAACGCTTTAAAGGCAAGGTGTTTCCTTCTATAATGTCGACAATTTTCTTAAAAAGCTGCTGGAACTGTTTCATACGATTACAATTGATACATTACACCTTTGCCAATCAGGAGTTCGTTATTTACTAATTGTGTGTTTTCTATTCGAAAGAATCTGAGTTTACCCGTTTCTTCGGAAAAATGAATGGAAGCTTGCTTCATTTTTTTTGCGTTTTCCCAATAAATCTCATTCTCGTTAAGTATAGGTTTTCCTTCGTAGGGAAAGGTGTTGTAAAGCACATCAATATTGTTGGCATCATCTCGAGCAACGAAAAGACTAAAGTGCTGGCCGTCTTCTGTTCTTGTATCGAACCAGTAGTACGAATTCTTAGTCCGATCAAAGAGAAAACCTGCATTCCTGACAATACTGAGAAAAGCCACATATTCCTGGTTTTCTGCATTCGTACTTTCATCGTTTAGTAGGGTAAGTATGGGTTCGAAAACCCTAACTACAGTGTCATTCGTTTTTTTTAACTCAATATAAGCGTCTTTTTCGGAGTGTTTCAGTTCCCAATCGACTTCATTTTTTGAATTTTTTCCATGAAACTCGAGTTTTTGTTTTCTAATGCTCCATCGAACTTCTTCTCCAAGACTGTCATTCAAAGCTGTTCCAAATAAAATTGGAAAACGGGTTTGATTTAACTTTTCTACAGAATCAGCATAAAAACCGAAGATATTAGCACGTGTGGTATTGGGCTTTAGCAGCGTACAATACGCCAATAAACTTTGTTTGTTCTGTTCGTTAGAACTCAAGATCAGCAAACTCAACGTAGCGTTTGTAGTGTCTTTGAAAGAATTCGGAAATACAGTCAGGATATAAACCTGATCGCCGATTGCAGTATGTGAAAGTGATTGAACAACTTCCTGTTTTTTCTTTATACCGCAAGAAAAACAACATAGGAGTATACCGATCAATAATTTATTCATGACCGAGATTGTGTTGATACAATAACAGTGCTTTATAGGCCAAAGCAGTAGCAATCAGGTATTCATTCTTTCTGTACCGCTGATTGCGAATTGGAAATAAACCCCCATCCCAGCAACCATTTTGTTTTTGGCTTGCAATGAGAAATTTCAATCCTTTTTCCACTGCTGATTTGGAGTTTTGATCGGTCTCATTTCCCAGTACCTGAAGCATAAAAGCGGTGTGTAATTCTGCCGAAATATGATTGTTGACATCGTTTCCGGAGAAATTCCAACTGCCATTTTCAAGTTGTGTAGCCAGAATGAATGCCTTTGCTTTTCCAAGTTCTGTAGCGTAAATGGTGTCATTTTTTAGCGCTGGAACACATTGCCAAAGGGCATATCCAGGTGAATCATAGTATTCCCACGTTTGCCCCCAGGAACCATCTTTCAATTGATGCTGAGCAATATAATCCAACGCTGTTTTTTTGTCATACTGGTCGTAATTGGTCAATTCGAACAAATTCACAGCAAATCCGGTAACGGAAGGAAAGTAAACTTCATAAGCTACATCCGGATTTCCGATAGCCCAACGACCGTTTTTCTCCTGGAGTTGAGCGATTGTTGCAAGCTGTTTTGTGAAATCGGTTTCAGGGTTTATGCGATGCAATAGTTGAAGGTAAACGGAACTTGTTTCAATACAGTATGACGAAGCACAAGTGGCGTTATGACATATAATTCCGTCTGCGTTTTCAATGGTCTTCAACCAGTTGACTCCATGCTGTATAATGCTGTCGTTTTTTTGAGCGTCGTCGAGTAATGCGTCACATACCAGAATCGTTTCCCAAAAATTGAAAAGAACTTTCGTTGAATCCTGAAACGTGCCGTTTTCATACTGGTGCGTTTCTAAGAATTTCCGTGCTTTAGACACCGAATTCGTTAAACTCTGATCACTTATTTGAGCATAGAGAGAGTAGTTGCACAAACTGATAGTGGCCCAAACGACCAGAAAATATGTAGCGTTTATTTTCACCAGTTGTTTTTCAAAATAATGAGCGATATAAGTCCGAGAAAAAGACTGTTGTGGAGTAAGAAAAGCGGTTTTTCGTTGTACGGTTTTCGAAATAGTAAAAGTAAATGAATTGCGCACATCCCGAGTAGCAAAAGGGAAATCCAGTTTGTCTGAAAGTAAACAAATACCATCGCATAGGCAGAGATTATGAAAATTGCCAGAAGATTTTTGGCGGCTTTCATCCCCCACAAAACCGGAATGGTTTTAACCCCGGCATGCTGATCACCTTCCACATCTTTCAGATCAACAAAATTTGCCATTAGCGAAATGGGAATAAGAATGAAGAGCATCCAGAATACTGGAAATTCCTGCACTTTTCCATTCGCGGTAAGAAAACCGCAGCAGGCAGAAATGAGTGTGTTAATCCCGATGAGCAACTTGGCCAGAAAAACGAATCGCTTTAACTTGAAAGGTTTACAGGAATAGACATAGTAAACAATTGAAAGGCCGAGAATAGTGCAGAAGTAATGTAGTCCGATTGCTGCAGAAAGTAAAATGGAAACAACTAAACTCAATCTGGAAATCAAGCGGTAACTGTTCAGCGGTATACTTTCTTTTACCAACGGCCTGTTTTTATTTGAAATTTTATCAACTTCCAAATCCTCCTCATTGTTTGTTGCAATGGCGAATACAGCCGCATATGTCAAGGCGAAAAAGAAGTTTACCATTTCCAGCCAGGTTTCTGATTCGACCTGTTTTAAGTCCGGTAGAGCATTGGTGTGAAGTGAAAAACCGAAAAGAAAAACCGCAAAATAATGAAGAATCCTTCCAAGTCTAAGGTCCAGAAATAATTCACGAAACAATCCCCGATTTACAGCCCATAACGATGCAATGGGTAATAAAGCACAGATCAGAATTATCAGCTGCAGGGTCATGTGGGTATTGAATATAGTAGCAAATACACTGGAGTAAATGTACTCATTTTAATGGAATTCAGGGTTTTGAGTTAATGGTTCATCACATGATGTTAAAACTGGAGATTGTCAAGCTGTGAAGTTTCCATGTAGGTTGATTCAATAAAATTTGGCTGTTAACCAAGAGGAACATAGATGTAATTTCGCGCGAAGTAAGTTCTAAGAGATAATTCACTGATTCTTTGCACACAGAATCAAGTGATTTTTTGTATTATTCAAAATGAAACGAATTCAACTCAGCAAACGCGCCTTCTTTTTCGGATTGAATCTGTTATTCTTTCCAAATAAGCCCATTCTTTATTTCGATAGACAGTTTCTGTACTTTGAATCACGAAAGGAAAAAGGGAAATACGCTATTGAATCAATCGTTCAACTGAGCAATACCTGGAGTAAGATTAACCACCAAACGGTTTGGGAAATAGCAGGAAGAGCCGAAGGTAAATACTACAGTTTCACATTTATTACAAAGCGAATTGCTGGTTATGATCCAATTGATGCATTGAAAGGGTTGCTAGGAGAGGTGAACCCGAAGTGCAAGATAGGTTAAGCTTCTTGAGCTGTTTGGCTCATTTTTATATAGTAGTTCTTTTGTACTTGTTTTTACTGTCTTTGATTACTTTGAATCCACACAAACTAAAAATGCTGTCTCTACTAATTGTTCTGTGGGTGCCAAAAAAGTCATCAATAACCTGAAATTCATCGTATTTCATTATGTCCTCGTTAGAAATATAATTTTTGAAAACTCGTGTTGCAATTTCAGTCAAATAGTCCTCACTTTTGGTTTGTAGAGATAAAGGTACTGGACGTTTGCGCTTGTATCTAAAGAAAAACTCTTTATGTGTAAGACGATTCTGTCCTCTGCAACGCCAGAAGTGATAGACATGTTCAATTTTAGCATATTCAAATTTTTTGTCCACCATACTATCGTTCAATCGTTGTTCAGCTAGAGTCATTTTGCCAATACTATCAAACTTACAGGTTTGTTCAAAGTTGTGTTGTGCTTCTTGTTCTTCGGTAGTTGGATTACGAAAAGGCATTTGATCACAAGCAATCCATAATGGTAAGAGGAAAAGCAAAATGATAACGTGTTTCATGTTCATGTCTTTGAAGAATGTTTTTGCAAGTTGATCGTTTATCAATCAATAGATGTTAAAATGACCAATACATCGGAAGAAGCTAAAGTACGTTCTTAGGTTTTCTATTAAGCACATAAACAGCCGCAATTCCCAAACAACCGCCAACAATGGTATACCATTTCAATTCTTCACCAAGAATAAAGTAGGCAGATAATCCCGCACAAAGTGGAACGGTGAAAATAAAACTGCTTGCACGTTCAGCACCAATTTGCGATGTGGCGTAGAAATACATGGTTGTTGCAAAACTGGTAACAATTACACTTCCAAAGAGTAAATTCCCCCAGAAACGGAAATCTGTTGTATGTAGAAGTGTGTTTACCGATTTGAAATCAACGAACGGAGTAATTGCAATGATTGTAACAACGTACATCCACCACGTAAATGCCAATGGATTTCCGAATTCTTTTGACCTTGAAGAGAATTTGCTCATTATCGACCACAATAAAGCACTTGCCAGGAACAAGGCGTTGCCAATATCAGAGAGTATATTGAGGTTGTTCCACAATTGAAGCAATACAACTCCGGCAATGGCTCCCAGTAAAATTCCTATAGATTCATTGGTCTTTGGTTTTCTCCATGCCAGTAAAAGACCAAGGGTATAAGCCATGATTGGATTCAAAGTAGTTACCAAAATTCCACCTGCACCTGAATTTCCTTTCTCTAGGCCTTGCAGGAACGTATAGTTGTAAACCGACATCAGAAGTCCTGATATCACAACAAATATAACCCCGAGTTTACTGATTCGGAATTTCACTTTCATGAATAACAGAAGCGGAACCAAGCTAATAATCACCAGGGCATAACGTATAAAACCTAGGGTAAAGGGATCGCCGAACGACTTAAGTATTTTGTTAGACGGCCAACTTAAACCCCAAAACACCATTGAAACAATTAGTAGTATGCTTAGTCTACGAAGGGCTTTTTTGTCTTCCATCACCACAAAAATAGATGATTTCTGAGAAGCAGCTTATTCAATTGAAAATAAAAACGTGAAAGAAGTACCCGTAGAATTGGAAACACATTTCATCTCGCTGTGAAGTTGATCACTTAATGCTTCAACAATTTCCAATCCTAATGAAGAGTGGTTACGGAAATCGTCACTTTCAAATCCTTTTCCGTTGTCAGAAATATGCATTTCCATTCTATTGTTTTCCACTTTCGTGAGAAAGCTCAGTTTCGGAGTTTCTGTATTCCAATAGGCATGCTTCAGGGCATTACTAATAATTTCCGAGGCGATTAAACCTAATGGAACGGCTTGATCAATGCTCAATTGCTGGTCAACGAAACTGGTCTGGGTTTCAATCTTGATTGTTCTGTTCGATAATGCTTCTAACTGTAAATTCAGAATATTATGCAGGTATTTTGCACTATCCACTTTTCCAAGATCCGCATCCTTTTGATACAAACTTTGGTGCATCAACGCAATGGTTTGAATACGTGTTTTACTATTTCTTAACGCTTCAATGGCAGTTTCATCTGTTAATTGAGACTCCTGCAGATTCAACAAACTTGAAATGATCTGTAAACTGTTTTTCACACGATGATGAACCTCTTTTAAAAGAATTTCTTTTTCGTAAAGTGCCTTATCAATGGTTTTGTTTTGTTCCAGAATTTCAGAATTCGATTTCTTCAGGGCTTTATTCAGCTTTCGCGATTTTCTGTAATAGAAGATTCCAAGTACAATCAAAATCAGAGTAACGGAAAGAGCGATAAACATAACTGTGGTTTTTCGTTTACTCCGCAGCAATCTTCTTTTCTGTTCGTCAATGATCTCATTGTTGATCCGCAATTCGTAATCCGTTTCCAATCGGGTAATCAAGGCGTTGTTAGCGTAAGTATCTAAACTGTCTTTAGAAACGTGAAACAATTCATTGTACTTCAGCGCTGTTTTGTAATCCCCCTTTAAGGTATATGTCACCTCAAACGCAGAATACGCATAAGTAATGTCTTCTAAGCTATGTACTTTTTGGCCTAGTTCTAAGCATAAATTGCAGTAGTACAAAGAGGAATCAAGCATATTTGCCGCTCTGAATTGTCTGCCAATATTGTATAACACCAGTAATTCGTCTAACGGATGATTTAGCTTCCTATATTGTTTAAGCGCACGTTTATAAATGGGTAAAGCTTCTTTAGTTTTTCCAGTGTTTACCAAAATATTCGCAATGTTATTTTGAATCTTTGCCTCGAGATAAGCGTCATTGACCGTCTTTACTTTGTCTTCTGCTTCGCGATAAAATTGAAGCGCTTTTTCATTTTCTCCCGATTGAAAACAATTGTTTCCACGACCATTGATAACTTCAATTTTTAAGTGCTTGTTATGGTGACTGTTTGCGTAACGTTCAACCTGCTTAATACAGTTTTCAGATTTTTTGAATTCTTTGGTAACACTGTATGCCTGACTCAAAAGAAGATTAGCCTGGGTTATTCCCGCCTCATTCTTAATTTGGAAATAGTGTTTATGCGCCTGCAGTCCTTGTTCGAGGGCAAGGTCAAGTTCTCCACGAAATAAATGAATTCGTGCTTTAGCAAGAGTTACCTGCGCCTTCCATTGAATATTCTTCGAGTGCTGAACAATGTTGTAAGCGGAATCAATAAACATTAGAGCCGAATCAGTATTCACGCGCTGAAGACGAACTGCATTCTGGTATTGTTTTTTGCCAGTTTGCGAAAAAGTGCTCGTTGACGTTAGAATAACCAACGTGAATAAGAGAAGAATAGTAGCTCGGCAATTATTTAACATGCTGGATAACTGGATCTTTGAGGGAGGGAAGATAAGAAAAAAAATAAGAACTGTGAAAGTTGAAACTTGAGCAAAGTATTTTGTTAAACTCTTAAATTTGTGATTGATGAAATGGTTTTACGGAAAACCAAGTGCTACTAATTGCGTTTAAAATATGAACCTGAACTAAAAAAAATTATCTTCGCATCTATGGAAAAAAATGAAAACCAAATAAATATAGAGCTTTCTGAAGAATTAGCAGAAGGCGTTTATTCAAACCTTGCCATCATAACACATTCTCAAGCTGAATTTGTTACGGATTTCATTCAAATGATGCCTGGAATGCCCAAAGCGAAAGTAAGATCTCGTGTAATTATGTCGCCGCAAAGTGCAAAACGTTTAATGCACGCACTTATTGAAAATGTGCAGAAATATGAGCAGCAAAATGGAGTGATCACTGATAATGATGCACCGTCGTTTCCTCCAATGAATTTTGGTGGACCTGCAACTCAAGCGTAAAAAACTGTAATTTTCCAACACTTTTCGCGTTTAACTAAAAATGAACTGAAACTGTTGTTTAATACTTACGTATTACAAATATTAAAACTAAAACTATGAAAAACTGGATTTTTGCTTCTTTATCAGTGCTCTTCCTATTGGCGAGTGCTTGTTCAAAGCATACAACTCCACGCCGTGTTAAGCATGTATTACCTGAAGGGTCATGGAAAATCACTTCGTTTACAATTGAAGGTGTTTCCGTTACAGAAGATTACAGTACTTATTCTTTTGGATTTGATGAAGAAGGGGGGATTAGAGTATTTGGCTCTGGATTTTCAGCAAACGGAAGTTGGGAAACAGGTCTAAATAGAAATCCTTGTATTCTGTATTTAAGTTTTCCACCGGTTGGTGGTTTAGAATACCTTGCAGATGATTGGCAGGTAACCCAAATAAAAAAGGATGTCATTACATTAAAGAGAAACGACAGTAACTCTAGTAGTAACCTGACATTCAAAAGATAACTGACGTAGTTTTACGCTAAGTTTATCTATTGATTTTAAGCTGAATCTTATATTCAAGTTGAATTACTTGTTTAATTGGAGGAAGCTACTAATTTTGTACAAAAGCTATTTGGATGACCTCTGAACTTAAGGAATATATTGATCGTATTCAGGCGAAGGCTCAACACTTACATACTTTGTTAGTGACAGAGAGAGAACGCTCAGGATCTTTATTGACTGAAGTTTCACGTCTCAATGAAGTGGTTGAGAATCAAGCTCAGGAATTGCAAAGAATGCAAGGTGAGTATGATGATTTAACTTCTAAGTTGTCCGAAAGGCAAGATCAGGAGCCAATGTTTAATGATGAGTTAGACGTTGATGCGCTGGTGAAAGAAATTGATTTTTGCATTCAACAATTAAAGATAGCGAATGAGTAAGGTGTCATTAAAAGTGGTTGTAGCCGGAAGGACGTACCCTTTGACTGTTGCAGAAGCGGAAGTTCCGCGTGTTCAGGCAGCAGCAGATGACATTAATCGTGCAATAAAACAATTGCAGGATAACTTTGCTGTTCGCGATATGCAGGACTTATTGGCAATGACAGCTCTTCAGTTGTCAACAAAAGGTAGCAAAAGTGCCACCCCAGCTAGTACTGCGACCACTACAGTAGATTTTACTGAAACAGCTCAGGCTTTGAAAAAGCTGGCTGACGAATTGGATGCTCTAGGTTAATCGATTTTCTTTCATTTTTGTCTTGTCTTTGTCCAAAAGCACGTTAATATATATGTTATGGATTTTGGAATCATTGCCGCGATAATCGGTTTGGCAGTAGGAGGAGGAGGAGTTTATGTCCTTCAAGCTGTTGCCCTTAAAAAACGAAGAGAACAAGTTATTAAAGACGCTGAAAAAGACGCTGAGACGCTTAAAAAGAATAAGATTCTTGAAGCGAAAGAACGTTTTTTAAAACTGAAAGAAGAGCATGAAGATGCTGTTAAAGAGCGTGAACGTAGAGTGCAATCTAACGAAGATAAGGTTAGAGGTAAAGAGAAAACAATGAATCAAAAAATCGAAGAACTTTCCCGTAAAGAGAAAGATTCAGATCGATTGAAATCAGAGTTGGATTCTAAACTTGCTGCCAATGAAGCACGTTACCAGGAGTTGGAGAAAATGCACCAGAAACGTGTTGCTGAATTAACCAAGATCACTGGTATGTCTGTTGAGGAAGCTAAGAACATGTTGATGGAGTCATTGAAAGATGAAGCTAGAACATCAGCAATGGTGCACATCAAGGAAATTACTGAGGAAGCAAAATTGAATGCCAATCGCGAAGCAAAACGTATCGTGATTCAAACCATTCAACGTGTAGCTTCAGAACAAGCAGTTGAAAATGCTGTTTCTGTTTTCAATATTGATTCTGATGAAGTGAAAGGTAGAATTATCGGTCGTGAAGGTCGAAATATTCGTGCTTTAGAAGCTGCTACCGGAGTGGAAATTATTGTTGATGATACGCCCGAGGCAATTATCCTGTCTTGTTTCGATCCTGTAAGAAGAGAGATTGCTCGTTTGGCATTACACCAATTGGTTTCTGACGGACGTATTCACCCAGCTCGTATTGAAGAAGTTGTTGCGAAAACAAAACGTTCTTTAGAAGAGGAAATCGCTGAAACGGGTCGTAGAACGTGTATCGATTTAGGAATTCATGGTTTACATCCGGAACTGATCCGTATGGTAGGTCGTATGAAATACCGTTCATCTTACGGACAAAACCTATTGCAACACAGTCGTGAGGTAGCCAATCTTTGTGCTATTATGGCTGCAGAACTTGGGTTGAATGTTAAAGTAGCGAAGCGAGCCGGATTACTTCATGATATTGGTAAAGTTCCTGACGAAGAACCAGAATTGCCTCACGCTATTCTAGGGATGAAAATTGCTGAGAAATTTGGTGAAAAACCTGAAGTTCTCAATGCAATTGGAGCTCACCACGATGAAATTGAAATGACATCTTTGATTTCTCCGATTGTTCAAATTTGTGACTCCATTTCAGGAGCACGACCAGGAGCACGTCGTGAGGTGGTTGAGTCATACATCAAACGTATCAAAGATCTTGAAAACTTAGCGTTGTCTTACGAGGGAGTGAATTCTGCATATGCTATTCAAGCTGGACGGGAATTACGCGTTTTGGTTGAAAGTGAAAAAGTGACTGATATTCGTGCAGATGAATTGTCCTTCGCGATTTCTCAGAAAATTCAAACCGAAATGACTTATCCCGGACAAGTGAAGGTGACAGTTATTCGTGAACGTCGTTCTGTAAACTACGCAAAATAATGTACAAGCCCTTTCCTTCTTTTGTAAACGCACTGGCGGGAAAGCGGGTTCTTGTAACTGGTGGGGCTGGCTTTATTGGTTCTAATCTGGCAGAAGCTTTATTGGAAATTGGTGCTGTTGTAACTGTTCTTGATGATTTGAGTACCGGCTTACAAAGTAACGTTGATCGCTTAAGTGCTCATGCCAATTATTCCTTTGTTAAAGGAGATATTACCAATCCTTCGGACTATAGGGATTTGCTAAAGAATGTGGATTTGATTTCACATCAGGCAGCTCTTGGTTCTGTTCCCCGTTCAATCGCGTTGCCGTTAAATACACATCACGTAAACGCAACTGGATTTTTGACCATGCTGCATGAAGCTAAGGAAGCTGGAATCAAACGTTTTGTTTACGCAAGTTCTTCTTCTGTTTATGGCGATTCATTAGATTCTCCGAAACAAGAAGGTGGTGAAGGAAATATGCTGTCTCCATATGCCGTAACGAAGCAGCTGAATGAAGAGTATGCACAGGTTTATCATCGCCTGCACGGAATGGAGTGTATAGGCTTGCGTTACTTTAATGTTTTTGGACCTTATCAAAATCCGGAAGGAGTTTATGCGGCTGCAATTCCAAGATTCTTGGATAAAATGCTTTCAGGAGGTGAAATTGTGGTGAATGGTGATGGTAATCAAACACGTGATTTCACATTCGTAAGAAATGCAGTTTTGGCAAATTTGGCATCTTTAACGAATGAGAATTCATCGGCATTTGGAAAGGTTTATAATGTTGCGTGCGGAGCAAGTTGCACGCTGAACAATGTCATTGAGGCATTACATCAAGGATTACTAAAGCTGAATATCGAACCGAAACACAGTTTGGTATACGGACCTGAGCGCAGTGGTGATATTCGTGACTCTTTAGCAAATATTTCTGCAATTGAAACAAACCTTGGATATAAACCACTCTATACCTTTGAAGAAGGCGTCGATACGTATCTGGATTTTCAGTTGAATAAATGAAATTGAGTAAACAGACAGATTTTGTTAAATCGGTTTTAACTTTACTGACGGGCACCGTGCTTGCTCAAATTATAGGTTTTGCTATTTATCCGTTAATCACCCGAATATACAGTCCCGATGATATGGGGGAATTAGGGTTATTTACCCGGTTTGTTCCTTTTATAGCAACATTTGCAACTGTTAGATACGAGTTTGCGCTACCCATTGCAAAACAGGATCATCATGCTTTTGGTTTATTCAGGTTGTCGCTGCGAATTGCCTTTGTCTGTTTGTTTTCTGTATTGATATTTGGAATGTGTTATGCCATTTTTCAACCTGAACCGCAAGACTATTTAATATTTGTCCTGATGTCGGTTGGAAGCGCATATGCAAGTGTTTGGATTAGTTTGGGTACCAACTGGGCTATTCGAAAAAAGGCATTTAAGCTCATTTCTCAGCAGCGCGTAGTAAATGCCTTAGGCGTAAGCGGATTAAGGTTGGCATTTGGTTATTTAGGACTTGGCGCCTTCGGATTATTGCTTGGTACTTTTATTGGAACACTGGTTTCCAGCCTCGTGTTCTTTCGTGAATTCTTCACACTCAAAAAAGAGCATCAATCTGTTTCGCAAAAAAAGCGAATGAATGCCCTGGCAAAGGAGTATAAGAGTTTTCCAACCATGAATTTACCTCACGCACTTATCGATTTGGGTGTGGATTCAATGATTGCCTGGAGTATTGTTCACTATTTTGATAAATCTGAATTTGGACAATACAGTTTGGCGTTTCTTGTCATGAAGATTCCGCTTTCGGTTGTCGGGCAGGCCATTGGTCAGGTGTTCTTTAATCGCGTTTCTGAAATGAGTAATTTCGGCCAATCGGCAATACCTTTGATTCTCAAAACATTAAAAACCTTGTTTTTGTTTTGTATCATACCATTCACCGGAATTTATTTTTGGGGAGAAGAATTGTTTTCGTTGATTTTTGGAAAAGAATGGAATGTAGCGGGTAAGTTTGCCGAACAACTCGTTCCGTATCTCTTTTTCAACTTTATGTTGTCACCAATGTCAACATTACCTTTGATCTATGGTCGCCAAAATCAGGCCTTGTATCTGGGTATTTTGGTTGCCGTTGTTCAACTATCCAGTTTCGTTCTCATTCCTGAAATCTTTCCTTTGGTTTCCTTGTATAACATTGTGCTGTGGAATTCAATTGCTATGTCGGTGGTTCTCATTGGAGTATTTTTTGTTTACTTGCAGATTGCAAAGAAAGGAAGAGTGAATGGATAAGAATCTAGATTCCATATCGAGTTCGGAGAAATACAGAGAACTTCATTTGGCAGGTCGACAATGGTGGAAGGAAATGCTATTGGTTCTGATTCTTATTGCTCCCAATTTCACTTTTGGAAACGAATATTTGCTTCTTCTGCTTCCAGTTCTTCTTATTGTTCTCGACTACCAGCTTTGGAAAGGGGGTTTGAAGAATCCGAAACAACTGCTCAAATCTAAAGAATCTCTACGTTATCTCGGTCTTTCACTCTTGTTTGTTGGTGCTGCGGCTATAAACAAATTTGTAAATGGAGGTAGTATTGTTTGTTTGAAGGATTACTACGCGGCATTTTATTTAATACCATTTTTACTTTTTAGCTCCAGGTGCTTGTTTACTGTTCGTACCTTTCGTTTGTTCATTTATTTCGTGTTGATTGAAACTGGTTTTGCGCTTGTTCAGTATCTTTTGAATGACCGGAGTTTGATTCTCCCGCTCACAGAAGAAACACGAATAGTTTCCAAAGATCTATTGTATGATTCGAGGGTTTTTGGATTTACAGTAAACTCTTCGGTATATGCGCTCCATATTTTTATAGCCTTTCTTTTTATTATTCCGGCACGATTTAATCGACTGTTCTATTGGCTGATCTTTTCTGGATTAGCTCTTGGAATGTTGCTTTCTTTTGGACGGACGGTTGTCTTAATCACTGTGGTTTATTTCATCTTCGCACTTTTACAACTGTGTTGGATATATCGAAAACAACTCCGATCAGCAATTCGCCTAAGGCATTTTCAGAATACGGCGCTTTCGGCACTTTTCCTGTTGATATTGTTTCTTACTCCGTGGATGAGAGATAACATGACACGAGGCGGTAAGAGCGAACAAATGGAATACAATAACATCCTGTTTTCATGGGATACTATTCCGTTAACGTGCAGTGAACAACACGCGTATCCGTTAAAAGAACCAAGTGAATTAGATACTACTTCCGGATTGTCGAAGAATTTCTTGAGTTTAACCAAGAGTATCAATACTAGCGGAAGAAAGCTGATTTGGTTGAATTATGTTGACTTTTTGAGCGAGCATCCTCTCACTGGAAACGGCTCGAACAAGCTAATGTTTCGAACCCTGAATCCCAAAACAAGAGCGGTTGAACTTATTCACGCGCATAATTCTTTTTTCGTATTCTTTGCAACACACGGTTTTGTGCTGGCAACTGTATATTTGATCATTCTCATTGTTTGGTGGCGACGAAGGAACTTTGCAGTCCTTGTTGCGCTGCTGGGCTATTCGTTTCTACAATATGGAATATTCTGGGGATTTTCACTGATTGATCTTGTTTTCATGGCAATGCTCATTTCACCAATTAATTTCATCGATTTTGGATATAAAAGGCAAAATAGTTGAAGTTGAAAAACTACCTGTCGAGGACATAAAGGTAAGTCGATTCGGGAAAGACTTTGAAGTTTATCCATGGATCAAAAGTCGTATTTTCCATAAAGTTATGATGGGTAATGAAGTGCTGCAGGAAAAAACATCTTCCGTTTTTAAAGAACAGCTCCGCTCACTTTTTTATGGATTCTTTTCGTTCTTCAAGCGATATGATGCCTGGGCTTTTACCAATAGCAGCGAACGTGTTTTGCTCGAAGGAAAAATGCTTGATAAGGTGATGGACCCCTTAGCAATTGCCCGACCAATAAAATTATTGGTTGTAGAGCTCCAATTGTTTAAGCGTTTCAAAAGAAGTGAAGTGACTTCGAAAAAAGTAGTTTCCCGTGCCTGGATTGTTTTCCTCGAGGAATTCTATATGCGTATTTTTCTTAGAAAAGTGAATTTCCAGGGAGAAAAGATACTAACTGAGATTGAAACCGTTCTTAACGAAAAAGTCGAAACCTCTTCTATCATTCGGAAGTATTTGGCTCAATACCGGGTAATGAAGTTTTTGCTTTGGTTGCTGCCAAAACCAAAAGTGATTTTTCATACCGTTTCCTATGCCAATTTCGGGTACATCCGTGCCTGGAAAGAAGCTGGTATTCGAGTGGTAGAGATGCAGCACGGTTTAATTGGCGATGGACACTACGGCTACGTTTATCACAAAGCGCTGAATGAAAATCAATTTCCGGATGATATTCTGGTTTTTGGTGAACAGGATCAACAATTTTTTGAGAAACAAACAGTGATTCCAATTAAGCGCTCGGTTCCAGTTGGACGATACATTTTGGATTATTATAAAAGAACGGCAGTTTTGAATCAAGTTCCGGTCATATCAATTCTGGTGTCACTTCAAGATTCTGAATGGAGTACAGCATTACTTGATTTTGTTTTAAAAATAGATCAACAGGAACCTGGAAAGTTCAATTGGATTATTCAGCCAAGACGTACTCCTGAATCGGTATACAGAAAGCAATATGATTTTCCGGATAATTTCACTTTTTCTGAAAGCTCGGTTTACGAAGCAATTGGGAAAACGGATGCCCATATGACCATTTTTTCAACTACCGCTATCGAGTCCATTTCCATAGGAAAACCAACCTTCTTGTACGATTTTGAAAATGCAGCAACTACGTATTTGGGGCTTTTCCTGTCTTCAAATCCGAATGCTTATTTTTGTGCCTCTGTTGAATCCTTCTTTGACGCTTGCAATAATTTGAAATTGGTAAGTGCAGATGAGATTGCTGATTCCAACAGGTTAAACATTTCTTCCGATTATCTCTCAAAGATCTCGGAATATTTAGACGAAGTGCTGGATGAAGCTGCTAAAAAGTAAGATGGTTCAATCGCTTGGTATTTATACCATAGCAAATGTGATAAACGCATCAATCCCGTTTTTACTTCTCCCGTTATTAACCAATTATCTTTCAACTGAAGATTACGGAATCCTGACCAACTTTAAGCTTCTGATAGAATTACTGATTCCCTTCATTAGTTTGAATTTGATGACTTCACTGCAAGTGGTCTACGTGAACAGAAACAACGAAATTGGTTCATACATTTCTTCCGGAATGATTGCCATGTTGGTGCTGACAGGCGTTTTCACACTGGCCGCAATTGTTTTCGCAGATCAGATTGTTGCAGGAACTGGTGTCCCAGCTTCTTTTGTAATTATGACAGCCATTTATGCGCTTTATCAAAACGTGGTTGAAGTACTGCTTTCCATTTGGCGTATGCAGGACAAAGCCATTTCGTTCGGGATTTTTCGCATAGTGCGCACTGCTGTTGAATTGGGAATTGCACTTGTTCTAATCGTTGGTTTCAATCTTTCGTTCGAAGGATCAATTTATGCGCTTTCTTATTCCTACGGAATTGGAACGTTAATCGCCTTTGTAATTCTCATCAAAAACAAGTTTCTACCCTTGTCGTTTGAATGGAAACATGTGAAGCATTTGTTCTTTTATGGAGCGCCTCTTATCCCTCATGTTCTGGGTAGTGTTGCAATTACGTATACTGATAAATTGGTGATCACGGAATACATGGGATTGTCTGAAAATGGTATTTACAGCGTCGGTTTTATGGTGGGGCAGGTCATCGGATTACTTCAAAATTCCTTTAATCAGGCTTGGGTTCCTTATGTGTTTAACGGCTTGAAATCTGGTGCAGAAGCTACAAAAGAAACAATTGTAAAGTGGACTTATATTTACATGATCGCAATCATTGCCATTACACTTATATTCTATTTATGCACTCCTTTGATCTTTCATTTTTTAGGGAAAGAATTCCAGGGAGGAATGGAATTGGTTTTATGGATTGCGCTTGGTTTTGCATTTAACGGAATGTATAAAATGGTAGGTGTGTATTTTTTCTATAAAGAGAAAACAAATTTCATTGCTGTAATATCCATATTCACGGCAGTAATTAACTTTTTCTTCGCAACCTGGATGGTGCCAAGATATGGATATACTGGAGCGGCAATTGCAACTATGACCGCGTTCTTTCTTCAATTTGTGTTCACATGGATTTGGAGTACCAGAGTTCAAAAAATGCCTTGGGGAAATTGGAAAATATGGAGATAATAATAAATATCCCACAGACGGGCACAGAAGAACACGGAAGATTGATGTGCGTTAATCCAATGATAAATTTGAATAATATTCATCTGTGTACTTCCGTGCACCTCCGTGGGAGAAAATCACTACTTGGATTATGAGAACAGCAATTTCGGATTTTTGGAAAAACACCAATTGGTTGGACAAACTGATTATTCTTGCCTTTTTGCTTTCCGTAACGTGGCTCAAGTTTGCTCCAATGATCTTGGGAATTACATTCATTCTCAGTTTGTTTCAACGAAGAAGTGCATCAGAGATCAAGGCGCGTTTATTCAGTTTCAATTCCGTAGCTCTGTGGAGTATTGCTTTTTTTCTCTACCACATTGTTGGAATGGCCTGGTCTGTCAATAGTAAATTTGGTTGGGCTGATGTGGGAATGAAAGCTTCGTTTGTTGCAGTTCCGCTAATTGTTTCTATTGGAAGATTTTCCTTAAATCCAAAACGATTTGTAACCACTGTTTCATTCCTTTTGGCAGCTGTAGTTAAAGGATTGATCATTTATGCGGCAATAAAATCGGTATACTATCCCGAGGACAATCATTGGGCATATTTCTTTGAAACGGAGTACTCACATTTCATTCACAGAAGTTATTGGGCAACCTATACCGCTCTGGCTTCTACATGGATTTTGTATTTATTGCTTTCCGGACAAGTAAAGTGGAAATTCCCTTTCGTTCTGGTTTGGGGAATTCTGAGCTGTTCTACATTCCTGACCATTTCTAAGGCTGGAATCATTATTTGGATGATCTTGACGTTTACGGTTTTTCTTCAATATGTAATGCGAAAAAAATGGTGGAAATTACTTGCTACCGGAGTTGCAGGAGTTGTGTTTCTTGTTGCTTTTCTTTTGATGTCGAATTCACGAATTGCTTCACGTTTTCAGGAAATTCCAAAGGCAATTAGTGCCGTTAAAACCGAAAACAATCCTTCAGTTGAAAGCAATACCGCACGAATGATCATGTGGTCAACCTCATTTAAGGTAATCAAAGATAATTGGTTGGCTGGTGCTGGAACGGGTGATGTGAAAGACGTTCTGCATGCTAAAAATGTTCAACTCAAAAATACAGGAGCTGCAGAATTGAACCTGAATTCTCATAACCAATTTCTGAACACTTTTGTACAACTTGGTTTGGTCGGATTCTTACTTTTGGTAATGTTGTTTGTCGTGACTTTCAGAAATGCTATTCGGGTAAAAAGTGTTTATGGAGTGTTGTTTGCAGCAACCATGATCCTTACCATGTTATTTGAGTCGTTTGTAGAAACTCAGGCCGGAATTGTTCCGTTTTGTTTGTTGTTATTGCTGGTAAATCATAGACCGAATCAGATAACCACATAGGAACATAGAAAACATAGGTGATTTTCTGTCAATAAACTATGTGGCCTATGATCCTATGTGGTCAAAATTTACGCCTTATCTGTTCATCCCGGCGTAAAGCGTCTCCGCTAACCACCAGTCTTCCTGATTGTCTATATCAATAGCCTGCCATTTAGGAACGATCAACGGACGTATTTTCTCGCATTCCACCCAGCTGTGTTTACGCAATTCAGCAACTCTGAATAAGTATATCAAACCGTTCACATCGTACATCGGCGGTAAATCTTGTCGACGTACAACGAGGTTTTTCTGAAATTTACTGATGTATCCTTTTTCTTCCTGAAACAACGTATAAAACGGATGTCCGGCTGGTTCGTTAACAGCAACTACAGCATGATCTCCTGCTTCAAACAATTCGAAGGCATCCTCAATGTGTTTTGCCGTTCTGAACGGACTTGTGGGTTGCAATAGCAACAAATATTCCGGTGTTTTTTCTTGTCGGTCAATGGCGTCTAACATTACTTCCAACATTCCGGCAGTATCCGAAGCCAAATGTGGTTCACGATTGATCAATTTTATTCCGTAAGCATTTCCTTGAACCAATAGTTCCTGGTCGTCTGTACTTAATACCACTTTATTTTTCGGAAGAAAAGTTAGAGCGGTTTCAATGGCGCGTTCAACCAATGATTTTCCACCTGCAAAAGGTTTTGAATTCTTTTGAGGAACTCCTTTTGATCCGGCACGCGCTGGAATCAAAGCAATTGTATTTGTGCTGTCAGGTTTCATTAAAAGCGAATGTGTTTAATGTCTTCCTGCGCTTTTTTGAAATCTTCCGGTTTCCCAATATCCAGCCAATAATGCACAATAGGGTAGTTCACCACCTTCTTGCCTTCAGCAATCAATTCGTCCATCAAATCTGTTGCGTTATAGAATTTCCCTTTCGGTACGCGCTCTAAAAGCGATGTTTTGATGAGGTAAATTCCGGCATTTGAGAAATAAACGTAAGAGGGTTTTTCCTTCAAAGACGTAATTTGATTTCCCTCTGTTTCCAAAACACCGTAAGGAACATCAACTCTGTAAGGCGTGCTTGCAACGATCATATCGGCATCAGTTTCTTCAAACAAACGGTAGAAATCCTCAAAGTCGATATTGGTAAGCAAATCAGAATTCATCACCAAAATAGCAGGTGTTTCAATGTGATCTATCAAACGAATAGCACCAAGCGTTCCAAGTGGTTCTACCTCTTTTATATAATTGATGTTTAGTCCCTTTTCGCTGCCGTCTTTGAAATAATCCATGATTTGTTCAGCCTTGTATTTTACGGAAACGTGGAGTTTTTCCACACCATAAAGTGCTAAACGATCAATGTTGTGCTCGATAATTGGTTTTGTTCCAACCTGCAGCATTGGTTTTGGAATATCGTCTGTAAGTGGCTTCAAGCGCTCACCTCGTCCGCCGGCCATTAACAATACTTCAACTGGAAGAACGGTTCTCAATTTTTTTAGATCGAGCAACTTCACCAATTTTCCTTCTTCATCAATTACAGGAAGCATTCCAATCAATTGCTCCTTGATCTTATCGATGGTAGAAATGGAGTAGTTCTCCAGTTTAATGTGACGGAAATTGGTATGCATTACCTCACGAATGGAATCGTTGATGGTTTTACCGTTGATCAAACCACGACGAATGTCACCATCTGTTAGCGTTCCAACTACTTTTTCGTTAGAATCAAGTACGAAAACTGCCTCACCATTTACAGTGTTCAATTGTTCCAAACCATCTTTTATAGTTGCAGTATCTTGAAGCGTATGTATTGCGCAGTTTATCATAGTTGCGAAGTTGAGGATTTTATCTGTAGAATTGTAAAATGTGCTTCACTTTTTGGTAAGATTCTTCGCCTTTTTCAGCAATGAATTTTTCCTGAAGTTCTTGATAGATTTCCGGTTGATGAATGCGTTTTCCTATCGTGAAATCCTTGATTTCTTTTCCGAAATTGGATTTGAACTTGAACAGATAATCGTTTTCATCCAAACTCAGTCCGCCACCGAAATTCAGCAATTTCATTCCATTTTCCTGCGCCCAGAAAGCCATTTTTGAAAGCAAAAGGTTGGATGCCGGAACTTTCGGGTGACTCAGATTTCGAGCTGAGAGGTAATATGTCACCATTCCGCCAGAAACGAAAAATAAAGATGAAGCATAGATCTCGCCGTTTTTTTCAACTTTAGCAAGCAGTAACTTTTCTCCCAGTCCATCAATCATTTCCGAATAAAAGTCTGGTGAAAAGAAATAGAAATCGGTAGCACCAGAATGAATCATGTTCGCTCTGTAAGCTTCATCGAAAGTCGAAACGTCTTCTTTTTTAAAGATGTTCACACTCCATGTATATTCCTCCTTTTCCAGTTTTCGAACCAGATTTCTGTTGGTTCCGGAAAATTCTTTCATCCAGATTTCTTCTTTGTCCAGGGTAGGAAGCGTAACGACTCTTCTGTTTAGTACGTTCTTGATGTTTTCCTGAAAGAAATGATACTCATTATAAATGTGGTGATAGCGAACAAATTCGGTTACAATATTCTTGCGTTTTGAAACGTGCTCAATGAACAATTTCTCCGCTTCAACCATGATGTCAGGTGTATTCGAAACGGGTCCGGCATAGCCATACGGCGAACTGATATCGTAATAATTGGTTCCTTGAATAGGAAGAAGAATGTACGGATAAACCCAGATTTTTTCGCTTGAAACAAAAACAGCAATTTCGTATTCGCCATTTTGCATTTTCGCATCACAAGCTAAAAACTCGGGTTGATAGTAAATATCCAGTGTACGAATATAGTTCAGAACTTGCTCGGGGAGAAGTTTGATAGAAGTTTGATTATAAACCTGAAACTTTAAATCCATTTTCTAATGCAGAAACTATACGTTGCATGTCTTCGGAATTGTACCGTTGATCGATGGGCAAAGATAACAAAGTTTTCGCCAGGGTTTTGTCGGCTGAATCGAGCCAATGAACCGGACAAAAAATCCCGTTTTGAGCTAGTTGCTTTCTGATTTCGTCTCTTTTCTCGATGTGGATCATCACAAATAATTCGGATGTTTCAACCACTTTTATTTCGTTGGAATGAAGAAAATCAATCAGAATTTTAGCATTTGATCTTCGCTGTTCTAATATCTTATTCCAATCGTATTGATGGATTTCATCTATTGAATGAAACGAAATTTCTGAAGTTTGAAGCGCTTGTTCTGCTTCAGCGTATTTGTCTAGAAAGGTTTTTTCGTTGCTTTTCTGGTTGGAGATTTTCCATTTACGTTTGAGTTCTTCGGCTTCCTTTTTCAACTGGTAGTATTCAGATTCTTCTACGGAGCTGTTGTGCTCGTATGGACCAATAACAACAGCAATATCCACTTCCAGCCATTTTCGCAAACTCGTAAAACATGCTTTTCCAACTTGATTGTGAATTGCTTCCAGACTTTGAACACAATCTTCCAAAACAATGTGTTTTCCGTTCAATAATTCATGAGGTACAGGAATGTATCCATTGAAATGATTCCAGATGATGATTGCGGAATCGTGTTGAATTTCCCAAACAGAAGAATATCGAAATATCTCTTTTAACTCGGGCGTTTTTAGAAGAATGCGATCAATCGTTTCTTCACAATAATGTTTCGGGAAATAAACAGGATAGTTATTCACTTTCAACTCCATGGAAAGAAGCCAGGCAATTGCATCTGCGCCCGTTTCAAAACCGATTATATTCTTTTCTGACTCAAAGAAATTATTCGGACTGTTAGTGCGAAATGACTTTGAATCATCTGCCGCGAAAGCACCGCCGATATATTTATTTCCGTTCATTTAGAAAGTGGAACGTTTTAAAAGCAGTTTATTCCAATCAATTTTTGCGATAAAATCAACAATTCGCTGACTTGCATGACCATCACCATAAATGTTCGGAATTTTGTGAATATTCGCTTTAAATCCTGGTTCTATTGCTTTCGAATAAGCTTCAAGAATTTCCAAAATATTTACAGAAACATCGATTACGTTTGCATTTCGAAGACGACCATCTTGTCGGGAACCCACGTTGATAACTGGAATACCAAAACTATGCGCTTCCACCAATCCGCTGGATGAATTTCCAAGCATCAACGCACTGTGCCGTTGAGCTGCGTAGTAATTTAATCGCCCTAAACTATGAACGAAAGTTACACGCTCGTTTTGCTCACTGATTTCCTGAAGTGTTTCATTGATTTCTGCCCCACCGACATCTGTATTTGCCGCTGTGAACAAGAAATGAGCATTCGTTTGACTACAAAGTTCGTGTATGAGTTCGGTAAGAAATGCCTTGTTGATCGTTTGACCAATTGTTTCACTATGAAAGGTCGCAATTACTAAGGGTTCGATCAGCGGCAGTCCGAAGTTCTCACAAAACTCCGCTTTACTCGGAAGTTCCGTAGAAAGTATTTCGTCAAGTCCCGGTTCACCTGAAACACAAATTCTCCACGCTTCTTCTCCCATTTTCAGAAGATTTGCTCTATAGGTTTCCGTAGCCGGAAAATGAATGTGACTCATTTTTGAAACGGCATGTCGAACCTGATTATCGGTTGCGCCTTCCGTAACTTCACCACCAGAAATATGTGCAACAGGAATGGATTGAAATAGACAGGATGAAACAACAGGGATCAATTCTGATCTGTCACCAAGAACTACAACCAAATCAGGTTTGTAATTGGAGAGAAACTGCGCAAATTGTACTTGAAGTTGTCCATTGGAAATACTTACAGCAGAATCGTCTTCGGTTTCTACCATGTGGTCAATTTTGATTGCAATCGGAAAATGATCTGCATCAATTTCGTTGACGGTATAGCCTTGGCTTTTGCTTAGATGTCCGCCTGCAACGGCCAATTCTGTTTCAAATTGATCTTGTTTCAGCAAAAGTTGAATTAACGGTTTTAATAAACCATATTCGGAGCGCGCTCCTGTAAAAACGATGATTTTCTTTTTCTCTAGTCCCATGAAATATGTTTGCGACTGATCGCCATATCTTTTTCCACATCAATCGTAAGTCGTTTCCCGATAATGGATTCGTATTCTTCCATTCCGAGTTCCGCAACAGGACGTTTTCCTACTAAATGTTCTTCAGTAATGATTTCTCCTGCCTTTAAATTTGCTTTGGCGTAAATTCCTTTTTTTACTACCAATTGAGTTGCTTTTTCCACTTCCTGAATACGCTTAATGCCATCACCAAGGGAAAGTTCTATTGCACGGATGCCATCAACCAATGCTTTCAATTCGACTGGATCGAGTGAAGCTTTATGGTCGGGACCTTCCATGTTTTTATCAAGTGTGAAATGCTTTTCAATAATTCTTGCTCCGCGAGCTGCAGCTGCAAGGGAAATTGCAATTCCGTCTGTATGGTCCGAATAACCAACTGTTACCTGAAATGCTTCTTTCAAGGTGTCCATCGCTCTCAGATTCACGGTTTCTAACGGTGCCGGATATTCTGATGTACAATGCAAGATGGAAACTTCCGGAGCTCCATTTTCGATTAAAGTCAAATATGCTTTCTCTACATCAGCCAGATTACACATACCCGTCGACAAAATCACAGGACGTTTTTTGCGAGCAATTTGTTTCAGATAAAGCAGATTATTGATTTCGCCTGAACCTACTTTGATCAACGGAAGATTCAATTCATCAACCAGAAAATTTAAGCTCTCTTGTTCGTCGGGAGTAGATAGAAATTGAACCCCAACCGTGTTAGAATATGCTTGAAGTTCTTTGAAATCGGCATAAGAAAGCTCCAGTTTTTTTAGCATTTCGAACTGAGAACCTTCACCATCGTTTTCGATCTGGTAATTGGCTTTTGGAGCATCGGCTGTTAGCAGAGCTTCTGTTTTCCATGTCTGAAATTTGACGCAATCAACACCAGCAGCTTTTCCAGCATCAATCAGTTTTTTCGCAAGATTAATGTCGCCGTTGTGATTTACCCCAGCTTCTGCAATGATGTATATTTTGTCTTCGAACATGAATTCTTTCTTGTAAATCTACAAAGATATTAAACACATAGTCACATAGTAAGGACATAGAAACATAGTTTTTAATAAGGAAGATCTTAGAATTTAAGCTAACACACAATTATAAATTAACTATGTGTCTATGTGGACAAGCTATGTTTCTATGTGTTTAGATTTACACTGCTTGGCAAATTAACCACACGTTCTTCCAGCCAAATAGAATTTTCCAAGCCATCCGTTTCACAATTTTCAAAAGCGGGTAGACGGTTCATCAATGTCCAGATTGGTCTTGTCATTACACCCAAATCATTGGAGAACTTCAAAAATGCATCACGCTCTTCTCTCGACTCCAGGACAATCGTATTTAACCAGTAATTAGCAGTTGTTCCCTTATTTTCTGAAACCACATTTACACCGAATTTTGAAAGTTCATTGATGTAATGTTGTGCCGTTTCTCGTTTGTTCATTAGGATTTGAGGAAGCTGTTCTAATTGAGCGCAAGCCAACGCAGCATTGATGTTCGGCATACGGTAATTGTAGCCAACTTCATCATGAAAGAAATCCCATGCATGTGGAACTTTTGCTGTTGTTGTCAAGTATTTTGCGCGTTTTGCCCATTCTTCATTATTAGTGACAATTGCACCACCGCCGCCAGAAGTCACGGTTTTGTTCCCGTTAAAACTGAATGCAGCTATATGCCCGATAGTGCCCGTGTGTTTGTTTCCAACGTAAGAGCCCAAAGATTCAGCGGCATCTTCCACTAAAACAATATTGTATTTCTCACATATATCCAGAAGTTCGGTTACTCGCATCGGAAAACCAAAAGTGTGCATTGGAACACAAGCCTTAATTCTTCTTCCTGTTTTGGTATTGATGCATTCGTTTTTATCATTTTGGTGTGTCTCACTTTCGAGAAAACGAAGAACAGCTGTTGGAGAGAGTCCAAGCGTATCTTTATCAACGTCAATAAAAACGGGTTTGGCACCAATATATGAAATGGCATTTGCCGTTGCCACGAAAGTCAGTGCTTGTGAAAGTACTTCATCGTTTTGTTCAACTCCCGCAATGATCATTGCCATGTGAAGAGCCGCAGTTCCGTTTACAGCTGCAATGGCATGCTTTGCCCCTGTAATTTCGCACATATCTCTTTCGAAACGGTCTACGAAAGGTCCAACGGATGAAACAAACGTACTGTCAATACACTCAATCAGGTATTCCTTTTCCTTTCCTCCAAAATAGGGTGCGTGAAGTGGAATAAATCCTTCTTTCCCGAAGCGATTTCGAACGGTTTCAACGATAGCTGCGAAATCCATATGATGAATTAAATATTATAAATGTCAGCTTTGTACTGCTTCAAATTCTCTGGTTGCTTGAACCATTCAATCGTTTGTCGAAGCCCTTCTTCCAAAGTAGTTTCCGGTTTCCATCCTGTGTATTCGAACAATTTGCTATTATCTCCAAACAAACGGAAAACTTCAGAATTCTCCGGACGTAAACGTTGTTCTTCTTGTTTGATTGTCGCTCCCAGATTAATTTGTCGAATTAACTCGTTGGCTAAATCTCCAATCGAAATTTCATTGTGCGTTGCAATGTTTACATCCTGTCCGTTCAGTTTGTCACAAAGCGAGATTTCAACGAAACCTCTTGCAGTGTCTTTTGCAAAAACCAAATCGCGTGTTGGAGTTAAATCCCCTAAGTTGATTTCGTTGTATCCGTTCAATAACTGAGTGATGATAGTAGGAATAATTGCTCTTGCAGATTGACGCGGACCATAAGTGTTGAATGGGCGAACAATCGTAATGGGCATATCAAAACTTCTGTAGAACGATTCAGCTATACAGTCGGCTCCAATTTTTGTTGCTGAATAAGGTGATTGTCCCTGACGTGGATGTTTTTCATCAATTGGAACGTACTGGGCAGTTCCATAGACCTCTGAAGTAGATGTTACCAAAACACGTTCAGTCCCTAAATCTCTGGCTGCTTGAACAATGTTCAACGTTCCTTTTACATTCGTATCAACGTATGCGTCAGGAGAGTGGTAAGAGTAGGGAATGGCGATAAGTGCAGCAAGGTGATACACAATATCAATTCCTTTCATTGCAGTTCTTACTCCGTTAGGATCACGAACATCTCCGGTAAATACTTCAATTTGTTGAAGAAGTTCTTTCGGAAAACTATCCAGCCAACCCCAGCTATTGAAACTGTTATAATAACAGAAAGCACGAACCTGAGCTCCTTCCTGAATTAGTTGTTCTACCAAATGCGAACCAATGAATCCATCAGCTCCAGTTACCAATACCTTTTTTCCTTTTAATCGCATGAACGAATTTTAGGCTCCAAATATAAGAAAAAGCGTCGGCTTTTGAAGACCGAGCGAGCAATGGCAAATTGCGTCAAGCGAGAGAAAAGCGTCGGCTTTTGAAGACCGAGCGAGCAATGGCAAATTGCGTCAAGCGAGA
>CAMLHZ010000002.1 GCA_946480085.1 uncultured Flavobacteriales bacterium
CATGGCATACGATATTTCAAGGATTGTTCTTTGTGGGTGATTTCAATAAGCATTTTGAAGGTGAAACCATCGTTGATCAGGACAAAATGGAGAAAGCGCTTGGAAAGCTCGGACGTAAATTCCAATCCTGGAACTCGGATAGAAAGGGAGAATTGATCCGGATGGATGATCCAGCCTTCGAAAAACAATTCGCCATCTATTCTACTGACGAACAAGAATGCAGATACATTCTTTCCCCTTCCTTGATGCAAAGAATTCTGGAATTGAATGAGAAAACGAACAGCGCAATTTGCCTTTCGTTTAAAAATAGTAACGTGTACATCGCTTATACATTTACAAAAAACTTGTTCGAGCCACGAATCTTCAGTCCCTGTTTGAAAACAGAAGATGTACAACTTTTGATGAATCTTATTGAGTTGATGTCAGGTGTTGTAGAAGATTTGAACCTGAATACAAGAATTTGGACAAAGGAATAGTGAAACGATTTAGTAGAAAAATGGTGCTAAAAAAAAGCTTTACTAACGTTCGCTTTATATCAAAAGCTTCGCTTTTTCTTATCTTTGGCTCTCAAAATTGAAATTGTGGCTACAAAAATTAAGTTTGGTACAGATGGCTGGAGAGCAATCATTGCAGAGGAATTTACAGTAGAAAATGTTGCGCGTGTTGCTTATGCAACTGCTAAATGGCTTAAAACATCTGGGTTAGAGCAACAAGTTGCACTTGGTCACGATTGTCGTTTTGCCGGTGAATGGTTTGCTGATACAGTTGCAAAAGTGTTGTTGCACGAAGGAATTCGAGTGAAAATGTCGAAAGGTTTCGTATCAACTCCAATGATTTCCTTAGCGGCATTTCAAATGAATTGTGGTTTGGGAGTCATTCTTACCGCAAGTCATAATCCTCCTTCTTATAACGGATTTAAATTGAAAGCCCATTACGGTGGACCTTTAACTCCAGACAAAGTTCAGGAGATTGAAGATATTATTCCAGATACAGTTCCTTTTGACTATGCGAAAGTGGATATTTCAACTTTTGAAGGTTCACTTTTGGAATACGTCGATTTCGAAACACGCTATGTGAAGCATGTTGAAGCCAATTTTGATTTGGAAGCTATTCGCAATTCAGGCTTGAATTTGATTTATGATGCAATGTACGGGGCTGGACAAAATGTGATTCGAAGAATTTTACCGAATGTTGAGTTATTGCATTGTGATCACAATCCTACGTTCAGAGGTCAAGCACCAGAGCCGATTCAAAAGAATTTGGTGGAATTGGAAGAACTGATCAAAGCAAAAGGAAATGTCCATTGCGCGTTGGCAACAGATGGTGATGCCGATAGAATTGGATTATACAACGGAAAAGGAGAGTTTGTAGATTCTCACCACATTATTTTGTTGTTGATGCATTACCTGGTGAAATACAAACACATGACCGGAAAAGTTGTTACAGCTTTTAGTACAACACCGCGTGTTGCTGTTATGGCGAAACATTACGGACTGGATGCAGAAGTGGTGAAAATCGGATTCAAGTACATTGCTGGAATTATGGTTGAAGAAGATGTATTGATCGGTGGAGAAGAATCTGGTGGAATTGCCGTTAAAGGACATATTCCTGAACGCGATGGAATTTGGATGGGATTGATCATCTGGGAATTCATGGCGAAATCAGGTAAAACACTTGATCAATTGATTGATGAAGTTTACGCTATCGTTGGCGGATTCAAATTCGAACGAAACGATTTACATATCACAGAAGAATTGAAACAAAAGATTGTAGCGAATTGTACCAACAACGCATACAAATCATTTGGAAAATACAATGTTCAGGAAGTTGGAACCATTGACGGTTGGAAATTCTTCTTTGATGAAAACCGTTGGTTGATGATTCGTGCATCCGGAACAGAGCCTGTTTTAAGAACGTATGCTGAAGCTCCAACTTTGGAAGAAGTAAGAGAGATTTTGAAAGTTACGGAAGAAACAATTTGTAACTAGTATAAGGGCATCTCGGCTACGCTCGATGTCCTTTATAGTATAGATTTCACTAAGCGCAGTCTTATGCGGTCGTCGAGCGGAGTCGAGACGAAAGTGAAAACGGACGCCACCAACATGACCTCCGCTTTCGTTCTCTACTGGTAGCAGCAAATGTTTTGAGTGAGTAAAAGTGCAAGAATCTAGCACCCTCTTATCATTTTTTACTCTCCTGCTCACTCCTTAATATTATTCTCTCCTGTTACTGAGCTTCGGTTATCGAGTCCGCCGCGGCGGAAGATATCGAAGTTATCCTTTTCCACGACCTTTTCCGCCTTTCTGCTCTCGTTGTTGGTTTCCACCTCCACGATTTTCATTCGGCATTGATCGCTGTGAATATTGAATATTTCTTTCCTGACGCTGCGCATTTGGATTGTTTGCAGGTCGAGATCCTCTCTGTTGCGGAGCTTCTCTGCTTTGCTGTGGAGCATTGTTGTTCGGCTGCTGCATATTTCGCTCTTTGTTACCTCCCGGTTTCTGAAAACCACCGTTTCCATTATTTGGTTGCTCATTTTTAGGCTCAGAGAATCCCTTTTTTCCACCACCTTTACCGTTTCCGCCATTACCTTTTGGATTAGAAGGATGACTAAGTGGACGTCCATTGTTCATCGGTTCAGCCTTTTTACCTTTGCTATTTCCTTGAGGAATGGTTCCAAACGGTCTGTTATCGTTTCCTTTTTTATTTTGACCAGCATTTTTACCGTGAGGAATGGTCCCAAAAGGAGCAGGATGATTCCCGTTTCCATTAGATTTTCCTTTCTGTGGTCTTCCTAAGCCACCGAATCCAGGTCCTCCATTATTGTTGTGATGCGGTTTTCCACCATATCCTGGATATCCGTGTCCATGATGTGGATGGTGCGGTCCGTTGTAAGCGTAATACGGTCTGTGTTTGTAATGACCATATGCATGCCCATTACCGTGATGCTCACGAGGGTATTTATCGCGGTGACAATAATAGTTCGGATTATAGTAAACAATATGTCGTGGCGGTCTGCTATGATAAAACGTATACGGTGTAATCGTAAAGTCATATCTACGTGGCATACGGAATACATAGAATGTTGTACTCGGCGCAACTAAATAGATCAAACGGTATTTGTGTCTGTGCTCGTGATTGAAATAATAAGGATAATACGTATCCTCATATACATCAACGTGTGGTAAGACATTGATATTGATATTCAGTAACAAGCGAGGCGGTGTAAGTTGCCTTACCCAAACACCTCTTTCATAAACAACATATGTACCCACATATGGATCATAGTAGAAATTTTGTTTTGGATAATACACGTAATGGTGATGGTGGTACCCGAAACTAGGCCCGAAGTACTTTGGCTTTGCTGAAGCAGCTAAACCAATTACAAGAAAAAGAACTAGAATTAATCCGTTTCTTACAGCTAAGGTTAAAGATTGCAATCCATCAATATTTACGCATATTGACTGATAAGCTGTTGCTAACTGTCCTTTTTCTATAGTCAAACTATATTTTTTTTGCGTTTTCATGATTTCTATTTTTTTTGTTGGAATCATAGGTTCAAAGAAAATGCCAACAAAACTGTAAAAAATGTAAATCCACCGCTTTGTCCTGTAGACAGAGGGATAGGGAAGATGCGTAATTTGATAACTCAAAGTTCCATTTTATAAGGATTTTTTCATTTTGAAATTGCCCTATTCATTTTGGAAATAAATAACTTCGTTCTTAAACAGGTATTCTTTTTAAATTCGTAACTCAAAACAAATGCAATGGCAGGATCTACATTCGGAACCCTATTCAAACTAAGTACTTTTGGAGAATCACACGGCATAGCTCTTGGTGGAGTGATAGATGGTTTTCCTGCTGGTTTTTTGGTAGATATGGATCAGATTCAGCACGAATTGGATCGACGTAAACCTGGCCAGTCTGCAATTGTTACCCAACGAAAAGAAGGCGATAAAGTAGAATTTTTGTCAGGAATTTATGATGGAAAAACAACTGGAACTTCCATTGGTTTTATCATTAGAAACGAACAACAGCGCTCACAAGATTACGATAGATTGAAAGAAGTTTTTCGTCCTTCACACGCCGATTTTACGTATTCTGAAAAATATGGAATTCGTGATCCTAGGGGAGGAGGAAGAACAAGTGCGCGTGAAACGGTTTGTAGAGTTGTTGCCGGAGCTTTGGCAAAGCAAATCCTAAAGCAAAAAGGAATTGAGATTGATGCTTTTGTAGATCAGGTTGGCGCAATTCGCTGGTCTGGAGAATGGAATAAAAGCCTTAGAGAGGTTCGTGAAGCAAATCCTGTGCGTGTTCCTGATACAAGCATGGCTCAAGTGATGGAAGATGAAATTCGTTCAGTTCGAAAAGATGGTGACACCATTGGTGGCTGTGTTCGCTGTGTGATTACAGGTGTTCCTTCCGGATTGGGTGAGCCTGTTTTCGATAAGTTGCATGCTGAATTAGGAAAAGCAATGCTTTCGATCAATGCCGTGAAAGCATTTTCTATCGGTTCCGGATTTGATGGCGTAAGCTTAAGAGGTTCTGAACACAACGATATCTTCAACGCTGATAAAACAACAAAAACCAATAATTCAGGTGGAATTCAAGGCGGAATTTCTAACGGAATGCCCATTGATTTCAGAGTTGCTTTTAAACCGGTTGCAACCATTATGATTGATCAGGAAACGATTGATAAAGATGGAAATGTGGTTGAGTTTAAAGGTGAAGGCCGTCATGATCCATGTGTTGTTCCCAGAGCAGTTCCAATCGTTGAAGCTATGGCTGCAATGGTCATTCTGGATTATTATCTGATTCATGCAAGTCGTAAAGATTTTTGATAAAGTAGTCAAGTCAGTTGGATTTAAGATCATTTTCTTTGTCCTTGCCTTTGCCATTTTATTTTCCCGATCAGATAGAAACTTTGGTTGGACAAATGCAGATGCTGGATTTACGCATCCTATTGCATCTGATGGCTCGGGCTATTACGCTTATTTGCCGCAGTGGTTTACTTACCATACAAAACACTTCGAGTTTCGGGATTCCATATCGAATAAATACCCGAATGCGAGATTTGTTGATTTTGTTCAGCCGGTAAATCGCGAAATTTCAACTAACTATTGCTACAACAAGTTTTATCCGGGAACTTCGATTTGCTTAACACCATTCTATTTCATAGCGCAAATTCATGCAAGTTGCATTGATCAACCGAATGATGGTTATAGCTGGCCTTTTCTGTTTTGGGTGAATATTGGTATCATTTGTTTTAGTCTATTTGGTGGTTTGGGACTTTTTAAACTGCTCAGGCTATATAATGTTTCTCCTGCCATTTCGTATTTATTGGTTTCTGCAGCATTGTTCGGAACAAATATTTGCTATTACACAACGGTTGAGATTCCATTTTCACATGTATTTTCTTTTGCATTAAACACCTGGGTTTTGGTTTATGCTAAACGCTGGTCGGTTACCGGAAAGGCTAAGCATTTTTATTGGATGTGTATCGCCTTCGGACTTGCGTTCTCCATTCGTCCAACCAACCTGTTTATTCTTTTTGCAATTCCTTTCTTCTTTCAATCAACGAAGAATTTTTTGTTTGTGTTGAAGGAATTGGTGCTCCAAAAACGAAAACAACTATTTATCGGTTTGTGCTGTATTATAGGTTTTGTATTGTTCATTTGTTGGAATGTTTACCTGCAAACTGGCGAATGGAAGCTTTCTACTTACACTACAGAATCGTTTACCAACTGGAAACATCCTTTTTTGTTTGAAGTACTGTTTAGCTACAAAAAAGGGCTTTTCATTTACACCCCTGTTCTTATTTTGTTATTGCCTGGGTTGGTCTTTTGTTTTTTCAAGGAACGCAGATTGTTTTGGGGAGCTGCTTTAATTTTCGCTATTCTGACGTATAGTACAGGAGCTTGGTACATGTGGTGGTTTGGTGGAGGACTTGGAGCAAGATCTTATATAGATGTAATGTCTATTTTCTTTTTGGTTATCGGTATATTTTTTCAGATTGCTGCTAGTTGGCTGAAACCCATTTTAGTGTGTTTTGTAGTCGTCAGTATGTGGTTTTATCAAGTCTTTGATTATCAAATGCGCTACAACATCCTGCACTATGACACGATCTCAAAAGAAAATTTCTGGCGGGCGTTTTTACAAACCGATCATCGCTTCATGTGGTTCATGATCTTAGAATTCGATGATGCGCCTGAGTCCAGAATGAATTTGAAGTCCAGATATTATCTTCGTGATGGACAGCAAAATTCAGTAAAGAACAATATACTTGAACTGAATAAAGACGATAAGAACGATGATCCGCAATTGACACTTAAAACCAATCAACTGAACGTCGATAACGCACATGTTGGATTGGAGTTTCATACAGATATTCGTATTTATGATCACTTTACTAGTCCTGTTTTGTATTTATCAGCCTATAGAAAAGGAAAAATGGTGGAAGAAAAATCAATTCAATTTGGAAGCAGAATTCCGGAACAAGATGATTTTGCAAACATCCAACTTTTTCTGAACCTAAATGCTAAATGGAGTTCCATTGATTCCGTTGCCGTTAAGTTCGACCAGGGACTTGGAAATGTTGGTGTTAAAAATCAGTACGTACAATTTTATAAGTATTAAGCTATCAAATTGCTTTTAGTGAATTAACTTTACAAACAAAAACAATCATGATTCAACGCATTCAAACCGTATATTTCTTTGTTGCTTTAGTGCTAATTATTCTTCCACTTTTTGGCTTGTCACTTTATATCGTAAAAGCTGACGAATTGGGGGCTCTGAATTTTGAGATCAGTGCATTTTCTGTAAAATTGAATGGAGTGGATAAACAGCCAAGTTTACTTTGGATCTATTCCTTGATTCCAGCTTTGGGTGTTTTGTTGAGTATTTTCCTCTTTAAGGATAGAAAAAAACAAGCATTGATGGCTAGAGTAAGTGCTGCATTGGTGGTTTTTGCAAGTGCCTGGATTTACTACACGGGAATTCAATTTTTAAGCAATGAATCTGGAAATCTTCAAAATCATGGAGTGATACCACAAGTTGCTTACTACTGTTTTGTAGCATCTATTGTGTTTATTCTACTTGGATTGAGAGGTGTAAACAAGGACAAAAAACTGATTGATTCATTGAATCGTTTACGCTAGTTTTTGATTACTCGAACCGTTTCTTTAAAATTTCTTGCAGCAATAACAACGAGGTAAGTTCCAACAGGAAGCTCGCTTAGGTCTATCTCTTTTCTGAAAATTTCCTCATCAATTTTGCCAGAATAAACGTCTTGATAATGTTTTCCATTCAAGTCGTAAACATCTATTTTGTAACGTGCTTTTTCCAGATTTCGGTATTCTATAGTTGTCATTCCTGAAGTTGGATTTGGAAATGCAAGAACAGAAAATGCTTCTGGATTCAATGCTGTTTCTACAATTACTGAATCAGAAACAGGATTTATCATTACTGAATCTACTTTAGTAGAATCGTTAAAATGAGTATAGCTAGTAATCAATTGATTATTGTCGAACCAAGGTTGAAAATTGCTTGGAACATAAATAACACCACCCGACATCATAGGCCAACTGTTAACACTATGGCAGAAAGGCAAATAATCAAAATCCCAATTCCAGAGTACTGGAAGATTAAATTGAGGATACAATGGTTCTTTGCTCAAGCCTTTCCCCGCATCGCCGAGATCAATTCCTTTTTCAAATGCCGAAACAATTTCGGTAGTGGCTTTCTGAAATTGAATGATATCCGTTTCCTGTTGCTTATCCTGACAACTGAAAAGCCCCAAACCGAATACAACAAGTAAGGTCATGGCAAAGGCACTCTGAAATGATTTTTTAGAGCGAAATGTGCACGCCTCAAACTCTGCATTGATGGCTTCCATTTGTCCGGGAGCAAACCTTCCACAAATTTCCTTTCCCATATTTTGGTGCAGGATAGATTTGATCTCAGGAATGCTCTTGTTGTAGAAAGCGTAAGTGTCTGTTGAACATTTCTCGCAAAAAGCACCACGTTCCGTAACCGTCATCTTTGAGAAGTCTTCGTTACATGGATTCGGGATGTTTAATTTCTGCATGGTATTGTTCAACTATAAACCAAACGTCAAAATTGACTAATTCGTTGCCTTAGATCTTACTGACGCGAACCGTTTCCTTGTATTTTCTGGAAACAATTGTTACCAAATACATTCCGGTTGGTAAATCCGTCATATCATATTCCTGACGGAAAATCCCTCGTTCAATTTCGCCTTCATAAATACTCTGGATGAATTTTCCGTTTAAATCGTACAAGTCAATTTTGAAATCTCCTTTTTTGGGAGCCTTGATTTCCAATGTAGAAGTCGAACTTGTTGGGTTCGGGAATGTAAGACTGGAATACTCTTTAGGAATTACATTTCCATTTTCATCGTATTCATCAGTAACTATTTTCTCTACATAATCAGAATAAATTTGTGTGTAAGAAATACCCCCAGCATAGCCACGGATAATTTCTGGTTCAATTAATTCTAACGGCTCTTGAACCACTTGTGGGTAATTGTAATCCAGAACACCTCCAATTTCGTATTCCCAATAATCTAGCATGATTTCAGGCACTATAGGTTCTGCCTGAATTGAATCTTCCGCAACAAATGCTGTTCCTACGTTCGTATTGATATTGTCTACAATATTTTTTGTTGTTTCCTGAAATGAGATAATTTCAGTTTCCTGTTGTTGATCAGTACAACTAAAAAGCGTTAAACCAAAAACAGCAATTAGTGCAAACAAAAATCCGCTTTGAAATGATTTTGTAGAAGTAAATGTCCATTCTTCAAAATCCTTATTCAACTCTTCCAATTGTTTGCCTGTGAATCGTCCGCAAACTTCCTGACCCATATTCGCTTTCAGAATTCCTCTGATCTGGTCGTTGGTCTTATCTCTGAAATCGTATGTATCAATGGAACATTTTTCGCAAAAAGCACCACGTTCTGTTGGTGTCATCAAATGAAAGTTTTCGCTACATGGTTGTGGGATGTCGATATTTCTCATAAGTCAGCAATTTTGTACTAGTAGGATGCGTAAACATTTTGTTTCCATAAAACTATATGGAATTTGTTTTCAAGGCATTACAGGTAAGTCAACAAATGGTTCACTTCAGTAAGCAAATTGACAAATCGTCTATGGAGAATAGTTTAGTTCAGTTATGATTGATGGTCGATTCCTCTTTTTTAAATCCGAAATGAGTAAATTTAGATCACTTAATAATTGCAATTATGAGATCATTTTTATTCCTGTTTTTCTCGTTTTCGATTTCCGTTTCGGCACTTTCGCAAAAGGATACTATTCCTTATGGTTCCAATCAGGCTGTCGGCAAATTTTTAAAGATAAACGGAGTGAATTTGTATTATGAAATTTACGGAAAAGGTGAACCGATTCTGCTTATTCATGGAAACAGTACTGGAATTAAAGGTTGGTCGGCTCAAATAGCTCATTTTTCTAAGAAATATCAAGTAGTTGCAGTCGATTGTCGTGGTCGTGGTAAATCAGAACTGGGGACGGATTCATTGACTTATTTACAGCAAGCGAATGATTTGTCTGTATTACTGAAGGAGCTAAAATTGAAAGATGTAACCGTGATTGGCAAAAGCGATGGAGCAATAGTTGGATTATTAATGACGATCAATTATCCCGATGGAATAAAGCAATTGGTTTCCTATGCGGCAAATGCAGCACCTGATGGTTTGTACCCTTCTTCAGCGGAAAGTATTAAGGTTTCTCGTCTCCAGGCAGAAGAAATGCTTGCAAAAGGGGATACAACAATGAATTGGAAATTAGAACAACAGAAATACCGCATGATGGAATTTCAGCCGCACATAACAGCTGAAGATCTAAAGAAAATTTCAGTTCCTGTTTTGGTGATGTCTTGTGATCGCGACTTAGTGATGGAGGAGCATACATTTTGGATCTATCGAAGCATTCGTTTTGCCAATCTGAGTATTTCACCGGGGGAAACGCATCGTTTTCCAAGCCTGAATCCGACACTGTTCAACTCAATTGTAGAAAATTGGATTTCACAACCTTTTAAAGGAGATGCTATAAGGTTCAGGTAATTTGCAATTGTTGATTCAATTACGTTGGATATTGCGTCTTTTGTCCTTCGTCTGCCAGCCTATTTTAGCTATCTTTGCACCCGTCTATCAAGAAAGGTAGGCCTTAGTTTAAGTTTATGAATTTTCTTTCTGTAGAAGAGATCACCAAATCGTACGGTGATAGAGTTATTTTTTCTGACGTAAGTTTTGGTATTGATCAAGGCGATAAAGTTGCCATTGTGGCGAAAAACGGAAACGGAAAAACAACGATGCTTCGCTGTTTGATGAACCTTGAAGATATTGATTCCGGTCGTGTTGTTTATCGAAATGATCTTCGTGTTGCGTTCATGCAGCAAACAGAAAGTTTGAATGAAGATTATACCATTCTGGAGGCGGTATTTTCACACGATCTTCCTGAGCTTCAAATCGTAAAACGTTATAATCAGGCACTTCGATCTGAAGATGAGGATGAGATCAATGCGTGCTATGAGCAATTGACAGAGCTGAATGCCTGGGATATGGAGGTGAAAGTGAATCAAATCCTTTCTGTTTTGAAGTTGAACGATACCAGCTTGAAAATATCAAGTTTATCTGGAGGACAAAAGAAACGTGTTGCGTTGGCACAAGTTCTTGTGGCTGAAGCCGATTTCCTTATTCTCGATGAGCCTACTAACCACTTGGATTTAGATATGATTGAATGGTTAGAAGAATACCTTTCCAAGTCGAAATCAACGATTTTGATGGTTACTCACGACCGTTATTTCCTGGAAGTGGTTTGTGATACGATTTTCGAATTGGAAGATCAAACGATTTACAAATACAAAGGGAATTTCTCTTACTATTTAGAAAAGAAAGCAGAACGTCAAGAACAATTGCAATCTACTATCGATAAGGCTAGAAATACATTCAAAAAAGAATTGGAATGGATTCGTCGTCAGCCAAAAGCGCGCGGAACCAAACAAAAAGCACGTGTCGACAGTTTTCAGGATGTAAAGAAAGTTGCGAGTCAGCGAATTGATGATGATGAAATTGATATTCCGGTAAAAATGGAACGTTTAGGTTCTAAGATCCTGGAATTGCATAAAATAGGAAAGTCCTATGGTGAAAAAGTCATTTTGGATGGATTCTCATACAATTTCCAACGTAAAGAAAGATTAGGAATTGTAGGTAACAACGGAACTGGTAAGTCAACATTTTTGAATGTTATTCAAGGACGTGAAGATGTTGATAAAGGAAAGGTAGTTACCGGTGAAACAGTAGTTTTCGGATATTATAGTCAGGAATTGATCAAAGTAAGTGATGACAAAAAGGTAATTGATGTTATTAAAGACATTGCTGAGTTTATTCCTTTGGAAAAAGGTCGACAACTTTCTGCAGCTCAGTTTTTAGAGAAATTCCTGTTTCCACGCCATATGCACTACAACTTTGTGCATAAGTTGAGCGGGGGAGAGAAACGTCGTTTGAAATTGATGACGGTTTTAATGGCAAATCCCAATTTCCTTATTCTGGATGAGCCAACAAATGATTTGGACATCTTCGTAATGAGTGTGTTGGAAGACTACCTGAGAACATTTGAAGGATGTTTGATCGTGGTTTCTCACGACCGTTATTTCATGGACAAAATGGTGGACCATTTATTCGTTTTCGAAGGTCAGGGAGCAATTAAGGATATTATAGGAAACTATACGGAATACCGTAAGCAAACCGCAGCTGATTACAAGAAAGAAAAACTAAAAGCAACGGATTCCGAGCCTGTAAAAGAGGTTAAAGTGACTCAGTTGTCTACTTCAAGTGCAACGGAAACCAAACGCAAGCTATCTTTCAAAGAGAAAAGTGAATTTGACGATTTGGAAAAAGATTTGGAAACACTAGAAGCTGAGAAGCATCAATGGACAAATGTACTTTCTGACGGTTCAGCAACGAATGAGCAATTGATGAATGCAGGACAAAAATTGTCAGAGATTATGTCGAAAATTGAACAGAAAACAGAGCGTTGGATGGAGTTGGCTGAGTTTATTTAAAAGTAAAGAAGATTCGTTAAAGACTGTTTTCATTGACTTGAGACAGTCTTTTTTTTGTTTATAATGAAATTTATATCTCGCGGAAAGTATTCTTTATTTAAAGATTCCGCTACTTATAATATTATATTCTGCGGAAAAATGTATGTTTGATAAGATTCCGCGAGATATAAATCTATGAAAATTATAGGGAGAAAATCAGAACTAAAGTGGAAGGGCTAAAGGCCGTTACAAAAAGCAAGAAAATGGTACATACGACATTTATAACCAGTTACGGTGTTTTGGAAAATCCGAATAAGATCGATCTGGTTGACAATGATCTATTGATTGATGTTTTGTTTGAGTAGCTCGGAGAGTTCCTTTTCTAGTATTTCCAAAATTTTTGTTTTGTAGGGTTCAACAGATTTCAGTTGTTTTTCCAATGCTTCTGAATTCCACAAATGATATTCCGATTCAATAGGATATGTATCCAACTCGCTTTCGTATCCAAGTGCGAGTTCTTTGGAGATGAGTGGAACTTTAATTTCGTCCTCTTGTTCTAAATACAATTGTCTCATTTTGCGAGTCGCAAGCACTAGTTCAACTTCTCCGTTTTTGATTCTTTCGAGAAGTTTTATCGTCCTCCAAAATTCGTATTCATTCCAATCAAAGTTCTTTTTAACCAGGGATTTTACGAAAGGAATGAAGTCGTGACTTTTAAAGTTGTATTCTATCAAATCGAAGTAGTCATCAACGGTTATGATAAGTTCTAACTTTTTACTTCTGTAAATCCAGGATTCAAAAAGTGGGGATTCTAAATCACCATTTAAGAACTCATAAAATTTAAGCTTATCTGGATGAATTTGATTCATGAAAAATAAAGAGGGATTTCTTCTAAAGGTACGGAAAGTTATGGGGTAGTGTTATGGTTTTATCATAAAAGAAGAATGACCTAATTTCTTTGCAACTTCGCTGTTGCTTTCAGGTATTCGATTGGTTGATCTTCTTCTTCCAATGGTTTCATTTCCTGTAATAGAATCCCGTCTTCTGAATAGCTTTTGATGACATATGTTTTGTGTTTATCATTTGAATATCTGAAACATAAAATGTCTTCATTCATGTATGAAAATACATCCACGCTTTCGATATTTTGATCAGAATTTACCGAGCCATTTTCGTTGATAGTCAACTCGAAATTCTTGGACTTACTTTTAAAAGAATAATTCCCTTTCAACCAAAGGTTTTCGATTGCTTTACTTCCCACCATTACTTCAAGGTAAATTTCTGATAGATTTGTCTCCGCTCTCATTCTTGAAAATGAATGCATTTTTCCTAGCGAATCAATAATTTCTAACCGATCATTTTCGACCCGACGAATAGTGAACGTTTTATGGTACTGAGAAAACAACTCATGGGCAGTAGAGTCAGATCTCAGAGCATAATAACTCTCCTCCATGTAGTCCGGTCGATTGCAGTGCAATGTGGAATCCTGGTCAAAAACAATATCCGTGTAGAATTGATATTCTGCCAAAGCTTTCGTCAAAGAATTGGTTCTGAAAAGAATCTCTTTATATTCGTCAGAAGCCCAAATTCCTTTTAGATTTCCTTTGATGGATGAATTGTTTTCACTGGGCTGACGAACCATGCGATAATCACAAACAACACGCTTTGTTGGAATTTTATCTGGAAGGTAAATTCCGTCAACAATTACGCTGTCAGGCAGGTTTATTGGTTGGGCGTAACTGTTTGAGATGTAGGCCAGAACGATGAGTAAGGTTGAAAAATATCTCGTCATTTGTAATTAGTAATTCGAAATTGGCAATTTGTTACGACAAAAATCAGTCATTAAAATACCGAACCTGCTTAATATACAACTTCCGTTCTTTACCCTGAAATTTGAACTCCAAATCCAAACCAAAATCTTCGTAATACAAGCGCTTATTTCGCATTCCCTTTTTCCAGTACCATTGTTTGATGTATTCAACGGCAAATTCCAGATCTTTCAATTCCTGAGCTGTTAAAACCGGACCTTTGCCCTGATTTGAACTCGTAATGTACTCAACTGTTCTATCGAAGCCGGAAAGTGTTTGCTCATAAACAATCACCAATTGATCACACACAACGCCTTGTTCTGGTTCAACAACTGATGCGTCACCAAACTGAACATTTACTGAAATTCCTGTATAGTTTGGACGATAAACGTTTTTAGTAATAACTACGCCATTTGCTTCTTCTTCAGGGAACGAACGGTGAATTAAAACACCCATTGCCAGTTTCTGGTCGGAAATATTGAAAAAACGACGCTCCATGAATGCTTCATACAGCCATAAACTTGCCCAAACGCCCTTGATTCCTTTTTCAATCGTTTTTTCACAATCCATTAAGTCGACCGTTTTGCTTTGGTACAAGCCAGCTCCGGAAAATCCTTTGGCGTCTTCCGCATTGGTTGATGAACGGAATCGGAAGGTGGTGTATTCGCTTGAACTTAAGGTCTTTTTCAATTCTTCCACCAGTTTTTTGTCGATCGGAGCTTTCTTGATTTCGTCTCGTAATTCAGCCAAAAGCACGCGTAAACTATCGTCGGAGATGAGTTTGTAGTTTTTCGTCAGTTCAATTAATTCCTCGATTCTACCTTGTTGAATGTGTTCGGTGTAATAGTAGAATGGAATAGCATAAGCGCTTTCCGGTACTGCAAATTTTCCTTCTGTTTTGATCGAATTCAACAATCCGAAATTGTAGGCTTTGTTTCCAATAACTTTTGCTCCAACCGTCGAAAAATCATCAACCGAAAGAACTGTTTTAAATGTTGTGTCGAGAGGAAGTGGGACCTCTGGTAAGTTGTTGTTTGTTCTGTATTTCGGGTTACTCAGTTTGTACTCGATACCGCGATCAGTTACACGATATTCTATCCATTTTCCTTCTAATTTTCGAAAAGCACTGTCGTTGATCAGGAGTTTGTCCACACCAATAGGAAGTTTTCTGTTCTTACCAAGAATGGAAAGATGGCTCAATGGAGTTTGAAATTCGTCCGTTAGAATTCCACTCACATTCGGAAAATATTTTGGTGTTCCATGTGTTACGAGAATATCTTCCGGATGAAGCGCCTTGCCCAATGAATCCAGATTCGGTTCGAAACGCAAAATTCCAATGGTTCTTCCGTTGGACACATTCTGGTAGGTTTGATTAGCATAAACATCCGATGGAAGAATAGTCTTGATCTCTTTGTCAAGCACACTTTTCAATCCAATCAGTCGTTCGGTATTGAGCAATAGGCACAATTTTTCCTTGAAAAAACTATTATCGGCAATTTTGGAATACATCATGAAAATATATTCCTGATTCATTTGGTCAAAGACAGAAAGATCGATGAAGTATTGGTCTTTTGATTTGTTATAGTTGACATTACACAACAAAAAATCTCGATCTTTTCCGAGCCCGTAATTGGTTTTGTTAAAGGTTTCAATATCGTCCTGAACATGCAGATAACCAATACAGAAATCGAGATGGTACTTGTAAACTCTTGAATTGATAAAGTAGATTTTCTTTGCTTTCAGGTCGTATACAATCTTTACTGACTCAAGATTTCCAATGTTTGTATTTAAAGGTTCTCCTGACAACTTTTGAAATTGCTCGTAATTATCGAGTTTATTCAACATTTGCTGCGCATGTAGATTCAACGCAGTAAAAAATGTGATTATGAAGAAGAAAATTGCTCTAGTCATGTTGAAGTATGATTCAATATTACAACAATTTTCGTGCAAGGTTCATGAACATAACGTTAAGTGTTGAAAATATTGAAAAATAGTACATATGAAGTATTGTGGCATCGTTTTAAAATAGCGAAATTTGGAACCCAAACTACAACGTCATTATGCACATTTTCAAGGTATTATCCTTTGTAGCCATCATTTGTACTGCATTTACTCAACAGGTTTATGGTCAATGTACTGCAAATGCTGGACAAGATACTTCTATTTGTTTAGGAGCTTCAGCGCAAATTGGTGGATTACCCGCAGGAACAGGAACAGGCTCTTTAACATATTCATGGTCGCCCACAACCGGTTTAAGTAATCCCAATATTGCCAATCCTGTAGTTACTCCAACAGCTAATCAGGTTTATACGCTCACCGTTACCGATTCTCAGTTCCCACTACCTTGTACTTCTACAGATCAGATCAGTGTAACCGTTGATCCTGTGCCTGTTGCGAATTTTACAATTACAGGAAATAACAACTGTTCAAATGTTGCTGTTCAGTTCACCAATACATCAACAGGAACTGGTTTAACCTACTCATGGAATTTTGGAGACCCGGCTTCTGGCGGTCAAAATACTTCTACATTACTAAATCCGGTGCATTCGTTTGTTACATATGGTGCAGGAACTCAAACGTATTCAGTTACTCTCGTTGTTACAAACGCTCAGGGTTGCTCACACAGTATTTCTCAAAACGTTACCATTCGCCGTATTCCGAATCCAATCTTAATCGATCCAATTGCAGATATGCGTAATTGTGATGGAACGAATTTCAGTATGACGGTTTTTGACGCTTCGGCTACAACTGCGGTTTCCAATTATACCGTTCAATGGGGGGATGGTTCTCCTGATTTCAGTTCAGCAACCTTTCCCGGAGCTGGATTAAATCACAATTATTCATCGGCTCAAATATTTAATCTCTATTACATCCTTACTGGAAATAATGGGTGTATTGATACAACGATCTATAACATCGCAAACATCACGAATCCGGCAATTGGAGCTGCGAATCCCGGAGCAACAACGGGTTGTGGACCACTTACTTTATGTTTCCCATTGAGTAATTATTCTGCAAATCACCCAACAACTTATTATGTGGTAAACTACGGTGATGGAAGTCCACAGGATACACTTTCACATCCACCGCCATCGTCAATTTGTCATACCTATACAACCACTTCTTGTGGTCAACCGGGAAATGCCTTTACATTTAGAATGAAGGCTATTAACCTTTGCGATAGTTCATTTGCATCAATTTCACCGATTCGTGTTTTTACCGGACCTCAGGCTCATTTCAATGTGGTTCCAACCACTGCTTGTGTGAATAGCAACGTACTTTTCCAAAACACAACAGTTGCCGGATTCAATTCATCTTGTTCCGGAAATGCCGTTTTTCAATGGGCTTTCGGTGATGGAAATACCCTTACAACTGCAACGTTAACTAGTCCAAGTCATGCGTACACTGCGCCTGGAACTTATACGGTTTCGTTAACAGTAACGAATAGTTGTGGAACTACAACAGAAACACATACTGTTTGTATTGAAGCACCACCAGTTCCTAACTTTACGTTGTCACCAAATGCTGGTTGTATTCCTTTTATTACCACCTGTACAGACGCATCGACATTGACCAATACATGTAATGTCACAAGAACTTGGTCAGTTATCTTTAATGGAAGTTTGTGTGTTCCGGGAGTGGGAAGTTTTCAATTTGTTGGTGGAACAAACGCCAATTCAGTCAATCCTCAGATCCAGTTCAATAATTCCGGGAACTATACGGTTCGTCTGACGCTAACAAACTCTTGTGGAACCTATACTTTTGACAGACCAGTAACGGCTCAAAATATTCCACAGATTTCTGTAAATACATTAGCAAGTATTTGTGCTAATACGAGTGCTTCTCCGGTTGGAAACGTGAATGATTGTTTAGAGTCTGCTGATTCTTACGCCTGGACGTTTGCAGGAGCAACACCTTCTACAGCCTCAACTTTGGTTCCTGGAACGATCACTTATCCTACGGCTGGAACATATGCTGTTCAATTTTCTGCAACAAATGCTTGTGGAACCTCAACTGCTACAACAAATATTGTCATTAAACCGCTTCCTCCGGCATTAAATGCTGCAGTGAATACACCAATTTGTGTTGGACAAACAGCGAACTTTACTTCGGATCCTTTGGTGGGTGGAACATATTCGTGGACCAATCCTGCAAATGCGGTAGTCAGTACGAATCAAAACTTCAGTATTGCGAGTACTACTGTTGCACAAGCTGGAAATTATACTGTTACTGGAACATTGAATGGTTGTGTTGGTCCACCGTCAACAGTGAATTTGGTGGTGAATCCAATTCCTGTGGTAACGGTGAATCCACCAAGTGCAACAATTTGTAACGGTGCTTCAGTAAGTTTAACCGCTTCTGGAGCTACTACATATTCCTGGACTCCCGCAACCGGATTGAATACTACAATTGGAGCAACAGTAATTGCTAGCCCAACAGCTACACAAACATACACGGTAACGGGTGCAAACGGAACTTGTTCAGGAACAGCGAACGTTACAATTACGGTAAATCCACTTCCGGTAGTGAATGCCGGACCAGATACCACGGTTTGTAATCAACCGATTCCATTTCAATTAGGAGCTAGTCCGGCTGGTGGAACGTGGTCTGGACCAAACGTAAGTGCTGGTGGACAATTTACACCATCAGGAGCGGGAAGTTTTACTTTAACATACTCCTTCACGAATGTGAATGGATGTACGAATACAGATACACGAATTGTAACTGTTATTTCACCGACTCCGGCTGCAGCAGGAGCCGATTTTCAAAGTTGTGTAGGAAGTGCGAATGTTGTTTTGAATGGCGCTCCGGTGGGAGGAACCTGGACAGGAACCAACGTGACAACCGGTGGTGTTTTCTCACCAAGTACATTGGGAACGTATAATCTGGTTTATACTTTTGGAACCGGTTCTTGTTTGACTCGAGATACCTTAGTTGCAACAGTAGTTCCACTACCAATTGTTGACGCAGGACCTAATTTCACAGTTTGTATTGACGCAGGAATTCAGAATTTGAATGGAACACCAAGTGGTGGAACGTGGACTGGAGCGGGGATAACGAATCCAACTGGTCAATTCACTCCTTCTTCTGCTGGTGCAGGAACGTTCACCTTGACTTATTCCTATACTGACGGAGTTACAGGTTGTTCCAATACGGATATTTTAACCGCAATTGTTAATCCACTGCCGGTTGTGAATGCCGGAATTGATAGTACGGTTTGTAATCAGCCAATTCCTTTTCAGGTTTGGTCAACACCAACAGGTGGAACTTGGTCAGGTATGAACATAACTGCTGGAGGTGTTTTCACACCCAACGGAACTGGAACATTTACAGTAACTTATTCGTTCACTAATGCGAATGGTTGTACAAATACAGATTCGCGAGTAATTACAGTCGTCAATCCGGTTGTTCCGAACGCAGGAGCAGATTTTGCTGTTTGTATTGACGCGCCAAATGTAGTTTTAGCTCCAAATCCAACAGGTGGAACCTGGACGGGACCACATGTTACGGTTGGTGGAATTTACGATCCAACAATTGTTGCAACTGAAACGCTTGTTTATACTTTGGGAAGTGGCGCTTGTTTACAAAGAGATACACTTTTGGTTACGGTTAATCCTTTACCAATTGTAAATGCAGGAGCTGATATCACCAATTGTATTTCTGTTCCAACAGTCAATTTAAATGGAACTCCGGTAGGAGGAACATGGACAGGCACAGGAATAACGAACCCAACTGGTGTTTTTAGTCCGCCAACTTCGGGAGCCGGAACTTTCAATTTGACCTATTCTTACACCGAACCAACAACAGGATGTTCTGCATCAGATGTATTGGTTTCAGTTGTCAATCCACTTCCAATTGTAAATGCCGGGAACGATACCACTTTATGTAATCAACCATTCCCTGTTCAATTTGTTGGAACGCCTTCAGGAGGAACATGGTCGGGAACAAATGTTACCGCCGGAGGAATATTTACCCCAAGTGGGACTGGAACATTTACATTGACTTATTCGTTCACCAATGCTAACGGATGTACGAACACAGATACGCGAGTTGTGACGGTTAACAATCCAATTCAACCAAATGCCGGAGCAGATTTCCAGGTTTGTATTGATGCTGCGAATGTTGTTTTAGCACCAAATCCAACTGGTGGAACCTGGACTGGAAGTGGTGTTACAACAGGTGGAATCTTTGATCCTACAATTGCTGGAAACTTCAATCTGGTTTATTCATACGGAGCTGGAAACTGTTTGTTGAGAGATACATTAATTGCAACTGTAAATCCGCTTCCGGTAGTTGATGCAGGTGCAAACTTTACGGTCTGTATTGATGCCGGAATTCAGAATTTAAATGGTACACCAGTTGGTGGAACATGGACAGGAACTGGAATTTCAAACCCGAGTGGACAATTCAATCCTGCAACATCAGGAGCTGGAACGTTTACGTTGACATATACCTATACCAATCCTGCAACTGGTTGTACAGCCTCAGATGTTCTGAGTGCAACTGTTAATCCTTTGCCAGTTGTGAACGCAGGAGTTGATACAACACTTTGTAATCAACCATTCCCAGTACAATTTACGGCAACCCCTTCAGGAGGAACTTGGTCGGGAACGAACGTTACTGCAACCGGCGTTTTCACACCAACAGGAACCGGAACTTTTACCTTGACATATACGTTTACGAATGGATTAAGCTGTACGAACTCTGATTCGAGAGTGGTAACCGTTGTCAATCCTGTTCCATCGAATGCGGGTCCAGATCAAGCTGCTTGTATTGATGCTCCAAACGTAGTTCTAAATGGAACACCTGCTTCAGGAACCTGGACAGGAACAGATGTCACCTCGGGTGGAATCTTCAATCCAACAACGGCAGGCACATTCCAATTAGTACTTTCGAATGGTGTAGGAAACTGTTTGATGCGAGATACCATGTTGTTTACGGTAAATCCGCTTCCAATTGTGAATGCCGGACCAAACGATGATTTCTGTCCAAGTGATGCTGTGGTGAATTTCAATGGAACACCAGCAGGAGGAACCTGGACAGGAACTGGAATTACCAATGCAACGTTAGGAACATTTAATCCTGCTATTGCGCCAGTTGGAAATCACAATATTGTTTACACATTTACAAATCCCATAACTGGTTGTTTGAATCGCGATACTTTGGTGGCAATGGTACATCCATTCCCAACGGCAAACTTTACTTACAATCCGATTATTTGTGCTGGAGTAGTAGAAACATTTACCAATACGTCAACTTTAGGAAATTCGTATTCCTGGACGTTTGGTGATGCAGGTTCATCTTCTGCAACTAGTCCGACGCATGCTTATGCTGCTCAAGGGTTCTATGATGTTGAAGTAGTTGTCACTTCTGCTTTCGGTTGTTTAGATTCCATTACACATCAGGTAGAGGTTCGAATTCCACCAACTGCTGACTTTACACTTGCTCCGGATTCAGCTTGTGCACCAGTATTGGTTTCGTTTACAGATTTATCTTCAGGACCAAGTTTAACGTATAGCTGGAACTATGGAAACGGAAATACATCGACAGGGGCAGTTCCGGTGAATCAAACCTATAATCAAGGTGTAATTGCTGATTCTACTTATACAATTACGTTGCAATTGACAAATTTCTGTGGAACGTCCACGCATCAGGAAACAGTTGTAGCGATGCCTTCACCAACTGCAATCTTTGGAACAAATACCGATGTTGCCTGTTCACCAGTTGATCTACAAATTGTAAACAACAGCCTTGGTTTACCGGATACGTATTACTGGGATTTTGGTGATGGTTCACCAACTTCAAATACATCCGCATCCACATTAACACATCAGTTTACAACAGGAACAAACGACACGATCTACACCATTACGCTTGCTGTAACCAATGAGTGTGGAACCGATACTGCGCAATACAACATTCATGTAATGCCGAATCAGGTAAATGCTTTCTTTAATACAAGTGTTACTTCAGGTTGTGTTCCGTTAAGTGTAGATTTTACGCAGTTCTCGCAAGGAGCAACTATTTCTCATTGGGATTTCGGTGATGGAAACGTTTCAAACGCTTACAGTCCCTCACATACGTTTACAACGGCTGGAACATTCACAGTTCAGTTGTTTGCTAACGACGGTTGTGGATACGATACAACAACTGCTGTAATCACGGTTTTCCCTTCGCCAACCGTTGCATTTAGTTCAACTCCTGATTCCGTTTGTATTAACGACTTGTTTACTTTCCAGAATCAAAGTGTTGGATTGGCTTCTAACACATGGGATTTTGGAGATGGACAAACGTCAACATTGACGAATCCAACACATGCGTACACTACGAGTGGAACGTACATTGTAACATTGACAGGAGTTAGTCAGACGAATGGTTGTACAGCTTCTGTTAGTCATCCGATTGTGGTGAGTACGAATCCGGTTGCGGCTTTCACGCCTGTTCCAACTTCAGGGTGTGTTCCGCTGACAGTTAGTTTCCAGAACAACAGTACGAATTCAAACTTCCAATCGTGGAGTTTCGGTGATGGAAACTTCAGTTCAACGGTTTCACCAATCCATACGTACACTTCTGCGGGAAGCTTTACTGTGACCTTGTATGTTGAAAATGCAAACGGTTGTTATGATTCGCTACAACAAACCGTTACTGTTTATCCTTTACCAGTTGCAGCATTCACTTACGTGACTTCAGACCCTTGTACGCAACCGCTAGACGTTGTCTTTACAAACAATACAACCGGAGCTGTCAATTACCAATGGAATTTTGGAGATGGACAAACATCTGCGTTGACCAATCCAATTCACCAGTATACAACTGACGGACAATTTACGGTTGAACTAATCGCATCCAATATTTATGGATGTACAGACACGGCAACCGCGGTTATAGATTCCTATTTACAAGCTGTAGCTTCGTTTACATTGCCAAACGATTCACTTTGTGTAAATGAACCTGCAACTTTTGTTTCCACCTCAACGAATGCAATTGACTTAAGCTGGGATTTTGGAAATGGAGCCATTCTTACAGGTTCACCAGTTGATTATTCTTTTGGTGGAAGCGGGAACTTCCCAATTACCTTAATTGCTTATGGAGAAGGTGGTTGTAATGATACAATTACAGTGAATCAGCCGATAGTGGTAATGCCAACTCCTGTAGCCGGATTTACTTTTGTAAATGTGCAAAGTCCGGATCCATTGAGTGGAACCGTGGAATTCACCAATACCTCAGTTGATGGCGATTTCTATTACTGGGAATTTGGAAATGGTAATTCTTCTACTGAAGTTGATCCTACTGAACGATACAATGAATATGGTGAGTTTGAAGTGATGCTTGTGGCCACTACCCAATTTGGTTGTGTAGATACTGTTTTCCAAACGGTGACGGTTGATTTCTTCTATGGCTTGTTCATTCCAAACGCAATGAGTCCTGGTCATAACGAGTTTGAAGTCGCTAATTTTATTCCGAAAGGAGTTGGTTTAAAAACGTTCGAAATACTCATCTACGACGACTGGGGGAACCTTATTTGGTCATCAACAGCTTTGGATTCTGATGGTCGACCAACAGAGTATTGGGATGGAACTTACATGGGGCAACCCGTTCAACAAGATGCTTACGTTTGGAAATGTACTGCAACCTTCATGAATGAGAAGGTTTGGGAAGGAAAAGAATATAGAAATGGTGTGTTGAAACGCGCTGGAACAGTAACTGTAATTCGTTAATGATGAAAAAGATTATTTGCACTTTATTGGGATTGTACGCTGGTGTTGCTAACGCGCAAGACCCGAATTTCTCGCAGTTTTATAACAATCCAACGTATTACAATCCCGGAATGACGGGGATAAACGATGGAACCGCTTTGCGCTTGAATGCACGAAATCTTTGGGGACCAATTCCTGGACGTTTCAATACGTTTGCAGCGGCGGTAGAATCGCAATCTGTCTTCAAAATGGGATTGGGCTTGAACGCTTATTCGGATGTGGGTGGTGAAAGCTTGCTACGAACTACAGCTGGATATTTGAGTTATTCTTATCGTCCGGTTGACACTAAAAACTGTATTGTTCAAGCAGGAGTGAGTGGAGGATATGTGAACAAGAACATTGATTGGTCGAAACTGAAGTTTTCAGATCAGTATGATGAAACCCTGGGAGAAGTTCGTCCGTCGTCATTTGCCAATCCAAATTACAGAAGTGTTGGTTACGCCGATTTCAGCGCCGGAGCAGCAGTTCGTTTCAACGCAGAGCCTAGAAGAAATAGTAGAAGTGGTTTTGATCGTTTGATGGTGACCTTGGGTGGAAGTGTTCATCACCTTTCTCAACCAAGCGATGCCTTCTTACAAAACAGTTCACAACTTCCAATCCGAATGATTTTCCATGGAAATGTAAACTTGTTGTTCAACGATATCGTTTTGGCTCCAGGAGCTGTTTACGAATCGCAAAATGAGTTCAGAACCTTCAGCTTTGGATTGAATGTAATGCAGCGACCAATGACTTACGGTATTTGGGTTCGAAACAGAACAGCAGCATTAACTGGTAAACAATTCGATTCTTTCATCTTTGCAATTGGTTTGAATTTGCCTAGCAAAGGCGATATGAACTGGAGAGTGATGTACAATTATGATTTCACAGTTTCCCGTTTAAAAACAAGTTCTTATGGAACACATGAGTTGAGTTTGGTAGGAGAATTTAGAAATGCGATTCTATTCAGAAGATTGGTTTCAAGCAGAAATATTAAAAGACGATTTAAATGTCCTACGGATTTTGGGGGGATGTAAAGACCATGATTTCTCTGAAAATTCGTGATTTTACGAATTCATGAATGCACATATTCGTAAAATCATGAAATCATGAAATCATGAAATCAGTTTTTTTCAAATTATTGAAAAAAAGGGCAGCTCACGAGCTGCCCTTGACGTTTCCAAAACTATTATCTATTGACTTCCTCTTCCTTCGAAATCGGTTTTCTAAAAATGATCTTTCCATCAAAGATATCCATCACAACTCCGTGAGTAGTATCAACCGTTCCAGCTAATAAAGCTTTCGAAAGTTCATTCAATACTTGTTTCTGAATCACACGTTTCACTGGTCGAGCACCGAAATGCGGATCGTAACCTGCTTCAACAATGTGTGCTTTCGCTTCATCTTTGATTATCAAGTGAATGTTCTTTTCATTCAGCATCTTGATCAACTGATCCAGCTGAATATCAACGATCTGACGAACATAACGCTTGTTCAATGGCGTAAAGACAATCGTTTCATCAATACGGTTCAGGAATTCAGGACGAATGGTTTGTTTTAAAAGCTCCATTACTTTGAACTTCGCTTTTTCCATTGCATCCTCCAGCTCGCTTTCTTTCACACCTTCAAACGATTCCTGAATCAAATGAGAACCAAGGTTAGAAGTCATGATGATGATCGTATTTTTGAAGTTGACGATTCTACCTTTGTTGTCCGTTAATCGACCATCATCTAGCACTTGCAGCATGATGTTGAAAACATCCGGATGCGCTTTTTCGATCTCGTCTAACAAAACAATAGAGTAGGGACGACGACGAACTGCTTCAGTTAATTGTCCACCTTCATCGTATCCAACGTATCCCGGAGGCGCTCCAACCAAACGGCTTACGCTGTGTTTCTCTTGGTATTCCGACATATCGATACGCGTCATTGCATTCTCATCGTTGAATAAGAAGTCCGCTAATGATTTCGCTAATTCCGTTTTACCAACTCCGGTTGGACCAAGGAAAATGAACGAACCGATTGGTTTTCTTGCATCGTTTAATCCAGCTCTGCTTCTTCGAACGGCGTCAGAAAGTGCAACAATTGCCTCTTCTTGTCCAACTACTCGTTTTCCAAGCTCATCTTCCAGTCGAAGTAATTTAGAAACTTCCGATTCAATCATTCGCGTTACAGGAATTCCCGTCCACTTTGAAACAACGTCAGCAATTTCTTCGGCATCTACTTCTTCTTTGATCATTTTAGAATGACTTTGAAGTTCTGCCAATTTCGCTTTATTGCTTTCCAATGCAGTTTCGGCTTCTTTGATCTTTCCGTAGCGAATTTCAGCTACTTTTCCGTAATCACCTGCACGTTCAGCCTGATCAGCTTCCAGTTTCAAGTTCTCGATTAGTTCTTTTGTTTTTTGAACTCCATCTACGATGTCTCTTTCAGCCTGCCATTTTGCTTTAAGCGCATTTCGCTGATCTTCCAAAACCGCAAGGTCTTTTCCTAAGCTCTCCAATTTGACAGTATCATTTTCACGTTTAATTGCTTCTCTTTCAATTTCGAGCTGCATAATTTTACGTTCCAATTCATCCAGTTCTTCAGGTTTGGAATTGATTTCCATTCTCAGTTTTGAAGCCGCTTCGTCAATTAAGTCGATAGCTTTATCTGGTAAATGACGTTCAGTGATGTATCGTTGCGAAAGTTCCACAGCAGCAATAATTGCCGCGTCTTTGATTAGAACTTTGTGGTGATTTTCGTATTTCTCCTTAATCCCACGAAGAATGGAGATCGCATCTTCTGTATCTGGTTCATCCACCAAAACAGTTTGAAAACGACGAACCAACGCTTTATCTTTTTCAAAGTACTTTTGGTACTCGTTGAGTGTTGTTGCACCAACAGCTCTCAATTCTCCACGAGCCAAAGCAGGTTTCAAAATATTTGCAGCGTCCATTGCGCCTTCGCCACCGCCACCAGCTCCAACTAGCGTGTGAATCTCGTCGATGAACAAAATGATTTCTCCATCAGCGTTGGTGACTTCTTTCACAACAGCTTTCAATCGTTCTTCGAATTCACCTTTGAATTTTGCTCCTGCGATCAATGAACCCATATCCAGTGAATAAACCACTTTTGATTTCAAGTTTTCAGGAACGTCGCCATCAATGATTCGATGAGCCAATCCTTCGGCAATTGCTGTTTTACCAACACCGGGTTCTCCAATAAGAATTGGATTGTTCTTGGTTCTACGCGTTAGAATTTGAAGTACTCTTCGGATTTCATCGTCACGACCAATTACCGGATCTAGTTTTCCAGCTTTCGCCATTTCATTTAAGTTCTTGGCGTATTTCTCTAATGATTTGTAAGTTCCTTCTTGTTGATTTGAGGTCACTTTATCTCCTTTTCTAAGATCAATAATTTGTTTTTCTACTTTCTTTTTGTCCAGCTTCACATCCTTTAGAAGCTTTCCAATTTGGTCATTCCCTTCAACCAGCGCTAAAAAGAGCATTTCCACAGCAACGAATTCATCGTTATTGGCTTTTGCCAGCTGAATTGCTTTTTGAAGCGTTTGTTGAGCATTGGAAGACAAGAATAACTGCCCGCCTTCCACTTTTGAAATTCCTTTCAGAATACTATCGATAGTTTGATTCAGGATGTTTTTGTCAACCTGATTCTGCTGAAGTATATAAGGAACCACATCCTGATCCTGCATCAAAATGCCTTTCAGAATATGCGCATTTTCTATTGCCGGGTGCTTTTCCTGTGCTGCCAATTCTTGGGCAAAACCTAGCACCTCTTGGGTCTTTATTGTAAATTGATTCGTGTCCATTTCATTAAAATTTGACATTCTCTTGTCGTCAAACCTTGAACCAAATGAAAGTAGGAGAGATAATTACGACAATTTGTCGCTACAAACCACTACAGTGCGACAAATTGACATTTATTTTCTGTTTTCTGTAATGGATTATCTGTATTTTTGTCGCATGAAATCACTAATAGAGAATTTCAAGAAGATTGCTCCATATTTCGTCGACGTATGGCAGTATCTGCTCATCATTGTCATTTTTATTATTGCAGCAATTTTTGTGCTTTAGATAAGGAGTGTAAAACCGAATAGGGCGTTAAGGAAATTTCTGTTTAGCCCTTGTTTTACTTCGTAGCTACTGGTTCTGTTTCCAAACATCAATGTGTATCGAAGTCCAAAATTCATTACAATACTTTTGGTTAAAGGCTTAGACAGTTTTAATCCATACATTGCGCAAACGGCACTGTATTCATGTTTTTTATCGTAAAATTCGTTTGCCGAATCCGTAAATAATTTTCCACCTACTTTATAGTGATAATCTTTATCTACTAAAGACGATTTCATAAATCCCAAACCAAACTCATGCGTTAAACCAATCGGTTTAATTAACTCTTCTGAAGTTACACTTAGAACAGGCATGAAGGTTAAAGATCTGTATTTCATGTCCTCTAGAGTGAAGTCACTTGGATCATAGTAAACATCATTTACGGTATCGTGATAGTATTTGCCTTCTTGATAAGCTATATCACTTGTGTAGTATGTGAATTGAGCGGCGAACGAAACATTTTGTTTTGAAAAGAAAGTAATTCCCGTAGCAAATCCCCAATCGAAATTGCTGTAGGCCTCCAATTGACTTCCTTTATAACGGTAATTTGGTTTATCATTATTATCAATAATGTCCTCAAAGCTTTCTTTGAAGATTGGTTTTCTTCCAATGACATTGAAATCGATTCCTACTTTGTGTCCGTAATAAGTATTTTGTGCATTTACCGTTGTTGCCAAAAACAACAAAGGCAAAATAAATTTGACAAATTTCATTAGTTTGAAGGCTGTTTAAGTTTCTTTAATAGGTGATAATAATAGGCCTTGTTGATCGTAGTTTTTGCTTTACTATGAACGGTGTTATTGCCATAAGTTAGTATTGATCCTTTTTGAGTATCAAAAACAATGGTAGAATATTCAGTAGTTCTTCCTTTCAGAATCTTAATTGGCGTATACAATAACAGTGTAAAAGGCAATGTAGGAAACAGAATAGCCGAATAAATATAAATTCCAGGTCGAATATCCGGCGCAAAAGTGTATTCCGCGGTGGTGAATAAAATGGTACTTGTTCCACGATCTGCGGTTGACTCTTTTAGTCGTTCGTAATCAACAGGAAAAATATCAATAGAAGGATAATTTGCTGCCTGATTCAAAAAGGAGAAATAAGCATCTCTTTCGTTATACAATTTTGTATCACCGGTTTCAAGAGTTCCTCTGCTTACGGTTGACATTTGAACATTAACTTCGTTTGCAGAAGTTTGTATCGCCTGAGCAAATTCGTCTTGTTTTTCTTCTAAATCAGCAAGCGTATATTTGCTTGAATTGGAATACGAAACAGAAGGCTCCACCAAAACGAATTTTTCAAGATTCACTCCTTTAGTGCCTGTTCTTTCCTCACGAAGTACTTTCTTTCTTTCAGCCTTAGCCAATTTACTGAATGCATCTTTTTCTGCCTGAATAGAATCCTGCTGTGCTTTATACTTGTTGAACAGTTTCAAAAATCCAGCATCCTGAATGATATCAGGGATCATATACATTGCGAAATTTGTAGAGTCTACTGATTTTGAAGCGTTAATATCCGTTTTGGTCTTGATCTTGTCGTATTTCGATTTATTTACCTGAGTTGTGTCATCAGTTGCAACGGGCTTTTCCTGCTCGGCTTTGAATTCGGCAATACGCTCTTTCATACTTTTCGTATTGAATTCTTTAATCACAAAACTCGACGTTTTAGAAACTGATTTTACAACTCTTTCATAAACCAGATTGAAGTATTGATCATCTGGATTTTCAGTTTTGAGATCGTAAACCTCGCGTAATCCAACTGCTGCAAGCTCTTTTGATTTTAAGTTTTTAATGAAATAGTAAAGCGTTGCGCTTTCTCCTTCATAATCGCTTTGACTTGGTAGTGTTCTTGAAAAATCACCTTCAGCATTTAATTGCAGAATAGAAAGCCATGTAAGCGCCTTCATATGTTTTAAGTAAACCGAATTCGGAAATTCTGCCTCGAGAAGATAAATAGAGTACAAGGCCTGACAAAGTTCTGCATCAATAATGTTCGATCGCAAACTTTCAAAGCGAGCAACCTGACGAATATAATTGAAACGGTCATTTCCAAAATTATTTACGGTAGATCCCCAATCGCTGTATAGTCTCAACGCTTCATTAATAGCATCTTTTCGTTTTCTGATATTGGGGTGAGAACTATTATCGTCGTCGTAATTTTCGTTGGTTTTAATTGGATATGTCTTTGTTCCGAATTCTATTTCAGGAACGTAAGCAACTTCAGAATTAAAATAATTTTTGCGAAATGCTACATCGTCAAATGGAAGATACGAATACATCAAAACATCGAAAGTCGGGATGATTTCATCAACACTATAACCCGCATCGTGAAATAGTTTTAACGCAAGTCGGTCAGCTGTAAACTCCAGTTCTTTCGAATAGGTACTCATCTTCTCAATTCGATTACGCTTATTCGCTGTCTTCAAACGTTCTTCGTAGCCTGAAAGCACGTGATGTTCAGTATAATGTGAAATTTCATGTGCAAGAACGTACGCTAATTGTGCTTCAGAAGAAAGTTGAGAAATTAATCCGGTAGTTACAAAGATGATTCCTTGGTCAGTTGAAAGTGCATTGGTTTCGTTAGATTTTATGGTGTAATAACGAAACTTATTTTGAAGTTCTGGTGTGCCTTTCAGTAGATTTTCGGCAACAGATTTTACATATTCAGAAACTTCATCGCCATATACAACATATCCTGAAAGCAGCATTTCATCGATACTTGAATGAATAGCTTCCAAATACTTTTTTGTTGCTGCTGTAGAATTAAGACTCACTCTATTGGCTTCAATTTCCGCTGCTATTTTTTCAGATGTTCTTTCTGTGAAGTCTTTTGGAATGGGACCTTCTGAAACCAGGGTTTTGAAATTATTGAAATCTTGTTGTCCAATCAAAGTGATAGGAAAACAACATAAAAGTGCAATTATGAAAGATTTCGTGAGGCTCGTAATGTTGGGTTGTATCATCGGTATAATCAATAACTAGGCAAATTTACTCAAAATTGAGAACACTAAAAGTTTAGATGTGCTTTTCCTGAATTTATTCTTGTATTTTCATATTCAATATGAAACAAGCCTTACTGTTACAGTTTTTCGCAATGTTTTGTTCCCTTTCTTTCGGACAAAGCTATAATATAGACTCTATTTCTCATATCGATTATCAATTGCTACATCAGGCTAATTTGAACGATTGCTGGGGCTATAGAGACGAAACAGGTATTGAGTATGCATTGGTTGGAACCACGAAAGGAACTTCAATAGTGAGTTTAGAGGATCCGTCAAATCCACAGGAAATTTTTTGGATTCCGGGCAGCGAAAGTATGTGGAGAGATTTACAGGTTTACAACAATGTGTTGTATGTTACAACAGAGGCTCAAGATGGACTCTTGATTGTTGATCTTTCACCTTTGCCGCAGTCAACAAGTTTGAGTGTTTCTTATTACACAGGTCCGGTTGGATCGGAATGGCAGAGCGCCCATGATATTTTTGTGGAAACTACAGGTGGCTGGGCTTATATCTGTGGAGCAAATAGAGGAAATGGTGGAATGATTATTTTGGATATTCACACAGATCCTTTGAATCCAATTGAAGTTGGCGAATTTGATGATTGGTATTGTCACGATGCTTTTGCACAAGGAAATAAGTTGTACGGCGCACATATCAGTGACGGATTTTTCTCCATTATTGATATCAGTGATCATTCCAATCCGGTATTACTAAATACGCAAATAACCAGTTCAGCATTCACACATAACATTTGGGCAACAAGCGATGATCATTATGTTGTTACGACAGATGAATTACCGAATTCGTTTTTGGATTATTACGATGTTTCTGATCCCATGAATATTCAGTTTACCGATAAAATTCAAAGTTCCCCCGGTCATAACCGAATTCCTCATAACGCCTTTATTAAAGATGATTACCTGGTCTTTACGTCGTACTATGCTGACGGTGTTACAATTCATGATATGACTCGACCAAAGAACGTGGTTCAGATTGGTCGTTACGATACCAATCCGGCTCAAAATTCGGAGTTTAACGGTTGTTGGGGAGTTTATCCCTTTTTGCCTTCCGGGCTGGTTTTGGCAAGCGATATGGAGAATGGTTTATTCGTGCTTCAACCAACGATTCAAGTTCCGGCATATTATGAAGGATTGGTTCGTGATGCATCCAATTTATCGCCATTAAATGGAGTTTCGGTAAAGATCTTAGGAAACGATAACAGTTATCATACGAATTCGAGTGGCGAATATTATGTTGGTGTTGTTGATCCGAATGTGTATAGTGTTATTTTCAGTAAAGTGGCTTACTATCCTGATACAATTCAAGTGAACTTCTTAACTGGTCTGGTAGAAATCGACACGATAGATCTTGTACCTATAGATCCGTTGAATTATACAATTTTGGTTACCGATTTCGATACCGGAGATCCGATTATTGGCGCAAATACGCGTGTTTCGAATGCGTTGATAGATATTGATCAAACTACGGATGGTTTTGGAGAAGCGAGTTTGGCGGTTTATTACCCTGGATCGAACAAAGTTATTGTGGGAAAATGGGGTTATGTAACGCGCTGCGTGGACACCATTTTGGAAAACGATAATGTAACGCTTCATTATGCTTTGAAGAAGGGGTATTACGATGATTTTTCATTTGATTTCGGATGGACAACCTATACAGGAAGTGCTACACAAGGATTCTGGGAACGAGGAATTCCTTTCCAGTCAGGTAATATTTGCGTTCCGGCTGAAGATGCTTTTTACGATTGTACGAACTACTGTTATTTAACCGGAAATGCTGAAACGCTTATTGGTAATGAAGATGATGTTCAAAATGGTTTTGTGACTTTGCTTTCGCCGGTATTTGATTTGACAAACTATTCAGACCCTTATATCTATTTCGAACGCTTCTTTTTTAACTGGTATGGAGCAGACGTTTACGACGATCATTTGACGGTGAATTTACAAAGTCCATCAGGGAGTTTATTGATCTATGAATCCGAAGACAGTATTTATTATGCCGACTGGGAACCTGTTTCGGTTCGCGTTTTAGATTTTACGCCATTAGGTAATTCCTTTCAGATTCGTGTCCGCGTTAGTGATTTATCTGGTATGAATAACGTTACAGAAGGCGCATTTGATCACTTTATGATCACCGAAGGTTCCGTTGCATCAGTAAAAGATGAAGTTGAAGCAAATTGGATGGTCATTCCAAATCCTTCCAATGGTGTTTTTACGGTCATTGGTGTGCCAATTGGAGAAGCTTATGCTGTTCTTGATCTTTCCGGAAAACAGGTTTATACCGGATATATGGCGAATAGCGAAGAAGTACTGGATCTGAAGTTTCTGAATGCTGGAGTCTATACTTTTCGAAGTGGAAATAGAACAATTAAATTGATGATTATCTAAAGTTGGAGATTCGTTTGGATCATCGATGATTGGGTTTTCAAATATGCATTGTTGATGCTTGCGTTCCCTCACTTTTCAAAAAGTAACTATTATAGCTACATTTGCTTCTGAGAATTCATCAAAAGGTTACCTTTTCTTATGTCTAATTCAACACTTACTGAAGCAATAACAGAACCAACAGTTTCAATTGTTGTTCCTTTATACAATGAAGTTGAGTCGCTTCCTGAACTGCACTCGTGGATCAAGCGCGTGTGTACAGAGCACCAACTGAGTTACGAAATCATGTTCGTTGATGATGGAAGTAAAGATGGCTCCTGGAATGTTGTGGAAGAATTGTGTCAGGCAGACTCAAACGTAAGAGGAATCAAATTTCATAGAAATTATGGGAAATCGGCAGCCCTTCAAAAAGGTTTTGAAGCGGTTATTGGAAAAGTTGTAATTACAATGGATGCCGACCTGCAAGATTCACCTGATGAGATTCCAGCCTTGGTGAAAATGGTGCTTGAAGATGATTTTGATGTTGTTTCAGGCTGGAAGAAGAAAAGATACGACCCAATCTCAAAAACAATTCCAACAAAGCTATACAACTGGGCTGCACGAAGATTAACCGGAATTTATTTACACGACTTCAATTGTGGTTTGAAAGCCTACAAAAAAGTGGTTGTTAAAAGCATTGAACTTTACGGAGATATGCACCGCTATATTCCGGCGTTGGCAAAATATGCCGGCTTCACAAAAATAGGAGAGAAGGTAGTTATCCACCAGGCTAGAAAATATGGAACCACAAAATTCGGTTTAAATCGTTTTCTGAATGGACCTCTTGACTTGCTGACAGTTGTCTTTATGGGACGTTTTGGGAAGAAACCTATGCATTTCTTCGGAGCATTGGGAACACTAATGTTTCTAATCGGTTTTGGATTGATTGCCTACCTTGGAATTGTCAAAATTTTCTTTGATACAACTGCAAAGCACCTGGTTGACAGAAGTGAGTTCTATATCTGTTTGGTAGCTATGATTCTTGGTTCACAGTTTTTCCTGGCAGGATTTATTGCTGAATTGATTGGTCGAAATTCTTCTACGAGAAACGTTTATCTGGTAGAAAAAGAAATCTGAGTTATGGCGATTTATGATAAATCCTGGACGCTATTTCTTGATCGTGACGGAGTGATCAATAAGCGGCTTATGGCCGACTATGTGAAAAACACAAACGAGTTTGAATTATTAGAAGGAGTGGCTAATGCAATTGCCGCTGCCAATCAGATTTTCGGCAAAGTTGTTGTAGTCACCAACCAGCAGGGAATTGGAAAAAAAGTAATGACCGAGCGTAACTTATCAGACATTCATGCTTATTGTGATAAGTTACTTCATGTTGCGAAAGCAAGGATCGATGGTTATTATTTTGCTCCTGAACTCGCAGCAGAAACAAACGTTCTTCGAAAACCAAATAGCGGAATGGGACTTCAGGCCAAAGCAGATTTTCCGGAAATTGATTTCAATAAATCTGTGATGGTTGGTGATTCTGATTCTGATATTGAGTTCGGAAAACGATTAGGAATGAAGACCGTTTTTATTGGTGAAGAAGCGCATAAAACTGCCGATTCAACCTTTGGAAGTTTGAAATTATTTATTGAAAGTTTAGCATAATGAAGACGATTTTTACACTGGTTTTTTTAGGAGTTTCAATACTTGGATTTGCACAGCCAAATGTGAAAGACGTTAAAGGTCGAAAGCAAGGTGTTTGGCAGGAGAAATATCCGGATTCTAGAGCTTTAGAATACAAGGGGCAGTTTAAAGATGATAAACCTGTTGGAACATTTACCTATTGGTATAAGAACAATAAGGTAAAAGCGATCATTGTTCACGATGAAGTTACGGGAAGATCAGTGGCTACGTTCTATCATGAAGAAGGAACGGTTTTAGGAAAAGGAATTTACAGAAATCAATTGAAAGATAGTGTTTGGGATTATTTCCATACTTCAGGAAGACAAAGTACCAAACAGACTTATTCTAAAGGTAAATTGAACGGGTTAACAACTATTTATTATGTTCCCGACAACAAAAAAGACAAATCCCTCATCGTTGCAAAAACACAGATGTACGTAAACGACACCTTGGAAGGCGACGCAATTGAATATTTTGAAACAGGCAAGATCAAGAGCAAAACAAAGTACGTTAACGGATTGAAAGAAGGAGTTGCAGTTGTGAATCACCCTGCCGGAAATCCTATGATGAAAGAAAATTACGTCCATGGAGTTAAGCAAGGTTATCAATATGCTTACGATATTGGAGGAAAAGAAATTGGAAAAGTATTCTATCTCCGTGGTGAGCGTTTAGAGGGTGATCGTCTTCAAAAACACCTGGATTATTGCAAGAAAAATGGGATTGATCCCAACAAATAGAAGCGGTAAATCTTTACTTGTATTGCTTTATTTTTTTTCGTAGACTTGCTACAATGAAAGTTGCATCAGTCGTTTTTTCTATTGCCTTTATCTTGTTTTCCCTATTTACAGGGTGTAAGAAAACTAAGGGCGTTGATTTTCATACCGATTATTATCCCGTTGTTAAAGGTAAATATGTGATCTATCAGGTTCAGGATATTGTTATTGACGTTCCTGTGAATCAACACGACACCACCAATTTCTACATTAAAGCTATTATCGGAGATACATTCGTTGATAATGAAGGGCGAATTGCTAACCGCTACGAGCGCTGGTATGGTCCTAGTGCAAATGGTCCGTGGACACTTGTCGACATTTGGACAACTATACTTTCCAATAACAGAGCAGAGTTGGTTGAAGAGAATAACAGAACAATTAAAATGGTTTTTGCTCCAACCGAGACGAAGGAATGGAATTCGAATGCATATAACACGCTCGATGCCCAGGATTGCTATTATTCTGAATTACATGTGCCATACACCATTAATGGTCATAGTTTTGATTCTACGGTAACTGTTCTCCAGGAGTACAAAGAACCAAATTGGATTGAATATAGCAACAAGTATGAGCGTTATGCCAAGGGTGTTGGTATGATTCAAAAAGTGTTTATTGACCAAACTCACCAGAATGGGAATGTAAACCAAATCGTTAAGGGAAGAAAATTGTACATGGATTTGGTGACTTACGGTCAGGAATAGATTGTGACCTTATATTCATTTTGTATCAGTAATTCTTTCCTCATTAAATCAATAGCATTACCTAAATTAGCTCAACAGCCGTCTAAAGTTATTTCAGTCTCAGTTTAGTTGCTATTTTTGCTTTCAATAAATAATACGATGTCTCCTATTCAATTTTCAGAGGTAAAACAAGACTGTAAGCTATTTCGCGGAGGAATTCCTTGTAAACCAAATAAGGTTTCTGGCGCAACTTGTAACAACTGTTCTGAGTACGCTCCGGTTTCCAAAAGAATATTGATCATCAAATTAGGAGCTTTGGGAGATGTGATTCGTACAACTCCTTTGGTGGTTTATTACCGAAAGAAATATCCGAATTGCCACATTACCTGGCTTACCCTTTCACCGGATGTTCTTCCTCAGAAAGAAATTGATGAAATATTAAAACCAGATGCGTTCAGCATTTTTAAGATCAGTCTCAGGAGTTTTGATATTGCAATAAACCTTGATAAAGAAGAAGAAGCTTGCCGATTGTTGACTCAGGTGCAAGCGGTCGAGAAATTTGGCTATTCGTGGGATGGAGATCAACTTACTCCGGCAACTCCTGCAGCCGAACACAAAATAATGACTGGTTTCTTCGATGAATTATCGAAGATGAATACCAAAAGCTACCTTACTGAGATCTTCGAGATTTGTCATACCAATTTTGAATATGAGCCTTATCTGATCAATAAAAATCAGGAAATGACCGATTTGTGGAAGGTGAAATTGGATAAACTATCTGCCGGAAAAAAGATCATTGGTTTGAATACAGGTTGTGGACCGCGTTGGAATACACGTTTGTGGGCTGTGGAAAACTGGATCTCATTGTCAAAATTACTTGTCGCTAATGGTTATTTCCCTGTTTTTCTGGGCGGTAGTTTGGAAGACGAAAAAAATAAAGCAATGTCAGCACAAACCGGAGCATATTATCCCGGACATTTTTCTCTTGAAGAGTTTATTGCGTTAACTGATGGATGCGACGTTGTTGTAACTCAGGTGTCAATGATGATGCACATTGCAACTGCGCTTCAGAAAAAAATGGTTTTAATGAACAACATATTTAATAAGCATGAATTCGAGTTGTATGGTAGAGGCGAGATCGTTGAGCCGTCAACTGGTTGTGTATGTTATTATGGAAATAGTTGTTTGAAAGGAGAGTCTTGTATGAAAGATATTCTTCCTGAAAATGTTTTCGAATCAATCGATCGATTGGTAAATCTATAAGCATGAAAATAGGATTTCTATCTACTTTTTTTCCGTTTCGTGGTGGAATTGCACAGTTCAACGCCAGTATGTACAGGGCGTTCGAAAAAGTTGCAGATGTAAAAGCATTTACCTTTAAGCGGCAATATCCCAATTTTCTTTTCCCCGGCGAAACACAATACGTAACGGAAAAAGATGTAGTTGATGAAATTCCGGCAGAGCAGGTTTTAGATTCGGTTAATCCAATCACTTACGGGAAATCGGCCAGGAAGATCAACAAGTATCAGCCGGATATTGTAATTACGAAATACTGGATGACCTTCTTCGGACTTTCACTTGGAACCGTAATGAAGAAAATGCGCAAAGAAACTATTCGAATCAGTATTCTCGACAATGTTATTCCGCATGAGAAGCGCTTTTTTGATGGAATCAGTAATCGTTTCTTTATGAAGCATAACGACGGTTTTGTGGTGATGTCGGACAAGGTGTTAGCCGATCTGCTTACGGTTAAGCCGGATGCCAAGTATTTGAGGATTGATCACCCGCTCTACGATCATTTTGGTGCAAAAAGAAATAGGGAAGAGAGCTGTTTGAAATTAGGCCTGGATCCTGAGAAAAAAACAGTTCTGTTCTTTGGATTTATTCGTGGATATAAAGGATTGGACTTACTTATTGAAGCTGCGAAATACCTGGATTCAAGTTATCAGGTGGTGGTTGCCGGAGAGGTTTATGGTTCCTTCGACAAGTATCAATCTTTAATTGATGAATTGAAAGTTGCCGATAGAATCAAATTGTACAACCACTACATTGGTGATGATCAGGTTCCTGACTATTTCTCTGCTGCGGATGTTTGTGTTCTTCCATATAAATCTGCAACTCAAAGTGGAATTACATCCATTTCATTTCATTTTGAATTACCAATGATTGCTACAGATGTTGGCGGCTTGAAAGAAACCATTGTTGATGGAAAATATGGAACCATTGTTCCGGAAGTTGACTCAAAATTGATTGCTTCTGCAATTCAGAAGTATTTTGATCAAAACTTAAAAGAAAGCTATAGTGAAGCTTTGAAAAATTACAGAATGGAACACTCGTGGGAACAGTTTGTTGCTAAAACACTCGTTTTTGCGGAAGAATTACGAAAATCAAAACAAATAACATAACCCTAAAATCTAGAAAGTTAACACCTATTTCAGTCTAAAAGAGTATCGAAAACCAAGCTATTTTAAAAGGTTTTTGAACAACAGTTGACATTGACGGGGTTAAACTATATATTTGCGGGCTTAAAAAATGAAAACCAAATGCGTAATAAAGGATTTTTCTGGTTTCTAACCATCTTATTAACCGCAGTTTGTTTATTTCAGTTATCATTCACTTATTCTGCACTAAATGTAGAGGGTGAAGCTGAGAAACAAGCAGTGCGCCGTGTAGCCGAGGCTAAAGAACTTGCTAAAGCGAACGGAAACATTTATGTACTTGCTTCGGGAGACACTATTGATTTCAATAATCAAGATGCTAACGAAATTGCAAAGTCAGCGTTTATCAACGAAATTTTGAAAGAAAAATCAGAATCTGAAGTATTCCTTGGATTCAATTATTCTGAAGTAAAAAACAGATCATTGGCATTTGGACTTGACCTTGTAGGAGGTATGAGTGTAACAATGGAGATTTCTGTTCCTGATTTGGTAAAGAGCTATGCTCAACAGCCAGAAGGGTCAATTTTCAAAAAACCATTTGACGAAGCGTACAGAATTCACACTACACAAGGTGGTGATTTCATCGACTTGTTTGTTCAGCAGTACAGAAGATTTAACGGTAATCGTTTAATCGCTCAAGATTTAGATTTAACTGAAGTTTCTGATTTGTCGTTTAATTCAAGCAATGCTAAAGTGGAGACTTACTTCCGTGATTTGATTGCAAGTTCAATGGACGGTGTAGAGCAAATCATGAGTAACCGTATTAACCAATTCGGTGTTGCTCAACCAAACATTCAAAAAGAAAACGGTTCAAATCGTTTGTACATTGAGTTACCAGGTGTTCAGGATGAGGCTACAGTTGCTAAGAAGTTAATCTCTTCAGCAAACTTAGAGTTCTTCGAAACTTACACATTGGAGGACATGCAACCTGTATTGGGTATGATCAACATGGCTTCTAAAAATTCGGCAACAGATCTTGCTGATTTGGAGAAGTATGCTGTGAAATTGGATACTGCAGGTGTTAGTAACCTTGATTCTTTAAAAAGAGTTGAAGATTCTTTGACGCAACGTAGAAAAGATTCAGCTATGGCTACAGCAAATAAAGGTTCTAAGCCTGTTGCTAAAAAAGGATTGGCTGAGTTCTTGAAACCAGGAATGAATTCAATCATTGCTCAAGTAAAAGCTGAAGATAGAGATGACGTTAACGCTATCTTGAATCGTGCAGATATCAAAGCAATGTTGCCAGAGCAATTGAAAAGCACATTGAAATGGATGTGGTCAGCTAAACCTGAGAAAAGCATCACAAACGAAAAAGAAGAATTATACTCTTTATACGCAATCAGAACTCCAATGGACGGAAAAGCGCGTGTTGGAGGTAAAGATATTGCTAGAGCAGGAACTTCAACAGATCCTCAAACAAACGATCGCGTTGTAACACTTGAAATGTCATCTGACGGTCAAGACAAGTGGGGGCAAATGACTACTGAAAATCAAGGTAAAGTTGTTGCAATTACAATGGATGGTGTTGTTTATTCTGCACCGAACGTACTTAACCCAATTACTTCAGGAAGTACTCAAATTACTGGTGACTTCTCTATTGAAGAAGCTGAAGATTTAGCTGGTATCTTGAACGGTGGTGCACTTCCTGCTCCATGTGTTATCAAGGATTTGACGAAAGTTGGACCAACAATCGGAGCTGAAAACTCTAAAGCTGGATTGGTTTCATTTGCATTTGCTTTCTTGGCAGTATTCATTTACATGTACTTCTACTACGGTAAAGGAGGATTGGTAGCAGATTTCGCTTTGTTGGTGAACGTTATTTTGATCTTTGGATCACTTGCTTCTTTCGGAGCTGTATTAACATTAGCTGGTATTGCTGGTATCGTTTTAACGATTGGTACAGCGGTCGATGCCAACATCTTGATCTTCGAACGTGTTAAAGAGGAAATTGCTCTTGGAAAAACAACTGAAGAAGCAGTAAGAATCGGAAACATTAAAGCGTTACCTTCAATTATCGATGCCAACATGGCTCACTTGTTGGTTGCTGTTATCTTGAAAGTGTTTGGTAAAGGTGAGATCGAATCATTCGCTACAACGCTTATCGTGGGTATCTTTACTTCATTGTTCTCTGCAATTATCATTTCTAAATTGGTAATCACTACACAATTGGAAAAAGGGAAGACTATTTCTTTCGGTACAAAATACACGCACAATTTATTCTCGAACTTCCACTTCGATTGGATTGGAAAGCGTAAGATTTTCTATGCATTCTCAATTATCATTACAGTTGTTGGTATTGCTTCGTTATTCACTCGTGGATTGAACCAATCTGTAGAATTTACAGGTGGTAGAAATTACGGAGTTACAATAAACAAAGCTCATGACGTTGATAAGATTGAGGAAGGATTGAAGAAATTCTTAATCGAAGATGGTGAGAAGAATCCTGCTTCTGTAGAGGTGAAAACGAAGTCTACAGACATGAATCTTGAGATTACTACAAACTTCATGTTGGCGAATACTGCAGCTGATGCAAATGAAAAGGCACAAGCGAAATTGATGGAAGGATTGGAAAGCATGAAAGGTGAAATTGGTGGTTATAAGATCACGAATAACCGAATGATTAGTGCTTCTGTTGGTGATGAGATGTGGTCTTCTGCTTCGATTGCAATTTCATTGGCATTATTGGTAATCTTTGCTTACATCTTCATTCGTTTCGGACAATGGCAGTACTCTTTGGGTGCGATCATTGGATTGGCGCATGACGTTTTGGTTGTAATTTCAGTATTCTCATTGTTGCACGGTATTTTACCATTCAACATGGATATGGACCAGGCATTCATTGCAGCGGTACTTACCGTCATATCCTACTCGATGAACGATACGGTGATTGTATTTGACCGTATTCGTGAGAGCTTGAACTTTGATAAAGGTCAGCACGAAGCGAAAGAGGTCATTAATGACGCATTGAACAAAACGTTGAGTCGTACATTCAACACATCAATGATCTTGTTCGTTGTATTGTTGATCATGTTCATCTTCGGTGGACCTTCAATTAAAGGATTCTTGTTCGCATTGTTGATTGGTGTATTGATTGGTACATACTCTTCACTTTGTGTTGCAACACCAATTTTGATCGACTTTACGAAGCGTTTCAAAATTAAAGGAGAGAAAAAATAAGATTTTCAGAATAAAAAGAAAAGGGTCTGTTACAGCAGGCCCTTTTTTAGTATACTTGCTAACCAATTTGTAAATCAACTATGAGCATGGAAGACAGATCGCTTTTCAATGAAGAGTTAGCTCGTTTCTCACACTTTCACAAACGTCTACAACCATCAGAACAATTATTGTTCGAAGATAAGTCATGGAGTGTGTATTTCTCCAAACAGTTTATCGCGAAAGGAGAACTACCAGAAGTCAGTTTCAGAATGCGAATGATCATTTCATCTTATGTTGCTCAGCTTACTTTTGGTTATGATGATGTAATACTTGATCAGTTCAATAAATTCGAAGTTTATCCTTCACCATTTATTTCTGAGAAACTAGGAACATTGGTTAGGGGAGAAGCCAGTTCATTTGGAATCATTCGCTTGTCGTGGTTGGATATCGCAGAAGGTCATAACAACGCTTCTAATGGAGTTAATCTGGCACTTCATGAATTTGCCCACGCACTGCTAATTGATAACGTTAGAGAAGACGGAGACTTTCAATTTATCGAAGCGGATACCTATTTGGCTTTTCTTCAGCTTGCTGAGGAGGAAATGATTCGAATGAAAAACAGTCAGTCTCACTTCTTCAGAAATTATGCAGCTACCAACATTCATGAATTCTTTGCTGTTTCTGTAGAGAATTTCTTTGAACGTCCAGTTGATATGGAGCGCGAGTTACCAACGTTGTTTTTCAGCTTGACGAAGCTTTTGAAGATCAATCCTTGTGAACGATTGGTAAGAATAATGATATAAGATTATTTGTTATGTGCAGGGTGAATGTATTGAAAATGCTGTTTTGCTGTTTGTCTATGGCAATTCTTTTTAGTTGTGGATCAAATGAACGTACGAAATTCAACACGATTAAAGATATTGTGATCGTGAAGCAAGTGGTTTTAAAACCTTTCGCAGGTTACGAAATCGTTGACAATAAATTGCATTTGATTGGTCCAAGTGATGGAAACATTCCCAGAGGTTTTTGGGAATTGGATTATTCAGGAGAATGTGATCTGGGTCGATTTGCAGTGATTTACCAAAAAACCATGGATAGAAAAGCTCCATTCGATTACAAGTTCGGATTCCATGATTTGTATCATATTGAAATTACGGATGTAAATGAGGTTCGCCATACATACAGTTTAGAAAATAATCCAGATTCAGTAAGAACGATTTATGATTATATAAATAAAGTGACGAAGAACAATAAGAATACGATTATCACATTTCATTACAAAATTGGTTTATTGTGTTTCGACCGATTAGAAAGTCCTGAAAAACAAGCTGGTTTCAATGGTCACTTGACACAACAAATTGGTGGAGATAATCCAAAAATCCTCCAATATCCTTACATCCGCTTGCATCCTGAACTATTCTCGGATATGAAAAAGAAAGGTTTTCTGACTAAAAAGGATAGGTTCTATGTGAATTCTGGTTCTGGAACTGGATATAAGTACAAGACCATAGATGATATTCTTTACTAGGAAAGCTGGTTAAAGCGAATCTACAGACTTTTCTTATTCAATTCCGGATGCTTACGTAGATAATAGCGTAAGATGGTTCTGGCGTCACGGTCTTCGTTTCTTAAGTCGATAAAACGTTTCCATTGCTCACTTGACTTTTTGAACATGAAGTAAGGAACAAATCCGTAGCCTTTGTATGTTCCGTTTTCTATCCAGATAACTGATTTCTCGCTTTTCTCTCTACCGTTCTCAATAATGAAAAACGCTTCTTCGTCGAAAGTTAAACTGGAAATGATAGCATCCATTCGTTTGTTGTATTCCTCCGGACTTTCTTCCTGAACACATGCACCAAAGCATTTTTTGATCTGATATCCGAAACAACTTGATGATGATTTCTCAATTCCGCAAAGTTTCAAACACAAGTGATGATGCTCATTTAGAAAGTGAATGTAATCTGTAGCTTCTTTCTTGGAAGTAAAGGTTGTTAGCGGAAGTAAACTGTTTTTCGTCAAACGTTCCACAAACAATTGCTTGTAGCCGTGACCATCTTCAAAAGTGAATAAGCCGTAGCTGAAGTTGTTCTTTCGAAGAGCTCTGTTGTAGATCGGTAGATGTTGTTTAATCAACTCTGATTCGTAGAGTAATGCAATGAGTTCTGAACCCGTAAGTTCAAATTCGATACGTGCAATTTCCTGACGCATCAATTCTCCCTTCATAGTTTTGCTATTCTTCAAATGTTGGTCGATGCGTTTTCTGATATGCTTGCTTTTTCCAACATATATCAATTGATTCACATCGTTGAACAACTTGTATATGCCTGGTTTGTTCGGAATTTCTTCCAATGCTTCTAAATCAAGGTTCGGATGAAGAATTTTAGGATTAATGTCATCCTGAATAAATGTTTCCAGACCTTTTGGATCAGTTTCAAATAGGATTCGGAACAACTCTGCTGTTGCTTCTGCATCACCACCAGCTCTATGTCGACCATTGATTACAATTCCTAACTCTTTGGTGATCTTTCCTAAACTGTAGGATGCGTAACCGGGAAGAACATATCTCGATGCGCGAACTGTACATAATTGAGATCGTCGGTAATCAAAACCAAGATGTTTAAATTCCGAACGGATCATTCCATAATCGAAAGCCACGTTGTGGGCCACGAAGATGCAGTCCTCAGTAAATTCAATGAATTGTTTTGCTATTTCATAAAATTTTGGCGAATCCTGAACCATTCGGTCATTAATTCCTGTGAGTCGGGCAATAAACTCCGGAATAGGAATTTCAGGATTTATTAAGGTACAAAAGCTGTCAATTACTCGCGTTCCGTCGTGCTTAAACACTGCCAATTCAGTGATTTTAGAACTCTTTGTGGAGCCACCAGTTGTTTCAACATCAATTATCGCGTAAAGCATCGTTACGAAGATAACCCAGAAAGATGTAACTTTGTCACAAAAAAAGAGAAATATGGCAAGTAAACGCGCAATCAAAAAAGCACTTCATGGTATGCTAATCGATGTTGTTGATGAATGTTTGTATATCCAGGAAAACAATTCAACTAAAACAGAAGCAACAGATAAGTTGATGGATGATGCTTTTGATTTTACGACTGATGCATTGACTAAGATTCACCAAGCTAAATCGAAGAAGGATTATCCTGCACTTCGTAAAGAAATGGAAGAAAAAGGAGTATTCTTCGTTAAAGAATTGAACGCACTTCAAAAATAATTTTCAATCATGTATTGAATATTCGACTCCGGTTCTGAAAAGGATCGGAGTTTTTTTATTTCCCGCGGACGTGCACAGAAGAACACAGAGGTGAGATGAATTGTATGTTATAGAGATTAAAAATAAAGGAGTAATACGGGATTGTTATTTAGAGTCTTGAAATAAAAGCATCTGTAATCTTCCGTGCCTGCCTGTTGGCAGACAGACTCCTCTGCGGGAGGATTTTACAAATTCTTCGCCATCCACAAATCGCAGGCAAAATGACCTGAATCGCCATATGGTTTATCCAAATATTTAAATCCGAGTTGTTCATACAAACCAACGGCAATATGCAATTCAGGAAGCGTTTCCAGATAGATTTCGGTGTATCCTTCATCTATGGCCTGACTACAACATAACTCCATCAATCGTTTTCCAATTCCAGTCCCTCGCATTTTTGTCGACACATACAGTTTAACCAATTCAGTACAGCCTGCAGGCATTCCCTTCGTTGGAAAAATTCCGCATCCGCCAACTATTACATTGTTCACCAACGCAATGTTGTAGTACGATTTTGGAGTTTGAAACAGTTCGAATAAATGATCTGTTGTTGGATCAGTAAAAACGGTTCCAGGTTTATTAGCATCGAATTCCGTCAGTACAGAACGAATCAGTTCAGCAATCTCTTTGTTGTCTTGTGGCTCTATCGGTCGAATTACAATATGGTGCATATTTTCTATCAAATCTTCTACTGATTAAGGTACGCAGATTTTTTGAATGACGTTCAACTGATATTCTCTAAAACAAAATTTAGGAGTTTATTGTTTAACAATCGAGCGATGAATTGTTCCTTCGTTGGTTTTCATCACCAAAAACAGCTGTTGCGGATTGATATTCCCGATAAAGACCTTCCATTCTTTCTTACCAATAGTTGATTTTTCACTGATGATGTTTTGCACCAATTTTCCATCGGCCTGATACAAATCCATTTGGCAAAAGGTGTTGGTGTTTAGTTCAAGCGAAATGGTTATTTCTTGTTCCGTTGGATTTGGATTTACGCTCAGGACATGTATCTCACTTGGTTTAATTTCTTCATTCACAGACAATTCTCCGTGTAAGGAATACCTGTAAAGTTTTTCTCCGCTCATGTAAGCAAGTGAATCGCTTATCCTGAAGAAACGATTATAACCGGTTCCATTGTACATTGGAATAGTCCAGCTATTTCCGCCATCTACAGTTTCTAATAAAGATTGGGTGCTGCCTGTAAAACCATGATTTTCATCCAAGAAGCCAATCATCTGTTGTCGTATGTAATTGTTATGAATGATTTGTTGAGTCCAATTATTGCCACTATCAGATGATTTCACCAGTCTGACATTCCCTGTTTGAGGTAATCCTTCAACAGATCCCCAAAAGTGAATTCCGTCGGGAGTTTGAATTTTCCAGATGTAATCTTCTGCTACCATGGTTTTCAGTTTTATTGACCAGGTTTCACCACCATCATCAGTGTAAAGTACAATTCCTCCTTCCGATTCATCAATGGCTTTTCCAGCGGCGAATCCATGTGTTTCATCAATGAAATAAATATCGACTAAGGCTGAAGCGTAAGCGGACATATCTGTAAATTCCCAATTCATTCCACCATCAATTGATTTTATAATAAATGCTGGAGAGCTCCAAATACCACATCCGTAAATGACATTTTCACTTGGAGCAGCTAGACCACAAACTCCAGGTAAATTCTGTGAAATTGTTTGGTTTATCGGAGTCCAGGTTGCTCCACCGTCAATTGTTTTGTAGAAAATCTCCTCTAATGATCCGGCAAAGCCAACGTACGGGGTAGCAAATTCGATACATCTTAAATATTTCCCCGTACTGTAATAAAGATCCCAATTCAAACCATCACGAGTTTTAAAAATGTCACCATCAAGATTACAAGCCCAACCCAAGGTGTCGTTGTAGAAAAAAACATCATCATACCTGCCAGATTCAGGAACATCCAGAACCGTAAATTGTGCGTTCGAATAAAAGGAAGTCGAAACCAAAAGAATGAATAATAGTGTTTTCATAAGTGTAGATTTGAGTCATCTAAAGTTATTTCATTCTATACCAAATGACTAAACACGAAATAAAAGGAAAGCGCCTTTGAATCAATGATTTGACTTATTTGATGTTTTGAATTGAAAAGTATCTTGGAATTGACCTCTTATTGAGCAGAAAATACAATGTAGAATTGGTATTTTTGCTAAAAATTTTGAAGATGGCTTTCGATATTGCGATTATTGGTGGAGGAATAGTAGGTGCGGCAACGTTTTACAAGTTTCAAAGCAGGTATCCCGATTTGACAATTGTATTGATTGAAAAAGAGGCGGTTTTGGCAAATCACCAGACAGGTAATAACTCGGGAGTTATTCACTCTGGACTGTACTATAAACCAGGATCGTTGAAAGCCAAAAATTGTGTTGCTGGTCGACATGAACTAGTTGCTTTTGCAAAAGAACACAGCATTGCTCATGACGTTTGTGGAAAAGTGGTTGTTGCAACGGATGCAGCTGAACTTCCTCATATGGAAAAGATCTTCCAAAACGGAATCGCAAATAATACGGAAGGTATTGAAATGATCGATGCAAAACGTGTAAAGGAAATTGAACCTTACGTTGAGTCGATTGGTGGTATTTGGGTTCCTTGTACCGGAATTATTGACTTTCGCGGTGCAACAGAGAAAATGGCCGAAATTGCACTTTCCATGCAGCCTAAGAGCGAAATGAAATTGAATCATGAAGTTATTGCAATTGAACGAACGGAAGAATTAACGACTGTCATAACGAATAAAGGGAAAGTTGAAGCGAAATACCTTATTTTCTGCGGTGGTTTGCATGCAGATCGATTAGCGAAAAAAGACGGTGTGAACCTGAAAGAGAAAGTTGTAGGTTTCCGTGGAGACTACTACGAACTTACTGAAGAAGCGAAACATAAGGTGAAGAATCTGATTTACCCGGTTCCGAATCCGGATTTCCCTTTCCTTGGTGTGCACTTCACACGTATGACAAATGGAGAAATTGAATGTGGACCAAATGCTGTATTTTCATTTAAACGTGAAGGCTATAAAAAAACCGATTTCTCTCTTCGCGACACAGCGGACGCATTGTCGTACCGCGGAACATGGAATTTGCTCTTTAAGAATACCAGATTTGCAGTGAATGAATATCGCAGAGCATTTTCAAAGCGTTTGTTCCTGAAAACACTTCAACGCATGATTCCAAGTTTAACCATGGAAGATATTCATCCGGGAAGAGCGGGTGTACGCGCAATGTTGTTGGCACAGGATGGTGATACACGTGATGATTTCCGCTTTGAATTTCACGCTAACTCAGTTCACGTTTTAAATGCTCCTTCACCTGCAGCAACAGCTTGTTTGGCAATCGGCGGACAAATTGTCGATGAGGCAGAGAAACACTTTGGGTTGAAGTAAGACTACAAACTTAAAGACAACCTCAAAGAAGAATATTTTTTAATTAGAACCGCAGAGAAAAAGAGAGCACAGAGATTTGAAGTTTGCTATCTTCTTTGATTCTATTCAAATGAATTGTTTATCACTCTTCTAATTCCATGTTTTACTCGCGCTTCATTGAAGTTAATTAAGAGCCCAAGTTTACGATTACTGAGTTTAAGATAAGTTAATGTTTGTGCAAGATGAACATCCGAAAGCTCTTTTACTGCCTTTATCTCTACGATTATCCAGTCATTGATAAATAGATCAAGCCTAAATCCCGATTCAAGTTTCATCCCTTTGTAAACGATAGGTAACTCTACTTGGCGCTTAACATTTAGACCAACTTTTGAAAGTTCATGAAAAAGGCACGTTTCATAAACACTTTCTAATAATCCAGGGCCTAATTCGGTATGAACGTCGATCGCAGCGCCAATAATGATTGAGGTTAATTCGTTTTCAGTCATGATTAAGTTTTCTATTTAAGATAGTGAAAAACATCATTTATTGAACCCGACATTCTCTTTTTCTATACTCTCAGTTGATTGTAATTTGATTTCATATGTAATTGTCTCTGTGTTCTCTTTTTCTTTTTTTCTCTGCGGTTTTTAATGAAGCCTTTTCTTCATTTTTTATTAAGACAAAATCTCCTTTTCCATTTTCTCCGTAACTTCGAAACAAATACCTCAAACATGAAAATTCTCATTTCTCCCGCAAAATCAATCAACGAAAATTGCGAGTTTCCTTCTCTAGAGTTTACGACTCCACAGTTTGCAAAAGAAGCAACAGTTCTTCATGCAAAACTTAAAAAGTTGTCAGCTAAAAAGTTGATGGAGATGATGCATGTTTCAAAAGATATTGCTGAGTTGAATGTGAACAGATACGCAAACTGGCATTTGACAGATACCCCAACTGAAGACGTAAAACCTGCTGGATTTCTTTTTACCGGAGAAGTTTATCGTGGATTGGATTTCGCTTCACTTTCTGAGAAGGAAATGAAGAACGCTCAGGACCAACTTCGAATTCTTTCTGGAATGTATGGTTTATTGAAACCTTTCGATTTGATGTATCCGTATCGCTTAGAAATGGGAACGAAATGGGCCGTGACACCAAAACAAAAGAATTTATATGCTTTTTGGGGAGATAAACTGACGAAATCATTAATTGCGGAATCCGAGAAAGATGAAGTATTTGTGAATTTAGCGAGTTCAGAATATTTCAAAGCTGTTCAGTGGGACAAACTCAATCGTACTCATGTTACTCCTGTTTTTAAAGAATTTAAAGGCGGCGAATACAAGATTGTAATGACCTACGCAAAGCATGCACGTGGAAGTATGACGCGTTTTATCCTTCAGAATAACTGTAAAACCATTGACGATTTGAAATTGTTTAATGCAGACGGATATTCTTTCGATGTAAAGCAAAGCACAGAGAACGAGTTGGTATTCGTTAGATAGAATTTAACTTCATTTTCAGAATTAGAGATAAGATTTAGTCTTATGTCTTTAGTCTTTCGTCTCCAGTCCTTATATTAGTAAAATGTTCGGTTCAGTAATGAAGTCTTTACACGGAGGCGTTTTCTTTCTCCGCAATAAACTTACACAGCGACAATTTCTTTTGCTCTCAAGTGTAATTGTGGGACTTTCTTCTGCCTTGGCGGTTATTGCCCTTAAAACCTTTGCGCATTCTGTTTTGCTTTTCATGCGTTACATTAACGAGAAAGTAGGTTTTACTTATCTTGATTTTTGTCTGCCAATAATTGGTATTGTGGTAACCGTTTGGATAACGAGAAAATTACTTCGAAACCGATTGGAAAAAGGAACCTGGCGAATTATTTATTCAATCAACAAGCAGTCGAGTATAATGCCGCGCATGCAGATGTATGCCCAAATTCTTACGTCTTCTGTGACTGTTGGACTTGGTGGTTCAGCAGGATTGGAAAGCCCCGTAACGATTACAGGAGCAGCGTTTGGATCCAATTTCGCAAGGACATATTTGCTGAGCGCTAAGGAAAGAACCTTATTATTGGCTTGTGGTGTTGCGGCTGGAATTGCCGCGGCATTTAATGCGCCAATTGCAGGGGTTTTGTTCACCATGGAAGTCTTGCTGGCCGACATGGGGATTACTGCGTTTATTCCTTTAATGCTTGCCGCAGCTTCAGGTGCTTTGCTTTCTGGTGCAATTTTGAACGAAAGTATTTTGCTTTCATTTAAATCAATGGTGCATTTTGAGATGAGTAATGTTCCTTTTTACATTCTTCTGGGAGTGATTACTGGTTTTATCGCTGTTTACCATTCACGAATGTTCAATAGAATAGAGCATTGGTTTGAAAAATTGGAATGGGGAGTTTATCAAAAAGCATTGTTTGGCGCCTTGATTTTGGCAACGTTGATACTAATCTTTCCACCGCTTTTTGGTGAGGGTTATGATGGAATTCGCAATCTGACTCCAGAAAAGATGGGGAACATTGGTGAAGGCTTTTTGTTTCGAAGTATTAAGGATAAATGGATTCTGCTTCTTATTCTTGCCGTAGTTGCTTTCGTTAAAGCAATTGCAACAGGTTTGACATTAGGGGCTGGTGGAAACGGAGGGAATTTCGCTCCATCATTATTTGTTGGAAGTTACACTGGTTTTGCGTTTGCAACCGGACTCAATTTATCTGGAATCGCGAATGCACTTCCAATCACCAATTTTACTTTGGTTGGAATGGCGGGAATGTTGAGCGGGCTCTTTCATGCACCCTTAACAGCGATGTTCCTTATTGCTGAGATTACAGGTGGTTATGGTTTGATGATTCCACTGATGATCGTGAGTTCTATCAGCTTTGCCATTTCGAAACGGTATTTGGTGCATTCTATGGATACAGCGAAATTAGCGAAAGAAGGGCATGTTGTTCGTGCGGATAAAGACAGACACGTGCTTTCGTCAATCGACGCGAAAGATCTACTGGAAGAAATTGTAGTGGTGTTAAATCCGTTCAATACGATTTCCGATTTGATTCAATTGGTTCAAAACTCAAACCAGGCACTTTTTCCGGTAGTTTCTGAAAGCGGAACGTTGGTAGGAATGATTTATCTGGAAGATTTGCCTGAACTACTTCCGATTTACACCAAAGATCCGAATCGAACCTTGGATCAGGTGATGTCACCCGTTCGTTTTGCAATTCTTGCTGGCTCAACGACCGAGCATGCTATGGATTTATTCGAACGCTCAAAATTGAATTTCCTTCCGGTCATGGAAAACGATGAAGTGATTGGTTATTACTCCAAAGCTCGACTTCTGGAGGCGTATAGAAGAAAGATAATGGATAATATTGTTGAGTAAGCGATGAAGAAAACACAACAACTTTTAGCCTTTGTTTCCATGTTCGATGAAGTGGAAGAATCGCCGCATTTCGAAAGACGCTCGTTTCGTGTGAAGAAAAAGATCTTTCTGACCATCGACGAATCAAAGGATTCTGCAACGGTTAAATTGACCCCTGAAGAACAAAGCGCTTTCATGGCTTTCGATAAATCTATTTTTTATCCAGCAGCAGGAAAATGGGGGAAAGACGGTTGGACTATCATTGACCTGAAAAAAGTGAATAGTGATACGCTTGCAGATGCAGTTCGCTGCTCGTATTGTAATGTTGCTCCTAAGAAACTTGCCGATCAATTCCGGGTCGACTTTTAAAATTTCGCTCCTTTCATTTTCTCTTTGATTTCTTCCTTGTATTCTGGGAAATTCTTGCTCTCACTCGGTTTTGTACAATAAAAATCTTTGCGCTCTTCGCGAACTTTGCGGGAAAATGAAACCTTCGATTATCTTTGCTTAACAATTTCTTAATATGGATCCTGTAGAAATGTTCAGCAGAACTAAAAATCGTTTTTGGCAAAAGTGGTCAATAGCAGTAAAGATTATTCCTTTCCTTGCTCTTGTTGTTGGCGCAAAGTTTCTCTTTCATTACAAAGGATGGGAGATTATGGAAATCAATGCTGTCTTCACCAGTTTGGTTGGAGGAACCATCTTTCTCATCGGATTTTTGATCTCAGGAGTGCTTTCAGATTATAAAGAGAGTGAAAAATTGCCTAGTGAACTTGCTGCTTCGTTCAGAACGTTAAATGACGATACGGATACCTTGATCAGATCTTTTGATTCCAAAGCTGCCCGCGAGTTTTTAGGTTACCAAAAGGAACTGTATTATTCAATGCTGAATTGGTTTTATAAGCAAGAAAGAACTGCTGCTATGCTGAATAAAATAAGTGCAATGAATGATTATATCAGCGCCCTTGAAAAAGAAGGAATTCAGGTCAATTATATTGTTCGAATTAAGAATGAACAAAACAGTCTGAGAAAAATGCTGCTTCGCATTGATACTGTTCGTGATACCGATTTCATTGGTCCGGCATACACCATTGTTGAAGTGATGGGAATGCTCATTGCTTTCGGATTGATCATCATAAAAATGGAGCCGTTTTACGCATCACTTTTCTGCACAACGCTCGTTACGTTTTTAGTTGCATACATGTTTCTATTAATTCATGATCTCGACAATCCATTCGATTATTCTTCAAAAGGCGAAAGCGGAACCGAAGTCTCCCTGAAACCTTTCAATGACCTTTCCGAATCCATTTACTCAGAAGGTTAATTTAGTATTGTTCTGTAGAAAGAATGAGAGTAGAATCAATTGAACCTCATTTTTAGTGCTTTGAACGCTGAACTGAATGACGCTAAAATTCGAGAAAGCTCGAAGAGATCATTTCGAATTTCGACATTCAGAAGTTGGTTCAAATGTTTCGCTTTCAAAGCATGAATATGATTAGAACTTCATTTTGCGAAACAAGCTAAAAATTCAGGTCTTGACTTTCTTTTCTTTTCTTTGGTCAAGCAAAGAAAAGAAAGAAGTAAAACGAGAATTTTTATTCGACTATTTGGTTTTATAAAAAACTTTATATAATCTTTGTGCCGTCATTCTAAAGCGTAGAAGACATTTGTTATACAGAAGAGGCGAGAGACGGACTTTAAGACCCTCTGGCAACCAACTTTAAGTTTTCCCGATTTTTTTTGGGACGATTGGAAAACCGGTGCCAATTTCCGAGTTAGACATTTATAGTCTGACGAATATAAAAAATGTACTATGAAGCAATTTTTGTTCTTAAAAGTATCGTGTGTTTTCAGTATTTCTGATACTGTTTCTGCTTTTGTACATTTTTCTATTTCTGATTGTTCAACTAAAATCGAAACGGAGAAATGTCACTAGAAACCGCACTTTCACAAACCCTCCAACCGGTTCAATCGGTTGTTCATTTTCATGGCGATTTCGCCCTGGAATCCGGACAAATTTTGAAAAATCCTGAATTTGCTTATCAGGTTTGGGGGAATCTAAACGCAGATAAGTCCAACGTAATTTGGGTTTGTCACGCATTAACCGGAAATCACCTCATTCATGAATGGTGGGGCGGATTGTTCGGTGAAGGAAAACTCTTCGATCCGAATGATTATTGTATCGTTTCCGTTAACGTTCTTGGAAGTTGCTATGGTACTACAGGACCAGTAAATTCTGGTTTGTTCCGTGATTTTCCTTTGATCACCATTCGTGATATTGTAAACGGATTGGAAGTGGTGCGTGATGCCCTGGAAATTGAGAAAATTAAGATTCTGATTGGTGCATCTGTTGGGGGACAACAAGTGTTGGAATGGGCAATTCTTCGTCCTGAACTTTTTGACGCTATTATTCCAATAGCAACAAATTTTAAACACTCACCTTTTGGAGTTGCTTTTAATGAGGCACAACGTCTTGCCATTTTTGCAGATGAAACCTATGCTTTCGATTACCCACATGGTGGAAGAAATGGATTGGTTGCCGCAAGAGCAATCGGAATGATCAGTTACCGATCGTATGAAGGTTATGGAATTACGCAAAGTGAAGATTCTGAAGATAAGTACGATAATTACAAAGCCGCTTCTTATCAAAAATACCAAGGCGAAAAATTGGCAAATCGCTTTGATGCTTACAGTTATGTAGTGCTTTCAAAAGCAATGGATTCTCAAAATGTTCTTCGCAACAGAGGAACTGTAGAAGAAGTTGTGAAAAACCTCAGTATGCCAGCTTTGGTTGTGGGAATTGATTCAGATCTTCTTTTTCCACTTTCAGAACAACAATTAATTGCCGAAAAACTTCCAAATGCGCAGTTGGTAGTGCTTTCGTCACAATTTGGTCACGATGGATTCCTGGTAGAATTCGAAACCCTGACCAATGCAATTCAAACTTTTATTGAAAAAAACGAATTAAAAAAATGAGAAAACAATTAACAATAGGACTTTTCGGTTTCGGATGTGTGGGAACAGGATTATACGAAGTATTGAACAAAAGTGAATTACTTCAGGCTCGAATTAAACACATTGTGATCAAAGACATTTCGAAGTCGCGAAGTATCGATTCTTCTTACTTCAGTAATGATGCAGATCGAATTTTGAATGACGAAGAAATCAATGTGGTAGTAGAACTCATCAACGACAGTGATGCAGCTTATACAATCGTCAAACGTGCGCTTTCTTCAGGAAAACATGTGGTTTCGGCGAACAAAAAGTTGATTGCTTATCATTTGGATGAGTTGATTGCACTTGCTAAAGAAAACAATGTAAGTTTCCTGTACGAAGCTTCTGTTGGAGGGTCAATTCCAATTATTCGAAATTTAGAAGAATACTACAACAACGATTCGCTTTCAAGTGTTTCAGGAATTGTAAACGGAACAACCAATTACATTCTTACCAAAGTGGGTGAAGGACAATCGTTCGATGCAGCTTTAAAAACAGCACAGGAATTGGGATTCGCTGAATTGGATTCCACTTCGGATGTCGATGCATTTGATGCGAAATACAAATTGGTGATTCTTCTGAAACATGCTTTCGGATACACGGTGGAGCAAGATCAAATCTGGAATTACGGTATTCGTCAGTTAAAAACATGGGACGCAACCTATGCCCGTGAAAAAGGATTGAAGACGAAATTATTGGCATATGGTAAAAAGGTTGGGAACAAGGTTGTTGGATTTGTAGCGCCACATTTCATTCAAGACAATCATTTTGCGTTTAACGTAGAAAATGAGTTCAACGCTGTTGTTGTTGAGGCTTTGTTTTCCGACCGCCAGTTATTCCTTGGAAAAGGAGCTGGAAGCTACCCAACGGCAAGTGCAGTTTTATCAGATATTTCGGCATTACAATTTGATTACGCTTACGAGTACAGAAAAAGCTTACATGCTAACGAAATTGAATTAACGGAGAACTTTAAGTTGAAAGTTTACGTTTCTGGCACAACTGCAGAAGAGTTGAACAGCGTAAGGTTTGAAGAAACAATTGAAACCTTTAATGGTCCAAATCATCACTACAAAATCGGTTGGATAAGTTACAATGAAGTTTCAAAGATCAATTGGAACGATGAAAAAGGCTTATTCCTTGCCGTTTTAACTGATGGCGTTCAGTTGAATGAATTGGAAGCAAGTGCAGAATCCAATATTAATGTGAACTTAGTTGAAGCAAACTAATTAATGAAATGAAGATTAATCTCAATTTAATAGAAGAACCATTTGTTCTTCAGGCCAAAAATGAAGATGGAGTTACACTTACTATTGATGCTGCCGAGAGCATTGGAGGAAAGGGCAAGGGTTTGCGTCCAATGGAAATCCTTGCTTCATCTTTAGCCGGTTGTATGGCAATTGATGTGCTTCTTATTTTGAGAAAACAACGTCAAACAATTACACATTTCGAAATTGAAGTTGATGCAAAAAGAGCGAATGCAATTCCTGCCGTTTTTGAAGAAATTACCTTGATTTTTATTCTGAATGAAGGCGTAAATGAAGATAAACTTCAATCGGCGATTCATTTGACACATGAAAAATACTGTTCGGTGTCACAATCGCTGAATCCAAACATTAAAATAAACATTGAATCCAAACTGATCTAATGAGTAAGTACAGAGAAGAAACATTGGCCATTCGATTGCAGAATGAGCGCACGCAGGAGAGAGAACACAGTGTTCCCTTGTATCTGACAAGTAGTTTTGTATTTGATGATGCAGAACAAATGCGTGCGGCTTTTACTGATGAAATTGAAGCAAACATTTATTCGCGTTATTCCAATCCAAATGTGGATGAATTACTTCAGAAAATTGCCGCGTTAGAAGAAGGTGAAGCTGCTTGGGCAACTGCTACCGGAATGGCTGCGGTTTTTACCACATTTGCGGCACTTTTGAAAAGTGGTGATCACATTGTTTCGTCTCGTTCTGTTTTTGGTTCAACACATCAGTTGTTCATGAATATTCTCCCGAAATGGGGAATTACGACCACTTATGTGGATTCGGATGATTATGAAGCGTATGCGAAAGCAATTACTTCTGATACAAAAATGTTGTATTTGGAAACACCATCAAATCCCGGATTGGATATCATTGACCTGGATAAAATTGGTGCAATTTGCAAAGCGAAAAATGTACTTTTTGTAGTCGACAACTGTTTTGCAACACCAATCATTCAAAAACCATTGCATTTTGGTGCCGATATTAGCATTCATTCTGCAACCAAATATATTGATGGGCAGGGAAGAGTTTTAGGCGGATTAATTGTTTCCACAAAGGAAATCATCAAACAAATTGAAGGTTTCGCACGTCATAGCGGTCCGGCAATGAGTCCGTTCAATGCCTGGATTCTTTCGAAATCGTTGGAAACACTTTCTTTAAGAGTTGAAAAACAAAGCTCAAATGCATTGGAAATTGCACAACGTTTAGAAAAACACGATAAGGTAGATTGGGTGAAATATCCCTTTCTGATTTCGCACCCACAACATGAAATCGCGAAAAAACAAATGCGTTTTGGTGGCGGGATCGTATCGTTTCAAATAAAAGGAGGAATAGAAGCGGGAAGAAAATTTCTGGACAGTTTACAATTGTTTTCGTTAACGCCTAATTTGGGAGATAGTAGAAGTATTGCAACGCATCCGGCATCTACAACTCATTCCAAACTAAAACCGGAAGAACGATTGGAAGTTGGTATTTCTGATGGTTTGGTGCGCTTAAGTATTGGATTGGAGCACATAGAAGATGTTTGGGAAGACATTGATAACGCTTTACGTTAATTACGAATTACCAATTTCCAATTACAAATGAGTGGCTTGTGTCTATAGAGTGCGGGACTTCTCTTTTTAGTTAACATGAATTGGGTAATTCGTCATTCGCAATTAGTAATTAAGAGTTATCTTTGCACAAAAAAAATCTATGTCACAAGATATTAAAGCGGTGAGCTATTGTATTGGAATGTCGGTAGCAGACAGCTTAATGCAGCAAGATTTAAACGGAATTGATCCACAAGTTATGGCTGAGGCAATTGCCGATGTTTTTGCTGGAAAGACGCTTAAATTTTCACCGGAACAAGCTAACGGAATTATTCAGGGATATTTACAAGATGTTACATCGTCTAAATTTGAAGTATACAAAACTGAAGGAGAAGATTTCTTAGCTAAAAACAAAGAAAAACAAGGTGTTAACACAACAGCAACTGGTTTACAATACGAAGTTATTTCTGAAGGTTCAGGAGCAAAACCAAGTTCAACCGATACGGTTCAGGTTCATTACCACGGTACTTTGATTGACGGTACAGTTTTCGATTCATCTGTTGAAAGAGGTTTGCCTGCAACTTTTGGTGTACACCAGGTGATTAAAGGTTGGACAGAAGCGCTTCAATTGATGCCAGTTGGATCTAAATACAGACTTTATATTCCACAAGATTTAGCCTATGGTGCTCATCCGCATCCGGGTGGAGCGATCAAACCGTTTATGGCCTTGATCTTTGACGTTGAACTAATTGCAATAGAAAACTAATATGCGAATTTACAGCTTACTAATCGCCACAACTTTATTGTTCTCTTGCGGTGATGCAGAGAAAAAAGGTGATGTTGAAACATTAGAATTAAAAACTCCAAAGCAGGAGCTTTCTTATTTGGTTGGAGCAGATCATGCCCACCAATTAGACAAAGATCCAAACAAAGCAAAATACGACAAGGAGCAATTGTTGAAAGGATTTTGTGATGGTTTGGAGAATCCGGATGCATTTAACGATGCTGCCCAGCAGGATTTAATGAAATGTGTTGGAAACGGACAATTCAATGAATCATTTAACATACCAGGTTCATTGGCAATTGGAAAGCTGTTTGGAACAACTTTCAGCCAGTCTTGGACAAAATTGAACTTCATGTCGGAGTTTGATAAGAAGTACATTATTTACGGTTTTGAATTAGGTTTACGTGATCAGGATACGTTGATCGCTGAAGGTCCGAAACAGAAAATGATGTCGGATTTGATGAATAAGTTGAATACCAGAATTTCTGCTGAAGTAACAAGAACTGAAAAAGTATTCTTCGACAAGATCAAGAAAAAGCCAGGAATCAAGGAATTGCCTCAAGGACTTTATTTGGAAGCTGTAAAAGAAGGTACAGGTGCTAATCCGAAGATTACTGACGATGTATTGACGCATTATTCTTTGATGAATGCAAACGGAGACACATTACAAACAAGTTTAGGTTCTGAGCCTGTTGGTTTCAACCTGAGCGGTGTAATTCCGGGATGGAGTGTTGGAATTCCTTTCATGAAAAAAGGAGGGAAGTACAAACTTTATGTACCACAAGCTATGGGTTACGGTGCACAGGGAACACCCGACGGATTGATACCACCATTCTCAATTTTGATATTCTATATTGAATTAAAAGACATTGGCGAAGCGGGAACGCTTTCAAAACGATAGTAAAAGGAAGGGGAAACAAAATTTGTTTCCCCTTTTTCTTTTTGCCATCATTGCCGGTTGACAGCACTTCTTAATTCTGACACTTCACATGAAGTTCGGAACCTGACTAAACCATTGTCTACTAAGAAATTCAATCTTTAGAAAAAGTAACATGTAAAGACGCGATGCATCACGTCTCGACAAAACGGATCCTCTAACGTTTCTACTTAAAAGGAAAATCAGGAATAGGAATAAACTGATCTTCTTCGCCCTTAATTTTCGGGAACGATTGCGTTTTCCAATCTGCAATAGCTTTGCTTATTTTATCCCTGGATGAACTAACAAAGTTCCAGTGAATGAAACGTTCTTCTTCGAACGCTTCGCCGCCAAATAAGTAGAGACTGGTGTTTTCCATCACTTCGAACGAGCATAGTTTCGCGTCTTTTGCAACTAGTAATTGCTTAGGACCAAATACTTCACCGTCAATTTTAATTCCACCTTCCAGAATGTATAAGCCACATTCACCATAAAGAGCACTTTCAAAATCAATTTTGGTAGGTTCGGTGTTCTTTATTTCCAACAGATAAAGCGGGCTATAAACGGGAACAGGTGATTTCTTGTCGAAAAGTTCACCAGCTAATAATTTAAATTGAACATTGTCTTTTTCCCAGCTTGGAAGTTGATCTGCCTCAACATGCGTGAAACTCGGCTCACAATCTTCTTCATGTTTTGGAAGGGCCACCCAAATTTGTAGTCCGTGGAGATTTCCTCCCGAACCTTTCATGCGTTCTGGTGTGCGCTCAGAATGTACAACGCCTTTTCCACCCGTCATCCAGTTAACCGCACCAGGGCTAATTTCTACATTCGATCCAATGCTGTCTTTATGCAAAACTGTTCCTTCGAACAAGTAAGTTAGCGTTGAAAGTCCAATATGCGGGTGTGGTCCGATATCTAAAATATCATTGTTCGAATAGGAAACTGGTCCCATATGATCAATGAAAATAAACGGTCCAACCATTCTTTTTTCACGAAATGGAAGAATACGACCTACCATGAAATTGCCAATGTTTGCGGCTCTTTCTTCAATTATTAATCCTACGTTCGACATATGTTTTATTTGGTGATGATGAAACCAATAAAGGTTGCGAGAATTCCTAATACGATACTTCCAACAATGTAGAGCAGAGCATTCCAAATCTGATTTTGCTGAATGAGAGCTAAGGATTCATTAGAGAATGCTGAGAATGTGGTGAAACCGCCACAAAAGCCTATAACAAATAGCGCTTTCAGATTTTGAGTGTCGCCAGAATGCTTATGGAAATAACCAAGAAGTAAACCTATGAGTAAGGAACCTACAATGTTTATGAGTAAAGTTCCAATGGGAAAGTTAAAATTGTATTTCTGAAACCCTTGTCCAACCAAATAGCGCAAAACGCTTCCCAGTCCTCCTCCAACAAATATCAGTAACAGTATTTTCATCTTAAATAGGCAAGAAAACAGCTAAGCGATACATGATCGGCTGAATGACTCCGGCATCGTTTTTAATAAAATATCCATAACGGAACGGACTATTCGGACTATTTGCAATGTCGTAATAAACGCCGGCGTTCAACCTGAAATTTTCAAATTCATGAGAAAAACCACCGCCAGTTAACGCTGTCACAACCCAGGTTCTGCTTTGACTTGGAACCACCACATTAAATGGGGAAGAAAGTAATTCAATTTCAGTTCCAATAAAGAAATAGTTCAGCATGCGGTAATGTAAAAATCCGCCACCGCCATAAACATTGAAAGCATAAGCTGATCCTGTGTAAACCGGTTTCGACCAGGTGCGTTGGAAGCGAACACTTGGACCAACAACCAAATTTTTTTTGATTTCAAATCCGTACTTCAATCCCACACCAAACATTCCTGAAAATGTACTTGCGCTGAAGGCAGCATCTATTCCAATTTCCTGTGGAATTCTCTTTTCCTCGGTTTCTTCTTCATCCGAATAATACAATTCAGTGTCTTCTTGTGAGAAGGAAACGCTGGAAATAATCAAAAAAAGAAAGAATAACCGTTTCATAATCAAAGTGTGTTCTAATTTACAATGTTATTTACAAATTCGAATTAAAAGCTCCTGATCAATTTCATGCTTGCCCTCAAATTGCTCGACTTTGAAAGCTAAGTTTTTATAAAGTGCAATCATTTCGTTTGCACTTTCACCGTTGAAATAAGGATCTTGATTTCCGATCACAGCGAATCGTTCTTCAGGAAGTTTTAGATTTTCGTTTATGGAAATATCTGGCGGAAAAACGCCTGCCCATGCAATAAAGCGATCTACAGGTATTTTGGTATTACTCAACCATCGAGCTGCTGTTGCTACGCCTTGCGAAAAACCAAGAACTGTGATTTTTGAGGGTTTCAACTCGTGAACAAGCATGTCGACCAATTGATTCAATGCGTTAATATTCTCAGAAATGTCTTGCTCACGCCATTCTCGCGTCATCCATGAAGCACCAACGCGACCAGAAGTTCCTTCGAGATAAAAACGATGCATTCCTTCCGGACAAACGACCACAAAATCTTCTCCCAGATGTTCAAATTTCTTTCCAAAAAACTGAATTAATTGACCGTAACCATGAAGTGCTACAAGTAAATGTTTTCCATTTTCGGGTAATTCAGGAAATACCGAATACCGAAGCTCGCGCTGAACCGTAAAGTGTTTGAGCGTCATTTTACTTCACCAATCTATACTTCGTAAATCGCGGATCGAAAGTGAACTTGTAAAGCAATTCATTTTCCTTAGAAATCGTTGGAACGTATTGGTAAATATCACCAATTTCCTTATTGTATCCGTCAATTTCACTTTTGTAGATGTAAATGTCTTTCCCTTTCGAATTGGGTTGACTTACGTACTTATGCAGCAATGCTTCCGGAACATCATTTCCTGCATTGTCAAAATATTTCCACTGGAACACCAATAAAAGATCTGCTTCGTTGAATACGCTGTAGTAGCTTTTGTATCCTGAATTTCGAACCCGGTATTCAATGATCACGTCTTTTCTAACCTCAGAAAGGATGTTTTCAAATGTTACATCAAGTTCTCTTCCCGGAGTAGAAGGAACAGGGATAGGAACAGAATAACGACCTGAAGCTCCATCGAAGTAAATGAAGTAGTTGTAATTCCCCATAAACCCAATTTCTGCCGCTTTTCCCTGGTTTCCGCTTTTAATTGCCTGTTCCATAGCATAATCCAAACGGTTTACAGTAATGATCGCATCCAATATGGTGTCAGAATTGATTTCAGCTCTGTACACTTTCATTTTGAAATTTTCGTTTGCCGGAATTCGAAGTTTAGCGGTCACTTCACGTTTAGATCTGCTGAAAAATTCCGCTTCAGTTTCTTGTGTTTGCGTATCTGTTGATTCTGTTACAGGTTCTGTTGAATCATCATCCGGTTCTCCGCACGAAGCAAACAGAAACAAAGGGAAAATAAGAAAGAATATTTTATTCATTATGGTTCAATATCTAGATTAAAACGGTTCTTGAGGTCTAAAAGGTTGGTATTGATCTTCGAAAAACGCTCAAATTTGTCTTTTCCGGTAAGGTATTTTGTTTCTTCTACTTGTTGTGAGCTCACTTCAATTCGAATTTTTAGGTCGAAATTTTTCAATTCTGTGCGCAAATATCCAAGTAGATCTTCCATTACAGCCTCCATTCGTCCCATTTGAATGGTATTGTCGGTTTCAAACAAATAATTCACCTCGTCCAATTGCACAAGGTCTCTTTTTGTCATTACTAAAAACAAAGGTTCCTGTTCTTCAGCGCGGTATTTATGCGCCATTTTCTTCCAGTGAAGTAATAGATCATCACGTTGGAAAGGTTCACGGGGCAAATCTTCGTTTCGAACACTTTTGTTCGCCGAGTGATAAGCCATTCGCTGATTAATAGAAAGATTTGCAGATTGCAGATTTCCCGTTGGGGCGCTTAGAATCTTTGCTTCTTTTTTCTGAGTAAATTGAGGTGCTGGTTCGCTTACCGAAGGTTTATTGATTTTTGGTCCGCCTTCTTTGCGTAAACTTTGTCCAGCGTAAGGAATAATCTCTACCGGATCAGTTAGGGATTTTTTTTTTCCAGCTCACTAACTAAGGAACTGATCTGCATCAAGGCCATTTCGACCAAAAGTCTAGAGTTTCGTGATGCTTTGTACTCTACATCGGTCTTGCTCAAAACTCCCAGTGCTCTCAAAGCAAACTGCTGATCTATTTTACCGGCTTGCTCTATGTACTGACGTTCAGAACTTTCTCCAACCTCTAGTAAAGAACTGGTTCTTGGATCTTTACAGATCAATAAGTTTCTAAAGTGTTCAGCTAATCCTGAAATGAACTGATGACCATCAAATCCTTTTTCGATAACGTCGTTGAACAACAATAAGTTCGCAGAAATATCTTCTTTCAATGCTGCTTCCACAACTTTGAAATAGTAATCGTAATCAAGAATAACAAGATTCTCAAGGACTTGTTTGTGTGTAATGTTTGTTCCACAAAAACTGACCATTTGGTCGAACATGGAAAGTGCATCACGCATTGCTCCGTCAGCTTTCAATCCAATGAAATGAAGCGCATCAGGATCAGCAGTAATTCCTTCTTTTGCTGCAACTGTTGCCAATTGCTCGGCAATATCTCTCACCTTGATTCTTTGGAAGTCGAAAATCTGACAACGTGAAAGAATGGTTGGTAAAATCTTGTGTTTTTCTGTAGTCGCCAGAATGAAAATAGCATGAGCGGGTGGTTCTTCCAATGTTTTCAGGAAAGCGTTAAAAGCCGCAGTACTCAACATGTGAACCTCATCAATGATATACACCTTGTGGCTTCCCAATTGAGGTAAAACACGCACCTGATCAATTAACGAACGAATATCCTCCACACTGTTGTTTGAAGCAGCATCCAATTCATGAATGTTCAGTGAACGACCATCGTTAAAGGAAACACAACTTTCACAGGTATCGCACGCTTCCATTTGTTCTGTTGGCGTTTGACAATTGATGGTTTTTGCAAGAATACGTGCAGTAGTTGTTTTACCAACTCCACGAGAACCGCAAAAAAGAAAAGCTTGTGCTAAATGGTCATTCTTGATCGCATTTTTCAAGGTATTCGTAATAGCACCTTGTCCAACAACAGTTGAAAAGGTTTGCGGTCTGTATTTACGCGCGGATACTACGAATTCTGACATGGTGCAAAAGTAATAATTATTGCTTTTGGATTCAGTGGTGTTGAAAAGTAAAATCGAATAAATTTCTGGTTTGTTAGATATGTTCTATGCGGTTAGGAGAAAGAACAATGTGAAATTGTTTTCTTAAATTTGATTTCAATCAAAATCTAACTGATAAAATGAAGGCGGTAATATTGATTACATTGTTTTTTACTTCATTCTCATATGGGCAGGTTGTTTCAGATAATTTAAGCTGGGCTCCCCAAAACGCAGCTACATCTATAATAAGTCCCGTTTTCAATTTATGTAATGAACCTATGACTTATACTATATCGTCGATTATTGGGTTCAAGAATGTTACAGCATCTGGAAACCCTAATTTGACAAATGGTATAGTTACTCCAGGTTATATTTATGATCCTTCATTGAGTATTCCTATGACAATTACGTTCTCGAAGCCAGTATGTAATTTGCGAATTCTGTTTGAAGATTTGGACGGGAATCAAAATGAATCGCTTGGATCTGTTTCCCCAGATTATAATAACCTAACAGATGTTGTTGGTAGTTTTTTTGATCCTACAGGGGCTGCTAATCAGGTGAATTCAACTAGTGAAAATGCGACTGGATGGGTTGAGTGGAATGGACCACTTACCAGCATATCATTTAATTACAATCGTCCTGGACCTGGTTGTGGACTTGTTATCAATTCCATTGAGTTTGAATGTTGTGATTCACTGGTGATTAGTCTTCCCGCAGATACAACGATTTGTCTTCAGGGCGGAAATTCGTTTACGATCACCCCGAATATTTCAGGAGCTACTTCACCCATTCAGTATTTGTGGAGCGACAATTCTACAGGTTCTTCTTTGTCAATTACAAACTCTGGGATTTATTGGGTAGAAGTATCTGATTGTTGTTTTACTCAACGAGATTCAATCGTTGTAACAGTGAATTCATTTTTACCAGATGTTCAATTGATTTCATCTGTTGATACGTGTATTCAAAGCCAGGAAAGTATCTCGCTTGTGCCAACGTTCAGTTATGCAGAGAATGTGTTTTGGTCCGATGGAACTATTGGAGACCAACTGACTGTTTCTAATTCTGGAAGCTACACTGTTTATTGCTCCAATGTATGCGGAACTGATTCAGCGACCTGTCTCGTAACATTGAATTCTTTTCCAGAACTGAATCTCCCAACAATTTTGGATACCTGTTTTGACGCTGGGGTCGGTTTTGCTTATACAGCAAATGGATCAACAGGTTTGTATCAGTGGGTTTCTGGTTCACAAACGGCAACGGAATGGATTACTCAGGAAGGAATTTATACGTGTAATTTGACAAACCAGTGCGGAAGCATAAGTGATTCCATGCTGGTGCAGCGTTCAATAACTATAGATCTCTATATTCCAGAAGATTCAATTGTTGAGTGCGGAAGATTGCCGTTTTCATTATTGAATATTGGATCCAATTATGATCTAGAAATCATTTCTCCGTCAGAAGAGTTGATTGAAGAATATCTTGAAGAATCTGGTTGGTACACTATTCATGTATTCAATTCATGTGGAGAAAGATGGGATTCCATTTATGTGGATGTACAAAATGAGCAATTCTTTTATATGCCAAATTCATTTACTCCAAATAAGGATTTCGATAATGAGCGTTTTGAATTTGAGGGAGAAAATATTTCAATTCGTGAAATTCAAATTTTCAATCGTTGGGGACAAGAAGTCTATACAGAAAATGAAAGTTTTTCTGGATGGGACGGAAATTATCAGGGTAAAGAATGCCCTAATGGTGTCTATATTGTTCGAGTAATTTATGAAAACTGTCTAGGAATGCCAACCGTATTTCACGGACATGTTAATCTGCTTCGATGAAAGTTCAGATCTTTCTCCACGGCAAATGCAATAGGAAATTTCCTCTCTCTTTTTTAATTCGAATTAAGCTGCTTTTCAAGCTTTTCCTGCTCTCTGATTCGTTGGTCTAAAATGTCGATATAATTCAACTGCTCATCCTTCGGTTTTTCAACATAAGCTTTTTGTGCCCATTGGTAAGCTGCATCCAGATTCCCGAAAATCTCTTCGGCTAAAGCGGCATTTAAAGCGGCACGTGCACGAACTTTTTTCTTCCCTGACGTTTCGTATTCTTCTTTCCAAATCTCTAGCGCTTTTTCCCAATCTTTAGCTAAGGCATAACGTTCCGCACGTTCCATCTGACCTTTTTTTCCTTTATATAAAAAGCGTTGTTCCCAGAAATAAAGTGGAATGATGCGGGTTGCAAATTCTCTTCCTGTAAGATAACTCACTTCCATTAATGCTTCATTCGGTTTGATCATTCTATTTACAGCATCAATTGGATTGGTCGAACTTTCCTGCCAGTTCTTGCTCCATTTGAAAGTGTTTTCATATACAATCGTTTTTGTTTTCGGATAGTAAAAACGATATCCAGCTGTGGCAGTTCCTGTTCCCGTTACTGTTATAGAAGTTCCCTGACCGTTCAATACATTTCCTAAAGTTTGAGTTGCAGTTGCGGCCGGATTCACCACTCTGAAATCTGTATCGAAATATTCCAATACCAAAAGTGCATCTGTTCCGTAAGCTTTGCATAAACTGTCCGCAAATTCCCATGAAAACATCGTTCCAAAGGAATTGCTTGTTGGATCGGAAGCATCAAAAGTATTTTCACATCGTTTTACCTGAAAACGTGTGCTTTCATTTAATAGTTCATTCAATCCTTTGATACATTCTTCTGATAATACTTTGTCTTGATCTTTCCGTTCAGCTGTGATTACATTTTCCAATGTTCTTCCTGAAGATGGAATTGATCGATTGACAATTGTAACTGACTTAATGTCTGGAATAACAGTTATTTCAGCTGGTCGGGCCACCTGAACTTTCATACCTCTGGTGCTCATACATGAACCGACAAGAAGAAATGACAAACATAAAAAAGGAAAGTAATAGTTTTTCATAGTGTAGTTGTTTGAATGCCTTAAAGCATATATTGTACCAGTTTCAAAACCAAAATTAATGTAATAAACGTATTGAGAGTGTTTTGTGAAAATTTGGAAACCAGTAGGAAGTGCTTACCTTTGCACGGCTGACTAATCGACACAAAAACATTACGATGAAAATATATAATAACATTCTTGAAACCATTGGGAATACACCTTTGGTAAAGCTAAACAAGCTTACTGCTGATTGTAAAGGAACAATCCTGGCTAAAGTTGAAACTACCAATCCGGGTAACTCGGTGAAAGACCGCATGGCGGTTAAAATGGTTGAAGATGCTGAGAAAAACGGATTGTTGAAGCCAGGCGGAACGATCATTGAAGGAACTTCTGGTAATACAGGAATGGGCTTGGCTTTAGCTGCAATTATCAAAGGTTACAAATTGATCTGTGTTCTTAACGATAAACAGTCGAAAGAGAAAATGGATATTTTGCGCGCCGTTGGGGCAGAGGTAGTTGTTTGTCCAACTGCTGTTGAGCCAACTGATCCACGTTCATACTATTCTGTTTCTAAACGTTTGGCAAACGAAATTCCAAACTCATGGTACGTTAATCAATACGATAACTTATCAAACCGTCAGGCACATTACGAGCAAACTGGTCCTGAGATTTGGGAACAAACCGAAGGAAAGATCACGCATTTTGTAGTTGGTGTTGGAACCGGTGGTACAATCTCAGGAGTTGGGAAATTCTTAAAAGAGAAAAATCCAAACATCAAGATTTGGGGAATTGATACCTATGGTTCTGTTTTCAAAAAGTACAAGGAAACCGGAATTTTTGATGAGAACGAGATTTATCCTTACATCACAGAAGGAATTGGAGAAGATATTCTTCCGGCAAACGTTGATTTCGATGTGATTGATTTGTTCGAAAAAGTAACGGATAAAGACGCTGCAGTTTATACACGTCGTTTGGCACGTGAAGAAGGAATTTTCGTTGGAAACTCTGCCGGATCTGCAATTTCAGGTTTGTTGCAATTGAAAGATAAATTGACGGAAGACGATGTTGTTGTTGTGTTGTTCCACGATCATGGTTCTCGTTATGTTGGGAAGATTTTCAACGACGATTGGATGCGCGAGCGTGGTTTCCTTGAGGAAGAATTCAAAACTGCTCAGGATATTATTTCACGTCATTCTGATTTGCCTTTGGTAACACTTTATGCTGAGGAATTGGTTTCACACGCAATTATGAAAATGCGTAAATTCAATATCTCTCAAATTCCAGTTGTTCGTGGTGATGAGTTTGTTGGTTCATTAGACGATACCCAGATCTACCAATTGTTGGTTGATCAACCTGAAATGCGAGATACAGCAGTTTCTAAAGTGATGAAAGCGCCGTTCCCTGTTGTAAAAGGTGCTACGAAATGTGAAGATGTTGCCAAGTTGATTAACAAAGATACTTCGGCAGTAATCGTTGAATTGGAAAGTGGTTCAAAACACATTTTGACACGTCAGGATATTATTGCTTCGTTGGCATAAGAGAGAATAGAAAATAGTGAACAGAAAACAGGTTGTTTCACAATACAATCCTGTTTTCTGATCTCTATCCACTGTTCACTAATAACACCTCATGGGCATCATCAAACGCATAGACCAAATGCAACGCCAAGTCGTTGTTCCTGAGCGTGCTATTCGGATTATTTCTCTGGTTCCTTCTCAGACAGAGTTGTTGGTAGACCTTGGACTTCAGGATAGAATTGTGGGCTTGACCAAATTCTGTATTCATCCGGAAGGATTTAAGCGTGAGAAAACAATTGTTGGCGGAACCAAAAACGTCAACATAGATAAAGTTCGAGCTCTTCAACCAGATCTGATCATCGGAAACAAGGAAGAGAACTTTCAAGCTGACATTGAAGCATTGGAAAAGGAATTTCCGGTTTGGATGAGCGATATCACGACCCTGGAAGATGCTTACGAATTCATGAAATTGATTGGAGAACTATTGGACGTTGATTCAACTCCAATGATTCATGAAATTCAAACGAAATTCAATGAATTGAAGGAATCACTCAAAAACAATTCAAAGAGGCATAAAGTAGCTTATTTGATCTGGAACAATCCGGTGATGCTGGCTGGAAAAGAAACCTTTATCAACCATCTATTGGAATTTCTGGAGTTTGAAAATGCGTGTAAAGAAACACGGTACCCGGAAGTTGATTTGAAGTCGTTGGGAAAGTTGGATTTCCTGTTCTTGTCATCTGAACCTTATCCTTTTAAAGAAAAGCATTTAGATGAATTCAGAACCTTGTTTCCTGAAACAGAAGTAATCCTTGTTGATGGCGAATATTTTTCGTGGTATGGTTCCAGATTGTTAGGCGCCCCGAAGTATTTCAAAGAATTATTGGAAGAATTACTCCGATAAGGGGTCAACAGTCAACAGGATAAACTTGAAGACTTCGTTTACAGAGTTCTTATCTTCTTTGAATGGTAAAATACCTGTGATCTTAAAATTAGCATTAGAAGATTTCTGAATTGCAAAATCAACCTGATCCGTAGATTGAGAAAAGGTCGCCAGATTTTTTACAGGCTTAAAGCTTTTCAATACAGCTTTCACAAAGTACGAGGAGCTATTGATACTTGTCAGGTTAGAAAGATTCCCTTTAACTCGAAACAAATCAGCTCTGGAACCAGGTATAACTGCATTTTCATCTACGCCAACGAAAACATTATGCTCATCGATTACTCGAATGTGGTACGTTATGCCGTGCAGCTTTACTGTTGATGGTCCAGTATGAAGATCTTTCGGAAAGCAAGCCATTATGCTATCCATTGACAAAGTCTTGTTAAAACGATATACACCATTCATCCGAGCGAGCGGTAACATTCCCTGAATAGAAGGTAGACCTTCAATTTTGTTCTCCACTTGTATTCCGAAATAATCAACTGAAATTCCAGTAAGTTGTTTGTCGGAGAAGTACGTGAACGGATCCGTAAGCCTTGTCATCAAGAGAAGTTGTGCTTTTAACTCTGGATGCTTGTTGCTCACTGAATTCACAAGAATTTCAGGATTGTATGCAAAAGTAAGTGTCAATCCTTGACTTCTAACCGAGTATTTCATCGGCTCAAAATCAATATTTCCTTTTATCGTGCCATCAATAGTGAACGCCTTTTTGCTTTGTTGAACACCAATTTCATAAGAGTTCGCTTTATTCATTCCCGATTTTATGGTAATGAAATCTGAACGTTCACCCAAGGTTTCAAATGCCACCTCTTTGGAAGATTGAATTTTCTTTTTTACAGCCTGAAGCTGCGATTGAGTACAGTTTTGTGGTCCATAAATGATATAACCACTGTTTCCGATATGAAATGCCAAATTCTTTTTCGATCTTTTTTCATCAGAAATCTTAATGAATTTAGTGACATCCATTAACTGGAAGATCGCCACTTGAAAATCATTGTTTCCTTCCTGGATGGTAAAAGCAACAATGTCCTTATTCAAATCTATAGGAAGTAACTTGCTGGTACGCTTTATGAATTTATTGTTGATGACCTTCTTTAGTTCCTGGTCAATCATTGAGTAATTCTCTGCTTCGAAGATGATGGAATACATTCCTTTTCTCCAAAACGTTTTCGCATCAATACGAACAATCATTTCACTGTCCTCTGGAATAGGGGCAGAGACCATTTCGGGTTGAGAACCGAAGAAATTCAACACGCTGATGATTCCTAATCCCATTGCAAAAAGCATGAGTATCAGGAGAATCTTTGTCCAGCGTTGAAGTAATTTCATCCCCTAAAAATAGAAGTTTAATTCTTTTGCGTGACGATTGTTCAAAAAACTAACTTTGTGTCATGAGTAAAATCAGTTATTTAATCTTAAGAATGTTTGGCTGGAAAATCGATAAGACAGCTCCAAGAACCATTGACCAGGCTGTTATTGTAGTTGGTCCGCACACGTCCAACTGGGATTTTGTGATTGGTAAATTGGCGTTTTCCTATTATAAAATTCCAGCCAAGTTTCTGATTAAGAAAGATTTGTTTTTTCCACCTCTTGGCTGGATTTTAAAAGCAATGGGTGGAATTCCGGTCGACAGAAAGAAAAGTGCCAATGTTACCATTCAGGCGGTAAACTACTTTAAGCAAAACAAACGTTTGTTTATGGTTTTTACGCCAGAAGGAACTAGAGGTTATCAACCCAATTGGAAAAAAGGATTTTACTTTATTGCTGAAAATGCAAACGTTCCTATTTACATTGCATACATGGATTACAAACGCAAAATTGGAGGTTTTCATTCGTTGTTTGAACCAACTGGCGATGTTGATGCAGATATTAAATACATCAAAAGTGTATTGTCGCAGTATTCCGGAAAATTTCCTGAGAACGGAATAAAAGCAGAAGATTAAGATGAGCGAATTTTTAAGAACGGTTAATGTCACAAGATATCTTTCACCATTGCGTGAAGGTGGTTCTCTACCTGGTTTGGTGGAAGCCGATGACGATTTTAAATATGTTTTGAAATTCAAGGGAGCCGGACATGGTGTAAAAGCCCTGATCTCTGAGTTTTTGGGAGGTGAAATTGCCCGAATGCTTGGTTTCAAAATTCCTGAACTGGTTTTTGTTAATCTTGATGAAGATTTTGGAAGAACAGAGCCTGACGAAGAAATTCAGGATTTACTTCGTGCCAGTCACGGACTGAATCTTGGACTTCACTTCTTATCAGGAGCAATTACTTTCGATCCCGTTGTAACAGACGTAGATGAATTAACCGCTTCAAAATTGGTGTGGTTAGATGCTTTCATTACGAATATCGACCGCACATTCAGAAATACAAATATGTTGATCTGGAAAAGAGAATTGTGGCTGATCGATCATGGTGCTGCTTTTTATTTTCATCACTCATGGGACAATTGGGAAGCAACTTCTACCAGCAAGTTTGTTTATGTAAAAGATCACGTGTTGTTGCCCAAAGCGACAAAAATGCAGGAAGCAGATGAATTCTGTAAAATAGCAATTACTGAAGCTAAACTGAAAGTCCTTGTTGAGGCTATTCCTGATGAATGGTTGAATTGGAACGACACTGAGTTGTCGCCTGAGGAGATTAAAAATGTTTATTTTACATTCCTGAAAAACAGATTGAACAGTACACAGAATTTTGTAAACGAAGCAAATGAAGCCAGAAATGCACTTGTATGAGTATGCTGTAATTAGGCTTGTTCCTATGGTAGAACGCGAAGAGTTTATCAACGTGGGAATCATTGTGTTTTCTAAAAGCGCTCGCTTCATCAAAACAAAAACACAGCTTTCGGCAAAGCGATTGGAAAGTTTCAATTGTGAATTGGATTTGGAGCAAATTCAAATGAATCTTACAGCTTTTGAATGGATTGCCAACGGAGACAAGAAAGGCGGACCAATTGGTTGTGAAGACAAGCCCGAACGTTTCAGATGGTTAACGGCAACAAGAAGTTCCATTATTCAAACTTCACGTCCACATCCTGGAAAAGCAAGTGATTTGGAGAAAGAGGTAGAACGACTGTTCAATGAATACGTATTGTAATGATAAATGAACAATTATCAAGTCATTGCTGCTCTTGATAATTGTTCAAAGGTGGATCGATTATTAAGACTTTACGAATCTTTTCTGTACTAACCCGGTTTTCGTTTGTACTTGTAACAAGTAACATCCGCTTTCAAGCGATTCTACTGAAATGGATTGTGTCGCAATTCCTGAAAAGATGAGTTTTCCCTGCATGTCGAGTACCTGAAATTCGGTTGCGTCACTAGGTAAATCGCTTAGGTTCAAAATTCCAGCTGTGGGATTAGGGAACAACTTCACAGATTCGTTTGAAACTGTTTCATCTGTAATTGCCAGCATTCCATCATGACATTGATCCATGATTTCAGAATTGTTGAATTCAGCGACAGAATCACTCAATGCCAATAATGAGTTTACATCTTGGAGATTTGAGCCGCTATTTGCGTAAAGAATAGCATAGCTGGCTGAAATAGACTGGTTTGGTGCAAATGTTCCAACATCTGTATTCAAAAGAAACTGGTCGTACACATTTCCATCACCATGCGACAATTGGTTCCATGAATTAACATCGTTTGGGTTACCGTTAAATGCATAAGATGAATTTGAACCGCTTAGGTTTACCCATGGTTGTCCGTTACTTTTCAATCCGTTCATGTTTGCCACCATTTCTGATAATGAACTGGTAGATTGAAAGCATTGCATTCCGGAACTGTTTCCATTTAGATCTACCACTCCTAAAGCCTGTGAATTTGAATCTTCGACTGCAGAATAGATGTAACCCATTTGTGTTAAAGAATCGCAACCAAAAAGTGTTTCATGGCCGGATGTTTCATTGGACCACTTGATACTGTGTTTGAAATTAAAGTAAGTAGTCGAACTTTTGTTGATGGCACAAACATCCACAAATGTTGCATCGTTGAGGTAACTGAAATCACTGAACTGGTAAAACAGGTAATGCATTTCGATTCCAAGTGGTTGGGAACCGGAATAAGTATGTACTCCTTGACTATCGTTCTGAATCATGTAATAAGCTTTACAACCTTTGATAATTGGATAATCACCATTACTTGGGGAGTAAATTCCATCATCATCAACGTCAACAAATGGGAAACAAGAAGGCCAGCTGTAAACAACGATCATTGTTTGCTCCGAAACAGGATCAAGCCCAACCCCGGTAACTGTGTCCGGGTTCATTGAGTGACCATAGTTTTCCATCTCTGCATTCGTTACTTCGTAAATGATTGGTTCATTTGAACCATTCGTTCCATGAAAAACATCTGTTCCAAGATCGTTTCCGCCAAAACATCCGTGTAGTTGACCATTTCCATCTAAACCAGCGTACCAGAATTGTAAACCATAAAGTAGACTTAAACCATTATTTTCCGGAACTGTATATCCGTTTAATCCTGTATTGAAATTTTGAAACTGAGTTCCACTAGTGGATAAAATAGCCTTTGCATTGTTGTGATCCAACGTTTGGTAAGTAATTTGAGCGCTTACGGGGCTTAAGAAGAGCGCAAATAGCGCGATGATGGAGGTCGTTTTTGCTGACATGAGTGACAATTATTTCTATTCACAATCAACAACGTCGGTAAACGAATAAAGGTTGGGGTTCAATTGTGTTTACTTCTTGAAGCTATCCGTCTTCTTGTCATAACCATATGGACAATGTCTGCAACCGCTTTTACAGCAATGTCCGCGTTTTAGATGATACTTTTCAGTAAAAACGATATAACCTTCCGGAGTGTAATAAAAGTCGTCTGGTTCTAAACCATTGTTTTTGGGAAGAGGTTTGAAATTGTCATCCATACATCAAAATTACTAATTGCGAATGACTAATTACCAATAGGTGGATCCTCATTTTAGTTGAATACATTTGTAACTAGTAATTAATAATTTGTAATTAAAAATGTTGTTTGATACTTCAAAATCCATTCTTCAGGAACTTGAGCATGAACTGTTCGATGAGAAAAACTGTCGTGTTTTTGTAAAACGTGATGATTTGATTGATTCTGAAGTCTCTGGGAATAAATGGCGAAAACTCAAGTATCACCTTGAACATGCAATTTTTCTTAAGAAATATGGAATAGTCACCGTTGGTGGAGCTTTTTCGAATCACTTGCTGGCAGTTGCTTCTGCTTGTAATAAAGCTGGAATAAGAAGTATTGGTGTGGTGCGAGGTGAAGAATTAACAGTTGATAGTAATCCTAATCTAAAACGATGTGTGGAGCTGGGAATGGAACTGGAGTTCATTTCACGATTGGATTATGCAGATAGAAACCAGGATTGGTTTAAGGAAGACTTGTTGGAGAAGCATCGGAACTTTCTATTCGTTCCGGAAGGTGGAAGTGGTTATCACGGACTGATCGGTTGTCAGGAATTGGTGAAAGAACTTCCTGAAACGGTAACAGACATTTTTGTTGCACAAGGAACTACAACAACGAGTTGCGGTATTTTATTGGGCGTTTCTGAGGAGGTAGTGTTGCATGTGGTTCCGGTTTTAAAAGGATTCGATTCCATTTCGGAAATGAAACCTATTTTATATCCGTTCTGCCTCGATTCAAATTTGATTGAAGAGTATCTCCAAAAAGTACAGGTTCATGATTCGTTTCATGAAGGTGGTTATGGGAAATCGTCACCTGAATTAGAACAATTTATTCGTTTATGCAGTACGGAATTCAATTTACCGCTTGATTTTGTTTATACCGCGAAAGCTTTCAGAGCATTGATGCATTGGGTATTGAATTCTCCTGATGCTTATGATTCTGAGATTATTTTCATTCATACCGGCGGATTGCATAACGGTTAATATTCCTTTATGTCGCAGTGGAATGATATTGATGAAAGAATGCCGTCACTTCGAGTGGTTTTTCGAAATGTAGTGGAGAAAAAATGTATCGAGAAGAAGGCGCAAAAAAAGTCGGTTCCAAACAAACGAAACCGACTTCCAATGATCTATTTAAAATTTATTCAAACATCTTCGGATCAATTTTTCCATTGACTTCAATAGTTTTCACAGTTCCTTCCAAAATCAATTCACCAATGTTTTGGCTGATCTTGTAAGGGAATGCAATTCCGTTTACGTCTTTGTACTCACCGAAAACTCGTGACATTTCCATTGTTTGACCTTCAACAGTTTGCACTGAAACCGATTTGAATTTCATAAATGTAGTTTTGTCGTAGTAATCAAACTTCTTAGAAGTTCCATCATTCGTTTCAAGTACGTAGTATTTCTTACCGGCAATGGTTTCAATACCTTTCAATGTGTAAGTCATTCCTGAAGTTTTGTATGCCATCTCAGGAATTAATCCCGGACTTTTCAACTTCGCTGCAACTTCCTCAGGAGTTAACTCCTTTGTTCCGTTTTGCATATCTGTTGATGCACCTTTCTTTCCGTCGAAGTAGCTGCTTTGAACAACCATTTTACCCATTGCAATTGACTGTGCATCTTTATTGGGAGCAACAAAAGCGTCAACTGCAGTAAGTCCGCCCGGGATCATTGCTGATTCCATTGCAATTTCTTGCTTAACAGATTTAATGGTTTTTATCTTTTTAGCTGCTGCTTTGTCAGATGTTGTATGCGTTACTGCCTGAACGTATTTCGAAATCAGCTGATCAGCAGTAATGTCTGCTTTCTCAGTTTCCTGAACCGGATTTCCGAAAGCATCCACTTTTTCAATTACACCGTCAGCATCAAATTGCTTGATCTTACTCAAAACGCTTTCATCACCAACAACGATAATGTTCATTCCGCTTTTGAAGTATTTCTGAGCCATTAACAAGACATCTTCTTTAGTAACTGCTTCAAGACGTTTCAAGTAGTTTGAATAGTAATCTTGTGGCAATTTATTACGGATGATGTTCAGTGCAAAACGTGCAATTGTTTGTGGACTTTCTAAAGAACGAGCAAAACTTCCAGCCATTGCTGATTTTGTTAATGCGAGTTCTTCATCAGTGACATCAGAAGAGCAAATTCGCTCAAATTCATAAAGCATTTGTGTAATTGCAGAATCCGTAACATCATTTCTGAAACTTCCGGATGCACTTACCCAACTTCCTTCACGAGTTACCTGTAAGTCAGAATAAGCACCGTAAGTATAAGCTTTGTCTTCACGTAAATTTTGCATTAAACGCGCTCCAAAAGCACTTCCTCCGAAAATTCCGTTCATCACCGTTACCGGAATTTGATCAGGAGCTCCTGGAGTAAGATTGATTGGGAAGGTAACTGAAATAACAGATTGTACAGCACCAGGTTTATTTACAAAAATAACTCTCGGTCCTTTCACGTAACCAACTTTCGACAAATCTCTTCCGAACATAGTTTCTCCAGTCCAATCACCGAAATAAGTTTTAGCTAATTTTTCAGCATCAGCACGATTGATGTCGCCAACAATTACAAGGTATGCTCCTTGTGGTGTAAATGTGCTTTTATATTCCATAAATACATCTTCCAGCGTAATGTTTGCGAGTGTTGTCTCGTTCATTACATTCGAGTTTGGATTTTCAGGAAAATTGATCTTACGCTCAACATTTGCTGCCATTTCATCAGGACTCGACATCACTGACTTCAAGCTTGATTCATTCATTTTTACAATTCGCTTGAATTCCTCATCCGGAAATGCTGGATTAGTTGCAACATCTCTCATGATGTTCATTGCTCCATTCAGGTTTTTTGTAAGCGTTGACAAGAAAATTGAACTTCCGTCAGCACTTAATGAAGCACCGATCAAATCGATTTCATTATCAAGTGCATCTTTGGTTCTTGTTGATGTTCCTGACATTAATAGTTGACCCATTAACTGATTTAAACCAGCTTTGTTGCCTTCCATTTTAGATGTTCCACCCATTACAAGGTTTACAGAAACTTTTGGCAATTTGTGGTTTTCAGAAAGTACAACAGTAATTCCGTTTGAAAGGGTAAACACCTCCGAGTTTTTGATATTGATCGAAGGAGCAGGAGCTGCAGTTGGACGAATAGAGCGATCAATTTGTCCGTGAACCGCAGTAATGGCAGATAACGCTGCTACTAATACTAACTTTTTCATGATCTTCTATTTCTTAGGTACGTAATACAAAATAATCTTGTTGTTCGCGGTGAAGTATTTCTTAGCTACACGTTGAATGTCTTCTTTGGTCACTTTTTGGTAGATCTCCATTTGTTTGTTGATCAACTCTGTGTTACCGAAGTACATACGATTTTGTGCTAAGTTTTCAGCGATTCCTTCAACTGATGAATTAGAAGAAACGATTCTGTTTTCAAACTGATTTCTCACTTTTTGGAATTCCTCGTCCGAGATCAATTCGTTCTGAATAGCTTCAATTTCAGCATTCAATGATTTTTCCAAATCAGCCAATGAAGTTTCTCCTGATGCAATAGCAGCAACAATCCCTAATCCAGGATCTTCCATATTGAAGGCGAAAGAAAACGCTGCCATGGCTTGTTGTTTCTTCTCAACAATATTTTTATTCATTCTTGATGAATTACTTCCTGAAAGAATTTCATTCATCATTTCAATTGCAGCGAAGTCAGGATCTGTTTCTTTCGGAAACTTATAACCAAAAAATACTGCAGGAAGTTGAATGTTATCGTAAATGGTATCGCGTGTAACACCTTTCAAAGGTTCAAAAGCCGCATTCGGACGAGGAATTCTGTTCGCCATCGCGCTGTACTTTTTCAATACCTCTTTCGCTTTTCCGTCTTTTGGATTGTTAAAGTTTTTTGCGTCAAAACTTGATTTAGCAACACCATATTTTGTGTTGAAATCAGCATCGCTCAGGTTTTCAAAATCACGGAAAAGATTAATCGCTTCTCCCGCAGGAATTGATGCAAAATATTTATCGATCCACTTTTTTGTTTGGTCAATGTTTAAATCACCAGCAATTGACAACACCGCGTTAGAAGGAACATAGAACGTTCTGTAGAAATTTACATAATCAATTTCTTGAGCCGCATCTAAATCTTCCATGCTTCCGATCGGAACCCAGTTGTACGGGTGAGTCGTATACGCACGTTTGAACATTTCAGCCATGAACGAACCATAAGGTTGGTTATCCATACGCTGACGTTTTTCTTCTTTAACAACTTCTCGCTGCGTTTCAACACCGGTTTGATCCACCTTTGCATGCAATAAACGCTCACTTTCTAACCATAAACCAAGTTCTAACTGATTGGAAGGAAGAATTTCGTAGTAATACGTTCTATCCTGAGAAGTGTTTGCATTTAAAGCACCACCATTTTTCTCAACAAGTGTAGAATATTCACCACGTGGAATATTAGTAGATCCTTCGAACAAAAGGTGCTCAAAAAAGTGAGCAAATCCGGTTCTATTAGCGGTTTCGTTTTTTGAACCAACGTGGTACATAACAGAAACGGCAACAATTGGGGTAGCGTGCTCTTCGTGTAGGATTACGTGCAGCCCGTTTGGTAAATCATACTCAACGTATTTTACCGGTGTTGGAGCTTGTGCAAATATTCCCGTTACACTAAAAACCGACGCGATGAGAAGCGTTTTTTTCATGTTTTATGTTTTCGAAAAATTTTCCCGAAAATAACAACAAAATCCGTTGAAAGGTTGTCAAAACCTGCTAAATGGAACACCAGATATTATGTAAAAAGGAGCAAAGGGTTCAGAAAGGCAATAATAACCTTGTTCTTCGGGCGTTTGAAAAGTGTGTGAATTGTGAATTTTTAAGATTTTTAACATTCACCCTGAAATACTTAAGATTGTGTTAAGGACTATTTTTTAGCACAGTTTTTGACTAACTTCGGCAAAACAACACGAAAATTATGCGTATTCTTCTCTTAACGCTTTTACTTTTTCCCTCTTTTTCCTTTTCACAGGCGCTTTTTGGTTACACTGATTTTAATTTGTACTTCAAATCTTTTGTAAATGGAAATTATGGTCAAATCGAACATCAGGAAGTAAGTGATGTTGGAATGGGAGATGAGTTCATCGTTTACAAGAATTCGCAGAAAGATTTTAAAGTGTTCAATGGAACATCTACTAAATTGATCACCAATCAATTCGTTAATTACAAACATTCGGATCACTTGATTGCATGGAAACTTGCTTCATTGCTTTACTATTACGAAGATGGAAAGCCACACAGTTTAACTAATTGGGGCGGCGAATTTGCAGTTTCAGATTCATTGGTTGTTTTTCAGGATACGCGTTTTTATACCCTGAACGTGGTTTACAAAGGGCAGGTGATTCAGTTAATGCAGCAAACTGCTGATATGTACATGCCAGAAATTATTGGTGAAAACATTCTTGTTTTTAGAGATAATGGAAACGTCTACCGTGTTTTTTACAGAGGAGAAATTTTTGAGTTAGGGGTTTGGAATGGAAATCAACCCTTCCAATTTTTTGCCGGGACGGATATGTTGGCTTTCAACGACCCTCAATCAAGAACATTTGCTGTATTTGAAAACGGCGCTTTTATGGATGTGGAAGATATGCACGCGAAGAAAGTAAAGGTTGGCAGAGGATTTATGATCTACGAAGACAACATGGGCAACCTGAAACGCTACAGCAAGGGAAATGTAGAAAACGTTTCTTCTTATTTCAACGAATGGGATGCATACGACGATGTATTTGTTTGGAATGAATCCAACTCAATGTATACAATGGTTGGAAAAGAAAAGGTGAAAGTTGCGTCGTACGAAGTGAAAGAATGGAAGTTGAAAAATGATGTAATTGCGATTCGAAATCAAATGGGTGGCGTTTCTGTTTTTCATGACAAGAAGCTTACAGAAATCACCAATATTCCAGAAACTGATTTTGACCTGAACGCTCATTCTGTGATGGTTCATTTGATGAATAAATCGGTGATTTGTTATTATAACGGAAGAGTTTACCGCGACTAATGGAAGCAAGGTATTTTCCACCCCTCAATTTGCCTCAAGCCAAACTTCGCATTTCTAAAATGGAGAATGGTTATCAGGTATGGTGCGAAATACGCAAAAAACAACTTATACTTACTCCAGAAGAATGGGTACGTCAGCATGTGCTTCATTTTCTGATTTCTGAAAGAAATATCTCTATAGCTCGAATTGCTTCTGAACGTTTGGTGGTTATCAATGGTCAGAACCGTCGTTGTGATATAATGGTGGTGGATGAATTTGGTCAGCCTTTGTTAATTGTTGAATGCAAAGCAAGTGATATTACCGTTGACGAGAGAACCTTTCTACAAACCAGTAATTACGTTCGCCAAACCAAAGCACGTTATTTCTGGATGACAAATGGAATTCACCATTCATTGATTGATTGCCGGAATCCTGGCGTTTTACTAGAGGAATTCCCCGTTTTTTAAACACATAGAAACATAGTTTGTCACATAGTAAACATAGATATATTAAAACTATGTGCCTATGTTTTCTCTATGTGAACTATGTGTTTTTTAATTCACTTCGAGTTTGAACTCACTTGTTGTATGGAATGTCAAATCCGGATAATCCTTCTCAGCCATTTGCAATAAGAACTGTGTTTCGGCCATGAAGACCAAATTGTCATCTTTGTCTTTCGCCAAATAGTTTGCTTTAGCGCGTTTGAAATCATTCAGTTGTTCCTGGTTGTCGGTGGTAATCCAACAAGCTTTGTAGAGATTTCTAGGTACAAAACGACATTTAGCTCCATACTCGTGATCTAAGCGGTAAGAAATTACTTCGAATTGAAGCTGACCAACCGTTCCAACAATCTTTCTGTTTCCCGGCTGTTGAATGAATAACTGAGCAACTCCTTCGTCCATCAACTGCGTAATTCCTTTCTCCAATTGTTTTGATTTCAATGGATCAAGATTCTCTAATTCCTGGAACAATTCGGGAGAGAAACTTGGAATTCCTTTGAACATAAAGTTCTCGCCTTCACTCAAGGTGTCTCCAATCTTGAAGTTACCGGTATCGTACAAACCAATTACGTCACCAGGAAAAGCTTCGTCAATCACACTTTTGTCTTGCGCCATGAACGAGGTTGGATTCGCGAACTTGAACTTCTTGTCCAATCGAACGTGATTATAGAATGTATTTCTTTCGAATTTTCCTGAAACAACACGCAAGAAGGCAATTCTATCACGGTGTTTAGGATCTAAGTTTGCGTGAATTTTGAAAACGAATCCGGAGAACTTTTTGTCATCTGGCTCAACACGTTTTGTATCAGCATCACGTCCTCTTGGAGACGGTGAAATACGCACAAACGTATCCAATAATTCTTTTACACCGAAGTTGTTTACTGCCGATCCGAAGAAAACAGGTGCTACATCACCCGAAAGGTAGTTTTCTCTGTCGAAAGCATCATAAACACCCTCAATCGTTTCCAATTCGTCGCGTAATTCAGCGGCAGGGGCTTCACCAACCAATTCATCTAACTCTGAAGAGTTAATGTCCGAAAGTGAAACAATATCTGTAGAGATTTTTGTTTTGTTTGCAGCAAAAAGATTGATGTTCTTGTCGTAGATGTTATAAACACCTTTGAAACGGTCACCCATTCCTATCGGCCAGGCTAACGGACGAACTTTGATGTCTAAAGACGATTCCAATTCATCCAACAATTCGAATGGATCTTTACCGTCGCGGTCCATTTTATTAATGAAAATGATCACCGGCGTTTTACGCATTCGACAAACTTCCATCAAACGCTTGGTTTGTTCCTCCACACCATTTGCACAATCGACAACCAAAATTACGCTGTCAACCGCAGTTAAGGTTCTGTAAGTATCTTCAGCAAAATCCTTGTGACCAGGAGTATCCAGAATATTGATCTGCTTTCCTGAATATTCGAACGCCATCACGGAAGTCGCAACGGAGATTCCACGTTGTTTCTCAATTTCCATGAAATCGGAAGTCGCAGATTTTTTGATCTTGTTGTTTTTTACGGCACCTGCAGATTGAATTGCTCCACCAAACAGAAGAAGTTTTTCCGTTAAAGTAGTTTTTCCGGCATCCGGGTGAGAAATAATCCCAAATGTTCTGCGCTTTTCAATTGCTTCAATGTTGCTCATAGTTCGAATTTCGAAATGCAAAGGTAAGGCTTTGATAGGATTGGACAAGGTGATGAGCATTGAATTGAGAACAATTCGACCGAAAAAAGCATAAATCGATTCGATAAAAACTGTAATTTGGACTATGCTTAAGTCACTCCAGATAATTCTCATTGTTTTCCTTTTTGGAAATTTGTCACCTAATTCTTCATATGCACAAGAACTTGCTAGTTGGCATGGTGAATACTATTATTCCGAAACTCCCGTAAAAGCCAATGCTGGTTATTTTATGGTTATGGAATGGATTTTATCGATCTACGAACAGGATGGGCAAGAGATGGCAATGATTGCAATCAACGGTCAACAAACGCAGATCAATTATGAAGCGTTTGCGCGTGGAGGAGAAGAGTCTGTTTCCATTTTCTTTAATGAGACTGTAGCTGGCTCTGTTAATGAAGGTTTAAGTCGTGGTGATTTATTACTTACTTTAACCAAAACCGAAAAAGGAGTTATGACCAACTGGGTAAAAATGAGTCCAAGATTAGCAGAAATAAGTGAGACGGAATGTTTGAATTGTTTTGTGAAGGCAGAGTAATTCCAAATCTTGATGTTGCTTAATCTCTTAATGGTTTATTTACGGAATTCAGAAACTTGCTAACATCTTCCGACCATTCTTTTTGATACTTATTCAAGTAATTTTCATGTCCTGCATTTGGATACATCTTCAAGGTTTTCTTTCCCTTTAGGTTGTTGTAAATGATTTGAATTTCTTCTTGCGAAACACGCTTGTCTTTTGCGCCATGAAGAAGGAGAGTAGGGCAATTAATCTTTCTGGCATATTCTTCTGGATTGTGACCAAAAGCATTGAAATCGTTAATCACTCCACCCCAAAATGTTAACAGACCCGCCATGGGAAAGGTGGGAACTCCCATGGTATTGAAACGAGCACAAACGGTTTTGTACATGGTTCCAAACGGACATTCAATTATCAATCCTTCAGGTTGAAGTTTGTAATCGTCGATTGCTTTCATAGCTGCAGCAGCTCCCATCGACGTTCCGAAAATATAAATGTGCTTTTCGCCTTTCTTTTTCAAATAATCATAACACGATTTCACTTCTTCAGCTTCGTAAAAGCCAATGGTGGTTTGATTTCCCTCTGAACCACCTGAACCCATAAAGTCGACCAAGAATGTGTTGTAGCCCATAGCCAAAAGCGCATCAGATTTATCAAGCATAGAAGATTTTTGTCCGGAATAACCATGAAGAAGTATAATTGTTCCTTTCGCAGTTTTAGCCACGGTTTGTTGTATACTCCAACATTCAATGCGCTTGTTGCTTTTTAGCGTGATGGTCTGGTATTTCTGAGAAGGAACAGCATCGTTTTCAGGACGTGGATTGCTAATTCCCAAAAACAGTACTTTCATTTTCTCTCCAAAACCAATGGTTTCAGAGCTAGAGGTTTTCTGTTCACCATCATCTGAGAAATGCGTAAAACTGTAAGCGTGAATAATTGCCATCACGTTCATCAGTAAAAAGACAATTGCTAAAGTCCAGAGAAAACGTTTTAAGAATTTACGAGGGATTTTGATTTTCATTTCATGGGTTGAGAAACGAAAATACGAGAAGCATGAATTCGCTTTTTTAGTTTAGGATAAATTGGGAGAACTAGATCAGTACTTCACAAACTGCTTAGAAACAATCATTCCATTTTCACTTTTAAATGAAACAAAATAACTTCCCTCACTCAAACCAGTCAACGAAATTCCGTTTTCCTGATTATATGGAAGTTCAGTAATCAATTGTCCAAGAGCATTCATAATTCGAACGGTTTGCGGAATAATCCCTTCAATAAACAATTCGTTTTGCGCTGGATTCGGATAGATTGAAAATTCAGATGCTGAAAGTTCTTCGGCTACAAGCGTTTCTGAAATATCTAATTTTGCCAGCATGAAATCTGCATTGCTATTGTATAATCTTGCTGAACCTCCAATCAGCAAATGCTCGTTATCAATGAATTGGAAGGTTTGCAGATAATCACTTTCTTCGGAAATGTCAAGTTGATAAGTTCCTGTATAGTTGAATGCTGGGTCAAGGTCGCCATTTGCAGTTAGACGTGTTACAGAAATTCCATAATTGTAATCTGAAATCACCACATTTCCACCCAAAAGAATTTTGTTGTCGTCCTGAAGAACGAAATCGCTCACAGGATAATTGTGAAGTACTATTCCATTGCTTCCGAAATCTGTATCGATATTTCCGTTTTCATCCATTAACAGGAGTAAAGGTTGAGTACTGTTTCCTGAAAGCAGAAGTTTTCCGTCTGCTCGTTTTTTGATGATGGAAAACATTTCGTAGACCTCTGGAGTTCCTGAATACATATCAAGAATAAATCTTCCGTTATCAGCGAAAGACGTCACCAAATCACCATTTGAATCCACTTTAATACATGACAAATTCATATTGCTAAAGTCTTCAGCGTCTAATCCGACCATCACATAATTTCCGTCATTTGTTAAAGCTGTCGACCAGCAATAGAACAGCTGACTCATAGATGAAAGTTCTTTGATTCCATTCGCTCCGAAATTGGAATCAGGAATTCCATTGGAATCCATTTTTAGAAGGATTGCGCCCGTATTCATGTTCCCCGAAAAGACAATTGAGCCATCGTTTTGAACAAAAATATCACTCAAATCAGAATCGTCCTGAGAAAGCGTGTGCACACCATTCGTTGCGAAAGTAGAATCCAATTCACCATTCGATTTTAAACGAGCAACAAAAGCACGTGTTGGACCAGGACCACTTTGTGTTGGACCTAAATAAACGTATCCTGTAACGATTATTTTTCCATCACTTAGCAACACCAAGTTGGATGGCATACTTGAATAATTGATTTGATGCTGAATAATTCCATTTAACCCAAAATCGTTATCAATTACTCCGTCGGAATTGTGTTTTGTTAGTGTGAGATGATACGTTCCCATATTACCCGGGAGATTGTATCCTGCGCTAATAATTGCACCAGTAGGAGTAATGATTGTTTTATTAATCTCCGTTGTTCCCTGAACAATTTCAATGCCTTCTATCGCGAAATAGTTATCCAGCGAAACGGTTTGACCGAAATTGAAGAAGGGAATAAGTAGAGAGAAGAATAGTGATTTTTTCATGCGTTATTATTTGATGCCTCAGAGTAAACGGATGAAAATGGAAAAGGGTTGGATAATGAATAGGAAACGTTTAAAGCCTTATTTCTGTTCTTTTACTTTCCTTCTCGACTGTGTTAATGAAAGCATTTAATGCTGATGCATTTACCAGTATGTCTGAGAATCTCATAGCTTTTTCCTTTATAAATGCATACAGACCAGAACCTCTGGATTCAGGTTTTAGTACAATTCTGTAAAAGCTTACGATATTCTTACTCTTACTTAGAAACTTGATGGATTCTATGGTACTAACATCAATCTTTTCCATGCGAAATAGCAGTCGGTTTTGAATAGTTAAGTAGCCATTTTCTAACTCCATAAATCGGTGTTTCAGTTTATGGATACGAATCATGTTAATGAGGCGCAAGATCATCCAAATGGTGTAGATTACTCCAATGATGAACATGGGCAATAATGTTCCAAGCTCCAAGTTTTTCTCTTTCATCATGATGTACACATAGGTGCACATTCCAGGAAAAAACACTAAGGTGAAAAACGTAAAGAAAAGCAGGTTTCTATATTTTTTAGGGTCGATTGAAACGTACATTTGTTCTATATTTAATTCACTTTCCACTATGATGCGGCGGTAATTCTCCACCCAATTTTGCAGCTCTGTCGTGACAAACAATACTACCTGTTACAGCTACATTCAGTGATGAATTTCCAGGCAATTTTACAACAGCATTGCATCTTTGTAATATTGGTTCAGGTAAACCTTGATCTTCGGACCCTAACAAATAAATAGCTCGTTTGGGATGTTCGAAGTTGTGAAGGAATTGCGCCTCTTCGGTTAGTTCTATTCCAACCAATAAACAGTCGTAAGGAATGTTATTCGTCAGGTCTTCTAAAGTATCGTAATGAAAATAGGGGATACGTGCCCAGGTTCTGGTAACATCAGAAGTTTGTTTCTTATAACGTTTTCCAACGGTGAAAATGTATGAAGCTCCTAAAATGTATGCACTTCGCCACAATGTTCCAATGTTGTGATCTGTTTTTGGGTTAAAGACGCCGATAGCGTAATAACCTTGAGTTCCTCCAGTCTTCATCTTATTTCCCCACTTTTCCAATATGAAAAACGGCATCACCTTTATTCACTAAGGGAGCTTCGTTTACACAGATGATATAACCCGTAGAAGGTGATTTAATTTTCTTTTCTTCGTTACCGAAAGGATCACAAATAACTCCCAGAATATCACCTTTTTCAACAGCGTCGCCATTGCCAACGGTTACACGCAGCACTCCAGCGTTCGCTGCTCTCAACCAACGAGATGAGGTGATTACAATTGGAATTCGGCCATTGTCCTCCAGTTTGAAGGAACGCATTCCATAGTAATTCAAAACACGTTGAATTCCAAGTAAACCTTCTTCAACAACCACTTCGTCTATGGAATTGGTTTTCCCACCTTCGAACAAAAGGATTTTCTTTCCCATTTTGTTCATGGCTTCGCGAACCGATTTTGAGATGTAGTTGGAATGTACAATAAACGGCGGATCGAAGACATGGGCTAGTTCAACACTTTCGGCGTCAGACAAAACACAACGAACTTGTGCGATGTTAGAACGTTGCGCTGAGCCCGTATGAAAATCGATGACAACATCCACTTTCGGAGCAATTTCCTTCATAAATTGATAAGCGAACTGACTTGCAAGTGAACCGTTTTTTGTTCCGGGGAAACTGCGGTTCAAATCTCTACCATCGGGTAACTCGCGCTTGATATTGAGGTACCCGAAAATATTGAAAACGGGTAAACAGATAATAGTTCCAGCGTTTGGTTTATGCCACTTTTTGCGAATAACGCGTCGAACAATTTCCATTCCGTTGATTTCATCACCGTGCATTCCGGCCATCAACAACAATACAGGACCTTCCTTCTCAGCTCTTTCAACAAAAACAGGAACCTGAATTGGAGTATGTGTATGCAGTTTTGCAACATTCATGCTCAATTCGATGCTTTCGCCAGGACCAATTTCTCTTCCTAGTATGCTGAATCTTGCCATATTACTTTGTTATGTTTCATTCTGAAGTGACTGGAAAGATTACTTCTTAATTACGTTTTTCTCTATGTAAGCAATTATTTTTCCGGCGATGTCAACTCCTGTTGCGCGTTCAATTCCTTCCAATCCCGGTGATGAATTTACTTCAAGAACTAGTGGTCCACGTGACGATTGTAACAAGTCAACGCCGGCAATTCCAAGTCCAACCGCTTCTGCAGCTTTAATGGCGGTTTTTCTCTCGTCTTCACTAAGTTCAAGGTGCATTGCGGTTCCACCACGGTGAAGATTGCTTCTGAATTCACCTTCTTTACCTTGTCGTTTCATCGCTCCAACCACTTCACCATCCACAACAAATGCGCGAATATCGGCACCTCCAGCTTCTTTGATGAATTCCTGAACAATTACACGTGCTTTCAAACCATTAAAAGCTTCTAATACAGATTGTGCAGCATTTTGATTTTCTGCAAGGACAACGCCGAGGCCTTGAGTTCCTTCCAATAACTTTAATACAACTGGTGCTCCACCAGCAGAATCAACTACGTGTTCTACGTTTCTGGAGTAATTGGTGAAAACGGTTTTAGGTAAACCAATACCTTCTTTCGAAAGTACCTGTAAGCAACGTAATTTATCACGTGAGTGAACAATTCCTCTTGAACCAACAGCTGTGAAGACATTCATCATTTCAAACTGACGAACCACTGCCGTTCCGTAAAAAGTAACCGAAGCCCCAATTCGTGGAATTACAGCATCAAATCCTTCAAGGTAGTTGTCTTTATAATAGAGTGAAGGACCTTTTTGCTCAATTTCGATATTGCAACTCAGGTGATCAATAACGTGAGCTTCGTGTCCGGCATGAACAGCAGCTTCAACCAATCGACGAGTTGAATAAAGATTCGCATTGCGAGAAAGGATTCCAATTTTAAGCATTGTGTATTTCGTGTGTTAGTTGAATTTTTTTGAAAGGTTCACTTTCGATGTGTCAATTAAGAAACGTTTATTGAGTAAACGTCGACCGAGCAGCACCGGATTCTTTAATCCTGACCTTTCTGTAAGCGAAAATACGGTTTCGTAGGCTACTCCGAACAATTCCAGGTTGCCTTTTACGAAAAAACGTTCCTGAACAAACCCGTTTGAACTTTTTACGCTTTTTTTACTGAACTCTGTGAACAGTTCTTTTTTTCCTGTGTAGCCAGGAGTTTGTTCATCCAGAAAAACGACTTCAAGTACGTCTATTTCCCCGTGAATTAAGCGAACTGACGAACAATGAATACTCGAAGAATAAGCTCCGGAGTCTATTTTAACAGGAACGAGATTCAATCCAAAAGTAGGAAAGTTAACCACATCCTTACGTCCAATTATTTCCATATTAAAAGTTACGGTGAACCGGTTCGAAAGTAGAAAAAAATCGTTGTAGATTCGCAATTGTATTGACGATTTGTTGGGTCGAATTGCATTTAGACCATACGTTTTTTATCTCTGACTATTGATTTTTCTTTCGTCTTCAAAAAAAAACTGGTACTTTTGATGAATATTAAAGAAAAAATATCTAATATTGCACCCCCGAAAAGGGCTATAGAGAAGAAATTAGAGAGTCATGGATATTATCAGAGAACTTCAAAAAGAACTAACAGAGGTAAAACAATTTCCAGCGTTTGGAGCAGGAGATACTGTTACTGTTTCATATAAAATTAAAGAGGGTAACAAAGAGCGTACGCAGTTATACCAAGGTGTTGTATTGCAACGTCGTGGTTCTGGTGCTACTGAAACATTTACTGTACGTAAAATGTCAGGAAACATTGGTGTTGAGCGTATCTTCCCAATCTCATCTCCATTTATTGAAGATATTGTTGTAAACAAAAGAGGTGCTGTACGTCGTGCTCGTATCTTCTACTTCCGTGGTCTTACTGGTAAGGCTGCTCGTATTAAAGAGAAAAGAAGCTTCGTTCACGCGAAGTAAGCGAAAGCCAATTATATTAAAACCCCGATCCGTTATTTGCGGTATCGGGGTTTTTGTTTGGTATAACTTTTGCGCAATCGCAACAAAAAAAATCATGAAATACTACCTTCTTTTTACCACTTTGATATTGTTCACGGCTTGTGAGAACTCTATCCCAAAAAGCAAAAAGGAAAACAAACTACCTACCAGATCAGATTTTTCTTCCAGCCCTAACGTCATTCAGGAATACCAGCAGAAGCATCGTCAGAATTTGAGAAGTGAAAGCACCGGTACAGTTTCGAACGGAAAGTTGGAAAATGGTTACCTCGTTCCCTTTGAAGGAAAGAATTTCAGGTATTTTGATACAACGAGTTATTTGGCAGGACGTGCTTTTGTAAACGATAGGGTGTATAAATCATTGGTGGATTCATATGCAGAGCTCAATACGACATCAAGCTTGTTTTATGGGTTGATGGAATGTTCCAACGAACATGGCGGAAGATTGTATCCGCATAGGACGCATCAAAACGGATTGAGTTGTGACTTTATGTCGCCAATGCTCAAAAACGGTTCTGCAACACTTGATTTGAATAATCTTGGCGCCGATCACTATTTCATGGACTTTGATGAAAATGGTGTTTACAAGGAAAACAAGATCTATTCTATCGACTTTGATGCAATTGCACAGCATTTATTGGTTCTGAATGCTTCGGCACGTAAGAATGGACTTAAAATCGAAAAGGTAATTCTGAAAATTGAGTTGAAGGATGAGCTTTTTGCAAGTAAATACGGTGATGAATTGAAAAATACTGGGATTTATTTTGCAAATTCACTCTCGCACTTGATCAATGAATTGCACGACGATCATTATCACGTAGACTTTAAACCCCTTTGAGTTAATCCATAGATGAAATCCATTTCAACCTTTATCGCTTTTGTGCTGCTGGCATTCATCGCATCTTCTCAAGCGGATACGAACAGAATTCAACAACTTTTAACTCAGATCACCAAAACACCAAAGCCGAGGAATTATCAGAACCTCGATCAGCTGAACAAAACAGCGAATTTCATAAAAACGGAGTTTCAAAAGTATTTGGATACAGTTTACTTTCAGGAATATAAAGTGAATGGAATCACTTACAAAAATGTTGTTGGTGTAGTGAATCCAAAAGCGGCTTCAACCTTGGTTGTTGGTGCGCATTACGATGTGTGTGGAAGTCAGGAAGGAGCAGATGACAATGGAAGTGGAATAGTTGGACTTTTGGAATTGGCGCGTTTGTTTGATACTGTGACTGTAGATAAGCGCTTGGAATTCGTTGCCTATACTCTGGAAGAACCGCCTTATTTCAGAACAGAAAACATGGGAAGTTATATTCATGCGAAGAGTTTGTTCGATGAAAAAAGAGTAGTGGAAGGAATGATCGTTCTTGAAATGATTGGCTACTTCTCTGATGAAAAGAAAAGTCAGGATTATCCTTTGGGAATTTTGAAGTTGTTTTATGGTGGTAAAGGTGATTACATTACAGTTGTCAACAAGTTTGGAAAGGGCAAGTTTGCACGAAAATTCCTGCATCGAATGAAGCATTCAGACGGTGATAAGAATCCCGAAGTAAAGAGTTTTAACGCACCAAAAGCGTTGCCTGGGATTGATTTCTCAGATCACCTGAACTATTGGAAGTTTGGCTATTCTGCAAGTATGGTAACGGATACTGCCTTTTACAGAAATAAGAATTACCATCAGTCTACTGATAAAATGGAATTACTTGATTTAGAGAAAATGGCAGGAGTGATTGACAGCGTTTATAAATCGTTGTTGGCTATGTGAGGACCTGTAAGGTTTTTATTCGGAACGATCTGTTTGGGACTTTTCACCATTCGTATGGCGTTAACTGTTAAGCCAACAAGTGCAGCTATGTTTGGCAACCCCAGGATTGCCCATTCGTCTGGTTCTTCCATCGTAAGTAACCATTTCCAGCCTGAAATCCCACTTTCATAAGATAAGAAAACCGAAAAGCCAATTAGACCAAGTAATAGAAAACAAAAATTGAGTTTTGCTTTTTCAGGAATCAGCAAGGAGGTTAAAAGTCCTGTATAGCCAAGTATTCCGAAAATAATTGAGAATAAAAGAATAATCTCTTTTAGGTAGATATAATCTGATGTAACAATAGTGCACAGTCCTAAAATCGAAAAGCAGAGCATCAATGTGGCAGGGACTAATCCAACAAGTAAAATGATTTTATAAATAAGATCTTTTATCATTTACTATTCCTCGATACTCACTGCTGCGCTTCAAACTGCATCTTGAATTCATTCACCAATTCTTCCAAGCTTGGCATTTGAATCATATTCAATTTGACCAAATGTGGATAATACTTTTTAATCACTAATTCGGTTTTTTCGAAACTACCAGTTTTGATTCCGTTTTCATGTGTTTGAAGAATGAACCGAACCATGGCATCGTGCGCATCCTTTGGTGGAATACTGTTGATATTTGAAAGAAAAGCATCGCAAAAAGGAGACAGTGCGTCTGTTTCTCCATTGAAGAAGATCATCTTATCGAAATCTGAATTGAAATCCAGTGTTTTTACCGTTTTCAAATATTGACTTGCATAGAAGGCTAAAGAATCGTCTGCATTTTCGTTTAAAACAGTTACATATGCTTTCAGATCTTCAGGTTTCTTTTTGCTTGCATTGTACTTTTTTGCTGCATTTCCAACAGGATCCTGATCCGGATGAGCAGCTTTAATTCCAAGTCGACGAAGCGTTTTTACATCTGCAGCACCAACATGGGTTTTTATTAGTTCTCCTTTTGGTGAAATGAACAATAGTGTTGGATAAGCCGTAATTCCGTATTCCGACATCACGCTTGGACCATCTACTTTTTCTCCATCCAGTTTTACATTAATAAATTCTGTATTGAAATAGTTTCCAATTTCCGGATCCATAAAAGTGGTATTTGCCATGTATTTACATGGTCCACACCAGGTTGCGAAAACATCAACAAAAACGGGCTTGTTTTTCTCCTTAGCCAATGCTTTTGCCTCTTTTAAGGTAATGTGCTGAAATTCTATTTGCGAAAAGCTGAATACCGGCAAGAATAAAAGAAAAACTAGAATTTTCATGTCTGTTTTATTTTGAATGAGTCAAGAATACGCTGAGCTGTGTTTCTATATTCTCTAAAGATAATTTGTTCAGCTGTAAAAGTTACGATATACGCTTTTCCATTTTTGACATACGCTTCCTGTAAATAGCGCATTTCTTTGTTATCTCTTTCCAGTTGATACTCTAATTTAACACAGTCAATCCCGTTTTTCTTCGTGACCACTTTATTGATCATTACGTGATTAGGTAAAAACTGCATCATTTGGTCTTCAGTGAGTTTCAGAAATTTTTTCGCGTTAATCGTATCGGGTAGCGGTTGAATCACCACACTTACATTTTCAGTGAACTTGTCTGTTTTATCATCAGGTGGGGCAACTACAACAAAAGTGACATTCGGGTTTGATTCTGTTGCATCAACCCATTCATTGGGAAAGGAGAGTTCAAACTCTTCACCGCTAAATGAAATGAATTTATCTTCTGTGACAACATCTTCTGTATTGTCTGAACCACATGACACCACTGTCACTAATAGAATTGCTAAAGCAAATATTCTGAACATTTTTTATAATCAATAACGTAACTTAGCAAAAATAGTTAGTTAAACGCAGATATCTTGTAAAGATTGAAATTTGTGTTTACCTTCTTCATTATGTGACATTAATAGAAAATTATACTACTCGTTTAGGTGTAAAAACTGAACTTCAACACCCAAATTGGCAGTCAATTAAAAAGAAACGATTTGTCCGATAACATAAATAAGGAATTAGCAGCGCTTTATAAGCAGTTTCCAGATGTAAGAAAATTTCTGGGAACCTTAGGTTGTGATGCTACAACTGCGGAAGATATTTTCCAGGAGGCTCTACTCATTTATTCAAGAAAAAGAAAGTTAAACGATTTTGAATTGAATGTTGAACCGTTCTTTTTTGTGCGAAGTACGTGCAAGCTGCTTTGGTACAATGAGTCGAGAAAGAAATCCAATCAGGCAACATATTCATTAGATATTGATGTTCCGCAGGAAGTGGAAGATTGGGTGCAGAAAGAATTTAAACTGCTTTCGATCGAAAAGAAACTGAATGACATTGGCGAACAATGTAAAGAATTACTCCAGCTATTCTACGTGAAATCGTGGAGTATGGACGCGATAGCCAATAAACTCGGGCTGCGAAACGATAAAGTAGCCAAAGCACAAAAGTACCGTTGTATTCAGAAATTGAAAGACAAGGTGCAAGAGGAAATCCAGGTTGAAACTTTAACGTACTAGTTATGGAGACGAATTGGAGTAAATTAATCGAACGATACCTTCAGGGGGAACTTTCCGCTGATGGATTGGAAGCTTTTGAATTCGAACTTGGATTAAATGCTGATTTGCGTGCCGAACTGGATATTCATAAGTTAATTCACGAGAGTCTGTTTCGTTCCGCTGAACGATTGGCAATCCAGAATATTGGTAAAAAGTACCACTTCAAGGCAAAATTGAAGAAATGGCTTACGTATACTTCTGTGGTTACGGCAACTGCAGTTACTATTGCACTTGTAGCATCTAATTCAGGAGGTGAAAAATCTGATGGCGATTCTGATGCTCAGGAGTCCAAAACTGAAATGATCAATGATCTAAATACAGATGACACTTCTGCTGTAACGGCATCTCACACTGACATGAATACTGATGAACCAGTAAATACGTTTACTGAATTAAATGATAACGATGTACCAAGAAGAAGACCAAATCGACAGATAGCATTGAATCCTCTTGATGGTGAGAATAATAATCAAAACGCTATAATTCAAAATGCTGTAGGTGGTGCTTCATCAAATTCAGAGCAGAAAAACACTAATGAGCCGAGCAAAGATAAACCTAAGGAGAAACCAAAGGAACCGGAAAAGGATTTTCCAAAGGTTATTGAGGATAAGAAATTGAGGTTTATGATGACCAAAGGTGTTTTGAATCCTTCTGCAATAAAAACGGAAGAGGTTCAGAAGAATTTTCCAACGGGTGATCACTTGACATTAGGTAACTTCAAAGTTTATTCGTCCAGTGAAGGAATTGTACTGCACAATTTCATTACAGACGATGTCATTGTTCTTGGGAAAACACCTGCTGATCAGGTTAAAACGCTTACGAACCAGCAGAAGTATCAGTCGAAGCCGGGGATGGAGGATAAGGATCCAAAATCGGGTAATATTTATCTTCAGAAGTACTAGATTTTTGAATCAAATGAATTGAATTGGTGAGGAATATTTCCATCACCTATTTGTGTTTTATATGGTTGCAAATTGTTGCGACGAACAGAATACGGACTATCTTTGCCACAATGTTTCAAAACTCAAAATTACATCCGGGAATAGTTCAGCGATTGAAAGAACTTGGTATCGAAAGCGAAACTCCAATTCAGGCGCACGCATGGAAATATTTATTGGATAAGCATCAGGATTATGTCGGTCAATCAAATACCGGCTCAGGAAAGACAATTGCCTACGCAGTTCCTTTACTTCAACGTATTGATCCTAAGGATAAAGATGTTCAGGCTATTGTTCTGGTTCCCACACGCGAGCTGGCTATTCAAACTTCAAAGGCGTTGTTCAAATTGTCGAAACACATGGACAAGTTTTTCATTGATACGCTGGTGAAAGGAGAAGAAATTTATGAGCAAAAAAACAGGTTGAAACGTCCAACGCATGTTATTGTAGCTACACCTGGTCGTTTATTGGATTTATTGCGTGAAGGAGCTCTTTCCTTGCAACGAGTGAAGACAATTGTACTCGATGAAGCAGATGAACTTTACGCCAAAGGATTCTTTAAGGAAATTGATAAGATTCTGGGGTATACGAATGACTTTCACAAGAAATGGTTGTTTTCGGCAACAATTCATGGGGAGTTAACGAAATGGATTCGTGAAACGCTGAGCAAAGATGCTCCAAAAGCGATGATCAAAACGGAGAACGTTATGAATCCGAAGATTGAACACCAGTATTTGGAATGCACAAAAGAGGATAAACCGATGATGCTGCTAGAATTCCTTGCCTCCATGAAAAAAGGAAGGGGAATTGTATTTTGCAGAACAAAGGGTGACGTGGAGTTTGTAGCAAAGTTCCTTCGTTCACACGATCTTAAACCTACAGAATTGTATGGAGAAATGTTCCCGAAAGAACGCGAAAAGGCAATCCGTATGTTTAGTTCTGAGCAAACACAATACCTGGTAGCTTCAGACATCGCTGCCCGTGGAATGGATTTTCCTGATCTTGCTTTCGTAGTTCATTATCAACTTCCCGACGATCCGGATTATTACACACACCGAAGCGGAAGAACAGCTCGTGCAGGTAAGCGTGGGATTTCCTTGAGTTTGGTAGAACCGGTAGAGCGCAAAAAATTAAGATACATTCAGGATTTGTTGAGTGTAGATTTTATTCAGTTATAGTAGAAATAAACGAAGAAGGAATGCAGAGACGCGATGCATCAGGTCTTTACCCATGTTTTCAAAATATAAAAATACACCCATGAAACAATATTCAGTTGAAGAACGATTTTTAAGATATGTTCAGGTTGATACGCAATCTGATCCGAATGCAACTCAATTTCCAACAACGGAGAAGCAGAAAGACCTTTCTAAGATTCTTGTAGACGAACTAAAAGCAATTGGCGTTTCTGATGCTGAAATGGACGAATGGGGTTATGTTTATGCAACCATTCCTGCAACTTCAAGTAAAGAAGGAATTCCGACCATTTGTTTTTGTTCACATATGGATACAGCTCCGGATTGTTCAGGAACGAATGTGAAACCAATTGTTCACCGTAAATATGATGGTTCACCAATTGTTCTTCCTGAAGATGCTTCGCAGATCATTACAGTGGAAAAACACCCCTATCTGAAAGAGAAAATCGGAGATGACATTATTACAGCTTCAGGTACAACACTTTTAGGAGCTGATGATAAGGCTGGTGTGGCAATTATCATGGATTTAGCTGAACAATTGATTAAGAATCCTCAAATTCCTCATGGAAAGATCAGAATTCTGTTTACTCCCGATGAAGAAGTTGGTCGCGGTGTAGAACAAGTGGACATGAAACGACTGAATGCGGATTATGGCTACACAATGGATTCCGGTGAATTGGGAGCAATTGAAGACGAATCGTTTTCTGCAGACGCAATGTCGTTTACAATTACAGGAATTAGCGCACATCCAGGATATGCAAAAGGAAAAATGGTTCATGCAGCTAAAGTAGCTTCAGCATTTATTGATGCTTTGCCGCTGGATTCATGGTGTCCGGAAGCAACAACTGGAAGAGAAGGATTTGTACATCCAACTTCCATTTCAGGCGGATTGGAAGAAGCAACAGTTGGGTTTATTATCAGAGATCATGAAACGGCTAAGCTGGCAGAATATGAAACAAGATTGGAAAACATTCTGAAAGATGTTATTGCGAAATTCCCCGGAGCAACATATACTTCAAAAGTAACAGAGCAATACAGAAACATGAAAGAAGTAATCCGTGATGTTCCTTTTGTTACTGATTATGCGATTGAAGCGATGAAACAAGCTGGAATTACTCCTCGACCAACCATTATTCGTGGTGGAACGGATGGTTCTCGTTTGTCGTTTATGGGATTGCCTTGCCCGAATATTTTTACAGGTGAAATGGGAATTCATAGCCGACAAGAATATGTAAGTATTCAAGACATGCAAAAAGCGGTAGATACGTTGGTTGAGTTGGTTCAAATTTGGGAGAAGCACTAACTTCGACTTACTTCGGCAGGTTGAGTGCAATTCGCTCAGTTACCTTTCTATCTTCTGCAATGCCGGGTAGTCGAAGAAATTACTTATTTTAGCGCTCTTTAAAATTTTTAATACATACTTATGGATTCACTAGATCAAAACCTTAACCTGAAGTCAGGTTCAGTTGAAGTTACGGATAGCGTAAAACAACATTTCTTAGCCGCAGCTAAATGGACGCGTTTCCTGGCAATTATTTCTTTTATATTTGGTGGTATATTGGGGATTTTTTCATTGATTGCATTGATTGGTGCTTTGGTTACGGGTGTAGGTATCTTGATATTAGGAGCATTCTTATATGTAGGATTCACTGTCGTTATGATTTTCTTCGGAATTTACTTGATCAAATACTCAATGAGTATTGAAAAAGGATTGAATTCCAATAACCAAAGTGAATTTGAGTTAGGAATTGAAAACCTAAAATCATTCTTCAAATTAGCTGGAATTTATACAATTGTATTTATTGGACTCTACATCATTCTGATGATCATCGGTTTCGGTTCTTTTGCTACAATGGGAAGATTCTAAGACTAGAAAAAACTTATAACAGAAGAGGAAGGTAACTTAGCGTAGTCGAAGTTCTTTCCTTTTTTTTTTGAATAACGAAACGGGTGAAAATTTGCTTTGTTATTTCATCAATTCCATCATGTTTTCTGGTTTTGATAATGGTGTAAATCCAAATTGACGGTACAATTCATGTGCGTCTTTCGTTGCCAGACGTATAACAGGAATTTCCTTTAAAACTTGATGATTCAAAATATATTCCATCAATTGTTTGGAATACCCTTTTCCGCGATGTTCAGGAATAATGAAAACATCCATCAAATAAGCAAATTGTCCGTAATCCGTCACCATGCGTGCATAACCAATTTGTTCTTCGTTGAGATATACTCCAAAATTCAGTGAGTTATCAATCAACACCTGCATTTTCTCTTTTGTTCTGCCTTCTGCCCAGTAGGTTTTAGATAGAAAATCAGTAATAAAATCAAGGTTGAGAAGTTCTTTGGATGTTGATATTGAAATTTCCATGATTCTAAAATTACAACTTTTGCTAACTTCATCTCATGAAAGAAAACTTCTTACTTCGTCCGGATATTGCATTTTTGAACTTTGGATCTTTTGGTGCTTGTCCGAAACCTGTTTTTGAGAAATACCAACAACTTCAAAAAGAAATGGAAGCTGAACCTGTTCAGTTTATTGTTTACAACGGTCCAAAATTATTGGCTGAAAGCAGAAAGCGTTTGTCGGAATTTGTAGCGTGTAACTCCAATGATTTGCTTTACGTTCCGAATCCAACTTATGCGGTTAACTTGGTTGCGAATAGTTTAGACTTGAAGTCGGGTGACGAAGTGCTTTCGACAAACATTGAATACGGCGCGTGCGACAAAACCTGGAAGTTCTATTGTCAGGAGAAAGGTGCAAAATACATTATGCAGCCAATTACTCTTCCGTTGACATCGAAAGAGAAATTTCTGGAAGAGTTTTGGAAAGGTGCAACGGAGAAAACGAAGCTCGTTTTCATCAGTCATATTACTTCTGCTACAGGATTGATCTTACCAGTTGCGGAAATTGTTCAGGAAGCTAAACGACGAGGAATTTTGAGTTTTGTTGACGGAGCGCATGCTCCGGCGCATATCGATTTGAAGATAGATGAACTGGGAGCCGATTTCTATACTGGCGCTTGCCATAAATGGATGATGACACCAAAAGGTTCTTCGTTTTTACATGTGAAGAAAGAACATCAAAACGCATTGAAGCCAATTTTAGTAAGCTGGGGATATAACAATGACGATCCGACTTCCGTCAATTTTCAGGATATCAATCAGTTTACAGGAACAAGAGATTATACCGCCTATTTGTGTATTCCTGAAGCCATTGATTTCATGAAAGTAAATGATTGGTGGGGATATGCTGAAGAAGGCAGAAAACTGGTGCAAAAGTGGCTTCCAAAAATGTGTAGTCTCGTTGGTTCAGCGCCATTAGCTCCTGTTACCGATGAATTTATCGGTCAATTGGGAAGTATTCCGATTAAATGTAGTGATCCGCTTGAATTGAAAGATGTACTTTACCGCGAATTTCAGATCGAAATTCCAGTAATGGAACAAGGCGGAAATGTATATTTGCGTTATTCGCTAAATGCCTTTAATTCTGAACGGGATTTGGAGCGTTTGGAAAGAGCAGTAATTGCGCTAATGGAACGTGGATTAATAGAAAGAGGCTTGTCTAACTAAAATATGAGTAATGAATTGAAGAGTATTCGACAATTCATCTTTGCGTTTTTTTATATTAACCGCAAAGAAAAGAGAACGCAGAGGTTTGATCCGCCTAAGGCGGATTGAGTTTAATAATTACCTAATTATTGGGGCATACAAAGAAAAATACTAATGGAAAAACACATCATTCTTGTTGGATTCATGGGATCGGGAAAAAGTACAATTGGTAAAGTACTTGCCGAACAGCTTAACGTTGATTTTATAGATTCTGATGAGGTAATAGCGAAACAGGAAGGAATGTCGATTTCGGCTCTTTTCGATTCGAAGGGTGAAGATTATTTCCGTCAGAAAGAGCGTGAGTTTGTGTTGAGCTTAGCTAATTTGAAGCCTTCTGTAATTGCTGTTGGTGGAGGTTTGCCATGTTTTGAGAATAACCTCGATTTACTAAAGGAGAATGGAACCATTTTCTATTTGAATGTTTCGGTAATGATGCTGGTAAAACGATTGCAGAATGAAAAATCGGAACGCCCGTTAATTGCAAAACTGGAAGATAAGGAACTGTCTAATTTCGTTTTCGACCGCTTGATTGAAAGAACCGCTTTCTATAGAAAAGCACATCATATTATTCCAAATGAAACGGGCAATGTTGATGTTGCTGTTAGTGAAATTAAAAGGCATCTCGGCTCCGCTCGATGACCTTTAATAATCAATATGATTGTCATTGCGATGAATCGTAATATTGATGCTTCGCACTTGAAGTATTGAAAAGATAATGTTTAACGGAGAATGTAAGGTTGTCGAGTCCGCCGCGGCGGAAGACACCTTTATTCCTCCTCTTTTATCCCAAAGAAATTAATGGAATTTCCACTCTTTTCCATTTTCAGGAAATAGTAATAAATGGAGGTGTGGAGCACCATCAGAATGAAAACCACTTTGTCAAATGTGGTGGTGTCTTTTGCCCAATAACTGAATCCGAGCATAATCCACATCAGAAGCAGGTAAATTCCACAACCGGCAAGAAATAAGTAAATGAATTCTATTTTCTTGCGGTAGAGCATAACCAAGCCAACAAAAACCACCAGCCAGCAAATAATTGATGCCGTATGAAACGTTTCCAGTCGGTCGGCAAAAACAAACTGATCAAATCCTAATTCTTGTCCGCGCTGCTCAATAAGTTGTGTAACGTCAACTTTCTTTTCTTCCTTGATCCAATGTCTGCTTTGGATGACAACAACCCCAAGAATGCTCCATAAAAAGAAAATGAACCAGATGATCAAAGCAAAAAAGAAGCTGATTCTGGTGTATGTATCGGGAGCTTTTTCTCCGAAAACCAGATTTTTCAGACGCATCAGAATAGGTAAGGGACTATTTAGATGTTCCTCAAGTTGTTGGCGTATTTCCTGTTTCGATTTTTCTTCTGACACAACGCGAAATTAATCAAAAGCACTGGCATTACCGACCATTCACTTATATTTGATTGTATGAATAGAGTTGATAGATTGTTTGCCATTGTTACCTTGTTGCAATCGAAGAAATTTGTAACGGGTGAAGAAATTGCAGATCGATTTGAAATGAGTGTGAGAACGGTTTACCGCGATATTAAGGCGATCAGTGAATCCGGAATTCCTGTGAGTTTTAATCCGAATAAAGGATATTTTATCGTTCCCGGATACTTCACGCCGCCCGTTTCGTTTTCTATTGAAGAGGCAAACGCTTTGTTGCTTTCTCAAACCCTGGTTGGCGGATTTACCGATCAGACCATTCAACAGGAATTTAGTTCGGCAATGACCAAAATTCGCTCTGTGCTCCGACAAATAGATAAAGAAAAGCTGTCCATTTTAGAGAATGGAATCAAAATGCAGCTTCCAAGAAGATTGGATTCCGAATTCGATTATTTATCGGGAATTCAGCGTGCGATTACGGAACAGGTACAGATCAATATCGGCTATGAAAACTTAAAGCAAGAAGTTTCAGCTCGTTTGGTGGAACCAATCGGTTTGGTATTCTACGCTTTTTCCTGGCATATGATCGCTTATTGTCATTTGAGAAAAGATTACCGCGATTTTAAGATAACACGTATTAAAACACTCGATTTAACTTCAAATGCGTTCACTGTGAAAAAGCACATTCCGCTTGGAGAATATGAACTTCCGGTCGACTATTAATTTTCAATTATAAAATTGGCTAATTATCAAGAGGCTTCGAATGTTTAATAGCCAATTTATAATTGCTAATTGATAATTTTTTTAGCTGTGATTTTCACACTGCCATAGGGTTGACACTCGACTGTTGTTTCTTTGTATAAAATTGAAAGTTATGACACGTAAAGAACAGCTAATTGGACAGTTGAAAGCAGAAGCAGCAACAACCAGAGAATTTATTAAGGTATTTCCCTTCGACAAGAAGGATTACAAGGTTCACGAAAAAAGTATGTCTATCGGAGATATATTTCTTCACGTGGTCGAATTACCGCTTTGGGCTGAAATGGCTACTACAACGGATGAATTGGATTTTGAAACTCAACCGTACAATCCTAAACAGCTCAACTCTTTGGATGAGGCTATGACCTATTTTGATGAATGTGTGGAGAAAGGAGTGAAGGCGCTGGAAGCAACAGATGATAGTACGTTCGATAAGAAATGGATTCTTAGAGCAGGTGAAAATATTTTTGTTGATGACACAAAAGAAGCAATGATCAGAGTTGCGCACAATCAATTGGTACATCACAGAGCACAGTTGGGAGTAAATTACCGTTTGTTGGATATTCCGGTTCCACAGAGTTATGGACCAACAGCCGATTTTCCTTCGTTTTCTTAAGTAGTGATAAGAGTGTAGGGGCGAAAGATGTTTCGCCCTTACACATGTTTCACTACTTTCGCAATCATGAATTCCCAAGAACAAAACCCCAATCTTCAATCGTCCGAAAATATCGACTTTAATGCTGAGGCTTTCCAGGAGTTCTTTGCAAAGTCGAATATTACCGGAACGTTAAAACAAGATTTGATTGCCTGGTACAGCTATGTTCGTGATTACTTTCTGTATGATCCTTATCATCTGGATATTCGACCCGAAGCTTTGGTGGTTTCAAAAATTGTAACCAAGCGACGTGCCTGGTGTGTAGAGAAAGCTTTAGTATTTGTTGCTGGTTGTAGAAAAATGGGTTTTCCGGCGCGTTTGGGATTTGGAATTGTGCAAAATCACATTGGAGTAGACAAACTCGAACTTTATTTGAAACGAAAAGAAATCGTTTTTCACGGTTATGCGGAAGTTTTGGTAGATGAAAAATGGGTGAAATGTACGCCCGCTTTCGATAGACGCGTTTGTGCTATTAATAAATTGGAACCACTTCACTGGAATGGAACTGACGATTCGCTTTTTCAGGAGTTCTCCGGCGAAAACAAGTTCATGGAATATTTACATTTCTATGGCGAATTCACTGAAATTCCTTTTGAATTAATGCATGCTGAAATGAAAAAGTACTATCCGCATTTGTTCTCAGATCCGGTAGACGTAAAAGAGTTCTCGTTTTACTTCTCGAAAGAACTATCCGTGAGCCAGTAAATTTGGAGTATTCAATGGAATTAATGTGCTTTCTGCACTTTGAGCTTGTTGTTGAAGTTCAAATTCAAATAGAAGAACTGCACAGTCATCGGTTTGATCCTGATTTTGCTTCCAATGATCAAAGTCACGCATAATGCTATTGAAGATCTGCTGAGTACTTTTTTCGTTGCGCATGAAAATGCTTTTACGTAATCCCTTTTTACCCCATTTTTTCTGAATCACGTCTCCAAACTGATCAGTTAAGCCGTCAGTAAACAACAGAATTTTATCTCCGGTTTCCATCTGTAAAACCTGATTGGAGAAGGGTTCTGTTTTACCGTAGGAAAGTCCAATGGGTAAACGCTGACCTTTTAGTTCCAGGGTTTCAGTTTTACGAATTACCCACAAAGGCATTTGCGCACCTGCAAAAGTTAGTTTTCCCGAACGTTTGTTAAGTAAGAATACCGAAATATCCATTCCATCAAGTCGTTGTTCGTTTTCCGTGTTGAATCGACGGCTGATAACCAATCTCAATTGATTTAAAAGCGTTGCAGGATTTGTTGCTCCATTGGCATAAAGTTCATCAAGCGTATTCATGCCCAGTACACTTATCAAAGCTCCCGGAACACCATGACCGGTACAATCGGCTAAAGCAAAAAGGATCATGTCCGATTTTCCGCGCTTAAAGGTTTTCATCCAATAAAAATCTCCACCAACAAGATTCTTAGGTGAATAATGAATGCAAGAATCTTTGAATTGCTGAGAGATTCTTCGGTGTGACACCAAAAGCGATTGCTGGAGATTCTGTGCGTAGTTCAAACTTTGAACAATCTCATTGTGCTGGTATTCCAGTAATTCGTTTTTGTGACGCAGTGATTTTGTTCTGTTGTCAACACGCTCTTCCAGATAACGAACTTCGATTTCAATTTTTCGAGCAAGTTGAAGAAAGCGTTTCATTAATAAGCCAATTTCATTCTTTGGGATGGTCATGTTGAAGTTTCTGTTCTTGTATTTCGATTCTACAAAGTCGCCCATGGATTTTTGTAGCGAGTTTACTTGTCGTGTAAAGCGTGAAATACACCAATAACTGGTTCCAATAAGGATGATTAAAATAATCAGTGAAAGAAAGAGCTGCGTGTTCAAAGCCGAATTGGATAGTTCGGAGCTTTTTGCTACTAACTTCGATCGCTCTCGTCGAATCTCAGCCTGAAGCAATTCAATGTTTTTTTGCCATTTGGTGAAGAGCGAACTATCGTCGGAGTAAATATTGTGGAACAACAACTGAGCTTCAACAAACTGTTTTTCATAGCTGATCAGTTCCGGGTTGTTTGCCATAGAACTGTTCAATCTATCGAAAACGGCTTTGTGCTTCAATGCGTAACTGTCGTCTAAACGCATGATGAAGTCTTTCTCATGTCGACGCATTAACAACAGATCTTTTTCAATTTCCGGATATTTTTTTTCGGCCTGATGAATAGCAAAACGCATTTCGCCTAATACACCATGTTCTTTGAATCCAAGTTTTCCAATGGCTAAAAACAATTGACTTTCGATGTTCGAATTTTGATGCAGATAAAAGAGCGCATTGCTGTTCTTGGGAATATTGATCTTTACTCGTCTGATCTGAGTTCTGTTAAAGCTCTCCAGTTCATCCTGAATGTAAGTTTGATGAATGGATGTTGAATCAAACAAAGCCGTATGGGTTGCAAACTGAAGAACGTATTCTTTGTGCTGTTGAATCAACTCTGCATTCTTATCAATGTTCGACAATAGAATGTGGTTGAGATGTACTTTTTTAGTTACGGTATAACTGAATATGGCAAAAGTCAGAAGTACAAGTACAAATCCGCCGAATACAATAAGAAGTGTTTTTTTCATTTCGTTTTATCCCTGCAAAGGTCACTTGTCTTTGTGTTGTGGGTTTGAAAACCATATGAACTTCTAGTTAAATGATTAATAATCCTGTTTGAATTTTCACTTTGAGGTCTTCTTTTGTAAATTAAGATCAACTCGTATTTGTATTTTAAATTCTTACCGCGGTAGAAATACCAATAATAGGGTATAGGTGGATAGCAACTTTGGGATAATTTTGTTGTTTAGAATTAGTCTAAACAAGTTTAAGGTTTTGGAGAAGATTAAGATTGTTATTGCAGATACTGCTTTTATCGTTAGAAGAGGATTAAAACATCTCATCGAAGAAAACTCAGACTTCGAGTTTGCGGGAGAAGTTGCCGACGCGGATGCATTAACTAACTTGTTCCAAAATACGCTTCCTCATGTTCTTATTGTAGATCATTGCTGCGATGATTGTTTCTCTGTCGGATTCATTGAATCGATACGTCATAATTATCCTTCTGTTCAAATTCTGGTTATTTCTCACGAAAAATCTCACGACCAGATCAATAAAATACTGAACATCGGTATCAAAAATTATGTTCTGAAAGATTGTTCGGAAGATGAGTTGAAAAAAGCCATTTACAGTTGTTCAATGAACAAAAAATTCTTCTCCAGTGATGTTATCGACGTTATTTTGGAGAATGAAATAGCTCAAAAAACACCTAAAACGCAAGACGATATTACCGAGCGTGAATTGGAGATCATTCAGTTACTTGTGAATGGAAACCGTCCGAAAGAAGTTGCAGAAATGCTTCATATCAGTTTGTTTACGGTGAATACACACAAGAAGAATATCTACAGAAAACTGGGCGTGAATCACAGCTACGAATTGGCTAAATACGCACTCGAAGCCGGATATATCAAATAAGTATACTAAGCTGAGGTCATCGAGCGTAGTCGAGTTGTAACCTCTTTTAGGTATACACTTTCAACCACTCTAGGTATTGCCAGTTCTTCGGTCGACCACGATCTTTGCCAAAGTTATTTAGAATTAATCTTAATAATGAAACTTATTTCAGATATGAAAAAATCATTACTATCAATTATGGCTCTGGCGAGCTTAGGTTCATTGAACGCACAAGTGGTTGTAGATACGGTTACAACTGGTGCAAATTACGCAACAAACGTTTGGTATAGCTTAGCAAACGATAATCAGGCAACCGGAACTTCAACGGAATGGGATTTGGCTTTGGCAGCTACATCGTCTCAATCGAGTTCACTCACAAGTACAATTCTTTTCAATTCAAAAGTTGGAAAAGTGTACGCCATTCCTAATTCAACTCCTGCAAATTCATTTGATACGTTGGAGACTGTCGATTTTGCAGCGTTGACTGCTTTGGTGAACAATGATTCTTCGTGGACAGTTGGGGCTCTTAACCGCACTCCTCAAATTGGAAGCTACGATTACGGATGGGGAAGTTACGATATGAACTCTCATTCTATTTTAGCAAACCGTGTCTTTGTTGTGAAATACAACGATAACTCAACGAAGAAATTCTACATCAATCTTGTTACGCTTTCGGGGCAGTACGAGATCATTTCTGCGGATTTACAAAACGGAGCTGTTGCAACAACTCAAACATTGGTTTTTGCACCATATTCGTCTAAAAACTTTGTTTACTACAAGATCAATACGAACACTGTAATTGATCGTGAACCGGCTTCAGCGAACTGGGATTTCACCTTCTTGCAATACGATGCTTCAATCGCTCCGAACATGCAATACATGTCTTTCGGGATTTTGTCGAACCTGGGAGTAGAAGCTGTAAAGGTTTCAGGTGTTGCAAACGTTGAGAATTTCGAAGATTACTCGTCTCAAACGTTCAGCGATTACACAAATGCAATTGGTTACAACTGGAAAAATGCTCAGGCCCAAACAGTTCCTAATGATGTGGTTTACTTTGTAAAAGATAAAGCCGGTGATATCTGGAAATTGGTATTTACCAAGTTTACAACGGGTTCTACGGCTGTTGATCCGGCTGCCAATAACATCAACGTATTCTCTAAAGAGAAAATCTCTTCGCTTTCTGTTCAAGATAAAGAAAACACATTCTTCTCGATTTACCCAAATCCTTCTAGCGGAATAACAAACATTGTAGTTGATGCAGCGTCGGTATCTGATATCAAGATTTTGGATATGAATGGCAAAGAAGTTTTCTCAACGCAAACAGCTACAGGTTTGCAAGTAATCAATGTAAATACATCAACATTTAACAATGGTGTTTACCTGGTGACTTTGACTTCAAATGGTGTGACATCGCAACAACGTCTTGTAGTACAGTAAGTTAATTTTAAAAAAATGCATCAGGCAATTCCTGTTTTCGGGGATTGTCTTTTGCCATATATAGCATAACAATTATGAAAAAATCGATTTTGTTTTTGGCAGCTTTAGTTTCACTAAATCTTACAGCTCAAAAAGCAACAGCACCCGTATCAAAATTCACTCCAGTCGAATTGGCGAAGATCAACATGGATAAAGCCGCCATTAAGTCAATGGCTGGAATTTACAAGGTAAACTTTGAGTTTGCTGAAACCTTTGCACCGGACACGGCTTACAAATACCACGATCGTAAATTTGATTTTGGAATAGAATACGTTACAATCCTTGAAGAAACAGAGACGAAAGTGGTTCTTCAGCATTTGTTAATTGTTAGTGATACAATGATTGTAAAACACTGGCGTCAGGATTGGGTTTATCAAAACACAGAATTGTTGAGTTATTACAAAGACGATACCTGGAAAAAAACAACAATTTCTGCTGAGAAAGCGAAAGGAACGTGGACACAAAAAGTATTTCAGGTAGACGATTCACCGCGTTATGAAGGTTATGGAACCTGGGTTCATGTTGATGGTCGTCATTTTTGGCAAAGTGTTGCAGATGCACCGCTTCCAAGAAGAGAATTGCCTCGTAAAGCTGAGTACAATGTATTGAAACGTCACAGCCAGATTGAAATTGATGCGACAGGTTGGACATTCAACCAGGACAATGAGAAAATTCTTCGCAAAGATGGAATTGACAAGTTGATCTGTTGGGAACGTGGTGTGGAGAAATTTACAACTGGTGCTTACAATGCACAACCAGCTTTGGAATACTGGAACTCAACGTCGAAGTACTGGGCTGACGTTCGCAAAGTTTGGGTGGATGTTTATGCGGCAAATCCATCGTTGGCAATCATCAAGCGCGTTGAGAACAAAATGTTGTTTGAGAAATTGTTTGAATTGGCAGACAAGTATTCAGATCCGGCAAAATACAATTCAGCTGAAGCTACAACTGAAATTCGCAACGGCATCAACAGCTTTATCCAAAAATAATCATGCAGTTCAGACTTGCCATTCTTGTATTGGTTTTCTTTGCTTCGGCATTGAATGCGCAGGAGCTTCAGTTTGTTTCTTCAACAAACGGTTCAGTGATTTCTTCCGTGGAAGTTATCGTTAGTTGCGCAGGAGATTCGCAGGTCAAACATATTCAAACGAATTTCGAGGGTAAGATCATCTTGCCTTCGGAGTTGGTTTGTGAAACTTACTTCATTACCATTTCGCACAAAGATTTTGATGAATTTACCTTTACAGGAAAACTTCAACAGAAAAATCAATTTCAACTTCATCCAAAAGGAAAGAACCTGGGCGAAGTTGTGATAACCGCTCAATATCAGGAAGGTTCTATCGAAAATGCTGTTCACCAAATTCGTGTGATTGACAGAGCGACAATTGATAAAATGGGTGCTCAAAACCTTCGAGATGTGCTTTCAAATTCTTTGAATATTAGACTTTCACAAGACAATGTACTCGGAAGCAGTATGAGTTTGCAAGGAATTTCTGGTCAGAATGTCAAAATTCTGATTGACGGAGTTGCTGTGACTGGTAGGGTTAACGGTAATATCGACATTTCACAGATCAACATGAACAACGTAGAGCGAATTGAGATTGTTGAAGGTCCGCTTTCTGTTAGTTACGGAACTGATGCGCTCGCTGGAACCATCAATATCATTACAAAGAAATTCCAAAAACCAAGTTCTTCAGCTTCTGTAACAGGTTATTATGAAAGCATTGGCCAATACAACTATTCCGCACGTTTAGCACATTCTACAAAGAATTATACGTTTTCGTTTTTGGGCGGAAGAAATTATTTCGACGGATGGAAATACGAAGATCAGCCATTCAAAATTGAACAAGAAAAACTAGCCGACTCAACAAGAGTTATGGACTGGAAACCGAAAGAACAATTCTTTGGAACTGCATTTATCGGTCGACAGCTAAAAAGAACCAAACTAGGTTTTACTTCTGATTATTTCTATGAACAGATCATGAATAGAGGTTTGCCAAGAGAACCGTATTACGAAACCGCTTTCGACGATTATTATACCACCAATCGATTCAATCATTCATTGACTTTGGTTGGTAAGATCTTTAAAAACACGAACACAAGCTTGATCTTCGCAAACAATTATTACCGAAGAATTAAGAACACATATATCAACGATTTAACAACGTTGAACCAAACATTGACGGCTAATTCGAGCGATCAGGATACGTCAATGTTCAACAACATTACAGTACGCGGAACATTCAGTTCGTCACGTACAGAGGCAAAACTAAACGCCGAAGTTGGATACGATTTACAACACGAGACCGGAACTGGATTAAGAATCAAAGACACAAAACAACAAATTGGTGATTATTCATTGTTTGCCAGTGCAGAATACAAACCATTTGATAAAACCGTTATTCGTCCCGGAGTTCGATTGAGTTACAATTCCGCTTATCAGGCACCAATCATTCCATCGATCAACATTAAACAGGAAATTGGAAAAGGGAACATTATTCGTTTTTCTTATGCTCGCGGCTTTAGAGCACCTTCATTGAAGGATTTGTATTTCTACTTTGTTGATGTGAACCACAACATAAAAGGAAATGAGGATTTAAAAGCAGAATATTCGCACAATTTCTCATTGAGTTACAGTAGAAGTTTTACCGTTAAGAAGGTAGCTTTTAAACTGGAGAATCTGAATTTCTATAATACAATCGAAAACCTGATTACGCTTGCCCAAGCTTCAGCTACTGAATACACTTATTTCAATTTGAACAAGTACAAAACCATTGGAACTCAACTTCAACTGGAAACAAGATGGAAAGGATTGACGGCTGCAGTTGGTGGTTCATACGTTGGACGGTACAACGAGCTTTCAGAAACCATGAATGTGAATGACTTTTATTATTCTCCCGAGGGACGATGTAATCTTCAGTATGCTTTTGAAAAGGATTTGACCATTTCCATTTTCTACAAATACACAGGGAAAACACCGAATGTAAGTCTTGACGAGAATAACCAGTTATATGTTTCATCGATCGCCGATTATCACATGTTGGATGCTTCGATTACGAAAACATTCTGGCAAAAAAGAATTACGCTTACTGTAGGAGCGAAAAACGTATTCAATATTCAAAATGTGATTGGTTCGAGCGGCGGATCGGCGCATTCGGGTTCATCGACTTCCATTCCAATGGCCATGGGGAGAATGTACTTTGTGAAAACAGATATTAACCTGATTTATAAAAAGAAGGAAAAATGACACTTCGACAAGCTCAGTGTAAAAAAGAAAATATTTTGGTGTTGATAATTGCACTTACTGTTGTTTTTACTTCTTGTAAAAAGGGAGAATTACCTGTTCCAAAGCACGATAGCGGTTCGGTAATTACTTCTTCAATAGATATGTCGTCGAATTACAAATACCAGGTTTATTTTGATCTTAAAACCAATTCGGTGGTTGGTCAAAATTTGAAAACGGCTTGGGATTTAGGCTTTGAAGCAACAGCTTCAGGAAATCGAATTATTCTGAATGGTTCAAAAGCCATGTATGCTTACAATACTGGTTCAACTGATTTTGCCTCAATAACGGATACCTTGGGTTTTGCAGCACATAAAGCCTGGGATGCAGCTTCGGGAAATTTGGATTCTACCGCAATTGGAAATTGGGTTGGGAACAACGAAGTGTACATTATTGATCGTGGCTACAGTGAAACTGGTGTTCATCAAGGATTCCGAAAGATTATTTTTGAAACAGTAAATGGAACTGAATATACAGTGAAGTTTTCGCTCTTGAATGGTAATGGTTTAACTGAATTGACCATTGTAAAAGATGACCTATACAATTTTGCTTTTCTTTCATTCAACAGTAATTCTGTGGTGATGATAGAACCTCCAAAAGCCGATTGGGATTTGGTGTTTACGCAATACATTCATGTGTTTTATGAACCGGAACTAACCACATATTTGGTGACGGGTTGTTTGTTAAACCATTATTCTACGTTATCAGCAACCGACTTTCAAACACCATTTGTCGATATCAATTTTGCGTCGCTGACCAATTATACGCTGGTTCCGGCAATCAATACAATTGGTTATGACTGGAAAGTTTTTGACGGTACAACATATGCTGTAGATCCGGGTAAGAATTACATCATTCAGGACAGAGAAGGATTTCATTACAAACTGCATTTCATCGATTTTTACAATGAAAGCGGTGTGAAGGGAAATCCGAAGTGGGAATTTCAAGAACTGTAGGGGCGGCGGTAGGGGCGAATCATTATTCGCCCTTACATCGCCCATACCATGCCATACAGTTTTCCAAAATCGAACTACCGCAAGTTTCTGTGAATTATTATCTTTGATATCAGTGTATTCCGAAAGAAATCAAATTAGATGCACGAAAACGAATCAAATAATAGTCATGAGATTAATTGTCCTTATTGCCCTTTTTATTTCCTCAGTATCCTTTTCTCAAACTGTAAATTATAACCTGAGAATGACCAAACCACAGAATCACTATTTCGAAGTGGAGATGGAGTTACTGAATTTCAAACAAACAGAACTTACAGTTAAACTTCCTGTTTGGGCTCCAGGTTCGTATTTAGTTCGTGAGTTTTCGAAGAATGTGAATCAGGTAAAAGCTTACGATGAAAATGGTAAGGAATTGACTGTGACAAAGACATCAAAAAACGCCTGGAAAATTGCAAAAGGTAAAGCAAAGAAGGTTTCTGTGAAATATGAAGTATATGCTTTCGAATTATCTGTTAGAACAAGCTTCCTGGATCTTTCTCATGGTTTTGTTTCCGGAAGTGGTGTTTTCTGTTATGTTGATGGTTTCAAAGATAAAGCAGGAAAATTAACCGTTTACCCATATTCAGGGTTCAATACGATTTCAACTGCTCTTCCGAAATCCGCAGAAGGCTTATTAAGTGATTCTGGAGTAACTACTTTCGATTATTCGAATTACGACGTTTTGGTCGATTCTCCGTTGGAGATTGGAAATCAGGAAGTATTCTATTTTAATGTTGACGGAACAAATCATGAGGTTGCCATTTACGGAATAGGAAATTATGATATGAGTGATTTGAAGCGTGATATGGAAAAGATAGTTCATGCTGCAAATGATGTTTTTGGAGGTACAAATCCGAATAAGAATTACACATTCATCATTCATAATGTAATTAACGGACAAGGTGGTTTGGAACACTCCAATTCATGTGTTTTGAGTGTTAATCGCTGGACATACGGCGCGGATTATAAAGATTTCCTGAATTTGGTTGCACACGAATATTTCCATTTATGGAATGTGAAACGCATTCGTCCAATTGAATTAGGACCGTTTGATTATGACAAGGAAAACTACACGTCATTACTTTGGCTAAGTGAAGGAATCACGTCTTATTACGCTGATATTTTAATGGTTCGTGCAGGATTTGATTCTAAGGATGATTTCTTACGCGGTTTACAAAGTACAATCAATTACGTTGAAGGTGGAGTAGGAACACGAGTTCAACCGGTTTCTCATGCAAGTTATGACGCGTGGATCAAAGCTTATCGTCCAAACGAAAACAGTTCAAATACTACAATGACCTACTATTCTCGAGGAAGTATGTTAGGAGCATATTTGGATGCAATGATCGTAAACAAATTCAATGCTACAAAGTGCCTCGACGATTTTATGCAGTACCTGTATCAGGAATTCTACATAAAAAAGAACCGAGGATTTAGCGAAGCGGAATTTCAGACAGCTTTGGAAACTTTTTTAGGTCAGGACATGGATGATTTCTTCAAGAAATATGTGAATGGAACAGAGCCGTTGGATTTCGCCAATGTGTTTCCAAAAATTGGTTTGAACGTAAATTACGTTGCTAAACCAACACCAAGTTTCGGTGCAACATTTGCGCAAGAAGGAGGGAAATGCATTGTGAAATCGATAAGATCTGGTGGTGCGGCTGAAACTTCAGGAATTTCGGTGAACGACGAAATTATTGGTTGTAACGGAATGCGTATTGATAAAACGGTACTAGAGAATTTCCTTAACTCTTTGATCGCTGGCGAATTCTGTGAAGTAATCGTTTCCAGAGAAGATGTGATTTTCAATGTTTCTGTAAAAATGGATGCATACGAAAAGCCGACTTACAAATTGGAAATGCAGACACCATCAAGCGAGAAGTTTTATTACTGGTTGAGAGCCTTGGATTAAACTAGAAATAATGAAAATAGCATCAATCATAATAAGTAGCTCACTTCTCATTTTGTTTTCTGCCTGTATGGAAGAACCTGTTGCGAACGAAACAACAAAGCAAATCAAAGATGCCAATTCAGCTATTGAAGAAAATATGAAACTGAGTAAACAGAACGATTACAGTGGAGGAAAGAGAGATACAAGTTCAAGAACTGACCGCACTTTTCATGGTACCGTAAACAAATAACCCTGAAATGTAAAGATTCCACCGTAAAGATTCACAAGTTAAAGAATACTAGACTTTATAAAGAAAAAGCCCCGGACTCAGATGAGAACGGGGCTTTTGTATTTCAATTGAATTGTTCTTAGTCGAATTTCAATGAGCTTAATGCTTTTACAGCTTTTTCTTCAACATCTTTCTTTTGTGAAGCCAATGTCCAGAAGATAAATTTGTAAACGTTTCCTTTGTGATCGAAAGTTGCAATCCAGTATGCAATTGGAGCTGGAATACCTACTCGAGATCCTTCTACTGAAACCAAAGTTCCTTTTGCGTTCTTTGCTTTAAGAACTTTTGCAGCAGAAACATTCGTTAATGTAGTTTCGTTTTCCTTCATTAAGTCAAGCGTGTAGTTCAAGTAGTTTGTACTTAAATCTTTCTTGTCATCAAATTTTGCCATGTAACGTAAAGCGTCTTCTGCTTCTTTAGAAGGTTCTTTGTTACCAATCATATAAATTTCTTCTGTTCCATTCATATATTGAAAAGGAACTCCTGCATCAAGTGAAGTTGTTGAAATCATACTGGAAGGCAATTCAACATCAACGGCTAATGAATCTGAATGGATTTTTTGAACTGATTCTTCAGCGTCGATCAATTCATTGATTTCCGAACTTGTACTAGTTGAACCTGAGCAACTGTAAAACAAGGTAGTTGAGCCTACTAGCAATCCGGCGAATAGAGCAACTTTAAAAAATGTCTTTTTCATAAATATTTTGTACTGGTTTGGTACCAAGATAAGACAAAATCCAAAACTGGGAGAGAAGTGTTAAAAACTTCATTAGAGGAAAGAGAAAAGACTAAAGACAAAAGACTAAAGACAAAAGATCTATATGATCCTGTGACTTTTCTTCACTTCCTCTTTTGGCCTTCCTCTTATTGTTATTTCAACTCCGCTAATGCCTGCTTGGTTCCAATTGCGGCAGTGATGTAATCGATCTCAGCTTTCGGTGAACGTGCCGGACTATGACTTCGTCCGTAGAAAATGATCTGAAGATGAAGTTTATTCCACAACTCTCTCGGAAAGAGTTTTTTCGCATCACGTTCGGTTTCTTCAACGTTTTTACCGGAGGTTAGTCCCCAACGAACCATTAAACGATGAATATGTGTATCGACCGGAAATGCAGGAACACCAAATGCCTGAGACATTACAACCGAAGCAGTTTTATGTCCAACTCCCGGCATGGCTTCCAAATCTTCGAAATTATCAGGAACTTCTCCACCGTGAAGGTCAATGATCATGTGCGAAAGATCGTAAATGGCTTGTGATTTTCTTGGACTTAATCCACAAGGTTTAATGATCTCTCTGATTTCTTCTACAGACAAACGTATCATTGCCTGTGGGTTTCTTGCTTTCGCAAAGAGTAGAGGAGTAATTTGGTTTACACGGACATCCGTACATTGAGCACTTAGCAAAACCGCGATCAATAATGTGTAAGCATCTGTGTGATCTAAGGGAACAGGAGTTTCCGGATAAATTTTCTCCAATTCGTCAATAACGTATTGTGCTTTCTCCTTTTTGGTCATTAGTCCTTGTCGTTTTCAATCAATCGCACCAGAATCTTATCAATTCGGGCACCATCCATGTCCACCACTTCCATTTCGAAGTTCAGCCACGTAATGATTTGTCCGGTTGTTGGTACCGAACGTGATTCATTCAAAAGTAAACCTCCAAGCGTTGTAAACGGGAGATCGCCCAGTTGTTCTTCGAGGTTAAACCTTCTAAAGAACTCGGCAATCGGATATTGTCCGTCGATTAACCACGAACCGTCAGCACGTTCTACAAATTCAAACTCTTCTGCATAGAAATCGTTGAAATCCCCCACAAGAGCTTGTAATAAGTCGTTAAGCGTCACAATTCCTTGTGTCTGACCAAATTCATCAGTAATGATTCCGTAATGCGTTTTTGTTTCCTTGAAATGCACCAAAGCTTCGTATGCAGAAATATTCTCCATTAAGAAGTGTGGTTTCAGAAGGAGGTCGCTTAGTTTGAAATCTTCCTGATTGATGGTTCTGAATAGATCTTTCAGTAATACAACCCCAACAACATGTTCTCTTTCCTCGTCAAAAACGGGGTAAACAGAGTGAATTTCTTTTTCTACCTGTTCACGAACTTCTTCCACATTGTCGTGAATATCAATGAAGATCACGTCGTTTCTATGCGTCATTAACGAGCTTACGGTTCTGTCTCCCAAATGGAAAACGCGCTCCACAATGTCTTGCTCAATCTCCTGAACTTCTCCGCCTTCTGTTCCTTCCTGAATGATAGCTTTAATTTCCTCCTCTGTTACTTTACTATCAGAAGATTGTTTAACTCGTAAAAGCTTCAGCAATAAATCTGAAGTGGTTGTAAGTAACCAAACGAATGGTGACGTGATTTGAGAGATAATGCGCATTGGACGTGCCATTGTTTTTGCAATACCCTCTGGATTGGTTAAGCCAATTCGTTTTGGAACCAATTCTCCCAATACAAGGGAAAAGAAAGTGATAATAACAACAACGGTGGTTACCGACAGAAAAGGGGCATATTTTTTTAGCGAAGCAAAACCTTCGTAAAACCCTTCAATATCGGTTGTCATTTTTTCTCCGGAGAAAATACCCGTTAAAATTCCAATAAGCGTAATTCCAATTTGAACTGTAGAAAGGAAGCGATTAGGTGCTTGTAAGGTTTCGAGAACCATTTTTGCACTCTTATCACCACGTTTTGCAGCAGCATCTAATTTCGATTTCCTGGCTGAAACGGTAGCAATTTCTGCCATGGAAAAGATACCGTTTAGTAAGATCAGGACTAATATGAGGACGAGTTCCATGTTTAATTTGTTCTACCAGGATAAACCTTTAATGCTTCCGCTAAACAAATTACAGCATTTTTTAGATTTTCTTTATTGAGTACATATGCGATTCTAGCTTCTTGTTCTCCGGCTCCGGGAGTTGCGTAGAAACCATTTGCAGGTGCCATCATTACTGTTTGTCCTTCAAATTCGAAGTCTTCCAAAAGCCATTGGCAGAATTTCTCAGCATTGTCAACCGGGAATTTAGCTACACAATAGAATGCTCCACTTGGTTTTGGACAAAATACACCAGGAATAGCGTTTAATCCGTCAACCATAATATTTCTGCGTTCAACATATTCAGCAACTACATCATTAAAATAAGACTGCGGAGTTTCCAAAGCGGCTTCAGAAGCAACCTGGTCAACAGTTGGAGGCGACAAACGTGCTTGTCCGAACTTCAATGCCGCTGCCATTACTTCCTTATTCTTCGAAACCAAAGCACCAATTCTTGCTCCACACATAGAATAGCGTTTCGAAACAGAATCGATCATAATTACGTTGTTCTCGATTCCTTCTAAGTTCAAAACAGAAAAAGGTTGAGCACCATCGTAACAGAATTCACGGTAAACTTCGTCAGCAAACAAGAACAAGTCATGTTTCTTAACGATGTCGCGCAATTGCTCTAATTCTTCTTTAGAATACAAATATCCTGTTGGATTTCCTGGGTTACAAATAACAATTGCTTTTGTTTTTGCAGTGATCTTTGCTTCAATTTGAGCAACCGGAGGCAATGCAAAACCAGATTCGATATTAGCAGTTACGGGCACAACTTCCAATCCTGCCATTACCGCAAAACCATTGTAATTTGCATAAAATGGTTCAGGGATGATTACTTCATCACCAGGATTACATGTCGACATAAATCCGAAAATCAATGCTTCCGAACCACCAGTTGTAATGATAATATCTTCAGTATTTACAGGCAAACCACTTTTTTGGTAAGTAGCAGCCAATTTTGTTCTGTACGATTCGAAACCAGCAGAGTGACTATATTCAATCACTTTCGGTTCAAAATTTCGAATAGCCTTTAAAGCCACTTCAGGAGTTTCAATATCTGGCTGACCAATGTTCAAGTGGTATACAGTTTTTCCACTTTTCTTTGCTTTTTCTGCGTAAGGGACCAATTTACGAATTGGCGATGCAGGCATATCTATGGCCTTTTGCGAAATTTTTGGCATTGTTTGTTTAATTTATCTAGCGCAAATTTAAGCAGATTGTCGGTATAACGATGAAAATCATGATTTTTGCGCTATGAGAAACGTCGCTTTTTTGTGTATTTTACCACTATTGGTTTTTTCATGTAGTTCAAATAGTTCTGCAGATAAGGTAAATAGTGATACAAAGGAATTCGAAGCCCAATTGTATTCTTTATCGAAAGAACAGGAGAAGACGAAGGATTTGAAAGATTCTTTAGCGTCAAAATCGACAAAAGGCATTTTTCTTTTAAATGGAAGAGACACACTGGTTCCTGTTGATGCATTCAATTCCAATATCTATTGGGAGTTAAAGTATGCGTCGACAGATAATTTTATGCACCGGGTGTTGTATGACACATTGGATAAGCTTTATTTACAGGTTGATGTCGTTCGGAAATTATCGAAGATCCAGGAAAAACTCACTTCTACCAATTCAAATTACCATTTATTGGTTTACGATGGCGTTCGACCGTTGAGTGTTCAATGGGAAATGTGGAATGCCCTGGATTCAATTCCTGTGAGTCGACGAGGATTATTTGTGAGTAACCCCGCTAACGGAAGCGTGCATAATTACGGCGCAGCAGTTGATTTAACGATTTGTGATGCTAAACGGGTTCCATTGGATATGGGCGCTGGTTATGATGATATTCGCAAGATCGCATATCCAAGTTTAGAAAAACAGTTTTTGGCGAGTGGTGAGTTGACGAAATTGCATGTTGCCAATCGCGAACTACTTCGAAAGATGATGAGAAGTCAGAATTTCACTGGAATTCCTTCAGAATGGTGGCACTTTAACGCGTATTCGAGAGCTGTTTCGAAGAGCAGGTATGGAGTGGTGAAGTATGAATTATTACCTAAATGAGAGCGGTAAAGACGCGATGCATCGCGTCTCTTCTTTCCTCATCCAATTATATCCATGTACATCTCCTAATCCCAACTAGGAATCCCTTTACTCCTAATTTTTAGTAGGAATTCAATAAATGCTTGATTCTATTGTTCTTTAATGAATTAATCCTACTAAACAGATAGGATAAGTAGAATATTGGTTTCCGAAATTTTGGAAAAACCCTTATTCGCTCTTTTACTTTGCCCTCTTAATTTTTAAATCAAAATAAAATGAAACATGTATTTCTACTTTTTGTTTTCAGCCTCATTGCAGGTTCAACACTTGCCCAGAGCAATCCAATTCAAATATCAGGTACCGTTATCGATAAGGAATCGGGGGAGTTTTTAATTGGGGCGATTGTAAAACTGAAGAATTCAACAGAAGGTTCTTCAACAGATGAAAACGGAAAATTCAGTTTTCCAACCACCCAAAATTATCCACTGACATTGGTGATAAGTTCCAAAGAGTATGATGAAGTGGAGTTAATCGTTCAGAACGAGACCAAGGACCTGAAATTGTATTTGTCTCCAAAGGTGAACGACATTGATGAAGTGGTGGTGACTGCACGTCGACGTGATGAAAAGGCTCAGGATATTCCAATTCCAATAGCAGTTTTGAGCGGCGCTAAGGTTGCTGAATCGGGTTCTTTTAACGTAAATCGTGTGAAAGAATTGGTTCCATCGGTGCAATTGTATTCATCCAATCCGCGTAATACAACACTTAACATTCGTGGTCTGGGTTCAACCTATGGTTTGACAAATGATGGTGTTGATCCTGGCGTAGGCTTTTACGTTGACGGTGTTTATTATTCACGAGCTGCGGCAACAACATTGGATTTCATTGATATTGATCAAATTGAAGTGTTACGCGGGCCACAGAGCACGCTTTTCGGAAAAAACACAACAGCTGGTTCTTTCAATATCACTTCCAAAAAGCCATTTTTCAAACCGGGTGCGCTCTTCGAATTGAGCTATGGAAATTACGGGTTTGTTCAGGCGAAAGTTTCGGTAACCGGACCAATCAATAAGAAATTAGCCACTCGTATTTCGTTTTCAGGAACACAGCGCGATGGTACTATTTATAATGTTTCAACCGGACGCTACACCAACGATTTGAACAATCAGGGCGCGAAAATTCAGTTTTTGTATAAGCCGACGAAGAATATTGATGTGCTTATTTCTGGAGATTATTCACGTCAACGTCCGGACGGTTATGCGCAGGTAATTGCTGGAGTTGTGCAAACAAAACGAGCTGGTTACCGACAATTCGATTCTATCATTGCAGATTTGAATTACCAATTGCCATCCAAAAATCCATTCGATCGTAAGATAGACCACAATACAACATGGAAATCAAATCAGGACTTTGGTGGAGCCTCAATCAATGCTGATTTCAAAATTGGAAAAGGGAAACTGACCAGTACTACCGCCTGGAGAGCATGGAATTGGGATCCGTCGAACGACAGAGATTTTACAGGCTTACCCGTATTAACATTGTCTCAGGCTACATCCAAACACCAGCAATATTCTCAGGAACTCCGATATTCTGGAGAGTTTTTGAATCGATTTACAGGAGTTATTGGCGCATTTTTTCTTGGACAAGAATTAAAGACCGCGCCTTATCACGTGGAGGAGTCTGGTTCTGCCCAATGGCGTTTTTCACAAAGTACAACAAGTTCAGATTGGGCAACTCCTGGTTTGTTTGAAGGGTATGGAATCAAAACATATTCAAAACTAAATACTGCAAGCGCGGCTTTATTCGGACAATTGGATTATAAGATCATCCCGCAATTACATTTCCTTGTTGGAGCTCGCTACAATTTGGATGAGAAGAAAGTGGATTATAATCGTGTGACTTACGGTGGATTGGAAACAAGTGATCCTGATCTGATCAAGTTGAAAAAGCTGGTTTATACGGATCAGGCGTTCAATGCATCGGTTCAAAATCGGAATGTTTCCGGACAATTGACGTTGAACTACAAACCGATTGACAAGTTAAATGCATACGCAACATTTTCGACGAACTATAAGCCTGTAGGGGTTAATTTGGGAGGTTTGCCAACACAGAGCGGTAGGGTGATGACAGAATTGGCGATTATTCGTCCAGAGTATGTTCAACACGTAGAAATAGGAGTGAAGACAACTTTGAAACCCGGTTTGTTATTGAACATTACGGCTTTCAATACAGATATAAAAGATTACCAAACGCAAGTTCAAACAGCAGAATTAGGAGTTAACCGTGGTTATTTGGCGAATGCGGAAAAAGTTCGTGTAAGAGGAATTGAGTTCGATGGAACATACCGAGTGAATGAGTATTTGTCCTTGTATTCCAATGCGACCTACACTGAAGGAATTTATGTAAATTTTACAAATGCACCGGTTCCTTTGGAGGAAACAGGTGGGGCAAGTGCTTTCAAAGATGTTTCCGGAACACGTTTGCCAGGAATTTCGAAATGGATTTTCTCAGGTGGTGCAGAAGTATCTCACCAGGGTAAATTATTGAACAATGAAGGAAGATTCTTTTTTGCTTTCGATACATATTACCGTTCTGAATTCTCCTCCAGTGCTTCCGAATCAAAATATTTGAATGTCGAAGGTTATTCTATTTCGAACGCTCGCCTTGGTTTTAGAACAGCAGCCGGAATTTCAGTTTACGCCTGGGGAAGAAATATCCTGAACAAAAATTATTTTGAGCAATTGTTGCCTGCTGCAGGTAGTGCAGGACAATACGCTGCGGTGTTGGGTGATCCAGCGACAGTAGGTCTAACTCTAAAATATACCTATTGATGGCTGCCCTAAAGAAAAGACACCATTCACAGCAATTCTATTTATGGTTGACCTTATTTTTTTGCACCTCTATGGTTGGTCATATTTCGGCTCAGGGCGAAAAGAAATTTGAATGGAGCATGGAAGGGCAGATTGCTGTAACAACGAATGGTAAAGCCGTATTTACAAATTTCGGTGGACCGGGATTACGCTTTAATTTCAAGCACTTTTCGATAGGATACAACATGATGCCGTCCTTAAGGTTTGAAGCTACTTCGGGGCATTCTTTTGTGGCGCCAATGCTCGGAACCGGCCCGCAAATCTATCTTTTGAAGAAAAAGTTAGTGATCAGTGCTCCTGCCTATTACAGTGCAATTACGCAGGAATGGACATATTCTGTTGGTTTAGGGTACGTTCTTACAAATCGCAGATAATTCATCTCCTATTAAATTAATAGTATATTTGTCGCATGATACCAAAGAAAAGTAAGTATGCAATTCAGGCGTTAAAGTGTTTGGCGAAGGTATATCGCGACAAACAACACTTGTCTATTGCTACAATTGCGGCAGAAGAAAACATTCCAAGAAAGTTTCTGGAAGCGATTTTATTGCAGTTACGAAACGAAGGAATTGTAGGAAGTAAAATGGGGGCAAACGGTGGTTATTACTTGCTTAAACATCCGGATGAAATTGTTTTGAGTACGATTATCCGGTGTACTGGTGGACCACTTGCGTTGCTGCCTTGTGTGAGTTTGAATTACTATGAACCTTGTATTGAATGTCCGCATGAAGATCTGTGTGGTTTGCACGAAGTAATGCTCGAAGTTCGTGAAGCAAGCATCCATATTTTGTCGAAGACAAGTTTGGCAGATTTAATTTTACGAGAAAAAAAGTTGTATCGTAAAAAAGAGAATCGCAAGGCGTAGCTTGCTTTTTATTGATTTAATTCCTAGTTAATTGATGGGAGAATAGGGAATTAAATCGTGAAAAGCTTGCAGGATGAAAATTTGGAAACTTACTTTGCAACGTCAAACAGGACAAATGACTTTAAAAGATTAATAAAAAGAAAAACCATGAAACAACAATTCTTTCATAACATGTGTATGTGCTGTATGATGCCCGTGAGGGTATAGGAGAATTGTATATCATAACTTGAGTTACGGCCCTTCTCCTTGTTTTGAGAAGGGCTTTTTTATTACATAAACTTTCGAAAAAATGAAAAACGTATATATAAATGAATTAGGTCCAAAGGTTTCCGCAGCAGTTTACGGATTCTTTCGCTGGACAGAAGAAGACTTCAAAGATCAGGAGAAATTCAACTCAGTAGTACAATTTGCATTGGATCTGGGTATCGATACTTTCGATTTGAGTCCGGCTTATGCCAATGGATTGGTGGAATCCAGTTTCGGGAAGTTCATTAAAGACAACCAAATTAGTAGGAGTAAATTGGTGATTTCTACAAAAGTGGGTGTTCGACCATTTACGAACGAAAAAAATGGATCGTACATCGATTTGAGTCCGAAATGGATCAACGAAAGTGTGGAGGCATCGCTCAAACGATTACAAATAGACAAAATCGATATTTTGATCCTGGAAGGATTCGATTACCTCTATTCTTTTGAGGAAACAGCATCGGCATTGTTGAAATTACAGAGAAGCGGACGAATCGGTTATGTTGGAGTTTCCAATTTCAATGTTTTCCAACAGCGATTATTGTCGTCTTACCTTTCTCAACCTATCATTACGAATCACATCGAATTGAACTTGTTGGAAACGGATGCGTTGCGTGACGGACGTTTGGACTTTATCAAAGAGCAACATAGTCGTGTACTTGCTTTTGCGCCTTTGGCAGATGGACGAATTCTACTTGGTGAAGACGATAAAGCGAAACGTGTTCGCTCAGTTCTGGAAGAAATTGCCAAGAAATACGATGCAAATGTGGAACAAACTGCGGTTGCCTGGGTGCACAAATTGGGCGCTTTGCCAATAATTGGTAGTAAGGAAACAAGACGAATTCAAAATGCTTCTACCGCTTACGACATCAAGTTATCGAAAGAAGACTGGTATTTACTTTATAACGAAACCATCAAGTAATGAAGAGTTATAGAGATCCTTACGAACTCGTTCAACAAGAACGAAAGATCATTGTCGAAAAAGACGTTCTGGAGCTTGGACGAAAAATCGCAGAGCATAAAGAGGGGCTTATTCCTGATGATAAATTCAGAGCGCTTCGTCTGGCTAGAGGAGTTTACGGTCAGCGTCAGCAAGGTGTTCAAATGATTCGAATCAAACTTCCTTATGGAAGAGTGACTGCTAATCAATTGCGAAGAATTGCTTCGGTGAGTGACGAATATTCAACTGGACGGTTACACATTACTACCCGGCAAGATATTCAGATCCATTATGTTTCACTCGACAGAACTCCACAATTGTGGGAAGATTTGGAAAAAGATGATATCACGCTTCGCGAAGCTTGTGGAAATACAGTTCGAAATGTCACGGCAAGTGATATTGCCGGAATTGATCCCGACGAATTGTTTGATGTAACACCTTATGCTGATTTGGTTTACCGTTATTTTTTGAGGAAACCATTTTCCCAGGAGCTTGGACGAAAGATCAAGATTGCATTTAGTTCTTCTGACAAAGATGATGCCCTGACTTTCATTCATGATTTTGGATTTATTCCAAGAATTGAAATTCGGAACAACATTGAAGTAAAAGGGTTTAAAGTGCTGGTTGGCGGGGGATTAGGTGCTCAACCATTTTTGGCCAAAGTAGCCTTCGAATTTTTGGAAGCGGAAAAATTAATTCCGTTTGTTGAAGCTGCAATTCGTGTATTTGATCGTCACGGAGAGCGCAATTCCCGTAACAAAGCACGCTTAAAGTTCCTGATTAATAAGATTGGTTTTGAGGCTTTTATCGACCTGGTGAAAGAAGAAATAAAAGCTGTTCAGTACGTTGCAGATTTGGATTTTATACTTTTTGAAAATCAAATAAATAAAGCCTCTGACTTAAAGTTAATTTCAATTGATACTTTAATTGAAGAATCAGTTGAAGAAGAGTATAGAAATTGGTTGAAAACAAATGTGTTTTCTCAAAAACAGGCGGGACTTTTCGCTGTTTACGTAAAAGTGCGACTTGGAGATTTTTATACCAATCAGGCAAGAGTACTTGCTGCGCTTTTAGATCAATACGAATTATCTGAATTAAGGTTCACAATTGATCAAAATATTCAGATTCGAAATGTGCGCGCCGAATTCATTGAACCGATCTACGAAGTTCTGAAGAAATTGGGTTTGAATGAAAACGGTTACAATAGTGTTGCCGATGTTACTGCTTGTCCGGGAACCGATACTTGTAATCTTGGAATTTCGAATTCAACAGATGTGGCACTTTTTATTGAAGATCACATTCGTTTGAATTACCCAAAATTGCTTCAGGAATCCGGGATCAAAATCAAGATCAGTGGTTGTATGAATTCTTGTGGTCAGCATGGAATGGCACACATTGGATTTCACGGAAGTTCGATCAAAACCAAAGAGGGAACACTTCCAGCATTACAGCTTTTGCTTGGCGGAGGAAGAAACGGTGGTGGCGATGGACGAATTGCAGAGAAAGTGATTAAGCTTCCGTCGAAACGTGTATTGCAATTGATTGACATCATCTTCAACGATTTCGATGCAAATCAAAACGAGGAAGATTTCAACCAGTATTATGATCGACAAGGAAACAATTACTTCTATCAACTGTTGAAACCCCTGGCTGATTTGGAATCAATTGAAAATTCGGATTACATCGATTGGGGAAATGAGGAAAAATTCGCTACCGCAATTGGAGTTGGAGAATGTGCTGGAGTAATGATCGATCTGGTAAAGACCTTGTTTTTCGATGCTTCTGAAAAGGCTGAAAAATCAGTGGAATCTTATTTCGAAAACAGATTCGCAGATTCTATCTACTTCGCTTATGCAGCCTTGGTTCATGCCGCGAAAGCGCTTTTAGTAGATAAGAATGTTCGATGCAATACACAGCAGGGAATCATCACAGATTTTGACATTCATTTCGAAAATCAGTTTGGCTTTAATGGCGAAAACAAGTTCTCCGATTTTGTCTCTCGAATCAACAAAAATGAACCGTCACAGGAATTTGCACAGAACTATGTGACAGAAGCAATAGAAGTATTTAACGCATTAATTGGCGACAATGGAAACAAAATTAAATTCTAAAATAACCTTAGTGGGAGCGGGACCTGGTGACCCGGAACTCATCACTTTAAAAGGATTGCTTGCTTTGGGAAATGCAGAAGTGGTGCTTTACGATGCTTTGGTTAGCAAGGAAGTACTGAATTATGCTGAAAAAGCGATCAAGGTCTACGTTGGTAAACGTTTGGGGAAAGGTGAGAATTCCCAGGAAAGTATAAATAAGCTCATCATTCAGTATGCTTCAAAATACAAGAATGTTGTTCGTTTAAAAGGAGGTGACAGTTTTGTTTTTGGTCGTGGCTATGAAGAATTGCTTTACGCGCGCTCATTCGGTTATGAAACCGAAGTTATTCCAGGAATTTCGAGTTCACTTTCGGTTCCTGCCTTAGCTGGAATTCCGGTTACGCACAGAGGATTAAGCAAAAGCTTCCACGTTATTACAGCGACTCAACGAGATGGGAAGTTCAATCAGGAATTGGCTGAATCATTGAATTACAAAGGAACTGTTGTTATTCTGATGGGACTTCACCTCTTGAATGAGATCAGCAAACTCTTTGTTGAAGCTGGAAAAGGAGACTTGCTGGCAGCAATTATTCTCGACGGTTCTTTACCAACGGAAGAACAGCATTTGGGAACTATCAAGACATTGCCTGAGCTCTTTCAAAAATCGTCGGATAAACCGGGAATTATTGTGATTGGTCATGTAGTTAGTTTGAAATCGAATCCGAAAACGGTTGCTTATGACTTAGCGTTTGAAGGATTGAAAAACAATTTAGCGAACTAGTTATGAGTGAAAAAGACGTAAACGAGTTGTTTCCCATTTTCCTCAAAACAAACGAATTGGAAGTATTGATTATTGGTGGAGGAAATGTGGCGTTGGAGAAATTACAAGCGCTTTTAACGAATTCACCACGCTCGAATGTAAAAGTTATTGCACGGGAATTTTCTCCGAAATTCATTGAGTATGCAGAGTTGCATGAAAATGTTTCGTTGGAAGAACGCTCGGTTGGTAAACGCGACTTTGTAAACAAACAATTGGCGATTTCTGCGATAAACGATGTCGAGTCTTCAGTAGAATTGATGACAATTGCACGAGAAAATGGAGTGTTGTATAATGCTGCGGATAAACCGGAATTGTGCGATTTCTATCTGGGATCTGTAGTTCGAAAAGGAAACTTGAAGATTGGAATTTCCACAAACGGTAAATCACCAACGATTGCGAAACGTTTGAAAGAAGTGTTGGATGAAAACATTCCTTCTGAGTTAGATGAGTCATTGACGAAGTTGAATAAGCTCAGAAATCATTTGTCGGGAGATTTTACCTCGAAAGTGAAAAAACTCAATAAGGCAACAGCTATTCTTACCGAAAAGGCAGAACGTCCTTGGTATTTGTTCTCCTTGAAGAAATTCTTGAGTTATGCACTTGGCGTTTTGGGAATTATGATTGGTGGACACATTTTCTTTTCGCTCGTTTCTCCGGATGCCATTTGGTCTTCGGCTTCAGAAACCATTGGTTCCCTCGACATGATGTTCGTTTGGTTCATGGTTGGTGGATTCATAGCACAAATGATCGACGGAGCGCTTGGAATGGCTTATGGAGTAAGTGCTTCGACGTTTTTGACAGCATTGGGAATTTCACCTGCAGTTACCAGTATGAGCGTTCATGCTTCCGAGATCTTCACCAGTGGAGTGTCAGGAATCATGCATTTGCGCTTCGGAAACGTGAATAACCGATTGTTCAAATCAATTGTTATTCCTGGTGTAATTGGCGCAGCGATTGGTGCTTATGCTTTGTCGGAGTTGGAACAGTACAGCAATATTATTAAACCAATTGTCAGTACATACACCTTGTTGCTTGGAGCGTTAATCATAAACAAGGTAATCAACCGAAACAAAGAAAGACGTAAAGTGAAGAGAGTAGGCTGGCTGGCAACCATGGGCGGTTTTCTGGATTCTATCGGCGGTGGAGGCTGGGGACCTGTTGTTTCTTCCACTTTAATCGCAAGAGGAAAGCATCCGCGAATGATCATTGGTTCCGTCAATTTGGCTGAATTCTTCGTTTCCCTGGCAAGTTCATTTACATTCTTTTTAACCATAGGCGGACAAGCCTGGCAGCCCATTGTTGGATTGATATTAGGTGGAGTGATTGCTGCACCAATTGCAGCCTATTTGTCTTCAAAATTGAACATTAAAGCGATGATGCTTTTTGTTGGAATTGTAGTGATTTTATTAAGTGTAAGAAATATTCTTGTATCATGTCTTTAACAATTGACACCATAAAAAATATTGAAAAATTGCCTTTAGACCAATCGCTTCTGGCGCTCGGATTGGTGAAGAGAATTCGGGTTGCATTTTCCACAAGTTTGAGCTGGGAAGATCAGTTGATCACACATTACATTTTCAGTCAAAACCTGCCGTTTCGTGTGTTTACGTTAGATACTGGCCGACTTTTTCCTGAAACATACAGCACGCTCAACGCAACGAAGGAACGCTATGACAAAAACATAGAGGTTTTCTTTCCGAAGCATAAAAAGGTTGAGCAATTGGTCACACAAAAAGGCCCGATCAGTTTTTACGAATCGCTTGAAAATAGAAAAGAATGCTGTTTTATCCGAAAAGTGGAACCCTTGAACAGAGCGCTTAAAAATGTGGATGTGTGGATTACAGGTTTGCGTTCAGAGCATTCTGAAAACAGGAATACCCTGAATCAATTCGAAATCGATGAGAGCAGGAATATTATCAAATACAATCCTTTGGCCAATTGGACTTTGGAAGAAGTAAAAGCAGAAATAAAGAAGCACAACATTCCTTACAACACCCTTCAGGATAGAGGTTTTGTAAGTCTAGGTTGTCAACCTTGTACACGGGCAATTCGTGAAGGAGAAGAATTTCGCGCCGGACGCTGGTGGTGGGAGGATAACTCGAAAAAAGAGTGTGGATTACATACATAATTATGAATGAGCAATTATCAATGAATTAAGAGGAACACTCTTGATAATTTAAACATTGATAATTGATAATTACGAATAAAATGAGTGATTATTTAAAACAACTAGAGGCGGAAGCCATTTACATTTTGAGAGAAGTAGCAGGACAATTTGATCGTCCGGCATTGCTTTTTTCAGGAGGAAAAGACAGTATTTGTTTGGTGCATTTGGCGCTGAAAGCATTTCGACCAGGGAAATTCCCATTTCCGTTGGTTCATGTGGATACAGGACATAATTTCCCTGAAGCATTAGAATTCAGAGATAATCTCGCAAAGCAATTGGGAGAAACCCTGATTGTACGAAATGTGGGTGATACCATTCAGCAACGAAAGTTACAGGATGCCAGAGGAAAGTTCCCAAGTAGAAATGCGCTTCAAACGTATACCTTGCTTGATGTTATCGAAGAATTTGAGTTTGATGCATGCATTGGTGGTGCTAGGAGAGACGAAGAAAAGGCAAGAGCTAAGGAACGTGTTTTCTCTGTTCGTGATGAATTTGGTCAGTGGGATCCAAAGCTGCAGCGACCTGAATTATGGAACATCTACAACGGAAAGATCGATAAAGGTGAAAACGTGCGTGTATTTCCTATCAGCAACTGGACAGAATTAGATGTGTGGAATTACATCAAACACGAAAACATTGAGTTACCGTCGATTTACTTTACTCACGAACGCGAATGCGTGGAAACCGAACATGGTCAGTTGATGTCGAATAACGAGTTTCTGAATCTTGATGAAACCGATGTGTTAGTAACCAAGAACGTTCGCTACAGAACAGTTGGCGACATGACGTGTACAGCAGCCGTTGAAAGTGAGGCGTATACGGTAGACGATATTATCGCGGAAATCAAAGAAGCGAAAATTTCGGAGCGTGGCGCAACGCGCATGGATGACCGAGTTTCTGAAGCAGCAATGGAAGACAGAAAGAAGGGCGGATACTTTTAAAAATTTTGAATCTCCCCCTTTGAAGGGGGATAAAAGGGGGATGGCTACTGCAAAGTGAGAAAAGCCACCCTCCCTAACCCTCCCTCAAGGGAGGAGATTGAAACACTCATAATTCAAAAATATGGATTTACTAAGATTTTTTACAGCAGGAAACGTTGACGATGGCAAAAGCACGCTTATCGGTCGACTATTATACGACAGCAATTCGATTTCGACAGATATTATTGAAACGCTGACACGACAAAGCAAAACAACGGGTACGAATACAGATATCGATTTGGCATTGCTAACAGATGGTTTGCGTGCAGAGCGCGAACAGGGCATTACTATTGATGTGGCTTACAAATATTTCACAACGGAGAAAAGAAAGTTCATCATTGCAGATACTCCCGGACATGCTCAGTACACACGCAACATGTTTACAGGCGCGTCAACTGCCGATTTGGCAATCATTCTGGTGGATGCGCGAAACGGAATTACGGATCAAACCAAACGTCACAGTATCATTTCTGCAACGCTTGGTATTCCTGAGGTTCTGGTGTGCATCAACAAAATGGATTTGGTGGAGTACAGCGAAGACCGCTACCTCGAAATTGCGAGCGAATATTCCAAATTTGCGAAGCTGATTGGTTTGAATTCCATTTCGTTTATTCCAACTTCGGCTTTGGGTGGTGATAATGTGGTTAACCGTTCTGAGAATATTTCGTGGTACAATGGTCCGGCTTTATTGGAGTATTTGGAAACGGTTCAAGTTCAACAGCAAAAGAAGAAAGAAGCTGGTCGTTTCCAGGTGCAATATGTTATTCGACCACAAACCACAGAATTGCATGATTACCGCGGATACGCTGGAACCGTCTTAAGTGGTGCATTTTCCGTTGGACAAGAAGTAACTATTCTTCCTTCAGGAGCTACAAGTAAAATTTCGCGGATTGAATACAATTTGAAGGAAGTAGCTTCAGCATCTGAAGATCAGCCAATTGTTTTGCATTTAGAAGACGATGTGGATATTAGTCGCGGAAATACAATTGTTCCTTCAGCACAACTGCCCGCAACGGATAAAGGAATCAATGCAACGATTTGCTGGATGGATAATGCGGTATTTCAGCAAGGACAGAAATTGTTAATTCAACAAGGAAGTTTCCGTTCCAAAGCGGCTATTAAGGAGATTTATTCCAAAATAGACATTCACACCTTTGCGCAATCGGAAAATGATGGACCGTTAAAGTTGAATGAATTGGCGAAAGTTGGCATTCGAACTGCCGAAGCAATCAGTTCCGATCCTTTTAAAGAAAACAAGAAGACTGGAGCGTTTATTCTAATTAATGAGAATACGAATCAAACTGTTGCTGCAGGCGTAATTGAATAAGCATGAAAGCGAGTTTGATATCTCAATTGGAAGAACAACATTCGGCTTACAATCAGCAGATAAGTAAAGTAAGAACGGTTGAATTTGCAGAACAATTGCTTGCCGTTTTGTTTCCTGAATTCGGTAAGAATGACGGATTAACCATTGCTGAAATTGAATGGAGTTTTGAAAAATTGGAAACAGAATTGCTTCAATTGCTTCGCAGTATAAATCCAGCAGAAGGAAGACGAAATGTTCGAACTGTAAACCAGTTTTTCGACAACTTACAAACTGTTTATGAATTGCTTCAACTGGATGTAAAAGCCATTTTAAACGGCGATCCAGCTGCCAAGGATGAAACAGAAGTCATTCAATCGTATCCAGGATTCTTCGCAATAGCTGTTTACAGAATTGCACATTTGCTGTGGAGCTTGAACGTAGAACGAATTCCACGAATTCTAACGGAATACGCGCATGAGAAAACGGGAATAGATATTCATCCGGGAGCAAGAATTGGAGTGTCGTTTTGTATCGATCATGGAACTGGAATCGTCATTGGTGAAACAACTGAAATAGGAGAGAATGTGAAGATCTATCAAGGTGTTACGCTTGGTGCACTGAGCGTTTCAAAGAAACTGGTTGGAGTGAAGCGACATCCGACAATAGAAGAAAATGTGGTGATTTATGCCGGAGCAACTATCCTTGGCGGAACCACAGTTATTGGCAAGAACTCAGTGATTGGTGGAAATTCATGGATTACAGAATCTGTATCGAAAAATTCAACCGTTTTTCATTCACCAACAACAATTGTAAAAGAAAGAAAGCATGGCACAGTTAATTGATTTTATTGGAAATACGCCCTTGGTTGAATTGAAAAGAATCAATCCGAATCCAAACGTGAAATTGTTCGTGAAACTGGAAGGACAAAATCCGGGCGGAAGTGTGAAAGACAGAGCAGCTTACGGTTTAATCAAAGGAGCTTTAGAATCAGGGTTAATCACAGAAAACTCCAGGTTGATTGAAGCAACGAGCGGAAATACAGGAATTGCATTGGCAATGATCGCCCGTTTGTTGAACATCGAAATTGAAATTGTAATGCCGGAGAATTCTACACGTGAACGAATTGTAACCATGCGCGCCTTTGGTGCAAAAGTCACTTTAACTCCAACTTCGGGTGGAATGGAAGCAGCAATTGATTTGGCACGTTGGAAAGTGGAAAACGAAGGAAAAGTGATGTTGGACCAATTCGGAAATCAAAACAATCCGGATATGCATTACAAAACTACCGGACCAGAGATTTGGCGAGATACAAACGGTGAAATCACACATTTCGTTTCGGCAATGGGAACAACGGGAACGATCATGGGTGTGTCTAAGTTTCTGAAGGAACAAAATCCGAACGTAAAAGTGATTGGCGCTCAACCAGCCGATGAAGCCAAAATTCCGGGAATCCGCAAATGGCCAGAGGAATATTTACCAAAAATCTTCGATGCTTCCAGAGTGGATGAATTGATTGATGTTTCCGAAGAAGAAGCAAGAGAAACAGCAAAACGCCTGGCATTGGAAGAAGGAGTTTTTGGTGGCATGAGCAGTGGTGGAGCAGTGGCAATTGCGCTCAAAACCATTCAGAAATTAGAATCGGGAGTAGTGGTAGCCATTATTTGTGATAAAGGAACAAACTATCTATCAACCGACTTGTTCGATGATCCGGAAGTGGTTTATTCAGCGGAGAATACGCATAATCGAATTATTGAATCGGTCAAATAAAACAATAAATAACAAAAGTGTTTAATCGAGGCGAAATGAGATTTTATTCCGCAGCTAACTGTAGTTAGTGAGGAAATAGAATTGAAATTTCAACGATGAGTAAGCACTTTCAAATCATTGAAACACTATTTATTATGATACAAACAGACATTATTATCATTGGAGCAGGACCATGCGGCCTCTTCACCGTTTTCGAAGCAGGATTACTGAAACTGCGTTGTCATTTAATTGATTCATTGCCTCAGCCAGGTGGACAATGTTCAGAGATCTATCCCAAGAAACCGATTTACGACATCCCGGGATTTCCATCGGTTCTAGCTGGCGAGTTGATTGATAATCTAATGGAGCAGGCTGCACCTTTCAAACCTGGATTTACATTGGGAGAAGCGGCAACAGAGATTGATAAGCAAGACGATGGAAGTTTTGTGGTTACTACTGTAAAAGGAACCAAGCACAAAGCTCCTGTTGTAATTATCGCAGGTGGATTAGGCGTTTTTGAACCAAGAAAACCACCTATTGCGAGCATTGAATCGTTTGAGGAGTGCGGTGTGGATTACATTATCAAAGATCCGGAAGTTTATCGCGGTAAGAAATGTGTAATTGCGGGTGGTGGCGATTCTGCTTTGGATTGGTCGATCTTCCTGACAGAAAACAAAATTGCTTCTGAAGTAGTTTTGGTGCATAGAAGCGCATCGTTCCGCGGACATTTGGATTCTGTTCAAAAGGTAATCGACATGGCGGAAGCTGGAAAGATATCGTTAATCACAGAAGCAGAAGTTACTGATTTGAAAGGCGGCTCAGCTTTAGAAGAAGTCATCATTTCCCATTCAAAAGAAGGTGAAATCGTAACAAAAGCAGATCATTTTATTCCATTGTTCGGATTGAAACCTTCACTTGGTCCAATTGCTAACTGGGGATTGGAAATCGAAAAAGGAGCAATCAAGGTTGATACGCTGGATTATTCCACCAATATTCCTGGAATTTACGCCATTGGTGATGTGAATACCTATGAAAACAAGTTGAAGTTGATTTTGTGTGGTTTCCACGAAGGAACATTAGCTGTACAAAGTGCATTTGCGCGTATTCATCCAGAGAAAAAGAACGTGTTGAAATACACTACGGTGAATGGGGTGAATGGATTCTAATCTCCCTTGAGAGAGAATGAGGATTGAATCTCCCTCCTTGAGGAGGGGTTAGGGGAGGTGGCTTAACAAGAATTCCAATTATTTCCACTATCTTAAATAGATGGAACACTATTCACACAACCATTACAACAAGAATCTGAGAGAATATGCTCGCGAATTGCGAACCGAAACTGTTTCCAAGGCAGAAAAGAAGCTTTGGAAACAGTTGTTGTCTCGCAAACAAACCGGAATTCGCTTTTTACGCCAACGTCCTGTTTTGCATTTTATAGTGGATTTCTTTGCACCAGAACTTGGATTAATCATTGAAATTGACGGTAATTCTCACTTCAACAAAGGAGATTATGATAGAAGGCGTCAAGATAAATTGGAAGCTTTAGGTTACACTTTTGTTCGTTTTTCAGAAGGAGATGTCATTCACAATTATGATGAAGTTCACACTCAGATTTATCATGTGATACATTGTTTAACAGAAGGAGAAACTCCAGTTGAGAATGAAGAATGAATCTCCCTCCTCGAGGAGGGATAAAAGGGAGGTGGCTGGTTGATAACTCAGAATAAGTTGTTGAGGTTTAAGTGAACGTTTAAAAGCCACCCCTCTCGATCTCCCCTCAAGGGGAGAGGTGTCCAAGCTTCGAAATAAAATTATTGCATAAACAAAAAACGCCTTCAATTGAAGGCGTTTTTAATATCATTTGATCTAATTAAAGCTTCACCAATTTTCTCGAAACAAACTCAGATGTTTTTCCTTTTACCTGAATCATATACATTCCATTTGCTTCGGTGCCAAGATCAATTAGAGTTGAACCTGTAAAGGTTCCTTCTTTGATAACACGACCGCGACCATCAACAATCGTGTAATTACATTCTTCACTAGAAACAGAAGTAATCGTGAAAGGTCCGTTTGCCGGGTTAGGAGAGATGATGATGCTTTCAATTGCATTTTCTTCTTCTACACCAACAACAAAATTCGGATCGTGAACAATTCCCAAATTTTGGTTGATAATCCAGTTATTTGGATCAATCGCTGTAATGTTTACGTAATTCGCTGCGTTTGGAATCAGAAATTGATTTTGGTTTCCTGTGATCTCGAAACGAATAATCGTATCTGCAACGCTTGTTCTGTCGAATTTTAATTCCAAATCGTTAGTGAACAAAGGTGTAACTGAGGGTTTTGACGTTGTGTGATTGATTTCTACCAGCATGTCGTTTCCAACCATGTTCCAACGTACACTATATCTTGGGAAACCTTCACCGTAGAACCATTCTTCCATGTAATTGGAGAAATCCATGTTCACATTGTCTTCTGCTACTGCGATAAAGTCCATTGCTGAAGCCGTGGAGTCGGCATAAATGGTTTGGTATTCTTTCAAGGTTGCAAAGAACAACGAATCATTATTCATCAGGAAACGCAGTGTATGAATGATCGCTGCACCTTTATTGTAAACCAATCTGCTGCTGAAAATTGCGCCGTCGTCTAGTGAATCTTCAACCCAAACAGAACCACCCGTTTGACTCATGATGTCTTGATGACGATCCTGCATGTCTTGCGCCTGATCTCCGGGATACAAATTCTCTAGCGTAAGGTATTCTGCATAAGAAGCGAAACCTTCGTTTACCCAAATGTCTGCCCACGACTCACAAGTAACGTGGTCGCCGAACCATTGGTGTGCTAACTCGTGATCTGTTAAGCCAAGAGTAAAATATCCTTGTGTTGTCATGGTTTGATGTTCCATTCCACCACCAATTGGAGCCATACAATGTCCATATTTTTGGTCAGCAAATGGATACGGTCCAAACAACTCAGCGTAAAGTTCCATGAAGTCTACTGTTTCGTCAATTTCAGCCTGGAAGTTCGGAAGCGTTCCCGGGTTGTTGTAAACGAAATTCTGAATAGTAACAGGTCCTGAACCAACTGGATTGGCGATAACGTTGTATTCAACATATTCTGCAACTGCGACGGAAATCAGATAGTAATCGATCATGTGAACATTGTTCCACTCAAAACGATGTGTTCCGTTTCCTAGGTCGACAACCTGCTCCAAAATTCCATTCGATCCACCTTTACAAGCGGTAGGAACAGTTAACCAAACAGCAGAACTGTCAATTTTGTCTTTCAACGACTGTTTTACCGGAAACCATTCGTAAGCTACAAACGATTCAGATAACGACCACGTAACGTCATTTCCCCAGGAAGGAGAATCGTCGTTGGTCATTCCACTTCCTCCCAAAGGATTCGATTGTGCATTTGGAGGTGTTCCTTCATAATAAACTTTTACAGCAAAATTTTCACCGGCAAGTTTATTTACGGGAACTGTGAGTGCTGTATTTGTCCAGTTGTAATTCACGTTTATTCCATCAACTTCAATACTGTCAATCGTAAACGAATGAAAGAATTCCAACAATGCGGAATCTAAATTTTCGCGAGCATGAGCTTGCATTTCAGCACTTCCTGAAAGGTAAGTAGAAGTGTTTGTCATGTTCAGATCCAGAAAGTAGTAATGAACATCATACTTTTCTGTTTCAGCAATTTGTGCGATTGTAAATGTGTTGCTTTTTGCTCTGGAGACTTTGTGACTTTTATAATCGGAGCAAGGATGCACTTTTTTTTGTGCAAGGGAAATTACTGGCAGGAGAACCAGTAGGAGTAGAGATTTTTTCATTTTATAGTTTTACGGGTAGAAAGATAGTGAAATTCTTCACGGAAAGTGACTTCGCAGGCTCGATAAATGACACCTTTAAATAGAAAATAGATTATGCAATTATTTCCAAGCAAGCCAAATCTTCGTTAAAAAGAAATTCCTGTATGTCAGTTGGATGTTCACGAATGATTGTTTCGATTTGTGTTGTAGTTTGATTGTAGCTTCTCAACCAAACAATTTTGGGTGGATGTCCCCATATTATGGAGAAGTCATAAAAATCCGCATCGAAAGTTACAATGGTATAGTCATTAGCTTTCGCAAAGTTCCAAATTACCTTATCACTATGATTCTCGATTCCAAGCTGACGAATTTGTCTGGATTCAGGAAGAATATCGGATAGCTGATTGATTATTCTATGTGATATGTTCTGGTCGAATAATAACTTCATGAAGCGATACCCAAATGACTTTCTCTGGACGCCGCAAAATGAAGGCAGGCATTTATTTGATTCATGCTCAATTCAGGAAAGTCAATGAGAATTTCTTCTTTAGACATTCCATTAGCTAACCAATTCAATACATCCGAAACTGAAATGCGCGTTCCTTTCAATACGGGCTTACCAAATCTCTTTTCGGAATTTATTTCTATGTATAACTTAATGTCCATTACTCAAAGTTCCTAATTAATTATTAGTAAACCAACTAGATATGAATTTTGATATCATGTCAAACCTTCTTTATTCAGTACCTTGATAAAATGAAATCCTTTTGGCGCATAACCTTGATTGTAGTAAAAGCGATGTGCTTTGAAGTTATTCGTGTAAGCATCCAAAACCATGATGTTCGCTCCCAATTCTGTTGCCTTTTCGTTTAAATAGTGCTCCATTAATTTCCCGGCACCGGTTCCGCGCGCACTTTCTTTCACCACTACATTATCAAGTTCGATATACAATCCGCACCACAATTTTCGTCCAATCCAATAACCGCTGATTGCAATACATTCACCTTCATTGAAAACTGCCAACTGGTGATAATTATGGGGAATCATTTTTTCCAGCAATTCTTGATAGTATTCTGCTGTAATTTCAGGATACAATTCTTGAATAACCGCTAAATGCGGAAGCATTTCTTGTAAAGTATGTAGTTCTTGAATTCGCATAAATCAAAAATAAGAAAATGAGTTTTTTGAATGGAAGAGTGAGTTCTTAAATCTCCCCCTTTGAAGGGGGATAAAAGGGGGATGGCGCCACCCCTCTCAATCTCCCCTCAAGGGGAGAGGCCCTGTTATTTCAGCAAATTCGCATTAAATAACTCATAAATTCTTCTATACTCGTCATACCAAGCTGGTGAATACGTAAATCCATGCGCCTCAGTAGGGAAAACGGAAAGTGTATAATTCGTTTTGCCCAATTCAATAAAGCGTTGATTCAAACGAACAATATCCTGGAATTGTACGTTATCATCGACCATTCCGTGAAGCATGATGAGTGGATTCTTCAATCCTTCTGCAAAATAAATCGGACTACTTTGCTCATACGCTTTTGGATCTGTTCCCGGATAATTCAAAATGTTGCTTGTGTATTCGTGATTGTAATGCGCCCAATCGGTTACGGAACGCAAAGCCGCACCACAAGCAAAGGTTTCCGGCGTTTTCAATAATCCCATCAATGTGATGAAACCACCATAACTTCCGCCGTAAATACCTACTTTGTTGGGATCGATTCCATGATTTTTCACCAGATAGTCTTTCGCATCAACATAATCCAGCAAATCGCGCTCGCCCATGTGACGGTAAATGTCTGTTCTCCAATCGCGACCGTAACCTTCACTTGCTCTGTAATCAACGTCAATTACGGTGTAGCCTTCACTTACCAGTTTTTGGTGGAACAGCATTTCACGGTAGTAATTGCTCCAGAAATAATGTGCGTTTTGAAGATATCCTGCCCCATGAACGAAAAGAACTGCAGCTCCGTTCGCATTCGTGGGTTTGTACAATCTTGCGTAGGCTTGTTTTCCGTCTGATGTTGGAACCATTACCACTTCTGGTTGAATCAGTTTTAATGCTTTATATTGAGCTGTTGTACTGGTTGTGACTCTCGATAGCTTTGCATTTGGTTGATTCGGTGCAGTGTACAATTCCCACGGATCTTGCGATGTAGAATAGCGAATGGCCCATGTTTTTTCATCTGGTGAAAGCGACCATTCGATTCCAAAGTTTCCTTCGAATAATGGCGTTAGCTTGTTTGTTGCAAGATCCAATTGATAACCATTTCGAACTCCGGGATGAATCTTGTTTGCCAAAATGTAAAAACGCTTCTTGTCTTTTGATATCAAGGTTTCATAAACTTCCCATTTTCCTGAGGTAAGTGCTGTTTTTGTTTTCGACTGCACGTTCATTTTGTACAAGTGCGAATAACCCGTTTCTTCACTTTGGAAGTAAATCTCGTTGTTGTTCAACCAACCTAAAGTTCCAATTGCTTCATTCCAGCCAGAAATTCCTGGACCACCAATCCATGCTTCGTCGTGTTGGTGATTCAATTCCGTAACAGCTCCGGTTTCGAGGTTGATCAATACAATCCAGCGATCTTTATTGTCGTAAGTGCGAATGTCAACTACCGCAGTTTGATTGCTTTCGTTCATGATCGATCCGTGAATACACAGGTTTCTGTCTTTATCGTACAATTCCGATGCGTCTCCGTATTCCTTCAGATAAGCTGGCTTTTTGCGAATATCAGTTAACGAAGAAAACGAAACCCAAATCGTGGAATCTAGTTTCGCATTGTAGATTCCCATTCTGTCGGAAGGATCTTTATCGTCGACTTTTGAACGTGCATTTCTCCATTGTGTAACACCGTTTTCAGTAATGAAAGCTTCGTAATTCGTTCCTTTCGAATCTGCATCTGTGCGAGCGACAAAACTCACGAACTGACCATTTGAGCTAACGGTTAAATCATATATGTTCTCCGTTGTGGCGAAATAAATGGGTTGCGGGAATTTACGTTTGATTTGATGTTCCTTATCCCACTTTTTCTTAGCATCCTGCAATTGGATGTAAGGAAACAATTCGCGCTGTTGTTTTTGCAGATAAGTGGTGTCAGTTGAAGTACTTGGCTTCGATCCTTGAACGAAATTGGTGATTTGAAGTATACTTCCGTTCAGTTGGTTGTAACAATAAATCTGGATTCCAGCTTGAAAGAAAATGCTGTTTCCGTCACTGCTGCGCTGAATATTATAAACGCTTTGTTCACTCGCGTAAATTGGTTTTATCGTTCCAGTTTTGAAATCGTAACAAGCCAGGTTTCCGTTGTCGCTGTAGTAGTAATTGGCGAATTTCTTTTGCTCGTATGAAATGGTAGGAAGCATCTTGTATTCCTGATTGGCGTAAGGAACTTCTTCCATTTTCTTAGAAGCGAGCGTGTAAGCATAAGGAGTTGTTTTCAATTGCATTTTAGGATTCCACTGAAAGTAGATCTGTTTGCCATCAACCGACCATTGAAGATCTTCCGGAGAATAACCGATGAAGTCATTTCCTTTCATGATTTCTTTCAGGTCAATTTGTTGTGCTGAACTCGCCAAAGCGCAAACAAGGGTGAGTAACGTTAATGCAATTTTCATTTTCTATGTTTCTTATTAAAATTCCGAACCATGGAACGAACAGAAGGCAATGTTTGTTCCTGCAAAAGTTCCATTGCCGAAAATAGTTCATTTAACAGTTCGGGGTATTTTTTCAGGTAATGAAGTTCAATGTTTCGGAGTGCATGAATGCGCAAGGCTGGGAGAGAATCTGAATGCGTTAGAAAGTCAAACAATTTGTCCAGCAGATCAGAACGTTCAGAAAGATCGCCTTTAAAATGGTTGAGAATCATACTCAGATTCCGCTGGCTCGTATGATTATCCGTACGCAGCAATTCATCCACAAAAAAGTTACACCAGTAATCTGTCAGCTGCAGTTTGTTTTTCATAAAGTAATGCGCAGCCAGCCAGGCACTGTATTCAGGAAGCGGATATTCCTTCTCCAGAACCGTTTGAAAAATCTCAGTGCGCAAGCGTTCATCTTTCTCCATCAACGCAATGGCCTGCGGGAAATCGCGCGTACTGCGAAACTCGAGCACAAATTCCTTTCCGGATAATGAAGGGTTATAAATGACAGAAGAAATTTCCATTGAACAAAAATAGTAGAATAAGTTTCCCCATGTCAGCCTGAGTATCAGCGTAGCTGATGTATCGAAAGCTGCATGGAACAAAAATAGTAGAATACTGAACTTAACCCGTTCCAACTCTGTCACATCGAGTGTGCCGACGTTTCAGTCGGCATGTATCGAGATGGACAGTGGGAGCCCTGCCTACCTCGATACAAAAGTTTCGTCCCTCAACTTTCACTCGGTCTGACAGGGGTAAGGAAGTTTAGTTTAGTGAGCTGTCAGACTGAGGCAGACAGGGTCGACAGCAAGAACGAAGTATCTAGAAAAGAAATTTTCACTATACTTGAAAAGCGAAACGCGCTACCATTATTCACATGATCACTGAAATTGATTAGCTTGAATTTAAGGGAGGAAAGTCGGTAGATGTCGGTTGTAAACGATTAGAAGGTGCGCATATAAATAAGTTAAGCACAATTAAAACAACTACGATTACAAATATTAAACAAAGAACATTATGAATGGTGATGAATATGACGAAATAGACGAACCAATTATTGACGTTGATGACGCGGAAGAATCATCAGCTCCCTTGATTTATGACATCTCAAGTTACGGAGCTGATTATGACGTTGACGGACTCGTGAAAAGACTTAAAAGGGGTGATATTTTTATACCCCCTTTTCAAAGGGATTATGTCTGGAATCAAGCGGAGGCCTCTAGACTTGTCGAGTCGCTACTGCTAGGTTTGCCCGTTCCTGGAGTGTTTTTGGCTAAAGAAGGTGACTCTAATAGACTTTCAGTAATCGATGGTCAGCAAAGATTAAAATCTCTTCTATTTTATTATGAAGGATTTTTCAATCCAAAAGAAGGTGATTCTAGAAAGAAAGTATTTCGACTTAAAAATGTACAGGAACAATTTGAAAGTAAAACTTATGACGAGTTGGAAGAAGAGGATAGAATTAAGCTTGATGATTCGATAATTCATGCGACAATAATTAAACAAGAGTCTCCAAATGACAATAATACAAGTATCTATCATGTATTTGAAAGATTAAATACAGGTGGTCGAAAATTGACACCTCAAGAAATTCGCTCAGCTATCTATATTGGAAAAATGAATGAAATGATTGCTGAACTTAATGAGTATCCAGCTTGGAGAGAATTGTTCGGAAAGAAAAACAATCGTTTGAAAGATCAAGAGATGATTTTGCGGTTTTTCGCTATCTATTCTAGCCTTGAAAATTATTCCAAACCGTTAAAAGAATTTTTAAATAAGTTCAATGGAAGATATAGAAACCCAAACGAAGAAGAAATCACAAGATTAAGATCTATTTTCGAGCGCACGGCAGATTTAATACTTTCGAAAATTGGAAAAAATGCTTTCCGTCCAGATAGAGTGTTTAATGCCGCTGCCTTTGAAGTATTAATGGTCGGTATTGCTAGGAGAATAGACGAAAATATAGATTTTGACAGTTTTGTATTAGACTTAGATAAGCTTTATAAAAGTCAAGAATTTATAGATTCGATAACTAGAGCTACTTCGGATGAAAAAGTTGTTGAACTAAGACATAGTTTATTTGATCAGTTTATGGGAAATTATGTTCGTCAATAATGAGCTAACGAGTCAATACAGAAAAATTCAAAATCTCATTGCAAAGGCCAAAACATTTGAGCCTGATGATGAATTAAGGTCTCATTTGGCGAAGTATATATGTGTTTTAAGTTCTGGATTTATAGAAAATGCAATCTTTCACACTTTTAGTGATATTGCTCAGAAAAATTGTCCTCCTTCAGTTGTTTTAACTTATACCAAAGGGCAATTATATAAACTTCAAAACACTAATACCGATAAGATAAAAGAAGTCACGAAAGCCTTCAATCCAGAATGGTGGGAAAATGGCCTCAGGGATTTTCTACAGAACGAAAATAGAAGTACGGCTATAAACTATATATTTAAGGATCGACACAATATCGCTCATGGTAGAGATTCTGATATCACTATAGACAAACTCGAGGTATACTTAATCAAAACGGTTGAAGTTATTAAGTATATAGAGGATGAATTAGGAAGTGTAAGTGCCTAACATGTGCTAAGCAAAATGGCGCCACAAATAAACTCAAGAGGAAGCGCCACATCGCTAAGCTGCAAACCATTAGTAATAATTAAATAAGGAAATGAAAATATTTATTAGTTGGTCAGGAGATAAAAGTAAAGATGTAGCTAAATATCTTAAATCTTGGATTGAACAAATAATACAAGCAGCTGAGCCTTGGATTTCAGTGGATATCGACAAAGGGAAAAAATGGAATGGAGAGATTGTCAATGAATTATCGGAGTCAAGAGTTGGAATTATCTGTATAACTCGAGATAATCTAAACTCACCTTGGATATTATTTGAAGCAGGAGCGCTTTCTAAAGCAAGTGACTCTTATGTCTGCACTTTTCTTATTGACATAACTCCAACCGATTTGACTGGCCCTCTTTCCATATTTCAGGCAACAAGATTTAATAGAGAAGATATTTTTAAGTTACTGACTTCAATCAATAATAACGTCAATCTAGCAGGAGGTAAGAGCCTTACTACGGAAAACTTGAAATCACTTTTTAAAGTTTTCTATCCACAGCTTGAAGAAGAAATAAATAAAATACTGTCTAGCTCAAAAGTAGATACTAAAGAGGTTATACGAACTGACAGAGAACTACTTGAAGAGGCTGTTCAACTGTTAAGGAAATCTAAAACGCCGATAGAAAATAATTTAGAAAAAGAAGCCAAGGAGTTACTTGATTTTTATGCTCAAAAATATGCAAATTTAAATGGACTCTTTGACATGTACCAAGCAGGAACTTCTGAGCATATAGATGATTTCATGCAATACATAGGAGACAATCCTCTACTTTTAAAAGCGTTCGTTAATGTTTCTGGATTACGCACGTACGTTAATAAAATTTACGATGGATTACCATTCTAAAAACTATTATTGACACTATATAAAACAACCCCTATCGGGTATCATCTTTATACTAATCATTATCATCAACTAAACCAGAACTTGGAACATCTAATTATCGACATACTTTTAACTTCCATTGGCTGGCTAATATTATTGATGAAATATCGGCAATTAGATAAAATTAAATCAGTTGTTAAATCAGAAATTCATGGCAGTGGAGAATGGGATCCTCCAGGAGGTTGGGTAGACTTTATTCTTGACAAGAGAAATGGTGAAAAACGGGAAAGCCATTAAACTTACCCGTTATCATTTCGTTCTTAAGACTTCACAATCCGCTTATTCACCATATTCCCATTCTCCAAGCGTACAATAAGATTATACATTCCAGGAGCCAGGCCAGTTAAAGAAATCGTTGTTTCAAAATTCAGGTTTCCGGTAGAAATTACTTTTCCTGATAGATCTGTACATTCAAACGTGGCATTTTCAAAAGTGCTTTGTACCGTAATTTCATCTGTAAACGGATTCGGGTAAACCAATACGTGTTCGTTTGCATTGTTTTCATTGATGGCAAGCGAACCTTCATACTTTGCAATTGCTGTAGAATAATCCGCTGATCCGGCTAAATACAATCCACCTTCATTGAACAACAGATGGTGCTGCGTTCCGCCATTGGTGATGGTGTCTTCGTCTACAATATTTCCGTTTTGTCCGTTCAACAAATAAACAGATGTGTAGTAAGGACCATTGGTATATTCATAAGCCGCAAGTACGGGCTGATCGTTGTCAAGGAGCAAAAGATCCGTTACATCATAGGTTTCAGCAGAGAATTCCTGACGCCACACTTCATTGCCATTCGGATCGTATTTGAAAACCGCAGTTAGGTATTCGTTCTGATCCGTTGAGTTGATTCCGGTAAGGTAAATGAAGTTCTGACTGTCTGTATTCAGACCTAGAGAATTGTCGCCAAACACCAGGTTTTGAGCAAAGTCAGTTTCGTTCCATAAAAACACTCCACTTGCATTTAGCTTTTTCAATGAATAACTATAGTCCAAAAAGGAAATGGCGTAAATGCTTCCATCTGGTGCTTCTGCAAGTTTTGGCGTCACGTAAACGAATGCTGCGGTGTCTGGTGTACTCCAAAGTTCCTGACCGTCGGGAGCAAATCGTGTGATTTCGTATTGACCATCGCAAGCTATCAAATCATTATTTGCAGCAATAATCATATCTGCGCCGTAAGCGTAGTTGTTCACGTCGTATTTCACCCATTCTTCCGTTCCAGCCTGATCGTATTTCACAATTGTTCCTGCTGAAAACCCGTTGTTATCATTTACACTTCCGCTGACGTAAGTATCTCCGTTATTATCAGTAACAGCGTATTGAGCATATCCTGAAGTATAGAGGTTTTCTACAATTCCGGTTGACCAGCGTTCTTGTCCGTTGGCATCAAAACTGATCACAAACCACGCTGCATCCGATTGGCTTACGGTAACTTGTCCGGAGAAATACGTGTTTCCGTTTTGATCCATTCCACCGCTTCTCAGGAAAAACTGGTCGTATGTTGGATGTTCGTAGGTTTCTTCCCAGATAGTCATTCCAGAAGGCGCGATTTTTTGGAGTAGAAGTTTATTGTACGTTTCCGGCGGTGAATATTTGGTAATGAGTGTTGCTTTTAGAACGTCTCCGTTGCCAGCATCAAACAGTCCAATGACATTCATGTAAGCCGTATCTGTTGTGGTGTAATGGTTTAACCATTGTCTATCGAGCTGTGCATTTCCAGTTTGCGATGCGAGGCAAAGGCAAAAAAGAACAAGGTATTTAGTAAGTATTTTCATTGTGTTTAGTTTTATACCACAAACATACAAGATGCCTTTTGTCGAAAATAGGACTTTTTACGGTTTGAACAGAAGTTTGATATATCAATTAGATTTCTCGTTTCGTGCGGAAGATCTGAATGCAGCTGGTGTCATTCCGTTTTTTTCTTTGAATCTTCGTACAAAGTAGCTCGCATCATCGAAGTTGAGATGAAAGGCAATTTCCTTTACAGAAAGATCAGTATGGAAAAGCAAACGCTTCGATTCCAGCATCACTTGTTCATCTATTAATGCTTTGGCCGAAAGTCCAAGATTATTGGAACACAACTCGTTCAGATAGTTTGGCGTAATGTTGAGCATGGAAGCGTAATCGGCTACGGCTCGTTTTTCGTTAAAATGTGAAGAAACGAGCGCCATGAATTTTTCGAGCGTTCCCGGATGTTGCGGTGCTTGTTGCGATTGCTCGAAAGGTCGTTTCAGTAGCTGAAGCATGGCACGAACCAATGATTTCAACGTTTCATGCGAAGCGAATTTTTCGGATAAGCTGTACACTTCGATCAATTTTTTCAAGGCAATAAAAACCTCTTCTGAAAGCTTCAATTGAGGTTGATTCGATTGAATGGAGAAAAAGGGATATTCCCGAAAAAATGCCGCAGCGCCTGTTTCGTTGTCGTAGAAATAAGTTCTTAAGAATCGGAAATTACAACCGGAAGAATTCTCGTTACGATTCATCATGTGTACTTGTCCGGTACGAATGAAATAAGCAGAAGCGGCATCGTTGGGGTAATTGACAAAATCGATGGACTGCGTGCCGCCACCTTCAAAAAACACGATAAATTCATAATAGTCGTGGCGGTGTGGAACTTCCGGCGGAGGAGAATAATTGGTGTTTCCCCAAAGCGCGAAATCGTGTTGACCATACAATCCAAGACTATGAATAGGAATTTGTTCCAAAATGTAAGTTTACAGTTTGAGTTGAAGGTAAGATAAATCAGGAAACAGGGGAGGAATTGTAAAAATCTCCACATTATTTCGTTTTGACTTCTTTTTTTATTACCGGTTACCTTTAAGTTACCATGGTAAATACTGCCTGGAATTTGCCTACCTTTGGATTTCTTAATGTTCAGAAAACGTTCAAGGGGTTCAAAAGGCTCAAAAAACGTTCAAAACGTTCAAGAAAAGCTCAAAAGGCTCAAAGCAGATGGATTGTTCCAGACGATTGATGCTTTTCAACCGTTGAACTTTTGATCTATTGAACAAACGAAGTTTAGTTATGAAAAAAGTGAAGTATTCCGTTCTCGATTTATCGGTTATCACCCTTGGTGGTGATGCAAAATTGGCAATCGACAGAACCGTCGAGTTAGCTCAGAAAGCAGAAGGTTTTGGTTATGAACGTGTTTGGCTGGCGGAGCATCACAATATGGAATTCATTGCCAGTTCAGCGACTTCTGTGCTAATTGGACATGTGGCTTCAAAAACAGATAAAATCCGTGTTGGTTCAGGAGGAATTATGCTTCCCAATCATTCACCATTAACAGTAGCAGAGCATTTTGGTACATTGGAAACGATGTATCCCGGACGAATTGATTTGGGGTTGGGGCGTGCTCCTGGAACCGATCAGCAAACGGCTATGGCTTTGCGCAGAAACGATATGAGTTCACAGCATCATTTTCCTGCTGATGTGAAAGCACTGCAGACTTATTTCAGTGAAGAAAATAGTACGTCGGCTGTCCGTGCTTTTCCTGCTGAAGGATTAAATGTTCCTATCTGGATTCTGGGTTCAAGTACAGATAGTGCTTATTTGGCAGCTGAAATGGGATTGCCTTATGCCTTTGCAGCACACTTTGCTCCACAACAACTGAAACATGCATTAGCGATTTATCGTCACAATTTTCAGCCTTCAAAATACTTAGACAAACCGTATGTGCTGATTTGTATCAACGGAATAGCAGCTGACACAAACGAAGAAGCCGATTTACTTTCCATGAGTTTGTACCATTTGTTCTCTGGAATTTTAACTGGAAAACGAAATCCGCTTTCACCACCAATTCAGGATTTGATCAAAAATTGGCCGGAAGAATTGCTGCAAGCCGCAAACCAAATGATGGCCTGTACTTTTGTAGGCGATAAATCGAGTTTGCTTAACCAATTTGAGAATTTCTTCAATCAGTTTGAACCGGATGAGGTGATGGTTTCAGGAAATATCTTCGATATTGAAAAACGCATTCATTCGTATGAATTGCTGGCGGATGTTTTTGATGAATTGAATATGCGAAAGTAATGGTGTTACATTTTGTGATACCATCTTAAGGCCACAAATTGTGACCTTAAGATTTTTGAATTCGATTTATTGATAACCAATTTTTGGACGGTCAGTTTCTGTTTTCTGCAATTGCTCAATTTTTAGTAGATAATCCAGCGCTTCAAATATGTCTTGAAATTGCTTGTTACATGTGGCTTCCAGTTCCTTTATTTTTTGTGCAAGCTCTATATTGTTTAGTGAAAATTGCCGGATAGAAGCAAAGACTCTCATAATCTGAATGTTTACCTGAATTGCTGTTTGGCTTTTTAATACGCTCGAAAGCATTGCTACACCTTGTTCTGAAAATGCGAATGGCTTAGCACCGCCAAAATAACTTTTAGATGGTATCACAAATTGTGATACCATCTGTTCTATTTCAGTTTCTGAAATTTCGAACATGAAATCTGGAGGGAATCGGTCAAGGTTTCTTCGTACGGCTTGTTTTAATGCTCTGGTTTCTACTTGGTAAAGTTTAGCTAAATCTGAGTCAATAATTACTTGTATTCCTCGTAATGAGTGGATTTTTCCATGAATAGTATCTAATGTCATTTTTCGTTTTTCTTATATAAGTTAGCGAAAAAGTTCATTTATACAATGCGTTTTGCATCAAAATATTAGGTCTAATCATCATACCTCGGATCATCCACATACATCAATCGTTTCACCGTTTCTACCTCAATTGTCAGGTGCTCAAATTCGCTCGTAACTTTACCTTTTACTTCAAAAATTCCCGAGCCGTTGTAAGGCGAACGGAAAACTGCATCTTGAAAATGGACGGTATCCAATTGTTCTCCGTCAACGTCGAGTAGTGTGCCGAAATGAACGTGATGACCCTTTGCGCTCACCACTTTTTTTACAACGACTTTGTAGCCGTAAGCGGTAATATTTTGACCAACGAACAAGTGAAGATTGCTTGCTGTTACAATATTTTGAATTGGTTCTTTCAGCAACTCGAACGGATTGCAAAGTGAAAAGCCTAGTAAATGCTGCTGATCGAGGGATACTTCAACATCAACTTCTGTTAACGTAGGCAGTTCAAACGTTTTTTGCTCTTCCACAAATAGTCGCGGATGTGTTGTCTTCACTTTGCTTTTGTTATGATGAAGGTGTGCTCTCCACAACAGTTCTTTTTTTGGAACATTGAAAGAACGCAAAGCACCAATTCTGATCAATAAAACAAGTTGTTCTAAAGAGATTTGTGTGCGTTCCATTAAATCGATTAAACTGTTGAAAGGTCCATTTTCTCTTCTTTCACTGACTATTTGCTTGATAGTGTTACTTTCTAATTCGTTGACATGCTGCAGTCCCAAAATAACCAGTTTATCATAAATAACCGTTTGTGAATAGCTTTTATTGATACATGAGGCTTCTACTGTTGCTCCGAGTTTTTGAGCCTCGCGTACGTAAATTTCAGTGCTGTAAAATCCACCGAAGTTGTTGATGGTTGCCACCATGTATTCCAACGGATAATAGGTTTTCAGATACAAACATTGATAGCTTTCAACAGCGTAGGAAGCGGAATGTCCCTTGGAAAAGGCGTAACCGGCAAAACTTTCCATCTGAAACCAAATGGCTTGAATGTCTTTTTCTGAATACTGTTCTTTTCTACAATTGTCGAAGAACTGCTCGCGGACTCTCAAAAATTCGCCACGACCTTTAAATTTCCCAGCCATTCCACGTCTTAACATGTCTGCTTCTGCGGGACTAAGTTTCCCATAATAACTTCCAACTTTGATTACATCTTCCTGATAAACCATAACGCCATAGGTTTCGGGCATGATTTCCAGCAATTTTGGATGCGCTTGCTTGATGCGTTCCGGATTCCGGTGACGAAGAATGTATTCGCGCATCATTCCTGAGGAAGCAACTCCAGGACGAATAATAGAACTCGCGGCCACAAGCCCAAGATAGTTGTCCGTTCTTAGTTTAATCATCAACATGCGCATGGCTGGAGATTCCACATAAAAACAGCCAATTGCCTTTGCTTCGCTAAGCATTTGATTGATCTTCTTGTCGCGGATAAACGTTTTTACATCGTGAATATCGTGTGGTGGATTATCTGGTTGATTGTAAGCAATGATATCAAGTGTGTCTTTGATTTTTCCTAATCCACGTTGGGAGAGGATGTCGAATTTATAGAGTCCGACATCCTCAGCCTCAATCATGGAGAATTGGGTGGTAGGAAATTTCTTTGAAGTGGGAAATGTTGCAGAAAACCAGGTTATCGGTTTTTGACTCACGACAATTCCGCCTGCGTGAACGCTTAAATGGGAGGGAAGCCCGGAAATGAGTTTACTGTATTTCATAACCAGATTCTGCATTTCATCATTTGGATTCCCGCTTTTCAGGTTCGCCGACATTCCTTCTATGTCTGCAGTTGGTAAACCGAATACTTTCCCCAGTTCGCGAATGGTCGCTTTCATCTGAAAAGTGCTGTATGTGCATACCAGTGCTGATTTTTCAGGGTAACGTTCAAAGATGTAACTCATCACATCGTCTCTGTCGCGCCACGAAAAATCAATGTCGAAGTCGGGTGGGTTTTCCCTGTACAGATTGATGAACCGTTCAAAATAAAGATCCAATTCCAAGGGATCAACATCCGTTATTTCCAGTAAATAAGCAACAATACTGTTTGCGCCGCTTCCTCTTCCAACGTAGTAATAGCCTTTCGAACGTGCGTAGGAGACAATGTCCCATGCAACAAGGAAATAGGATAGGTACTTCTTCTGGTGAATGATATCAATTTCACGAGAAATGCGTTCGCGAATGTGACTTTTGTCTTCTACATCTCCGTAGCGTTTTTCAATTGCTTTCTCACAGAGTTCGGTTACAAGCATGAGATCATCTTCTTCCGAATTTTTAAAATGAGAAATGTTCTGAGAATTGTTACTCTTGTTGAAATTGAAGGAAACGGCGCAATTTTCGAGTAATGTTTCAGCGCGTGTTATCAGGTCGGGAAAGTCTTCATATAATTTTTCAAAATCGGTTTTATTCAGGTAAAGTGCATCAGCCCTGCTTTGCTCTGATTCCGGGAGTTTAGAAAGCAATAAATTATTGTCGATTGCTCTCAATAAACGATGTGTATTGAAATCTCGTTTATTAAGGAAAGTCATACTCTGCAACGCGACGTATTTTTCGGGTTGCGTAGTTTTAAGCATTCGAAAGCGATTCAACTGATAAGCTGCAACTCCGATGAATTCGTATTCTCTGAGTGTCTCAGGTTCCTTTCCCCATGGATAAACAACAATGCAGTTTTCAAATTTCGGAGCAATGTTTGGAAACGGCTTTTCGTTGTGATTGTGCTCTGTCAGGTGAATGTTGATTTCGTTAAAACCGTCATTGTTCTTTGCAATAACCACATACTTACAGTCAACTCCATTTCTGAAATCAACGCCAATTATGGGTGTTTTTCCGTTTTCCTGACAAGCTCTTACGTAGTATAGAACACCAGATGTGTTGTTGATATCGGTAAGCACAGTATTATTGAAACCGAGTTCTTTTCCGATCAAAGCAACATTTTCGGGACTTAAAACGCCATATTTCAGACTGAAGGAAGAATGACAATTCAGCATAACTAAACCCTTCTGTTTGCTAATAACATGGGCGCATCACCATTAAATGGATTGAAATGTCCGATGGTTTTTGCCTGAGCTCCCATCGCTCTGAATATGGCTCTGTCGCCGTACGTATCACGTATTTTATCCATTGCTCCATATAGCTTTACCATTCGGGATGCATCTTCATCAAACAAACGCAATTGCTGATAACCATTTACCAGATCACTGAACCGAACACCAATGAGTCGAACCAACAAACGACGATTATACAAGCGCTCAAAAAGTTCCATCACAATTGGAATGATTTCATGATCAGCTGCAGAATAGGGGATCTTTCGCTGTAAACTGGTAGTTTGAAAGTCGGAATAACGGATTTTTACCGTAATACAAGCCGATACTTTTTCTCCACGTCGAAGCTGAAATGCCAGATTCTCAGCCATTGCGAGCATAATGGATTTCAATTTCACTACATCAATCGTGTCTTTATCGAAAGTACGTTCTGTAGAAATGGATTTCCTTTCGTTGTATTCAACTACCGGACTATTGTCAATTCCCTGCGCTTTTCTCCAAATACTCGCGCCGTTTTGTCCAAGAACACTTTCCATCATGTCCACAGGCATTTCCTGAATCGTTGCTATACGTTTCAAACCCAAATCACAAAGCGTTTGAAAGGTTTTTTCGCCCACCATTGGAATTTTACTTGCAGATAACGGTGCCAGGAACGAACGCTCATCTCCGTATTGAATTTGCTGACTGTTGTTGGGTTTTATTTCTCCGGTAGCAATCTTGGAAACTGTTTTGTTGTTCGATAAACCGAAAGAAATGGGAAGTCCTGTTTCCTTTATGATTCGCTCCCGAACTTCTTTGGCATATTTGAAGCAACCAAAAAAGCGGTCCATCCCTGATAAATCCATATAAAATTCATCAATAGAAGATTTCTCAACTACTGGCGCCATTTCGCGGATAATATCTGTTACATCCTGCGAGTACTTGCTGTAAGTGCTTGTATTTCCTTTGATGATAATTGCTTCCGGACAGCGTTCTTTCGCCATTCGCATGGGCATAGCCGATCGCACACCAAAAGCACGCGCCTCGTAACTACACGATGCAACTACACCACGGTCGGAAGTTCCGCCAATAAGTATGGGTCTGCCATTTAATCTGCTATCTGCCAACCGTTCACAGGAAACAAAGAAAGTATCTAAGTCCATGTGCACAATGGCGCGTTCTTGTTCGTTCATATAGTGCCGTTTTTCGTTTCGTTTATTTTCAGCACTGCATATCGGATTTATAGAGGAAAGCTTAAAGAGGAAAGCGAAAAGCTTTACACCGTGTTAAGTCTTTATGTTCTACAAAACTACATTATTGATTAGTTTTAAATCTTATTTTGATTAAAAAGTAATCAACAATTGTGATGCAAATTTTCAACATGAAGGACGTAAACTATTTATGGACTTCAAGATGTTAAGACATTAAGATATTAGGACTAAAAGAGTCATGTGTGAATGCCTAAGCAGGACTCTATCTTTCCTCTTTTCGTTTTTGGCTTTCCTCTTAATGCATAAATGTGTAACTTCCATAAAACATCTGATCATGAGAAATTTTGCTTTCATCTTTTTGGGTCTATTGCTTTTTTCTTGTTCTTCTGAAGAGAATACGGGGGAAATGTTATTGGTTGAGCGCGAACAAGAGGATTTAGGTTATATCTATAATCAAAGTCAGATGCTGTATTTTCAATTTGAAGAAAGAGCTGCGGATAAAAGTCAAAGTGACCGCTTTATGTCTAGGATGAAGCAGCAGTTTACTCAGATTCAGGACTTGGATCAGGACATTTGGACAGCCATTGAAGATTTGGAAGAAGTAAAAGCGAATCTGATTAATGAATGGACCGGAAATCCTACGATTGAGGCTTGGACCCGTGAATTTGGTGGAAAAGAAAATTACATTCAGATCTATGATTTGAGTAAAACGGATAATTCAACAACAAGCAATTATGCGATGGATTCTGAAAATGGAAAACTCATTCAATCTACGCTTTCGGATTTACGAAAAAACTTGACGGAGAAACTTGCAAATTCATCCAATTTTAATGGAGAAAAGAGAAGATTTTCGTTTAACGATACTGGTGTTTCTGACTTCAAGGACTTCAAAGACCTGCGTAAGAAAGTAGAGAAATTGGTCGATGCTTCGAACGTGGCTCCCGATGATAGAGATGTACTCATTCAGATTTATATGACTTTGAGCCGTTCAAAGCAAGAATGGTCGCAACTACTTCCTGAAGAAACTTCTTTTTTGAACATGTTCAGAACGATTTGTCATTTGGAGAAAGAAATTCTCAAAGTTCGTCACGAAGCTTTTTCTTTGATGAATAGCCGAATCGCGTTTTGCGGATACGGTTTCGATAAGATAATGGCAATAGCGGAAGGCAAAGATTTGGTAACTGCGGGAGATACGATTGAACTGCAAGTCACAATGGCAGCATTTGATAGTTATCTTGAGCCTATTGTAAAATGCAGTAACGGAAAAGTGGTAAAATCTTCTGTGCGAAACGGAAAGGGTAAAATCAAATTGATTGCGCCAGAGAAAGGTGAGCAGAAAGTCACTTACAAAGGAACAATTACCAGATTGAGTAAAAGCGGTGAATCAAAAGTAATGAAGTGGGAGAAAGAGGTTTGGGTGCAGGAGTAAAGAGGAAAGGTGCATAGCCAACAGAGGAAAAGAATAACTCTTCCTCTTTTCGTTTTTGGCTTTCCTCTAGGTCAGTCTAAGTATTATTCCCCAGTGTTTCCCAATTTTGACACAAAACGTTAGTAGTTCCATTTCAAACAGGTATTTTTAAGGAGAAATAGGGTTTTGATGAGCAAACGTGCAGCGGAAATTTTTGGGAGTATAGTATTATTGTTTTTTCTAAGTTATTGTAGTAAACCAGCCAATAAAATTATCTACCATAAATCATCGACAGTTAAATTAGATGCTACTTGTTCCTGGCTTTCAAAAAAGGCTAATTTTCACAACAAAAAGTACTATTCAATTTTCAGAAAGTACTATTCGAAGCAATTAAGCAGTAAGCAATATGAAAAAGCTTCTCAAGCACTTTGGGAGTTAACCGAACAAGAGATGCATTGTGGTTTCTATCAGAAAAGCACATTTGAAACGGTTTTGTCGTTCAAAAAAAAGATCGGAAATAAACTTCCGTGGCACAAAATGCTTTTTGAATCTTACATTGGGAATTACCACATGAACCAATCCAATTATCGAAAAGCAATACCTTACTTCCGAAAAATAATCCATCATGAACCATTCGACTATAATACCTGCATTGAGATCGGTTATGCTTATGGAGATATTGCATTTTGTCATTTTGCAATTGGCCAACACGAAAAAGCGCTTCGTAACAATGTGAAAGCATTAAGCCTGTTTAACAAAACAGATAATTATAGTGGAAGAGGGGGTATTTATAGTAACATGTCAATGATTCACCTTTATACCAAGGATTATAAAGAAGCTGAATTATGTATTGATAAATCAATTGTCGACTATAAGCTTGAAAACGACATGAATAACATATTCGTGGCTTTATATAACAAGATCATATTGTACGAAGAAATTAACGATCCAAGAAAGTATGATTTGATTGATTCAACCTATCATTTATTCAGTAATAGCAAAATACAGGATGAATCTCTTGAGGTTGCGTTAGCTTCTTTTTATGTGGATGTTTTGTTACATAAAAAACGAAATGAAGAAGCAAGGGAATTGCTTTCAGACATTAAGCCAATTGTAGATGAATTGAAAGCTGTAGCATCTGATGCTGATTACATTGTTGCTTTGGCGAACTATGAAATTAAATCCGGAAAAGGAATAGAGAACATCAATACAATTGAAAAAGCTTTAGAAGTAGTTGAAGAACAAGAGGATTATCAAAATCAACTTGCATATGCAGAGATTTTAAAAGAAAATGCGCTACTGAATAACAATTATCAAAAAGCATTCGTCTATTCAGAAAAGTTGAAACACGCTGAAAACATGATCAGTAATCAAAAAATGATTACGAAAACAATGGAATTAAATAAACTCTATGAAACGAAGCATAAGGAAAGCCAAATTGTTAATCAGAAAGAAACGATTTCAAATAATAAAGCGACCATAGCCTTCTTGATTTCATTATTGATGGGATTAATTTTGATTGGAGTAATTATTTTTTCAAGACAGAAGCAGAAGAAAATCAGAACAGAAAATCAGCGAGCGCGATTGTATACAAAAAAGTTGCTCGATAAAACGGAAGAAGAACGCAAACGTATTGCAAGCGATTTGCACGACAGTGTGAGTCACGAACTGCTCAATCTAAAACATATCCTCGATGGTAATACATCCTCACGAGGGAAAAAAATAGATTCAATAATTAATGATATCCGAAATATTAGCCGAAACCTGCATCCGGTAATGTTCGAAAAAGTAGGTCTTTCGGCAAGTATTGGTCAATTGCTTGATCGCGCACAAGCTTCCAATCAACTTCTGGTTACTTCGGATATAAACTATAGCGGTTTTTTGTCTGTTTCAGATGAATTACAAGTTTACCGAATTGTTCAGGAGGCATTGACCAATATTATTAAATATGCAGAAGCTATCGCGACAAAAATTAGTATTCTGGAAAGAGAAGACGGCTTATTCATACAGATTAAAGACAATGGAAAAGGATTTAATGTGATGGAAACCCTTACTGGAAAAGATGCTTTTGGATTGCATAACATTATCGAACGAAGCAAAGCTATTGGAGGTGAGGCAAAAATTCAATCTGATCAGAAAGGAACAATAATAACCATAGATTTAAAAAAGCTCTAATGACAATATTAATTGCGGATGATCATCCATTTACACTTCATGGAACGCAAAGTTTTGTGGAATCGTACGGCTATAAAGTAATTGCTACCTGTGATAATGGAGCTTCTGCATTAAATATTATTCAATCAAGGTTACCAGATATTGCTATTCTGGATATTAATATGCCTGCATTGGATGGTATAGATGTAGCAAAGAAAATTCATGACCTAAAACTGAAAACCAAGGTTATACTTTTGACAATGCACAATGAAATCACAGTTTATAATAAGGCAAAAGAATATGGGATTTATGGATACATTCTCAAAGAGCATGCACAGGAAGAACTGAAAAAATGTCTTTTTGAAGTTGCAAGAGGAAACCAATACGTAAGTGATTCTTTATTGAATGACTTGGTCAATGTTCGTGAAGCCGGATCAAGTGAATTGGATAAGTTGAGTTTCTCAGAGCGAAAAATCATTGAACTGATAGCACAACAAAAAACGAGTAAAGAAATTGCAGAGATGTTGTTCTTATCGGAAAAAACGATTGAAGGACATCGCACAAATATCATTGAAAAACTGGGATTGCCGAAAAAAAAGAATGTCCTTCTTAAATGGGCCATTACAAATGTTTCTGAATAAAACGATCGTAAATCAATTTTCAGAAAAATAGACATCACAAAAAAAAGCCGATTTGAAAATCAAACCGGCTTTTTTTGTGCGTTTTATTTATTGAATACTAATTGCTTGTTGTGATGTTCCATTTTTGGAAGTCAAACGAACAAAGTAAATTCCAGATTCAACGTTCAGGTTCATGTCTACAACTGTTTCTCCTTTTGAAACCGTTGCAGTTGCAACTTGTTTTCCTTGTATGTCAACAATACTCAGTTGTGCTTCTTCTGCAAGCGCATTAAAGATAATTTGGAATGCTCCATTATTTGGAACCGGATAAATCATCATTGAAGCATCATTCAATTCATTGATTCCAGCAGTACATTCATCAATAACTACGTTAACGCTATCTGTAAGCGTACAATTAACTTCATCAACCACGGATAAAACAATCTCACCAGAATTTTGTACAGCAAAAGAGTTAAAATTGTTGTTTACGCCGTTCCATGTATATGATTCATAACCAAAACCTCCGGAGATGATATACAATCCATCTTCAGAACAAACAGTAGTGTCGGCACCAAGATCAATTGAATTGAACGTAAATGTTATTTTATTTGGACAACTATAGTTTTCCAATGTAGCCGTTAATCGAGTTGCAGTATCTGTAGTCTGGAAGTAAAAAATAGTCTCATCATCACCACCAAAAGTAGATGTACCACCTTCATAATGCCCATAAAAACGATTGTTCGTTGGATGCACAATAAAGCTTGCCATGTCTGAAAAATCGGTAAGTAAGCTAATGCTTGTTGCCAGATCCGTTGTGAAATTGAAATCAACAATAGAATCATCAGATGCTCTAAAATAAGCGTGACGATCTGTACCGTCAAATCCTGACATTCCCCAATCGGCCCAGTTTTCAGAACCAAAAATATCCAGATTATGTTCACCAATTGGTGTTACCAAACCGTTTAAGATCGAAATATGATAGAAATCATAATTCCCGTAAGCAGTTCCAACAATTAGTTCGTTATAACCAGCAAGCATTACAGCCTGGTTTTCAACTCCAAATGTAACAGGCTCCGATAACATGATTAATTCATCACCATATGATAAATCCTCGTTAAGCGAACGAAGCGAATTCATTGTGAATCCATCCAGGTTGTCGCTATTAGGTGCGTGAGGAACTGCTGTATTATAAATAGTATAAAGTTTTACTTGCGCTAAATCTGTAAAGATCCCATCGCGTTTCGGCAAATCAATTCCATCTTGTAAATTCAAATCAAAACGAGCAGTTGCATCATCACCAACGATATAAACGTAGTTTTCTGTAACTGCTATCCCTCCACGATCATCTCCTGAAATCACATCATGATCTGCGATTTGAAAATTCGCAGTGTCAATCGCGTCAATTGAATATGCAAAAGGACTTGATACAATTGCACTGTATACCTCTGTTGGGCTTGTTATTATTGGGTTCAACGTTACATTTGTACCAATTCCGATTAGATCCGATAGACCCGGATCTGTTGTGTAAACAGTTGAAATATTTCCCGTGTTGATTGTTGGTCCCATATTCATACATGTAACCATCGATTGATCAGCAGGATTTTCGAATACAGTAAAGCTCGCACTGTCTTTAGTATAACATCCGTTTGCCTCAGTAAAGGTATAAGTGGCATAGTAAACTCCATAAGGCAATGCAGATGGATCAATTTGACCATTTGTTATACCAGCACCTGAAAAAGTACCTCCAACCGGTAAGCCAGTTAAATTGATTGGATCAGCCGATTGACAAAAAACATTGTCATTAAGAGATATGCTTGCTTGTTCTGAAGGTACCCCTGTTGTACAGTAATTATAGGTTAGCTTCGCACGCATTCTGTTGTTGGAACAATACGGATAAACATTCCCCTGTTTTACAAATTTCAACACTACACTGCTTGAAAACGAATTTATTGTAGCCATTGGTATAGTAATCGTCGAAACAAACGGTGTACAGCTATAGAAGGCTGTAGTAGTGAAATTTCCTAGTAAAGCTGCCCCTGGACCAAAAACATTATAAGAGCCACTTCCGTCAAAATAGGCTTCACCTTCAATTACCAAACTGGCATCTGAATATGCTCCGGAAGCTAATGAATTGAACGTGTAATACATTGTGTCAGATGAGTAATCAATATAATTGTAATCATCGTTTGAGGGTGTGCTTCCATAACTGGAATAGGTTTGGGAAAAACTGTTGAAAGTGGTAAGCGCTGCTATAAGCAAGCTGAAGATCAAGTAATTTTTTTTCATATGTAGAATTAAATATATTCCAGCAAAACTAGGTCTTTTAACCGGGTCTGATTATATCTACAGCTAAAACAGGGGGTAACCCTTATTCGCTTTATTTACATCATAAATAGCATGGAGGAAGGGAATGTTTTTTCAATTTTCAGAGTTATCATAAAATGACAAAAACGAAAATTGAATGATGAATAAAATACACTTATCAGACAACTTTCGTTTTAGCGATTCTTAGATGTTGTAGAGGATTGAATGTTTACTTGATTTATCGATGAACAAAATTGATGTACAAATCTTTCGATGCTTAAGTATTATTCCCCAGCGTTTCCCTGTTTTTCTCATCTCTCAGAATTAGTCGAAGAGAACTATCACCTGTCAGATAACTCCACGCCCAGTTGTAGAAAACGGCTATTTTATTCCGAACGCTTAGAATTAACATCAAGTGAAGCACCATCCAAACCATCCAGGCAAAATAACCCTGAAAATTCATGAATGGAAGTTCAACAACTGCTTTGTGTTTTCCAATGGTTGCCATTGAACCTTTGTCTTTGTACTCAAACGGAACTTGTTGAGAGCCATTCCATTTCTTTTGGAAATTACGCGCCAATTGTTTCCCCTGATTGATTGCAACATTCGCTAATTGAGCATGTCCATGCGGATACTTTTCAGTTTCCATGTAAGAAATGTCGCCAATGGCATAAATGTGTTCATATCCTTTTACTTCTGAAAAACGATTTACAGTATAACGAGAGCGAACCATGGTTGCATTTTCTAATCCTGGAATTGTATTCCCTGTTACTCCTGCTGCCCAAATTACACTCTGTGTTGGGATGGTTTCCCCATTTTTCAATTTAAGATCATGACCATCGTAGTTTTCAACTACAGTAGATGTTCGAACTTCCACCCCCAATTGTTCCAGATATTTTCTTGACCATTTTCGGGAAGCATCACCCATGGCATTCAATGTATTCTCACTTCCTTCCAATAAAATGATTTTCAGTTTGGAAAAATCGTATTGCGGATAATCCTTCGGAAGTACTCTGCGTTTCATTTCTGCAAAAGCTCCTGAAAGTTCAACCCCTGTGGGTCCGGCACCTACAATCACAAGATTCATCAATTCCTCTCGCTCTTTGTCGTCAACAAACATGATCTTCTCAAACTTTGAAAGAATTGAATTGCGGATATGTATAGTTTGCTGCGTATTTTTCATGGCCATGGAATAGCGAGCAATGTCTTCGTTTCCAAAGAAATTTGTTCGACATCCCGTAGCGATGACCAATTCATCGTAGCTCAAACTTCCCATGCTGGTTTCAATTCGTTTCTCGTCCGGAATAACACTTTTGACCGTAGCATAACAGAACTCGACGTTTTTCTTTCTTTTAAAAAGAGCTCTGAACGGAAAAGAAATACTTGAGGGCTCAAGTCGCGCGCTTGCAACCTGGTAAAAGAGTGGTTGAAACATGTGGTGATTTTGTTTGTCGACAAGTACCACATGACAGTCTGTTTTAGATAATTTTCGGGCAAGATTTAATCCTGCAAAGCCACCACCAATGATGACTACTTTTCTGCCTATCATGCCTTGAAGTTAAGGATGAAAAGGGAAAGTGTCTTTACATATTTCCTACTTTTTTCGGTGATATTTCACACTTTTCATTTAAAGTTTCACAAAATGAAAATTGCTTGAAATCAATTTTTATGGAATTCGGGATTTCGGGATTTCGGGAAATTCGGGATTTAGGGAAATCCCTCGTCTGACTAAAAAATACGTTGAAATCTTTTAATTTTCACCACCCAACAAACTCATTCCGCCACATTTTGTAATTTCATTCCATGAAACTCCTCTTTTTGTTTACGCTTCTTCCTGCCCTTGCTTTTTCCCAATACGATGGAAATACAACCCCAAATTATCCTGAACTAATTGCTCAATACAAGGAATGGGACAGTAAACATGACGAGATTTCGCTTTACAACATGGGAAATTCGGATACGGAATTTCCGCTTTATGTCTGTCTGATAAACGCTGGTAAAGATTCCGCTCAAGCTTTTGAAAAAGCACGCAATGGAACAACAATACTCATCAATAACGCCATCCATGCGGGCGAACCTGACGGAGTAAATGCGTGTTTGCTTTGGATTCAAAACTGGATCAAAGCTGGAAAGAAAGCCAAGGATCTACCAATTATAGCAATTATTCCGGCGTACAATGTTGGAGGAATGATGAACAGGTCAGGAACTTCAAGAGCAAATCAGGATGGACCAGTAGAATATGGTTTTAGAGGAAATGCGCAGAATCTGGACTTGAATCGTGATTTCATTAAAATGGATTCTGAAAACGCACACACTTTTGTCAAAATCTATCAGGCACTCGATCCTGATGTTTTTGTGGATACACATGTGTCGAATGGTGCAGATTATCAATACACTTTGACCCTCATTACTTCTTTAAAGGAAAGATTGGAAGCAAGTGTTCATGACTTGACATACAATAAATTATTACCCGAAATGACCAGGGAGTTGAAAAAGAAGAAATGGGATTGGGCGCCTTATGTGGAAACAAAAGCTGAAACTCCAGATTCCGGAATTGTAGCGTTCAATGATCTGCCGAGATATGCGATGGGTTACGCAAGCCTTTTTCATTCGCTGAGTTTTACTGTGGAGACCCATATGCTGAAACCTTTCTCACAACGTGTTCAGGCAACGCACGATTACCTTCAATTCTTAATTCATTGGGCAGGTGAGAATAAAGAAAGTATTGAATTGGCGAGAAAAGAAGCTATTCAATCGAGCTTAAAGAAAACTCATTTCAAGTTCAATTATCAAGCGATAGGAGAATCAGTTCCATTTCTGTTTAAAGGTTACGAAGCGACTTATAAGAAAAGTGAAGTGACAGGATTGGATCGTTTGTATTACGATAGATCGAAACCGTATTCAAAGCAAGTTCCGTATTACAATAGTTATAGCAGTAAAGACTCCACATCAATTCCAAAATCCTATGTTGTTTCCAAAGAAGCGAAAGAAGTCATCAAAATGCTGCAGGAAAATGGTGTTTTGATGGAAGAAATAGCATCAAAGGACCAATTGGTATCTACTTTACGTGTTAAAAACGTTAAATCAGGATCACGTCCGTATGAGGGGCATTTCCTGCACAATTCATTGGAATTGGTTGAGCAAGAAGAAACGGTTCGAGTTCCATCAGGAAGTGTTGTCATTTCAACACAACAACCCAAACGCAATTTCATTTTATCCGTTTTAGAGCCTCAGGCAGAGGATTCATATTTCAACTGGAATTTTATGGACAGTTACATTCAGGAAAAAGAATACTTCTCTGCCTATGTTTTCGAAGAAAAGGCTTTGGAGATTTTAAAAGAAAATCCACAGTTAAAACAAGAGTTTGAGGCCAAGAAGGCTTCTGATTCAGCTTTTGCATCTGATAGCTGGGCGCAATTGTTCTTTATCTACCAAAATTCCGAATACTTTGAAAGCAAAACCTTTAATCGTTTACCAATATTTAAGTTGTATTAGAGGAATCATGAGAAATGGCATTGACGATTCTTTTCTCTTTTGATTTTTGACTTCAAGAACCGCTAGGTTCTCAACAGTTGTCCCATTATTGTCTGTTCTCCATAGACTAAATTGATGTAGCAATCAGTAACTTCGTGTTTCTATAAAACAAACATGAAGAAAATAATTTTACTCACTCTGATTGCTTTTTCCGGATTACAATCGTTTGCTCAGGATACCACTTGGGTGCAAACGTTCACTTTCGATAGTATTGTAACCCGAAGATCCAATTTTCAATTCCCGGCCTCTTTGGATAATCAACGATTCGAAAAGGTATTGATGTACTATAAATTAAAATGTAGTCCGCTTACAACCTGGGATCAATACAATTGTGGAGAATGGGATTACTTGACGTATACAAGAATCTTTGAACACACCGGACTTTTTGATTCAGTTCGTGTAGATGGAAACAAATACAGAGTGAACTTGACTTCGCCTGTAACTTATCCGTATACTTCAACGCCTTATTACGACCAACAAACCAAAGCAGTTTCCAGTCGAACTCAGAATGCGGTGACATTCTATCCCGTTTCCGGGACAAGTGCTGCAAACATGGCTTTTGTGCGAAATGGAAACAACGGTGGTAAATTGCAATGGATTATTTCTGCAGCAGATTTAGCAAGTGCTGGTGTTACAGCAGGACAAATTCAAGCTATGCAACTTGATTTCTTAAACAGCTTTGCTTCATTACAGGGCTTTCAGGTGAAATTAAAGTCAACGATCCAGCAGGAGCTATTCGTTTGGGAATCTGTTGGATTAACAACGGTTTACGATGCCAATTTGAACAATATCGTTTCTGGGACAAATTCAATTGATTTTTCTACTCCTTTCAATTACGACGGGACATCAAACTTAATCATTGAAATTAGCTACGATGACGCCAGAACTTCATTGGCGAACTTAGATCTTGCAACGATTAATTCAGCTTCGAGCACACTTTCCTACAACAATTCGAACGGAACATTTGTTTCCAATGGAACGAATTATGCTGAAATTAATATGAGCAATGTAGATTTAGGTGACGACGTAACCATTGAATTCTGGTCGAAAGGAAACGGAAATTCAGGTACAGCAACTTATTTCCTTGAAGCTGTAGATTCGCTGAACGACAGATCTCTTAATATCCACATGCCGTGGTCGGATAATACAATTTATTGGGACGCAGGTAAAGGTTCTGGATATGATCGTATTTCAAAACTGGCAAATGCTTCAGAAATCGACAATATTTGGCACCATTGGGCTTTTGTGAAAAAGGCGTCTACCGGACAAATGTTTATTTATAAAGATGGTATTCTGTGGCATTCAGGAAGTAACTTAAACCGAGAGGTTGGTAAAATAGCAAAGTTCATTATTGGAGCAGGTAATGGCCTGTCGGGGAACTGGAAAGGTTCGATTGACGAATTTAAAGTTTGGTCGGGAGCCCTGGATGCATCCACAATTGCAAGCTGGAAAAACAAAAAGACCGACGCTTCACATCCGAATTATACTGATTTGGAAGTGTACTATGATTTTGATGGACAATTGGCAATGATTGATCGTTCTGTACACAATCGATTAGGTGCAACTTTTACGTCTAACATGATTGTACATGATCAAACGCCCGTTTCCGGAGTTGAAAGCATCAATGGTGTTCCTAAGGTGAGTTTGGCTCAGGGAACAATGAATACGGCTTCAAGTTCAACAGAGTTGATTGCAATTTATCCGAAAACAAGTGTTGTTTTTGAGTATTCGCCATCAGATAACAGTTTCCACATTATCGACAATATGTTGACTTACGATGAGGGAACAATAGATACTCTGGATATCGCATCGGTGGTAATTGGAACTGGAAACAGCATCAATGAAGATACGTTGATTAACGATACAATTACGTATTACAACGCTCCGTTTGAGGAGATCAATGACATTGAAATTGGTCGATACATTACACCATACGGAATTAGCTTCGATCTTGGTCCACAAGGATTTTCATGGATCTATGATGTAACAGATTACCAACAGTTCATGCATGGATTGGTAGATTTAGCTGCGCATAACACACAGGAATTGATTGATTTGAAGTTCGCATTTATTGAAGGAATTCCTCCGCGTGATGTGCACAATGTGGAACCTGTTTGGCAAAACTGGACGAGCTACAATTATGCTCAAATGGCGAATGACGTTGTGTTGACTGCAACTACAGTTGAATTGGCTGATACTTCTTCCATGTTTAAGATCAAAACGCGTCTTTCCGGTCACGGACAAGTAGGAGATGGTGCTTGTTGTGAATGGGTTGATAAAGAACACAAGATTTTGGTGAACGGAGTTGAGCGTTTCGACTGGCATATTTGGCAAACCAATGAGTGTGGTGAGAATCCGAATATTGGTCAGGGTGGAACATGGCCTTATGCAAGAGAAGGCTGGTGTCCGGGTGATATGGTAAAAGAACACGATCACGAATTAACGCCATATGTTACTCCGGGAACAACAGTTACATTGGATTACGATATTGATGATGTTCCGGCAACTGATCCGGGACAAGCAGGTGGAAATTATGTTACGGCTATTGACTTGGTTTCGTATTCTGCTCCAAATTTCCAGCACGATGCAGCTTTGGTAGATATATTGAATCCAAATAACTACGAGTATTACAGTAAATACAATCCTACATGTTCGAATCCTCGAGTGATCATTCAGAATACAGGAGAGCAGCCGTTAACTTCATGTCAGATCAATTATTGGGTTTCTGAAGATCATATCGCAACTTATACTTGGACAGGAAACCTGGGATTTTTGGAAAAAGAGGTGGTTGAAGTACCTGCTGATAACTGGTTCTGGTTTGGAGCTGCGGTTTCAAATGGTTTCACTGCGCAAATTGCGGCGGTTAACGGATCTGCAACTGGCGATGAATATGCAAACAATAACACATTCAAAACGAAATACAGTGCCCCTGAAACAGTAAATCATCATTTCTACGCCTGGTACAAAACCAACAACAGAGCGGTAGAAAACAAATGGCGTTTGATTGACGGTGCAGGAAATATCATCTTTGAAAGATTATCGATGACAAACTCAACGGAATATAAGGATACTTTTGACTTGGCTCCTGGATGTTACTCTATTATCTATGAAGATTCGGATGACGATGGAATTGGTTTCTGGTATTCTGCGCAAGTGGAGGGTGAAACATCCGGGAATTTCCGTGTACGTGAAGTTGGAGGAGGAATTGTAGAGAACTTTACTACTGATTTCGGTTCTTATCACAGATACGACTTTACTGTAGGATTTACCCTAAGTACTCCTAAAAATGAAAAAGCGGATGAATTCATGGTATTCCCGAATCCATCTACTGATAAGATCAGAGTGGAGTACGTTGGAAATCTTGGTGAACAAATGGAAATTCAGATTTTGGATTTAAACGGTAGAATCATTGAAACGAAAATAGCGACACCAGACAATTATGCTATTGGTGTTGACTTCAATATCGATCAACTGAATTCCGGAATGTATCTGGTTCGAGTGATAGGTGAAAAAGGAATCCGAACTACACAATTTGTGAAACAGTAATTGTTTTAGTTGTTACAAAGAAACGTCATTCTGAAAAGAGTGGCGTTTTTTATTTTAACCGCGGAGAGAAAGAGGCCTCAGAGGAATAATGTCTCTGCGTTCTCTTTATCTCTACGGTTATTTTTTTTATTGTTCTCTTTTTGAAGAAATGATAATACATTTGGCCTCTCGAAATATAAAACGAACAACATGGCATTTCTCGACACACAAACAATTGAAAACCTTTTAATCGGAAAAACAGTTAAGGAAGTAAAGCTCTATAACGTTGCAGAGCATTATTATGCCGTAGACACGAACAAACTGGCCATTGATGGTGCAATTGAAATTGTTTTCGAAGAGGAATCGCTAGTAATTGGATGGAGTAGAAAGCAAGAGTTGGTTGATTGTATTTTTGGAAAGCCAGAGGATCTTTTAGCTGAAATTCCGTTTTACCAGTTGGAAGATGTTGATCGTATTTTTGATTTCGTAGAAGAAAGTATTCAATCGGTAAGTATCAAATGGAATTTCTTTGAAGAATTCGACGATAACTTTGAAATTATCCCTGGAAAGAACTACATCATGGAAGAATTGGTATTGAACCTTTCAAACGACAGAATCCTTCAGGTAGCGGCTGCCAATTGTGAAATCGCTGACGGAGCCATTAATTACATTGAATTCAATGCTCAGGGAAATATTTTGGTCGTTGTTGATGAGCGAATGGAGATAGCTTCGGTAGAATTCTAAATTCCAAAAGTCTAAATTTTAAAATCGAAAAGGTACAATTGAAAAGAATGGTCACCGAGCGGAGTCGAGGTGCCATTGTTTAAGTTCTCTATAAACCAAATGCGTTGGCAACCCCATAACCGTGGTATAGCTTCCGTTCATCTTTTCAACAGCAACATAACCAATCCATTCCTGTACACCGTAAGATCCGGCTTTGTCGAAAGGTTTGTAATTGTCAATGTAATTTGCGATTTCGTTTTGTGTCAGTTTACCAAAAGTAACTTCTGTTCTGTCTGAAAAGCAACGGTGTGACGATTGATTCCCAATGAAAACTCCTGTAATCACTTCGTGTGTTTCACCAGCCAATTCAGTAAGCATTTCAATGGCTTCTTCGCGCGACGTTGGTTTTCCTAAAATTCTTCCTTTCAGAATTACAACAGTATCTGCACACAAAACGATTTCGTCATCAGCTAATTCATCGAAAAGAGCTTTGGCTTTTAGTTCTGCTAAATATTCAGGAACATCCGATAATTCCAACGTATTCGGATATGTTTCATCGGTATCTTTGGTTCTGATTTCAAAGGTGAAACCTAAACCTGCAAGTAATTCTTTTCTGCGTGGTGAACCAGAACCTAAAATCAACTTTTTTGTCATAAGAAATACCAGTAAAACGGCATTGAACAACCAAGTACCATCAAAATTTTAAGCAGTAAATCTGCACGTCTCAAATTTCGCTTATCGTCTTTCAAACTCAATAATCCAATAACGAAAACAATTCCGATCGGAAGCAGAAAAACAGGAGCAAAGGCTTTCAGAAAGCGAATGTTGTACAAGAAATAGCCATCGATCAGGAATGGTACAGAAGTCAATAATAGCAAGACTAACAGGATGATTGCAATTCGTTTTGTTTTACGTTTTCCAAGAACAATAGGAAGTGTTTTTGCGCGTAGGATCAAATCTCCTGTTACATCTTCAATGTCTTTGATGATTTCACGAATTAGATTTAATGTTCCAGCGTAAAAAGCAAAGACCAAAACAAAGAAGGTATTGAAGTAACTTCCGAAAGCCCAGCCGGTATGCCATGGTGTTTCGAGTGTTGTGTCTATTGACCAGCTACTTGGTAAGTGATCTCTCTGACTTTGAATAAATTCCAAAAAGTGAATTCCACAAAGAATGGGAACCAAAGCAGTCAAACCTGCAATAATGACATTACCAATCAGGAATTTGCGTTTGAAATACGTGGAGTAGAACCAAAGCGCATTGATACTTAACAAATGAATGAACACATACCAAAATGTTTCGTAGCGCCAGCTCAGATAACATGCAATGGAAAACGCGATGAAATTCATTGTCCAGTGAAGAACAATTGCCCAGCGCGGTTTTACATATTTCCCTATGATAAGTTTATGCGGTTTATTGATCTTATCCGCCTTTACGTCGAAATAATCGTTGATAATGTTTCCGGCTGCTGCAATCAATACAGTAGAAAATACAAGTAGAAAAAAGTCGAACGGCTCAGTACTTCCGGGAACTAATTCAATATTGATTCGCGGAATAAAATAAACCCGCATAGCGTACATTGTCAATGCAATGACAAGCAGGTTTATTGGACGTACGAGCTTTAGTAAATACATTATTTTACGATGGTATATTCAGTTCTTCTGTTTTCCTGATGTGCTTTTTGTTTTGCAACCTCACTGGTCATTTTCGCAATTGCTTCGTCGGAAACAATAGGCTTTGTTTCACCATAACCTTTCGAGCTTAAACGTGTAGCAGCAATTCCATTGGTTACAAGGAAATCTACAACTGCTTTTGCACGGGCATCCGATAGTTTTTGGTTTTCAGCTGCGTCGCCTTGCGTATCTGTATGTCCTGCAATTTGAATTTTAACCGTTGGATTTGCTTTCAGGAAGTCACGCAGTTTATTCAACTCAACAGTAGATTCCGGACGTAAAGTCGCCTTATTCAAGTCGAAGAAAACATTTTTCAATGTAACAACGTCAGAAGAAGTAATTGGAATCATTGGAACATCCATGTGATACACTTCCTGATTCTCCGGAATGGTCATATTGAAATTCTGAGAATAGAAGTTGTATCCGGGATAAGAAACATTCAAAGCGTATTCACAATTCACTGGAAGCGAAACTGTAAACGAACCGTTTGTAGGATCTGCCTCGGCAACAATGATTTCTTTTCCTGTTTTCAGATCGATCAATGAGAATTTCCCTGGAATTGGTTTTTTGGTAGTGGCATCAAACACCAATCCATCGAAATACAAGGTTTTTGTAGGTTTAGCGTGTTCTGGCATCACGAAATAGTAAATATCCAAATCACCGTAACCACCTTTTCTGTCAGAGGCGAAAAATGCAATCTCTCCATCAGCACTTACCATCAATGAGTTTTCGTCGTATTGTGTATTGATAGGGTAACCAAGATTTTCTGCCTGACTCCAATTTCCGTTGGCATCCATTCTGGAAACAAAAAGATCCAATCCACCAAAACCGCCGTGACCGCGAGAAGCGAAGTACAACGTTTTTCCATCCGGGTGAATCAAAACAGATTCTTCCATCGTTGGACTATTTACCGTATTTGGTAAGCGAACCGGATCACCCCATGAACCATCTTCTTTAATAGTTGAAACAAAAATATCGGCATCGGATTCTGCTCCTTGTTTACTGATTCGACGAATAAAGTATAATGATTTTCCATCAGCAGAAAGTGAAGGCTGAGATTCCCAGCTTCCGGTATTGATTTTTCCTGCAAGGTTTATTGGATTCGACCATTGTTGTCCCATTCGTTTTGTGATGAACAAGTCACAACTTCCTTTTCCGGTTCTTCCATCACCATAATCAGCTACATCTCCCATAGAACAAGCCACGAAGATCAAACTTCTACCATCGGCTGAAATGGTTGGCGCACCTTCGTTTCGAATTGTATTGATGTTCGTTGGCATTGGAAACGCTTTTTGCCATGCATTGAATTCGCTTAGGTTAGAAACGAAGAAATCTTCTTGTTTTTTGTAGCGTTCTTCCGGAGCCGGAACTCTATCATCATGAATAAGACGTGTAAATAGGATTGTTTTTCCATCAACCGTAATTGTTGGGAAATATTCAGGATCAGCAGTGTTTACTCCAGGACCAAGATTGATCGGATTAAATGTTTCACCCTTTTTCATGGCTTCAATTGCCAGATCACTTGCTGCAATCATTTCTTTTGCATCAGCAACCATTTTAGGATTGGCACTCTTTATAGCAATGTAGGTATTTAAGGTTTGTTTTGCATTTTCAAATTCACCGCTGTCATATTGCAATGCGCCCATGTAATAATAGGTTGCACCGGTATTCGAGTGCTTTGGATTGATGCGCAGTGCTTCCTGATAATGCTTGATTGCTTCCGGATAGTTCTTTTTGTATTCGTAAAATTCACCAACCAATAAATGTGCTTCCCAGAAGTTCGGGTCACGCTCTAGAGCTTTGTTGCAATAATTAATAGCTTCGTCTAAGTTTGACTGACCTACTTTTTGTGCTTTGTCAATGTTCTCAATCGCTTTTTTATCCTTTGATGAATAAACCATCTGAGCTTGTGAACAGCTTGTAAGGATAGTGATAACGAATGTGGAAATAAAGAGTAATCCTTTCATAATTAAGGGATATTAAGGTACTTATGTGTTTGCAGTGAAATCTTCCATTTCGGGTTGTTTTTCACAAATTCGATGATCTCTGGCAATAATCGTTCCTGTTTAGACCATTCGGGTTGTACATACAATTTACATTCTTCTGAAACTTTAGCTGCATGCTCTTCTGCCCATTTGAAATCTGATTTATTAAATATAACAACTTTCAGTTCATTTGCTTTCAAATATGCTTCTTCAACTGGTGCTTTAAACTTTTTTGGGGAAAATGTATACCAATCAACATTTCCAACAAGCGGATGTGCACCTGAAGTTTCAATAGCTACCGTTTTTCCATTTTCCTGTAAAGCATTGACCAAGTTGGTCAGATCGTACATTGCAGGTTCGCCACCGGTAATTACAACCAGTTTTCCAGGATGTTCATTTACAAGTGAAACCAATTCATTCACTGACATATGTGGGTGTTTATCAGCATCCCATGATTCTTTTACATCGCACCAAACACAACCAACATCACATCCACCCAAACGAATGAAATATGCAGCCGTACCCGTATATTTTCCTTCTCCCTGAATGGTGTAAAAATGTTCCATAATAGGGAAGGAGAGCGGTGAAGAATTTGTCATACCTCAAAGGTAATTACTAATTACCAATTGCGAATTACTAATTGTAAAATGGTGACTAAGGAGGCCCGAAGACCAAATTTTGTAACTAGTCATTTGTAATTTGTCACTACTAATTAGGAAAGTGGTTCAAGGTCACTAATCCCATGAATGTTTAGAATTATGGTTCCGTTTTCATCAGCGTGGAAGTTCTTGCGGAATTTAACGCCTGACGCCCATTGATTCTCGGCATAGGAATGCTTTTTAATAACTGTCTGAGAGTAAGTTTCATCGTATGCTTCTATCAGAATAAGTAGTTCAGCCAATTGGGATTTTATTTCCGAAACCGATTTTCCGTATAAAGGAGAATCTTCACTGATCTTATGAACGATTGTCCATGTTAGAGGGAAATAGCGCACAAAATCAACTTCGAGCGGAAGTGTGTAGTATTCACGTGCTACATTTTCCATGCTTTGATCTCCTTCTGCAATTGAAAGCATCACATTTACTTTGGTATTCAAAAGTACACTGTTGCGTTGATTCACCATTTTAAACATGACAGCTGTTGCATCTTCGTATGGGGTAATAATAACATTGTGCGAGAAAGCAATTTTTGTTGATGGACGTGAAAATCGTCCGTAGATCAAACCTGTTGCTATGGCAAATGCGATCAATCCTACAAAAGCTTCCATTGATGCAATGAACGAGATCAGATTTCCTTTTGGTGCAATTGCTCCGTAACCAACGGTTGTAAATGTTTGGGCACTAAAATAGAATGAGGCCAGAAATGAATGTTGACTAGGATGAACTCCTTGTAAACTTTCGGTTCCTATCCAACAGTAAATACCAGCGAAAAAAAGGTTGGCAACAATGAATGAACCAACAAGGAACAATGCAAATTTCCATGCATGTAAGTCGACCAAAAACTTGTAAAAATCTTTCAAACGACGAACCGTTCCAATACGCCTGATATTGAAAGTCCCGTCTTCCCTCAACATCCGTTTTACTGATTTTTGGTAAGTTTTACCTAATCCGGGATCCTGAGCTTCCTGTATTTTTCTTAAACGTTCTCTTGCCATTTGAATATGAAAGTAATAAACTTCTCGTTATCTCGGCTACGCTCGATAACCTGAGATTAAAATTGCTGTAATCACCCAAATTTTAAGGTCATCGAGCGGAGTCGAGATGAAAAAAAATCCCGACCTGCAGAGCAAATCGGGATCCTAGTAATATAAGTAAGCGGATTATGCTGTAACTCCTAATACTTCAGCCATTTTAGCTCCAATGTGTGCTGGTGAATCAACAACGTGGATTCCACACTCACGCATAATGCGCTTTTTCGCTTCTGCTGTATCATCATCTCCACCAACAATAGCACCTGCGTGCCCCATTGTTCTTCCTTTTGGAGCAGTTTCACCTGCGATGAATCCAACAACTGGCTTCGTTCCGTTTTCTTTGATCCAACGAGCAGCGATTGCCTCTAAGCTACCACCGATCTCACCGATCATAACGATTCCTTCTGTTTCAGGATCATTCATTAACAATTCAACCGCTTCTTTTGTTGTAGTTCCAATGATTGGATCTCCACCAATTCCGATTGCAGTTGTAATTCCTAATCCTGCTTTTGCAACTTGATCAGCTGCTTCGTATGTTAACGTTCCTGATTTAGAAACGATACCAATTTTACCTTTTTTGAAAACGAATCCTGGCATAATTCCAACTTTCGCTTCATCTGCTGTAATAATACCCGGACAGTTAGGGCCGATCAAACGAGCTCCTGAACCTTTCAAGTATTCTTTTGCTTTTACCATGTCGTTAACCGGAATACCTTCAGTAATACAAACGATTACTTTGATACCAGCAGCAGCAGCTTCCATAATTGCGTCAGCAGCAAATGCAGGTGGAACGAAAATGATAGAAACATCAGCTCCAGTTTTTGCAACTGCGTCAGCAACTGTGTTAAATACCGGACGATCTAAGTGTGAGCTTCCTCCTTTTCCCGGAGTTACACCACCAACTACGTTTGTTCCGTAGTCAATCATTTGTCCTGCGTGGAAGGTTCCTTCACTACCTGTGAATCCTTGTACAATTACTTTTGAGTTTTTATTAACTAGAACGCTCATATTACGAGATGTTTTTTTTCAAAATTTACGAACCCAAAAGTAGCAGTTTCATTTCGTTTTAACAATGGTTTTGAAGAAATAAAATTTGGTTTTTTTGATTCCTACTTTCTACGGGAAATTAGTAGCAGCAAATAATAATTAAAAGCGCATTGCGTTCTAGCTTCAAATCAATTTTTAATGAGAAAACTGCTGCTTGTTTTTATCCTCCTGATCAATTCAATAACGTACGCTCAACAAAATGAATTCGGCTTCCATTTCGGATTTGGGGGCTTTAGTTCTGTTCAAATGAATGATGGAACACTAGTCAAAAAAGCTTCATTTTTTCCAGGCTCAGATTCGTTAACACAGCTGAAATATTCCCAATGGGGAACTGTAAGCAATTTTCCAATTGAATTCAATTATACACGTTGGACTCCTTCGATGAGCCATCCCATAATTGATCGCGGATTTTCAATGTCGTTTGGTTTTGGTGGGAGAGTGGTTAATTCTGAAGAATGGCAGGCTGTCGATACAATTACTTATGATACATTGATTCTTCAGAGTTCTGGTGAAAAATTTCCGGTTGATTCCTTTATAACTGACTCTTACACCATGCGAACTGTAGGTTCTGCCATGCGATTTACAGCCGGTTATCATTTTAAGTTCAATTGGGATAGATTAGACCTTGCCGTTGGCGCCGATTTTGTTATTCAGCACTACGCTGGTAAAAAACGCGAATACAGTTATCGTCAGCATGGGACTACCAATTTGCCTGCAGGTTTTCAACCAGATTCAACTTCAGGATCGAATTCCGAATGGATTAGAACGTCTGAAAGCGTTGAGTTGAACAGTTTTTTCTATGGAATTCAGTTTCCGATTGAATTGAGATTTCATAGACTGGAGGGTAAAGAACCAAGATTCTGGTTCTGGTCTCCTCAATATATAGGAAGATTTGCAATTCAGGTAACGCCAGCCATCCATTATTTAAATTTCAATGGAATCAATAAGTATTATGGAACGTGTTCTTTAGGTTTTAAGTGGTACTACGATTTTTAAAGGAATTCGGCTACATTTGATGTCAACCCGTCAAATGAATTATGAAACAGCCAATAATTCTAATCAGTTTCTTCATCGTTTCATTAAGGTTACAAGCTCAAGATACAAGTGCATATTATCGTCATGAGTTTAATTTGGGATGTGGGCTAGGAACTGATTTTGAGCTGAATTTCAAACCAAGAGCTTATTTTGATGCAAATGGGCATTTTCCTTCTGAAGATTCATTGAATAAAATGGATTATTCCACTTTTAGTGCATTTGATTCCCATCAATGGTTTCTTTCTTATACCAAATGGTTCGAGAACAGAAGAAAGATCAACGGCTTTCAACATGGCGTTAAAGCTCAGATTGGTGGTTGGAGAAACATTTCATTGTCTGAACATTGGAAATCATCGGAACGCTGGACTTATGATACGGTCGTTAATCCAGTCACAGGCAACTCATTTTTTCAGGATTCTATTCGTAAAGATGAATATTCATCAACATTTACAGCCAGTCATTTCCGATTCAGTCTTGGATATCGTTTGTTGATTCCGATAGAAGACCGATTTGAACTTTCCCTTGGAATGGATTTCGGAATAACGAATTACTTCAAGAAAAAAATCACCTATGCTTACAGGCGTATTGAGGACAAAAATTCGGAAGATGATGAATTTCCATTGGAAGACTCTCAAAATGTCATCGACCGTTGGAGTTATAGCTGGAAAGATGATTTGAATATGTCGACTTATAGCATTTCACTTCCTGTTGAATTTCGTTTTGTTGGTGAACATGCTGGTCATGGTGAGATTTTCAAAAAGTATTATGATAGTTGGTACAAAAAAATGCGCTTATCTATACTGGTTAACCCTGGTTATTACTTTGTGAATATTGATGGTTCAGAAACAAATGCTTTTGCAATAACGGTTGGATTGGCAGCTGCTTTTTGTTTTTAATAAGATCAAAAGATCAAAAGATCAAAAGATCAAAAGATCAAAACTTTCTGTTAAATACGTTTGAACGATTTTGATCCTATTCCTTAAAAAACATCAACCAGTTCAAGTTCAAACACAAGAACAGAGTTTGCCGGAATTTTATCTAGCTCATCATCGCCATAACCCAAATGTGGAGGAATAATCAAACGAAATTTCGCTCCGGCTGTTTGATCAAGTAATGCTTCCTGAAATCCTGCGATTAATCCATTTACCTGCGATTCGAATGGTTTGCTAGGATCTGTGTTATCAAATACATTTCCGTTTAGCAATGTTCCTTTGTACACCAATTTCACCTGACTGGTGAATTTTGCTTTTTCCTCTCCGGTTCCTTCTTTGATAACAGACATATACAAACCGGAAGGAAGGTGTTTCATTTTCCATCCTTTCTTTCTCGCATAAGCACCAATTTGTTTGTCGAATGTTTGTTTGTCGGATTCAGAGTAAGAACCTCCACAGCTTGCTAAAATTCCGGTAAGGAATAGAATGGCGAATAATTTCATTTTAATATGGTACAGGAACAATTTTGTATCCCTCTTTTGTCAATAATTCAATAACTCCGTTTTTTCCGCCTAAATGCCCGGCACCAACCGCGATAAAACAGCTTTCTTTTGCAACCAGAGTTTTGATCTGTGGAATCCAGGCTTTGTTTCTGTTGATGAGTAACTTTTCAGAATCAAATCCCTGACTTTCTTCTTCAGCGATCAGTTTAGCCAATTGCTCTAAATCCTTGTCCATATAAGCACGAATCATTGGAGTCATTAGATCTTCTGAGTTTTCAGAACCTCGAACATAATCCATGATCATTTCGGCCATTATTGCATCCGGAATAGAATCGAATAAGCCAAGTTGTTGTTCTATGGTTTCCAATCCAACAACAGGAATTTCGGTATCTACCTTTTTAACTTCTTGTTCAATGTATTTTACGTCTCCGGCCATCAAATCCTTTGTGCCCAATTGCATAAGAACAAATGGTTTTTGTTTACCTAAAGCCTTTTCAAAAAATTCTGGAGTAATATTCATTGTTTTCGCTCCCCAATTCAAAACGCTGTCTTTTTGTTCAGGAGTAAAAATGTCGAAGCAATTTCCTTCTTTCAAGGTCATGAGGGATTGTGCCTTCATCATGTTCATATCGCCAATTTCCAACACGATCTTGTCGGAATGCTTGATGACCTTTTGCAATTTCCCCGGAAAGTAAAAAGCTGAATCGGGAATAATGTGCATCGTCCCAAAAAGGTAAGATGGTTTTCCGTTTGGCGATTCAATTTTGTATAAAAGTGACTTTTCCTGAGCTTTGGAGAAAAGCGCAATGAAAATAAGATTTATTAAGAGTAAGAATTTCTTCATTAAACTATAGATTCAGTATTAGTAACTCATAACTCATAACTCATAACTCATAACTCGAAATTAGTCTTCTAGCGTCAATTCAGCCACATAATGATCATCAATCTCTTGCAAGCGAACCGCTTTCAAACCAACATTTTTGGCAGCTGTAAACAACGAATCGAAATCAACATATAACCAGTCGAACCAAGGACCTTTTTCTTTTTTGTATTTCATTTGGAAACGGAAATTACCGTAGTATTCCGAGTTCAGGTCGATCCACAAACTTCCATCATCGTCTTCGTAAAACGATTTGATGTCAGATGAATCACACAAAATTCTACCTCCTTTATTCATTAACGATTTCGCGTGTTGCAAAGTGCGTTCCAAATTTGAAAGTTTTCCTGCAATACCGATTCCGTTCATCAACATTAAAAGCGTGTCGTATTTTTGTTTGTTGTAAGAGAAGAAGTTAATCTTTTCTGCTTTCAATCCGCTTTTACGCATAATGTCTACAGCTCCTGCTGAAACGTCGATACATGTAACATCGAAACCTAAATCTTGCAAGTAAAGTGCATGCGTTCCAGCTCCGGCTCCCACATCCAACACTTTTCCTTTTACTTTGTCAAGCGCAATTTTCTCTAATTCGGGCATTTCGTCGTACTTGCGAAACAATACCTCCACAGGGATAATATCGTCTTCACAAATGTCCGACATCACAATAATATCGTCTGGTTTACGACTTACTGCGTAATCCTTGATTGCTGCGCCCATCGGGTCGCCGTTGTTCGTTTCTTTCATCTTTTTCGAAATTATCAATGATTAAATATGAATTATCAAGTTCTTTTCACTCCAAATCACTTGATAATTATCCCATTGATAACTAATAATTGTTTTTAATACTCGTATTCCTCGTAACCTCCTAGTTCATCTTCGTTGTAGCCATCTTCATAGTCTTCATCGAATTCGTCAGCGCCTTCTTCGTCATCAAAATCTTCGCTGCCAAAAAGGTCTTCCTGAATCATTCGTGAATCTTCTGGTGGAGCAACTCCCATCGACATTGCGATTTCGGGTTTTGTGACTTCTCTTTCTATGATTTCTTGTAACTCGATCAAGAAAATCCACATGCGAAGAAAGTCGTAAACAAGAATCATTTTCTGATCGCTGAATTCTATCTGATCTTTCAAAATGGTTTGACTCATTACACCTGGAAGATCTAACTCTTCGTCGCCGTAACTCATGTCCATCAGGCCAATCTCATAACCTTTGTCCCATTCTTCATTCGACATATAGAATGACCCCATTTCTTGTCCTTCGAAGTTGAAAGAAGCAAGAATGGTACGGTAAAATGTTTCGAAATTTTCGTTTTCGTCGATAATGATATCCCTAAAAATTTCCTGATTTTTCTCAGAATCTAATAATACGCGGAATTTCAGCGCTCTCATGCAGTTGTTTTTTGCAAAGATAGGAAAAGACGGAAGACAAAAGACGAAGGACTAAAGACGAAAGATATAAAATAGTGTAATTTGATCTCCCTCCTTGAGGAGGGGTTAGGGGAGGTGGTTTTTGAGTCTCGTTTACGCCACCCTCCTCTAATCCTCCCTGTCTGACTGTGAAAACAGGCAGGCCTCAAGGGAGGAAAAAACATTACTCCTTAGCTTTCAATCCCAATTCCGCTCCCAACTTAAACATCAACTTTCTTGCTGCGTCGTGTTCATTCGGAATTTCACCTTCCAAAATAGCATCTTTGATTCGCATTTTGATGGTTCCAATTTCTGCACATGGACCCAAACCAAAGGCTTTCATGATTTCTTCTCCTGAAACGGGAGGCTGGAAGTTTCGGATACGGTCTTTTTCCTCTAAATCCTTTAATTTCTGAGAAACTTCGTCGAAATTCTTCTTGTACTTTTTTACTTTGAATTCGTTTTTCGAAGTGATATCTGCATTACACAGCGTCATCAAATCGTCAATATCGTCGCCTGCTTCGAAAAGTAAACGTCGAACGGCTGAATCAGTAACGTGACTTTTTACCAGGCTAATCGGACGAAGATGGAGTCGTACCAACTTCTGAACGTACTTCATTTTCATATCCAAAGGCAGACGCATTCGGGTAAAAATCTTCGGAACCATTCGTGCGCCCATGTCTTCGTGACCGTGGAATGTCCAGCCCACCTTTTTGTCGAAACGTTTTGTTGGTGGTTTGGCGATATCGTGCATAATAGCAGCCCAACGCAGCCACAGATCGTCTGAATTCAATGCCACATTGTCCAATACTTCCAAAGTATGGTAGAAATTGTCTTTGTGCGATTTTCCATCAATTGTTTCCACACCATGTAGTTTCACCATTTCCGGGAAGAAGTGATGCAATAGGTTGGTTTTAAAAAGCAATTCAAATCCGCGTGATGGCTTTTTAGCCAATATTATCTTGTTCAGTTCGTCGGCAATGCGTTCGGAAGAAATAATGGACAAACGGTCTGCATTCTCCAAAATCGATTTCAAACTTTCGGGATGGATCGTAAAGTCAAGCTGAGTTGCGAAACGAATCGCGCGTAGCATACGCAACGGATCATCAGAATAAGTAGTGTCTGGATCAAGCGGCGTACGAATAATTCCTTTTTCAAGGTCGTCAACACCGTTGAACGGATCTACCAGATTTCCATAATTGTCCTTTCGAAGATCGATTGCCAGTGCATTAATGGTAAAATCACGGCGCAGTTGGTCGTCATTCAGTGAACCGTCTTCTACAATGGGTTTGCGTGAATCACGCTGATAGGATTCCTTGCGTGCGCCCACAAATTCAACGTCAATGTCCTTGTAACGAAAATGAGCAGTTCCAAAATTCTTGAAGGTAGAAACCTTCTTCACCCGGAGTTTTGCTCCAGCAGCTTCTGCCAGTTCAATTCCGCTTCCAACAACCACAATATCGATGTCTTTTGACGGACGCTCCAGGAGAATATCGCGAACAAATCCACCCACCACATAAGCTTCGAGGTTCTTTTCGGTAATGATTTCAGAAATCACTTTGAAAACGGGATGCTTGATATGGGACGCGAAATTTTGCATTTGGCAAAGATAGAAAAAGAGTGTAGACCTTAAGCGAAAGAGAAAGGACTTGTTAGACCTTTTTCTTTAGTGTCCATTAATCAACTAATGGTGGAAGTGGTATGTTTTAAACCATTAAGGGATTAAGATTCATTAAGGCGATTACGTCCAGATAATTAATTAACGGCTTTCGTATATGGTCAGCAGTTAGATTTAATCTTGTAAAATATTCCCTCGTCTATTAAATATTTGCCCAAATGTTTGTCGTAAAGTGTTATTATTCTGTTGTTGGGAGTAGTAATTTTTTACGAATAAGCCAAATAGATATTGACTGATTCTTTTTGCATTTTCATTTGTTCTTGCTTCAATTAATCCAACAATATACTTGAATTTTCTTTTAGCTTCTTGTCTTGGATTATCAGCTGGAGTAGTAAAATGTGAATTGGTTTGTATTATTAAATCATTTAAGTTGAAGGTATTATCTGAATATTGAGTATTTAATTGATTTTGTATGCTTGATGTATCTGATATTATCCAATTCCAAACACCCAATTCAGGTGTTATAGGTAGAAATTTAGTTATGGCAGTAAATCTTTCGAATTGTAAATGCAAAAGTTGTTCGCTTGATGATCTATTATTTCCTTTCGTTCGTAAGCTATTCTTGACTGCTTCAACGTCGAAGTCTGGAAATAAATAAACGCCAATTTTAGAATTAAAAAGATAGTTATTTGTACTCTCTGTAAAACTTAATATTTGTGGATATCCACCTATTGGTATTACTTTATAAATTGGAATTAACCGATCGGACTCAGTTTGGGCATAATGTTTTATAATTTCTTTCAAGAGCATTTCAGCCATTTCGTCTTCAACAATAAAAACATAATCAGGTTGGATATCTTCTTCTATTGCGATGTCTTTCAATACAATTGCTGGATAACAGTTCATATTGACAGATATATTGCCTGAACCGTTCGTGTTATCTAAGTAAATTAGCTTTTTTGCGGATTTGATTAAACTACTTGAATGGGTGGAAAGTATTATTGTTAAATTTTTCTCGATTGCTTTTTCAGTTAAATATCGTAGTAAGCGAACTTGAACTCTTGGATGCAGAGCCATTTCTAGCTCATCTATTAATAACAATGAACTATCTGTAACATCCTGAATTAGTATTAATGTGTTCAAGACCAGTATTTCTCCAAGACTGAAATTTTTTTCAGAATAGTAATTATTACCTTTTTTAATTACAAAAGCCCTTTTCCATCTTTGACTTCCACTACCAGGCCCTCTTGTACTTGCTGTTTGAACATATCTTAAATTGTCAAACTTTGAGGTCTCCAGTATATGATTTAGGTCGGTCTTTAAACTATTTTCAACAGTTCGAAAATCTGTTGGATTAATATTTTCATCTTGAATAAATAGCCTATTTCCAGTTGCGGGAAGAAAACGTACTTGAGGATAGCCAAATTGAGAAAATAAATTGCTATTCGTTCTAGGTTGAGGGGGCCACCTCATTCCAGCATGTCTGTAAGTTACCGACGCTTGATCTACTGTGTATTTTATTGTTCCAGCATAACTATCAACTCTGCCATTACCAGTTTTGAATAAATCTTGAAAGGCCCTGTACCAACCGATTCTTAAAAGACAAATCATTAGTGTTGTTTTTCCAGAACCATTACTCCCTGTTAAAACATAGACTCCTGAGTCCGTTGGCAGAGTAAATTCTAAATTATTTATGTGTTTTATATTGGTTATGGTTATTTTTTTTGACATTCTGTTCTAATTTTTCGTGTGATTAGTTAATATGACAGATAACCTACGTATAAATAATTTATTTACCACTTAAAGTCGTTTCAAATCAAATAATAAAAATTCAAAATACTCAGATTTCTCTATAGTCAGTGAATAATTCTTGGTTCTTAAGTACGGTCAATGTTAACATTTCTCTTTGGAAGAAAAAGGGGAGTGTTGAAAACTACTCCTTTATGTTGATTTGTTTCAGGTTTACTTCCTTAATGCTCCTTAATTCCTTAATGGTTTAAATTGAAATTATGGGTGACCATTTACTTCAAGAAATCAATCGTATCAGCCCCGCCAATGCCATAAATCCACCCAATACTATAAAGATCATAGGGAATTGTGTGCCCATGAATTTGGTGTTTTGCACGATTTCGTATTCTCCGTCTTCGTGTTTGATGTAGCAGATATTGATATACTCGTTGAGTTGATGAGGTTGAACGCTGGAATGAAGTCGCTGGGTGGTTTCTATTCCGTCTTCATCAGTGAATTGAACAACGGGATAATAGTAACGTGGTGTACCAACGAAGTTGTCATTTGTATCATGGCCAATTTCTTCAATGAGTTGAATGATTAGGGCTTCAGTTGTGATTCCGGCAGCACTGATGCGTTTGTGGTTGTCTTTTACTCTGATTCCAACGTACAAGAACATTCCACCAGCAACTAAAAGGAAAAGATCAACAATGTAGTTTGACATAAGCGTTTAATCATCTAATAATTCGAAACTAGTAATTAGTAACTCATAACTCATAACTCATCACTATTTCCGAATAATCTCAACGGAACTATCCAACCCAATTTTAATGATTTGCGAAGGCTGTGTTCTCTTTTCCGTCAATCTCTCTTTTACAATAGAATCTACATTTTCTTTAATCTCCGAAGAGATATCATCGAAGCAAGTAGGAGAGGGCTCGCCACTCAAATTCGCTGATGTAGAAACAATGGGTTTTCTAATAGAACGAATCAAAGCCAAACAAAGCGGATCTTTCGTTAAACGAATTCCAACTGAATCATCTGCAGCCAGAACTGATTTTGCCAAACCTTGTGCGTTCGGATAAATGATCGTTAATGGCGTTTCTGCCAGATCCGCCAGATCGTAACAAACTGAAGCAAATTCAGGGATGTATTTTTCAATCATTTGGAAACTATCTGCAAGTAAAACAAAACTTTTATTTTCTGGACGTTTCTTGATCTCCAAAATGCGCTGACAAGCTTCTTCATTGGTTGCATCGCAACCCAAACCCCAAATGGTGTCGGTAGGATAAAGGATTGTTTTTCCTGCTTTTAATGCTTCAATTGCTTCTCGGATGTTGAAAGTTGTCATGATGCAAATTTAAAAATGATTACTGAGTTCTTCCCACAGATGCACAGATTTTAAGGCGCTTACCAGTCGCCTTTCTTCTTTGTATTAAATCACTTTTGTTTTTTGTCCATTGAACGAGTCCGGTAGGCGAGTTCTTTATCTGTGCATCTGTGGGAAGCAATAAGACAAGTATTCACTATTTTAGTGGCACATGAATTCAAAACGCAAAATTCTAATCATAGAAGACGACCAGCAGATCAGCTCCTTGGTCAAAAAAGGTTTGGAGGAAGAAGGATTTGAGACGAAAGCTGCTTTTGATGGCTTCGGTGGCCTCGATGATTTCAACGATTGGAGTCCGGATTTGGTGATCCTGGACATCATGCTTCCGAAATTGAACGGATTGCAGGTTTGTGCTAAGATTCGTGAAACTAGTGAAGTGCCGATTTTGATGTTAACGGCTTTGGGAACTCCCGAAAATGTGGCGCTTGGATTAGATTCCGGTGCCGACGATTATTTACCAAAACCATTCAAATTCATTGAGTTGAATGCGCGTGTGCGTTCGTTGATGCGAAGAGTGGAGCGACAGCACGGAATTCAGGTTACATCGCTTTATCAGTTTGAAGATCTGATTGTGAACGACGATGAGAAAACCGTTGTTCGTGATGGTAAATCGATTACGCTTACTTCAACTGAATACCGTTTGCTCTTGTTGTTCATGATGAACCCCAAGAAAGTGTTTTCACGAATGGATATTCTGGAAGATGTCTGGGGAGTGAATTTCGAACTGGGAACCAACGTGGTGGATGTTTATGTGAATTATCTGCGTAAGAAACTCAGTCAGTTTGGTGGAAGTAAACTCATTCAAACGGTGATTGGAATGGGGTATGTACTAAGAGAGGAAGAATGAAAATAAGATCGCGCATCATTCTATTGTTAAGTACAACTTTTGCTGTACTTATTTTGCTGTTCAGTGCTTTTGTATATGTGCTTTCGTCGAATTATGTATTCAACGATTTTTATGACCGACTAAAAACAAGAACCAATACCACCATTCGTATTCGGTTGGATAAGCGTGATGGACAATCCGTAAAAGAATTTAAAGAGGAATACCTTGAGCGTTTACCTGCAGAACGAAGTGTTGTGATCAGCATGAATGATAAAAATCAGGTGGAATTTCCAAAACTGTATTCGGAGAAAGAAATACATTTTGCGCATAGTGTAGCGAGTAAAGGTTCAGATCAGTCGAGACATGGAAACCTGCTAAGTTATGGTGTTTTGTACAAGGCACATAACGGAAAGAAATATGTGGTTTACACTTCTGCCCGAAACATGTATTATGCAAAGTACAAGAGCTATTTGGGTGGATTGTTGATCTTCATGTTTCTTATTTCTGTTGTACTGATAGTAGTTGTGTCGCTTTGGCTTTCTAAACGCTTGATAAAACCCATTCGTGATCTGCGAAAAGGAATTCATAGGATTGGAACTGAAAACCTGCATATTCGAATTGAGAACAAGCAAGAAGGCGATGAGTTGGGTGAACTGATCAATACCATGAACAATATGCTCGACCGATTAGAAACCAGTTTCGAGACACAGAATAATTTCATTAGTAACGCTTCTCACGAATTGAATACACCGTTGACCGGAATTATTGGTCAGGCGGATTTGATGTTGACTAAGGAACGTTCGAAAGAAGAATATCAGCAAGCCTTGAATACCATTTTGGAACAGGCAGAAAAGCTGAATAAGAAAACCAAAGCTTTGTTGTTCCTTGCTCAAACTGCTTTCGACGGGAAGAAAACCAATTTTGAAACGATTCGTGTGGATGAACTGATCTTTGAAACATTAGCAACGGTAAATCGAATTATTCCGAATCACAATATCAGGTTTGATTACGAATGTCTGCCTGAACAGCAGGAAAAACTGGAAGTAAATGGAAATGCGCAATTGCTGCAATTGGCTTTGTCGAATGTATTGATCAATGCCTCTAAATATTCTGAGAACAAAGAAGTTCATATTTACCTTACATTTCCAAAAAATGGAATCGAGATTCATGTAAAGGATTTGGGAATCGGAATTCCAACTTCAGAGATTCAATACATTTACGATCCCTTTTTCCGGGCTTCCAATACTTCTTCGTTTGAAGGTTACGGAATTGGTTTACCGTTGACCAGAAACATTTTGCGTTTGCATAAAGGGAAAATTTTGGTTCAATCCGAAGAGAACAACGGGACCTTGGTTTCGTTCTACTTACCACTAAAGTGAGTTTAATATTTCCCGCAAAGCACGCGGAGGACGCAAATATAATGTGTAGATATTCAGTCAGCCGGTAGGTGACTGATAACACGTTTAATTGTCATTTGTGAATTTGCGGGAAAATAAAGACGCAAGAACCCAAACAAAAGTTAATTTTTGGTCATCGAGCGGAGTCGAGATGATATTCTAATCCCGTTCTAATCTTGTTCTTATTTCATGCTAACACCTCCAGGGTAATTTCGCTTAAAAGAAATTATTATGGGAACAAAAATCGTGATACCATCAGATCTGAAGTTAACTTCAATAGATCATTTACGCTCCATTTTACAATTTCAGTCTGAAAACGAATTGCAGGTGGTTTTGCTGCACGGAATTTATCCTTCAAATTCTATTTCAGAGCTATTGTTCTTCGATAAATCCGATTTGAAATTGGCAATAGCCGGTCGTGATTTTATGAAACAGATTGCATTGCTTGAAGATGAACTGGGTTCAAAAGTAAAAAATATTCAGGTGGATTTCTTTGCCGGATTTACACAAAGTTCTTTCAATGATTATCTCGAAACAACAAAGGTGGACCGCGTTCTCATTCCTAATGACTTTCAATTCAATTGGTCTCACCGACAAAGCATGGACGTTCTTCCATTTTTAGAAAAGTGTAAAATCACCAAGCAGTTTTTGTCGAGCAATCAGGATTCCACTGTGCATGAAGGTCGTATGGTATATAAAAGCGTATTCTCATGAAAACGCGTTTGATTATATCGGTTTTATTGGTTGTCAGCGGATTGAGTGCTTTTGGTTACTACGTTTTCAGTCATTCTTATTACCCTGAAAAAGCCATTTTGGGCGAATGGAAAGAAGTTTCCTGGGTGTACGACAGAAACAATGATAATCAGAAAGTGAAGCAGGAAATCGGAAGTGAAGAACGCGCATCCATCGCCAATCATTTGGTGGTGCATCAATTTGAAAACTGGACTTTCAAGTCAGGGAAGAGGATCAAACTTCATGAGAAAAGCGGGCGAGAGCATTATGCGAAATGGATCATGAAAGATAGAGGTAGAATTCTGATGTTGGAAAATCCGGATGGAACGCATGAAGTGTACTCCGTGGAATCGTTGAAGAAAAACGAATTGGTTTTGCATTTTGAAACCGACGTTCACGCCCGCGGAATAGTGAAAATTACATTAAAGAAAATTGGGTAGTATGTTACGCAGATATAGCAATAGTAGAACATTTAGTGATAATTTGAAGTTGGGTGTTTTTACCGCGATCATTGCCGGAATGGTGAATGTGGCTTCGGTTATCTTGTTTTATTCATTTACGTCGAATTTGACCGGACACTTTGCGGTTTTGGCGCAGGAAATAGCCGATGGAAAATGGTTCCAGATGCTGATCATCCTGTTCTGGATCCTGCTCTTTTTCGGAGGAAGTTTCCTGTCGAATTTTTTGGTCATCAATGCGAACAAGAGGAATGCATTCTTGTCGCACAGTATTCCAATGGTGTTGGAAATTCTATGTTTTCTTGGAGTTGGAATTTACGGTCAATTCTTTTATCAGGAAACGTTGACGGAGACAGAGATCTTGGTTTCGGTTCTCTTGTTCTCCATGGGACTTCAAAACGGGTTAACAGCCAGTTTGTCAAATTTCCAGGTAAAAACAACACATTTAACAGGTTTGACAACGGATTTGGCACTTCATCTTTCTATGTTAACGAAGAAAAAGTACCGAGATAATGAGGCTGTAGTGGAAAAAACAAAGCTGATGACTTCCATTCTGTTCTCTTATTTGTTCGGAGGAGTAGTTTCCGGTTTAGTGATTCATTATTTCCAGTTTCAGGTATTCTATTTGGTTTCTATAGCAATGGCCGGTGTAATTGTTTACGATTATGTGAAGTCAACGATTTCAACGAATAGAATAATTAAAGAACGCTTGTTGATGCGTGAGCAGGTCAATCGTATAACAACGAGTTCTCTTATAAATCGCAAAAGGCAAAGTGCTGTTGAAGGAAAATAGAGGTTGTTCTTGAGTGTGAGGTGGTAGCGCTAATATTGTGGCTTTGGAGTTTCAAATCTGTTTTCTCTCATAAGTGGAAACTCTGAAGTCACAATTTAGTTTGGATGAAATGGCGCTTCGACTCCGCTTAGCGGCCATTTTATTCTCCCATGAATTTTTTATATAAATCAGGTCGACGTGTTTTTGTGCGCTCAAGTGCTTGTTGTTCTCGCCATTGTTCAATCTTTCCAAAATCACCAGAGATTAAAACTTCTGGTACTTTCCAACCGTTAAATTCCGGCGGTCGCGTATAAACTGGTGGTGAAAGTAAATCATCCTGAAAACTATCCGTAAGTGCCGAAGTTTCGTCGTTCATCACACCAGGAATCAATCTGCTTATACTATCCACCAAAACTGCCGCAGCTAATTCTCCACCAGTCAAAACATAAGATCCAATCGAAATTTCCTTGGTAATGTAATGCTCGCGGATGCGTTCGTCAACACCTTTGTAGTGTCCACACAAGATCATTATGTTTTCCTGTAAGCTCCATGCGTTCGCGTGACGTTGTTCCAGAACTTCTCCGTCGGGAGTCATAAAAATGATTTCGTCGTAGTTGCGTTCCGCTTTCAGTTTCTCAATCAAGGTTGCAATCGGTTCTATCGCCATTACCATTCCTGCACCACCGCCGTATTGGTAATCGTCAACATTCTTGTGCTTGTTGGTTGAATAATCACGGATATTGTGAATATGAACTTCCAAATGACCGCGATCCTGAGCACGCTTCATCATCGAAACAGAAAAAGGTCCTTCAAGTAATTCGGGTAAAATCGTGAGAATATCAAAACGCATGTTCAAAGTTAAATATTCTTAGTCAATCATTGGGAACAAAGAGAACAGATATTAGAGAATAGGAAATTCATCATTTAGAAGTCCTATTCTCTATTTTCTGGTTTCTATTCTCTCAAAAAAAGTACTTTTAGTAAAAACCTTTGTTATGATAATCGTAGTTCAAATCTTAGTCGGTCTTGTAACAGCATTTCACCTGTATGTGATGTGGTTAGAGATGTTTGCCTGGACAACCCGCGGACCAAAAACCTTTAAGAATTTCGATAAAGACTTGTTCCCGAAAACCAAAGCATTGGCTGCAAATCAAGGGTTGTACAACGGATTTCTCGCTGCTGGATTAATTTGGTCATTCTTCATTGGTAATCCCGAATGGCAGTTTCACGTGCGCCTTTTCTTTTTAGGATGTGTAATTGTTGCTGGCGTTTACGGTGCTTTCACCGCAGATAAAAGGATCTTCTTCGTCCAGGCTTTACCAGCAATTGTGACGGTTGTATTAATGCATTTTGTGCCATGGAAATGTGGGGATTCAAGTGAATATACTGAGAAGAAGGAAGTTTTAGCTGATTATTATCAATCTTGGAAAGGGCACTCTGAAGGTGTTAGGCCAATAACTAAATTGAGAAAGGTTAGCAAAGAGTGGGAAGCTTTTGCAGCAGAGAGATTTTGGTATATTAACAGATATCATCATTTAACTTTTTACAAGAAGAGAGAACCAGTTCCAGTCGATGGAGGTGTTTTCGCGATTGAGCTTGATAGCTGTGGAATTATATACGTTGAGAGTTTAACTTGGGGAGACTATCAAGTTCTTGAAACAACGAGTGATAGTATAAATAATCTCATTACTCTAGCTTTGGCCCAAACACTTAATAATGCTGAAGTTAAAGTGTTCTTACATGAGTTTAGATCTAAAGAAGATAAGATAAAACTGAATGAAATTACGGAAGCATTTCATGAACCATTAGATCGAAAACCACTAGAATTTCTTCCCCCAAAAAAGTAAATAATTGAACAATCCTCTTTCAATATTATTGGCCACCTCCCTTTAATCCCTCCTCAAGGAGGGAGAGTAATAATGGCCTTCTCCTTGAGTTAGGAAAGAGGAGGGTGGTTTCAATAAACCCATTTCGCTCCTGTTATAGAGAATAAATAATCCTGGTGTTTTTATTATGTCGAGCGAAGCGAGGCATTTTCTGCTCTATCCTTGTGCCTTCGTGCCTTTGTGGTGCCGAGCAACGCCGAGGCTAATACCCAATCTTCCCCCTAACTTTCCCCTTAAAAAACTGCAATCCCAACTTATATCCATCCATCCCAAATCCCATAATAGACCCAGCGCAAACAGCAGTAATCAAAGAGTTATGACGAAATTCCTCACGTTTGGCCAAGTTACTGATGTGAACTTCAACCACCGGAACATTTATTCCTGCAATCGCATCACGGATAGCCACACTTGTATGCGTATAACCACCAGCGTTTAAGATAATTCCTTCGTGTTTTGAGTTGTGAAGCGCATTGATGATCTCGCCTTCCACATTGCTTTGCAGGTATTCCAGTTCTTCACCAAATTCGTTTTGAAGTTCCTTGAAATAGTCAAAAAACGTACGGTTTCCATAAATTTCAGGTTCACGTGTTCCTAAAAGATTTAAATTCGGACCATTAAGAATTAAAATACGCATACGTGCAAGTTTGGGAACGCTATATTAAGCAATTTGTTCATTACCTGAAAATAGAAAGAAGCCTTTCTGAAAACTCTATTTCTGCCTATGAGCGTGATGTTCAGAAATTGAAGGATTTGAGTGAACCTTACGGTTTGACCCCGGAGCACATTCAGATCGGACATTTGAAGAACTTTGTGGCGCAGTTGTTTGATTTGGGGTTAAACGCACGTTCGCAGGCACGTATTATCAGCGGATGGAAACAGTTCTTCGATTTTCTGTTGTTGGAAGACGCCAGAAAGGACGATCCTTCGGAAGGATTGGAAATGCCCAAAATTGGTATGAAACTCCCGGAAGTCATGACTTTGGAGGAAATTGAGGCAATGATCAATGCTGTTGATCTTTCAAAACCAGAAGGTCAGCGTAATGTGGCTATTTTGGAGACACTTTACAGTTGCGGACTTCGTGTGAGTGAGTTGGTAAATCTGCGTTTTGAAGATTGTTTTTTCAAGGAGGGATTCATTCGCGTTATCGGAAAAGGGAATAAGGAGCGGTTGGTTCCGGTTAGTCCTACCGTTGAAGATGAAATTTCTGCGTATGTGGAACACGACAGAGCTGATTTACTGATAAAAAAAGGCAATGAAGCGTACATTTTCCTGAATAGGCGAGGGGCGAAGCTTACCCGTGTAATGATCTTTACGATTGTCAAACAGTTGGCAGATTTAGCGGGAATCAATAAAACGATTAGTCCGCATACGTTCCGACATTCGTTCGCTACACATCTGATAGAAGGAGGTGCGAATTTACGCGCAATTCAGGAAATGCTTGGACACGAGAGCATTACTACAACTGAAATCTATACACATTTAGATCAACGGTACCTTAGAGAAACCATCTTGAGTTATCACCCGAGGAACATGAAGAAATCTTAGAAAAGGAAATGAATTCCGATCTCAGGCGTAAGATATGATCTCGCGGTTTTTATACCAGGATATTCCATTGGCGGTTTTACGTAGTACCCGGCATTCATTCCCATACTAAACATCCAGCTATTCCATTTGTAAGTGGCGTGAACGCGACCTGAAATAATAAGACTATTTCTATTAGTTAGAATTTCGGATGATGATAACGGCCCATTTTTCGGGGTTACTTTCGTCATTCTATAAGTTGCTCCGGCGTTAACCAAAAGTCCCCAGTTATTGCCTAAATCAAACTGTTTGGTGATGTAAAGCGGAATAATAATGCTTGATAACGTAATGTTGTCTTGTGATGGCCCATGCAACGTATCTATTTCATAAATATCAACGTATTCATAACCAGTTATGGAATCTGGAAAATTTGGTTCTCCATAAATTTCAACCGTATCTGTATAAACGTACATGGAATCAAACTGATAGGTATTGTATTGATCTTCGGTTTTATGATAAGAGATACCGGAAGTTAAACCATAACCTGAGAAAATTGTTCGGTTGATTTCAGCAGAATACCTGAAACCAGGTTTCGTTTTCAGCGTTGCATCGTCTTTATTCTCAGTTTTCGAAAGATCAAATTGAGGTCCAACGTAAACAGAAGCGTACCAGTTTTTATCTGTGTTATTCGGTTTAGGTTTACCGCCATTGCCGTTAGACGTTGCTGGAAGAGAAGGTTTGTCGCTTGAATCGTCTGACATTGTGTTTTGTGCGACATTATTCGCCTTAGTAGTACTATCCGATTTTGGATTTTCATCATTTGAACTTCCATCTGCTAATGGTCCGGTTCCTTCACCATAATTTTCAGTAGGATTAATTTCAGGATCACTAAAACTCGTTTCATTCGAAGAAGGAGTAGTCAAGTTGTTTTTGCCTTTCTGCTCTGAATTGACTTTATTCCGTTGACTCTTTTTCCTGCTGTTTGGCTTCGTGCCTTTTTTGTTTTTGTTTGATGCTTGCTTCTTAACTTTTGTGTTTCCTTTCGAAGGAATAGATTTTGTTTTCGTGTTTTTAGACGAAGACGTTTTAGTTGTAAGAGTTTCTCTTGATGACTTTTGTTGTTCTACTAAGCTTGTCGAAGTATGAACTTTCCTTCCTTTCTGAGAACTGGAACTTAGTTGTTTCTCAGTCTTTTTAGATTCTATTTTTCCGGTTTTTTGATGTGAGTCAAGCACTGTAACTCTTGAAGATCTTTCTGAGTTCGTTGAATTTGCTGTGTTCGAATGATCATTACCGGAATTGAGCATTGAAATAGAGTTCTTTGGATGCTTCTCCGTTTCAATTTTAGAATTAGAAGTATAGTAGTAAGCAAGTGGAATGATTGCCAGTAATATTGCTAAAACCGGCAACCACCACATTCCACCACTTTTTTTATGAATGGCATTATCCACCGCGGCTTTAACCGAAACGGGAGGAGTAATTTCAAAGTCATTGAAAGACTCCTTGAAAAGATCTTCTATGTTTTTCAAGTCTTTCATGCTATTTCAGATTTAATGTTCACCTCTGCAACCCATTGCTGGATTTGCTTTTTGGCTTTAAAAAATTGGGTTTTACTGGTGTTTTCGGAAATACCTAAGTATTCGGCAATTTCCTTGTGTGTCAAGTTTTCCAGAACGAACAAGTTAAAAACCGTTCTATATCCATCCGGAAGCTTGTTCAAGAACATCAGCAGCATTTTTTTTAGCGTTTCCTGATCATCAAATTCCAGATCGTGCTCAACTTGTTCATCAAAATAACTGTCCTCTTCATGCAATTCGAAGCGGTAATTTTTCTTGATGTACGTTAACGCAGTATTGATTACAATGGTCTTTATCCATGCTGCCAACGGTTTATCTAATGAATATTGATTCGCGTTGTTGTAGATTTTGATAAAGCTTTCCTGTAAAATATCCTGTGCATCGTCAGCACATCTGGAATATCGAAGACATATTCCATACATCGCACCCGAAAAGGCCGAGTAAATCTCATCAAAGGCTTTTTTATCACCTTTTTTGAATTGTATGCATATGTTTTCAGAAATTGCCAAATATTATTTGTTTATCCAGGTAATGAATCTCCGGGATTACCACCGTTCCAATCGGTTGAGTCTGAACTTCCACCATTGTCATTCCAGTCAGTTGAATCGCCACAAGTTGGTCCGTTGTAATCTGTGGAATCACCACATGTTGGACCATCGTAATCTCCATTTCCTGTACTATCAACGTAAGTTGAATCATTGTCGTTGCACCCGTTTGGTGAAGGATTATCTTTATTACATGATTGAAGGGTGGTTGACCATATACAAAGCCCCAAAAGCCCTACTAAAGCTGATTTTTTCATTCTTTAAAAATTTAAGTTTTGACGAACACTTTGCAAAATGTATTTGACCTAGTTACTTCTGTCAAAAACAAAGGGTTGTCTGAGAATGAAAAATAAATGCATATTGGTTGAATTCGGGCTTAAACGTAGTATTTGTATAATGAAAAAAGGCCATCCCATATGCACAGGACAGCCTTTTTCATTTGTTTAACTCTATTAGTTTTTAACCAATCGAATAGAAACGATTTGGTTGTTGTATTCTCCTGAAAGTAAATAAACACCTGTACTTTCTCCTTCTAATGAAACGGAGAAGTTGTTTGTATCAACTGTCTGAACTTTTGTTTTTACAATTCTTCCGTTCAAGTCTTGAACCATTAAATTATTGAATTGAGCTAAATCAACTCCATTGATAACGAATACTCCAGCACTTGGATTTGGTGAAACCGTAATGTTTACATTTGAAATGTCTTCAACACCTAAACACTGATCAACGTTAATGACGTCAGTTGCTGTATTATCACAACCATTTGCGTCTGCGTATGTGTAAGTAATTGTTGATGCACCTAATCCTGCCGTTGCCGGATCAAAGCTTCCTGCTGTAACACCATTACCTGAATATGAACCGCCAGCTGGAGAACCACCAGAAAGTGTGATTGCATTATTGTAAACACATAATTCGTCTGTTGCAATTGCTAAAGTTACTGTTGGAAGTGGATTTACCGAAAACGACTCTGTATCCATGTTCATACATCCATTGGCATCTGTGTATTCATAAGTAATCGTTTGCGTTCCGCTAGATGGATCAAACATTCCACCTGTTACACCAGTTCCACTGTATGTTCCACCAGCTGGAGATCCACCTGTAAGTGTTACATCAGCTGCATCCATACAAACTGCAGTAAATGCATTCTGTGAAACTGTAGGCGCTGTATTTACAGTAATTGAAGTTGTAGCTGTGTTTGAACAACTGTTTCCATCTGTATAAGTATAGCTAACTGTTTGTGTTCCGGCTGCCGGATCAAAATCTGTTCCTGTAACACCTGTTCCGCTGTACGTTCCACCAGCCGGACTTCCACCAGTTAAAGTCAACATTCCGGAATTATCACAAACAGCAGAAATAGCTGATTGTGTAACTGTTGGTGCCGCATTTACTGTAATTGAAGTTGTAGCGGTATTAGAACAGCTATTTCCATCAGTGTAAGTGTAAGTTACAGTTTGTGATCCTGACATTGGGTCAAAGTTGCCTCCCGAAACCCCTGTTCCGCTATATGTTCCACCTGCCGGACTTCCGCCAGTTAAAGCCAACATTCCGGAATTATCACAAACTGCAGAAATTGCACTTTGACTTACCGTTGGAGCTGTATTTACCGTAATTGTATTCGTTGTAGAATGAGCACAACCGTATGCATCTGTGTAATCGTAGGTAATGGATTGTGTTCCTGCCGAAGGATCGAACATTCCTGCTGAAACGCCCGTTCCGCTATATGTTCCGCCAGCAGGTGAACCTTGAGTTAGTGTAACCGGGCTGTTGTTTGAACAAAGCGTTGGTAAACCGTTTAATGTTGTAGGGTTTGACGGACATACCACTGTAATTGAATAGGCAGTTGAACCGCTGCATCCACTTGCGTCACTTACAGTTGAAGTAAAGTTAAATGTTCCCGTTGCAGTTGGTGTTCCAGAAATTGTTCCGTTCGCTGCCAATGTCATTCCCGGAGGAAGTGCACCAGCGGTAACCGCAAATGTTGGTGCGCCAAGAGCTCCAGTTTGAGTAAGGGTTGTTGAATACGCCGAACCTGCTGTTCCGCCGGTTAAAGCTCCACCAGGTGTCATAGTAAACGCCGGACAAGTATATGGTGTATAAACGAAATTATCGATTCCGATAAAATCAGAATTTGATCCAGTCGGTCCTCCACCTGTTACATAATAACGGAACGCAACTCGTCCTGAAGTTGGTGCCGGAAGACCGGAAATCGTAATTGTGTACTGTGTCCAAGCAGTTGGATAACCACCTACGGCTTGACTTGCATTTATTTCCAACAACATAGTTGTGAAATCACCAATACCAGCTGCGCCAGTACCTACATTTGTACTTGCACCGTTTGTACTCATACGCACCTGAAGACGATCAGGATAATCCGTTGGAGCAGGAATCGGTTTGCGCGTATAAAATGTAATTACATCTCCATTTTTAAAAGTTCTGTTCGGTGTAAGTAGCCATGAACTGATTGTATTGTTACCAGATACCATTTGAAAATTGGCAAAGATGTAAGAGTTTGTAGCTCCACTTTGAGCGTTAAAAACAGCTACATCACCCTGTCCCCAAGTAGTTTGAAGACCAACTGGTGTTCCGTTCAACTGCTGAAACCAGCCATTTCCAGCCAAGGTTCCAACATTATCAAAACCTTCGCTAATTGCCTGTGCTGAAGATTTTGATGCAAATCCAAAGATCATAGAGCCACATAAAGCAGCTATACTTAAAATTCTTGTTTTCATAAATAAGTGATTAACGTTGTGAAGGTTTTGTTTCTACTAGAATAGTGTTGACACGCTCTAATTCTTCTCTTAATTCAGTTTGTTCAGTTGGATCAGTAGTAAGAGATAACTCATTCGTTAGTAAAGTGCTGTACTCTCGTAAAAGCTGATTTTTCTCTTCCGTTAACTGTGCTAGTATTGCTCTTGATGCAGCTGCTACAAGTTGAGCTTCTTTTTCGTTAATCTTCGCCACTTGAGAATTCAGCGTAGGATTAGAAAATTCAGTGATTGGTTTTGTTGTGACCGTTTGACTTTGAGCGTTACTAAAAAGCGCCAATAGACAAACGGAACACAGTAGTAGTGTTCGTTTCATAGTAATAGGTATAATTTTATAATTACCCCAAATTTACTAAACTGCTGATAGCTAAATATTTAGTAAACAAGTTTACTAAGAAAGAGATGAACGTTCTATTTGGCTCATCGAAAGTTAATCCTATTTCGTCGAAAATTTACCGTACAAGTCGTAATGGTCTGCAGAAGTGATCTCAACCATTGCGAAATCGCCTATACTAACGTAACCTTCACTCTTTTTTACCAAAACTTCATTGTCCACTTCAGGTGAATCAAATTCTGTTCTTCCGATGAAATATTCTCCTTCAATACGGTCGAAAAGAACTTTGAAGGTTTTTCCAACTTTCTCTTGATTCAGGTCATAACTGATTCCCGACTGTAATTCCATAATGGCATCAGCGCGTTCACGTTTTACTTCATCCGGAACATCATCGGTAAGTGAATAAGCGTGCGTATTCTCCTCATGCGAGTAAGTGAAAATTCCTAATCTGTCGAAACGCATACGTTCAACGAAATCATACATTTCCTGGAAATCTTCTTCTGTTTCACCCGGATATCCGGCAATTAAAGTGGTTCTGATTGCAATTCCGGGAACTTTCTCACGAATGGTATTTACCAAAGCTTCGGTTTTCTCTCGTGTAATTCCACGACGCATTGATTGTAAAATCTTTGTTGAACCGTGTTGTAATGGCATGTCTAAGTACAAACAAACATTTGGATGTTTCACCATCGCGTCCAATACATCCATTGGGAAACCAGCAGGGAAAGCATAATGTAAACGAATCCATTCGATTCCTTCAACTGCTGCAAGTTGATCCAATAATTCTGCAAGATTTCTCTTTTTGTAAATATCTAAACCGTAGTATGTCAAATCCTGAGCGATCAATAAAATCTCTTTCACTCCTTGAGCAGCCAAACTTTTTGCTGATTTTACCAACTGATCCATTGGAGTTGAAACATGTTTCCCGCGCATCAACGGGATAGCACAGAAAGAACACGGTCGGTCACAACCTTCAGCTATTTTGAAATAAGCATAGTGAGATGGAGTAGTTAATAAACGCTCTCCAACCAATTCGTGCTTATAATCGGCTTTTAATGTTTTTAATAAACGAGGTAATTCTCTTGTTCCGAAGAACGCATCTACTTCTGGAATTTCCTGCTCTAAATCTTCTTTATAGCGTTGCGCTAAACATCCGGTAACGTAAACTTTGTCTACCAATCCTTCTTTTTTAGCATCCGCATAACGTAAAATGGTTTCGATCGATTCCTGTTTTGCATTGTCGATAAATCCACAAGTGTTAATGATCACAATTTCTGAATCGTCTTGCTGCGCTTCATGTTCAACTTCAAACTTGTTTGCTTTCAATTGTGCCATCATTACTTCCGAGTCGAAAGTATTCTTAGCACAACCAAGTGTAACTACATTGACTTTGTTTTTACGCAACGTTTTTGTCTTCATTCAGAGAAATTGAGAGCCTTTCTTTATTGTCAAGCGGGTGCAAAGTTACGGCTTTTCTTTTTTACTTTCTGATAGAAATTTTCGGAACAATAATTGGTTGCTGCGATAACGAATCAAACAGTATATTTGTTTGTAAACGAAAGAATATGAAATCGATATTGGGAATGTCAGGAATAGCAATTTTATTTGCCTGTGGAACGACTAAAATTAAGGGTGATGGAGAAGGTCAGATAATTGAATCGAAGAAACCAGAAAAAGAGGTTAAAGCGGTGATTGGTTATTCGTTTGTTCCCAAAGATTCGGTACAAAACACTGCTATCGATACAGCCTTTATTACAGGAAACACTTTGACATTGAACGTGCATTACGGTGGAGGATGTGAAGAACATTTTTTCGCGTTAGAAGGAAGCGCTTCGATCAGCAAATCATTGCCTCCAATCCGAAACATTCGTTTGAGTCATAAATCGAAACAGGATGTTTGTAAAGCGATTGTATATAAAACCCTGCGTTACGATATTTCTGAGTTCGCTTACCAAAAAGAAGCAGGAAGTGAAATTTTTCTAACGTTGGAAGGTTATAACGAACGATTGAAATACACTTACATTGTAAAATAATTTTGAAGAAGCATGTCAGTTCGAGTAACTCTGATGAAGTGTAAACTGAAATCAGAGTTGTATCGAGAACAAATGCTTAAAAACAAAAAGGCTATCGTTTGATAGCCTTTTCTCTTATATTTTTTCCGGATCGTAAATCGATTCTTTCGGATTTTTGTTGGATCTCCACAAGAGATAGAAACCAAGTAAAACAAACGGAATACTTAGCATTTGTCCCATGTTAATTGGTAATGAGCCATCTGTTACCGCCTGACCTTCTTTGATGAACTCCAAAGCGAAACGGGCACCAAACAACAAAATCAGGAAATAGGAGAATACTTTTCCTTCAATTTTATAGTATGAACGTTTCCAGTAAAGACGAAATAGAATGACAAAAATGATAAAGTAGGCAATTGCTTCGTATAGTTGAGCAGGATGGCGCGCCGGAATATCAGCCCAGTCACAAGTTTCAAAGTGGCAATCTTCTCTCATGAACTGGAACGCCCAGGGAACATCGGTTTCGTAACCAACAATTTCTCCATTTACTAGATTTGCCAGTCGAATAAAAGTTCCTGTAATTGCAATTGGCGCCGCTATTCGGTCTAAGATCCATAGATAAGATTGCTTGGAAACTTGTTTTGAGTATAACCAAAGCGCAAATAGAAGCATAAATGCCCCACCGTGACTTGCTAATCCACCTTCCCAAATTTTTAGAATCTCAATTGGATGATCAAAATATCCCAATTGCGTTTGACCCAATTCATTTTTTGTATCCCAGTAAGGCCCGTAGAATAACACATGTCCTAAGCGTGCGCCAATAATAGTTGCAGGAACTACGTAAAGTAACAGCCGATCTAGTTTATCGTCAGGAACAAGTTCATTTCGGAACATTTTACGAATAACGAAGTATCCGATGATCATTCCGGTAATAAACAATACTCCGTAGTAATTCGGAGTTGCATAACCATCGATAATTTCAGGATTGACGTCCCACTTTATTGCTGCTAACACACTATTCAATTTTGGAAAGGAAAATTAATCATTTTCTTTAGGTTCGCGCGTTTTTAAATGCGCAGCTCTTCCTTTTTTGAAGATCACATTGCTATACAGTTTTCCTTTTCGAAGTGCTTTTTGCTCTTCAACAGGGAGTTGCGAAATTTCTGAACATTCGTTGCTGCAACAATTGTGAAACTCCGTTTTACATTCTTCGCACTGTATAAACAGCAAGTGACAAGCTTCGTTAGCGCAGTTGGTGTGATTATCCGCTGGACTTCCACATTGGTGACATTTAGCAATCACATCATCACTAATTCGTTCACCTCGTCGCTCATCAAAAACGAAATTCTTCCCAATAAATTTATTGTCGATTCCTTCTGCTTTGCAGTCGTTGGCGTATTTGATAATTCCACCTTCTAACTGATGAACATTTGTAAATCCTCTGTGTTTGAAGTATGCAGAAGCTTTTTCACAACGAATTCCACCAGTACAATACATTACAATGTTTTTGTCTTCGTTGCCTTTCAGGTATTCTTCCTCAATATGTGGTAAAGAGTCGCGGAAAGTGTCAACATCTGGTAAAATAGCGCCTTTGAAATGTCCAACCTCACTTTCATAATGATTTCTAAAATCGATCAGAATGGTATCTTCTTTCGCTGTAAGTTCGTTGAACTCTTTTGCGGAAAGGTGTTTCCCGATATCAGATGGATCAAAGGTTTCATCGTCTAAACCATCTGCAACAATTTTATTGCGAACTTTTACTTTCAGCTTTAGAAACGGAAATTCAGCACCTTCTTCCTCAACGGCAACATTTAATCGAACTTCATTTAAAAAATCGATAGAATAAAGATCGTTTTTGAAATTGTTGAACTGGTCAGTAGGAACTGAAATTTGTGCGTTAATTCCTTCGGAAGCAACGTAAATTCGACCAACAACTTTAAGTTGATCTAATAATTGATAGAGATAATCTCTGAAAAGTTGAGGATTGGCAATTTTCGCGTATTTGTAGAAAGAAATCGTTACAAATTCGTAACCAGCTTCGCGCAATTTTTGCTCCAATTCCTCTTTGCTAAATGTATTCCACAGTTGCATGCTATGTCTTTATTTAATTAAGAGTGGTGCAAAGATAGAGAGCAGAAGTTAAAAAGCAAAAGTCAAAAGTCAAAAAAGCCAGAACGAAATTGTCCTGGCTCTTGCATTTTGACTCAAAAAGTCTGTTTTTATTTCTTACCCATAATTCGAGTTGTTAACTCTGGGTATCTGATCAATGCTGTAATACCAACAATAATTGTAAATGGAATCGCAAATGAAAGGTCATTGTCATGCTCCAAATGCGTTGCAATCACTCCACCCATGTATCCACAGATCAACATGGTTCCGATAACACCAGTTCTTGGGATTAAGAATAAAAATGCACAAAGCACTTCTAAAATTCCAACTGCCAGAGGTTCGTTTCCTGTTAACCCCATTGTGCTAAACATTTCTTCTTTTCCCGGGAAATCCATCAATCCAAGTTTCGCAGTTGCGCTAAAACACAAAAATGCTGTGATTAAACTTGCCAATACCCATCCAATAATGTTTCTTGCTTTACTCATAAAATTCGTTTTTAGTTGTAGACAAATGTATATGAATTCAATTGAAGAATAAAAATTCTAAAAGTAACTTGGTGACAAAAAAGTAACCAGTTCAGAGGAAGGCCAAAAGCCAAAAGAGGAAAATTGTTCGAACAACTTTCCTCTTTCCTCTTGTATCTTTTGGCTTCTATCTATTTGAAAATCTCAGTAAGGACTTTACCAGTTCCGGTAGGCATACAGAAGTGAAGCATTTCAGCAATTGTTGCGGAAATGTCCAATTGTTCACCATAGTTTTTGATCACTACATCTTTCTTGAAATCAGGACCTAATCCTAAGAATGAAATATGTCTGCAACCTTCGCAGTTGTCTCCGTGATTTATAAAACCATTTTTATGTCCGTCCAAATGTCTACCATGATCATTGGTAATAATCAGCGTTGTTTTGTTTCTCAATTTTTCGCTTGACTGAATTGTTTTCCAAATTTGGTCAACATATCCATCAAGGTTTTTAATGCTCGTCAAATAATCTTCCCATTGGTTAGAATGTGCATATGTATCTGCAGCAAGGAAATTGACCAACATTAACTTTGGAGGATTTTCACCCGTGATTAAAGAAGTCACTTTCTTCAAGGTTCCAAGATCATTGGTGTATTCAGAACTATTTCCGTTTGGACCACAATAAGTATACGGCATAAACTCGTTCCACCATTTTTTGTCTTTCGTATTTGCTAAAATCTCTAGTTTTCCCTTAGAACTCACAATCCAGGCATTCGTTTTATCGACTCCAGTTCCCTTCAAATAATACTGAAACATCGATGGATTTTTAGGCAATTCACTTCCGTCATTGGCTATACTCTGATAGTTTCCTGTACAAATTGCTGTATGTCCCGCATTTGTGTAGGTTGGACCATTATTTCTGAAATCGTACAGTAAAACACCTTCGTGCATTAGCTCTTTTCCAAGATGTGGAATGTGCTGGTACGAAGTGTCACCATATGTCTCGGTAAATCTTGGACCATCCATGATGATCACGTAAACATATTCAGTTTCGTATTTTTTTTCTTCGGGAAGTTTGCTCTTTGTTTGAAGCGTGAAACCGTAGATTAGGAACGAAAATGTGCCAAGCAATGAAAGAAATAAAAGTTTCATTAATTATGAGTTAAAGCGTAACGAAATTAGTTATTTTTAAGTTACTTAGTTTTATCTATCGTTCATACTGTTGTACTTACCCAATTCAAACATGGAAAAAATCGTATTCTTTCTTTCAACAATCTTTATTTCTTCCAATACTTTTGCTCAAAAAGAAGCCGACTTCTGGTACTTTGGAAGAAACGCCGGAGTTCAATTTACAGCAACAGGTCCGGTAGCTTTAGAAAATGGTGCGTTGAGTACAGACGAAGGTTGTTCTGTAATTAGTACAAAAGAAGGGAAATTGTTGTTTTATACAGATGGAATTACAGTCTGGAATGCTTCACATAAGATCATGTCTAATGGCGGCGGATTAAAAGGTGATCCTTCTTCAACGCAGTCTGGAGTTGCAATTCCTCGACCAAAACATCCCGGAGAATATTATTTATTTACAGTTGCAGCAACGGCTCAGGAAGCCGGAATTTGTTATTCATTGGTAGATACAAGAATGAATGGTGGTTTGGGTGAAGTAAAGCAATCAGAGAAAAATATATCACTCGAAACTCCGGTTACAGAAAAACTAACGGCGGTTGCACACAGAAATGGAACGGATATCTGGGTAATTTGTCATGGTTGGAAGAACAATGATTTTCTAGCTTATCTGGTTACAGAAACAGGAGTTAACAGAACAGCGGTTATTAGCAAAACGGGAATGATTCATGAAGGCGGAAGCTTGAATACACAGGGGTATATGAAATCCAATCCTGACGGATCGAACCTGGCGGTTGCTTTAGAAGAGGTAGATGTTGTAGAAATGTTCGACTTCGACAATTCAACGGGAATGGTTTCCAATCCAATTTCGGTGAAGATGAAAGCGAAATCCTATGCATACGGAGTAGAGTTTTCGCCTGATGGAAGTTTACTTTACGCAACCGCTGCGGGAACAGGAGAAATTTATCAGTTTAATCTTCAGGCTGGAAGTCCTGAGAAAATTCAGGCTTCGCAATTGCTGATCGGACAATCGCCCAATAAAGAATGGATTGGTGCTTTGCAGATTGCCGCCGACGGAAAGATCTATTTTCCCATTTACAACACCAGTTTTTTAGGAACCATTGAACATCCGAATGTACTTGGAGCTGGCTGTGACATGAAAGTGAATGTGATTGATTTGAAAGGAAAAATTTGTACCCTCGGTTTACCAACGTTTACGCAAAGTTTCTTTGAGAACACAAAAACCGAAGCAGTTACTTATTTTACAGGAACAGCAAAGAAAGGTCAAAAGTTAGTATTGAAGAATGTGAACTTCGATTTCGCTAAATCAACGCTTCAGGCAAGTTCCAATGTAGAATTAATGAAGGTGGTGATGTTTATGAAGGCGAATCCAACGTTTAAAATTGCTTTATCTGGTCATACGGATAACGTTGGTAATAAAAGTTCGAATTTATTGCTTTCTCAAAACCGCTCCATCGCTGTAAAAGAGTACTTGGTTTCTAAAGGAATTGCAGCGAACCGAATTGAAACTGCTGGTTATGGAAGTTCTAAACCAGTGGCTTCAAATTCTACTGATGCCGGAAGAGCAAAGAATAGGAGAGTGGAGTTTGTTGTTTTATAGACTTTAGATATAAGACTTTAGACTAAAGACAAGTTCAGTCTCAAGTCTTTTGTCTTCGGTCTAAAATCCATCTACCCATGGATTGTCTCGGATTTCCCGTATTTCCCCATTAAATCCGCCTCAAACTCCAGGAATTTTTTCCAGCGTGCATCAACATCAATTCCGTCACCGTATTTACGCGCAAAATTCAGGAATGTGATATAATGTCTTGCTTCACTTTCCATCAGACTTCTGTAGAAAACACGTAGGTCTTCGTCATTGATTTCCTCAGAAAGAATTTTGAAACGCTCACAACTTCTGGCTTCTATCATTGCCGCAAACAGTAACTGATTTACCATGTGTGATTTCTTCGGATTTCCTGAATGTGCTTGTTTTAGAAAGTCGAGTAAATCATGTACATACGGATCTCTACGCTCAAAACCGAGTTGATAACCGCGTTCCAGAATCTTATCATGCACCATTCCAAAGTGCTCCATTTCTTCTTGACAGATCTCTGTCATCGCCTTCACCATATCCGGATATTGCGGATATTGAACAATTATAGAAATGGCGTTACTTGCCGCTTTCTGCTCACAAAATGCGTGATCAGTCAAAATCTCTTCAATGTTCTTTTCTACGATGTTTACCCAACGTGGGTCGGTTGGTAATTTTAATCCAAGCATATTCCAAATTCAAAATTGCGAAGAGACGCGATGCATCGCGTCTGTGCAAAAATATTTTTTTCGTTACAAAGTTCTTTCCTCTTTTCTCTCAAAGTTCGGTAGATTTGTGTAAAAAGCATTGAAATGAAAACATTTTTCCTGATTGTATTCGCTGTTGTCCTTTGTTCTAACCTTTCATTTTCTCAAAAGAAAGCTCCGAAGTTGGTAGTCGGAATTATTGTTGACCAGATGTCATACGACTATTTGTACCGCTACTATTCCAACTTTGGGAAGAACGGTTTCAAGCGCCTAATGGATCAAGGATACAATTTTAGAAATGTGACATACAATTATGTCCCAACGTATACAGGTCCTGGACATGCTTCTGTTTACACGGGAACAACACCTTCCAATCACGGAATTGTAGCCAACGATTGGTATCAGAGAGAATATGGACGATTTGTGAATTGTGTGGAAGACTCTACAGTAAAATCAATTGATTCTGAATCAACGTCAGGAAAGTGTTCACCGCACTTTTTACGCGCAAATACCATTACAGATCAATTGAAACTTACTTATCCCGATGCGAAAGTGGTTGGAGTTTCTATAAAAGATCGTGGTGCAATTTTACCTTCAGGTCACATGCCCGACGGTGCGTATTGGTACGATTATTCTTCCGGTAATTTTATTTCAAGTACTTATTATTCGAATGTTTATCCGGGTTGGTACGGTTCGTTTTTAACGGCTTGTCCAATTTCGAAGTATTTGGGACAAACCTGGAACCTAAGTAAAGATTCAACCTTGTATACTGTTAGAAATGACAATTCGAAGTATGAATTGCCAATAGGAGGGAAATCACTTCCTGTTTTTCCGTACAATTTTAGTGACAAAACACTCGCTGAACAGGTTGGTCTATTTACCGCAACTCCTTTTGCAAATACTTATTTGACAGATTTCGCAATCGCAGCAATGAAAGGGGAGAATATGGGAGATGATCTGACTACGGATTTCTTGACGATCTCTTACAGTACGCCTGATATTGTTGGTCACGAATATGGACCATACTCACTAGAGATAGAAGATGTTTATTATCGTTTGGACGAAGAGTTGAATAAATTATTTATGGCTCTTGATAAGGAAGTTGGAAAAGGAAATTATGTAGTCATGCTGAGTGCAGATCATGCCGTAGTTCCAGTTCCCCAATATTTGACAGATCACAAACTGCCAGGAGGATATTTGTTTAAGGATGCCCGCCTTGAAGAATTGAAAGCAAAGTGTTTGGAAGAATTTCAGGTAGATCCGATTCTAACAGTTGGAAATAATAACGTTTATCTGAAAGAAGAATTCTTGAATCACGAAAGCACAGAAGCAATCATTGCTTTCATCGAAAAAGAAATTGAACTTTGGCCTGAAGTAAAAGCGGTTTACACAAGAGACGAATTGAGAAATGTTCCGGCAAACAATTGGCAGGAAATGACAGCGCAAGGTTTTGATAAGGAAAGAAGTGGTGAACTCATCTATATTCTTCAGCCGGGATATTTATCCAAGAGTGCAGATACAGAAGAATCCAGAAAAGGAACAAGCCATGGTTCTTCATTTAATTATGATACACAAGTTCCTGCGTTGATTTACGGATTAGGAAAGGGAGATGTTTTTACACCTTACCAGATTATTGACCTAGCAGCAACTTTGGTTCATGTGATGAACATTCAACGACCAAATGCCATGACCGGCAAACCAATGGTAGAAATTTTAAAGCCTGTTAAATAGAAATAAAAATGGGGTTCCAGCTGGAACCCCATTCTTCAGTTAAATTGGAATCGTATTTTTTATTGAAGACGTAATACCCAGATCTTAGGATATTTGTCTGTAAACTGATTGCGGTATGCAATTGCCTCCGCCTCGTTCATGGTGTAAAAAATGAATACCTCTCTGAGCTCATTTTTGTTATTGAAGAGTATTTTGGTATCCGTTTGACCATTAGCTACACATGCGGCGTGCTGACGGTAAGCATTTGATTTTACACCGAAGGCTCCAACTACAACATAGTAGCCAACAGGTGCCGAATCAAGAGACTGTTCAATTGTGTGTGTATCTGAAGAAAAATGTTCAACACGGTAGTTTTCAGCCTTTCCAAGGTTGATGCCTCCTACATTAGGTTGTTCAGAAGGTTGCTGAAAAGGTGTTTTTTCTATGGCAACCTGTAATTCTTTCACATCTGTTTTTATAGAATCACGTGCTTCTTCATTAACGACAAGTTTTTCCTCCGTTAAGCGCAGTCTTTCCGTTAGATCTTCCGTTTCTTTTTTCAATTGATCAATTTCTGATTGCTGCTTGCTGTTTACATCTTCAACTGTTGCAATTTTGTTTTCGATATCTGTATTCCATTCTTTTTGTTTACGCCATTTTTCACCTAAACTGTACATCAGTACGAATTCTGAAGAACGCTTGCTATAATTAGATACCTTTCCTACAATAATATCATGTGTGTATCCGGCACTCAGGTTTTTGTATCGAATGCCCGCGCTAAAGGAAACAGCATAATTGCTGTGATAGGAAACACCTATCCAACCCCATTTTTTATGATCTAAGACAGCATTAAAATCCCACTGTACAGGCGCACCTTTTACAGCGCGAATCATCACCAATGGATAAGCAGTTAATCCCTGCGCTTCGTTTAATGTAAAGTCATATCGAAGTGTTCCGCGGAAATGACGTGAGTTATTGTAAATGATGCTCGTACCAGTATTGTTTGTGAAATCTGGTTGTTTTACCAATAACTGAGGAATTGCCAAACCTGCTTGAAGTCCTTTTAGACGATAACCAATTCCTATGTCTGCGTTGAAAACAGTTCTGTTCTGTCTTGCGTTGAATAAAATTGGATCATTTGGATCTACAACCAGTGCTTTATCGTAATCAACTGTATTGTTCTGTATTCCAGCTGATAATCCAGCCGTAAAGTAATGATCAGCTGAAAAATGAATTGCATAAGAATAGTTTGCCATTGCACTGGTTCTCGACAGAATATCTGTTTGGTCGTGAAAAGCGATCATCCCTAAGCCGATATTTTTCCCCACTTTACCATCAATTGACAAGTAGCTGGTTTGTGGTCCACCCTCAAGACGGGAGTACTGACTACGGTGCGACAAGAATATTTGACCATATTCATCTACTCCGGTAAATGCAGGATTTACAGTGAACATATTTGTAAAGTACTGTGTACTGAACGGTAATTGTTGAGCAAACGCTATTCCAGACAAGTTTAAAAAAGTCAGAATAACTAGTATGTATTTTGTTCTCATGATTAAATCGTATTTAGTAGTTATTTGTTGTTTCGGAGAATGGATACTGCGCCTTTGTATTCCTTATCGGAATTCTCAAAGTTGATAAGGTAATAGTAAGTTGCCTCGGGCAAGTTTTTCCCGTTATATGTACCATCCCATGAATTATCGTAGTTATCAGTTGAGTATACTACCTGACCTTCACGATTGATGATCATAACTTCCGTATTCGGATAGTTCACAATTTCTGGTATTTCCCAGCTGTCATTTGAACCATCTCCATTCGGAGTGAACAGATTCGGAATAAACACATCGTAATCCGTGTCAACAAAAAGGGTAAGCGAGTCTGTATCCATACAACCGTTTATATCCGTTACTGTAAGTACGTATGTTGTCGTTTGTGTAGGGTTTGCTGTTGGATTGTAGATTGTAGTATCAGAAAGCCCAACTGACGGGCTCCAGGCCCAGTTCGTTATCGCAACTCCTTCTCCAGCGAGGTTTGCACTGCTTCCAAGACTGATTGTTTCATCTGGTCCGGCGAACGCATTTATTCCCGGATTAATACCGTAAGGCGATACTTGAATTGTAAAAGAAGCTGTATCTGTGATAGTATTCATACACCCCGCATTAGATGTAGCAACAAGGTTTACCGTAATTGTAGAACCAGTGTCAGCAATAACAGTGTTATACAATGGATTTAATGTTCCTGTTCCACTGAGTGTTCCTGCACCGTCATGAATCCAGGAATACGTTCCGTTTGCTACTGAAGCACCATTTATTGCCACTGAATTGCCATTTGCACAAACTGTTGCAGAACCGCTGAGAGTTGCCACAGGATCGCTCATCACAATTACGTTAGCTATACCATCTACGTTAGTAGGAGCACATGAATTTGTACTGCTTACTGTAAAAGGAATCTGTACCGTAGTTCCTGCTTCACCGTTTCCGGGAACAAATATGTCTGATGAACCGTTGATGATTTGTCCGCTTCCGCTATAATTCCATGATGAGATTGTTCCGTTGCTTAGAACGATTCCACTCAATAAGGCAGAATCTGAAGAACAGATGGTCCATGATGGGATAGTTGTAATGGACGGAAGAGAATCAATACTTACCTGCACAACTGCAGCTGTATCTGAACAAAGACCATTGCTGACAATACGACGGAAATATGTCAAAGGATCAGAGAAGCTGGCAACTCCAGAATAATTTGAAGCGTTGTTGATGCTCTGTGCTGGTGCGAATGGACCTGTAGCAGTTGTTGCTGCTTCCCAAAGGTAGGTGTACGGATTAATGGTAGCAGATAGTGATCCACCCACAAGATTAAATGTACTTTCCTCACAAACGGTTATGTTACTTCCACTTGTATTCCCTGTAATTGGAGCGGCAATGTCTATACTTCCCACCACTACATTGGAACCACATCCTCCTGCTGAGGAAACGGTGTAATAGAATGAACCATTGACAGATGGTGTTCCACTTATTGTTAAGGTATTTGGACTTCCCGGGCTATATAAGACTGTTAATCCTGCAGGTAAATCATTCGTTATTACAGGTCCGCCTGCGTCGTAGGTAATTGTGTTGATCGCGTTGCCAAAACAAATTTCCTGGTGATTGGAATATGTTGCTGAAGTTAGCGTGATCTGAGAATTTTGAACGAAGATGTTTCCGCTAACTGAAACCGGAGCACATGTTCCACCTGTTGTTGTAACGGTGTAATTAAAAGTTCCGGCCACGGTTGGTGTTCCACTAATAGTGAACGTACCCGCTGAGTAACTACCTGTAGTTCCTGAAGGTAAACCCGAAACAGTTGCCCCAGTTGCACTTCCGCCAATGTTGTAAGTGATGGTTGTGATAGCAGCGCCCTGGCAGATTGTTTGGTTATCCGTTCCAACTGCAGACGTTAATGTTGCCGTTGGTGCAGGTTGAGAAATGATACTTCCTGAAATGTTTGCAGGAACACATGAACCGCCAGTTGTTGTAATCATATAATTGAAAGTCCCTACTACAGTTGGTGATCCTGAAATTGTAATCGTAGTTCCGGCTACGTTTCCAGAAACGCCAGCAGGTAATCCTGAGAAACTTGCTCCGGATGCACTTCCACCTATCGTATAAGTAATTGCTGTTAGTGCGCTGTTCTGACAAACTGTTTGATTGTCCGTTCCGGCTGCTGAACTCAACACGATTGTAGGTGTTGCATCAATTTGTATTGTTCCTGATGCCGTAGCAGGAGTACATGGACCACCTGTTGTTGTAACGGTGTAATTGAACAATCCGCTTCCAACCGGTGTTCCGCTAATAGTGAACGTACCCGCAGAGTAACTGCCTGTAGTTCCTGAAGGTAAACCCGAAACAGTTGCCCCGGTTGCACTTCCGCCAATGTTGTATGTAATGGTTGTGATCGCATTTGCTTCACAAATCATTTGGTTATCTGTTCCTAATGCAGATGTTAGGGTTATTGCAGGAGCAGAAGAAACGACTATTGTTCCATTAAAAATAGCAGGGGCACAAGTCCCTCCTGTGCTCGAAACGGTGTAGTTATACGTTCCAGGTATGGTTGGAGTTCCGTTTAAAATGAAGTTAGAGGAGACCATTCCGCCTGTAACACCTGCTGGTAATCCCACAACGCTGGCTCCAGTAGCTGATCCTCCCACAGCAATACTTACCGGTGTAATCGGACTGTTTTCACATACAGTCTGGTTATCAGTTCCTGCCGCAGAGTTGAGTGTGAGTGTTGGTAATTGGTCAACGGTTATTAAACCGTTCAATGTAATTGCAGGACAAGAACTTCCGGTTGTTGAAATAGAGTAGGGGAATGATCCTGAAACTGTTGGAGATCCTGTAATGCTTGTAATACTTCCGGCTGTTGACGAAGATACTCCTCCGGGCAAACCTGTTACGGATGTTCCTGTTGCAGAGCCCCCAAACGTATAATCAATGGTTGAGATCGGAGTGTTAACACAAACGGACTGGTTATCCGTTCCTGCTAATGAAGTTAGGGTTAATGTGGGAGCAACCTGAACGGTAATAGTTCCGTTGGCGATAACAGGTGCACAGTTACCACCGCTGGAGGTTACAGAATAATTATAGGTACCCGCAACCGTCGGACTTCCGGAAATTGATGCCGTTCCACCTAATGCACCGGGCGTAAATGAACCATTAACTCCGGGAGGTAAACCGCTAAACATAACACCGGTTGCTCCAATCAGATCATACGTAATAACAGGGCTCAATGGGAAGTTAGTACAAACGGTTTGATTGTCTGAGCCGGGAGCCGAACTTAAGGTTAAAGACGCATTATTCACAACAGTGATGTACAGCGACTTAATTTCTGTATCACTTGAAATACCATTCGTAACGGTTAGGATAACTGTGTACGTTCCCGGAGTGTTATAGGTGATCAACGGGTTCTGCAGAGATGAAGTTTGTCCTGATCCACCGTCTATAAATGTCCAGGACCAACTGGTGGCTCCAGTAGAGGCATCGGTAAATTGTACACTTCCACCTGTACATATTGTTACAGGACTTGCATTGAAATCAGCTGTTTGCGCAAATAAGAATCCTGCATTTAAAAGTAAAAACGAGAGTAGCAGTTTTTTCATGATTTTGAAGTTTATTAATTAAGGATTGCTTTTGAGTATTTCTCTAAACCTAAGTTGAAGTGAACTATCGTCTCAAATTGAAGGTTGTATTTTCTGTGTTGACCACTTTATTTCATCAAGTAAGGGCAGTGATGCAATGACTCAATGAAAAGAAAGGCTATTACTGAAAATAGAGTTACCATTGAACGTGAGATTATTCCCGTTTCTTAGAGACCGTTAGCTATTGAAATTTCCAATTCTTTTTGAGGATCACTAACTACAAAATGATAGTGATGATATTCAGTGCGTTTTTTCTTCAATAAAGCACGGATGAAGACAAAATAGTAGAAGGCACATCGAAAAATGTTGGTTATTAGTTTCATTTCCAGTGAGTAATTTGGTTATTATTAATGTTTTGACAATCAACACTGTGTGTGAGCAATTATCTGTATAACCTCAAAACTATCCATTACTCAAGGGGAACAATTCAAATGCGGAGACTGATCGGTGCACATTCGTGGTTAGCACATACGTACTACTAAGTAAGAATACTTAGTTCTTGATTCGTACTAGTTATAATTCAGTTTGGAATCCATTAAACAAAGCATATTGTCCGTATGAATCAGAAAAATTGACTAGAAGTAGACCTTATTTTTCAATAGGTATATTCAAGGAAAATTCAACGCCATTGTTTGGTGAACTTGTCACTTCCATTTTCCCACCTAAGATTTGAATTCTCCTTTTGATACTAATAAAACTCGTTTTTGATTCCAGAATTTCATTTGAAAGACCTTTACCATTGTCTTTGAATAGGATATTCAGTTGATTTCCTTGTATAGAAAAATTCAAATCGAAATGACTTGCCGAGGCGTGTTTCATAGAATTAGTGAACAGTTCTTGAACAATTCGATAGATATGCATTAAACTGTAATAAGGAAAGATTTGATCAAAAGCAGGAACAGTGTTCAACGTAATCTCAATACATCCAGTTGCTTCTACTTTCTTTATTAATGCTTCTACTTCATTAAAAAAACCATTCTCGATAATACCTTTTGGTCTAACGTTTCTAATCAATTGTGAGCATTCATCAAACGCCTTATCTAACGATTGGTTCAACATAATTGCTCTTGGCTCTTGCCCTAATTGTGGCGTTTGTTCTTTTAAAAAATTGAATATCAATTTTGCTGCTACAATGTTTTGTTGTAGTCCATCATGTAATTCAATTGCAAACTTTTCCTTTTCTTTTTCTTCTATTTCAATAATATTCTTGTAGGCTGTTCGCAAGGATTCTTGAGTTTCAACAAGTTCAGTGATATCATTTGACAGCATAATACAGCAGTGAACACCTTGAATAGTTGTAAAATTTTGTTCAATTTGGACTTGAATTTTTTTACCGTTCTTTATCTGTTGAATCAATATTTCTGAAGAATCTATAGGATGGTTGGAATGATTTATAATCTTATCTTTCGTTTCTTTGGCTGGAAACAAATCTAAAATAGACATGCTTAGGAACTCTTCTTCTGAATATCCGCAGCGTTTAATTGCAGCATAATTTGCCTGAATTATCTTAAAATTTGATGTTTCATACACCCACATTGGAATTGGACTCAAATGAAACAATTTACTGTACCTGTTTTCTGACTCTTCTATACTTTTACTGTACTTCTTTCTTTCAATGCTAAATAAGATGCTTTTGTGCAATGTCTGAGGGTTTGTTTCATCTTTTAAGAGGTATTCTGAGACTCCTTGTGAAAGTGAATGAATACTGAAATCTAAATTTTCATAGCCCGTTAGAATCATCACCGGACATTGATTGGCAAGAAACAAAACATCTGAAACAAGTTCTGAACCCTGATTATCAGGAAGAGTAACGTCAAGTAAAATGGAATCGAAATCCCATTCTTTTTCCGATAATATTTTTTGAGCTTCTACGTAATTATTAGCATGAGTAATTACTGCATTAACGAACATTTCTTCAATATACTCCTGTAAGAGAAAAAAATCTCCGGGATTATCTTCAATAACAAGTATTTTTATAGGCGTTAAAATATCGATGTGATTGTTCATTTTAGATTAGTCCGACAATTTACAAATTTGTAACCAAAATTCTTCAATAGAAATGATTGTTTTTAAAAATTCAGTCATATCTAACGGCTTGGTTACAAAACTATTCGTATAATTTTCGTAAGCATTTTTAATTTCTTTTGGATTCGAAGAAGTTGTAAGAACAATTACGGGAATTGTCTTTAACACGGGGTTTTGTTTTATTTCCTTTAAAACGTCCATTCCATTAATCATAGGAATGTTTAAATCGAGTAAAATCAAATCGGGGCGTTCAACATCCTGATACATTCCTTTGTTGTTTAGAAAGTCGAGCGCGTCTTTACCATTTTTAACGACACTTAATTTCGTTTTTATTTTGCTCTCTTCAAATGCTTCAATCGTCAAAACGATATCACCTTCGTTATCTTCAACTAATAATACATGTACTAACTTCATACCTTAAATTTTATTGATTGTAAAATAAAAACTGCTGCCAATATCAACGGCACTTTCCACCCAAATCTTCCCATTACATGATTCTATATTCTTTTTGGCAATTGACAACCCAATTCCCGTACCTCCGTATTTATCTTTGTCATGTAGCCTTTGGAAAATCACGAATATTTTGTTGAAATAGATCGATTCAATACCAATCCCATTATCTTTTACTTCGATAATCCATTCAACATCATTTTCAGATACCCGGATTTCAATTTGAGGAATAACTCCATTTTTGGAATACTTAATAGCATTATCCATTAAACAGTGGATAGCTTGAGCTATAGGCGCTCTGAAACTTTTCACTATTGGTAGTTCATCTTTTAGAATAACAACACGTTTCTCTTTAATGATTTTTCTACGTAATATTTCATATTCTTCCACTATTTGATTTAAGTCAATGGGAATAAGCTCTTCATTCAATTTTCCTGCTCTAGAGAAGTCCAATAGATCCAGGATGATTTGTTTCATTCTTTTAGCACCATCTGTTGCAAAATAGATGTATTTAAGTCCCTTTTCATCCAGACGATCTTCATACTTTCTTTTCAACTGATCCATAAAACTGGAAATCATTCTCAAAGGTTCCTGCAAGTCATGTGAAGCTATAAATGCAAATTGTTCTAATTCTTCATTTGATCGTTCAAGCTCGGAAGAATGTTGTTGCAAGGAATGGTTCAATTCACTTAATCGAAGTTCCAATTGCTTTTGCGCGGTGATGTTGGTCATGGCTCCAACCATGCGTGTGGCTTTTCCATCCTCATTTCTAGTGATAATTCCACGATCAATAACAAAAATCAATTCGTTCTTTTCATTGAGTACTTTATATTCAGCCTCCCATCTAAAAACAGTTGGGTCAGAAATAGCTTCATCTATGCTATTTTTAACTCTTGCAATATCTTCCGAGTGAAAACTATCCTTCCAGAAGTTATTTGCATCCATCTGTTTTGATACATTTTTCCCGAAAAAATTTTCTATCGCTTTCGATCTGTAGAAGGTATTATTCACAAGATCCCAATCCCAGATAGCGTCATTTGTGGCTTCAGTTACTTTTTCAAATCGTTCGTTTGCTTTTAAAATATACTGTTCTGCTTTTTTCCGCTGTGAAATATCTCTTATGAAAGCACAAAAGAACTTTGCTTCACCTTGTTCAATCGGAATAACTGTTAACTCAATTGGGAATACTTCTCCATTTCTCCTGACTGCAGTTAATTCTAACAATCTATTCAGTACTTTTTTATTGCCTGTTTGAATGTAATTTTTAACACCTTCCTCATGGAATTTACGAAATGCTTCCGGTATGATCAACTGTGGTAGTAACTGTCCAAGAGCCTCCGATTCTTTCCAACCAAAAAGTACTTCAGCTTGGGGATTCCAGAAGGTGATTTCCTGGTTGGGCTCAATGCAGATAATGGCATCCAATGCTCCGGTCATTATCAGGCGTCTTTTCTCTTCACTTTCTATGATCTCCTTCTGAGACTCCTTTTGCTCTGTAATATCCCTCGTCACACCCAAAAGTGACGTGATCTCACCTTGTTCATTTTTCAATGGAACAGCATGAGTCTCCAGCCATCGGTGAGTTCCTTTTAAACCCTTAATTTCAAAAGTAAGTTTACCTGATTCTCCTTGGAATACCCGTTTTATAAGATCTAAAAAGGCCGATCTGTGTTCTGGTAAAATAATTTGCTGAACGGGCTGATTTAGAATCTGTGTTTCATCGTCTGCTTCAATCATTTCTATACCAGCAGGATTCATCATGAGAACTTTACCCTGTTCATCCATCAATTTCACACATTCAGGTTCAGCCTCTAAAATGGTTCTTAATTTATTTTCACTTTCAGCGAGTTCAATCTGCGATTTTTTGCGATCATCAATATCTTGTAAACTTCCGTAAATTTTGATGCGTTTGCCATTTGCTATTTCGCTCTTACCAATAATTCTTACCCATTTTGTTTCTTCATTCGCGTCATTTAAGAGCAGCTCTTCATCGAACTCAATTCCATTATCAATTAGATTGGTTACTGCGTTTTCAATACGTGCTTTATTCTCTCCAACAAATAATTCTAAACTACCTGAATAGGTAGGAGTGTAGCTCTGATCAAACCCCAACATTTCTTTGATAATCGGAGACCAATACATTAGATCTCTGTTCTGGAAGAGCAAGTCCATTTCCCAACTCCCTATTCGTGCTATATTAATAGCCTGGATGATTAAGTTTTCATTCTTTACTTCTTGTGTAATATCAAGAACGATACTGTTGAATTCAATTGTCCCATCCTCTAAAAAATTAGGTGTTCCACTCGCGAAATATACCCGGATTTCTCCGGAGGGCATAGCGTACCTGAACCTACTTGTCCATTTTGTTTTGTTTTCAACTGAATTAAGAATACTGACGTTAACTTCCTCAAAATCTCCTCCTGCTTTTATGCAGTCCCAGATTAATTGGGTATTTTGAATAACTTCTTCTGCAGAAAAACCCCATATATTTTTTGCTCCATTTGTTGCATAGGTTATTTTTTCCGTTCCGTCAGGATACAAATGATATTGGAAAGCAACTCCTGGTAAGTTGGAAGCGAATGATTGCAATTTAGTTTCTGCTTCTTTTAAATCCTGGATATTTTGAAAACTACCGTAGATCCTTGAGCACTTACCATTGATGAATTCTGCATTTCCAATTACCCGAACCCATAATTCTTTCTTTTTAGTTGTAATTATTACGGCTTCAAAATCGAATGGCTCACCGGATTTTATACACTTTTCAAATTTGGTTGCAACTAAATCCCTGAAATCTTTTCGATAAAACGCTATTCCCCCGTCTGTTTCAGGAACAAATGTGTCTGGATCGGTATCGTGCATTTGATGTACTTCCTCTGACCAATAAATGTGATTATTCAACAGGTCAACTTCCCAGCTTCCGATTTTTGCGATGCTTCGCGTTGCTTTGTTTAATTCACGTAGTTTCTTTTCCTCCGTAATGTTCTTGGCAACTGCATAAACAATATTTTGTTCAGTATCGGAAGTGGCAGTCCAACTCAACCAGACTGTTTCTCCTTGTTTTGTGATGTAACGATTTTCAAAATTTTGAATGTTTCCGCCATTATACAATCCTTTTTGCTTGTTTCGCGTGAGGTGTTTATCTTCTTCATGAATAAACGATACAATTGGTTGTGAACGCATTTCTTCTAATGAATATCCCATCAATTTTAAACCTGCAGGGTTTATTCGTTTTAAATAACCGTCGAAACCTGCTACACAAATCATATGTGGTGTAGAATTAAAAATCTGAGCAAGTTCAATTTCGATTTTTTTTCTACTTAGTTCAGCACCAATAGATAATTTTATTTTTTTGAAAATCGCCTGATGTAAAGCTAAAGCTGATTTGTTTTTTGTTGTACCAATCAAGAGAACACCAGTGACCGCTTCTTTATGTTTTAACGGGATTCCCATTACGGTCTCAATGGCTAACTTTTCTGCCGCCTTTCTTCGTTTAAAAAAATGCCACTTTTCATCATTCTGTGACCATACTTCGGTAACCTTGTTCTTCCAAACATAACCCGGCATTCCTTCACCTAAACTACAAGAATCTAGTTTCTTAGCTTCCTTATAAAATTGCTTTCCTAAATCACCTTTAACGAACTGAGTGACATGATTTATCGATTTATCATCAATTGACGGAAGCCATATTTCTACAAAATCGAAATCACCAAAAGTTGCAACAGTTTCACATACTTTTGTTAAACATTTTGTCAACTCATCAACATTAAAATGATAGAAAATGTCACTTATTTCAGTCAAAAGGTCTTTTTCAAGTTCTTTCAATTTCAGTTCAGTGACGTCACGTTCTATCGCAATCAAATGGGTATAGCGTCCTAGATTATCAGCCACCGGAGTGACGTTGAAATTTATCCAGAATTCTTCTCCATTTTTCTTGTAATTAATTGTAGTAACTTCAGAAGACTCCCAATTTCTCAATGCACGTCCGAGTTTTGATAAATCCTCTTTGTTGGAGTTGGGACCTTGAAGAATTCTAGGTGACTTCCCGATTACTTCATCAGCTGTATATCCTGTCATTTTAGTAAAAGCGTCATTCACGTAAATGATTCGCGGACCGGGCTCATCTTGTGGTTCTGCTTCTGTAATTAAAATGGCGTCAGTTGTATTTGTAACAACACTTTCAAGCAGTTTTAGTCGCTTTTGTTCCTCCACTTTATCAGTGATGTCTCTGAAATTATCTACAAATCCGTTAACAGCTGGATCGTGGAGTAAATTGGTTACTACCGGTTCAATCCATCGCCAGGTACCATTTTTATGTTTTATTCTCGAAATGTGACCAGGTATTGTTACGCCGGGATTCTCGAAAGATTGAGCAAAAACGACTTCCGAAGGTGCAATATCATCCGGATGGCACAATTCCCAAATGTTTATATCCATAACTTCTTTGGGAGAATAACCTAAGATCTTTTTAATGGATCCTGAAACGTAAGTAGTTTTCCCTTCCGGTGAAATGATAACGATGCAGTCCATGCTGTTTTCAACAAGAGACTCAAATTGTTGTCGAACCAGTTTGTTTTTTTCTTCTGTTACAATTTTTTCAGTGATGTCTCTTGAATTGGCGACAATACCACCCACGGCAGGGTTATCCAGCATATTTGTCAAGACAGTCTCCACCCATCGCCATTCATTCTGTTCGTTTCTAAACCGAAAAGGTTTGACACTAACTTTTTTTTCAGTTGTTATTCGTTGCAAACATGCTAATACCCTTTCGGTATCATCGTGGTGTATGAATTCAAGAGCCTTTTTACCAATGAATTCTTCTGGTTTAATACCAAGAATACTCGTGCTTGTTGGGCTTACATACATGTAATTTCCATCTGCGTCCAATATTCCAATCAAATCAGCACCTTCCTGTACTAAAGCTTTAAAACGTTGCTCACTTTGCTGGATTTTCTGCTCTTGCTCTAGTTTCTCTTTACCATCTCTTGCAACACAATACATTAATTTTGATGCATTGTCCCATCGAGCCGACCATAAATTATAGGCAATACCACCATCTTTTTTCCTGCAGCGATTACTAAAAAGATTCACATCTTTTCCACTGATAATATCTGCAGTAATTTGATTTGTCTTTGGAATATCTTCTTCCAGAACAAAACTGATGTAAGGTTTACCAACTAACTCTTCTGACGTATAGCCCCAGTGCATTAATGCAGCAGCACTAACATGAACAAGGTTACCCTCCTCATCAATAGAACAAAAAACATCCAATGCCGTGTCCAACAGTTTATTCGTTGCCAGATTTAGTTTTACTATTCGGGTAATATTTCTAGATTGGCAGGATACAGCGATAACTTCATTTTTCTCTCCCAATAAAGGCAGAAAAGATGTTTGAGAATAATGAACTTCATGCGACTCGGGAAGTGAGTGACTTTCTTCAATTTCAAAACACTCACCTTTTAGAGCTCGACTATAATTGGATTTCCACTTTTCAACATCTGCCTTTCCAAAGGCGTCGATGAAGACAGATTCGTTTAGTTTTTTTTCTATTCCAAAAGCATCTTTCATAAAACTGAAATATGCGCTGTTACCATACATCAGCAGGAAGTCCTTGCTTATTATCCAAATCAGGTCCTTACTTTGATCTAATGCTAGATTTGATAATTGTTTTTTTGTCATAGTAAGGTTTTAGATTTCATTTTTTAAAAAAGGATGTGAAATCAATTCGTTATTAACTGATGATCGAAATGAATTTATTAAATCGAATTCGTACTATAATTTTGAAAAAAATGTGAATTTGAATGAGCGAATCAGTGAATGAGTGAATTTATGTTTTTAAAATTGTAATAGTGACTCTAAATTAACTTATTTTGAGTTATCCAAAGAATAAACGAATTAGAAATACCCATGCTCCCGAGCCCAACTACTCAGCTGTGCTGCATTTTGTAATTTCAATTTCTTAAGTATATTATATCTATGTGTTTCTATCGTTCTTGTCGAAACAAACATGTTTTCAGCAATTTGTTTTGAAGTTAAACCATTGGAAATATGAACCAATACTTCTATTTCTCTGATTGTTAGCCCTTTATTGGTGTTCGTTTCATTGTTTACGGGAACAAGTGTTTCTAAAAGCAATTTATTCCTGATGTTTTCACCCAAATAAATGACACCAGACATTACGGAATTTATAGCTTCGATCAATTCTGACTTGGATGAGTTTTTGCTCAAATAACCTGTTGCTCCTTTCTTAATCAAATTCTTAACGATCGAAATATCATCATGTAAAGACAATCCAATAACTTTAACTTTTGCAACTCTATTGCAAATCATTTCAGTGGCATCCAAACCGTTACTTTCTTTTAAATTGATATCCATTAATACAACATCAGGCGAACATTCAAGGCATAATTGTAATGCTTCTTCAGCACTAGATGCGTTACCAACAACTATTATGTTCTCTTCAAGACTTAGAAGTGCCGTCCAGGCTTCAATAATTAAGTTGTGATCATCTACTATTACGATTCGTATCTGCTCAGCCATTAAATTGTTGATTGGTTCATAATTCATAGAATAGGGTTAAATCTGAAAAAAGATCGTTATTAAGTTACTTAAATTAACTATTATGATAATTTTTATCAAATAAAAGTCACCAAAGTTATCGATTTATTCGAAGGGATTTGATTTAGATTCAAGAATAGCAGATAGGGTATTGTCATTTTCATTTTACGAGTTTGCGTAAATAAAGAAATCGTGGAATTTATCCCACGATTTCCGACCTAACACCTAACCATTACACTATTATTATTTTTTTCCCGAGTAACTCAGATTATCTGCGAAAAGGGAAGCGTTTTATATTAATTTGTTAGTTAATCTCTTTCACAACGATCTTTCCAATTAAGTCACATTTCAGCCGTATATTTATCTATAAATGAATTAGTTATCATTCATTATTGATTTCAAAACTATTGAAAGCATGAGATTGAATAGTCGTATTTAGATGCTTATCGTGAGAGATTAATGATAATTATCTAGGTGTTGATAAGTAAAAATACTTAGTGATGAACTTATCTTATGTGAGACGAAGGTTTTAACGTCCAAATACCATGACGGGTAAACCGATAGTTGAAGCGTTGATAAAAAACAATATAGAAAACAGAGATTAGAAAATAGAGAACAGGAAATCCAAATACCTGTTCTCTATTTTCTGTTTTCTATTCTCTAATTAGAACCAAAAATCTACATTTCCCTTAGCAGTTACCGTTTCCGGAAATACATCATTGGTTTTTTGATCAATAGTGATTATCACTTTTTGCACGTTTGAAAAACTAAGCACACCGCTCACGCCGCCAGCTGGTATGGTTTGTTTTGTACTGCCTACGTTTGAACTAACGGTGATGGTTACACATCCTAGTCCAGTTGAATTGTCGACATTTAAAAATGCATTTGCCAATGATTTTCCGTTGTAAATGGTTTGTGTTGTTTGATTTTCTGGAGTACAAACAGGAACAGAAAGCGGAGTTTCTCTGGTAATCACCAAATCGCCGCCAACAGAAGCGTTGTTTGCGGTAAAAGTTCTTTTCAAATCGTAAGAAATGGTTGCCTTGTTTGTCTGAGCCTGTAAAGCTGAGATGACGAGGGTGAATAGTAGCAATAAGCCAAGTTTTCTTTTCATAATAGATAGTATTGAAACAAATCTAAGATTAAAACTAAAACACTTTTGCGCTTTTTCAAAAGCTCATTCACAGTTGGTTAGAACTGCTTCATTTGAAAAAAAACAAAAAAAATGAAATCAGGTTTGCATTTCTTCAGAAAATCCCTACTTTTGTGTCCCCATAAGGGCAGGATTTAACGAAATCTTGAAATTGAAATAGAATTAAATCGTACACTGTACGACTTAAATATGCGGATGTGGTGAAATTGGTAGACACGCTAGACTTAGGATCTAGTGCCGAGAGGTATGCGGGTTCGAGTCCCTCCATCCGCACATAGAATGGTTTTCAGGTGTTGAAGACCATTTTTTGTTTAAACTAATTAAGAAAAGCAGAATGAACGTAGTACGTCAAGATGTGAATGCGGAAACAGGATTGCTAACAGTAACTGTTTCTCCAGCTGATTACCAGGGAAAGGTTAGTGCTTCTTTGGAAAAATACCGTAAGCAAGCTAAAATTCCTGGATTTCGTCCGGGTAAAGTTCCAATGGGACTTATTCAAAAACAATATGGTAAGCCTGTACTTGCTGAAGAAATGAATAAATTGGTTTCTGATGCATTGTACCAACACATTCAGGAAGCGAAACTAGAGATTCTAGGAAATCCAATTCCAAAACAAGATATTGAAGTAAAAGGTGATTTCGACAATCCCGGAGATTTCGAGTTTGTATACGAAATTGGTTTTGCACCAGCGATTAACTTAGAACTTAACGCAAAATCGAAGTACGATTACGTTAAAGTGAAAATTGACAAAGCGTTAGTTGACAAACAAATCGATGATATCCGTCGTAGATACGGGAAATTGGTTTCTGTTGATGAGGTTGGAGATAAAGACATGATTTTGGCTCAATTCGTTGAGTTGAATGAAGACGGATCAATCAAAGAAGGAGGAATTCTTCATTCTTCAACTACTTCTTTGGAGTTTGTTGAAGATAAGGCTGCTAAAAAAGCATTGGTTGGAAAGAAAAAAGGTGATGAAGTTGTTGTAAGCGCTTCAAAACTTTCTAAAGGAGATCAAGACAAAGCGTCGATGTTAGGTGTTAAAGTTGAGGAATTAGGAAATCATTCTGATTCTTACAAAATGACAATCAACGATATCAAGCGCATGGAAATGTCTGAATTGAATCAAGAGTTATTCGACAAATTGTTCGGCGAAGGAACTATCGATTCAGAGAAAGCGTTGCGTGAGCGTATCGCAGCAGATTTAGAGAATATGTTTGCGAACGATTCAGATCGTTTGTTGACACGTGAGGTTTACCGTGACTTGGTTGAGAAAACACCTGTTGCATTGCCAAACGATTTCTTGAAGCGTTGGATTCAATTGTCAAACGAGAAACCAATTTCAATTGAACAAGTTGAAGCTGATTACGATCAGTATGCGAAAGATTTGAAATGGCAGTTGATTCAAGGACACATCTTCAAGGCAAATGATATCAAATTGGATCAGGCTGAAGTATTGGAGTTCACAAAAGGATTGGTTGCAAATCAATATGCACAATACGGAATTCCAACTCCTGAAGATACAGTTCTAGCGCAAGCTGCTGCTCAGGCATTGGGTAACCGTGAGGAAGCAAATCGTATTTACGATATGATGGCTGAAGCGAAATTGACAACGTTCTTTAAGAACACTGTAAAATTAAACACTAAAGAAGTTTCTTACGACGAGTTTGTTGAATTGGCAAACGCTTAAGAGAAATTCTTAGAGATATAAAGAGGGAGTCCGCCGCGGATTCCCTTTTTTGTTTTCTAGATCTCCCGCAGAGGTGCGCTGAAGAACGTGGAGGAATTTAATCCTACAGACGCGCACGGAAAAAATGTGATGTCCTCTCTCAATGGAGGGAGACTCTGACCTTGGTTCTAACTCCAATTGAGTCTTTAATCTTTTGTCTAGCGTCTTTTAGTCTATCTAGTAATCCCACTTCTTATAGAAACTATCGTAGAAGTTGATCCAATTAATGTCTAAACTGGATAGAACGTTTAAGAGAAATAAAGCGTTCAATGCCGAATTTACAAATCAACACTCTTCATTTTTTCCTTAATCTGTTCAATAGATAGTGCTTCAAAAACAATGGGGGGTACTGGTTCTCCTGTTTTCATTTGCTTTAGAAATAGGTACGGTTGCCTACCGTCAAATTTGAGTGCCATTAGCCAGACCGTTTCGCCAATTGGAATACCGTCGAAATAAAAAATCTTGTCTTCTGACGAATAGCCATACATGATCGAGTTGATCTCAGTAAAGATGAGCTTACAATCAACATCTTGGTCGTACGGAAGATCAGTTTTCACTTTCATCAGCTGATCAATGTCCTTTTTATCCAGGAAATAATCAAAATTGATATTACCAAATTCTGCAATTCCAATCGCATTATATCCAACACGACGAATGGAATCTTTTCGCATGAATTCTTTTGTCATTTCACGATTGATTTTTTCACGCTCTTTTTCATTTTTATTGAGTGATTCAATGGCCTCAGCAATCGTTTTGATCCCGTTTTCTTTCATAAACTTCCCGTAAATGTTCATGAAATAAGCTGAATCAGGGATTATTCCTAGCGACTGTAGCTGAGAAGTAACTTGATAACAATACGGTGGGAAATAGGTTGTTTTCTTATTTGCTCTTCCATGACGTCTTTCATATTGACAATTCCGAAATTCCTTGTTTGATATGTGAGTAGCACTATCAGTAATTCCAGCAATTCCTTCATCAATTCTACCGATTCTGCAAAAGATATTGCAGCGCTCACAGTATAAATTGTTGCTTACTGTTGATTGCCAACAACTCATCCAATAGTCAAAAGGTAAAATCGCCGTATTTTGAAGAGTACCCTTTGGTAAGTGCCAGTTAATGTTCTGTTGGTGTGTATTATCTCGCGTTCCGTAATATGCATTTGCGTTCTCAAGAACGTTGTCTGTTGGTAGTAATCCAATCAATTTCTTATCACGTTTCAAAATCAGCTCTCCTTTATCATCTGATGCTTTAATTTCCAGCATTCCACCGCTAATTAAAAGTCCCTGATCTCCTTGTGTATTCAAATTTTGAAGTAACATGTCTGATTTTGATAATGCTTCTCGAACGGAAATGTTCACACAACCTGCTGTTGTTCTGGTAAACGCATCCGCGGGAATACTCAGTATAGTTCCTTTTGCACAAACGAGAAATGTGTCACGCGTGTTATCAATGCAATGTTCATCGAATTCAGGGAGAAGAAGTGCGTACAAGTCCTTGATGTCGCCTTTTTTTAGTTCTTCTTTTGCAACTGGTTGATCGACATAAATGTAACTGATTTCAACTCTTCGGTTGAAGGCTTTTTCAGCTTCGGTAGCATTGGAAGATACTGGTTTTGATTCGCCTAAAGCTGAGCGATCGATTTCAGGTAGTTTTTCGTTTGCATGTGATTTAAGATAAGCGATAACTGAATTCACCCTTTTTTGAGATAACTCGTTGTTATACCTTTCATCTGCATCACTGTCTGTATGACCGCTAATGATCAATTGCCCACCTGGATGTTTGGAAATGAATTTCAGAATTGCATCTAGATTTGCTGTGGCCTTTTCGTCCAGATTACTTTTATCACTTTTAAAATAAATCGAGGTATTTTGTCCAAAAGCAGTTGTTGTAATCAAACCGTAACCAATGAAAACGAACAAGAAGAGTTTTCTAGTAAACGAATTAATTGTTGAACGATAAGAGAATTGATTTGAATTGGTTTCCATAGGTCAAAAGTGTAGTTGTTTAGTGGAACTAGAACGCAAGTTAAATACATATATTTTATTGGAAAAGTGAGAAGATGATTTTATTCTCTTTAGGAACCACCCCTCTCAATCTCCCCTCAAGGGGAGAGGTTAACTTCTCAATCAAACAAAAAATGAGTCTATCGTCTTCAGTCTTTTGTCTAGCGTCTTTTAGTCTATCTAGTAGTCCCACTTCTTATAGAAGCTATCGTAGAAGTTAATCCCAAACTTGTAGGTGAACTTCATGCTGTCAAAAGAATTGTCTGCTGTTACTGCGTAAACGCCCACTTTAAAGATTTGCTTTCTGATTCGGATCTTTCGTTCTAAACCAACATACAATTCTGCTTGCGCGAAGCCTGCATTTGGAATTCCAAGGAAACTTCCGCCAACGGTCTCTTCCAGTTTTAAACGATTCAATAACCAAACTTTGTTCAGGAAGAATCCTTCAAAGTGATGGATGAAGTTGAATTGCAGGTAATTGTTGGAAGTACTCAACAAGGTGTCTAACAATTGCTGCGAGTTCAATGGATTAGAGAACAGGAAGTCGGAAGTTCTGAAGTATTTATATTCGATTAGGCGTAAATCTTTCTTGTGTAAGAAACTTCCGGCTGTAAACTTGAATTGTGAATTTCCAAAAGTTCCCAAATAAATATCGTCTTTCACGCGTAATTCCATGAAATCAAAGTTGGATTGTCCACCGAACAAACCTGGAATTCCTTTTTTATAAGTTAAATTCAGAACCGGCCATTTATCAGCGGTAATAATTTTCTGTTTGCGCTGAATCATGTATTTCTGTCTGAAATGATATTCCATTCCTATTTCGGTGACCAATACGTTGTAATCGTCGAATGCTGTTGGAGTAGAGAAGTTCCCAAAATAATCAACCCAACTTGGATATTTGATTCCGGAGATACTACCGCGCTGTGAATAGAAAACACCTGTTTTTAAGTAAAATCCGTTGTACAATTCAAAAGAATGCGAGACTTCAAACTTTTTATTTCGCACACGATTGGCAGGAGCAAATGTTCCCTGGATACTTTGGTAATTCGTAACCAAATCATAAATGTCGCCACCCATGACGTGAATTCGTGAAAAACGCATCGGATTGTAGAGCCAGTCAACTTCAACCTCTCCTTTCAAATCCTTGTTGTAAAAACCATAATCAATAGTAGGACTAATCTCGAAACGCATTCCATTCTTGAATCCTTTGGAATAGGAACCGCTTAAACGATGACGATAACCTCCAACTCCAAACGGAACCACTTGATTGATTAATCCTGCAATATAAATTTCCTGCTTTTTGAAGGTGTTTCTGAATCCAACGCCATTGAAAAGAAAATCCCAAACGTTCAAGGTATTGTAAGTACTGTCCCGCTCTTTCAAATATTCCTCGCTTTGGTAGTAGGCTTTAATACTGTCCTGTTCGTGAATGAACTTGATCTCTTCTTCTTTCAGGTTAAACGGACGAAGATTTTCCCAATACAAGCTGTCTCTATCGTAAGCTTCCGGATGATCAATTTGTTCTGACAACCAAAAGTTGGATTTTACTTGTGCTTCACGAAATTGATAGTTGGTGAAAGTTGAGCGTATTTGACCGTTGTATTTGTCTTTCCCTTCCTTGATCACATAATTATATTCGCGTCTATTGGGGTAAAGTTTGTTTCCGTCTTCGGTATAATCTGTTAGAATATGGAGCTCTTTAAAATAACTCAGCGCGGCTTTATTGATTTGCAGATCCGCTGAAAGCACGTGAAAATTGTCGTTGGAAACGTACAACATTCCACTGTAAAGCGATTCTTCTCTAAACCTTGGAGTAACGGTTATTTTGTTTATTTCTCTGCCGTGTTCATCGAAAAATGTTCCATCAAGATTAAAAATGTAGTAAACGAATGCGTTGTAAGCGAGAGGTGAGATCAAGGGTCGGAAACTGAGTTCTTCTTTGTTGAGTTGGTTTCCAAAAAGATTGATGTCGGCGGTTTTTAATCCCTGAACAAATAAATATGGATTGGTTTCAGGAGCGTTTCTGGTTTGTAAACTTTCGTCGCCCATACTTACCTGAACGCTCACCACATTGTCGTAAGTTGCTTTGTCAGAAAGGTCTAAATTGCCAAGAATACTGTCTTTGTAAATGCTTCCGTTTTTTACAAAGGAGTGCGTATACAATTCAGCGATGTTCATTTTCTTCTTAGAAACAACACTGTCGCGCTCAATGGAATCTCGAACTTCCAATTCTATTCCTGTAAATGCATAGAGATAACAATCGTAGTTCTCCAATCCCTTTTCCCAGTCTTTTCGTTGATCAATTACTTTTTGCATGATCTCTTTTGCCAAATCTCTGCGCGACTTTGCTGTAATTTCAGTTTCCTGAAGCATTTTTCCTTCAGTACTCAATTTGAAATCTTTTACCAGACCATTTGCATCTATTTGAATGGTATCTGTTTTCTTTTCGAAAGTGGAAGCGCTGATCTCAAGAATGTGAGTTCCGGCTTTTAATTGAAGCTGGTATTTGCCTTCACCGTTTGCCAAAGTAGCGTAAGTGCTGTTTTTAATACCAATGCGGGCGAATGGAACTGTAAAACCGTCGTCGTCATAAATCACTCCCTTCAGAACCTGAGCCTGCGAGAAAACGGGAAGTACGAGTAGGGTAAAAAGTAATATTAGTCTCATTCTGTTTTTTAGTACGACAGAAATCGTTGGAATAAGTTACAAAGTAAGTTTAATTTTTAAGGAAATGGTTTCTTTTCGATGATGAATTCCAGTTGTGGCTTATGTTAAAAAATAGTAACCAGAATGTGAATTTGAAATCAAGGTCGTGGACAGACGAGTCTGTTTTTTCGTAGATTTACGGTTTGCATTGGTCGCCCAATCTATTAACAATATGTCGAAATCCATTTCCTTTCTATTTTTCATCCGAAATGTAGTAGTTGCCAGTTTTACTGTACTTTTTGCAGTGCGTTTGGCTACAATTATCCGGTTGATGGCTGACGATGTGGAGTTCGGATTTCTGGATATTTTACAAGGATTTGGAGAAGATCTGTGGTTTTTGCTCATTATCGGTTTCCCGGTCTATGTTATTGGTCGAATCATCTACACACTTCATGTTCGCACGTCGAAAGTCCTTGTATTTGCAGTTTACACATTAATGCTGTTTTTGCAGATCGGTCTGAACGAGTACTTTCTAACAGTTCATCAGATTGTTGACGCCAGTATTTTTAACTTCTCTTTTGGTGAATTGCAGAAAACAGTTGGGCTTAGCGAGCGATTTACCCTTTTGACCATTTTAGGACTGCTTGGCATCCTGATCTTGTTCATTCTCGTTTTCAGAAAGCTGAATAAAGGGAAGAACAATTATGTACTTTCTCAAAGTTATTTTGCGATTGTTTTGGGAGCTTTGGCATGGATGTTTCTTCCACTTTACAATTCAAACAAAGAAGTTGCGGCGAATGAACTTGGGGTGGAATCGAACGTGACTTTATTGCTTTTGCATTCATCGTTAACTAAAAAGGAGAATGCACAATTCGAAAAGATACTTCCTTCAGATTTTGAAGCTTTGGATCCAAGTTTCACCAATGGCGATTTAAACGCTTCAGATTACCCGCTTTTTTGGACGAAACATCACGAATCCAATTTAGCGCAAGTATTGAACAAAGCTGATTCAACACCGAATATCGTTTATATCATCGTTGAAGGATTGTCTTCGGATTTTGTAGGCGATAGAGCCAAGTTGACTGGACATTTCATGCCATTTCTGGATTCGTTGTCTGGACAATCCTTGTATTATCCCAATGCCTTGTCAACTTCGCAGCGAACACAAAATGTGTTGCCTTCCACCTTGTGTTCTGTTCCGAATGTTGCAGATGGTGTAGTATTCCAGCAAATGGAATATCCCAATCATTATTCCATTCAGGGGTTATTGAAGAAAGAATATTCTACCGGATTTTATTGTGGTGTTCAGCTGGAATATATGAATATGCGCGGCTTCATGAATGAGCATTCGGTAAAGCGTTTGTCAGGAAAATGGAGTAAAAAAGCAACTCAGGAAGCCGAGAAATTGAATTCGCCATGGGGCGTTCCGGATGGAGTTTTGTTTGACAATCATCTGAGTGAAATTAAGAAAGTGAAAGGAAAACCTTTTTTCGATGTAATGCTGACGATAAGTACGCATGATCCTTATGTTTACCCGAACAAGGAAAAGTACACCAGACGTTTACTTGACAATCTTTCGAGTGCGAAAAAAAATAAGTTCACAAAAGAAATAGAAGCGAATGCGGAGAAATTTGCTTCATACGCTTATCTGGACGAACAGCTGAAACATTATTTTGGAAAATTTGCTGAACGACCGGATTTCAAGAACACAATTTTTGTTGTGACAGGCGATCATGGTTCTGAACTGTGGAATAGAAGTGCCTTGTCAAAATACCACGTGCCGATCATGATCTATTCGTCTTTATTGAAACAACCTAAGAAAATAGAATCTATTGTTTCTCATTTGGACATTGCGCCTAGTATTTACGCATTAATGAAGCAGCAATATGGAATTAAACTTCCTGAGTCTGTTGCCTTCATGGGGAAACAATTGTTGTTGAATGAGTCTGATGTGAAGCGCTCTTTTGTGTTTACTACCGATCAACTGAAGATGAAAGATGTTTGTTTCAAGAATACATTTTTGTTAGATCATCAATTGTACAGCCTGAACAAAGATTTTGGACTAAGGAAAATTCAGAATGCTGCTTTACTGAAAGAAATAAATGAACAGAAGGATTTGTATAAGAAATTTAGTCAGTATGTTCTATTTGGAAACCATTTGATCCCAAATGAAGATTATTCCGAGTTCTATGAAAGCATCAACTGGAAAGATGTCCTGAAGACAAAAAGGGAGATCAATAGAGATTTTGAATTCAGAGAAATTGCCCAAATCGGAGAAATGGATTCAAAGTCTTTGAAGAAGCAAAAACTGAAGATAACAGTTCAAATCAATGTCGAAAATTCGCGTACAAGAAGTGCTGATTCTTTGCCCGATCTTGTGATAAGTAAATCGATCATGAACAAAATGAATCGCAAGCTTACTGTTTATCGTATGATTCGCCCGGTTAAAGTTGCTCAGCAAAGCAAATTTTCTACCTACAGGTACGTTGTCATTTTTGATGCTGCGCAATTATCAAAGGAAAAGAAAATGAAGAAAGGTTTTCTTTACCTCTATTACAAAATGAAGAATTCACCTCGGGTTATTGATTCAGAAACAGTAATTTCGATACCTAAAAGTTGATTTTTATTGGGATGAAGGCACTTTTTGCAAACGTATATCAAAATCTACTAAGTACATTCTGGGAAATTAGAAACTGGATTTTTGTTCTGGTTTTCTACTTTTTCGTAGTTCGTGTTGTTGAGTATATTGTTTTGTCGGAACGCGAAGTATTTGCCTTAATTTCTTTGAAAGACTGTTTAGTAGGTTTTTTATTAGATCTCTATTTTGTTTTCTTGCTTTGGATTGTTTGTGCTGTTCTGCAATCCTTGTTTAACAGATGGAAACAAAAATGGATTACGCCTTTTTTCGTTTTACTGGCAATTGCAACACATGCTAGTTTGGAGGCCTATTTCTTCAAAATGAACATTCCGCTTGACGGTTCCATTTATACCTTCTCATTAACAGAACTTCAAATAATTATTGGGCTCGAAAGTAGAATTACGGTTTTATCTGTAGCTCTTGTTATCTTATTTTTCATTGTCTATATTTTTCTGGGAAAACGACTGAAGCGCACCAAATGGAATACGAAAAAACGACTTCGAAATGCCTTGTTTATCATTTCGATCATTACCTGGATTGTACTGCCTGTAAGTGCCATTTCGAATAAGAAGAATCCGCAGAGCGAGAAAGTAATGGTGAATAAAACCATTTATTTTTTAGATAAAAGTTTGGATTACGCTTTCACCAAACCTGTAAAAGGAACCATTCGTCCTTCTGATTACGAAGCGTTGTCACCTGAATTTTACACAAGCAATCTCCGCGATTCAAAGTATCCATGCGTACATGGTTTAGATGATGAAAGTTCCCTGGAAAAAGTATTGAATAAGTCGGATGGACCGCCAAATATTGTAATCATCATTGTAGAAAGTTTTTCTGCGGATCTGATTGGAAAAGAAGGTAAGGAAAGTGGATCACCAATGCCGTTTATGGATTCCTTATCGAAGAACTCATTGTACTTTAAAAATTGTTTTTCTACTGCAAAACGAACTCAAAATGCGTTACCAGCCGTGCTTGGGTCTTTACCAATTGCACCGGATGGAAGTACTTTTCAGGAAATTTCATATCCATTGCATTGGACCTTGCCAAAATTGCTGAAAGGAAGTTATTATTCCCGTTTTTACTGTGGCGTTTATCTGGAATTTCTGAACATGCGTAAATTCATGAATCATCAGGAAACCGACTATCTGGTAAACAATTGGGATCCAAAATTCGAAAAGGAAAAGGCAGCACTAAACTCACCATGGGGATTTCCTGATGGAGCTGTTTTTGAACAGGCTAAACTGGATGAAAAACTATTGAATAAGGAAAGAAAACCGTTTTTTGATGTTTTTCTGACATGCAGTACACATGAGCCTTTTGTTTATCCAAACAGCGAGTATTACACAAAAAAACTACTCAAAAAAGCAAATTCTATCAAAAATCCTCAAGCGAAGGAATATCTTTTGAACAATGCGATGGAGGTGGGATCGTTTTCCTATACTGATGATCAGTTGAAGAAATATTTTGCTGCCCAAAAGAAAAAACCGGAGTTCAAAAACACCATTTACTTCATCATGGGTGATCATGGTTCAGAACTTAAGCATGAAAATCAATTGTCTTATTACCACGTTCCCTTAGTAGTTTATTCACCTCTTTTAAAGCAGAAGAAAACGGTAAAGAACTTTGTGAGTCATTTGGATATTGCTCCTAGTTTAGTGAACTACCTGAAGAAAGTTCATGGATTGAAATTGCCGGAATTGTTCCCATTTACAGGAAAGGAACTGAATTTGAAACCTGGAATGGATATGAACAGGTCGTTCGTTTTTACCGGAATGGGATATAAAAATGAAGACGTTTATCAGAACGGACAAGGTTATTTTGGTGAAGTGAGTTATTCAATTGACAAGCAGTTGCGAATGACACAGCTTAACGATGCAAAACGCGATGCTTATTTCAAACAGCAGGCGCACCTGTATCAATTGTTTTCACGATACGTTATTACTCAAAATCATATTCTTCCAAAGATGTTGGAAGACAAGTATTTTTCAAAGATTGGTTGGCGTGAATTCGGTAAGAAAAGTCTGGTAAAGACGGATGATTGGAATGAAACGTATCACATTTTGCTAGAGAAAAAGAATTTTCCTGCTTCAGCTAAAATGGCGAAAGTGGAAGTGACCGTTTCTGTATTTTTGAAGTCGAAAGAAGACTTAACCAAAGTTCCACAGTTGGTGACAGATATCTACCAGAACCACGAAAGAAAAGGTCCTTTGTATTATTCTAATTATAGAAATGCTGAACTGGTTGGAGAGTTTAAAGCAAACCAATGGAATACGATCAGTTATAGTTATAATTTGGCTATCGATCCGATTAAAACTCTGAATAACAATAATTTATTCTTGCTTTATTTCCTAAACGATAAGAACAAAACGGTGAAGTTTAAGAATCGAAAAGTTTCGGTTTCTTACTATTCCAATAAATAAATTGACTTATGAGCACAACTCTCATTGCAACAATCTTAATCCTGTACTTTGCGGTTTTAATCGCGATTTCGTTTTACACTTCCCGAAATGCAGATTCAGATAGTTTTTTTACCGGTAACAGACAAAGTTCGTGGTATTTGGTGGCTTTCGGAATGATTGGAACATCACTTTCCGGAGTAACATTCATTTCTGTGCCCGGACAAGTTGGCGCTCAGGCAATGGGTTATTTTCAGGTGGTAATCGGATATATTCTCGGCTATGTGGTCATTGCCCAGGTGCTCATGCCTTTGTATTACCGTTTGAATGTTATTTCTATCTATGAATATCTGAATAAGCGTTTTGGAATTGTCAGTTATAAGACGGGAGCTGGATTTTTTATTCTCTCCCGCACCGTTGGTTCAGCAACCCGTTTGTTTTTGGCTACTGAGGTACTGCACATGTTCCTTTTCAAGGATTTAGGAGTATCTTATTTCATGACCGCGTTAATAACCATAATTCTTATTTGGATTTATACGTTCAAAGGTGGAATCAAAACTATTGTTATTACTGATTCTTTTCAGACGATTTTCCTGATTTCGGCAGTTGTAATCTGTACGATCATCATCGCAAATTCTATGGATGTTGGATTTGTTGGGTTGTACGATAAAATTACTGCTGCAAAAACACCAGCAGGAAATTCAATGACCCAGATATTCTTCTTCGATGATCCGAATGCTACTAATTTCTTTCCTAAAATGTTCTTCGGTGGAATGTTCCTTGCTATTGCAATGACAGGTTTAGATCAGGATTTGATGCAGAAAAACTTGAGCTGTAAATCGATTAAAGAAGCGAAGAAAAACATGTATTCGTTTACAGTAGTTTTGGTAATTACCAACTTCTTGTTTTTACTTCTTGGTGGAGCACTTTACGTTTACTCCAGCAGCAAGGGAGTTACTCTTCCTGAAGCTGCAGATCACGCTTTCCCTTATTTAGCATTGAATAAGTTTGGAACCATAGCTGGAATTTTCTTCTTGTTAGGAATTACGGCGTCGTCGTACGCTTCAGCTGATAGTGCTTTGGCAGCGTTAACTACAGGTTTTTGTATCGACTTTTTGAATTTCCATAAACGCGAAGAGAAAGAAAAACAGCGATACAAGTTGTACGTTCATATCGGATTCTCGTTGTTATTCCTCTTAATTATTATGGCAACACGTGCGTATGTTCATGCAAACCCTAAAACCAATCTCATTGGATTAATTCTTGAATTGGCTGGTTATACTTACGGTCCGTTACTCGGCTTATTCGCTTTCGGCTTATTTTCTAAGCGCAAATTGAAAGAAATTATGGTTCCGTTTGTATGTATTTTGATTCCATGTATCTGTTACTATATCGGTACTCATTCTCAGTTGTGGACAGGAGGAGTTTTACAGCCGGATGGAAAGTTCAAGGGCGGATATAAATTTGGAAATGAAATGTTGATTTTGAATGGATTGTTAACGTTTGTTGGACTTTATTTTGTTTCTAAACCGGATACAGAACCCGAAACTCTAGAACATTCGAAACTGGCAATTATTAATTCTCAAGATGCTAGTGTACTTGATAATTAAATCACTGATAATTCATAATTTTAATCTATGAACATCATTCTTCACGACAACGGTTTGCATTTGCGATTTGCACCACTAACGTTAACTCGACCAGTGGGCGATTTACGCTGGGGAATTATGACCAATGCTGAGCGTTGGGAAAGCTGGATTCCAGAAGCAACCATTTCGTTTCAAACAGAAGAATACTTGTCGAAGAAGTTTCCCAGAATTGATGGTGAGCATACTGTTGAAGTAAATGCGGCAATTATTCCAACTGAGGTTGTTGCGGCGGCTGTTGTTTTGTTGGAAGATAATCAGGTGCTGGTTTCCAGTGATACATGGATTGCTCGTCGAGGTAAAGCTACTGAACAAATAAGGTTTACAGATGAGCATCCAATTGAACTAATTCAACGCTGGGATTTGTTTCAAAGAAACGATGAAGTGTTGGTTGCGGATTATTTCTTGCTTACCGGCGGAATGGAATCTGAACCGCTTTCGGAAACAAACCTGGTAATTGGAGATCCATCCCTGATCTTTCTGGAGGAAGGAGCGGTTGTGGAAGGTGCGACATTGAACACCACTGGCGGACCAATATACATTGGTGAGAATGCTGAAGTAATGGAAGGTTCGTTGATTCGTGGTCCATTTGCATTATGCGAAAATGCTGGCGTAAAAATGGGTTCGAAAATATATGGAGCTACAACTATTGGTCCTTACTGTAAAGTGGGAGGTGAAATTTCCAATTGTGTTTTTCAGGCGTATTCGAATAAAGGTCATGATGGATTTTTAGGAAATTCTGTGATAGGTGAGTGGTGTAATTTTGGAGCAGATTCCAATACTTCAAATTTGAAGAATAATTATTCGTTGATTCGTTCATGGTCATACGAAGAAAGCAACGAAGTAGAAACTGGACTGCAGTTCATGGGCGTTTGTATGGGTGATCATAGTAAATGTGCTATCAACACCATGTTCAATACGGCTACGGTTGTTGGAGTTTCCAGCAATATTTTTGGTGGTGGATTTCCTAAAAAATTCATTCCCTCTTTTTCATGGGGTGGAAGCGAAGGTTTCGAGAAGTTCGATTTGAAAAGAGCCAAAGATGCTGCAAACGCAATGATGAAGCGCAGGGATCTGGAGTTATCTGAAGGTGATCATCAAATCTTCGATCATTTATTTGAGAAGTAGGCTTAGCTTTTTCCTTCTAGTACCCAAAGTTCAACCATTTCTTCATCCCTAGATAATGCTGTTCTTTTAGTTTTGTCGCTTTGTTTTTCAACTTTCATTTTCATCAAATCCACTTTCTTAAATCGATTGTTCGTTTTAAGTTCATGTTCGATGGGATGAATGGTTCCAGGATTCATTAATTGTCCAAGGTTAGAAAAGATCAGTACCAATTGACCCTTATCTCGCAAATACGTGCTTGCTTGAGAAAAGAATTTCGGGAACAATTGCTCGTCATAATAGATTGCTGCATCAATTCCTTTCGTTTGTCGGTTCACAGGAACCCAAGGTGGATTGAAAACAATCAGATCGAAGGTTTTGTTACTATTGGTGAACAAATCACCGTGACGCAATTTAATCGGAAATTCAGTTTTTGAAGACTGTTGAAGTTTATGAACGCCAATCAATGCATTCGGATTGGAATCAGTTCCTGTAATGTCATTGAAACCGTAATCTTGCATCAATAAGCTCAAAACTCCACTGCCAATTCCAATATCAATAACTTGTTGTTTGTTGCCTTTGTATTGACCTAGAAATTTGTCGAACAGTTCAATGTGTTCAAAGCGAGTAGGGAAGTAGGTTCCGTAGTACGGATGAAGCTTTTTGTTCAACTTCGGTATTGCAATTCCTTTTTCATGCCACTGCCAAGAACTGTTTAAGCCTTGAACTTCCGGAAATGGTAAGAAAAACGAATCTGTTTCAGGATACAATTCCTTCAACCAGCCAATCGAAGGTGCTTTACGAACCGTTAGCTTATGTTGCGAAATTTCCAGTAACAAGCGATGCGAAATCGTTCTGTATTGATTTCTGCTGTTGCGTTGATCTTTAAATGAAAGGTCTTTATTTCGCTTCGAAAGTTTCTTTTTCAACGCTTCAAGAACGTTCAAACCACTCGAATAATAATCGACAATGACTACAGAACTGCCATCTACCAAAGCATTCACAGCTTCTTCTACTGGAATGTGGGATGCGTATTCTAAAGCCTCAATTTCTATTGAAATGGGTTTTGGTCGTGAAGGACGTAATCGGGAAATCTTTTCGTTATCTATACTCATATCGGTTCTTTACTATCGATACGGAGCACAAACCCTGCGTAAAACAGCGTGCAAAGGTAGGGATTAATTAGTTCCTTCTTCGCGATCTAATGAATAATCCAATAATGAACAACAGAACCAAAACGTTTAAACCAATGAGAACGTTAAAGGTTGAAAAGAACGATCCTTCTGCATCGCCACTTCGTTTTGGAAGTGGTTTATTGCTGATTTTCACCGAGTTCTGTTCAGTTGAACCAGTTGACACAATAACATAACTCAAAAGTGTTTGCGGATCTGTTTCATAATCCGACCAATGAATTACCTGTTTACTATTGTCGTTTGTCATTAACAGATTAGTATAGGGAACTCCACCCACTTTTTCAATCATTCCATGTTGCACGTATTCAATGGCAACTGTAGGTTTCACATTGTGATTTTGTTCACGTAATCTTCTGCACTCTTCAATTCGACCATCCAAAAGAGAGTTGGTGGATTTGTAATATTTTTTGGCGACTTCATAAATAGCTTTTGCGTGCTCGAATGAAAGCTGTTCCTTATAACAATCACCCAAGTCAATGAGTAAAGCGGCCATTATTTCATCGGGTGGAGCGCAAAAACGGAAACGCTCTTTCAATTGATCTAAAATCTGAAGTCTAACCTTGTTATCTGATTTTTGCTTAGTTGTAAGTTGCAGTAAGCTCTTTCCCTGAAGTAGATTTGGATTCTTCTTCTGCGCAATCTTCAGTTCTAAAAGTTTGACATGTATCCATTCACTTCCGTTATGTGATTTCGGATTCAATTGAAGTCCTTTCCTTATATATTCCAGAGCTTTTTCATCGTTTCCACTCAGTTCGTAAGTGGTTCCTAGATTGGCGATAACTACGTATTCTTCAGGAAATTTTTCAGCGAGCTTTTCAAAAATGAACAGTGCTTCCTTGGTTTTTCCGCCCCTAACCAAATAAAGAGCATAATCAGAAAGAACTTCCAACGAAGGATTATTTTTCAACTGTTTTCCCAGTTTACTCAATTTCGTTTTTATGACCGAATTGTCAAAATTGGTGTAGAAATCCAATTCATATTCATCAACGATATGAAATTTTCCAGAACTATTTAAGGACTGAAATTCATTGTAACAGGCAAATGCTCTAGTTGAAGAGAAAACAACTATGATCAGTAGAAGTTGGATGGTCTTTTTCATGGCGGAAGTTTTTACTTAGGAAGTCTATCGAGTAAGTTTTTTGATTCTGTTCCTGAAAGAGCTTTTCTTCTATATCCAAGGTAATTTATGAAATAAACGATTGAACAAATTACGATACACGGTGTCAGAATAAATAGTTGCTCCGTAAACAACATTTTGGAATTGATAAAATATCCTTTCAGAAGTGTTTTAAAAGCCTTCAAAAAACTACCATAGATACCAGGGTTAACTGTATGGATAATAGCTGAGAGAAATGCAATTGAAGCTAAAAAGATAAGAGTGAATAACGAAAATCCAAGAAGCGCATACGAAAATCCATTTCTATTGTATCTCCAGGCCAATCGATAGAAAGTCCAAGTAGCAATAAAAAGAAGAACGGGTAGCGTTATCACGAGAAATTAAGAATCCAGAAGATTGGGATGTGATTTTCCTGCATCCACTTTTCTCGTCCATGATCTCTTCAAAAGATAGTAGGTAATAACCACCCAGATTACGGCAAATCCAATAGCTAATAAAGTAAGAACAATTGGGACATCCAACCATTGTAAATTATTGGTAGCTGCGGCAATTACTCCAGCGAAGAACAAAAAGAAGATTTGAGCGAAAAGTGCAATTCCAACACCGAGGATGGCAATGCCCCAACGGCTTTTGTTGTATTCATGAGCTAATTGATAGTACCAGCGACCGATAAAGATGAGAGGGATAAGTCCAAGCATGTTTTTGAATTTAGAATGTGCGATAAAGTTAGTTAAAGATCCAGAATATCAGGATTCGAATTTTGTTTGGATTGTTGTTTAAAACGTCTTTCAAGCAATTTATAACTACCAACAACACTTCCGATGCAGAAAGTGAGGAACCCTAATATAATCGCTAAAAATACCCAATCACCGACAGAGTAATTGAGTAGAATAAAAAATACGCAATAGATTGAGATAACAACGGATACGATAGCTATTCCTGCACCCATAAGTATGTAGGGAACTGGATTCTTATCATATTTATTTGCCAGGCGATAAAGTGCCTGGCAATAAAGAACAGTAAAGCTATGAGACCTACAAAGATCATTTTCCCGGATTTAATGAATCCACAGCAGCTCTTACAGAACCGTGTTTTAGCAACAATTCGTTTGCGGTTTTTTCATCCAATCCTGTTTCATCCATTACCATTCGTGTTCCACGGTCAACCAATTTTTCATTAGAAAGCTGCATGTCAACCATTTTGTTTCCTTTCACACGTCCCAAACGAATCATGACGGCAGTCGAAAGCATATTTAGCACCAACTTTTGAGCGGTTCCGCTTTTCATTCGTGTGGAGCCTGTTACGAATTCTGGTCCAACCACAGGAGTAATCGCAATATCTGCTAATTTGCTTAATGGTGAATCCGGATTACAGGAAATTCCACCTGTGATAATTCCTTTCGATTTAGCTGTTTCCAGAGCACCTAGTACATATGGAGTCGTTCCTGAAGCTGCAATTCCAACTACCACATCATTTTCGTTGATATCGAACTCCAACAAATCTTTCCAGCCTTGTTGTTTGTCGTCTTCAGCAAATTCAACTGCCTTACGAATAGCTTTGTCACCTCCAGCAATAATTCCAATTACCATACCGTGTGGAACACCAAAGGTTGGTGGACATTCACTTGCGTCAACAATTCCCAAACGTCCGCTGGTTCCGGCGCCCATATAAAACAATCGACCACCTTTTTGCATGCGTTCAACCGTCGCATCCACCAACTTTCCAATTTGCTCAAGTTCTTGTGCAACAGCGATGGCAACCGTTTGGTCTTCGTTGTTTATACCTACCAATAATTCTTTAGTAGTTTTTAACTCAAGATCGTGGTGATTACTAGATGACTCGGTTACTCTATTCATTTTGACTTTTACTTTTTGACTTAAACAAGAAACGCTTCTAAAGATCCATTCGAAGGAATGACTTCAACTCTTTCTTTCAGTGTTGTACTCAACGTTACGCCAACAAAATCACATTTGATAGGGTAACGACGGTGCATTCGATCTACCAAAGCCAATGTTTTCACACTGCGAACTGGTTGCTCCAGTACTTTCAATACTGCGTATTGCATGGTTGTTCCAGAGTTGATTACATCATCTACCAGAATAACGGTTTGTCCAACAAATTCCTTGACATCGATTGAACAATTGATCTCGTGATTCAATGGTTCATCTTTATGCAAATCGATTTTAAAGGAAGTCACTTTCTGCTCACCGTTGGACTTTAGCAAATCGGTCAGTTGTTGCGCGAATACTTCACCGTTTCCAACAATTCCGCCAATGAACAAATGTTCGGTGCCATAAGTATTTTCGAGAACCTCGTGCGCCAAACGCATCATTTTTTGTTGAATTTGCTGCTGATTAAGGATCAATTGCATAGTGAGAGAATTTGGGGTTAAAGATAATTCAAAATGAAATGGAAAATGGATAATTTAAAATTTAAAAGGAAGCCAAAGAGCGTCTTTGATCACGGATTTAGTCGTATACATTCTCCATTTTAAATTCTCAATTGTAGTGAATGTTAATAACTCAACACAAAAACAAAATCGGTTTTGCAACCTTTCCGCTTTTTCTACCTAAATTTGCGCTCAATTTGTTGCGAATGTTTTATCAGCAAAACAAACGTCTCAAACTACACTGTATACTAACAGTAATTACAAATTGAACTCTTAAAAACAAAAGCTGAAATGCCGAAAAATACATCGATTAAATCTGTTCTTATCATTGGATCTGGACCAATTGTTATTGGTCAAGCGTGTGAGTTTGATTACGCTGGTTCTCAAGCTTCCCGTTCTCTTCGTGATGAAGGAATTGAAGTAACGCTAATCAACTCCAATCCTGCTACTATCATGACGGATAAAGTTGTTGCAGATAACGTGTATTTACAACCGCTTGAGCCAGAAAGCATTGTTGAGATCCTTAAAAAACATAAGATTGATGCCGTTCTTCCTACAATGGGGGGACAAACTGCTCTTAACCTTGCCATCAAATGTGATGAGATGGGGATTTGGGAAGAGTACGGTGTGGATATTATTGGAGTTGACATTGCTGCAATTGAAATTACAGAGAATCGCGAGGCGTTCCGTAATTTGATGTTGGACATCGATGTTCCAATGGCTCCTCAGGCTACGGCAAAATCGTTCCTTGAAGGAAAAGAAATTGCTCAGGAATTTGGTTTCCCACTTTGTATCCGTCCTTCTTACACATTGGGAGGTTCCGGAGCTTCAATTGTTTACGACCCGAAACAATTTGATGGTTTGTTGGAGCGTGGACTTCAATTGTCGCCGATTCACGAAGTAATGATCGATAAAGCTCTTATGGGCTGGAAAGAATACGAATTGGAGTTGTTGCGTGATTCGAACGATAACGTAGTAATTATCTGTTCTATTGAGAATTTTGACCCGATGGGAATTCATACCGGGGATTCAATTACGGTTGCTCCGGCAATGACACTTTCTGATACTACTTTCCAGAAAATGAGAGACATGGCCATCAGAATGATGCGTTCTATCGGGAATTTCGCCGGAGGATGTAATGTTCAGTTTGCTGTTTCTCCAGATGAAAAAGAGGATATCATTGCTATCGAAATCAATCCACGTGTTTCTCGTTCTTCAGCTTTGGCGTCAAAAGCAACGGGTTATCCAATCGCTAAGATCGCTTCAAAATTGGCTATTGGTTACCACTTAGATGAATTGTCTAATCAAATTACAAAAACAACTTCAGCTTTGTTTGAACCAACGTTGGACTATGTAATTGTAAAAATACCGCGTTGGAATTTCAATAAATTTCCGGGAACAGATCGTCGACTTGGACTTCAAATGAAATCCGTTGGTGAGGTAATGGGAATTGGACGTTCATTCCAGGAAGCATTGCAAAAAGCTTGTCAATCATTGGAGATTAACCGAAATGGTTTAGGTTGTGACGGTAAAGAATTGACCAATCAAAGCGAAATCCTTCATAGCTTAGAGAATGCAAGCTGGAACCGTTTGTTCCATGTTTACGATGCAATCAAACTGGGAATTCCGTTTAAAACGATTTTCGAAAAAACAAAAATTGATCACTGGTTCCTGAAACAAATCGAAGATCTGATTCATACAGAAAGAAGAATTGAGAAATTCCATTTAGAAAATCTTCCGTTCGACTTAATGATGGAAGCGAAGCAAAAAGGTTACGCCGACCGTCAAATTGCACATTTGTTACGTTGTTTAGAATCTGAAGTTCACGCAAAGCGAACAGAAATGGGAATCAAACGCGTATTTAAGCAAGTAGATACTTGTGCTGCTGAGTTTGACGCACAAACACCATATTTCTATTCCACATTCGAATTTGAAAATGAGAGTGTGCGCACAGATAAGAAAAAAGTAGTTGTGCTTGGTTCAGGACCAAATAGAATTGGACAGGGAATTGAGTTCGATTATTCTTGTGTACATGGTGTTCTTGCTGCAAAAGAATGTGGTTATGAAACCATCATGATCAACTGTAATCCTGAAACGGTTTCAACTGATTTCGATACGGCAGATAAATTATACTTTGAGCCAGTTTTCTGGGAACATATCTACGATATCATTCAACACGAAAAACCGGAAGGAGTTATTGTTCAGTTAGGTGGTCAAACTGCTTTGAAATTGGCAGAGAAACTGGAGCGTTTCGGAATTAAGATTCTTGGAACAAGTTTCGAAGCATTGGATTTGGCTGAAGACAGAGGTCGTTTCTCTAAAGTATTGGAGGAACACAATATTCCATTCCCGAAATACGGAATCGTAGAAAGCGCTGAACAGGCAATTGAATTGTCCAATGACTTAGGTTTCCCGTTGTTGGTTCGTCCTTCATATGTATTGGGTGGACAAAAAATGAAAATTGTCATCAATAAGGAAGAATTGGAGCACCACGTAGTTGATATCATCAATGAAATGGGAAGCAATCAAATTTTGTTGGATCACTTCCTAGGAGGAGCAATTGAAGCAGAAGCAGATGCCATTTGTGATGGAAAAGATGTTTACATTATTGGTGTAATGCAGCACATTGAGCCAGCAGGAATTCACTCAGGTGATTCTTATGCAGTTCTTCCTCCATACAATTTGGGAGATTTTGTAATGCAGCAAATTGAAGACATCACGAAGAAAATTGCAGTTGCATTGCGAACAGTTGGTTTGATCAATATTCAGTTCGCAATTAAAGACGACAAAGTATACGTTATTGAAGCAAATCCACGTGCATCACGTACGGTTCCATTTATCGCTAAGGCTTACGACGAACCTTATGTGAATTACGCAACAAAAGTGATGTTGGGTGAGAAGAAAGTGAAAGACTTTAACTTCCAACCTCGCAAAGAAGGATATGCAATAAAGATTCCTGTGTTCTCTTATGAGAAGTTCCCTGATGTGAAGAAAGAATTAGGTCCGGAGATGAAATCAACTGGTGAAGCCATTCGTTTCATCAAGAATTTGAAAGATCCTTTCTTTACAAAGATTTACTCTGAAAGAAACATGCATCTTTCGAAGTAACAGTGGAAGAGAACCTTCATATCACTCAAGCCAGTCTTAGTGGATTGTTCAAAACGATTCTGATAATCATTGGTGCTTTCGTTGCTTTGCGTTTCATTGGTCAAATGATGATTGCGAAACGTAATCTTGATGAGCAACGGGAAATGGAAGAAAAGGAAAAGAAGTTTCAACGTGAACGAAAGGAAAAACTTCAGAATTTTGGTAAGGTGACGGTTTCTAAATCGAATCCATCTACAAAAGGAGATGTTCAAGATGTCGATTACGAAGAAGTGAATTAAATAGGGAAAATCCCGGTCTGTTATTAACTGATCGGGATTTTTGATTTTATGGGTTTATTTTTTGGTAATACGTTGCGTTTTAGACGTTCCACCTTCTTTAACTTCAAGCAAATAGCTTCCTGGATTTAGTAAGAAAAGATCGATCTGATTCTCAGCGAAAAGTGATTTGGTAAAAACAAGATTCCCGAGTAAGTCAAACACATTGACTTGTCTTTCCGTTGATGAAACAGGTAGGTAAAGAATATTCTCCGTTGGGTTTGGATAAACCAGATAGTCTGGATTCTCCTCATTAATTCCAGCTAACTCTTGAACCACAATGTATCCGGCCATCATTGATGGGTGCAAGTCACATCTAAAAGAGTAGGTGCCAGGAACGTTAAAGCGATAACCATAAATCCAGTTTTCACTTTCTCTCGTCATTCCAAAAGATTCCGGATTATAGGGAAAACTTTCCGTAGTACCATTAATGTTATGACTTCCGTGATTTGGATTAATGAAAGTAATAGAATCTCCTGCGTTGATCGTCAAACTGTTGTCTGACCAGGTATTTCCATTTGCAGTAACTGTGTAATTTGTTTGACTATTTCCTTGAAATGACAAACCAATGATGAACAATAGTAAGAGCTTTTCCATAATTTTTTGCTTTACAGAAATTTACGGCTTCCTCTATCTGAAAACCAGTTAATTAACAGATTTCAACATTTATTAAGGAATTGTTCGTTTTTGCATAAATCACACATTTTTTTAAGAATAAAAAATCCCCATACTCTAATGCGGACTGAGGTTACTCGAACTCCGCACTAGTGTATGGGGATTTAATTTGGGTTGTATTATTTCTTCATGAATCGCTGCGTTTCGATTGTTCCTTCAGCGTTAATCTGTACCAAATAACTTCCGGCCATTAACTGGCTTAGATCCAATACATTTTCATTATTCATTTCTTTCATGAAAATCAGATTTCCCATCATATCATAAATAGAAGCTGTATAGTTCGAATGATTGACTTTCAGAGTCATAAGGTTTTTCACAGGATTTGGATAAAGACCAAATTTACCGTCATTTTCAACTAGTCCGGCTCCACCATTCACTACAATTGTTCCCGTCATCATGGATGAGTGAACATCGCATCTGTAAGAATACGTTCCGGCAATGTTAAAACGGTGACCATAAACCCAGTTCTGACTTGATGTAAGCATTCCGAAAGATTCCGGATTTGATGGATAAGTAGCCGTAGTTCCATTTACATTATGCAATCCTTGACCTGCATTAGTAAATGTAATCGAATCACCAACATCAATGGTTAAGGAATTGGGAGCCCAGGAATTCCCCATAGTGTTGATGTTGTGGTTTGTCTGATTAAATGCATAAAAAGACGAACTTGAAATTAATACTAGTAATAGATTTTTCATACGCTTGATTTTTCACGAAATGTACAACTATTAACTTAATCAAATCTGGTTTTTTAACACATTTAAAACTTTTCACACAGCTTGTGCTATTCGGTTAAAGTTTGTTGACATTTAGTAATAATTGCTTCTACCAAATGAATTGATGTCTGAATGAATTAACTATCTTCACGCCTAAATTTTACATCAACAGAACATGAATATTTCTGCATTTTTCAAGAAGAATTGGATTCATTTTGCCGCAATTGGTATTTTCCTTGTGATCTGTCTTACTTATTTCCGTTTGGAATTGACAGACTACCAGTTAAAACAGCATGACATTGAACAACACGTTGGTATGTCTCATGAAATTGTGGATTTCCGCGAGCATAACAATGGTCAGGAGCCATTATGGACAAATTCTATGTTCGGGGGAATGCCTGCAACACAGGTTTCTTTGATTCATGGTGGAAACTGGTTTTCGAACCTCGAAACAATGTACTTTAAAACACTTCCTTCTCCATTAGGAATTGTATTGCTTTATATAATCGGCTTCTATATCATGCTATCGATGATGAAAATCAATAAGTGGGTGGCTATTGTTGGAGCATTGACTTATGGATTTTTGAGTTATCAGATAATCATTCTTGGCGCAGGACACAATTCCAAAGGTGTTGCTATCGCATTTTTGGCTCCGGTTGTTGGGTCCTTCTTTTATGCCTATCGACGGTCATGGAAATGGGGAGCCCTGTTAAGTGCTTTGTTCATGAGTTTTGAATTGGCAGCCAATCACCTTCAGGTGACTTATTACCTAAGTTTTGTTTTGTTGGCACTAGGAATTGCTGAAGTTTTCAGGGTTTTAAAAAGTAAGGAATATAAGAATTTCCTGAAAGCAACATTAGGAATTTTGGTAGGTTATTTTATCGCTGTTTCCATTAACTATGGTAACGTTTCAATGACAAATGACTACGTTAAACATTCAATTCGTGGTGGAAATGATCTTTCTATTGATGCTTCAGGAGAATCGAACAGCAAAAATTCCACGGAAGGTTTGGAAAGAACATATGTTACTGAATACAGCTATGGACTGGGTGAAACGTTTTCGTTTATTACACCATATGCAAAAGGTGCTGGAACAATGACTTTCGAAGAATCACCGTTTGTTGATTTGGTTGAGAAAAGTGATTACGACGTCAACATGCAGGATGCCATTTTAAAAGGAGGCTATGCTTATTGGGGAGATCAACCTGCAACTTCCGGTCCGGTTTATATTGGAGTTATCGTTGTTTTCCTGGCGTTGCTGGGAATGGTTTATATAAAAGATGCTTCTAAATGGGCATTGTTGGCTGTAACCATTTTGACCGTTATGTTATCATGGGGTAAAAATTATATGGGGCTAACCGACTGGTTCTTGGATAATGTTCCTGGTTACAATAAGTTTAGAGCTGTAACAATCATTTTGGTAATTGCTGAACTCTGTATTCCACTTCTTGCTGTGTTGTTGGTCGATAAACTGATAAAAGAAAGAGAAGCAATTAAAGCCAATTTGAAACCTTTCTATGTCACTTCAGCCTCTTACTTTTTGCTCTTGTTGGTATTGAAGTTTGGAGGGATTGATGATTCATACACATGGATTAGAGAGCGTGAGGCTGAAAACCAACCAGCTCCTGATTTTGAAGCAATGAGAGGTGAGTTCCGAAATCAAATTATGTCAATGCCCGTTGACTCTGCTGCGAAGTTTGGAATTGACGCCACAAACCCTCAATCTGTTGAATCTGCAATTACACAGCAGATAGAGATGAAGAAGGAAGAGTACAAGCGAAACGAAGAATCTCAACAACTGGTGAAAAATGCAGTTAAAGATATTCGTGAACAAGTTTGGAATAGCTCCATGACGCGTTCGATATTGTTTACTTTGCTTGCTATCGGATGTTTGGCACTTTACTTCCTAACTTCAGTTTCAGCGGCTATTTCACTTGGTGCTCTAGGATTAATTGCCTTCCTGGATATTATAACCATGTCGAGCAATTACATGAACAATTCAGATTTGCCAGATGGATCGGGATACAAATACTGGGTTCCGATATTAGAAGCTAAATATCCTACCACGGCAGATCAGGCTGACATGGATATTTTAACTCTTGAAACCGAAGCAAATTCGTATGTCGATGAACAAGTGAAGAAAGGGTTTGCTGAAGGTAAAGCGAAAGCTTATGAATTGGATGCTTCCGGTTCGGATGCAAGACGTATTGAAATGGCCTATGGTTTTTCTGCTTTGAATAGAAATACCAATTACCGTGTGTTCGATCAGCAAGGTGGATTTAGTTCTGCTGCGGCATCTTATTTCCACAAATCACTTGGTGGTTATCATGGTGCGAAATTGCGTTCTATTCAGAATTTGGCTGAATTTCACCTTTACAAATCGAACCAAAAGGTTTACGATATGTTGAACGTGAAATACTTCTTGAGCACAGGTGCTGAAGGGAGAACCGCAAATCCAAATCCTACTGCTTTAGGAAATGCATGGTTCGTTCGCAACGCAAAAGTTGTTTCAACAGCGGATCAGGAAATCCTGAGTCTTGGATCTAAATTCAAAATGAGCAATATTAGTAATGGTCGATTCTTTGTTAATGGAGTAGAGAAGAAGCAACTTGAAAGTTACGCCAATGCTAAGCTACAATATTTACCTGCTGGAGCAAGAGACACGCTTAGTATTCAATTGTCGAATGACGTGCCTAAGGGTGCTGAAATTGTATATGTTAAGGATACTAAAGGTAAAACGAACTTGATCATGAAGCGTGATTTTGATCGTGATACAACGAAATCATTTACAGCATTTGTTGACATTAAGTCAATTAGCGAATTCAAACCAATTGAAGAAATTATTGTTTCTGCAACTGAAGCGAAGAAACTGAAAGCAAAATCGTGGAAAGGTGAAGGAATCATTAAACTGAAATCATACGCTCCGAATAAATTGGTATATACGACAAACGCTTCTGATAAAGGAATGGCTGTTTTCAGTGAGGTATATTATGCAGACGGTTGGACAGCAACAATTAACGGAAAACCAGCGGATATTGTTCGTGTGAACTACCTGTTGAGAGGATTGGAACTTCCTAAAGGGGAGAGCAAGATTGTATTTACCTACAAATCTGAAAAGTTTGAGAAAATGAATACAATTTCTTCTTTGATGTCATTACTGTTAATACTTCTTATTGCTGCAGCAGGGTTTATGTACTGGAGAGAGAGTAAGAAAAAAGTGGCTTAACGGTTAAGTTATGGATAATACAAAGCCCGGATCTAATTTGATTCGGGCTTTTTTATTACTAACTAATGTTTTGTATAGCTTTCAAAAATTCCTCTTCACGTAATTTCAAAGGATAATTTTCTACGATATGCTGGCGTGACCGATGCGATTGTGATTTCTTTTCTTCGTCATCTAAACGAATTAAATCTGTCACCAACTGCTTTAATAATTCAGAATCTTTTTTTTCTAAAACCCCTCCAATTCCATCTACTATTTTTGGCATAGCTCCAACTTTACTAACCAAAGGAATGCAGCCGCACAACATTGCTTCACACAAGGCATTCGGAAATCCCTCCGACATTGAAAGCTGTAAATAGAATTCGAAATCGTTGAGTACATTAACCAATTCTGCGTTAGGAATCGTTGGGTGTAAGATTACATTTGACGCTGTGAAATAAGATTCTAAGCCAATTCCACCAATAATGTGAATTTCAATGTCAGGCATAGCTTCTGACAAAGCCGCCAAAAGATCAATTCCTTTCAGCTGAAATCCAAATCGGGAATCAAGTTTTGCACCTATGGTTACAAAGCTGTTCTTTCTACGCGGTTTCCCCAAATCTTTAAAAAGAGTAGAATCAAATCCATTATAAATAACCTGAACTGGTGTTTCTGCCTTTTTTACAAAAGCCTTGTAACCTTGATGAGGAAAATCATTGGGTTGATAGCTGTAATCGGTCAATATCAACGTTGAATCAACCGGCAAAAGCAAATCAGAATTCAGTAGACTGTATGCGGTAGCTTTGCCCAGCATTTTTCGGTTAAAATTACCGTATTGAATAGAGGGGAAAGATACGCAGTCTGTCCCTCCAAGAACAGTAACGACTTTATGCCCTCTCAACTTTGAAGCAAGTATTCCTGGTATGCAATGAAAGCCAGCAAATTGGTTTACCACTATAGACTTCTTTCGGAAGATCATTTTAAAGAATACACCGCTAAGACGAACAGGTATTAACCACTTAGGCTGAAGATCAATATGAATGACTTCTACCGGATGTTTGGTTTTTAAAATGTCAATATCCTTTAGAACAAAACTAGAGTAGTTTGTACAAACGTAAATAATGTTCTTGGGAGGCATTATCTAGAATTTTGACCTGATATTCTGAATCAGATTTACCCATTTGCTTCTAACCTCAATTGATTTTACTTCAGGGTTTTTCTTGAAAATGATTTTCAAATAGTTGGGTTTATCTGTATGAATGGCATAAGGAGTAATGCTTTCAACAACGAAACCATGAGGATAAACGTTGTTCAGTAAATCCTGCATTGATAATGATTGGTCAATGATCTGAAGTAACTCAGGTTTATTCCTTCTGTAATAGTCCAGTGCATGTGGCTCGGGAATATTAATAAACCATTTTGCATCGCTGGAGCATACTTTAGCAATGTTTTCAAACAATTTGTAATGCTGTTCAACAGGAATGTGCTCAAGAACGTCAGGAAACACAACAAGATCAAATTTCGTTTTATGTTCGAAATCAGACATATCCGTCACAATGAACTCAGCATTATTAGCTTTGTTAAATTCCTTTGCTAATTGAATGCTTCTTGGTGAAATATCGCATCCAACAATACTTCCCTGCGGAACCATCTTCAGCAATAGAGAGCTGACAGTTCCAATTCCACATCCAATTTCTAGAATATTAGCATTGGGTTTTACGCCCAGCTTTTTCACATTTTGTGCAATAATTCTATGTCTTGTTGAAACGCCAATTTTACCCTGGTGTTTCACGTAATCGTCATAATACTCTTCAACTTCTTCTTTACCTGCCATCTTATTCAACTATTGCTTTTATTCTAACCACTGTAATTTTCGGATCTGTATTTGCCGTAACGGTAATTGTTTTTTCAACAGGTTGTCCGTCAACAGATTTTGAACTCGGTTTGAAATGCACTTTTATAACATCTGTTTTTCCCGGAGCGATAGGTTTCTCAGGTTTTTGCGGAGTTGTACAACCACAACTAGCCTGAACATCCGAAATCGCCAGAGGGAACTTTCCAGTGTTTTTCACTTCAAACACACAGTCGTTTTCAGAACTCAATTTGATCTTACCAAAGTCGTGTGACATTTTTTTGAACTCTAAGGAAGTCGTATTCTTTGACGCTTCACTTAGTTCTTGTTCAGCCTTATCTAATTCTACCAAATCCTCGTTCAGGCCTTTTGAACCGTCAGGATCTGCAACAATTGACTCTGGACTATTTTCAGCTGAATTATTGGATGTTTCACCACAAGATGCTAAAAACAACAGGCCCACTAAAGCAAAATGAATTTTCATTGGTCTATTAATTTGCCGCTAATTTAATACTATTATAATCGTTTGACTTAAGTACATTGATAGCTTTCATCAATATTTCGTTTTTAGTATTGTAAATACGGTAGAACGATTCGGAACCAAATAAATCCTGAGCAATGTGCGCTTTTAAACGTAAACGCATCAAATCGCCGCTTATCTTATATTGTTCCTCATTCATTTTAAGTTCTTTGTTTTCTTTCATCGCTTCAGCAAAGAAATCGTCCATCATTTTTTTGTCAATTTCAAATTCCTTGATGAAATCATTAAGGTTCTCATATTTTTTGTTCAGATCGTCTCTGTTTTTGTCAACAAACGTAAGTGGGAACGAAGCAAAAACACCTGTTCCGGCAACATCACGGTAAAAATCAGTGATCTCCGAAGTGTCTAAAGGAACAAAGAAATCAGGCATAATTCCTCCGCCTCCGTATACCGTTCTTTTCGAAACCAGGGTTTGGAATTTTAATGAGTCAGGAAGTTTGATCGAATCGATGTTTGTCATTTCGCCCTTCATAAAACGTTTCATGTAATCGTTCTTGTAAGCTTCCAAATCATCATAAGGTTTTTGGATCCAGCGACCAGTAGGAGTGAAGTAACGTGCAATTGTTAAACGAAGTTGTGCACCATCACTTAAGTCAATAGGACGTTGTACTAATCCTTTTCCGTAGCTTCTGCGTCCAACGATAACTCCGCGGTCCCAATCCTGAACTGCGCCGCTCAAAATCTCACTTGCCGAAGCGGTACTTTCGTCCGTTAACAACACTAAATTTCCTTTTTCCCAAAGTCCTGCTCTTTCAGCTTTCAGGTCTTGACGCGGTTGGGCTCTACCTTCTGAATATACGATCAGCTTGTTTCCGGATAAAAATTCGTCAGCCAAATATTGAGCAACATACATTAATCCTCCGCCGTTGTCCTGCAAATCCAAAATAAGACTTTGCATTCCTTCAGCTTTCAATTCTTTCATTGCTTTTGTCATTTCATCCGGAGTAGTTCTGGCAAATGCAGTTAGTTTAATGTAGCCAATTCCTGGCTCAACCATATAGGAACATTCAACTGAATTCACTGGAATTTTATCTCTTGTAATAACAAATGTTATTGGAGCTTTTGTGTTTTTTCTCTTGATATCAACTTTCACCTTGGTTCCAAGTTCACCCATTAGTTTTTCACGAACCTGAGCATTTTTCAATCCAATACCAGCAACGTTAACACCATCGATGTTAGTAATCTTATCTCCTGGTCGAATTCCTAATTTCTCTGAAGGACCACCAACAATGGTTTCGACCACCATTAAAGTGTCTTTTAAGATCTGAAAGCGAATTCCAATTCCTACAAAACTTCCTTCTATGCGCTGATTAGCGTCATCAACTTCTTCTTTCGAAATGTATGCAGTATGTGGATCCAATTCTTCCAGCATAGCTACAATTGCCGCGTCAACGAGCTTTTTTTCGTTAACGTTGTCAACGTATTTGGCACTTACATATTTCAGGATTTCGTCTAAACGATCTGTTTCAGTAGGTGGTGTTTTTTGTAATTGTTGCTGTCCGAACGACAATGCCGTGCAGAATATGCCAATAGATAGGAAAATGATTTTTTTCATGGTAATTGAATGTATACGAATATAACGATTAAACGAGTATCATCATTGCTTGTAACATGAGGTTCTGAGAATTTATGTTAAATCGGACAAGGCTCGGTTTTTATACATTTTGATGCCAAAATCGTTCATTGGTGGGAGTTAGGATTTTCGCAAATACACTGTTAACTTTCAAATGTTGAACATAATTGGCCAGACTTACTCAACGAATATTCATATTTCTTAGATTTGCTGCAATAGATTCAATGGCTATGAGACGTATAATTGCCTTATTTTTCACCCTGTCTTTTTTTACTGCTGAGGCGCAAGTAAAACAAATCGATAAGTTGGAAATGCTTTATGACCAAGGTCATTACGGCATGGTGTATCGAAGAGCAAATCGATTATTAGATATTCCAGATTACGATTATAGCTATCAACCTGAGTTTTATAAGAGTTTGGCCTTGTTCCGATTATCTGAGAAGGAATTTTGGTTTAAACTGCATCCGGATGCTTTGCAGGAAGGACGAAAATTGTATTTGGAAGTTCGTAACTCAACTGAAGGAGCCAAAGTATTTAATGCTCATTTGAATCATATTGCGCTTCTTAAAAAGGATCTTGTAGCACGAGCACACGACTTAAAGAAATCCGGCAGGAAGGATGAATACGACGAGTTGCAACAAATTATTGGTTTGTTTGACCATATTCCTGATTTAGACGACCCAAGTGGTGTAACACCGCCAAAAGTTCCTGATGCAAATGAAACGGAAGAGGTGGAGACTGTTGCCACAATTCAAAGTAGAGAAGGAATGATTGATTTTGCAAAAACTCAATTGGGTGTTCCTTATTTATGGGCTGGTGATGATCCAAATGGTTTTGATTGTTCTGGTTTCACTCAGTACGTTTACGAAAAACAGTACAAGAAGGAAATTCCACGCAGGGCAGAAGACCAGTACAATAAATCCAAGAAGATCAAGCAGAGAAATGCGCATAAAGGTGATTTGGTGTTTTTTGATGCCGGATCAGGAATTTCGCACGTTGGAATGATCGTTTCTGAAAAAGGTGAGCCTTTGGTAATGATTCACGCGAGTTCAAGTCAGGGAATTGTGATTACAAATATTGAAGAGTCAGAATACTGGTTGAAACGCTTGTACGCGTTTGGAACATACATAGAGTAAGTCAAAAATCAAAAGATAAAAGTCAAAATTGTAATCTGACTTAATAAGAAAGATTCTTCTTAAAGCATTTACGTTATTTCACTAGATACCTGCTTGTTCAATGCAGGCTCCAATGGAATCATTTTTAAATTTTAAGCGGTCTTGCTTTTGGAGAAAAGCTGAATCGATGCGCTAATCAGGCAAAGCATGCTGAATCCAATAGTAATTGTTCCTGTGGAGATCTTGTTCATTCCCAATGCAAACAAACAGAACACAATTATTGCTAAGATCAGGTACTGTAAATAAGCAATCAATGGACTAACTTGTCGTTGCAGTGATGAACTGATCAATCCAAAGCAAATACTGATTAGAGCGATGCAAAACTGCCAATACCAAAGACTATGAATTTCAATTCCCTTGAAAATTAGCATAAGAACCAGAATCACCTGAACTCCACTAAAAACGGAGATCATGGTTTGAAGAATACCTTTCTTTGAAATAAGGTAAGCCAAACATTGTGTGAAAACCACAAACAAGGAGTAGAAAATCGTCAGCATTTTTCCAAGCGGCCAATCAAAACTCTCAAACCATAGAATAAGCGAAATCTGACTTACTGCAAGTATTACAGCCAATCCTCCAATTAATTTTTTCATGGACGGATTCCTTTAAATTTCACGGCAAATACACAAACGTCATCTACTTGTTCAACCGCCGATTTCCACGAATCAAACTCATTTTGAACTTTTACGTATTGTTCGGACATCGGTAAATCGCAAATTTTCGAAATCATTGCCTTGAATGGTTTTGATTTGTATTTCTTGCCTTTTTCACCACCGAATTGATCTACATAACCATCAGTATATAAGTAGATACAATCTCCAGGTTCTAACTGGAACGTTTGCTGTGTAAATGGTTTCGCATCAATAAATTGACCAATAGGCTGTTTGTCTGGTTTCAATTCAATGATCTCACCATTTCTGAAAATCACACACTCGTTATTTGCACCTGCAAATTTCAATTCTCCTGTTTTGTAGTCTATAGAACAAAGCGCGATGTCCATTCCATCTTTTACATCAAGAGTACCTTCAGAGCGGAATGCGTTAATTACGATTTCGCGAAGTTTATCCAAAATAGCACTTGGCTCTGTTAACTTAAACTCATTGACTGCTCTCAATAAACCGTTGTTTCCAACGATACTTACCAAAGCTCCAGGAACTCCGTGACCAGTACAGTCAATTGCCGAGAAGATCATTTTATCCTGAACTTCACGTGCCCAATAAAAATCTCCCGAAACAATGTCTTTCGGTCGATAGAAAACAAAGTGCTCATCAAATAATTCATTCAATCTTGATTCAGCAGGTAAAATCGTAGTTTGAATACGTTTTGCATAGTGAATACTATCTAAGATATCATTTGATTTCTGAGTGATCTCCGCTTTTTGGTGCTCTAATAAATGGTTTTGTTCTGCAATCTCTTTTGTTCGCTCCTGAACCGTTTCTTCCAGTTTAATATTTTGTTGACGAACACGCATTAGCGATAGGCGCACAACACCGTAAACAGCTAGTACCAATAAAAGGAAGTAGAAAATATAAGCCCAAATCGTTCGGTACCATGGAGGAAGAATCGTTATTTCGTATTGAATTTCTTCACTTGTAATTCCAAATGAATTACGCCCTTGTACTACGAGTGTATAAGTTCCTTCCGGAATTTTCTCTAAGCTTGCGTAGTTAAGATTTGACCAGCTTGACCAGTCATCGTTGAATCCTAAAAGCTTGTAACGGTATTCATTTTTATTGGAATGGGCATATTCCAATAAATGGAAATAGATTTTCAGGGAATTGTCTTTTATATCCAGCGCCGGTAATTTTCCAAAGCGGGAAAGGTCGTAAGCCATTTCCTTATCGTTTACCAAAAGCTTATCAAACTTAATCTTCGGCTTTTTACTGAAGGAATTTAAGCCTTTTCCGTTTAGTACAAACAATCCGTTAGTTGTACCAAACCAAATATTGTTGCTTTTATCTTTGGCAATAGAAGCTGTAATTCCGAAAATGGAGGAGAAGAATGGCGCCTTCAAGTGTTTCCACTTTCCATTAACCTTTTCGATCCAGCTAACTTTGAATTCAGTGACCTCTTTTTCTTTCAGGATATTTACAATGAAAAGCTTTTCATCATCAATATTTACCAGACGATGAATTAGGTTTTTCCCTTTTGTGAAGAATTTCGAGAAGGTTTTATCCGTTACAATCGATTTCGTTTTCTTATCTAAAATGGCAATACCATCAACGGTTCCAACATAAATTTTTCCCTGAAATTCGACAAGAGAATAGGGTGTTTCTGTTGAGCCGATTTCTTTGGTCTTCGCTTTTTCTTCTTTATAGATCTCCGTTTTTCCGGTTTTGATGTTGTATTCGTATACACCTATATCTTTTACACCAAGGTAAACTTTATCTTTTTGACAAATGATGGAATAACTTTGCCCCTTAAGGTTGGTTAGAATTTGTTTGTATTCAAATGTGTTATTTGGACCAAAAGTCAATTTTCCTAAACCATTTTCAAGACTGATAAAAATATCATTGGGATTAATCTTTGACTGGGCAAAAAGGAAAGCGTATTCTCCAATGAGGTTCGAAATTTTCTTCGTTTTGTAATCAAATTGATAAATACTATCGTTACCGACATAAAGTGTTTTCTTCCCGTAATTCGTGGTAAACGTTTGAAGGTCGAAGATAAGTGATTGTTTGTTTGAACTTTCTTTGAATTTCCCAACTCCGTTTGTATTATTCTGGTCGTAAATTCCAGTGTGTAAAGCAAACAGGTAAGGAGTGTGTTTGAAGTCCATAGCTTCAATCAAAGAAGTAATACCTTCCTTCTTTGTAAACGAAGTAAATGGATAAGCCGTTTCGTAAAACTGAATTCCGTTATCTAAACACAACCAAAGGTTATTTGAACTGTCAAAGAAAATATCGTTGACATTATTGATCTCCAAATATGAATTCTCATCAATGGTTCTTACGATATCACCGTAAAGATTGGTAATGATCAAACCGTGATTCAATGTGGAAAGAAGCAGATAGTCCTTTTTTCTTTGGATTGCGTTTGGTGTATAAGCTTGCAATTTCGCGAAACGACCGTCATCAACTTTTTTCCATGTTAGGTGATCGCCAGCACGCGTTACTTCAAAGATGTCGTTATCAACATCAAGAATGTAACTGCTGTTATCGATTGTGAATGACCCTCTAATGTTGTTTAATACTAAATCTTCAGGCAGGAAAACCTCTTTCCCGACTTGTTGACTACCATAATCCTTTTTGAGGTCAATTAACAAGTACTTTGTTTTTGTACTCGTGTTTTCCTCATACGCAGCAATCAGATAATTATCGAATTCTGTAACTGTATTTCCTGAATATCCATCAAATGCCTTTGGTAAGCCAACATTCTTTACTTCTTTATTGGCGTATTTGAATAAGCTGGAACCCGAAAAGAAATAGATTACTCCGTTTGAACTTTCAAAAATATTCCAGATCGTTCCAACATTTTCGTCACTTGTATTTACAAAAATGGGTTTATAGTAGGGAAGTCCTTTGTTGTCATAAGCGACATATCCAAAATTCTCTTTACGACCAACATAGATAGTTCCATTCTTTGCTTTAAAGACTTTCGCAACATTGGAACTGGCAATGTCTACTTTGTATTTCTTCTTTTCAGATTCTTTGGGCTGAACCAGTTTCCATTCATAACCATTGTAACAAACAATGTCAGAGCGGGAACCAAAGATCATGTCGCCATTATCGCACTGAGTAGCGTTCCATACTTGTGGACTACTGGAATATTCGTTAACGGAATAGTAGCGCTGATCAAATTGTCCGGGAGCATCAAGATACTGTGCATTCAAATTGAACTGCAAGAAGCCAATAAGTATGAGACAGAGTAATCTTTTGTTCAAGGGCATGCGATTAATTTTGTACTAAAATAGCGAATGTGTTCTAATTAGAACTAAGCTAGTTAGAGTTTCTTTGGAATAGTTTATAACAATGGAAATTAACCTCCGTAATTCAGCTTTCTGCTTGCTTCAGCAGCGCAAACCAAATTCCAAAGTGCTCGGGATCCTACATTTGCATCCCAATCTCCATTTTCTCCCGGGGAAACTTCGTTCAAATCAAAACCTATAATTTGATGTCCGGCTTCTACCAATTCGAAGAAGAGGTAATTGATCTGCTCCAATTCAAATCCTCCAACAACTGGTGTTCCTGTGTTTGGACAAAGTGAAGGGTGTAAACCATCAATATCAAATGAAATGTAAACACGCTTAGGCAATTGTGCGATAATGCTTTTCACAATTTGTGTCCAGCTTTCACCATCAAACTGACGTTTTTTCAAATCCCAGTCGAAGAACGTACAAACTCTGTCTGAACTTTCGATTAACTGAACTTCAGAAGCTGCAACATCACGTATTCCAACCTGCACCAACTTCTTCATGTTAGTTGTTGACTGAAGAACGTTGTACATGATGCTTGCATGACTTTGCTGGAACCCTTCGTAAGCATCACGCAAATCTGCATGTGCATCAATCTGTAAGATTCCGAATTCTTTTCCTTCTTCGTCCAATGCCTGGATTAAACCAAGTGGTGTACTGTGCTCGCCACCAAGAACTGCTGGAATCTTTCCTTCGGAAATCAGTTTTTTACAACGATTCTTTAGGTTGGAAAGTAATTCTTTGTGCGTATCATTGATTGCTTCCAGAATAGCGTTGTATGAACTTTCTTCTGTCAATTTTCCACCTTGCTCTAAGAAGTCGATGTATTCTTTTCCTTGTTCGCAAAGCGTATCATTTATTTCCTTGATCTCCTGTGAGATAGGAGTCATGAAAACCTTCGTATTCCATGCTTGGGGTAAGCGATGGTGATAAAAATCCAATTGAGTGCTGGCATCTAAAATAGCTTGCGGACCATCACTGGTTCCTTTTCCGTAGGACGCAGTTGCATCCCACGGAACCGGAACAATAACAATATTAGCCTCGGTTTCAGAAACGGGAAATCCGAAAATATTCCCATTTGCAATACCAACTCCGTTCGGATCGAATTCCTGATTAGCCATTGATCAAGCTCTTAACGAAATTAGGTAATGCGAAACTTGCTTTGTGAATGTCTGAGTTATAATATCTCAATCCTTTTGCTCCTACGAATGCATCAATTTCAGCATCGTTAGTAATTGCTTTTGGATGAGTAGCTCCTTTGATTCCGTATTGGAAACTCCACATACCAGTAGGGTAGGTAGGAACATAGAACAAAGAAACTGGCGCATTTTCTTTTCCGAAAATGTGTTGTAATGTTACGTTCAATTCTGTGAATGCATGCTCGTTGAATTTTGGTGATTCACCTTGAGCAACAAGGATACCTCCATCTTTCAATGCATTGTAACAATTGCGGTAGAATTCAACAGAAAACAATCCTTCTGCCGGACCAACAGGATCGGAACCGTCAATAATAATAATGTCGTATTCTTTTTCCTTCGCTTCTTTTGCATAGGCAATTCCGTCGCCTACAATTAGGTTCAATTTCGGATCGTCGAAAGAAGCAGCGATAGTTGGTAAAAATTCTTTACAAGCTTTAATTACTTCGCCATCAATTTCAACCATAGTAACGTTTTCAACTCCTGGGTGACGTAAAATCTCACGTACAGTTCCACCGTCTCCACCACCAATTACCAAAACATTTTTGGCATTTCCGTGTGTGAACATAGCGGGATGAGAGATCATTTCGTGGTAATGGAACTCATCATTTTCAGTTGTCATGAACATGTCATCCAACGTCAACAATTTACCATATTTAGGAGATTCTAAAATACGCACACGTTGGTATGGCGACTGAACATCGAAGAAAACTTCACCAGTGTAGCGTAAAGAAATGGCTTGATTATCGTCTTTATCAGTAAACCAAACGTTTCTTGTGTACATGTCAGGATTTGACCATTCAGCGGCCTTTTGGCGCATAGAAGAAATATCAAAATCATTACGTGTTAACAACTGAACAGCTCCACGTTTCATTTCCAAAGCGGAGTAATTTTTTGCACCAAAACACTCTTTCAAATGATCGAAAGAGATCCATGCGTCCATTTCACCACAAGTAAATAAATCAACTGCAGCATAGCCGTATTCAGGCCAGGTATGTATGGCTAAATGACTTTCTTGAATTACAACAACACCAGAAACTCCGTATGGAGAAAAATGGTGAAACGTAGAATTGATAACTGTTGCGCCTGCTTTTTGAGCTGCAGCAACCATGTCACGTTCAATGGAAGAAACGTCATTCATAATGTGCGGATCGCACCCCATAAATTCAACCAAAATGTGGTTCCCCAAAGCTGTACTCATTTACCTCGATTTGTTTAATTAAAAATGAAGGGCAAATGTACTGCTTTTATGTGGTTTAGAGTCTTTGGTTTTCAAAAAAATAATGAAGAGATAACTTAGAGACGCGATAGATCTTCCCGAAACTTTGGGGCTCGATGTCCAATCGCTTCTGTGCATTTGGGAATAAAAAAACGGGATAATAAAATTACCCCGTTTTTCAAAAATGATATTCTATTAATTCTTCACACGCTCCACGTAAATTCCGGTGCGCGTATCAATTTTAATTGTTTCACCCATGTCAATGAACAACGGAACTTTTACTTCAGCTCCAGTTGCAATTGTTGCAGGTTTCATGGTATTTGTTGCTGTATCTCCTTTAACTCCAGGCTCAGTATAAGTGATCTCAGAAATAATATACATTGGTAATTCAACAACAAGAGGATTTTCTTCGTTCGCATCATAAAGGATGTTACAAACCATTCCCTCCTGCAAGAAAGCTGGTTTTTCAATCATTTTAGAAGGAATCAACACTTGCTCGTAGCTTTCGTTATTCATGAAAACGTAATTCGTGTCTTCTTGATACAAGTATTGGTACTCGCGGTTTTCAACACGTACAATTTCAATTTTGTGTCCAGCCGAGAACGTGTTATCAATCACTTTTCCTGTTTCAATTACTCTGAATTTAGTACGAACGAATGCAGGACCTTTTCCTGGTTTCACGTGTTGAAATTCGATAATCTGACAAATTTTATCGTTGTGCTTAATGCACAATCCATTTCTAATATCTGCTGTGGTAGCCATTGTTTTATGTTTATATCAATCTGCCAAAACAGATTTCATTTTTAATAATTTCCCCGCAAATATAGTGAAATGGTCTTCCAGCTCAAATTCAAGCGTTAAATTCTCTTATTATTCCTTCTCTTTGTTCAATTCTCCTTAATTTTACAGGCAATGTTCAGTGTACCTCTTTTTTTAAGTGATGTAAGCGGGTCAGAAATTCTTCTGATTCTATTGGTAATTTTGATTTTCTTCGGTTCTAAAAGTATTCCCGGAATCGCGCGTACTGCAGGAAGAGCAATGCGTCAGATCCGTGATGCGTCTCAGGAAGTTCAAAACGAGATCAAAAAGTCTGGTGCTGATATGAAAGGCGATTTAAATCTGAACAGAATTGTCAGCGATGCAACTGAAACGATAGAACGACCTTTTCGCGAACATGCTCAAACATTGGATCAGGCCATTCAAACTGATCCTAGAATCCAGCCTCCAAAGAATTTTATTCAGCCAAGTTCTCCACAACCTTTAGATCAACAGCCGTTGGATCAGCAAACAGAAGAAGGTGAAAATCTAGGGCAATAAAAAATCCCAATCAATTTTCATTAACCGGGATCTTCAAAAGTCTTTTATCTTAAGTCTATTGTCTTAAAGTCTATCTTAATCGTCGTCCTGCATGTCATTTTCTTCATGCGATTCATTTCCTGCCGAAGCTTTCTCTGTTCTAATTTCCGGATGAGCGATCAATCCTCCTGAATTCCCAACTTCTCTTGCAAAATATGCCGCCAGACATCCAACAATTAAAACCACAATTGATGCCATTAAGGCCATTGATTTCTTTTTCCATTCAAGGTAAAGGGCGATTAGAGAAAGCCCAATGATTCCCCACATAAACGGCATCAATGCTTCGGCTTTTTCTTCATGTTCGTGAATCAGGTGTTCTTTTTGCTCCTCCATCTCTTCATTCAACGCATCAATGATTACACGTTTTTCAACACTAAAATCAACATTTTTAGGGTAGGAGATTTTGCTGTGTTCAACAGGATGTTCTGCACCTTCTCCAGTTTTAAAGGAAGGGAAAGAAGTGATTCCCGCAACAAGGAAAAGCAATAAACCAACGCGTCTTGTTACAGAAGATTTTGCAATGATTCCAATTAATAAGACTAGTATTCCGAACAACAATCCGATAATAGGGAAGTGGTTAATGAGTAGATGTGAGTGAGCTTCGTTCATGTTTTTGTAATATTTCGACAATAATAATGAATTGTTTTCAGTCGCGCTGTTTAGAAGGTAAAGAATGCGCTGTTAGAGGAGTTTTGCCACTTTTTTGCCAACTAGTGTACCAATTGCAACACCCATTCCGCCCATTCTAACACCAATAGCAAGGTTTGGATGTATCAATTCAATTATCGGTTTTTTCTCGTTCCCAACTCCCATAATTCCTGACCATTCGTAATCGATTTTGAATTCTGTCCCTGGGATGATTACTGTTTTTAAAAGTTTTTTGATTGATGATGTGATTACCTCTGTATTTCCGAATTCTTCTGTGTTTTCGCCTTTGAAGTCAAGATTTCTACCTCCGCCAATCAGGATTCTGTTGTTTACTGAACGGAAATAGTAATAGCCGGCATCATAGTGAAATGTTCCCGAGAATTTCAGGTTTGGGATGATGGATGTAACCAGTACTTGTGCTCTGGCAGGTTCGATGCGCTTGTCGTTAAGTAATTTATTTGCAAATCCATTCACTGTCACGGCAGCTTTAGATGAAACCAATTCGCCGTAATTGGTAGTAATTGTTACTGAATTTTGATTAGGGGTAATGGATTCAACGGAAATTCCAAACAGTGTAATGATTTCGTTTTCGGCAAGTTTTTGCTGAAGCGCATGATACAATTTGTCTGTTCTAATTTCACCTTCCAATCGATTATGAAATGAAGTGGAAATTTGCTGAAATCCATTTCGAATAACTGATTCTTTGTCTTCTGAAAAGCAGTTTCTTTCTCCTGTTATTTCAAAAATTCTGGTGTTTAAATACTCTAGTTTTTCTTTAGTGATTTGCTCTGTTTTGGGTTCGTTCGAGTGAATTAGATCCCATGATCCAGAGAGTTTATAGCCTAGGTTCTCACTTCCATATAAATTCAAAAGTTCCTTTAAACCTTCATATCTCAATTCAAGCGTTTCCCAAACAGTACTTTCATCAATACGGCTTAGGTCATCAACCAACTCTGTAGCGCTTCCAAAGCAAGCGAATCCAGCGTTTTTTGTGCTGGCTCCGGTGGGTAAATAACCTCGCTCGACAATAACTATTTTCGCATTTGGGTACTGTTTTCGTAATTCAATTGATGTAGAAACGCCAACTAATCCTGCTCCAATTACAATGAAATCAATGGATTCTGTAACTGCAATTTTTTCCCAGTAACTAAGATTTGAAAAGTTCAGCATTTGTTGAAAATATAGCGTTTGAAAACCTTAATTTTACGAACGAAATTAATCTAAAATAGTTCTTGATGAAATCACTTCGAATCGCTTTGCTTTGTTTTTCTATTTTTTCATTAAATCAAGCATTTTCTCAAATGGAAGAAATCACTTTTGAAGTGAAGGTGGTTGAATACACCACGTCTAAGAAATTAGAAGGAGCTTATGTTAAAGTATTTTTAGGAGATACCAAAGAATTAAAGAGTTTACAGACAGATACGACGGGTCTAGTTTCTTTTTCGTTAAAATCATGTAATAGATACAAAATAGTTATTGGAGGAGAGAATAAGGTTGAACGTTATTTTATTGTTGATCTCAGAAAGGTGACGGATGAATATTTAGCTGGTATGTCAACTCTTAATGGTGCATGTCAGGTCAGTTTATTTGATAGAAAACCTGATGTTGATTATTCGTACATTTTGAAGAATCCGGTTACAAGATTCTCACCTAACGAAAAATTCTCCGAACTGGTTTTTGACACTGAACTTGCGAAGAAAATGGCTGTAGAGATTGAGAGGATCATGGCTTTAGAATCTAAAAAGTGACACGATTGACTCTTAAAACTATAATACTATGAATGTCTTAAAGAAAATCGCACTTGCCTTATTGTTTTTGCCCTTTCTTCATTTGAATGCGCAGGATAAAACGTATGATCTTGGGATAGTTGTGAAGGATTACCGAACCGAAAAGAAATCTAAAGGAGCGGTTATAAACGTGTCGGCGAATGATAGTTTGATTGAAACAAAATTGACAAATCGTAAAGGCGAGACCAAGCTTCAACTAAAAACGGGTAAAGAGTATAAGGTTTTAGTTACTCAGGATGGAATAGTTAGTAGATTTTTCTATGTTGATCTAAGAGAATTTGATTTAGGTGAGGTCTATGCTGTCTCACGAATCGAACTTGCTGTTTTTAAAAGAATTCCAGATGTAGATTATAGCTACATTGAGAATAATCCTTTAACCCGGTTTTATTTCGAGCAGGGGATAGTTGAACTTTTTTTTGACAAGGAAATGGCTTTAAAAATGTCGGCAGAAGTTGAGAAAGTAATTAATAAGTGACAGGTTCTTTGTGATCAATTAAGCTAATATTCTGTTGAAAGTAATTAAACAGCAAATTGTTCGTTTCTTTTCTCCCTAATTCTTAGTTCTAATCGCTCTAGAATCAACTATTTTCACGATATTTGTTAGTAATTCTTATTTACTTTGAACCTATAACGTAACTAGTTGTACAGACGTCCGTTAAAATAGAACTATGAAATTTTCTTTTTTCCTGTTAGTTTCCTTGTTGCTATGCAGTTTTACTGGATATTCACAAGCTTTGTCGTATGAAGTAACTACCACCAATTATACGACGCAAAAGAAGGAGCCCGCAACAACCATTAAGATTTACGAGGGGTCTAATCAGATTTTTTCCAGTGCAACCAATGGCTCTGGTGTTTTGGTCGTTACTTTTGATAAAGGTAAGACATACAAAATCGAAGCCTCTAAAGCTGGAAAAGTTACGCGTTTTGCCTATGTGAACACTTCTGGTATTGTTGACGAGTTAATTCAGGGTTCTGGTGGAGTTAAGGGAAGAATGGAAATTAGTTTGTTCGATGAACAACCAAACGTTGACTACAGTTTCATTACGCAAAATCCTTTTACAACATTTTCATACAGTGGTACTGAAATGGTTTTCGATTCTGGTCAAGCCTCAAAAATGAAAACTCAAATTGAGAAGATCGTTAAGGATGCTGAGAAGAATGCGAAAAACGCCGAAGCAAACTATAATGCTGCAATTAAAGCTGCCGATGCTTTTTACGGGCAGAAGAAATATACCGAAGCTATTGCTGAATATGAAAAAGCGAGTTTAGCAAAACCAGCTGAACAATATCCTGCAAAACAGATTACGGCTATCGAAGCCATACTTAAAGCTGAAAAAGCAGGAAATGAAGCAAAAGCTCAACAAGAACAAGATTACAAGAATTTAATTACAGCCGCTGATGCTTTGAGAGATCAAAAGAACTATCAGGCTGCGAAAGATAAGTACTTGGAGGCATATGGTAAAAAACCAGAACCTTACGCAAAAGCAGAAGCAGACAAATGTGATGTTGCATTAGCCAATGCTGCAAAAGACGCTGAAACGAAGAAGAATTATGACGCTGCTATGGCGACTGGAAATACCTTCTTCAATCAGAAAAGTTGGATGATGGCTAAGGAGAATTACAGCAAAGCTTTGAAGTTAATTCCGAACGATGCAGCTGCTCAAGCTAAATTGGATGCTGTTAATGAGAAATTAAACGCTGATAAAATTCTTCAGGAAAAGAAAGCAAATCACGATAAATTGGTTACTGAAGCTGATGCATTGTTCGCTGCTGCAGATTATGTGAATGCGAAAAACAAATATACAGAGGCTTTAGCTTTGGTATCGGGATCTCAATATGAAACAGCTAAAATTGCTGAGTGTAATGCAAAAATTGCTGAAGCTGATGCTGCAAAAGCAAAACAAGTTCAAATTGATAAGCTCATTGCAGAAGGAAATACAGCATTTGTGGCTGCTAAGTATCCAGATGCTAAACTGAAATATCAGGAGGTATTGAAGTTGGATGGTGCAAATGCTACTGCATTGGGAAGAATTACAGAGATTGACAATAAGATTGCAGAAGAAAAAGCGAATGCACAGAAAATTGCTGAAGCAAAGAAATTGGTTGCTGAAGGTGATGCACTAGCGAAAACTTCCAAATATGCTGAGGCCATTGCGAAATACAACTTGGCACAACAAACCTATTCGGATCCGACAGTTCAACCTAAGATTGATGCGGCGAATTTAGCGTTGAAAGGTGCGCAGGATGCGGCTGAGAAAAAGGCGAGTTTCGATAAAGCTATTCAGGAAGGTAACGACTTGTTGGCTGCTAAAAAATACGATGATGCCATCGCGAAGTACAATGCTGCAGCTGGAATCGATGTGGCATCACCACTTCCAAAGCAGAAGATTGCTGAAGTAGAGAAAGCAAAAGCTGCTGAAAATGCCGCTAATGCTGCTGCTGAGATGAAGGCTAATTTTGATAAAGCAATTCAGGAAGGTGACGCTCTACTTGCATCTAAAAGCTATGATGCTGCAAAAGAAAAATACAATTCTGCTGCCGTAATTGATCCTAAATCTACAATCCCAAAAGCAAAGATTGCCGAAGTTGATAAAGCGAAAACAGCTGAAAATGCTGCTACAGCTGCTGCAGAAAAGAAAGCAAACTTCGATAAAGCAATGCTTGAGGCTGATGCACTTTTAGCTTCTAAAAGTTATGATGAAGCTAAAGCAAAGTATGCTGCTGCTGGAACTATCGATCCTGCTTCGCCGCTTCCAAAAGCTAAAATTGCTGAAATTGATAAAGCAATAGCAGCTGAAAAGGCAAATACACTTGCTGCAGAAAAGAAAGCAAACTTCGATAAAGCAATGCTTGAGGCTGATGCACTTTTAGCTTCTAAAAGTTATGATGAAGCTAAAGCAAAGTATGCTGCTGCTGGAACTATCGATCCTGCTTCGCCGCTTCCAAAAGCTAAAATTGCTGAAATTGATAAAGCAATAGCAGCTGAGAAGTCAGAAGCGGAAGCGAAGAAAGCAGAAGCAGAAGCGGCTAAGAAAAAGGCGGATTACGATAAATTATTGACTGAAGGAAATGCGCTTTTCGATGCAAAAGACTATCCTGCTGCAAAAGCGAAATACGATGCTGCTGTTATAGTTGATGGAACTAGAAATGAAGCAAGAGAAAAGTTGGCTCAGATCACAAAATTGGCATCTGACCAGGCAGCTCTAGATAAACAGAAAAAAGATTATGAAGCCTTAATGACCGAAGGGAATAACCTAAAGTCGGCTGGAAAATTGACAGATGCCTTAGCAAAATACACCGCTGCTAATAAAGTGGATGGAACGCAAGCTGAAGCTGTTCAAAAAATGGCAGAAGTCAATAACTTACTGAAAGGTGAAGCTGAGAAACAGCAGATTACTAAATTGTTGACTGAAGGAAATGCTGCATTGACAGCTAAGAAATATGCTGATGCAAAAACTAAATATCAGGCTGTTTTAGATTTAGATCCTTCAAATACTGAAGCAAAAACCAAATTGGATGACGCTGTAAAAGCTGAAGTTGAGCAAAGTGGCGCTGAGGCAAAACTTGCTGAAATTCAAAAGTACAAAGCAGAAGGTGAGGCGTTCTTTACTCAAGGAAAATTTCTTGATGCAAAACAAAAATTTGAGACTGCAAAGTCTATTCAAACAGATGCTGCTTTAGAAAAAAGAATTGCTGATTGTGACGCAAAGATTGCTGAACTTGCAAAAGCAACTGAGTCAACTCAAAAGTTTACACAGGCTGTTCAGGAAGCAAAAACATTCGAAGCTGCTGCTCAGTATGACAATGCGATTTCTAAATATGAAGAAGCTTTGAAATATCAGGCTAGTCAGGAAATCAAAGATAAGATTGAGGCAATTAAAAAGTTGAAAACTGCTCAGGCAAATCAAAGCCAACTTGATGCTGATGTTGCTATTTTGGTAAAAACAGGAGATGATTTCGTTGCTGCGAAGGAATATGAGAAAGCGATTTCAGCATATTCTCAGGCTATTGCGAAAAAGAATGATCCTGCAATTGTTGCAAAGAAAGAAGAGGCTGCCAAATTGAGAGATGCTGCAGATGGTGCTGCTAACGACGATAAGTATGCAAAAATTCTGAGTGCTGCTCAGAAGAACTTTGACGAGAAAAATTATCCGAAAGCAATAGAATATTACGACAGAGCAATTTCATTCCGTGCTGCTGACCCGTTCCCTAAAGAAAGAAAAGCTGCAATTGAGGATTTGATGAAGAAAGAAGCTGCTTATACAGCAAAAATCAAAGAAGCAGATGCAGCGGCTACAGCTGGAAAAATTGAGAATGCAATTTCACTTTTCGAAGATGCCAGAAAGTTGAAGGCTGATGAAGTTTATCCTACGAATCGTATTGATGAGTTGAAAGCCCAATTGGCAGCTAAAACAAACGTCGTAGTGCCAAATGAAGCTGATGTAAAGTACAAAGTAGCTATGGATGCTGGAAATGCACTTGCATCGGCTAAAGATTACAACGGAGCGATTTCTAAATACAGAGACGCGCTTGCTGCTAAACCTTTAGATAATCCGGCGACAACTAAGATTGCAGAAATGCAGCAAATTTTGGATGATCAGGCGAATGCGAGTAAAAGAGATGGAGAGTTAAAACGACTTGTTGAAGTTGCTGATAAACTGTTTAAGAAGTCAGAATGGTTACTTGCTAAAAATGCATATGACGCTGTTTTGGTTTTTGACGGTTCAAACAACTATTCTAAAGCGCAAATCAAACTTTGTGAGGAGAATATCAATACGGCAAATAGAGAACAAGAAACACGTGAATACGATAAAGTAATTAAAGCTGGTGATAAGAACTTCGATAAGAAAGATTACACGAAAGCAAAAGAGTATTACCAACGCGCACTAACGTTTAAAGCGAACGACCCATATCCGAAAAAGAAGTTAAAAGAGATTGATGCTTTGATGAATCCGGTGATTGCAAAAACTCCTGAGAAGAAAGAGCCGGTTGCAATTAATTATGGAACACCATCAACAAGTACGGATGAGGAAGACAACTCAAAACTAAACAAAACGAGAACCTTTCGAAATGCTCGTAACCGCGATGCAGTGAAACAAGTTCGAGACACTGCTTATGCTGCGGGGAAAGAAGGGTTTGCTATTCAAAAGGAAAGAACAACTGAAAATGAGTTGGAGTTCGATCAACTGAGAAAAGAACAAGCTCAAAAGGCAGATAGTTCTGATTTAACAAGACAAGAGAATAGAGAAATAATCGATGGAACTGCTGAGAATCTGCAAACATCAACTAAAGAGTTATCAGATTACAAAACTTCTGATATTACTTATACAAATGATCAATTGAATATCATTGAAAAAGAGAATAAGGAAAACACTAAAATTTATTCTACTGTAGCTGTTGAGAATGCCGAAGTTTTTGACGAAAGTCAAAAAGAGCTTAAAGAAATTGGTAAAACGTTGGATACCGAGGCTTACAAAGGAAATATACTTGTGGATGTTCAGTTGAATGATGTGAAATACGAGCAGACAAAACAAACAAAAGATGACCTTGGTGAAAGACTCGAAGCAAATAAAGTAGTTACTGGAATTGCACGTGAAAATGAGGATTACAATCAGCAATTGGGTGTTGATAAAGTTGCAGAGATCAATTATGTGAATGATAGTATTCGTGATATCCACTCAACAATTGACAAGATCAATTTTGAGGATAAAAAAATGTCTCCATTAAACCAGGAAAAATTAAATGCGATTAATAAAGAGGTAGGAGAACAACGCGATCAGGAAACTCAAGAGCATAATCAAAATACCTTGAATCACAAGCAAATTATTGATGCAGATGCTAAGAATGTTCAAGCTTCATATGAAAATGCTGAAGTACAACGTGAGGTGAATGATTCTGCAATGAAAGTCATTAAAACCGAGCAGCAAGAAATTGATCGTGTAAACTACAATAACGTTTACGTTAAAGCTATAGATAATAAGACGAGCATTAATGAAAGCGTTTCAGTTCAAAACGAATACGCTGGATTACCTTCAATTACTGCTGCAGCTAATAATGCAGTTTACGAAGATATTAAGAGCCAGAATTCTGAAAGAGAAAAACAAAGAACAGCAGCTGAAACAGATAAGTACAATACCAATCAACAAAGTTTGGATCAGTCTAAAGCAAACGTAAATGAGCAATCGACGGCTGGTGCTGAAAGACCGCTTGCAAATACGGAGATCTTAAAGCAAACAAAAGTTGGAATAGGTGAGGGTAAGGCAAGTGAGGCTGTTGATCAAAAACAAAATTCAATTGATGCTAAGAAAGAATTGAATCAGGCTGTTGAGAATTCTAAACCAGTTGATGTTCCTAAGGGGGCGAATGAACTTGGAAGTAAATATCCAGAAGGTGTTTCACAAGAGAAATTTGACCAGAAGGATAAGAATGATCTGGTAACTGCAATCATTACACGAAGAATTGTGGTAAAAGGTGGGCATGGCGATGAGTACATCAAAACACAAACGCTTACCACTACAACGTATACTAAAAATGGTGGAGCAATTACAGAAAGTGATTGGCAGCGTGAAACTGCAAATGCCAACTTGAAGAAAAATTATTAAGATTCAATATTAAAGTTGAAATGTGGGTAACTTCGGTTCACTCACATTTTTTTTTGCCGCTTTTGAAGTAATTTCGATAAATGAAGAATGTTCATTTTATCGCAATAGGAGGAAGTGCAATGCATAATCTTGCAATTGCTTTATCACGCAAAGGAGTTAATGTTACGGGGTCGGACGACGAAATCTTTGAACCGTCGAGAACACGATTGGAAAAGCAAGGTGTTTTGCCCGCAACTATTGGTTGGTTCCCTGATAAGATCACTTCTGAAACCAGTGCAGTTATTCTTGGTATGCATGCGCGAATTGATAATCCTGAACTGGCTCGAGCTAAAGAACTGAACATTCCTATTTTTTCGTACCCTGAGTATTTATACGAAGCAGCTAAAAACAAGACCCGAATTGTGATTGGTGGAAGTCACGGAAAAACAACCATTACTTCAATGCTTCTTCATGTAGTAAATGAATTGAATCTGGAAGTGGATTACATGGTGGGAGCACAATTGGAAGGTTACGATTGTATGGTCAAACTAACCGACACAGCACGTTTTATGATTCTGGAAGGCGATGAATATCTAAGCTCTCCAATTGATAGAAGACCAAAATTTCATTTATATCAACCAGACGTTGCGTTGATTTCTGGAATTGCCTGGGACCACATTAACGTTTTTCCGACCTGGGACAATTATGTTGAACAATTCGAGTTGTTCTGTAAGTGTATAACTCAGAATGGAACCCTCGTTTACAACACGGAAGATCAAACGGTAAAAAATCTTGGTGAACAATTTTCAAATTCCTTGACCACAAAGCCTTACGCGACGCCTGATTATTCTGTAACGGATGATGGAACTGTTGTTCGACATGACGGAAAAGAATATCAGCTTTCCATTTTTGGCGCACACAACCTACAGAATGCTATGGGAGCAATGTACTTGGCAGAATCACTTGGAGTTGACAATCATTCTTTTCTGAACGCCTTACAGGGGTTTAAAGGAGCTGGAAAACGTCTCCAAAAAGTAATTGATACGGATAGAATTACCATGTTCAAAGACTTTGCACATTCACCAAGTAAATTGAAGGCAACAACAAAAGCCGTAAAAGAGCAATATTCAAATCGAAAGGTGATTGCGTGTATGGAATTGCATACATTTTCTTCATTGCAAAAGGAGTTTCTTCCGTTATATGATAATGCAATGGCCGCAGCTGATAAGGCTTTGGTTTATTTTAGTCCGGAAGTGGTTGCACACAAGAAATTGGAACCTATTACGATTTCACAAGTTCAGGAAGCTTTTGGCGGCGATGTTGTGATTGCAAACGAAACACAAGAAGTACTTTCATTCATCAATGCAGAATTCAAGCACGGAGATGTACTTCTCATGATGTCATCAGGAAACTTTGATGGAATCGACTATGACAAGCTTGGAAGTGAGCTTGATAAGAAATAGTTCAAAAGTTCAAAAAAATGATTAAACATATTTGAACAGTTTGATCACGTTGAATTTCAGTTCCTTAGTTTAAGATTTGAAGATCAATCTTCTGTAAACTACTGTCAGAACAATTGCGTTCATTACGGATAACAATAACATTCCAAGCAGCGATATAACAAACGTAGATTGCGCTTTAAACATCGATTTAGGGTTTTGAGCCAATTTATTGAACAATTCTTCTTTGGAAAGTGAAGCAAATTCTGTTCTGCTATGTCGCAATTCTTTCAACTGTTTCGGATCGTCAATCATTTCCTGGATTTTACCCTCAGCAACTTCAATTTGATGCTTGTTAAAGTCTGGGTCGATCTTAGAATAATAAGTTAGAATCAATGATGCCGTAAGAATTGTGTAGATCAATCCTCCCGATAAGATGGATTTGATATCTCCTAATGCAGTGCTTTCTGATCGGTCTTCTTTTCTCTTTTCAATGTATGATCCAATGGTCATCGCCATTAACAAACACAAGATATTCCAAAACACCTGGTAAGGAAAGGTCTCAGGTTCCTGAAACCATTGAAGTTGAAGGAATAACATTTTACCACCAAACCAAATGGCAGCGAATAGAATTGCAATTTTTGTAGAAATCTTCATTGGGTAAAAAAAAATCCCCGCGGTCATCGATCGGAGTCGAGATGCGGGGATTGTATTTTATGAATTCATTGATACTAAGAACTCTTCGTTCGAGCGTGTATTTTCCATGTGTCCTTTCACAAATTCCATTGCTTCAACAGGATTCATGTCAGCTATGAACTTACGAAGTAACCAAACACGTTGTAATATATCTTTTCCAACCAATAGATCTTCTCTACGTGTTCCAGAAGAAGTAATGTCAATTGCTGGATAAATTCTTCTATTTGAAATCTTACGATCCAACTGAAGTTCCATGTTACCAGTTCCTTTAAATTCTTCGAAGATGACTTCGTCCATTTTAGAACCTGTTTCAGTTAAGGCAGTTGCAAGGATAGAAAGAGAACCTCCGTTCTCAATTTTACGAGCTGCTCCGAAGAAACGTTTTGGTTTGTGTAATGCGTTTGCGTCAACACCACCTGAAAGTACTTTTCCAGATGCTGGAGAAACCGTATTGTAAGCACGAGCCAAACGTGTAATGGAATCCAAAAGGATAACCACATCGTGTCCACATTCAACCATGCGTTTTGCTTTCTCAAGAACAATGTTTGCCACTTTTACGTGACGATCTGCTGGCTCATCAAAAGTAGAAGCTACAACTTCAGCTTTTACGCTTCTTGCCATATCAGTAACCTCTTCAGGACGCTCATCGATCAATAAAACAATTAAGTAAACCTCAGGATGATTTGCGGCAATCGCATTTGCAACGTCCTTCAACAACATCGTTTTACCTGTTTTTGGCTGAGCGACAATCATTCCACGTTGACCTTTTCCAATTGGAGCAAAAAGATCCATAACACGTGTTGACATGGATTCGTCTTTATGTCCGGTTAATTTGAATTTCTCATCCGGAAATAAAGGTGTTAAATATTCGAAAGGCACACGGTCACGGATAAATCCTGGATCGCGGCCATTAATTGAATCAACTTTTACAAGTGGGAAGAATTTTTCTCCTTCTCTTGGCGGACGAATAGTTCCACGAACAGTATCACCTGTTTTCAAACCAAACAATTTGATTTGACTTTGTGAAACGTAAACATCATCTGGTGATGGTAAGTAGTTATAATCAGAAGATCTTAAGAAACCGTATCCATCCTGAATTACTTCAAGAACCCCTTCTGCAGTAACAATTCCTACTAAGTTGTAAGCATCGTCATCCACTTTTTCATCATTATTTGGACGATGTTGTGGAGGGTTATTCCTATTCTGGTTTTGATTCTGATTATTCCTATTCTGATTCTGATTTGGATTCTGGTTCGGATTAGGATTTTGGCGTTGTTGGTTTGGATTCTGATTCTGGTGTTGAGGCCTTTTATCGTTGTTATGCTGCGGCTTATTGGTGTTTTCAGTTTTAGCGGTTGCTGAGTTTGTCGAAGCATCGCCTTCTGCTGCTTTTGGTTTGATATCCAAAAGTGAACGCCCTTCTCTTTGCGGTTTTTCTCCTTCTACCTTAGGTGCTTCGTTTGAATTCTCAGCAGCCTCGGGACGCGGTTTTCTATGACGAAGTTTTCTATCTTCCTGATTTCCAGTCTTAGGTTCAGTAACAGTTTCCTTTGTCTCTGAAGTAGTTTCTGAGCTTGTCGAAGGTGTTGCTGAGCTTGTCGAAGCATCAGTAAACAGATTTGCGGTTTCAGCTACTGGTGGCTGAGCGGTTGTTGAAGTCTCAGCTGATTTTCTTGGTCTTTTCGACTTTGGTTCAGCTGTTGTATCTGCATTTGTTGTTGTGCTTAACTGTTGAATTTGACTAATTAATTCATTCTTCTTAAATGATTCAACACGTTCAACACCAAGATTTTTTGCAATTTCTCTTAATTCTGGTAATAACTTACCGTTTAAGTTTTGATCGTTCATAAAAAACTTTTGGATTGTTTTGAGATTTTGTAGTACCTCTCAATTGGTGATTGCCGTTTCCGACACTGCAATAATACGAATATTCTATTCACTGCAACGCTAAATAAAAAATTAATTTCAAACAATGACTAACTAATGTCACATTGCGACTATTTTTGTTCGAATTCAACACGAAATTATGAGTGCAATAAAATCTCCGTTTTCTTTACTTTGGTATTCAGCAGCATTTGTTCTTTGTGCGCTTTTGTTCTCAATAGAATTATTGCTTCCTCATCTTGGTACCGTTGGCTCTGCCGTATTTGATGTTTTGAGATATCTGGTGATTGGATGGACGTTTGTGATTGCCTTCAAAAAGAAAAAGATTTCATTGTGGATTTTTAGCGCAATGTTACTTGGTATTCAATTCGGGTTGGATCTGAGAGAATTACCTTCAAATTGGCAAGATTCCTGGTCTAACGGATTAGCTAAATTGAGTAAGATCTTCATTAGAATGGTCACCACTCTTGTTGCGCCACTTATTTTCGGAACACTCATTGTAGGAATTGCCGGACATGGAAACATTAAGCAGGTTGGTAGAATTGGTTTAAAGAGTATTATTTACTTCGAAGTTGTAACCACTTTTGCTCTACTCATAGGACTTGCGGCTATTAATATTTCAAAAGCGGGAGAAGGTATTGATCTGAAGCCTACCAAAGAAATGATGGCGGAGGCTTCAAAGAAAGTTGACAATGCTTCGGCTCAGGATAAAGATCATATTCTTGATATTTTTCCGGAGAACATTGCGAAATCAGTTGCCGAAAATCAGGTACTGCAAATTGTTGTTTTCTCCGTAATCTTCGCAATTGGTTTAAGTCTAGTTAGAAAAGAATCGCACAAACACACAATGCTTCACTGGGCTGAAAGTCTTTCGGAGGTGATGTTCAAGTTTACAGATATTGTGATGTATTTGGCTCCATTGGCGGTTTTCGGAGCAATCGCTAATACCGTTTTAAATTCAGGTGCTGATATGCTAATTGGTCTTGCAAAACTGGTCGGAACACTTTATGTAGCTCTTATCGCCTTTGTTTTGCTGATTCTTCTTCCTATTGCTTTAATGGCAAAAATTCCGATTAGAAAATTCATAAGTGCCGTATCTGAGCCATTTACTATTGCATTTTCAACGGCAAGTAGTGAGGCTGCATTACCGAAGGCTCTTGAGAATATGGAGAAATTCGGTGTTCCGAAGAAAATTGTTGGGTTCGTTATTCCAACAGGTTATAGCTTTAACCTGGATGGAACGACTTTATACTTATCGATGGCTACGGTGTTTCTTTCTCAGATGCTATTGAAAGATCCTTTAACTGTAGGTCAACAGATTGCTGCTTGCCTTATTTTGATGCTAACAAGTAAAGGTGTGGCTGGTGTTCGTGGGGCATCGTTCGTAATTTTGGTTTCAACTGTTTCTGAGTTTGGAATTAAGGTAGAGGAGGCGAGTATCATTCTTGGTGTAGATGCCTTAATGGACATGGCTCGAACTTCTGTGAACGTTCTAGGAAACTGTTTGGCTTCCGCTGTTATCGCGAGAAGTGAAGGAGAGTTGAATTTGAATGCTCCTCAAGAAGAAATCGAGTTGACATAAAAAATCCTCTTAACAGGAGGCCAGAGGATTTTATTTGTTAGTAACTAAAGTAGATTTACCAGTGAGCCTTGCAGCCTTTGAATTGAGATTCTAATTCTAGAGCTGAAGTTTTTTTGACAGTACTTTCTTGTGTGTTAGTAGTTTCTGTTGTTGTTTGAACGGCAATTTTTCGTTCTTTTTGCTGGTTTGAGCAAGAGAAACTGAAAAGAGCAATAGCAAACACAAAGCTTCCCTTAATCATTGTTTTCAACTTTAGTATTTACGCCTCCAAAGGTAGGGAAGCGGCTAGTTGATTTCCAAATTTAAACTGTTAAATTATGGATTCGTCGAATAAAAAGATGTTTTCATCGAATGATTTACGCTTTTAACTTAGCCTTTAAATATTTGGCAGTATGGTTCTCTTCCAGTTTGATCATGTCTTCTGGTGTTCCCTCAAAAACAATGTTTCCACCTTTGTCACCACCTTCCGGACCAATATCAATAATCCAATCTGCGCATTTGATCACTTCAAGGTTATGTTCGATTACAATAATGGTATGGCCGTCATCAACCAAACGATTAAAAGCAATCATTAATTTTTCTATATCGAAGAAGTGTAAACCAGTAGTTGGTTCGTCGAAAATGAAAAGTGTTTTCTTAGATTGTCCACCTTTGATAAGGAACGATGCCAGTTTCACACGTTGTGCTTCACCACCACTTAATGAACTGCTTGATTGTCCGAGTTGTAAATAACCCAAACCAACATCCTCCAGCGGTTGTATTTTTTGTACGATCTTTTCTTCCAGTTTGTCCTTTCCTTCCTTGAAAAATGCCAGCGCCTCAGAAATATCCATGTGCAGAATATCTGAAATGTTCTTCTCTCTATAAACCACATCCAGCGCCTCCTGTTTGTATCTCGAACCATTACAGGCTTCACATTTCAAATGAACATCAGCCATAAACTGCATACTCACTGTTACATTTCCTTCCCCTTCACACATTTCGCATCGTCCACCTTCCACATTGAAAGAGAAGAAACCAGGTTTGTAGCCGTGGTGTTTCGCTAAATTCTGTTTCGCAAACAGGTCGCGAATATCATCGAACGCCTTAACATAAGTCACGGGATTACTTCGCGACGATTTTCCAATTGGATTTTGGTCGATCAGTTCTACTTCCTGAACACTGTTCACGTCACCAACCAATTGCTGGTAACTTCCCATTTGATCACCAAAAAGTCCCAAATGACGACGAACAGCTGGATAAAGAATTTCTTTCACCAGGGTACTTTTTCCGGAGCCGCTAACTCCCGTTACCGCCACAATTCTGTTTAAAGGAAAAGCGACCGAAACGTTCTTCAGATTGTTCTCTCTTGCTCCTGTAACAGTTAAAGCGTTTTTTCCTTGTCTACGTTTCTTTGGAACAGGAATTTCTCTTTTTCCCAACAAATAATCTGCAGTTAAACTTTGTTTTGCCTTTCCAAGATCTTTGTAAACTCCCTGAAAAACGACTTCACCACCATATTTTCCGGCTGCAGGACCAATATCTAAAATTTGATCTGCAGAAGTCATCATTTCTTCTTCGTGCTCAACAACGATTACTGTATTTCCAATATCTGTAAGCTTTCTCAGAACGCTAACCAGTTTTTGCGTATCTCGTGGATGAAGACCAATACTTGGTTCATCGAGAATGTACATGGAACCAACCAAACTACTTCCCAAAGAAGTGGCAAGATTAATACGTTGGGATTCTCCCCCAGAAAGTGAATTCGCAGCTCTGTTCAAGGTCAAATAACCAAGACCAACATCGTTCAGGAAAGAGATACGTTGTGTAATTTCCGGAAGAATTCGTTTTACCACTTTTTCTTCGTGAGCTTCCACTTTTAAGTTTTCGAAGAAAGTCAGTGCCTCAGTCAAAGGCATCAATACCAAATCACGGATACATTTGCCATCAATCTTCACATAGTTGGCGTCTTCACGTAAACGTGTACCAGAACATTCAGGGCATAACGTTTTTCCTCTATATCTGGAAAGCATAACCCGATACTGAATTTTATAACTCTGAGCTTCTATATCCTTAAAACAGCCGTCAATTCCGGAAATATCTTTGTTTCCTTTCCACAGAAGGTCGTATTGTTCTTTAGTAAGATCGTCTACCGGTTTGTGAATTGGGAAATCGTATTTGCGTGCGTGCTTCACCAGATTTTGCAAATATTCACCCATTACATCACCTTTCCATGGTGCAACAGCTCCTTCATAAACAGAAAGTGCAGGATTTGGGATCACCAATTTTGAATCGATTCCAATCACAGAACCGTAGCCTTCACAGGTTTTACAAGCTCCAAACGGATTGTTAAAGGTGAACAGGTGCGTATTTGGTTCCTGAAACTCAATTCCGTCTAGTTCAAAACGATTGGAGAATTCATGTTTCTTTTGGGAATCAGCTTCAATTACGAAACAAGTGTTACTTCCCTCTGCATACGCCAATTGAACAGAATCTCCACATCGACTTATTGTTTCTTCGTCAGTAATTCCGCCAGTTAAACGATCGACAACTAAAAAAACATTTTTTTTCTTTTCAATTTCATTCGCTTTCAGATCAGAAATAGAAACTACATTTCCATTGATCAATAAACGGCTATACCCTTGTTCCATCAGTAACTTCAATGCTCTTTCTGCCCCGTACTTTGTATGTTGGTCGTACGGTGCACAAATTAAAACGCGAATAGAGGTATCGAGATTGCAAACAAAATTTACAACGTCGGTAATACTGTCTTTTTTTACCTGATTTCCTGAAACAGGGGAGTAGGTCTTACCAATTCTGGCAAAAAGGACTTTCAGGTAATCGTAAATTTCCGTTGTTGTTCCAACCGTAGATCGCGGATTGGTGCTGATTACTTTTTGTTGAATGGCAATTGCCGGAGCAATACCTTTTATATAATCCGTTTCAGGTTTGTCCAGTTTTCCTAAAAATTGTCGGGCGTAAGAAGATAAACTTTCAATATATCTACGCTGACCTTCGGCATACAAGGTATCAAATGCAAGTGAACTTTTCCCTGAACCGGATAATCCTGTAATTACGGTGAATTTGCCGTGAGGAATTGAAACGTCCAGGTTTTTAAGGTTATTAACTCTTGCGCCTTTGATTTGGATAAACTTTTCTGCCATAGGACAAAGTTCGTAAATATCTCGTCTTGTTGTAACCTGAAAACGAAGGAAGTTGAAGAAACTTTGAACAAGTGAAAAGGTAGGTTAAGGTTACGGGAATGTTAAGTTTTTTTATTAAAATTTTTGTTAATCCGAAAAATGGAACTATATTAGTCGTGTAAATCGTTATTGCCTATAAGAGAAATTCTACTTTAAACACATCCTTAAACAACTGGTTAAGACTATAAAAGTAGAATTATGGCTATTAAAAATCTGGACGATCACCAACTCGTACAACTTTATTTAGACGGAAATGAATATGCCTTTGAGGTGTTATTGTTGCGTCATAAAGACAGAATTTACAGAACAATCTATAATAAGATTCGTGAGCGCGATTTAGCTGAAGATATATTTCAAGAAGCTTTCGTGAAAATTATTCAAACCTTGAAACTAGGAAATTACAACGAAGAGGGTAAGTTTTTACCTTGGGCGTTGCGAATTGCTGGCAACCTGGTAATCGATCACTTTAGAAGAACAAGCAGAGTTCGTATGATTAATGAGCGAAGCTCTAAATCGGAAGAGTTCAACATTTTCTCTATTTTGAAGATCGAAGACGCAAATATTGAACAAAGCATCACAAAAACGGAGTTGGAAACGCAAATGATGAGCTTGGTTGAACATTTACCGGAATCTCAAAGAGATATTATCGAGAAACGCATTTTTCAAGATCTATCATTCAAAGAAATCGCAGATATGGAAGGGGTATCCATAAATACGGCTTTGGGAAGAATGCGTTACGCTTTGATTAACTTGAGAAAGTTGATTGATAAGCACAATTTGGTAACAGATATTTAAAAATTGGATTAATTGATTTAAAATATTGTAGGGGCGAAAAATGTTTCGCCCCTACGTTTTTTATTATTATAATCCGTTATTGGAGTTGTGATGACTGAGGCTCTCGAGGTCAGTCACAATTCCCATCTACATCGCAACTATCACCTTCTGATAGATTTTTCAGTTTTGTTGGATTTGCTTGTTTCCACTCATTTACGGCTTGTGTCAATGCTCCTGTGAACGATTCAGCAGGTTGTGCCCCGGAAACAGCATACTTTCTGTCTAACACAAAGAATGGAACGCCGCTAACTCCAATTGCTCTGGCTTCTTCAATATCCTTGTTTACCAGAAATTGGAATTCCTTGTTTGAAAGAGCATCGTTCACATCAGATTCTGTCAAACCGATTTCTTTTCCAAGATTCACGAGTGTAATTTCATCTGCAATATTTTTACCTTCCGTGAAGTACGATTTGAACAACAGTTCTTCCGCTGCATCTCCTAATCCTTTCCGTTTCGCCAATTGAATGAGTCGATGTGCTTTGAATGCGTTTGCAACCACGGCAATATCGAAATTGTAATCTAATCCCGCGTTTTTAGCCATTTCTACCACACGTTCGTGCATTTGCTTTGATTGTTCAACTGACATTCCTTTTCTTTCAGCCAAGTATTCGTAAACATTCTTACCGTCTACTTTCTCCGGAATATCAGGGTCAAGAAGGAAACTTTTCCATTCAATTTCAACAAGATCTTTATGTTCGAAATTTGCTAAAGCTTCCTCGAAGTGACGCTTTCCAATATAACAGAACGGGCACATCACATCACTCCAAATTTCCACTTTCATCTTTTGTTCCATACTTATCAATATTAAAAAAGGTTCAAAGAGTTCAAAAGTTCAAATTAGATTTAACCGCTTTGAACTTTTTGATCCCTTTGAACTTGTAAAGTTAGTTCTTTCCAAAGAGTTCTTTCATTGCCTCTGTTGCTCCCGCTGGTTTTCTTCCCAATAAGTTTTCTAAATCGTTACTTACAAAGTCGAAATCTCCATTTTTCATTGCTGCCGCGAAACCTAATGTCATTCCAATAATTTCTTCTGGTAAATTGATTCCTTTTAAAATACCTTCGAATTGAGCAGGGTCCGCATCGGTGTACGAAACTGATTTTCCTGTAGCATTTCCAATTGCCTCAGCTACAGTGTTGAAATCGTAGCTTTGGTTGGAGTTAATTCTATACGTTCGGTTTTTGTGATCGCCAAAAACCAGAACGTTTGCTGCTGCTTCAGCCATTTCACTTCTTAATGCGAAGGGAATTTTTCCGTCTCCCGCAGGGAAGAAAACTCCCGTGTCCGCTACATTCTCGCCTAAGAACATTGGAATTACTTCTGCATACAAATTATGCTGTAGAAGCGTGTAATCAATTCCTGAGTTTTTAATGTATTCGTCAGTTTGGTAATGATCGGTCATAAAATCTTTCAAAACAGAATTGTTCACGTCATTCATACTTACTCCTGTGTACACAAGTTGCGAAACTCCAGCGTTTTTAGCTGCATCAACTACATTTTTGTGTTGTTGCAATCTGTCGTTGAAATCGCTTGATGAAACCAACATCACTTTTGAAACACCATCCAATGCCTTATTCAATGCTTCTGTATTGTGGTAATCTGCAATACGAATTTGAACTCCCAATGCTTTCAATTCATTTGCTTTTTGTTCATCTCTTACAATCGCAACAATATTTGAAGGATTGATCTTTTTTGCTAATTGTGCAACTATTTGTGAACCTAATTGTCCGGTTGCTCCTGTAACTGCTATCATAATTATAAGTTTTAGAATTATTTTTTTGTTTCAGCAAAATTATTACCCAGGTAGTTTATTTTTGTAATGAATTTCCTTTTGGAAAGTGGTTTCCTTTAGGAAAGTGATTAGCGTTTACTGGTAATTCAGACTAATTTTGAAGATATGGAGCAAAAAGAAGCAATCAGAAAACCTCGTGGATGTGAGGTGACATTATTGGCAATCAAGGATACAATGGAACTTTTGTCGGGAAAATGGAAGATTCAAATTGTTGGGTCCATGATGATGAATGGCAAGATGCGCTTTATGGATTTGTTGCGCGATGTCGATGGAATTGCCGCTAAGATGTTATCTAAAGAATTACAAGATTTGGAAGTTCATGAGTTGATTACCAGAACAGTTAAGGATACAAAACCTGTTACTGTGGAGTATGAATTGACAGAACATGGAAAATCGTTGGAGAATTTGATTAACGAAGTTGCCAAGTGGGGGATTCATCATAGAAACAGGTTATTCAATACGAATTTAGAGCCTGTTGATATGAGAGTAAGGGAAATGAAAGATTAGGAATTCAAGAAAAACGAAAATCTCAAGTAATATTGCAATATTACTTTTCTTTTGAAAATCAAAGGTTTTTCTTCTTGAAGTTTATGTTTTAGCCTAAGATTTGGTTTTTGAGATTTCAATGATTTACCTCAACAACCTAATCGTATGCCTCAACGCTTTCTTCCCATCAACCTTATCATGACCCGGAACGACAATCTTCACCTTTCGATACTTCTTCTTTAGATTCTTCGCTGCGATTGGCCACATTCCTAGATTAGCATCGCTCAAATTCCCTAAATCTGTGGCTTCAACCGATTTTATAAAACAACCACCTGCCATCAATCTTTCAGAAGGAAAATAAACGATAATATTGTCTGGTGTGTGACCAGCTCCAGGAAAATAGGTTTCAAATGTCACTCCTCCAATGAGGAAAGTGGTGTCTGCTGTAAAAGTGTATTCCGCTTGGGGCTTGTTGTTTTCTCGACAAAGATTCTTCGTTGCTCGAGTAGAGTAGGTTGAAATTCCTTGCTTTGCGTAAAATTCTAAGCCACCAGATCTGTCCTCATGCCAATGGGTAGCAATAACAAAAACTACATCCTGATTCCATTTTGTTTTTATGGAATCCAAAAGCGGTTGGAATTGTGTTGTGTCCCAGGGAGAATCAATCATTATTGCTCCAGCATTGGTCAAACGAATGATGCCGTTTGCAGAGATTTTATTTCCCTTGTACGTATTGTAGGTTGTATACATGTAAGCACTATCTGCCAATTTTTGAAATTCCAGTTGGGAAAATCCATGTGATGAAATAGTGAACAGAACAAAAGAAAGAAAGCATTTCATCACATAAAAATAAAGAATAATTCTCTGCTTAAGAAGGTGCCTTTTATATCTGGATTTATAAATCCTTTTTTGGGTAACATTAGTGTTTAAAAATACCATTTACGAATAAAAAAGGTATATTTATAAACTAAATTCCTGGAATGAATTATAGTTTACTAAAAGATATTATTGATTTGTTTGAAGATTTCAATCGGGTTGGGAATACTAAATTCGAGAATAATCTTGATGGATTTCAGAAATGGATTGTTTCGAAACATTCTGAAAAGCCCGAATTTCATGCGAATCTTGATTGGGAAGGAAAGTCAAACGGAAGAACTGCTGAAAGTGCTATTTCAACGAAATTGGTTCATTTAAACCGATATGCGAAGATTTATTCTAAAGCTGCTATTCATAACTCTGAATTTTCAACACAAGATGAGTTTGTTTATTTGATTCAACTAAATGCTGTTGGTTCGTTAACAAAAATGGATCTGATTAAGAAAAACATTCAGGAAAAGGCAGTTGGTGTGCAAATCATTAATCGCTTAATTAAAAGAGGTTGGGTAGAGCAGTGTGATTCAAATTTAGATAGGCGAAGTAAGATTATTTCCATTACCCCATCTGGATTGGCAGAATTGGAGAATCACATGGATAAAATTCGATTGGCCACCACCATAGTTTGCGGAGATTTAAATGCTCAAGAGAAGTTTCAGTTGCTTGAATTACTTACAAGATTGGATCATTTTCATCAAAATGTTTTTCAAACACCGTTATCGAATCAGGAATTACTTCAGTTTGTTAATGAAAATCATTTATTACAATGAGAAGGCGAATTGCAATTATAGGTTCAGGTTTCTCTGGAATGTCCGCAGCAGCCTACGCAGCGAAGGATGGACACATTGTTCATGTGTATGAAAAACATGCAATTCCAGGAGGTAGAGCTCGACAGTTTAAAACGGAAAACGGATTCACCTTCGATATGGGACCAAGCTGGTATTGGATGCCCGACGTAATTGATCAGTTTTTCGCTGATTTTGGACACAAAACTTCTGACTTTTATCAATTAATCTCCTTGAATCCGCAATTTGAAATGGTGTTTGGTGAAGAGTCCGTGCAGGTGCCCGAGAACATGGATGAAATGCGTTTACTCTTTGAAAAAATAGAACCAGGTTCAGGGAAACAGCTGGATAAATTCATGAAATCGGCTAAGCTAAAGTATGATATTAGCATGAACGACTTTGTAAATAAACCGTGTCATTCTTGGTTTGAATTTGCATCAGTTCGTATACTGAGAAGTTTATTGAATCTAAATTTATTGAGCAACTTCAGAAAGTATGTAGCAAAGTATTTTAAAAACCAAAAAATCCGGACATTGATGGAATTCCCAGTCATTTTTCTGGGCGCATCACCTAGTGAAATTCCAGCTTTATATAGCTTAATGAACTATGGTGGATATGCCCTAGGAACTCATTATCCTACTGGCGGATTCTACGAATTGGTAAAAGCAATGCATCAGATTTGCGAGAATCAGGGTGTAGAATTTTATTTCAATTCCAACGTGGATGGATTTTCAGTTTCGGGATCAACAGTAGGCTCTATTTGGGTGAACGGAGAAACAAAGAATTATGATGTTGTTATTGCGTCTTCAGATTATCACCACACCGAACAATTGCTACCGGAACTCTACAGAAATTATTCTCAAAACTATTGGAAATCACGTGTGTTTGCTCCGTCTTGTTTGATTTACTATTTAGGAATCAATGAGAAGATTCCAAATTTGAATCACCATACACTCTTTTTCGACCATGATTTGGATAAACACATCGACGCCATTTATAAGGATAAAAAATGGCCGGATGAACCATTGTTTTATGTGTGCTGTCCTTCTAAAACGGATAAAAATGTTGCACCTGAAAACCAGGAAAACCTCTTCCTATTGCTTCCTTTAGCAAATGACATTATAGATAATGAAGAGATTAGACGTAGTTATTTGTTACGTATGTTGAGTCGTTTGGAGGAAAAAACAGGAGCAACAGATCTGAAATCCAAATTGATTTATGAGCGTAGTTATTGTGTAGAAGATTTTAAACAAGATTACAACGCCTACGGAGGAAATGCATATGGGCTGGCAAACACTTTAAAACAAACAGCGGTTTTAAAACCTTCAATTCGTAATAAAAAATTGAAAAACTTATTTTACACGGGACAATTAACCGTTCCAGGACCAGGAGTTCCACCGTCAATTATATCGGGTAGAATCGTAGCTAAGGAAGTAAACAAACTAAAAATCAATGGAAATGAAAAGGCTATTTGACGAACTGTCTTTCGAAATGAGTAGGGCTACGACTAAGAAATATAGTACGAGTTTTTCACTTGGAATTTTAGCTTTGAGTCCAACAATTCGTCCTGCAATATATTCTATTTACGGATTTGTTCGCTTGGCTGATGAAATTGTTGACAGCTTCCACACCTTCAATAAGGCAGAGTTGTTGGATCGTTTTGTGACACAAACCAATGAGGCGTTAGAAGAAGGCATTTCTCTAAATCCCATTCTAAATTCGTTTCAATCAACGGTTCGGGAATTTGGAATTGAACGTCAGTTAATTGATCAGTTTTTACATAGTATGCATATGGATTTGAATGATTTGGAATACGATGTTGAATTGTATGACGAATACATTTTAGGTTCGGCAGAAGTGGTTGGCTTAATGTGTTTGCGTGTTTTTGTGCATGGCGATCAAGCACAATATGAAAAATTGAAACCCTATGCCATGAAGTTAGGTTCGGCATTTCAGAAAGTAAATTTCCTTCGTGATATTAAAGACGATAATGAAATTCTGGGTAGATCTTATTTCCCGTATGTGCAGACTCAAGGCTTGAACAGTGATGCAAAAAAACGAATTGAAATTGAAATAGCTCTTGAATTTAAAGAAGCGTTGTTAGGAATTAAGTTATTACCTGAAACTTCACGGTTTGGAGTTTATCTGGCATACAGATACTATTTATGTTTGTTTCGCAAGATTTGTGATCTTCCGGCAGAACGTGTTTTAATGGAACGAGTACGTGTCCCCAATGGGCAGAAATTCTCAATCATGTTAAGAAGTTACGTACAGTATAAACTAACGGTTTTATGAGTAAAAAGAGAAAATCCTTATCGAAGTTTTGAAGAAATGTTAACTCTGTTTATTTGAATAGGAAAGATGAAGTACAAACTAGAACGAACTCAAATGATTAATTGTGAAATTACAACTGCTTGGGATTTTTTTTCGTCACCTTACAATTTGTCGAAAATAACTCCTGATAATATGCGCTTTGAGGTATTGAGCAAAGATTTGGAAGATCATATCTATAATGGAATGTGTATTGAATACAAGATCTCTCCCTTTAAAGGTGTTTCAATGTTTTGGAGAACAGAAATTAACGATGTTGTAGAACAAAATTCTTTTGTCGACATCCAGAAGAAGGGACCATACAAATATTGGCGACATCTGCATGAATTTGAAGTGACAAACGAGGGTGTATTAATGAGAGATACCATTGATTATGAACTCCCATACGGTCTTTTGGGTAAGTTTGCTCATTGGTTGGTGGTAAAAAGAAAATTAAAAAAGATCTTTGATTACAGGTATCAAACATTGGAACGCTTATTTAATGAGAACTAGGAAATGAATGTACTAATCGGAATTGCGACTTTTTTCTTAATGGAAGGTCTAACATGGATCATTCACCGTTATGTCATGCATGGATTTCTCTGGGCTTTACATAAAGATCATCACGATCACAGCAATGAAGGCCCATTGGAAAAAAACGATTATTTCTTCGTGATTTTTGCAATTCCTGCAATGATCTTGATCTTTCATGCAACACATGTCCATAGCGGAATAGAACTCGCTATTGGACTTGGTATTACTGCTTATGGAATGGCCTATTTCTTTGTACATGATATTTTCATTCATCAACGAATCGGAATATTGAAGAATACTCAGAACCCTTATTTTCTTGCAATTCGACGCGCTCACAAGCAACACCACAAGCATTTGGGTAAGCATGAAGGCGAATGTTACGGCTTTTTGTGGGTTCCGGTTAAATACTTCAAAATGTACTTTAACAAATCGGAACTATGAAAGCACTGACGTATTTTGCCATTTTGTTCGCTACAATATTCGTTTGCTTTTTGTTTTCATTTCATCCGAAACTGAAATTCAATAAACACTTTGGTTCTTTTCTGAAAGCTTCAATTTTAGTAGCTGTTCCGTTTATTGTTTGGGATATTTATTTTACAAAATTAGGCGTTTGGTGGTTCGATTATAGTTACACAACTGGTGTTTCTTTTTTCGGTTTACCAATTGAAGAATGTTTGTTTTTTGTCTGCATCCCTTTCTCTTGCGTTTTTACTTATTACTGCCTCAACAGGTTTATGAATTGGAAAAAACTGGAAGGATTGAATACCATAATCAGTTGCTTTTTCATTCTCTTAATGACAGTCTCAATCGTCTGTTTTTATGATAAAATGTATACAGCACTAACGTCAGTGGTTCTGCTCGCAACTTTCATTTATTTACAATTCATTGCCCGAGTAAATTGGGTGACAAAAGCTATTGTTGTTTATACCATTTTACTTTTCGGATTTTTACCTGTGAATGGGGTATTGACCGGTTCAGGAATCGATTCCCCCATTGTCAATTACAATCCAAACGAATTTTTGGGCGTTAGAATTGGGACCATTCCAGTGGAAGATTGGTTTTATGGATTAGCTCAATTTTTATTGAATTTGTACTTTTTTCAATTATTTTCAGAATCAAAAAAACAATTGCAGTCGGCGAAATAAGGCAATAATGCTTTACAAGACAAGAAGATGGATTTAAAACCAGAGCTTATTGAATTAATTGGTGTTTCAAAACGCTATCCGGATTTGGAGTTTCTGAGTTTGGACAATCTTTCGTTTACGGTTCTTCGAGGAGAGAAATTTGGTATTGTAGGTCCGAATGGCGCGGGAAAATCCACATTCATTTCAATGCTCTGCGGTTTGATTAAACCAACTGCCGGGCAGTTAAATTTCTATTTCGAGTCCAACGAACGTCAAGTGAAGAATGTCCTACATAAAATTGGTTATGTTCCTCAGGAGTACGCATTTTTTGAGGAGTTAACACCAATGCAAAACTTAATGTATTTTGGTTCACTGTATTCCATTCCAAAAAAGGAGTTAAAAGCGAAATCAATAGAACTTTTAGAGCAATTAGGCTTGGCTCCCGTTGCCAGCAAGCGTATAAAGCAATTTTCTGGCGGGATGAAACGCAGGGTGAATCTGGCATTGGGCTTAATTCACAATCCTGAGTTGTTATTGCTCGATGAACCAACCGTTGGTGTAGATGTGCAAAGTAAAATGGCTATTCTGGAACTGATTGAAAAGATTTGTAAACAAGGTTGTACTGTGGTTTACACTTCTCATCACTTAAAAGAAGCAGAGGAATTATGTGATCGTATTGCGCTGCTTGATCATGGGAAGATAATTGCATTGGACAAAACAGCTGTACTTATTTCTCGACATGAGGTCGAAGATTTGGAAAGTTTCTTTTTAAAATTAACTGGAAAAACATTGCGCGACTAATGGAAAAATGGCTGGCTACAATTCGAAAAGAGTGGTGGATTCTCATTACAGATAAAGTTGGATTAATTCTTCTCTTTATTATGCCAATTGCAATGGTGTTTATTGTGACTTTGGTGCAAAATTCGTCGTTTGAAATAGCCAATGCGAAACGGTTGAACCTTGTTATTGCGAATACTGATTCTGGTGATTATGGCGATTCACTCGTGCAATTAATGAAAGCTGATAGCAGCTTTAATATTGTGACTACTACTAATCAGAACGCGAATAAAAAAATACTGGAAGATCAAGATGCACTCGTTTTGATTAAAATTCCAGAATCATTCTCAGATAGAATCAACACTAAAGCGGAAATTGCAAGCAATAAACTGACAAATGTGGACCAATTATCCTCTGATGAAAAAGGTATTGATACTACAAAAACCGAGATACGTTTAATGTTTACGTCACAATTGCAACCCACGTATAGGCAAACAATTGAAGCTTCTGTAAAATCTAAAATTAGTGAGATTGAGTCGAAAGCTTTACTGAAACATTTGTATTCAAAGCTGAAAATGGATAAAAAAAGTAATGACCTGAACGCGCTGCTTTTCAATACTACTGTTGAATTACAAGAGGAAAAAACAACTAAATCACTACTCATTCCCACTGCAACACAACACAATGTTCCTGCCTGGACACTTTTTGCATTATTTTTTATTGTGACTTCATTGGGAACGACTATTGTTCGTGAGCGGCACAAAGGAAGTTATATTCGTCTGCGCACTATTCCAACCAGTTATCATCTGGTCATTTTTAGTAAGATTTGTGTTTATTTATTGGTAGCTCTTCTTCAAACAATTGTCATCTTTTCAATCGGAGTTCTTGTTTTTCCGCTGATTGATCTACCTGAACTAAATTTACCATCGAACCAGCTTCCATTGATAACTGTGGTTATACTTTCAGCATTATGTGCCATTAATTATGCGGTTCTGGTTGGCGTTTTTTCTAAAACCGTCGAGCAGGCAAACGGTTATGGTGCCATTTCCATCATTATTTTTGCGGCAATCGGGGGAATTTGGGTTCCTTCGTTTATTATGCCAGACTACATGAAAACCATTGGCATGATTTCTCCAATGCAATGGTGTTTGGAAGGATTTTACAAAGTGTTTTTGGAAGATGCAGGACTCAAAGAAATGCAATCCGTTCTACTGTATTTTGGAGCATTTATTCTGATTACTACAATCTTGATCCGTTGGAAATTAATGAAGTTAGAGAAGGAGTGATATATAATCCGTCTAAGCCGATTTATTTTCAACGACGACTCATTCGTTTTTCTCTATTCTCTTGTAATTTGATAGCGATATGATTCGTGGCTGGAATTGATGTAGTTGAGTGGACTTCCTTCAGGAACCGTTTTGCAATATCGTAATCCAGGAATTCGTAAATGATCTTGTGTTGTGAGGTGTTTGATTCATAGATGAAATCATACGTGACAGAACGAGCGATTTCAGTGGAACTCCCATTCCAATTGGTACTGCCAACGTTACTGAATGCATTGTTACTGTATTCGCGTTCTATTGAAAGTTTCAAATGAAATTCAATCGGATCAGCTAATCTTGTCCATTCTCCCCATTTGGATCCGAAAAGTGATTTGAATTTCCGATAACTAGTGGTTTCAATATTGAATTCTAATCCTGTTTCAACAAGACTTAGAAAAATGGTTAATGTAATGAAAACGATTGCTAAGGGGAAAAAGAAAAATAGCAAAGGGATAGCTGCAACAGTACACAAAACAGCTGGAATTATGTAAACAAGAGTTCTTCCTTCGTTAGCAACTATGAGATGATTTGGTTTAGATGACATTTTTTAATTGAATGAGTTCAAATATATTGAGTAGTCATACAACTATTTCAGGTGTAACATTTATTATGAAATTACTCAAAACAAACCCAACCGCGGGCAGCTTTGAGCTCGCCAAAATAATTCTCCGACCATTCTTTGTTTAGCATAATCTCAGAATTTGCGTTGGCAATGATGTAATACCAGGTTTTTCCATTTTCTGTATACGAATTATAGGCTTTTATTTTGGTGCCAGATTTTAAAGTCCCAATTTCCGGATTTGCACCAATTTGCTGATAAAGATCAATGTCTTCTTGAGTGAGAGTTGGAGACATGATCAGTTTTTGTTCAGATGAAAAAGTCAGGACTGTATCAATTATTACAGGCGTCACTTCCATGGGATAAGCATATGCGATTTGATGTGTGTATTGTCGAATACTATCACGGACATCCTCACTATTTTCATAATACATATATTCCAGTCGAAAGTCGGCACAGCAAGGTGTTTTCAGGACGACCATCTCTGTGTGCTTTCTGGAAAGTTTCATCTTGATAATCCAATATCCAAGCTCTTGAGCAATGTAATCTTTTCCAACTTTGAAGAAAAGAACCGCGTCTGTGTTTTCAAATCCGGGACAAAGTCTTCCATAAAACAGAATATCTAAATCGCCATCAATGTCGAAATCGTGAACGTAAAGCGTAGTGTCATATCGATTACAGAAATCATTAAATTTCTCAGTATATCGTAGTCCGGAACAAAACATCGAAGAAGTATCATCGTACATTTTTCGTAGAAAACGCAGTTTTGTTTGTTGGGTCTCCTGTTTGAATTGGTCCGGAAGTGTAATTCCCGTGTCAATTTCATTGAAGAAAGCGGTGTACTCATCTGAATATTGTCCGAAGCTCAGATTGGATGCCAATAAAAAGAATAACAGTAAACGCTTCATTTTTAAATCATTTTAATCACCACATATCCAACCACGAATGTACTTGTACTCCCCGTAACTGTTTTTTTGATAATAGGAAATCAAATTAAGTTCTTCTTCGATTGATAAGACCAGATAATACCAAATCTTTCCATCAAGTATGACGTAATCATATGCTTGACATTCCAAATTTGCCGGGATAGTTCCGATGATTTGATCATTATCAAGATCGTATTTCTGAATAGAAGACAAATCGGGATTAGGTTGAAAGTAAAACTCCTTTTCCTTCGGAAATTTGACTTTCATATCTATTTTCTTAATTAACGAATCTTCAGGGCTATAATACGAAAACAGTTCATTTGATATCAGGGAAATTTGATTTGGTTTAGATTTATAAATTTCAAATTCCATTGAACAAGTTGAAGTCTCAACAGGCCAAAATTGAGATGTGAGAAAGTAATATTTGGACGAGTCTGAATACATTGTATCTATCCAAATTCCCATGTGCACAGGTTCATAGTACTTTCCTTTATTCAAGAACATGATGATGTTGTAGTTTTCTACCGCAGGCATTTGTCGTCCATTAAATAACACATCTAAATCACCATCGAAATCAAAGTCTTTTATTTGAGTGGTGTTTTTTTTGTCTTCATAATACGTCTTAAAAGTTTTAGCATAATCTTTTCCGTATAATACAGATCCTGTGTCTTTGTAAGTCAATTTAAAAAAAGCTTCTTCCAGTTTTGCATCCCCATGTTGAAACTTGAACTGATGATGCAAATCAATGTAAGTGACATTATAAAATTCTTTTATTTCCTTGGGAAATTGAGCACTACTAAAGAAAGCGATAAGGGTGATAAGTATGACTAATAGTTGTTTCATTGAAGACTAAGATAAATAAAAAAGGACCTCATTTCTGAAGTCCTTTATATTGTTTAAGCTTATTGATTAAACCGTAGCTTTTGCCTTTGGAGCTGCTGCTAAAATTTCACCAGAAGTTTCTGCTGCGTATTGCTCGAAGTTTTTAACGAACTGCTCAGCCAAGTGATTTGCTTTTTTATCGTAATCAGCTTTGTCTGCCCAAGTAGCACGTGGATTTAAGATCTCACTTGGTACTTCTGGACAAGATGTTGGGAATGCCAAATCGAATACTGGAAGTGTTTCGAATTGTACGTTATCCAACGCACCATTCAAAGCTGCTGTAATCATTGCTCTTGTGTAGCTCAATTTCATTCGAGATCCAACTCCGTAAGAGCCACCAGACCATCCAGTGTTGATCAACCAAACTTTGATGTCCGTTCCTTCTAATTTTTCTCCTAACAATTTAGCGTATTTCGCCGGGTGAAGAGGTAAGAATGCTTTTCCAAAACAAGCAGAAAATGTTGTTGTTGGTTCAGTAATTCCTACTTCAGTTCCTGCAACTTTCGCTGTGTAACCACTCATGAAGTGATACATTGCCTGCTCAGTTGTTAAACGTGAGATTGGAGGTAAAACACCGAAAGCATCAGCCGTCAAGAAGAAAATGTTCTTCGGACTTGTTCCAGCTGAAGGAACTTTGATGTTATCGATATAATGAATTGGGTAAGAAACACGTGTGTTTTCTGTGATAGAACCATCAGCGTAATCAGGAGTTGAAGTTCCTTCGTGGAAACCAATGTTTTCCAAAATTGCTCCAAACTTGATAGCGTCGTAAATTTGCGGTTCTTTTTCCTGTGACAAATCAATTGTCTTAGCGTAACAACCTCCTTCGAAGTTGAATACTGAATTATCAGACCAACCATGCTCATCGTCACCAATCAATTGACGGTTTGGATCTGAAGATAACGTTGTTTTTCCTGTTCCTGAAAGTCCGAAGAAAATTGCTGTATCACCAGCCTGTCCAACGTTTGCAGAACAGTGCATAGAAAGTACATTCTTTTGGTGAGGAAGCACGAAGTTCAATACAGAGAAAATCCCTTTTTTGATCTCACCTGTATATCCTGTTCCACCAATAATGATCATTTTACGAGTGAAGTTCAAAATCGCAAAGTTCGACTGGCGTGTTCCGTCGATAGCTGGATCTGCTTTGAATCCCGGTGCACAAACAATGTTCCACTCAGCGTCAAAGTTTTCGATTTCAGCATCCGTTGGACGTAAGAACATGTTGTAAGCAAACATATTTGACCAAGGGAATTCAGTTGTAACACGAATGTTCATTCTGAAATCGTCGTTAGCACATGCGTAAGCGTCACGTACATAAACGTCTTTATCGATCAGGTAAGCTTTCATTCTGTTGTACAAAGCATCAAATTGCTCTGTTGTAACAGGAATGTTCACATCACCCCACCAAACACTTTCTTGCGTCATAGCATCTTTCACTACAAAGCGATCTTTTGGAGATCGACCAGTGAATTCTCCTGTTTCAATAGCAAGAGCTCCTGTGTCTGTTAAAACTCCCTGACCACTGATAATAGTGTCTTCCACTAATTCTGCAGGTGTTAAATTCCAGAATACATTACCGAGATTTTCTAACCCGATGGTAGCTTTTAAATCGGAGTTTGTTCCTCGTTTTCCAAATTCATTCATAAAATTCATTTTCTTTTAGTCATTAAAAACTAAAGCCATTTTCGAGGCAAAAGTAAACCATCCCAACGGTTTTATTTGCTTTTTTTTTGCTTTTGTATTAACAACGTATGCACATTTCGTTAACGTCTGGCTACTTAAACTATTGTAAAACAGAATACTAAAAAAAATGAAGCGTTAAAAACTTAACGAATCATCAACTATCACTTTAAGTGAATTTTTACTTCAGATAAGTTCTATTAATGATTTGATTGCCTGCGAAATATTGTTTCTTACTTGAAGTATATCTGCATCCATCATGTAACAAGGGGCACTAACAATCTTATTTTCCTTATCAACGGCAATTTCGCTGACTTTCTTTAATTCACTTTTTGCTCCAACAGATTCTATTCCAGCCGAGAAACCTGAAATGTCGTATGGCGAAGTTTCGGCTGTTGTTCCAAGTGTTAATGTAGCTGAAATGGCAGAGCCTTCCAGAGCTTTAGCCAAGACAACCGGACTAACACAAAGTGCGGCAATTGGTTTTCCAATATTCACCAAGTTCACCAATAACAGCTTTACTTCAGGTAAAATAGCGCCATCCGGACCGTCAAAAGCCCATTTGGTAAAGTTCTTAGCATTTCCAAATCCACCTGGAATAACCAAAGCATCAATTTCGTTTAAGTCTACATTTTGAACTGGAATTACATTTCCACGAGCAATTCTAGCCGATTCGATAAGCATGTTTCGGTTTTCATTCATGTCTTCACCTGTAATGTGGTTCACAACATGATGTTGATTTGCATCGACTGAAATACAGAAATAGTCTGCACCTTCTTCTTTAATGGCCAACATGGAAAGAACAGCTTCCTGAATTTCAGAACCGTCATAAACTCCACTTCCGGATAGTAAAACCCCAATTTTCATAATTACAACTTTGTTGTAAAATTACTAATTGCTAATGACGAATTACAAATTGACTTCCATGGCAAATCACAGCATTGGTCATTAGTAACTAGTAATTTGTAATTTTATCTGGTGGAGAAGAAAATTGTTTTTTACGACGGTGATTGTGGACTTTGTAATAGAAGTGTACAATGGATCTTAGCTCATGAACGTAATAATGAAATTCTTTTCAGTGCGCTTCAATCCGATTTTGCGAAACAGTTTTTTCTTTCAAAGAATGAGCCTGAGCCTGATCTTTCTACGCTCGTATTCTATAACGGAAAAGCATTTTACAGAAAATCTACGGCCGTTCTGAGAGTAAGTCATCACCTGAAATTCCCACATTTTTTACTGAAGTTTGGTTGGATTGTGCCTTCTTTTATTCGAAATGCAATGTATGATTTTGTCGCAAAACGTCGAAAGAACATAGCGAATTCTAACTGTTTTGTCCCTAGTCTTAAAGAACGAGAGAGATTCTTAACATAAACGTTTAATAAACGCTGAAAAACTGTTAATAACTCAAATTCTTTATTTACAGAACGTACACCGTATGCATTTACAATACTTATCTTTGTTCTATGAAAATTTCTGCGTCTGTTTATTCGGATAAGAAACGGAATCTCTCGGAAGTAATTGAAGACCTTGTAGCACACAGGGTTGATTTGTTGCATGTCGATTGCAATGACGATTTGTCTGTATTTGATGATATCGCGTTCATTCGTTCTATTTGCGAAACTCCGATTGATCTCCATATTATCACTGATACTCCTGAGAAGTATTACGATTTGCTTCGTAAACATCCGGTAGATTACCTTACGTTTCAGTATGAAGACGCTAAGGGAGAGATTCATATTCCTGCAGACATTAAAGGTAAAAAAGGGCTTTCCATTATTACTCCAACGCCAATTGATGTTTTTGAAAAATTCAAGAACTTCGATTTCATTTTGTTGATGGCAACAATTCCTGGACAAAGCGGTGGTAAATTCGATGCGCAGAATTTTGGAAAGATTCAGGAATTCAGAAAACAGTTTCCTGATAAAGCAGTTCATGTAGATGGTGGTGTGAACGGTGAAGTGAGTTTCATTCTTCGAAATATGGGGGTAGAGTCTTCTGTTTCCGGTTCGTTCCTGTTCAATGCACCAAGTGTTGGACATGCTTTGATGGATTTAACGAAACGTGCTGTAACTTCTCAGTTTGTGGTTCGAGATTTCATGATTCCGTTGAGCGATTCTCCGAAATTGAATTCAGATGACTATTCTGTAATGAATGTGCTTACTGAGATTGAAAAAGGGAAACTAGGTTTTGTTCTCATTCTGGGAGAATATGGAATTTTAGAAGGTTTGGTTTCCAACGCTGACGTTCGAAAAGCATTAATAAAAAACGAAGCTGATCTAAGTGGATTAGCATTAAATAATTTGTTGAACAGTAACCCAATTGCTTGTAAGGAAACAGCAACGGTGAATGAATTATTGGAATTGATTAGAAGTTATTCTTTTCCAATAAGTTACTTGCCGGTTGTTAATGAAACCAATCACGCAGTTGGAATTGTTACGTTCGTAAACTTGATTAAAGGAGAAATATGATTCTTCATCTGAAAGAAAATATAGATAGTGCTAAAGCTGCACAGCTTGCTGAATCGATCAAAGCTTTTCATGTGGTTTCGCAAGGAAAACAAGTGTTGATTACGGGTTCTGGCGTAAAAGAAATTCCAGCACAGGTTGAACAATTTGTAGATCAACATTGGGTTTTTGCCAATGATATGCAATTGGCTTCTCGTGTGTACAGAAATGAAACACGTGAAGTTACGATTGGAAATGTGACTATCGGCGGAAACACTGGAAATACACTTTTGATTTCCGGACCTTGTTCTGTTGAAAGCGAGGAACAAATTCGTCAGTCTTCAGATTTGTTGAAAGCAAATGGATTGACTTCTCTGCGCGGAGGTTGTTATAAACCAAGAACAAGTCCTTATAGTTTTCAAGGGTTAGGTTTGGAAGGTTTGAAATTGCTTGCTAAAATGCGAGAAGAATACGGTTTCACAGTTGTAACTGAAGCGCGTGACGCAACACATATTGATGAGATCATTGAACATGCTGACGTAATTCAGGTTGGCGCAAAAGCAATGTATGATCAAGGAATTTTACGTGCTTGTGCTAAAACGCAAAAGGCGGTTTTAATCAAACGTGGATTCGGTACAACATTACAAGAATTTGTTCAAGCTGCTGAGTTTGTATTGAGCGGTGGAAATGAAAATGTAATGCTTTGCGAACGTGGGATCAGAACATTTGAAACAGGAACACGCTTTACACTTGATTTGTGTGGAGTAGAATGGTTGAAACATTACACCAATCTTCCAGTCGTTTTGGATCCAAGTCATGCTATGGGGTACGCCTATGGGATTGCTGGTTTAACACGTGCTTGTATCGCTCTTGGAGTTGATGGATTGCTTATTGAAGTTCATCCAAACCCTAAAGTTGCTAAATCTGATGCGTCTCAACAGTTGAATCATCAGGAGTTCGAAGAATTATTAGGAACAATTAAACCTTTAGCAAACGCAGTAGGTTACCAAATTCGCTAATGGAGTTTTTAGAACAAAATATAAAAGGACTAAGCGCTCGATTTGGTGTAGATTTTTACCAGATGCTTCAGGATTTCAATGTGGAATCGGTTGGCGAGTTATCTGTGATCGATCTTCAAACGATTGCTGAAGAGTACGAAGTTGATTTTTATTCATTGCTGTTTAAACCATTGGTGATTTTCGAACACTTGGAACCAAAGGCAAAGAAAATCAAATTGATCATTCTTGATGTGGATGGTGTGATGACGGATGGAGGGATGTATTTTATGGAATCTGGAGATCAGATGAAGAAATACAATACCAAAGACGGAATGGCGATCATGAAAGCTCAGGAACAGGGTATGAAGTTCGGAATCATTTCTTCTGGTTTTAAAGGTGAAATGGTGAAGAACAGAGCAGAAATGCTGAAGATAGAGCATGTGTACGTTGGTCGAGATCCCAAGTTGGGAATTCTCGAAGCCTGGTGTAAGGAGTTAAACCTTGATATGAGCGAAGTTGCCGTTATTGGTGATGATATCAACGATGCGGAAATAATGAAGAAAGTAGGATTCACTGCTTGTCCGGTTGACGCAGTTCAACAGATAAAAGTGATTTCAGATGTTGTTTTACAAAAGAAAGGTGGTCACGGCGTTGTGAGAGAATTCGTCGATCAGTTTATTATGCCACAGCTATAAAAGGCTAAAGAGTTATGGAGAAAATTACGTTAGGATTGATTAGGGAAGGGAAAGTTCCACCAGACAGGAGAGTTCCGCTTACGCCAAAGCAATGTTTAATCGTACAGGAGAAATTCCCAAATGTGACTGTGAAGGTGCAAAAGAGCGAAATTCGTTCTTATGCAGATCAGGAATATGCGAATTTGGGAATTGAGTTGGTGGATGATTTGAAAGATTGCGACATTATCTTGGGAGTAAAGGAAGTGAATAAGGAAGATTTGATTCCGAATAAGAAATTCATGTTCTTCTCTCATACGATCAAAAAACAGCCGTATAATCGCGACTTACTTAGAACGGTTCTTGAACGAAAAATTCAACTGACGGACTACGAAGTTTTAAAAGATAAAAACAGAAAACGCATTATTGGCTTTGGTCGATACGCTGGAGTTGTTGGTGCTTATAATGCAATCCTTGTTTTTGGTAAGAAAAACGGGTTGTATGATTTGAAACCAGCAAACCTTTGTTCGAACCGAAAAGAAATGGAAGCTGAACTAAGCAAAGTTCAATTCCCTAAAGGAACACGTATTGTGGTTACCGGTTTTGGTAGAGTAGGACATGGTGCTCGAGAAATACTTGATTTGGTTCCGTTGACAGAAGTTAGTCCTGAAGAATATTTAAGCAAGGATTTTGACGAAGCTGTTTTCACCCATCTGGATGTGGAGGATTATTTCTCAAGAAAAGACGGATCTGAATTCCTGAAAAGTGATTTTTACGCAAATCCGGAATTGTATGAAAGTGTATTTGGTGGATTTGCGAAGCGTTCGAATGTATACATCGCATGTCACTTCTGGAGCAATAAGTCGCCAAATATTTTGACCAATACAGATTTACTTGCTGCGACTGATCTTTCAGTAGTTGCAGATATTTCTTGTGATATTGCCGGACCAATTGCTTGTACTTTGCGTCCGTCCATCATTGCTGATCCTATTTATGGTTACGATCCAAAAACAGGACAAGAAACAGAATGGAACAAAGAAGGTTCGATTGCAGTTATGGCTGTTGATAATCTTCCATGTGAATTGCCGAAGGACGCTTCTGAAGATTTCGGAAATGAATTGATTAAAATGGTTTTCCCGGTAATGTTCGGCGAAGATCCTGATAATATTATTGCAAGAGGAACGGAAACAACTGCTGATGGTAAACTGACGGAGTATTTCGCATACTTGCAAGACTACGTTGATGGCGACAAAGTGAGTCATTAATACTTACAAACCGATTTAAACTACTTATGGAAACAGGAAATAAAAAGATCGTTCGCGGATGGATTATGTACGATTGGGCCAATTCGGTTTACAATCTGGTGATTTCATCAGCAGTATTTCCTATTTTCTATAGTTCGGTAACAACCAACATGTATAAGGCTGAGAAGGAAGGAATTCCTCTTCATTCAGCAGCAGATTTATCAAAGTACAGTGAAAGACTTGAAGAAGTAAAACTAGCTGCTAACGAAATTATCACTGTAGATTTTCTTGGATGGAAACTTTCTAACTCAGCTTTGATGAGTTTCGCTTTGTCTGCATCGTTCTTAGTTGTTGCGTTCCTTTCTCCGTTTCTTTCAGGAATTGCTGATTACCGTGGGAATAAAAAACGTTTCCTTCAGTTCTTCTGTTATTTAGGTGCATTATCTTGTATGTCGCTTTACTTCTTTACTGATCTGGCAATTGCCGGTTATTTGGAAGTTGGGCTCGGAATTTTGTTCTTAGCTAGTATTGGTTTCTGGAATTCATTGGTTTTCTACAATTCTTATTTGCCCGAAATTGCCGAACCAAAAGATCACGATAGAATTTCTGCACGTGGTTTTACAATGGGGTACATCGGTTCCATGTTGCTTCTGATCATTTGTATCGTGCTAATGAAAACTGATATTTTCGGCGTTTTTGATAATCCTGCTACAGAAAAATTGGAAGGAATGCCAGCTAAATATTGCTTCCCTTTAGTGGCAATTTGGTGGATTGCATTTGCCCAAATAACATATAGGGTTCTTCCAAATACAACTTCTGAGCGTGTTCGTGAAAAAGGTTATATCTGGAAGGGTTTCCAGGAATTGAAAAAGGTGTTTGTGGAATTTCGTTCTACCAACCGACTTAAAAAATACCTGACTTCGTTTTTGTTCTTCAATACTGGAGTTCAAACCGTAATGCTAATGGCAACTTATTTCGCTGAGAAAAAGATCGATTGGCCCACGGTTGATGGGAAACGTGATACCAGCGGATTGATCATTGCGATTCTTTTGATTCAAATTTTAGGTGCAGTGGGAGCTTTGATCATGTCGAAATTGTCGAGTAAAATTGGAAATATCAAAACATTGATGATTTCCTTATTCATTTGGATTGGTGTTTGTGCTTTCGCGTATTTCATTCATACTCCTGTTGAGTTCTACATTTTAGCATGTGGTGTCGGATTGGTGATGGGTGGTGTTCAGGCAATGGCGCGCTCAACATACTCTAAATTCTTGCCGGAAACAGAAGATCATGCGAGTTACTTCTCGTTCTATGATGCAACGGAGAAAATTGGAATTGTAATGGGAACGTTGTTCTTCGGATTAACAGAAATGATCTTTGGCGACATGCGCTTTTCAGTTTTATCTATCGCGGTGTTCTTTATCCTCGGATTGATTTTCCTTTTCCGCGTTCCGAAAGAAGAGAAATTACTGACTCATGGATAGTCGAATCAGAGATAGGGCATTGTTTAGAGCTTTTCTAATTGCGTGCTTGCTCTTTGTTGTCGGATTTTTTTCGGAGGGATTTTCAGGTAAAAAACTCAAACATGGATTCTATTACTGGGAAAGCAGGGAATCCAACTTAAGTAAAGCAGAGAAACAAGAGTTGAGATCACTTGAAGTGGAAAAGTTCTACGTTAAGTTTTTTGAAGTTGGTTTAGATGCTGAGCAACGTGCAGTTCCTGTTTCTAAATCAAACATTTCCGTCAAAGCTTCCGAGTTAAGAAAGAATACCGAGATTGTTCCAACCATTTTTATTGATAATTCGGTTTTCAAAGTGATTTCTAAAGAGGGGATTACGAAATTGGCTGAGAACATTGTTCATCTGGTAGATAAACGTTTTTCAGAACAGTTTTCTTCGTTTCACAAATACAATGAACTTCAGATTGATTGTGATTGGACAATTTCTACCAAAAACAACTATCATCAGTTTCTAAGAGAGTTAAAGTCGAAGTTGAAGTGTCAGCTGTCGGCAACGCTGCGTTTGTATCCGTTCAAGTTCCATAAGGAAATGGGAGTTCTGCCAGTTGATAGAGCAATGTTAATGTGCTATAATCTGATTTCACCGCTCAAATACAAATATTCCAATTCCATTTTAGAAGTTGGGGAATTGAAGAAATACTTACAGGGAAGTAAAGATTATCCATGTCCGTTAGATGTGGCTCTGCCTGTTTTCAATAATGTATTGGTCTACAAAAGCAACGAATTTGTTGGAATGGTGCATTTGTCTGAACCGCAGATCAAAAGTATTTCCACTGTGCAATCGAAGTTTTGGCATTTGGTGATAAAAGACACAGTTATAGACAATGTTTCCTTTGAAAAAGGAGATAAAATAAAGTTTGAAAAAGTGAAAGACAAGGATTTGACAGCTTGTATCGAAGTGATCAATTCAACGGTTTATTTCCGTGAGAATGCTACTATTTCCTTCTTTCAATTGAATGAAAATCAAGTTAACGACTATGGGATTCAAAAAATTAATTCTTATTACGGCTTGCTTACTGGCAAGTAAAACAGAGCTAACAGCTTGTGGATTTTATCCAAGAGCAGAAGAGTTGCGCTACAATTTCTTAAAACCGGAATATGTATTTCCAAAGAGTGGAGATTATTATTTCTACAACATGAATTTGTATTCGTATCCGGATGCAGACGCCGATGTTTCGAACATGTTTGAAGAAAACTGCATGCTTTGGATGGATGCTTTAAACGATCGTTTTCTTTACGAAGATGTTTATTTCGCAATTTATGAGGCAAGCGATAAGGATTTAAAAGATCCTGCAACCAATAATGGGGTTATTCGGGCATTGCAATCTGAACAATACAAATCGCATCTGAATTACCTGCTGTTTGCGAAATCTATTTCCTATCTGAACGGTGATAATTATGATGAAAACTGGGAATACATTGGTGATGCTTATATAAAGAAAAGAAATAAAGCGATTTCCAAAGCACTTAAACTGGCCAATAAGGAAAGCAATGATCAGCTGAAACGACGTTACGCGCATTTGGCAATTCGATTGGCTTATTACAACCAAAATCAAGACAAAGTAAATTCGATATATGCAAAGTACTTTGTGGATGGAACCTATAAGGATGCAATTGATTATTGGGCTTTGTATTTCAAATTGAGCTTTGAATATGCCGATGGTAAGAATAGCATGAAATACTGCATGATCTTTTTGAATTCAAAAGAAAAACGTCCGGCAATTGGGCAATTAATGGGTGGATACTTCGATTTTGAAACAGCAATTGGGTTTGCCAAAACGGACGAAGAAAAGATTGCGGTTAACTTTTATAGAGCCTGTAGAACACAATTCTCCGCAATTGAATACATCGAAACTATTGCCGAATTGAATCCTTCACATCCTTGTTTGGATTTTCTTGTGCTTCGCGAAGTGAACAAGATTGAGCACAAAACAATGACAACCAATTATCTGAATTTCCATGGAACACAATGGGAATATACAAATGATGATCTGAATGAGGATTTGATTACCCTGAAGAATACAATCAATGATTACAGAGATAATTCACTTTATTTAAGTCAATTAATGAAAGGTGTTGCTGATAAGCGTAAAACAAACTCGTGGTGGTGGAATACAATGGTGGATTACACAAAATTTTTGTCGAGAGAGGAAGCAATAAAAACCTCTGATATTCTATCGAGATCAAAAGAGAAGAATCTATCAGCTGAGCAACGTCGTTTTATGGAAACGTTCTATTTACTTGCGGTATTTGGTCAGGATGAAGATCCGGAATTGAAAAACAAAGATGTTCGTGAGTTATTATTGAAACAGGAACATTACGGAAACAGTAAGTTGTTAATCGCAATTGCTAAAGAATTGGAGCAGCATGGACATTCAAGTCATTCAGCAGTTGTTTTCTCTATTGTTAACCAATATGTTGATGGTGGAGTAGAATATGGAATGTGGCGAAACGATCAGTTTTCAACTACTATCGACAGCGATTATTATACCGACTATTTCCAGTACCTAGACGCTACTCGATCAACTTACGAAGTGCAGCAGTTGATTTATTTCCTCGATAAAGTAACAATCAAAGATGATTTTGACCGCTTGTTCTACGACAGAATTAAAATGGAATCGAATCGTTTGTACGACATGTTGGGAACGAAATACTTACGCAGAGACGATTTGAAATCTGCATTCTCGGCAGTTTCACAGGTGAACGATACGCTTTGGACTTCTTCCAGCTACGAGTATAAAAGGTATTTAAACGAAGATCCGTTCAACAATGATTTCTACTGGAAAACAGATTACCGTCACAAAAAGGAATTAGGAAAATCATACACGAAGCCGGAGTTATTGAAAGAATTGATGTCGTTGATTGACGAGGTAAATACGTCATCTGGAAACAAAAAAGCAAAAGCTGCTTACAAAGTAGCAAACTGTTATAGAAACATGACGTACTACGGAAATGCCTGGATGATGAGAAGGTATTTCTGGAGTGCATATCCAAGTCAGGTTGGTTTTGAGGATGACCAAGAGTACTACGCTTGTAAAAACGCGCAGAAATACTATAAAATTGCAGCGGAAAGCGCTACAACGAAGGAATTCAAAGTAGTTGCTTTAAACATGCAGGGGAAATGTAAGCAGTACGAAATGATTCGTGATCTGGACCAATTCTACGTTTCTGATGAGGACGTGGAAAAATTGGATAAACTGAATCCGATTTATAAACAAATCAATAAGCAGTATTCTGATTACAGTTATACCATTGGTTCATGTTCAGGATACAATACCTTGTTTAAGAGTATCGATTAAATTTCCTTTTACGGAAAGCATGAAAACAGGAATCGTTTTCGCTTTGATTACTGCGGGGTTCGTAATTTACGGACTTCGGGATAACAATTATCCCCGCAAAAGAATTTCTGAACCTGAGACTTCAGGCAATTTTTGCGGAACTATAAGTGATTCCAGAGAAGAATCAATGGTGAAGGTTCCTGATGTTTTTAAAGCGAAATGTGCAACTTGTCATACAAAGTACAAAGATGGAACAGGACCGCAATTGTTTCAAGTAGAGCAGCGTTTGCCTGATTCCACCTACTTTGAAAAGTTTGTAAGATCGCAAAATCGTCTGATAAAGAAGAAAGATAAATACACGATTGCAATCACCGAATCACGAGTGACAGATTTTATTCATGAATTCAAGGAAATTACTCCTTCTGAAATGCGTGAAATGCGAAAGTATTTTAGACATTGATGCATAAAAAAAGTCGGTTCAAATTGACGAACCGACTTTTTTTAATGCTTTGTATTGAATTAATGCTGCTGCATGTTTTCTTCTTCTTCCGGATCGTAAGGGAATAATTTCTCAGCATCTTTGATGTTTTGCAAATGATCGAGTAAATCTTCCAATTGAGAAATAGTTAACTGCTTAGCAATGATTTTCTTGTTTTTATCCAATAGGAAAATACGTGGAGTAGCAAAAATATCGTACGTTTTATGGTAGTTCAAAGAGTTGAGATCCGTTTTTCCTGAGCGAACAAGTGGTCCGGCATCTACACTTACAGCTTCAAACAATTTCTTCGTCAAACCAACATTGATAAATGTCAACCCTTGATCTTTAATGTACTTTTTCCATTTTTCGAAATCCTCACCAGTTGCTTTACCAACTGCAAAGATCTCTACATTTCTTGCTTTCAATTTCTTAGCGTATAACTCCTGAAGTTTCGGTGTTGTTTTTTTACAATGTCCACATTCAGGGTCCCAGAAATATAGAATGGTGTATTCATTTTTCAATGAGTAGAAGTCTCTCCAGGTACCGTCCATATCTGTAGTGTCTGGAAGTGTAATGTTTGGTGGAATAGCACCTTTCACCAATCTAATTTTGATGTCAAGATCCTCACATGCTTTCGTTAGTTTATCTTCTGTCATCCAAAATGCAGGACTTTTTCCGTTCGCATCTCTTGTACAGTAGTAATTCTTCAACATGTACAAGTAAACTTTGTCCATTCCCATGATATTCGATTTCCCGAACTCGTTGGTAATATGGTCAACGCAGAACTTGAACATTTCTGAACCTTTAGTTAAGCCGTTACACAGTGGTAAAGCGTAAGCCAAAATAGTATCAGGATCCTGAAGGATCATTGTTTTTCCAAGGTATTGGTCCAATTTGTTTTCAAAGATGTTAGTGTTCACTAAACCATCGTATTTCAAATCTGTGTTATCCCAAAAGTGTTTTTTGAAATACTTGAAAACGTAATTTGAATCAGTTATAATACCTTTTTCATTTTTAGGAGCTTCTGGCAAAACAATATCCATTGACATTTTCACCATTTTTGCTGTGAACGTATTTGGGTTATCAGCAACCAATTTATTCTGATAAGCTAAAACTTCTTTTGAAATCGCTTCCAATTCAGCGCTTTTTGTCTTGTGAGCTTCAGATGTTTTATCCATCTTCTTCAATTCCTCCTGAAACTTAAGGGCTTTTGTTCTTTGAGACCCTAAGTATTGAATGTAAGGGAAAAAAAGTTTGTTTTCAGTACTTTTCTTTACCACCATTGTTGTTACAAAATCTGGTGATTTTGTTTCCAGGCTAACTTCTTCTTTGTTGTAGATGAATTCGAAAAATTTTTGACCTGGAAAGATAACAGCGAGCATTCCTGGTTTCAAATCCGGTTTTGCCGTAAACTCTACAATTCCGTTTTTAATGACTGCTGTATCTTCATAAAACAAACGCTTTCCCCAATATTTCGCAAGGAAAACAGTGGTGTCTTTCATTCCATCTACTTTAAACTTCATTTTCTGAGAATAAGCGTTAAAGCTTACAGAAATTAAGGCTAGAATTAATGAACTCTTAAAGATGTTTTTCATGGTTTGTGTTTTATCCTTTTTTATAACGTGAACAAAGTGCAAAGGTAATTCCTTTAACAAAATATTAACCGTTGTTTGCGTTTGAAATGCCTCTTTTGGCACTTATGTAACTTGTAATTGCGAATATACCATAAGCTAGCAAAAGCGCTGATATGCTCATCAAGGTAAAATTGGTTCCGATATACAATCCGCCTTCTACAAACACGCCATCTAAGTAATATTTTAATAGTGCGAAATCTATAAGGCTTAGTATGGCAACAATTCCGAATACTTTGGTAAAATAAATGAAGAACTGCCTGATCAAAACTTTTGGATGATATCCTAAGCGTAAAAGCGTTCTTACTTCGTAAGCATTTCGTGTAATTAATAATTGTAAGTATTGAATAAGAACCAAAACACTCAGTAAAACCGCAATCACGGAAATGACCAGTACAACGAGAATCAAGGTACTTACAATACTTTTTAAACGACCGATAACGGCTTGCGATTTCTTTGATTCGTAATGACGATTTTTCATCATTTCTTCTATCAAACCAAAGCTGCTTTCTTCTCCTGAGATCATTACCTGAGTAATTTTCATAGGTTCAGATTTTCCGTAGCGTTCGTTAGCCCATTGCATGAATGATTCTGGAACAAGCATAGAACTAATTTCATTCGTAAATCCTACAATGCGAACGTTCATCCATTCTTTCAATGTATCGTTTTGAAGAGTGAATTTGAAACCAACACTCATTGCAATTTCATCGCTGATCTGCGGAATGTCGTTTGCACTTGCGTAAGTATTCAGCATGACTAAAAATTCACGCGGCATAATTAGAGGAACAATTGAATCTCCCGGTTTCCATTCCCATTTATCCGTTTTCACATCGATGAACTCTTTGTTTACCGTTTGAATGAAAACATTTGAGCGGAAGCGTGGGAGCGATGGATCAGCAGTTTCAAATGAAACATCGAAGTTGTTTGAAATAACCGGTCGGGCATCTAAAACCCCTGGTTCTTGTTTCAGTTGTTCAATTTCACGTTCCGTAAATTCCGTTTTGGCAAGCATTAATGTGTTTGCATTTGACACCTTTTTACCAACGATAATTGTATTTGGACCAAGAACATCAGCTCCTTCACCAAATTCGTTTACCTGAATGAGGTAATGTATGGACGTGATTAGAAAACTCATTCCTAAAAATGCACCACCAACTGCAATGTACAATTGCTTGCGATCCTGAAATCTGAATAATAATTGCTTTAACATGACTCAGAGTTTAAGTTCGTAATCGTAAGCGAAACGGTTATCGTCATCAAGCGATGTCAATACGAAACCAGCATTTTGTTTGTCACATTCTTTAGCGATTACATCCAAACATTTCACGCTGTTGTTTTCATCCAGGTGCGAAAAGGGTTCATCGAGAATGATCCAGCTGAAGGGTTGGCATAAAGCTCGAACAATTGCAACACGTTGTTGTTGTCCCATTGACAATAAACCACAACGTTCGTTCCATTTGAAATCAATTCCAAAAAGATCAATTAAAGCTCTGATTTCTGCTTCAGATTTGAAATCAGTAAGTGAATTCTTCAGCAATAAATTTTCTTTTACCGTTAAATTCGGGAAGAGCTGTAAATCCTGAAAAACCGTTGAAATCTCTCTCTGACGAATACGAACCCATTCGTCTACCGAAAGTGTTTTGATGTCTTGACTGTTATAACGAATAACTCCGTCATAATCGGAACGAACTCCGAAAACGGTCATTGAGAAAGTTGATTTCCCTTTTCCGCTTGATGCATTCAGAAGAATCTTTTTACCAGATTTCAGATGCGTATAATTTCCCCAAATACTATCACTTGCGTGAGTGATCGAAGCGAGTGGGTGAGGCATTACGTTTTCAAAATAAATATCCATTTTTTACTAATTCTAAATTTCAGAATTCAAAATTTTAAAGGATGAACGCTTATATCATTCATTCTCGTTCGCGGTACTTTCAATTATCATTCCAATTCTTTAGATGATTCATTTTCAATTACCTGAATTACGTCTAAAAATAGATTATTGGATCGTTGCGGAAATAGTGCAATTGAGTTTTCGTTTTTTCGAATCCAGGTCATTTGTCGTTTAGCGTAGTTTCTTGTATGTTGTTTGATCTTGTCTATTGCGAATTCCAGCGAACAATGTCCATCGATGAAATCGAACAGTTCTTTGTAACCAACGGTTTGCAAACTGCTGATATGCCGAAATTCATTTAAACGCATCACTTCATTCAATAGTCCAGCTTCCATCATCAAATCTACTCTACGATTGATTCTGTCATAAAGAATATCGCGTTCATGATCAATATGAAAATACCTGCAAGTGAAGTTTCTTTTGTTGTTGAAATTGTTTCTTAGCGATGAAAATGTATTTCCGGTGTTTCTAATCACTTCTAAAGCACGAAGAACCCGGTGACTATTCATTTTGTCAACCTTCTCATAGTATTCCGGATCTTTTTCCTGAAGTTCTTTTAGGAGTATTTCCAATCCATTTTCTTCCAATTCCAATCGAAGTTGCTGTTGGATTTCTTCGTTTATGGGAACTTCATCCAAACCTTTGCAAAGTGCATCTACAAACATTCCTGAACCGCCAACCAAGATGATTTTCTCATAATGAGCTAATTCGTTTTCAAGTAAAGAAATGGCTTCTTGTTCGAAACTTCCGGCTGTAACTGGATTATGAATGGAATGTGAATCGATGAAATAATGTGGAATCCCCTGCATTTCTTCTTGAGTAGGTTTCGCAGTTCCAATCGACATTTCTTTGTAAAACTGTCGGGAATCAGCTGAAATAACCACTGTCTTAAAATGTTGGGCTAAGTCTACAGCCAAAGCTGTTTTTCCGCTGGCCGTTGGACCTTGTATCACTATAATCTCTTGCACACCTAAAAGTAAGATTAATAGAGGAAAGCCAAAAGCCAAAAAAGGAAAAGATGAGGATAATTCAGAAGAAACAAACTTCTTATTGGAGGTTATTTTCTTTTCCTCACTTCCTCTTTCCGTTTTCCTCTTATTTAGCCAAGGTTTTATACAACTCGTATCGCTCCAATACTTTTTGAACGTAATGGTATGTATGTCGTCCACGATAAGATCCGCTTTTTACAACAGGATCCCCATAATACTCACGTTTACCAAGGTTGAGGACGATGTTCGCTACGTTATTTTCCCACAAGTTCGGATTCATTCCTTTTTTCTGAGCAAGTCTGCGCGCATCTTGTATATGTCCGGTTCCTGCGTTGTAAGTTGCCAGAATGAATTTGTTTCGTTCAGGTCCAGCTGGAATATTGCTGTACAAGTTGTTCAATTTCGCAACGAATTTCATTCCACCCTTAATTTGAGTTTCAGGAGGTGAGCTTGGATAAACATCATAGTTCGGTCCGGTTCCCGGCATAAACTGCATTAAGCCGTATGAACCACCAAAAGCTCTGGCATTAGGATCAAAACCACTTTCATGATAGATAATGGCAGCAACCAATCGCCAGTCTACATTATAGCGAACAGCTTCAGCTCTTAGTATTGCGTCATATGGTGAAATTGCACCACGTTTGCTGCTGAAATTTTCGTTCTGGTAATTCGAAATTTGATTGGTTTGCTCGAAATACTTTCGTTTAATGAACGAGTACATTTCTTTCTGCATGAATTTCTTTAACCATTTATCTAAACGTCTTTTCAATAATGGAGCTTTCTTTGGCAAACCAAATGCGATGTTCTGTTTAAAGGAAATGGCAAGCGTTGCATCGATATTGTCGTAATAACGCTCATTAATCATTGCAATGTTCTTCTCCGCAATTGTATAGTCGATCTGACCATCAGCAACGAGTTCTATTAATTCTTCAACACCCTGATAACCTTGCGTTGGACTAATGAAAATAGTGTCACCAATTTCATTCTGTAAGTTCATTAATCGATTGTAATAACATGATCCAGGCCAAACACAAATTTTCTTTTTCGCCAATTGGATTGGATCGTGAATAGCTGCTGCGGGTGCGTCGTCGCCAGTTTTTACTTTTCGCTGAATAAGTACTTGATTCGTTTGAAAGTAGGGGGCAGAGAAGGAAACAACATCTTGTCTATCACGTGTCACAGCATAATTGCAAGCCAAAATATCACCTTCACCATTATTCAACTGCTCGTTCATTTTGTCGAGGTCGTTGATGATTTTAACGTCGAGGGGAATTCCTAAGTCTTCAGCAAATTCTCTGAGAATTTCATATTCGAACCCCATTTTCTTGCCTTTATAAATAAAGAAAGAGGTGGAAGCATTTTCTGCAAGAATAGTTAGTTTACCTCGTTTAAGAATTGCGGGAAGATCCTGATCGTTCGTCACAAGCGGGTTCTTTCTTTCGTCTTCGTGTTCGGTATTACGGACAAGAAAATACGCGCCCATAGCACAGACGAGTAGCGTAATTAGACCAAGGAGAAGTAATTTTTTCCGCTTCATAGGGATGCGAAAGTTACAATTTTATTCCTAAATGGTAGACCTTGAAATGTTCATTTGCATCCAACATATATTCATTGAATACTTGAGTGATAGCGGTTTCATGTTTTTTAAAAACAGATAATCCATTTTTTAACTCGTTATCAAAACTGATTCGTCGACTTACACCATTACACATTTTGTCTAACCCGAACTCCAGTTTGTAAGAGTTCATCCACTTCATTTCGCACAGCTTATCAATAAAGAAGTTGAAATCATCGCTGTAAAATTCCTTATCGATCTTATTCAGATTGGAGTGAACGTGATCTAAAAAAGTCTCAATTGGAGTGGAGTGCCACTGATCCCAGTTTTTTGCTAGCAGATGATCGAAATATAGGTCAATAGCAACACCAGCAATTTTTGGTAAATCCGGACGAATAAGACGAATCAGTTCCATCACCTTTGGATGATGATCAATATAATTGTCTATTTCACGGTGTAAGCGAACTCCTGTTTGAATGAACTCTGGATATTTTTCCAAATGACTTCCTTTAACGCTATCACCATACAAGTTGGCTTTTGCCAAACGTAAATTTGCTTTTGAAAAATAGATGTGTCCCAGATAATTCAACGCTTCTGTAATTGTGAAGTTGAAGATATAAAATAGATACCAGTAACCGCTTATTTAGTCTTAATCTTAATTGTGTGTTTTTTAACAGTTTGATAAAGTTTTAGTATGTTGAAAAATTAACGAAAAGTTAGAATAATGCATTTACTATTCATTTGGTAAATATATTTGCCCCAAACTATTAATTATGAAAAAACTCCTACTCCTGCTGAGCTTGGGCATGTATGCTGCAAGCTGGGCACAGCCGTTCCCCATCGGCCACAAAACAATTACTTATAATGATCCTGCAAGAACCGGAGGCTACGGAAGTGGCGGTGGTTCAGGTCGTCAAATTCAATGTGAAGTTTATTATCCGGCAGTTTCTACAGGCGATAACACTGCATTCGCTGCGACAAATGCGCCAGTTATTACATTTGGTCATGGATTCGTAATGGGCTGGGACGCTTATGCGAACATTTGGGAGAATCTGGTTCCAAAAGGGTACATCCTTGTATTTCCAAGAACAGAAGGAAATTTCTCTCCGGTTCATGACGATTTTGGGAAAGACTTGGTTGTCGTTGCCAATCGTTTTATAGCGGATTGTGCTGTTCCATCGTTTTTTGCCTATGGTCACTACAATGGCAAAAATGCCGTCATGGGGCATTCCATGGGAGGAGGTTCAACGTTCTTGGCAGCTTCAAACGCAAATGCCAATTTCGATTTATTGGTTGGACTTGCTCCGGCTGAAACAGATCCTTCGGCAATTGCTGCGGCAGCGAATGTAACTATTCCCGCTGTTGTTTTCTCCGGAACCGAAGATGCAGTAACTCCGCCAGTTGATCATCACATTCCAATTTATGAGGCATTGAATTCGTCTTGTAAACAGTTCTTTGCGGTTACAGGTGGCGCACATTGCTATTTTGCTAATTCTAATACAGCCTGTGATTTCGGTGAAGGTGCTTCAGGTGGAAATATTTCCATTACCAGAGCTGAGCAACACGACATTTTGTTTGATGGATTGGATCCATTACTTCGTTTTTACCTTTTCGGAGATTGTGATGCCTGGACAGATTATTCTGCATTCTTCAATGATTCCAGAATTGTTACAACCAATTCCTGCAATTACCTTGCAGCTGTAGCTCCCGTCATTGTTGAGAATGGAAATATGCTTTCAACAACTTCTACAGGGAATTTACAGTGGTATTTGGATGGCAATTTATTGAATGCCGAAACGAACCAAAGTATTGATGCGTCGCAATACGGAAATGGAATCTACACGGTTGTTTTGACAACTGGTTTAGGTTGTGAACTGACTTCGAACGAAATCACAATTGAAGGTTTATCTGTTCAAAAATGGAATACGACTACTTATTCCATATATCCGGTTCCGGCATCAGAGATGGTTTATGTGATTATGGACAGTTTTTCTTCTGAAGAATTGAAGGTTGTTGATTCGTATGGTAAACTTATTCTGACCATTCAGCCGGAGAGTAGCACCGTATCCATTCCAATTACTGAATTCTCCCGAGGAATTTATCATGTGATCTCTTCTCAAGGTGCAATTGGAAGAATTGTAAAACAATAGATGAACGATTGTTGTAATCCGAGTTACAGATAACGTTTAAAAACAGAATGTCGAGTTAATTAGCTCGACATTCTAGTTTATACCAGTTTCTTAATAATTGCAATTTGCCCCAGATGATAATGTGTGTGTTCGATCAATCCGAGGAAATTTCGGTGATAGCTTCCGTATTTCTCTGCTACGAAAACATCATTTAATATAGAATCAGGGAGAATTTCAATAAGTCCGGCGAGCTTTTCTGCGTCATCCAGGCATTGCTGACAGAAATTCTTCCATTCCTCTTCTGTTTCAAAATTAGGATGATCATAGCTGAACTTGTCGTGGGCGTTGATTTCACTTCCTTCGAGAACATTGATTATGGCTATTACATAGTAATTGATGTGAAACGTAAGTGCAGCAATTGTATTTAAAGATTCGACCTTCTTCATTGCTGTTTCAATAGAAACATCGGTTAATTGATCTTTTACATTCGACCATGTCCAATTTCCACCAAAATGCACATCACGAAGATGTTTCGCCAGCTGTTGTGTTGTTGTCATTCTACTTTTTCAGCATCATTTTTCGAACATCGCGAACTGGTGCGCTTCCGTAACTCAAGAAATCTTCGTGGAATTTTTTCAAGTTGAATTTCTTGCCTTGCTTTTTCATTAATTCCTTGCGTAGATCAACAATTTCGGAGAAACCAGTGTAATAACTGCACAGTTGAACTTGCGTTAACGTTGCCCGTTTCCATTTTCCGTCAGCTTCCGCTTGTTGCTGATAAGCCTCACGAACCAATAGATTCATTGCCTGGTCATGTGTCATATTCAGGTTATGAATGGAATAATCCAAAATGGTGTTACACGTTGTTCTAAGGTTCCATTTGTAGTACATCAGCCACATTTCAGGAGAATCTTTACCGTAGCCGTTTTCCAGCATCATTAATTCTGTATAAACAGCCCAACCTTCAACCATTGCTCCATTTCCAAGAATCGATTTAATGATACTTGGTGATTGATTGCTGTAAACCAATTGTGCGTAATGTCCAGGAATGGCTTCGTGAATATTCAGGATTTGTAGTACATAATCGTTGTATTCACGCAGATAACTTTCAGATTGTTCGGGACTCCAGCCATTCATACTTCCGACATTGTAATAGGTTTTTCCGTTTTTATCGTACGGACCAGGAGCGGAAATAGAAGCACCGGCAACGCCAGCCATGTAGTCGGGTTCTTTGCGAACAACCAATGGTTTTTTAGGGTCGAGGTAAAGCAGGTCTTTCTTTTTTACAAATGCAGTTAATTCTGGAATTTGATTTTGGATTTCCTGCTGGAAATTCTCTGGCGTAGTATGTTGTTCCGAAATTTTATCGATGATCATTTTCACCATTGTATAATCGTCATACGGCGGAAGTTTCTCGCCCATATATTTCGACCAAAGTTGGTCCGCAATTTTCACCATATTCGCTTGCAGCATTTTCTTATGATTCAAAGCTGACTTATAAACTTCCTTCGCACTTTTGTCAGATTGAATGTCGAATTCGAATTTTTCGTTGTACAACTTACTTCCCAAACGGAAGCTGCGTGGATTTCGATTGGGCTTCTTGGCAAGAAAGTGAGCATAATGAAGAACAGCTTCTTCCGCAGTTTTCACTTTTTTGAGCAATTCCTTTTTCTCTCCATTGTTCAGCTTGCTTTTTGCAATTTGCTCCGGTAAATCGGTAGAAAAAACGCTTGAACCACCATTGTTTTGGTCGATAGCCAATTGCGTATGTTCCACAGTCGGGTTTTTGATGTTTGCAATGGCCGCATCGTAAAATGCAGGTACATTTTCCAGTTTTTTAGAAATGTTCTTCAAACGTGTTTCCAAAGGAAGTTGTTCGTTAGCTAGTAATTCAGCAAAACTTCCGCAGACATTATAATTAGCAGGATTCCATTCCCACGATTTGAAGGTTTCAATTTCCCATTTAGAACCTTCTAAATAGTTTTCCATCAACTGATAATCGATCTGGTCGCTTTCCGAAAGTTCAGCTTTGTTATAAGCATGAAGGATTTCTAATTGTTCATCGATAAACTTCAGTTCTTTCTTGCGCTGTTCGGCATTCGGAATGGTTAAGATAGAATCTCCGTCATGTTTTCCTAAACTACTGGCCCAACCGGGATACATGCGCCACAATTCAGAAACAAAATGTTCTTTGTGTTCTTCGAAAGTTGCGTTTTTCGTTTCTTCTCCGGAGCAAGAGACGATAAGTAGTAAACAAGTCAATAAAGCAAGAGCGTAGAACCTTTTCATAGGAATATTTTGGAGAAAGATAACGAAAAGAAGAGCGTGTTAGAATTGTGAATTCCAAAATTTTAAATTCTAAAGATTAGTGCGGTCTTTAATCTGGTGAATCAAGTTTTGTGAGATGAGAAATTGTTCAAATTCTTCGCCTTGTGACCGATCCAAACGAAACTCCATGTAAACTGGATCCTCTGATAGAATTGCATACTTCTTTCTTCCTCTAAAACCATTTTCGATTGTTAACTGAAAGTTTTCAAGTGGAATTAGTACGGGTGGATGAAAGGTTCTAAACAAAACGAAATTACTGATGAATAGATTCTTCTCAGTATAAAAAATGCACTGAACATTCTTGTATGGAATTCCGTTTATTGTCGACATCACAAAACCCAGCTTTGTTCCTGTATTGTGAGATACGCTTCGGTATTTTCTAACGATGTGAATCCAGCCCATTCTGGATAAGCCAAATGAGATCAGAATCCACATGAAAATAAAACCTGGGAAAAAGATATAGGGTTCAGTCAACATTATTTTATGTGTTTTATTAACGCTTCAAAATTAACCTCTTCAAAACGATATTCCATTTGTTTTTGCGTTTCACAGTAATTGACGATCATATCAAATTTGCCTGCATTTGTTGCTGGAGTGTAGAATCTGTAATCGGAACCGTAACTTCCACCATCGATTTCAAAAATGTAAATCTGTCGCTTTGAATCGTAAAGGTAAACGCGCAGAATATTTTCATTAAACAGAGTGAACTCAAAGTGATGCGAGTTTATTTTTTTGGTAGATTCTATAGGATTTGGATTTGGTCCATCCATGTACATTTGAATGAATTCCAAATCATTGAGAATCCGTTGACCTGTATTTCCCCAATCAGAAGGAGCATACGTATAAAATTGATTTTCGTATTGATGCAATGGAACCCAGTTTTTTGGAAGGTAGAAGGTGTTGACTTTGGTTTTGTATGCTTTAGGATGTTTTTCTTTTTGGTATTCTTTGCCGTATTTGTATCCTTCGCTGTCGTTATTGTCAAAACTGAAATTGGTCAACCACTTGAAGCGTTGCGTATTTTTCTGTTTCTCAATGTAAATGGCGTGATACATGTCTTTCGTCAATTCTCGCACAATGAAAATCGTATCATTATTTGGTGGAATTGCGGTCTCAATTTTTTCCTTTTCTTGGGAAGTATCATTAATTCCAGTCCCTTTGTCCCCACTGTTTGCCGAAGAAGTAGATGCTGAAGAAGGAATACTGTCTTTTGTTGCATTCTGATTCTTCTCATTATGAACGGAGTTGTTGGAGCCACAAGAAGCAAGAATCAAAGAAAATAGGAGGAAAGAAGCAATTTTCATCATATACAGTTTATCACTCAATGTCGTAACATTCAATAGGTAAGCAGTCAGGATCCTGAATAAAAGTAAATCGTTTTCCTGTTGGCTCGTTTATGTGTGCAGACTCAAAACTAATGGATTTTGGCTGAAATGTAAACTGAACGTTAAGCTGTTCTTTTAAATGTTGCAGCCATCTTTCGAAACATTTTGATGGATTTTTTATAATCTACACTGGCTTCACCATCCATCACATAATATCCTTGATCATGAAATAGATAAACCATATAATGTCTACGAGCTATACCATCTAAATCGGGCATGTCCATTATAAGTTCAAAACCGTTCAAACCATCGATAGTGATATCATTAGATTCAATTACTTTGGCACCATGGTTTTCGTATGCTGAAATTCTTGCTTCTGTGGCATGACGATCTTTTTCTTCAATAATTGTCGAATTAGGGATGATCATAAATGAATAAGGTCGATTAGTATGAAGAGCGATTTTAGTATACAAATCATTGGATAATCGAACAAATCCAAACCCCCAATATGTAATTGTATAGTCAACGTTGTCTTCATAATATGTACTCTTGTCAAATTCGATTGATAAAATTGAATTCTTTATTATCTCCTTCATCTCTGGATTTGCTTGACGAGAACCTCCATAGACAATAATCCCTGTTGGAGCTCCTTTAAATATCAAAACCTGAGAGTCTTCAGTCCAGTGTTCTTTTGTTAAGGGATTTTCTCTGGTCTTAGTTCCTTCAATAAATAATGCTTCATGGTTATTGAAAATAATCGTATCAACGTTCAGTATAGTCATACCATGCTTTTCCAGATATTCTATTCCACCACGTTTTATAGTAGTATTGTAATTGTAAACTTGTTCGTCCACATGGATGTAAGAGTCAAGGGAATCCCTCAAAAGAGGCTGGTCGTTTGACTGTTTTAATCCTTTAGGAGCTGTAATGCTGCAATGTGATCGAATAACTCCATTGCGTACATCCTGAGAAATAGCGATGATGGAAATTAGGGAAATGGTAAGACTTAGAATTAATCGCATAACAAAATAAGTTCCACAAAAATAGTGGGAAATATTGTACTTGATAAAGCTTATCCAAATTTCGAATCAGAATAGCGTTTATTTAGATTTCGTAAAATTCAATAGGTAAGCAGTCGGGATCCTGAATAAAAGTAAATCGTTTTCCTGTGTGTTCATCAATTCGAATCGGTTCAACGCTAATAGCTTTCGCTTTCAATTCATTTACAGCTATCTCCAAATTTTCTACAGAAAACGCAATGTGTCGCAAGCCTAAAGCTTCTGGTTGTGAAACACGCTCTGGGGAATTTGGAAATGAAAAGAGTTCAATTACATACTTGTCGTTGAGTGCCAGATCTACTTTCCAGGAATCGCGTTCTTTTCTGTAAACGGCTCGAATGATTTTCAACCCTAGAATTTCCGTGTAAAATTTCTTTGAAACTTCAATGTCGCTGCAAATAATGGCAATGTGATGGATATTAAGAATGTTTTTCATGGTCAATATTTTATTTTCCGTTTGTTCTTTTACCTTGCTGCAAAAGAACCAAAACAGCAAGTGCCATTCAAGTCATTCGTCAGAAATTTAGAAATAACCTATTTTTTACAGAATTACCGTCAGCCGCGGCTGACAAACGTAAACGAATTCCTTAAAAATATGGTTATTCCTTTATTTCTTCCTCATTCTTTGAAGAATGGCACCTCCTTCTAAAGGTTATTTCTGTTAAAGAGCGAAGACTTCAACATTAAAATTTCTTTTTCCAGATTTTCTCTGATGCTTCTAAGTATTCTGACAGTGCTGCAGAGCCGTACCAACCGTAAACTTCATAAGCCAGCAAACCAGCATTTACGGCCGGATCTGTTGCCAGAATTTTCTTGGCTTCATCAGTAGTTGTGACATTCAGAATAAATAGGCCACGATACGTTTTATCGTTCTTCTGAAAAGGTCCGGCAACCACCAATTGATTTGCGTCAACCAATTTTCCCATGTTCGACATGTGCCCCATAAAACAACTGTCGATATACTTTTTATCTGTTGTTGTATTGGCTCCTGTTTTCAGAATAACAAAAACGTAGCTTTTCATTCCGTAATCATCAGATCCGACTTTTTTAGCCAATGCAGCATCGTAGTTTGGATTGTCTGTATCGCCAAAAATCTGATCCATGGACTTAAGCATTTCTATTGTATTTTGATTTACCATATGAAATGAAAAACCTTTGTTGTCAGCGCCAAGAACTTCAACGTTTATGGTGTGTTCAGATAGTTTTGTGTAAATAATTTTCTTTGGGAAATCGTGTTTTGGATTTTCGAAGATAAAGACACTATCTGATTTCGTCATTTTGAATTGAACTGGCTTTCCATCGTTTTGGCCAATTACTGTAGGCGTGTAAACAACACTTTTTCCCACTTTTCCAATCTCAAGGTATTCTTTTACAACTGTTTCATTCCCATTCATTTCATAAGAATATCCTTTCATCAATGTTGGTGAAAGAATGTCCCAATGTTCAAACGTTTTTCCATCTTCCGATTTCCAGGTTCCGGCAAGGAAGGAGGGGAAATTGGTTTGGGAAAAGAGATTGGTAATTAGTAAACAAAGTGATAACGTAAGAAGTGTTTTCATGAAGCTGAATTTAGCGCCAAGGTAACTGAAATTCTCTTTTGAACCGAATCTCAATCCACCTGTATTGAAAACCAAAATTACTTTATTGGAATGATGAAACCTTGTCTTAATCTCCTGTTTTTTTGTTTGCTCTTTACTCGTTGTCTTGTTGCACAGGATTCTTGCCTAATCATTCAGCCATGGAGAACCGTTCAATTACCACCTCCAGTTCATTACCATTTTCCTGATGATAACTATGTAATGTTCTTAAATCCCTTTGAAAAACAACCGGTTGTTGAGAAGAAAAAACCAACGGACAACGAACTGGAAAGATATGCAAGAGTAGAATTCAATGGACTATTAAGGCGTTTAGAAAGAACAACAAGCTTGGATTCTGTTGGATTCAATGACCGGATTCTGCTTTTTCAGACAACGGAATCCTTGACGAACCAAAAAATCACTCACGTATTTTCAGGTACTGATACAGCGCATTATATCCCAACTGATCTTACCAGACAAAGAGCTCAAACGATTTTTTATAACGATTGTTTTCAGCGAGAAATAGTCATTGACCCGAGCAACGATTCTACCCAAATCACCAATTGGTACATCAGGAAGTGGACGTTGGATGAAGTAAGTCAGCTATCCAGAAACAGATGGTTCTATCAGCGAAAAGTTGACAGTTTGAAAAACAGAATACGAGCAATGCATGTAAAAGATGGCATACCTCTGTGGGAAAACCAAATAGACTTTGTTAGAAGGCAAATTGATTCAATAACTCCCATTTTGGACAGCCTTGATTATATTATTTATCCGTCAATCGGGGAAAATATTGCTGAGTTTCAGAATCAACATCATTATGATTGGCGCCAACCTGCTAAAATTGGTTTCTCAGCGAGGAATACTTCACATCGCGGTAATTTTAAAGAAGGATCAGATGAAATTGAATTCGAGAAAGGAGAAAAAGCTGATTTTGAGAACAAACGTTTTCGTATGATTTGCGTGGTTTCTGATGGTTCGAATGCAGGTAAATCAGCTTATTACGGCGACTCAGTCATTTATTCAAGTGCAGACATAATTGATAATTGGATGTACGATGATGTTGCTTTCGGTTCTTCCGATTGGGATAGGTTAATGACTTTTTTTGACGAAAGATATCTGGTTATTGAAAGTAGTGAAACGTGGATAGGGGAAACTTATCATTATGCTGATACTACAACATATTGGTTTGAAATAGTGGAGTGAACATCAAATCTGAAATCTGTTGAATTTTGGAAATTCCTCGGAATTTTTGGAGTTATTTTCAAGCTACGATTGCGTAACTTTGTTATATGAAACCAGAAAGAAAAGATATCAAGCCAGGAATGTACGTTGCTTTTATCCAGAAACATCATCAACGAACTGGTGAAATAACTGAAGGAGTGGTGAAAAGTATTTTGACGAGTGCACCAACGCATCCACATGGAATCAAGATCATGACGGATGAAAAGAAAGTAGGGCGAGTAGTGGAGATACTGGAAGAGGAAAGCTAAAAGAGGAAAGGAGGGAGAGACGAAAGGGAACCGAATTTATAATGTTAACCTAAGTTTTAGGTAGTTCTCTGGTGACATTACGGGAATCATAGCCGCTTTGAAATCTTTCTCATTTCTGGTAAGAATTAAGTTGCACTTAGCATCTATTGCAGAAAAATATTGAAGTGCATCTTCAAAATCACTGAAATCTGAATTGATTGCTTTTTCTAATGAATTATCAGAAATACTCGCTGTTTGAACGAGAATCTTGAACTTTCGGATTTTATCCATCACTTTTTTCTTCGATTCGAATTTTGAAATAATATAGTATGCAGCGGCAAACGAAATCGGTGAAACAAAAATCTTGATTTTCTTTTGGTCAGCTAAAGAAAGGGTTTTAGCGATGAATTCATAATATGGCCGACGTTCTCCAAGAAAATCAATGACTGCATTGGAGTCGAGAAATACCGCATCCATATTATTTGTGTTTCTTTTCGATGTGTTTACGGTATTCTTCTTTGTAGTCTAAATCATCTGGAATACTTACACCACTTGAAATACTTTTGACGAATGGAGTAATTTCCATGTCGTTTACCATATTTTCACTCGTAATCGAATCTAAATAGCGTTCTATAATTTCGGATAAACTTCGATTCTTAGATTTTGCGTAAGCTTTTGCCCTTTCAATTACGCTTTCTTCAATTGATAATGTGAGTTTTGTGTTCATTTTATCTCATTTACACGAAGATAAGAAATTGATGATATACGTACAAATTATTTTAGTTCATACGTATTATCTTCCAGCACGGATTCCTCTTGCCAAATCTTCTGCTTCTTCAACGGTGAAATTTCCACTAATTTCAGTTGGTCCACCGTCAATAGTGTTAATGACATTTGGGCAAGAAATAACCTTTCCGTCGAGAACGATAGCAATGTATTTTCCAATGTTTTGAGAAGTCATATCATACCAAATTTGCTGACCTTCATCCGTCATTGTTAGAACGATAACGGGTTTACTTGTGTTTATGTCTAATGACTTTTCTGCGTCTTTAACATGTGATCCGTTCACTTTTGCTCTACCGTTTTCGGGTATTTTTAAAGCATAAAGTTCATAGGTTGCTGTTCTGGAATAGGTTTTCATAGGTTTTACCGAAAACACAAAGCTCATTCCTTTAGGCAACATTTTCTTCACGTCATCTAAAGCTAAGATGGCTTTTACGGACTCCATATTTCGTGGTTGTACAAGCGCAATTACCCCCGAGTTCATGCTAACAACAGAAATTAACGAACTCAAATCTGTTTTTGAAATATGATGACTTTTGATAAGACTGTCGTTTTTGCTTGACCATTTAACGATCGTATCAAGCAAAGGACGCATTTCCATTGTGCTGTACGCTTCATAAAACTCAATTTTGACAGGTTTTACGTCGGTTAGATCTTCTTTATCAGATTTAGATTTACAGCTAAACAGAAGTACTGGAAGTACGAGTAGGAAAAGGAGTTTTTTCATAGTTGATTTATATGTTAGATTAATTAGTTTAGTTCATCCGTGCTTCCGCTCTGGACGGAAAATTCTCAATGCTCCCCCAACGTATAACACTCTCCAGCTTCAATTTTCGGAGAAATTTTATTAGCAGCATCAACGATCGGACAAGAATAACGTTCTGAATAAGCGCAATACGGATGATAGCAAGTATTGAAGTCGATCGTAACTTTTCCTGCTTTCAATTGCTGTTTGGTCAGAATGAGGTCCATGTACCTTCCGCCACCATAACTCGTTTCACCACTGGTTCCATCGCGAAATGGAAGGAAATAGTAATTCTTGAAGGTCTTGTCAGTTGAACTTAGATTTTTCAGTAATTGAAGTGTACATTCAACGCCGTTGACTTTGAACTTCAAGGTTCCCACACTTCTGTAGTAAACCAATCGCTCTTTGCTCATAGGCATGATGAAACGCTTGCCCTTTTTAGGAACGAATTCCGCTTCAACAATGTAATTCGTATCAACTGCGAAATAGCAAATTTGCTTTACATGATCGCGTTCTTCTTCGTTTAAAACTTCTTCGAAGAACTGTTTGTCGTGGATCTCACGTTCTAAAGTCAAACTATCCGTGTAGGAATTTTGACCAAACGAAAACAATGGAAATAGAATTCCAAAAAGTAAATTGATTTTAATAGTCCTCATTCTCATTCTGTTTTTGATTCTGTAACTATCTTCCGCCAAATAATTTACTTCCAACCCTAATCATGGTGCTTCCTTCTTCGATGGCAATTTCGTAATCGCCGCTCATTCCCATGGAAATGTGCTTGAAGTTGGGATTGAATTTGAAAAAGTGACTTTTGATCAGTGCAAAATAGGAGTGAAGGGTTTGAAATTCGTCTCTTATGACTTCCTGATCGTCTGTGAAACTTGCCATTCCCATAATTCCCACAATCTCTATATTGTCCATTTCAACAAACTCTTTGTCCTGCAGAATTTCTGTTGCTTCTTCAACGTTTAAACCAAATTTGGTTTCCTCGCTTGCAATATGAAACTGCAATAAACATTGAATTACACGATTGTATTTCTTTGCCTGTTTATTGATTTCCTGAAGAAGTTTTAAGCTGTCAACAGAGTGAATCAATTCTACAAACGGAGCAATGTATTTTACTTTATTGGTTTGTAAATGACCAATCAAATGCCACTGAATATCCTTTGGAAGCTGCTCGTATTTGTTGACCATTTCCTGAACCTTATTCTCACCAAAAACACGTTGTCCGCCGTCGTACGCTTCCTGAAGAACTTCAACAGGTTTCGTTTTACTAACAGCAATTAAGGTAACGCTCTCAGGTAAAGTAGACTTTAATTCAGCAATATTTTGGGCTACGCTCATTATTCATTGATGTTGTAAATCGTCAATCCACTGCGCATTTTGGGTTCTACCCAAGTTGATTTCGGAGGCATGATTTTTCCTTCATCTGCAACAGCTTTCACATCTTTCATTGGAACTGGATAGAGTAGGAAAGCGGCAGCAGAATCGTCGTGACTCAACTTGTCTTTCAAACGTTTGATATCCAATGTTCCAGGAATAAATTCAATGTCTTTCGACGTTTTCAGATCTTCGATTCCCAAAATAGGTTGAAGAATGTAATCCGTCAAAATTTGAGCATCCAGACGTTTTACAACATCTTGTGTATCTAAAACGTGTGCTTTTGGACGAAGAACCAATGTTCTGTAGCTCAACAATACCACAATCTCGTGACAACATTTCGGTTTACGGGAACGGTGAAGTTCTTCTACCTCGAAATGTTCGTATAAGTGATGAATGAAACTTTCTTCCGTCAGTCCATTCAAATGTTTTACAATTCTATTGAATTCAATTATCTCCAGCTTTTTCTCATCGATAAGATAAGCGAGGAAATAATTACAGTTTTCACCATTTACGGCGTTTGAAGCCACCAAATGATCTTTCAATCGAGCACTGGAAGCAGATCGGTGATGTCCATCAGCGATATACAATTCATCGATAGGCTCGAACGCTTTCAGGATTTTTTCCAGATGTTCGTCTTTTACCACCCACAATTCGTGCTTGATTTTGTCGGTAGTTGAAAACTCATATTCAGCACGGTCTTTTGTTATTTCAGCAAGAACTGCATCCAATTCTTTAGATGGTTCATGAGCTAATAAAACCGGTTCCGCATTGAAACCCGTAATGTCGAGATAATTGGTGAACATCGTTTCTCTCGAAGTCAAGGTTGCTTCGTGCTTCTTGATCTTGTCGTTCTGATACTCTTCAATACTTGCACCAGCAATTACGCCGGTAAACTCGTGACCATTTTTGATCTGACGATAAACGTAAACCGTTGGTGTTTCTTCCTGAACAAAGATTCCTTGTTCATGAAATTGTTCGTAGCGTTTTCTAACTGCTTCGAAACGTTCCTCCTGAGAGGCCTTCGCCAATTGCTGACGATCGACCTCCGGATGGATGATATGTAAAAAAGTATAAGGATTCTCGTCCAACTTTGCACGAAGAACGTGTTTGCGATAAGCTGCCAATGGTCTTGTTGAAACCAATTGCGCTTTGTCGCGCGTTGGACGAACTGCCTTAAAAGGATGAATTTTTGCCATTTATGCCAACACTTGTTTTCCGAATTGAGCAATGATCAAATCAGCTAATTCCAGACCGATTCTATCCTGAGCTTCGTTAGTTGCAGCACCAATATGAGGAGTTACTGCAATCTTATCGTGCGACAACAGTTCTTTCATTGGGTTTGGTTCGTTTTCGAAAACATCCAATCCAGCAAAAGCAACTTTACCGCTATCCAAAGCTTCAATCAACGCTTTCTCATCGATAACACCACCGCGAGCAGCGTTTACCAAACCAACTCCTTTTTTCATCAAATCGAATTCAGCTTTACCAATTACAGCATCGCCATTCGCTTGTTTAGGGATATGAAGAGAAATAAAATCTGCTGTTGGAATTTCTGCTTTCAAATCAGTAGAACATGTAATTGGGATTTCGATCTCGCCAATTCCAGGAAAAGGACCAACTTTAACATTCGTTGTTCCATTGTGAAGGTTAACCGCTTTCACGTTCATTCCACAACCTAAGGCGTAAGAAGCCAATGACTGACCAATACGACCAAATCCAACAATCAACAATGTTTTTCCGCGCAATTCAATACCTTTTCCGTATTGTTTCTTCAATGCAGAAAAATCACCTGTTTCCATGTGTTTGAATGAATGGTGAAGTGAACGTGAAATAGCGAATAAATGACCCATTACCAATTCCGCAACAGATTGTGAAGAAGAAGCAGGTGTATTGATAACCGTTCTACCATTTTCACGAGCGTAAGCAACGTCGATATTGTCCATACCAACACCACCACGACCGATCAATTTTAGTCCCGGACAAGCATCGATCACTTCTTTGCGAACAGTAGTTGCACTGCGTACCAAAACGATTTCAACTCCGTTTTCATTTACGTATTGAGCCAGTTTATCCTGATCAACTTTATCTGTAATAACGGTGAATCCGGCTTTTTCCAAAGCCACTTTTCCTTCATTGGAAATACCGTCGTTAGCTAATACTTTCATAATTCCTTGATTAACCGTGTTTTTGAGCGAATTGTTTCATTACATCAACCAAAACCTGAACGCTATCCAGTTCAAGTGCATTGTACATAGAAGCGCGGTATCCGCCAACAGAACGGTGACCATTCAATCCAATAATTCCAGCTTCTTTCCAAGCTGCATCGAATTCAGCGGTAAGTGCTTCATTTTTCAACAAGAAGTTCACGTTCATTTCAGAACGATCTTCCGTTGCAACAGTTCCTTCGAACAATGGGTTAGCATCAATTTCTCCGTAAATCAATTTTGCTTTTGCTTCATTCTTAATTCCTTGTGCTTTCACACCACCGTTTGCCAACATGTGACGTAAGTTTAACATAGAAACGTAAACCGAAAATACAGGAGGTGTATTGTTCATAGAGTCTTTATCTGCATGACCTTTCAAATCAAGGTAAGACGGCATGAATGGAGAAGTAGATTTCCCAAGGTGTTCTTTCTTTACGATGTAAAGTGTTGCACCAGCTGGTCCAAGATTCTTTTGAGCACCAGCATAGATCAAATCAAACTTAGTTGCATCAATTTCTTTCGAGAAGATATCAGACGACATGTCACAAACCAAAGGAACCGGAGAATTCGGGATTTCTTTGAACTGTGTACCGTAAATGGTATTGTTTGAAGTGTAGTGGAAGTAGTCAACATCATTAGGAATGATAACTCCTTTAGGAATGTAGCTGAAGTTTTTGTCTTCAGAAGAAGCAATAACGTTTACATCAACACCAACTTTTTTTGCTTCTTTGATTGCTCCCGAAGCCCAAGTACCTGTATTCATATAAGCTGCTTTTTTCGTATCACGCATCATGTTTAACGCAGCGATCGTGAACCCAAGAGTAGCACCACCTTGAAGGTAAAGCACTTCGTAATCGTCACCCAAACCAAGAGCTTTCTTAACCAAATCTCTTGCTTCTTGCATAACAGCTTCGTAATCTTTGCTGCGGTGAGAAACTTCTAGAATCGAAAGTCCGTTCCAGTTTTTTACTGCTTCAGATGCTTCCTGAAATACTTCTTGGGGTAGAATACATGGTCCAGCCCCGAAATTGTGTTTTTTCATTACCACTTTATTTTTGTTTGGTTCCCGATTTGTTTGGTACACCAGTTTTTGATAAACAAAAAAGCTCACCGATGAGGCAAGCTTTTAATATTTTATTGTATATGAATCATTTACAAAATTATTTATCCGAAGCCTCCTTTTTCGTTGTCGTCTTCTTTGCTGCAGGTTTAGCTGCTGCTGTTTTTGTTGCAGTTGCTTTTTTAGCAGCTGGAGCTTTTTTCTCTACAGCTGGCTTTTCAGCAGCAACTTTCTTTTCTTTTTTGGGTGCAGCTGCAACGACAACTGGAGTAGCTTTTTTACGTTTTCTTGTATTACCGTAAGAACCGTTGATACGTTTCCCTTTTGCCGTTTTAATATCTCCTTTTCCCATAGTTTAGTTTAATTTGTAAGCAAATATAGCGTTTTATAATATGTGAGCAAGCGCTTGAAAAAGAATTTAGAAGGATAGTTTTCAACCAATTTACCTCGACTCCGCTCGGTAACCGTTGGGACGCGTTTAGAAGGATTGTTTTTTTATTTCGGACAAAAGAATAAGTTTTATTTGGAAAGGTCATCGAGCGGAGTCGAGATGGCTTTCCTCTCTAAGTCTTCTTTCCAATTCACTTCTTACCACAGTACCATTTTTCATGTATTTCTGGCACCAACGAATTTTAGTTATGGTTTGTTCTTCTTCTGTCAATTTCCAATCCAGAGTTGAATTGTGCAATCGATTTCTCAATGCTTGCAGCGTAAGTGCTGCTGAAACAGAAACATTGAAACTCTCGGTAAAACCAACCATTGGAATTTTGATTTTATAATCGGCTGTTTCACGAACTTCATCTGAAATACCTTCCCATTCTGTTCCGAAAAACAATGCAAGTGGTTCTTCAATTGGAATGTCATAAATGTCCATCTCTGCATCTGGAGTCAGCGCAACTAATTTGTATCCTCGGTTCTTTAATGATGACATACAATCTGTCAATGGTGTTGCTCCCAAATTGTAGTTGAACATATCTACCCATTGTCCGGCACCGCGAGCAATATCTCGTTGTACCTTGTATTTATTCTCTTTTTCTATTACATGAAGTTCCTGAACTCCGAAACAATCACAAGTTCTTAAAATAGCGCTGGCATTGTGTTCCTGGTAGATTTCTTCAAGTGCAACGGTTAAATGTCGAGTGCGTTCCGCAGCAATTTTGTCAAAGAGTTGTCCTTTTTCTTCAGGAATGAGTTTGTAGAATTCTTCTAAGAGACGATTGTTATTCATTCGGCAAATTTAATGAATAAGAATTGCAGAGACGCGATGCATCGGGTCTGTACTAAAAAGAATTCAAAAACAAATGCCCCGAATAATCGAGGCATTTCTGTTTCAGGTATCAAACGGAATATTAAGATTCGAAATCAAATTTGGTATTTCTTGTTGCAGTTCATATCCGATGTATTCGCCACCCAGCCAAAAAGGCTCCTAAATCTTTCTGCTATGTTTGAGCCAATTATGTCATTGGAATCTTCTCTTATTCGACTTTATTTGATAACCTTGATCGTCTTTGTCCAGCCATCACTTCCTGAAATTGTTAGGAAGTAATTTCCTGCAGAAAGTGCACCCAGTTCAGAAAGCGTTGACTGATTTACTTTGTTATTTGGTTGATGTATTTTGGATACGAGAACTCTGCCCGCAGCATCTTTTAATGAAAGGGTTATTTCTTCTGAGGATTGAGATGTCCACGAAATGTTTATCTCATCATTAAACGGATTCGGACTTACTGTGATTTCTTCAAGAAAATTCGTTTCTACTGAAGCTGTTTGTTCGTTCAGGTACGTTCTTAATAGTTCACGAACTACCGGAAGTATGCTCCATGAGGTTTCGGAACCATCGTTAGTAAAAACAGTGATGCTTTGATCGAGCGCAGGAAAATACCATGACGAAGCGTGATAAGCCAGATCTCCACCGTGACCGTAAGCTTCATATCCTAGAAATCCATTTGTTTTTCGCATCAAACCAAGACCATAGCGTTCAATGTTCCCACCAATAGTCACTGTAGTTTTAGCTTCGTTCATCATTTCTTCCGAAAGTATATCACCGCGCATGTATGTTCTCATCCATTTGGTACAATCGGTTGGAGTAGAGAAGTAGCCACCTGCTGCACCAGCGGTTGAGTTTAACGACATATAACTCATATAAAAGTTGTTACCATCTTCAATTACTCCATCTCCGTTAAGATCAAGCCAACAATGTGCAACAGGACCATTTAAGTTTTCGAAAGCAGGAATGCCAAAAGAATTTAATGACAAAGCATCAAAAAAGCGATTACGAAGTTCTGTGTAAAACTCGTTTCCTGTTGCTTCCTTAATAATCATACTTAGAAGAAAGTAGTTCGTGTTACAATATGCCCATGACGTTCCAGGCTGAAAAGCAGGAGGGGAGATAAAACGATCTATTAGTTCTTCTGGAGTCCAGATTCTGGACATGTCGGCTATTAAAGAATCGTAGTGATGTGGATGAGACAGTATCTCATAAATACCACTTGTATGATTCAATAACTGACGAATCGTAATATTTGTGTCGATGTATGGCATTGTCGGAAGCCATTCGTGTAAACTATCATCTATTGATAGCAAGCCTTCGTCTGCCAACTGTAAAACACATGCAGATGTTAATGTTTTGGTGACACTTCCTATCAGATATAAGTCGTTAGGTGTAACATCTATTGGTGGCATAGCTGATGAAATTCCAGTTGCGTGTGCCCAAATACTTTCGTCGGCAGTTTGAATAGCCGCACTTAGTGATTTTGCTCCAAGCACGATTTTCATACTATCGAGCGTTTCTTGTAATTCCTGATCGAGTCCGGGAGTGATTTGTGCATTACTGTTAGCTGAGTAAAGCAACAGGGTAAATGACAATCCTATTTTGTAGAATATTCTCATAATGATACTATTTATGAGATAAATCTACGGTTGTTGAATGGGGTTGATTTGTTTAAAACTGCTAATTTGAAGTACCACTAACCTCGATACAATTTTTCTCCATTGCATTCCGAAAAAAATTACTCGGTTTGACGTGGTGTCTGAATTTTAAAGTCAAACTGAGTGTCAGCGCTAGCTGATGTATCGAAGTGACTTTTGCATTGCATTCCGAAAAATCTTCCGATAGCTATCGGAACGGTTTGAGGTAGTAAACTACGCTTTAATGAATACAGTAGGAGAAACGCCAAAGTGCTTCTTGAAGGCTTTGCTGAAAGTGAAAATATCAGCGAATCCCATAGAAATAGCGACATCTGAAACAGAGAAGTCAGATTTTAACAGTTGTGCTGCCGTTTTTAGTCGGGAGGAAATAATGTACTGATAAGGTGTAATTCCCATCATTTGCTTAAAGAGACGAAAGAAGTGATACTCCGACAATCCTGCGATCTTGGAAATTTGAGCAACGGTAAGGTTTTCCGTGAAGTTACAATCAATATATTCTTTTCCAATTAACACTCTTCTGCATAAATCTCTGCGCGTTTCGTTTTTTACACTTGGAATAGATTGCAATTGCTTGAACACTTGAATTTGATCAGCAACCAAGCGTTCTGTCAGTTCATAGAATAGATCTTCAGTGATTTCATCGCTGGAAAAGGATTGTGTGTGTATGAGTGTCCCAAGTTCCAACAATTTTTTACCTAAAATTGTATTCGATGCGTTGTATTTGTTTTCCAGAAAATGCTCTGTATAGAAGAATTTAGAAAGTTCAAGATCCGAAATTGCAGTATCAGGTGCTTGTAGAGATGAAACAACATCGCCAATCATTTTATCGGAGATATTCAAACACATTCCTTTAACAGTCTTTTTGCTGTCAATTATGACACTGCCTTCTTTCTCTCCATTGAGTAGAAGATAACTTCCTGGTGAAACGTTAAACGTTTTCTTGTTGATGGTGTAGCTCTCTAATCCGTCGCAAACGAATTTGATTCCAAAACCGTATGAGCGGATTGGTCGTTCAAATTCCTTGAGAGAAGATAAATTGAAGATGTTTCCTTCACATCCAAAGTTCACGATCTTTTGGTCGTTTTCATCGAAAGTAGGAGTAGACAAATTCATTTTTTGTAGTACCGATTTATTCTCTTTTGAGGATTTGAGAGCAATTTATTGAAAAATGAAATTGAAAAATTGAAAAAAACTTGAAGTGTATATTTTGGTGACTGAGCGGAGTCGAAGTCACCATTTTATTCTTTTATGCTAACTGAGCTTCGGTCATCGAGCGTAGTCGAGATGTCGAAGTCACCATAAAAAGAAAAATCCCCACCGAAACTCGGAAGGGATTTTTCATTCGAAATATAAATTTCTTAGTTAACTGCTCCAGAAAGCTCAGCACCTGCTTTGAAACGTACAACGTTCTTAGCTGCGATTTTGATTTCTTTTCCAGTTTGAGGGTTACGTCCTGTTCTAGCCTCTCTCTTAGATACAGAGAAAGATCCGAATCCTACTAAAGAGATACGATCTCCTTTTTTCAACGCGCTACCTGTAGCTGTTACAAATGCGTCCAATGCTTTTTTAGCATCTACTTTAGACAATCCTGCTTCAGAAGCAATAGCGTCGATTAATTCTGCTTTGTTCATAGTTTGGTTTTTAAAAATGTTTCAATTATTTGATAGGACAAATTTAGGCGAAAACTCATACCAGCAAAGGACTACAGCGAAAAAGTGTCGTTTTTGTTGATAAATACGGCGTTTTGTTGATAAAGCCCCCGTTTTTAAAGGGTTTTACGACTAACTATGCTATTCGTTCGATTAATATCTTAACCAATTTTCCAGTCTGAAATGCTATTTCCAACAAGCCAATCATGAGTTGTCATGCGCTTTTTGCCTTCCATTTGCCATTCCAGCACCTCTAAAACACCATCTTTTAACTGGATATAAAACGCATTTTTGGTACTCCACATTTCGTGTAGCATCTTGTTCGTGTTGCTAATGATTCGCGTTTCAAAGAATTTGACCGTCTTTGTTTCTCCTTTTGTATTGGTTAAAGAAGACCAGGCTGCTGGATATGGAGAAAGACCACAGATGAGTTGATGGATTGTTTTTGCATCCGCACTCCAGTCTATTTTGGTATTCTCTTTAAATAGTTTTGGTGCCGGACGATTCAAACTTCCTACCATTTCACGTTGTGGGATAGTTGTAGCATTTCTCATTCCAATCAGATTCAAGGTTTCAACTACCAGCTTTCCTCCTTCGGGAATCATCCTGTCGTGTAGACTTCCTGCATTTTCGTTTTCGGAGATCTCTAATGTTACTTGCTTGATAACAGAACCAGTATCAATTTGTTCATCTATAAAGAAAGTACTTAAACCTGTTTTTGTATCTCCGTTAATGATTGTCCAGTTAATTGGAGCGGCACCACGATAATCCGGTAGAAGGGAAGCATGCAAATTGAATGTTCCCATTTCAGGCATTTGCCAAACTGCTGTAGGAAGCATACGGAACGCTACTACAACAAATACATCTGCATTCAACGCTTTTAAATCCGAAAGAAATTGCTCATCCTTTAAAGAAACAGGTTGAAGAATAGGAAGCGCATATTCTTTTGCAGCAATCTTTACGGCGCTTTCGTGCATCACTTGTCCTCGACCAGCTGGCTTATCGGCAACGGTTACAACTCCTACCAATTCATGTTCTGATTCAAGAATGGCTTTCATTATTCCAACAGAGAACGCGGGGGTTCCCATAAATACAACTCTCAACGACTTCATATCAACTCCGTTTTTGTCCAATTAAAAAATCTCAGGTAGATGATGCTGGCCGCTCCCATCACTATAAAGTACACATATTCTACCAGCCATACAAATGTAATGTCCCAATGCCATACTTTAATAAAGAGCCATGCAGCGAATAAGTAGGAGCATGTGGAGAGACATTCTACTATAAATGTCACACGTGTGTTTCCACTGGCACCGATGGTTTGAAAGTAAACGCTGACAATTGCATACAGTACAATTGATCCGCTAACCAGGCGAAGAATAACCGCACTTTTCTGGACAAACTCCTCGTTGTCATTAATCATCGATACAAGAGCTTCCGGATAGAACACGGAACCATGAAATGTTACCAGTAGAAAAACAACTGTAAGTAATTGGATTCTTTTTTGAATGATAGGAAGTTGATCCAATTGTCGGGCACCAATATACTGTGCAATATATGTTTTTGTTGCAGCGGCAAATCCCCAGATAGGAACGAAGGCAAGGAAATAGATGTGTCGAATATTTAGTGAGATACTCAGATCTGCCTTTCCCATTTGTTCAATCCAATTGAAGAATACCGTCCAAATAGATAAAGCTAACAATCCTTGCAAACAAAGTGGAAATCCAACTTTAAGGTTTTCTATCAATTGTTTTACGTCTATCCTCAGCTTGCTCCATACATTATAGATGTCTTTCTTGCGGTTGTAGATCAATGTTGCAAGAATGAATATCATTCCCAATGTTTCAGCAGTTGTGTTTGCTATTGCAGCACCTTCCATTCCCCATTCAGGAAAACCGAATTTACCATAAACCATGCTGTATGCCAGAAAAACATTACTAAGCGCCGTAATCAATGAAGTGTACATTACCAATCCCGATTTCCCTTGCGCCAAATAGTTTGCCTGAATACTCAAAGTGATAATCGTTGGCCAAAGTGCAAATCCTCGAATTTCCAGAAAACGCATCTCCGCTCGCTCAAGCATTGGATCTGTAACCATGGAATGCAGGATAGACGGCATTACCAATTGAATGAACAAAGTAGCTAAAACAGCCGCAACGGTTAGAAGCGCAATATTGTTATGGAATACTTTTACAACACCAGAATTGTTCTTCTCACCAATCTTTTGCGCCATCAGAATTTGAGACCCGTCGTTCAAACCGATAAACAACATGTATAAAGTGATATACCACATCCCTGCGCCACCAGCCGCATTAAAAGCCAATTGCGAATAATGTCCGAGAAATGCTGCGTCCGTAATGTTTATGACAGATTGGATGAAGCCGCTAAGCATCATCGGAAGTGCAACTTTCAGTATGTTTTTGTAACCAATATCAAGCATTCAATCAATTCACTTGAAGCATCAAGCCTTTTAAGTATTCGCCTTCAGGGTGGAAAGCTGAAATGGGATGATCTGCCGGTTGGTGCAGTTGGTGTAATATTTTCACAGAACGACCACTTTCTATTGCAGCAGCAATAATGGTATTCGTAAATAAAGTTTTGTCAACTACCTGAGAACAGGAATACGTCATTAACAATCCGCCTGGCTTAATGTGCTGCATAGCCATCATATTCAATCGCTTGTAACCTTGAACCGCTTGGTGACGCTTGTCTCTGTGTTTAGCAAATGCTGGAGGATCTAGAATGATGATATCATAACTTTCTCCCAGATCACGGATAAAGCTCATAGCATCAGCAACGATACTTTGATGAGGTGCTGTGAAATTGTTCAATTCTACATTTGCATCCGTCAATTCAATTGCTTTTTTAGAACTATCTAAGGAATGAACTTCTGTTGCTCCGTTTCTCAACGCTGCACAACTAAATCCACCCGAATAACAAAAGGTATTCAGGATTTTCTTGTTTGTACTGTATTGAGCCAACAAACTTCTGTTTTCACGCTGGTCAATGAAGAATCCTGTTTTTTGTCCGGAAATCCAGTTGATATTGTAAAGTACTCCGTTTTCTTTTGCGGTATGTGGAACTTCAACTTCCCCGAATAAATATTCGTCTGTAGTTTCAATTCTTCCTGGTAATGTTTCCTTCGATTTATGATAAACGGCTTTCAACTGATCTTTCAATGCAAATTGCAATGCATTATTGATGAGGTCGATGTTTCGCCACATTCCAACGCTATGGCACTGAACAACTGCAACTCCGTTGTAAAAATCCACGATCAATCCAGGAAGTTCGTCGCCTTCACCATGAACCAATCTGAAAATATTGTTGTCGTCATTAAATAAATTCAACGCCAGACGAAGATTCACTGCATTTTGGATCCTCTTATTAAAGAAATCCTGATCAATAGCTACATCGTCAAACGCTAATACACGAACTGCAATAGATCCGTGATTAAAATGTCCAACAGCAAGCACTTCTTTCTTCTTATTAACTACCTGAACAATTTCACCGTCAGCCAGATTTTCTGGCATACGAACCAAAGCACCAGAGAAAATCCATGGATGTTTGCGTTCTATTGTTTGTAGTTTGCTCGTAAGAAGTTCAACTTGTGCAGTCATTCTATAATTTTTGTGCAAAGTTAACAAGACTCAAGACATAAGACCCGCTTCGCTTGAGACAAACGACTAAATTCTGACTTTAAGCCGGAATTGTCTTTCAGTCAGCTACTGCTGACGGTCAATTGTCTTGAAGTTACGAATGAAATTCGAAACGGTCTTTAGTCTTTTGTTACATTTGTAATCAAACAAAAATTATGTCGTACGTTATTCAAGTATTTCTCAAGAATCCTTCATTTTCTGAAGAGTATGCAGCTGAAAACCATGAGGGGAAAGATTCTCCTGAGAACATTCGTTTTGAATGGGAAGATGAATTTGCTGTTCGTGGTGAGTTTACTGATGTTGAAATTAAGCGTTACGAAGAATACACTTTATCTGGTGAACAAGGTGAGGACAAACCTTTTCACATTGTATTTAAAGATGTGTTCATTTTTCATTTTGTGTCAAGTGAAGGAATTACACCCTTGGTTTTCCCCGAAGCTGCTGTCGACGAATACGTTTTGAATAAAGAGCACAATCGCCTGAAAGTGTATTTGAACGATAACGAGCAAATTGAAAATCCGATTCCCGGAATTTATTTGTTCAGAAAAGATTTCCCGCAAGAATTCAGAGATTAATGCTCAAAGTAGAAAATCTGAGTATCAGCTACGAACGTGAGATCTTGAATAACATCAATTTCTCGCTGGAACGTGGAAATATTGTTGGAATTGTTGGTGCTAATGGTGAAGGGAAATCTTCCTTACTTCGAGTAATTTCGGGATTTCAGGATGCGAATGTTGGAGACGTAAGCTGGAATAACAAGATAGTTCAAGGTCCGGCTTATCGCTTGGTTCCTGGTCACGATGATATTCAACTCGTAAATCAGGATTTTCACCTTGATTTGTTTCATACCGTTGAGGAGAATGTTCGCAATGCAATGTTGTATCTTACTCACGAACTTCAGGATTCATTTTCTAAGGAATTATTGGATTTGGTGAATTTGACAGAGCTTGGTAAACAACAGGCGAGATATTTATCTGGTGGAGAAAAACAGCGTTTGGCTATTGCTAGAGCTTTGGCTTCGGAGCCGGATGTGATTTTATTGGATGAGCCATTCTCTCATTTAGACGCACACCTGAAACTGAAACTGGGAGTTTATCTTCAGGAATTAGCGAAGGTCAGAAAGTTGTTAGTGATTCTGGTTTCGCATGATGGCGCTGATATCATGGAATGGTGCCAAAAAGTAATTTTCATTGCCGAAAAAGGAATTGCACGCATTGCTTCACCTAAAGAATTTTACTTCGACCCGACCAATGAATATGAAGCTTTGTTTTTTGGTGAAGTCAATAAAACGAAGGTCGACGGAAAAGATGTGTTGTTTCGTCCGACTGAATACAGAAAGAATAAAACCTTAGGAGTAAAGGTACAATTGGTTTCAACGCAATTTTGTGGATTTTACTATAGAAATGTGGTTCGTGTAAACAATAAAACGCTTTGGCGGCTTTACAGTTCCAAACCTTTTGCAGAAATTAGCTACATTCAAATCTCAATGAAGAAGAAGTGAAGAAATTATTCCAGATCATAAAGCAGACGTTTATTGAGTTTTTTCAAGAACAATCGTTCTTCCACGGAGCGGCATTAGCTTATTATACCGTGTTTGCGATGATTCCATTGATTTATCTGGTCATTATTTGTTTTGGAGCGATTGTGGGACAGGATACAGTTTCAGGTATCATTGAAGATGTGCTTCGTAAACAAATTGGTTTGAAAGACGTTTCCGGAATTATGACTTTTCTTAAAGAACTGAATGTTGGAAAAGGCACTTTTCTATCCAATACCATCGGAATTGTGACCCTGATGTTTTCAAGCTCTGTTTTACTTTCTTCTTTACGAACGAGTATCAATGAGTTTTACGACGTTCAGGTAAATATCGAATCGAAACGAAAACGTTTTGAATACAACATGGGAACAAAACTCGTTTCGATGTTTTTACTTGCGGTTTTCGGAATCGTTTTTATTGCGTTGTACATTGGAGAAACCTTTGTGATGTCGGCAATTAATGGACTTTTCGGTGATCTGAGTGGATTTGAGCAATTTATCCTCTCTTCACTATTGAATATCTTCGCCGTTCTAACTAATGTGGTGCTTTTTGCAATGGTATTCAAGTATGTAAGTGACGGTTACGTGAAATGGCGTTACGCATTTAAAGGTGCATTGTTTACGGCGATCATGCTCTTTATCGGACAATTATTGATTAAGTACTATTTAAAGAATTTCTTCTTTGGAAGCAAGGCAGGGGTTGCTGGAACATTGCTGGTTATTTTGCTTTGGATGTATTATACCTCACAAATTATCTTCCTTGGCGCTAAATTCACTAAAGTCGTAGCGATTTTCGATGGAAATCCTATCCAGTTCCTTGGAAGAAGAATTACTACTCAGCGGATCTGGGAGTCAGTAAGAAGAAGGAATAGTGAACAGAAAGCTAAGAATCTTTAATGCTTTAGCTTCTTTAGAAAAAAAAGTTTCCGGTTAAAATTTCACCGAAACTTTTGTTGATTAAAAAATAATCATATATTTGACTAAAATTTAGTCTATGTTTCTAGGTGCCAACATGAAGATTTTGCGCAAGCAATTGAAAAGATCACAGGAAGAAGTTGCTGCAGATTTGGGTTTGACAAGAAGTAGTTATTCTGGTTATGAAAACGGAATTGCAGAACCTGGTTTGGAATCGCTGATCAGTATTTCGGGATATTTCAAGGTTTCGTTGGAAGATTTGATTGTGAAGGATTTTGAAAAATTGTCAGAATCAGAGTGGAAGGCGATAGAAACAGGAATGTACAAAGATATTTCTGGTGGAAAGTTGCGTGTACTGGCAACAACTGTTGATGCTGACAATAACGAATTGATCGAAATGATTCCGCAAGAAGCGCGAGCTGGTTATACTACGGGTTATTCTGATCCGGATTATTTGAAAGTACTTCCGGCATTCAATTTGCCATTCTTATCGCGCGATAGAAAATACCGCTCGTTTCCCATTGCCGGAGATTCTATGCCACCTGTGGTTCACGGTTCTCAGGTTATTGCAGAATACATTCAGAACTGGGCTTCTTTGAAAGATGGAACGCCGTGTATTGTTGTTACAAAGGAAGATGGAATCGTTTTCAAGGTGGTAAACAATTACTTGCACCAAGATCAATCGTTCGAGTTGTGTAGTACAAACCCAATCTATGAACCATATCGCGTAAAAGTGAACGAGATCATTGAAATGTGGAAGTTTGTAAATTACATGTCGCCTGAGTTTACAGAGTTTAAATCCGACGATTCACATGTGGCTAAATCAATTCAGAATCTACAACGTGAAATTCAGGATTTGAAGTCTATGATTTCGGGTTCAGTGAAAAAAGACGATCTTCAAAATTGATCTTTTCTTCAATCAGCCATTCGCGAAGCAATTGCTTAACGGTTGGATGATGAATTAAATCGAAACCAGCGAGAATTTCTTCCATACCCTTTGGTTCTTTGAGATAATTGACGAGTAATTCGTTGATGGAAACTTCTGATTCTTTTGATTTCGATCGGCAATAGTCACATCTTCCACAGTCTGGAATATTCTGTTCAAAGTACTCAATGATAAAGCGTTGTCTGCATTGGTGTGAATCAACAAAATTGATCATCGCTTCCAAACGTTTCAATGCTTGCTCTTTTCGGAATGAATACACCGAGGGTTTTAAATTCAGATAATCGTCTGGTAAACGTTCATGAAGCATGGTAACAATGGGTAGTTGACTTCGCCAATTGATATCGATCAGACCATTTATTTCCAATGCCTTTAATTGTTTGGTAAGTTCCGCCTCGCTAATCTTTAGTACAATCGCCAGGCTTTCTTCATCAATTTCAGTGAATTCATCAAAAACCGCTCTGTATCTTCTGCTTAAAGCCGAAATCAGCGGATCAAGCTCGTAATTTTTTAATTGAAAACTGTATAAATGTGCATTGTCAACTGCGATTTTCACCCTTGACCCCAGCATTCCGCTTTCCGACAATAACATGTCACCATTCATTTCCAATAACTTCAACGAAGCGTAAATTTCATTGACACTGAAATCATAACGTTTCGAAAAGGAAGCAATATCAAAAGGATAAGATTCATCTTTCCCTGAACCAATAGCGATTTTCAGAAAATTCATCAATGCACGATAGATGAACTTGATCCTGTCCAATTCAGGGAATTGTTCCCGAATTCTTCGTTCCAGATCCAATTTATCATTCTCAACAACCAAAGCGTATGTTTGCGCAGTTTTGTTATCTCTTCCGGCTCTTCCTGCTTCCTGGAAATAGGCTTCCAGATTATTTGGAAGTTCGAAATGTGCTACGAAACGAACATTTGGTTTGTCAATTCCCATTCCAAAAGCATTGGTTGCAATCATGATTGGCGTTTTTTCGTCCAACCAGCTTTTCATTGCCTGGTCACGTTCCTTAGTGTTTAAGCCTCCGTGATAAATGGCAACTTTGACCTTGGCTGCAGTTAAATAACTGGCAACCTGTTTCACGCTACGTCGGGTCTGACAATAAATAATTCCAACTTGTCCCTGGTGCGATTTGCAAAGTCGTGCAAGCGAAGAAAGTTTGTCGCTCACATGGTAAACGTCGTAAGCAATATTGGGGCGATCAAAAGAAGATTCAAACACTTGAACATCTTTCAACTTGAGGCTTTCGATGATGTTTTCCTTGACTTTATTTGTTGCTGTTGCTGTAACAGCGATAATCGGAACACCCGGATGCCAATCGCGAATGGTTGCAATTTGCTGGTATGCCGGACGAAAATCATGTCCCCATTCCGAGATACAGTGCGCTTCGTCAACCACAATTAACCCAATGTTCGTAAGTTTCATTCGCTCCTTGAACATATCTGTTTGAATGCGTTCAGGTGAAAGATATAAAAAGTCCAGACCACCAAAACGGGCATTGTCGAGCATGGCATCCATTTCTTTGTAGGACATAGCGCTGGTGATCATTGCAGCACGAACGCCTCGACTTTTTAACTGCTGAACCTGATCACTCATTAGGGCAATTAAAGGTGAAATCACCAAGCAAAGCCCATCGCGTGCAATTCCCGGAACCTGAAAGCAAATGGATTTACCACCACCGGTAGGAAGTATGGCTAAAACATCTTTTCCATAAATAGCTGCATCAACAATTTCTTCCTGTAAAGGTCTGAATTGATCATAACCCCATATTTGACGCAGTATTTCCTGACTTTTTTGCATTCGGTTACAAGGATAAAAACTTCTGGGAGAAATTGCAAACGAAGTATTAAATGCTTATTTTCAGAACAATTAAAAACCAGCGATGGATATTTCATATTTATGACTTCAAAGCATATGTTGAACTCAGGTTTATTAAGTATCTTCGCGCAACTGTAAATCGAAATTATGCAAGAAACAGTTTCTATTAAGGTTCAGTCGGTTGCTGAATCGAAACTAGGCCAGGTTGATTGGGATAACTTACCGTTTGGTAAGATATTTACTGATCATATGCTGGTTATGGATTACAAAGACGGAGCTTGGCAAGAAGCTGAGATCCTTCCTTTTGGTCCAATACAAATGCACCCCGCAATGTCAGCTATTCATTATGGACAATCCATTTTTGAGGGAATGAAAGCCTACAGAAAGGCAAATGGTGAAGTGGCTATTTTCCGTCCCGACATGAATGCTAAACGTCTTGCAGAATCATGTGAACGTATGTGTATGCCTGTAATTCCTGAAGATATGTTTGTGGAATTGGTAAGAAAATTAACTGAGGTAGATGCTTCATGGATTCCATCGAAAGAAGGATTCAGTTTGTATTTGCGTCCGTTCCTTTTTGCTACTGACGAACTGATTGGAATCAAACCATCTGATACGTATAAGTTTATGATTTTTGCTTGTCCAGTTGGTGCATACTACAACGAACCGGTGAATGTGAAGATTGAAGAATTCTATACACGTGCATCTGAAGGTGGAGTTGGAAGAGCTAAAACTGCTGGAAACTACGGAGCATCTTTGTTCCCGGCACGAAAAGGTCAGGCAAAAGGTTATCACCAATTGTTGTGGACAGATGGAAAAACACACGAATACGTTGAGGAAAGCGGAACAATGAACATTTGTTTTGTAATTAACGGAAAGCTAGTAACTCCATCAGAAGATAGTGATACAATTTTACGCGGAATTACGAAACGTTCTGTCGTTGAATTGGCAAAGCATTGGGGAATGGAAGTAGAGGAACGCAAGGTTTCTGTTGCTGAAATTGTTGAGGCTGTTAATAATGGTTCGTTAACCGAGGCTTTCGGTGCAGGAACTGCTGCTACAATTGCTCCAATTGCAAAAATTGGCTACAGAGATACCGATTTGATCTTACCTCCTGTAGAAAACAGAGAATTCTCAAATAGAGTACATAAGTATTTAGACGATATGAAAGCAGGTTTAGTTCCTGATGAATTTGGTTGGATATTGACAGTATAATTAGTCAAAAGGGTTCGAAAGAGCCCTTTTTTATGGAATAACTTTTTTTTCTCATCAAAAGAGAAATTACATTATGAAAGCGCTCATCTTACTTTCCTTCCTTTTTCTTTCCATGGGATTATCCGCACAAACAGTTTTGAAGTTTGAAGCGATAGATCAGACGACTAAGGATCCCGTTTCCCGATTGATGATTGTTCCGATTATAAACGGAAAATATTCAGAGGATACATACACTAATCTTTCTGGAATAGCTCATATTACTGTAGGAAGTGCGGATACCGTCAAGTTTCACTTTGATCATGCGGCGTACGAAGTAAGAAATGCCCCTGAAGCAAGAGTTTATAAGAATGCGGATACTGTAATCATTAGGTTAAAATTGACATGGGCAAGGGTTTTACGCGAAGTAGAGATTTTGGCACCTGGAGTTCCAGACACCGTTTATCATTCTGAGCGTCTTTCAGTTTATGATTTTGATTTTCTTCCGGATGGGAAAATGCTTTTGCTCACGTATCCAAAGAATTACAAAAAAGGAACAGAGTTACTTTACTTTGAAGAATACAATAGTTCATTTGAAATTCCAACAAAGGAAAAGCCGTTGGAAATTATCCGGGACTTTAGAGGAAATCCACATGTGGTTTCTGAGAAGAACGTAATGGGGATCTCTAACTATGGAGGGAAGGTACAGCTTTCGAATATTGATAAAGCTTACTACATGAGCTACATTGCGCCAATAGTCGATTCGAATACTTCTCGTTTCTTCTTTTCAAATTACAATGAACTGTATCCGGCTTTCGATTATTTCACTTACAACTTTGTTGATTCAAGTTATAAGAAGATTGCTCAGATTGAAGACGAGTTTATGATGGAGTTGTACCGATCGGAATATAAATGGGTAGACATTCGTACAAAGATCTGGGCAAAAGAGAAAGAGTTTGAAACGGGTATTGATGCTGAAGTTTGGGTTGGAGCAACTTATTTTACGCAAAGTCTTTATTACAAGGAAGTCTATGCTCCAATGTTCAGTAGAAATGATAGTGTTTTCGTTTTCGATCATTACAAGAATCTATTGTTCCGATACGATAACAAAGGCAATTTGATGGATTCTTTACCGATCTTTTATCATTTACGTCCGAAGGAAAGTGGCTGGAAGAAATTGCTTTTGCAGGATCAGGTTACAGGACAGGTTTATGTGGTTTATGAAAACGCCGGAAAAACAACGTTACAACATTTTGATTGTGTTACCGGAGAACTTGGTGAAATAATTCCGCTTTCTTTTCGTTATGCAGATAATATTATACTACGTGATAACTTTATATACTATATATACCGACCTTTCGAATCGCTCCAGAAGAAGTATTTATACAAGGAGAAAATGGCGATTACGTATCCCGAGGCAAGAACATTTAAGAATCAGAAACCTTATTAAAGCGTGAAAGGAGCCTAGACGGGCGTCCAAACTCCTTTCACTAATCAACCTAACCTAACCACCTAAATCAGAACAAATATAACTTTGATTTTTAAATATTCAAAGACTTTTTTGTTTTTTTTTACGTTTAATCAATAGATCATACATATAACTCATTCTGTCAGTGATTTGCGGATAAAATTATGTTTCTTCCAAGCGGTCCCATATTACAAAGCAGGTCAAGTGAAGATGCATTTTGTACAAATTCCTGATCTTTTTTGAATAGCACCTGATCATAAATGGAATGATTTTCCAACTCTTTTTTTAAGAAGTCTACCTCTAATTTTGCTGATTGTGTTTTCCAGTCAAAGCTTGTGCTTGCTGTGAATTTTACATCAAACCCCCAACATTTCAACAGAAAGGAATTAATGTCAACACAATGCTGCAATAGATTTGAATTAGGGTTTAAGAACAATTCACTCAACTCTTTTTCGTAGTGATCGAAGAATGGGGAAGAGGCATACGCAGAAGTAATTGCGCGCCAGTTTTTTAAGAGCACACTTTTGTCAGTAATCAGCTCAATGTCCTTGGTGAACGTTTTATTCCCGTTTGGTTTTGTAACCGGAGCGGTAAGCACCAATTCACCGGAAGCAGATACAATGCTGAATCTGTTTCTGTGTGTTTGCTTCGGGAAATGTTCAAGCGCCTCAAGAACTACATGCTCGTACCGAACAAGTTCCTGAAAGTAAAGAATACTTCCCCAATAAGAAATGGGGAATGTTTCAGACATTATTTAATGAAATGAAAACAACGATCCCAACGAATTCCAACAACGTCTGATCCTTTAGAGAACCAAACAATAGAAGCTTTCCCTACAACGTGATCTTCAGGAACAAACCCCCAAACACGTGAATCCGCAGAGTTATTTCTACTATCTCCCATCAACCAGTAATAGTTCATGGCAAATTTGTACTTGTTGGTTTTCTTTCCGTCGATATAAATTCCGTCTTTCTTCACCGCTAATTTGTGGTGCTCGTAAGCCGTTATGATTCTACGGTACCAAGCAATATTTTCCTTGGTAAGCTTTACTGTAACACTTTTTTTCGGGATTGTAATCGGTCCAAAATCTGAAACAGAATTATTGATATTTACGTCTTTTGGAAAGTAACGCAGGTTATTCAGTCTTTCCAAAACGGTTGGTCTGTAATTCTTGTCTGTCGAATACGGTTTTTCCTCTAGTCTTTTCAGTTTTACTCCTGGAAAGGACTTTAGAACCTTTGCTTTCATTGTTGATGTTAGAAAGAACCTGAGCACTATTCCATTTGACGAACTAAAATCTTGCTCTTGCTCGTAAAATTCAATCCTGTTCATTTGTGAAACGGTCAACGTGTCTGAATTGTCTTTGTATTCGTATCCATTGCTTTGATTCGGCGCATTCCAAGCTTTCTTACCATTAACAAATAGTACAGATTTAATTACTTGAATTTTATCACCTGGAATTCCAACGCAACGTTTAATGTAGTTTTCTCTTTTGTCCACCGGACGATAAACCAAACCACCATGTTTTACTGGTTCAAGTTGAGGAGTATTTTCATCGTAGTCTCTACTGTAAGTAATTCCTTCTTGCATGCCTTTGCGGGCTACCGATTTCCAATTATCAATGTGTTTTAAGAAATCTTCACCATATTTCTCATAAAAGTCGCTATCAGTCAGATTCTTACCAGTCGTTTTAAAAGTGTAATCAGCATACTCATTAATTTCATCGTTATGCTGTTTTCTGAAGTTTTCGTACCAATAATGTCGAGCTTCGTCAATCAAAACACCTTCGTATTCGTGCCCCATCAGTCCATTTGGAACTCTTGGGTCAAAAATAGCAGTGTCACCTGCCGGATAGTTGAAGACCATCACATCGTTTCTGTTAATGCCGCCAAACCCAGGTAAACGCAGGTAAGGACACGTTTCTATAGTTGAGTATGATTTGATGTTCAAATATGGAATGGTATTGTGAACCAATGGGAATGAAACCGGTGTATTCGGTACTTTTGGACCATAAGCCAATTTGTTTACGAATAAGAAATCTCCTACAAGCAAGGTCTTTTCCATAGATCCCGTAGGAATTTGGAAGGGCTCAAATACGTAACTTCTAATAATTGCAGCAGCAACTAGTGCAAATACAATTGAATCTCCCCATTCTTTGAACTTAGATCGTTTTCCGATCTTATCTCCTCTAAAACCAAAAAGGTAAGCAACGGCATGACCAACAACTGGTAATGCAAGGAAAAGCACCAGGTGATCTCCCTGCGCACGTCGCGCAACCTCAGTTGGATTTGCCCAGTTTGTATGTTCTACTGGCTGAATGTTTGCATTGTTCGCAATTTTCCAAAGAATCAAATAAGGAAAGAAAATTCCCTGAGCCGTATCAGCTAAAGAGTAAAACCCAAAACGACGGATATATGATAAGTTGGAAACTGACCACATTACCAGGTGAACTCCGGGAAAGATCAATAACAAACTCCAAAACGGCTTTTTACTACCAAATTTATTTACGAAGTAATAATTCACTACTGGAATCAGCGCATACATTTTGTTGTAGCCAGCTCGTTCAAACGATTTGTGCCACAGCGCCAAATAGGGGTGAACCAGAAAAATGAAAAGATAGAAATATAGAAAGTTCATAGTTATGGTAGTTTAAAACGACAAAACGTCGTTCATGGTATAAATTCCTTTTTTATTGTATAAAAACTCTGCGGCTAGAACAGATCCTAAAGCGAATCCGTCTCTGTTATGCGCAATGTGACTCATTGAAATCAAGTCCACAGGTGAGTTATATGTTACGGTATGCGTTCCGGGAACTTCTGGTTCACGAATAGCTGTTATTGGTAATGATCCTGACTCAACATTGGCTTTTTCGTTCGTTGAACTATTCCAAGTTGTAAAAGACGGATGATTCTTGATGATTCCTTGTGCAATGCTGATCGCTGTTCCACTTGGGGCGTCCAACTTTTGCGTATGATGAATTTCTTCCAGTTCTGCCTTGTATTCCGGTTGATTACTCATGATCTTCGCCAAAATCTCATTCATCTTGAAGAAAATATTCACTCCAACGCTGAAATTCGAAGCATGTAATAATGAACCATTATGATCAACAACTTGCTTTTCAACTTCATCAAGGTGATTGTACCAGCCTGTAGTTCCAACAACAATTGGAAGATTCAATTTCAGTGCATGCTGAATGTGGTCCAAAGCCAGATCAGGTTGTGTAAATTCAATGGCAACATCTGCTTCAGTTTGATCCATTGATGAAAATGGTGTTGAACTGTTTGCTTTGAAAACAATAGTATGACCGCGTTCGAGTGCAATGCGCTCAATCACTTTCCCCATTTTTCCATATCCTATCAATCCAATTTTCATGTAGCAAAAGTAATATTTTGGTCAAGCTTACCGCAGTATTAACGAAAATTAAGCGTTAGTGAAACTCCGTAACCTGATCCGTATGCGGTATTGAAATCGAACTTTGGAAGTATACTCAATGACAAATCATTGCTAACGTCAAAATTTACAAAGTGAGCCTCAACTCCTGCATCCAGAACATTTAGTAGATAAACAACCGTCATTCCAACAATACAAAGATCTCGTCGGGTTCTATGCGTTGCATAAAGCGAAAGTAAACCCTGATCGTCATATTCGGTAAAATTCAATTCAGCTCCATTATTGTCCTGACGGTATTCATATTCGGTACGCAACTGATTTTTCATTCTGTTGTTCGAATAAGTAAAATAACCAGTGACACCTAATCCAGCGTAAATCAACGGAACTTTCCAATAGGCTTTTTTTTGTCCTTTCGGCATGGCAATGTGATTATAAACCTGTCCTGCACCAGGCAGAATGGCAGAATAAATCATTGCTTTTTTGAAAGAATGAACTGTGTCTTGTGGAATCGTATCCAGAACCATGGTTTCGGAAGCAATAGAATCTTTCTCCTCTTGTGCACTTGCATGAAGACTACAAAGAAAGAGGAAACCAGCTATTGCTAATCGCAACATTATTTATTCAGAATTTCGATAATGCGATTTAAATCAACTTCAGAAGAGAACGAAATAGAGATCTTACCATTTCCTTCAGCATTTTTCTTAATGTTTACTTTACTCGAGATCTTATCGCTCAAGTGTAAACGGAAAACGTCTTGTGCAGGTGTTAAAGCAAGTTCCGTTTCTTTTGAAGAAGCAGGAACAGAAGGAGTTGGTTCAGCTGCACGCTTAGCACCAGACTTAATCATTTCTTCCACTTCACGAACAGAAAGCTGATGATCTACAACCTGACGGTAAATTTCCAATTGTTTTTCTTCTTCACCAGCCGAAACCAATGCTCGGGCATGCCCCATTGAAATTAAACCGTCTCTAACTCCAAGCTGGATTTCAGCAGGAAGTTTTAATAGACGCAAGTGATTTGTAATACTAGAACGACTTTTAGAGATCTTTTGAGCCAATTGATCTTGAGTCAAACCAATTTCTTCGATCAATAATTGGTAAGAAAGTGCAACTTCAATAGAATTTAAGTCCTCGCGTTGAATATTTTCAACCAAGGCCATTTCAAGCATACTTTGATCGTTTGCAACACGAACATAAGCAGGAACTTCTTTCAATCCGGCAAGCTGAGAAGCTCTAAAACGACGTTCACCAGAAATCAATTGGTATTTATCTCTTCCAAGTTTACGAACGGTTAACGGCTGAATGATTCCATGAATAGCAATTGATTCACTCAATTCCTTCAATAAAACCGTATCGAAATGCGTTCGCGGATTAAATGGATTTGCTTCAATAGCCTCAATTGGAATTAAAGAAACACTTCCTAATCCTCCAGAATTGGAAGAACTCGTTGTAATATCTGTTGAGGCATTGTCAAGTAAAGCACTTAAACCCTTTCCCAATGCGGGTTTTTTCTTAGAATTAGTCGTCATTTCCTACTTGAAATTGTTTTTCGTTATTTCCTATTTTGGTTCTGTCGTTGCGTTGCAAGATCTCACGTGTTAAGTTGAGATAATTGATTGCTCCTTTACTCGCGGCATCGTGAAGAATAATTGTTTCACCGTGACTCGGAGCTTCAGAAAGCTTAATTGTTCTATGTATAACAGTGTCAAATACAAGCTCTTGAAAGTGTGTTTTTACTTCATCAACAACTTGATTTGCCAAACGCGTTCTTGTGTCATACATCGTTAACAAAATACCTTCTATTTCAAGTTCGTTATTTAGTCGACCTTGTACGATTTTAATTGTATTCAAAAGTTTACCCAAACCTTCCAATGCGAAGAATTCACATTGAACCGGAATCAGCACTGAATCTGCGGCTGTAAGTGCATTCAACGTTATTAACCCAAGAGAAGGCGAACAGTCGATAATGATAAAGTCATAATCGTCTTTGATTTTCTCAAGTGCATTACGCAGCATGTATTCTCTGTTCTCAAGATTGATCATTTCAATCTCTGCTCCAACCAAATCAATGTGCGATGGAATGATATCGAGGTTTGGATTATTCGTAGCTATAATCAGCTCTTTAGGGTCAACGTCATTTACCAGACAATCGTAAATATTACGACTATTCTTTGGATCTAAACCAACGCCTGATGTGGCATTCGCTTGTGGATCAGCGTCAACCAATAATGTTTTATATTCCAGAACACCAAAGCAACCTCCTAAGCTGATAGCCGTGGTTGTTTTTCCTACTCCTCCTTTTTGATTAGCAATTGCTATTATTTTACCCATGTTTGGACGAAAAATGTGGATAAAGATAAGCATTCTCAACGAGAGAGGTCATCAAGTTTACCTACGAGTTATTAACGAAAAGTGTTTAAATAATATTCCTTTATTTCAGGTCATCGAAAGAGAACTCCGAATCCGTTTTGGATTCGCCTTCGTTGATCTTTGATTTTGCAAATTCGATGGCATTAGCTAAACCTTCAAGGACTTTTTCAAAATCCTCTTTATAAATGAATAGTTTGTGTTTTGAATATTCATCCTTTCCGTCAACAACAGTTTTTTTGCTTTCTGTGAATGTGATGAAGTAATCATTGTTTAACGTAGTTTTTACATCAAAAAAGTAGGTGCGCCTTCCGGCTTTAATCGCTTGACTGTAAACTTCTTGTTGGTTATTATTTCCTGAAGACATTTGTATATAGCATTAACTAGCAACACAAATATGCTTTTTTTTTGGCGAAATTCCAAAATACTGAAATAGGGCGGGGAACAAGTTGTGGAATATTCGGAAAATGAAATAGTTAGATAAAGCTACTTCTTTCTCTTACGTTTTTTAGGTTCCTGAAGTACTCCATTTACACCTTTTTCGTCTTTGCGATGCTTCTTACGTTCGTATCTTGACATGGCATCAGTACCTTCTGTGTTGGCTTTAGGATCCTTTTCCTTTTTGTTCTGATCAGCTGTTTCTTCAGGCAAAACAGCAACGTGTGTTTCAGTTGGTAAGCCGGATGTTGGGTCGATCCATTCGTTCTCAACCGTTTCAATTTTGATATCGCCTGTTTTTGGGTCAATCTTCGTTGCTTTTTGAACCGTGGCGCTTACGTCACTTATTCCAATGACATCTTCAACAAAAGTCAGCTTCGCATTTTTGAAAGTGAATGCATCATATGAGAAATCTGGAACGTAATACTCATAAAAACCTGTCATAGAAGGGTTTTCTGGAGATAAATGATCGAAAATGATTCTGTCGTATTCTGGTTCGTATCTTAAACTTACAACCGACTTTGACGAATGTTCCAGGAAATAACGTTTGTAAGTCTGCTCTTTTGTTTTAAAAATAGCTTGTCCAAATTTCACTCCCGTTGAAGTGAATGAAAGTACATCGATTAATTTGATATTACTGTTTTGACCGCCACCATTCCAGCCAAGTAGAATATAGCTGTCTTTAGATCCTTTATTGTACGGAATGATTTGGTAGTATAAAGCGCCATACCATTGTTCATCAGTTACAACTTCCGTTGGTTTCGGATTGTAAACATCGCGTACATAATTCAGTTTGGTGACTTTAGCTTCTTTTCCAACTGCGCTTCTGGATACAATATATCCATTATATTGCTGCTGGTCGTCGGCATACTCAACATTCCAGGTGATAATTCTAACCAAATTATCAGGACTGTCTACAACGCCAACTGAACGTAGTGGAGAGAAATCGATATCGAAAATAGAAGGTTCATTTAGCGTAAAATCCATGAGTTTATCGAATTCCTCATTGGCTTTAAGTTTGCCTTCTTCTGTTTTTGCAGCTCGTAAAGTGTCCAGTAATTCGCTTAAGTGCGAAACCCGTTCAGATGAATTGAATTGACCAAATGCATGAACGGTGAAAACAGAAAATAAAACTACGATCAACTTCTTCATGACACTATAATACGATTTTAGTGTTGAGTTACAAAATCACTTGTTACAAGTGCATAAAATCTTTCTTAGCGATCAGCTCGTCATTAGATTCACGGTAATCAGGATCATCAACACAACAGTCAACTGGACAAACGGCAGCACATTGCGGCTCATCGTGAAAACCAACACACTCTGTACATTTATCTGCTACAATGAAATAAACGTCCATATCCTTTGGCTCGAATGTTTCATCAGCTTCAATTTCCTCACCGTTCAAAGTAGTGATTAGTCCTTTTAACGAAGTTCCATCAGAATATCTCCATTCTGCTCCACCTTCGTAAATTGCGTTGTTTGGACATTCCGGCTCGCATGCACCGCAATTGATGCATTCATCCGTAATCATGATAGACATAGCTTTCTTTAAAATTTTATGCAAATATACGAACTATCATCATTTTGGTTACCAGAACAACGGAGTATAAAGAGATTTTTGCTGTGAATAATTCCTAATTTTGCTCCGTGGAAAGAGAAGAACTAAAAAAAGGGCTAATTCAATTTGGGAAATTATTGAATTCGGTGGGGAGTGAAACCGAATTTCCTGGTTTTCAGATTGGAGTAACCGAGGCTGAGTTTCTTCAGTTAAGAACAGCTGTCAATAAGGAGCATTTGTACAATCCATGGTTCACAGTTCCAAATGTTAAATCGGCTTTAATTGGAATTTCCAATATGCTTTCGGAATCTGAATTGAATCTTGTCTTTGAAAAGTATAGCACGACTGAAATCCCAAAAAGAGTTGCAATCATCATGGCTGGTAATCTTCCTTTTGTTGGGTTTCATGATGTACTGGCTGTTTTGGTGACTGGTAATATTGCCATATGCAAATTCAGTTCAGATGATTCTCGTCTACCACCTTTATTGTTGAAAGTTCTTATCGAATTGAATCCTGAACTCGGAAAAAGCATTGAATTTTGTTTTGGTCCGGTAAAAAACTTTGATGCTGTAATCGCAACTGGATCTAATAATACCATCAATAGCTTAAAGGAATACTTTAAAGATAAACCAGCTGTTTTTAGAAAAAACAGAACTTCTATCGCTGTTTTGGATGGAACAGAAACGGTTGAAGAGCTGACGTTTCTCGGGCAAGATTGTTTTCAGTATTTCGGAATGGGCTGCAGAAACGTGGGAAAGATCTTTGTTCCTAAAGGATTTGAGTTGAATCGGATCTTTGAAGCATTTTTACCTTTTGGCGATATTGTCAATCATCACAAGTATGCCAATAATTACGATTATCACCGAACAATTTTCATGATGAATCAAATTCCTTTTCTGGATAACAATTCATTCATGATGAAAGAAGATGAAGGTTTGCATGCGCCACTTTCTGTCATTTTCTATTCTTATTATGAAGATAGAAGTGAAATAGAAGCATTCAAAAAAAATCATCAAGAAGAAATTCAAATTGAAGTAGGGCATAGTGGAATTGCATTCGGCGAAGCTCAGCAACCTGGTGTTTTCGACTTTGCTGATGATTTCGATACCTTTTATTGGTTGAGCAATTTGAATTGAAAATTTCAAAATTGATAATTGAATAGGAGCATTCGATGTCCATAATTTCCTGTACTCCATTCAATTTATTTAAGGTTATCAACATTTTTTTTGAGGTTATGAACAATTTTTGTAACCATTCTTAAGTGACTGCGTAATAGGTGTAAAATCTGAAACTATGCGATTCGTTACCCTTGTTATCAGCTCATTAACACTTTCAGGTGTTTGCTTTGGTTCAACTCAAGATAAACAAATGACTCAAGATGAGTATATTACATTATGGTCAAATGTTGCTGTTGAGCAAATGACTATTCATAGAATTCCAGCTAGTATTACACTTGCTCAAGGACTTTTAGAGTCGGGGAATGGTAATTCTATTTTAGCAACTGAAGGAAATAATCACTTTGGGATTAAATGTAGTAATTGGACAGGTGAGACAATTCGTGTCGATGATGACATTAAGAATGAGTGTTTTAGAAAGTATTCTAATGCAACTGAATCTTATTTGGATCACTCGATCTTCTTAAAGAAGGCGCGTTATGCTAACTTATTTACGTTAAGTATTGACGATTACAAAGGTTGGGCAACAGGTTTAAAAGCGGCTGGTTATGCAACTCATCCCCAGTATGCTTCAAAATTGATCGATTTGATTGAAAGATTGAAATTGGATCAATATGATGAGAAGAAAACAACTATTGATGCCAACAAGGAAATTGCTCAGGCCATTAAGGAAGAAAAGAAAGTTACTGATAGTAAAACCACTTCACAAAAAGAAACGGCGAAAGAAACAAGTTCAACAAAAACAGTTTCTTCTTCAGTTGCGGCTTCTCCTGAGACAATTGCCATTGATGAAGCAGGTTTGGAGTATAAATCGCACAAAATTTACGAGCATAAAAATGATGTTTCATACATCATTGCTCAAAAAGGTGATACCTATTATAAGATTGCGAAGGAATTTGAGTTAGGTACATGGCAATTGTACAAGTACAACGATTTTTCTGAAACAAAAGATATGTTAACTCCAGGTGATGTTGTTTATATCGATCCGAAACGATTGCATTCGAAAACAAAAGGTGATGTTTTTGTTGCGAAAAGTGACGTTAGGTTATATGAAATTTCACAGCTGGAAGGAATTAAAGTGAGTGCATTAATGAAAATGAATGGATTCACTTCTGAGAACGAATTGATCAAGAAAGGTCAAACAGTGCTTCTTCGTTAATACGTAGAAAGTTTATAGTTGTTGTTTGTAAAGCAACGGAATCCCTTGTGATTTCGTTGCTTTTTTAGCTTTACAAGAGTGCGTTTCTTGAATTCTTAGTTAAGATTTCAACGTTAAATTCGTTAATTCATAATTAAAGTACGGTTAAATCACTATATTTAAGTCGAACTATAAGATTTAGGATTAAAAGCTAAATAATCCAAATTACACCAAAAACTATACGTTGTGAAACCATCAAGTGAATTATTCAAGCTCATTAAATCGCTTTCAAAAAGTGAGAAACGGTTCTTCAAATTATCATCTGCGCTCCAATCGGGTGAAAAGAATTACCTGAAGATCTTTGATTTTATTGAAAAACAGCCAAATTATAATGAAGACGAGCTGAAAAACGCTTTCATAGAAGAAACGTTTGTGAAGCATCTGCCGTCTGAAAAAAATCATTTATATCGATTAATTCTAAAGAGTTTACGGGTTTATTATAGTGAACAAAGTGCTTCCAGTATTCTGAAGCAAGAATTAAAGAATGTTGAAATTCTCTATTCGAAAGCGCTTTATAAGGAATGCGAGAAATTCGTGCAGCGCGCGAAAGTGTTGGCAAAAGAACATGAGGAGTTTTACTATTTATATGAATTGATTTCATGGGAAAAGCGTTTGATGGAAGCTGCCTATGAAGATGGTGAGTTTAGTCAGGATTTAGATGTAATTGTAGCTGAGGAAGAAGACGTAATTGAAAAACTCAGGAATGTCGCTGAATACCAGGTGATCTACTCAAAGATCAATATGATATTCCGTTCCGGAGGATTTACCAGAAATGAAGCCGAGCGTAAGATCGTTGACGATATTGCAGATTATCATTTGATAAAAGGTAAGAACACTGCGCTTTCAACACGTGCTTCATCGATGTGTTATTATATAAAAGGATTGTGCGCTGCAACTGTGCGCAATTATGAAGACAGTTTCCAATTCTTCAACAGAACGCGAGCTATTTTGGATAATAATCCTATGATTCGACAAGATCTGGCACAGCGTTATGTAATGACGCTTTCCTTTTTAATTCGATGTCATATTGATATTAATCAGTTCGAAGAAGCGCAACAATTGATTCAGGAAATGCGTGCTTTGGAAAAACAAAAAGGATTCAATTCAACAGATATTTCACTACGTATATTAACAATCTCATATAATGCTGAGTTTGATTTGTTCCATGCCATAGGCGACTTTGCAAGAGCTAAGAAAATTGCTGAAGAAATTGAGCTTTTGGATGAAGATCTATTGGAAAAGATTCCAAAAGAACAATCTGTTTTATTCCTGTATAATAAGGCATATGCATATTTCGGAAATGGAGAATACAAACGTGCGTTAATGACCTTGAATGAGGTTTTGAATGATAACGAACAGCGTTTGCGTCAGGATATTTACAGTTTTGCGCGCATTTTCAATCTCATTATTCATTATGAGCTAGAGAACTTTGACTTTCTGGAGTATATTGTTAAATCGACAAACAGATACCTCAATAAATACGAGCGTGACTACGAAATAGAGCAGTGTGTATTGAAGCATATTCGAAAGCTGGCTAAAATGATAACGCCTACTCAGCGAATGGAGATATTCGAGAAGTTGAAAGAGGAAGTTCATGAATTGATGAAGGAGCCGCAAGAACGTGTGATTTTGGAATATTTTCATCTTCCGGCATGGATAGAATCTAAATTGAAGAAAATTGAATTCGCAAAAGCGGTTCAGCAATATTCTGAGATTAAATAATCTTGAAAGCGTAATAAGAAAATAGAGACGGTAAATCGTTTACCACATAAGAGCATAGAGCACATCGTTAATCTTGCTAAGGAATCTATGTTTACTATGTCTCTATGTGGTTTGATAAAAACCTTCTTAATTCAAGTATGCAGTCGTACACACGTTAAATATGATTAACTTCGGAGCCGTTTATAAATAAAGATGGCACAGAAGTACGCAACAAGAGCAGAAGACTATTCCAAATGGTATAATGATTTGGTAGCAAGGGCAGATTTGGCTGAACATTCAGATGTAAAAGGATGTATGGTCATTAAACCCTATGGTTACGCTATTTGGGAAAACATGAGAGATATTTTGGACAAAAAGTTCAAAGAAACAGGTCATTCCAACGCATATTTTCCTTTGTTCATCCCCAAGTCTTATTTAAGTAAGGAAGCATCTCATATTGAAGGTTTTGCAAAGGAGTGTGCTGTTGTAACGCATTATCGTTTGAAAACTGATCCAAACGGTGGTGGAGTTATCGTTGATCCGGATGCAAAATTGGAGGAGGAACTAATTGTTCGTCCTACTTCAGAAACAATCATATGGAACTCTTACCAGAAATGGATTCAATCTTACCGCGATTTACCTATTCTTATTAATCAATGGGCAAATGTTGTTCGTTGGGAAATGAGAACGCGTTTGTTTTTGAGAACTACCGAATTTTTATGGCAGGAAGGTCATACAGCTCACGCAACGAAGCAAGAAGCAATTGATGAAACTGTTCAAATGTTGGACGTTTATACAGATTTCTCTGAAAATTATATGGCCGTTCCGGTAATTCGTGGACGTAAAACAGAGAGTGAACGTTTTGCCGGTGCGGATGATACATATTGTATTGAAGCAATGATGCAGGATGGAAAAGCCCTTCAGGCTGGGACATCACATTTCCTTGGGCAGAATTTTGCCAAAGCATTTGAAGTAAAGTTTACCGATAAAGAAGGAAAGTTGGATTATGTTTGGGCAACGTCATGGGGTGTTTCTACACGTTTGATGGGGGCGTTGATCATGACGCATTCAGATGATGAAGGTTTGGTTTTACCGCCGGCTTTGGCTCCAATTCATGTGGTAATTGTTCCAATTCATAGAACAGATGAAGATTTAGCCAATATTACTGCTCAGGTTGAGAAGCTTACGGCAGAATTGAAAGGATTAGATATTCGCGTTAAATACGACAAGGATGATCAAAAACGTCCGGGATGGAAATTTGCTGAATATGAAGCAAAAGGAGTTCCGGTTCGTTTAGCAATTGGTCCACGCGATTTGGAGAATGGAGTAGTGGAATTGGCGAGAAGAGATACAAAAGAGAAAAGTTCAGTTCCATTAGAAGGATTGGCTTCTTATATCCAGAACTTGTTGAAGGAAATTCAGGACAATCTTTTGAATCGAGCTAAAAACTACAGAACGGAGAATATGCGTGAAGTAGATACTTACGCTGAATTCAAAACACTACTTGAAAAAGAAGGCGGATTCTTTTTGGCGCATTGGGATGGAACGAAAGAAACGGAAGAATTGGTCAAACAGGAGACGAAAGCGACTATTCGTTGTATTCCTTTAGATATGCCAGCTGAACCAGGGGTTTGTATGGTAACAGGGAAACCGTCAGCGGGAAGAGTAGTTTTTGCTAAAGCATACTAGATAAATTATCAATTATGAATTATCAAGAAAAGAAACAACTTTTACATTGATAATTCATAATTGTATCATTGATAATTGAGTTCTATGGATACACGTCAGGTTATACAACAGTTATTAGAGAAGAAAGCAGCTCTGAAACAAGATATTTACCAGGATACACGAAATCATTTTGATCGTTTCAAGAAACATCTGCATGAAGAAGTGAATCAATTGCGTGAATTGGTAAAGGATGAACGTGTTCGACTAAAAATTGAAGATCAAGGCGATTTTCAGGTTCGGGTTTTCATTGGTGGAGATGTGCTTGTCTTTCAAATGCATTCGAACATTTTCAGATTGCCAGATGAACATGCTCTCTGGAAATCAGATTACATGAAAGAAGACGCTGAGCGTGGTTATTTTGGTATTATAAACATCTATAACTTTTTGGCAGATTCTTACCTTCAAAATCGATTGAATGACGTTGGTTATTTAATTGGCCGAATTTTCATTAATAAAGATGAGAATTACATGGTCGAAGGAAAGGGGCAGCTTGGGTTTTTGTTCCGCGATTTGACACATGAAAAAATTAATGATGCAATAATGCGACACATTATTCATGTTTCTTTTGTCTATGCTTTAGAGTTTGATTTGTTGACTCCGCCTTATGAATTGGTGTCAAAAGCGACAGTTATTCAGATGATAGAGTTGAATGCAAATCAAAGTATGCAAACGGGTAAACGATTGGGTTTCAAATTTGAAGCAGAAGACAATGATTTTTTTTAAGAAAAAAATAACCTAGCCCTTGTATTACTAAAAAATAGAGGTATATTTGCACTCCGAAATCAAAAAAACGGCCCATTCGTCTAACGGTTAGGACATGCGGTTTTCATCCGTAAAATAGGAGTTCGATTCTCCTATGGGCTACAAAGTTTCAAAAGCGTTGAAACTAATATTAAAAAGAAAAAAATACGGCCCATTCGTCTAGTGGTTAGGACGCCAGGTTTTCATCCTGGTAACAGGAGTTCGATTCTCCTATGGGCTGCAAGTTAATTGTATAACTATTTAGAAATAAAAATGGCAAATCATAAGTCAGCTCAAAAAAGAATCCGCTCTAACGATGTTAAACGTTTGCGTAATAAATACCAACACAAAACAACTCGTAACGCTATGCGTAAGTTGCGTGCATCGAAAGATAAAAAGGAGGCTCTTGAGTTATTGCCTAACGTAACATCTATGTTGGATAAGTTAGCGAAACGCAATATCATTCACAAAAATAAAGCTGCTAACCTTAAATCAGGTTTGGCAACTTTGGTGAACAAACTATAAGAAATTAATTTCTATTTGACTTAGGTCTTGTCAGTCCGCGGACAGATAAGACCTTTTTCGTTTTATTTGTACTCATGATAAATCGATGGTTAATTGTGGTTCTACTCATAACTTGTAAGTCGCTTACAAGCTATGGACAATCGCCTTTTTATCATTTCTTTGAGGACACCATACAGCCAGGTTATCGCATTTCTAAGACTTTAGATTCTACTGATGCCTTTTGTTCTCCTTATGCGAGTACAACAGTTCAATTCTTTCAACCATCGCTTCGATCATTCAGTTTTGGTCAGTTTAATTCGCTTCCGGTCGTCAATAGTAAGAGAAGATATTCATCTATTCCACACATCGGTTTTGCCTACAGCATGGGGTCAAATACTCAGCAGCTAGGGAAGATATCTTATACTCAAACGATAGACTCAATTAATTTTGTTCAAATGGATTATTTGCGCCAGTCTACCAATGGTGCAATGCGAAATCAGGATTTGACACGAAATCAATTGGATTTTTCATGGCTTAGAAGAGGGAAATTCTATGGCTCTGCCCTTGGCGTAAAAATGCTCTCGTTAGAACAAGGATTAAATGGAGGGTTGTTAGGTGATGTGATTCAAAATGATTTTGGACTGGAGTTTCAGGATGTCAAAAAATCCAACGCCCGACAAAAGTACATTGTTGTTGATGGCAAATTTGAGAACTTCTTTTCCTTCGTTTCTAATGAGAATTTGAAAACCGGATTCTTTCTGAGTCCATTTGTGAAAGTAGCAAGCAAGCGCTATACAGAGACTGATACCTTACTTCAGATCTATGGAGCAGTTAACCACGATACATTAACAACACAGGATTTTTGGCAGAAAGGTGAAGTAGGAGCAAGCGCTGGGTACTTTTTTCACACCAAACCTTTTGTCATTAATGGTGGTGTTGAAGTAAAATATTGGGATTTCGACAATTTCTCAATTCACAACGATACATTGGAAATTTCTGCAGTTGGAGATTTAATCGTTGATCTGAAATCGGGATGGAACTGGAAGAACTCTGCTAAAATCAATGTTATTGGTGCTTTAGGTGAATTCTCAGCAGCGTCAAGATTGCATAAGAAGTTTGGGGTTATCGATGTTGATGTTAATGCAAATGCAGGCAGAAGATATCCTCAGAATTATCAGAGAAATTACTTTGGAAATACAATTGCTTATTCCTGGAATACCAAAACGCAGGAAACCTATATTCTTGCCAATGGTAATGTAAACATACATGTCAAAGGTCAAATCATTCAGTTATTCGGTGGAGTTGATCAACGTTTCAATATGCCTTTGTTCTTCAATAATCAATGGCGACAAGATACGTTAACAACATTGTCGTATGCTAAAATTGGTGGTGGAATTGATTTTCAGTGGAAGAAACTACTTCTGCAGCCGAAGGTGATTTTTCAAGTTGCAAGTATAAATGTTGTTCCTTCGTTGATCTTCCAAGCTCGATTAGCTTATAATGGAACAATTTTCAAAGCAAAGAAATTGAGAAACGTGACCGGAATCGATTTTGGATATTCTACTGCTTACGATTTAATGGCGTATACACCAATGATGGATGTTTATTCGTTAAACAATTCAGGATTGAATTTTACTGCAATGCCCAAACTTCATTTCTTCACGCAATTTGATCTGGGTTATTTCCGCTGGTTCATTCGTATCGAGAATATAGAGCAAGCTTTCCAGAAGCAAACGAACATGGAAGCTATTGGTTATCCAGTTATGCCTTTACAGCTACGTTTTGGCGTTTCTTGGGACCTGTTCAATTAATTGAAACCTCCGATTCCGCTCGGTTACCCTTTGCTTAATCTAAAAGGTTATCGAGCGGAGTCAAGATAACTTTTCTGTTTTGATTTTTGACTTATAAATTGGTCGCTGAGCGGAGTCGAAGTGCCAATTTATTCTATCTTTGAAGCCAAAATCAAAAACAATGGGATTATTAGAGAATAAGGTTGTACTTATCACCGGAGCATCTCGTGGAATTGGAAAGTCAATTGCAGAAGAGTGTGTAAAACAAGGTGCTAAAGTTGCATTTACATATTTGTCTTCAGAAGAGAAGGCTAGAGCATTAGAAGCTGAGCTTTCTGCAAATGGTGGAGTGGCAAAAGGATTTAAATCTGACGCAGCGAAATTTGACGAAGCTCAAAAATTAGTTGATGATGTTGTTGCTGAATTCGGAACGATTGATGTTTTGGTTAACAACGCCGGAATTACTCGCGATACATTATTGATGAGAATGACAGAGGAGCAATGGGATGAAGTGATCAATACGAACTTGAAGTCTGCTTTTAACCTTACAAAAGCAGTTCAACGTCCAATGTTGAAAGCGCGTTCTGGTTCGATTATCAATATGTCATCTGTTGTTGGAGTTAGTGGAAATGCTGGTCAGGCAAACTATGCTGCTTCAAAAGCTGGATTAATTGGTTTCACGAAATCTGTGGCTCAGGAATTGGGATCTAGAAACATTCGTTGTAATGCTATTGCTCCAGGATTTATCGAAACTGAAATGACTGCTGCTTTGGATCAGAAAGTGGTAGAAGAGTGGAGATCAACAATTCCGTTAAAAAGAGGTGGTTCTCCGAAAGATGTTGCGGATGCAACTGTTTTCTTAGGATCAGATATGTCGGCCTATATTACAGGACAAACCATTCACGTTTGTGGAGGAATGTTGATGTAAGACATGAAATAATATTTGTGAAACCGTTCTTGATTTTCAGGAGCGGTTTTTTGTTTCTAGGATTCCAATTTTAAAGACCGCAAAAAACAATATGGTAATATTGTTGAAATAGTCTGAGACTGAATTACGTCCAATCTAAAATCTCAAGTCAGGAGAAATAGGAAATCAAGGATTTTTTTGATTAGATCAAAAACTCCGCAATCAAATCTGCTTTGTGAGTAGTCTCAACAACCGGGAAATCGAACCAACTCTGTAATTTTTTATCGAATCCTGAATTGTTCAAATAGGAATTCAATGCCTGATTTAATCCTTTGGTATAAAGCGTGTGATTAGCTCCAAGAGGATCGTCATGATACAAGTCATTTTGAGCAAATCCTTCAAATGTCGGTCCGGAGATAGTAATTCCAAATTCTTCCGGATTCTGACCAATTGGACTATGAGCTGTTGCCGTGAACTGATGCCAGAATGCAGATTGAATACAGTTTTTCTCAAATAATTGTCTGACGATTTCCAAAGAATCAATTGTTTCCTGCTCTGTTTCAGTCGGAAATCCGTACATGAGGTAAGCGTGGACGAGAATATTATTTTGAGAAAAATTATTTGTCACTTTGGTAACTTGTTTAATGTCAACTCCCTTTTTCATTTTCGACAATAATCTGTCTGAAGCGACTTCTAAACCGCCAGTTACGGCAATACATCCAGATTTAGCCATGAGTTCACACAATTCGAAATCAAACGTTTTTTCAAAACGTATATTTGTCCACCATGTAATTTTCAGGTTTCGTTCAATCAACTTTTCCGATAAAGATCGGAGCATTTTAGGTGGAGCAGCTTCGTCAACAAAATGAAAACCCGTGATACCTGTATCTTCTATTACTTTCTCGATCTTGTTTACCAGATCCTCAGCAGTTGTATTTTGATAGTTGCCAATGTAATCCAAACTCACATCACAGAAGGAACATTGTTTCCAATAACAGCCGTGCGATATGGTTAGTTTATTCCATCGTGCATCCGTCCACATTCTATGCATTGGATTCACAACATCTAAAAATGAAACATACTTGTGAAACGGCAATCCTGAATAATTTGGAGCTGGTAAATTCTTGTGATGATAAATAGTATTCGGTGTTTTATTCTTGTAAACCACTTTTTTCTTTTCCAATACAAAAGTTCGTTCCAATTCGCTGCTGTCAATTGATCCCTCCAGATAGGAAACCATTTTTAAAAGCGGACCTTCACCATCATCCAGTGAAATGAAATCAACAAACTTAAAAATACGCGGATCCGAAAGTGAACGCAATTCGGTATTGCAGTATCCACCCCCAAAGGCAATGGAAATATCGGGAAAGAACTGTTTTATGAATTGTGAACAACGCAATGCAGAGAATAGATTTCCAGGAAAGGGAATTGTAAAACAGATAAGTTTTGGAGAATACAATTTGATTTGATCTTCCAAAATGTTAAACATTTCATCTTCAATCAGCGTTGGCTGATAATGTAAAAACTCATCAATTTGATCAAAACTTGTTGCAGCGGTTGCAATTTGCTCCGCATATTTTGTAAAGGCAAAGAACTCGTCTACGTTCGCTTGAATGAAATCACCGATTTCCTCAATGAACAATGTTGAATAATGTTTGGCTTTATCGATGACTCCAATATCGCCATCTTCCCATTTTATTTCCTTGTTGACTTTCATTTGACGATGTCCGGCAGGAAAAAAATCGGGCTTAAGCAGCTGATGAGCAGTTTCAATATCTTGTTTTTGTAGAAATGCGATAACTGTATCTATCCTTGAAATGTACTTCTCCTTCAGTTTGGAAATTTCAGGATAATGATAGTTTCCGGTATCAACGGCTTCCTGAAAGATCTCACGTAGAAATTTGCTGGTGAAAACAGAGGTAAAAAGTTCAATACTCAAATCACAATGAGAAGCAGAAATATCATGTGCTTCCAAAAAACCTTTTAAATAAGAGGTTGCAGGATACGCAGTGTTCAACTGTGTAAACGGCGGTGTAATTAAAAGAAGCTTTGGACGCATTGCGCAAAGATAGAGTTATGATTTGATTCGTAAAAACAAAAATCCCGATCCGCCTGAGGCGGACCGGGATGTTCGAAAAAATTATAAAAAGCTAACTGAGTAGGTAGGTTAAAATTTAAAGAAACATTTCAATTGATTTCCATTGATTAAAGCACCTTGTTGTGCAGTTGCGTTTGAAGCATCAACTCTGTAAACGTGTGCTGTAAGTCCATCGTTGATTGAAACATATACTTTTCCGTTTTCAACCAGGAATGGTGTAAAGTATTGTCCTCCATGTAATGGAATACTTCCAACTTCAGAAACGGTTTGGTTGTAAATATCGATAACAACAATTTTACAAATTGGATTGTCAACAGTGAAAGCTCCCCAAACTGCTGCGTCGTTAGCATTTGGAACCACGCGCGCAACAATTTTTCCATTTCCTGCATATGCACCTGTTAACAGTTTGTAACCTTGTGCTTCAATGTTGAAGAAATAAGATTGATCAAAAGATGTTGCTCCGGAGTTGATTCTTAAAATTCCTGATGGTTTTGTAGCTTGAGTAAATCCTGCAGCCAAAGAGGAAGTGGAGAAGGTGTAGTGATTTCCGTTCTCATCCGTGATGATACATGGTGAACCACCGTAGTAACCAATTGGAGAAGTTCTTGCGTCTTTAAAAGTGGTTTGGTAAACCAATCCCGGGTAGGAGAACACACTTACGTATGCAGTATCTGTGCGATCTGTATCCCAGCTTGAACCGTGAAGCGGATAGAAAGAAACATACAATTTATCATTGTCAATAATTGAATGTGTTGGCCACATGTTCAATTGTGCTAATGTGTCATTATATAACGTGTACAACGGGTGTTGAACCGTGTTTGTAATCGACATAGAGGTTGGATTGATGGTTTGAATTTTTGTGTTGTAAGATCCACCACCCCAAGGCGCTCCAATTGAAAGTACATTTCCATTCGGCATGTTTGTTAGTACATCGGCACGTTCGTAAACAAAACTTCCCGATTCAGTAATTGCACCGTTGTTTACCGTGTAACCAGTACAAACCGTATTGGTGTAGTCAAATGAAAGGTATTTTCCTCCATTCGTTTTGTGGAAGTACATCCAGCCTTCTTGCTCAACGCCTGTTCCTGTTGCAGAGATTGTTCCCGACATCAAATCAGAAGAAGTCAATAAGTAATCTGCTTCAGCGCCACCGCTTTCTGCTGTTAATCCAACCACATATCCACTTGAGATTGCCGGTTCTTCTTCTGTTGTTTTTTTCTTTTTACATGAAGTGAAAAGAGTTCCTGTTGCAAGCGCACAGATTAAAATAAAACGTGTTGTTTTCATTCTTTTGAGATAAATAATTGTTTACTGCTTTGTTAAATAGTAGCGTAGTTTGATATTGAAACTTCGTCCTGGTTTTTGAACCCGGAAATTGTCGTAGCACAGAGCATCCAAAATATTCATGGCTGAAAGTGAAATGTTGTATCGACCTTTATGAGAAGTGTACGTAATGGAGGCATTATTTACAAACTGACGAGGGATAATGAATTTTGAATCTGAACTACCCTGACTTTCCCATTTTAAGAAGAACTGTTCTATCACAGTTGTATTCCAGTTAATTCCGAAGTGAGCTTTCTGCTTTCCGAATTCTTTTGTATTGAAAGTGATGGATGCATTTCCAAATAAGTAAGGCATATTCGGTAAACGATCTCCATACAATTCATCAGGTTGACCATTTGCCTTTAAAGAGGTATTGCGAATGCTTTGATAAGTGGCGTTCAGCTCAATAGAAAGCGATTTTTTGTATTTATAGCTGGTAGCAGCTTCAAAACAATGAATTTCACCATTTCCAAGATTTTGGTATTGAGAAAGAACCCCAATCGCTACATTTCGAATCAGATTCGTTGGTAAACGGTACAAGTAATTCGACTCGAAATTGATAATGTGATTATTGAATCGTTTTCCAAACAAGAAACCAGCATTGATGTTTTGACTTTTCTCAGCAACAAGGTCAGGATTCGGTTGAAGAAGAAGTCCGTTTCCAAACAATTCATAACCTTCCGGTAAACGGTAAGTGTTTTCGTAAGAGGTCTTTACCTGAAAATTATTGAAAACAAAGTAACTTATAGCGGCACCAAAACCCGGCAACTGTTGCGAATTGGTAGCTTTACGAATCACATTTTCATCTGTCTCTTCAATGTAAACTTCTTTATATAAAAGTGAATTCAAGCTGAAGTATTTTCCAAAAGCGTTTGCTGTTAGCTTGTTGTCGAGAAGTTTGATCTGGTAAGATAAACCAAGGAAATTCTTCATCAATATGTTTGGATCGTTGTAGGCAATTGGACTTACTGCTAGCGGGTCAGTACCAACTCTCTCCATTCGGGAGAACGTATTGTTCAATGTGATTTGCTGGTTTCCACCCAGTTTATAACTCAATGTCGCTAAGGCCAATGTGTTCTGATCTGTAAAGGTGAACAAGGTTTTGTACCAGCTTATCTCACCTGAATTCTGATAAGTAAACTTTGACGTATAGTTTCCTGTCCAATCATATTCTCTTGAGCTTGTATCAACGTTTACCGATTGAATATTACTGTAAAGCGCTGAAACACGTAAACTAAGATTATCTACGAAGAAATGGTTTTTCTCGTATTTCAATGTTGGAATGAATCCGTGATTTTTTGTAAATGCCTGACCAAAAACTTCGGTCATGTTAGCTCCATTCTGAATTTCCTTGTATTGTGCAGAACCAATTACTCCAATCATTAAACGATCAGCAAAACGTTTATTGACAACTCCAATTTCCACATTTCCGGTTGCCGATTTGAACGCATCATTGAAACGTTCAACGGAAGTTGTGTATTCGTCTTTCTTGCCCGTTTGTTTGTCATACAAATAAGTATCAATTCTGAAATTGTTATCTGAATAATTGTAGAACGCACTTGCGTTTAACAAAAGGCCATTTTTAAACGCGTATCGACCAACAACACTTGTTTGATGCGTATTGAACGATCCGTATCCGTAAGAAATGTCTAAAAAATTCTTTGCCGCAGTGTTGGTCACAATATTCACTGCACCACCAAGAACATCTGATCCTAGATGAACCGGAACAACCCCTTTGTACACTTCAATTCGTTCCACATTATTTACCGGAACACTATTGATACTGTAAGCAGAACCTAAAACTTCTGTTGGTAAACCATCAACGAAAAAACGAACCTGATTTCCAGTGAATCCGCTTAAAGAAAAAACGAAATCGGATCCCAAACCACCAGTCTCTCTAATACGAACTCCGGTTGTTTGATTCAATACTTGATTTACATTCAGGTTTCTGCTTTGCAAAGGTTTCATGTCGATCGATTCCACTGCAAAAGGCTGTTCTTTAACCAATTCAGCTTTTGTTCTCACAATATCAACTTCAAGAAGCGTGTTACTCTCTAACACAATTTCGGGCAGGGCTAGAGTAGGAGCGTTGAGTGCAAAGCTTTGATGGTGTTTTTTATATTCAACTGAAGAAATAACAATGGTGTGTTTTCCGTAAGGAATGTCTTTCAACTCAAAATGACCTGTTGAATCGGATTGTGTACTTGTTTTTGTCCCTTCCAGGTAAACCAGTGCGTAAGAAACCGGAATTCCGTTATCGAGAATTGTTCCGGTAACTGTTCCTTTTTGAGCCATTGCTGTAATCGGAAGGGTTAAGAGCGCTATGATAGTCAGTAATTGCAAAATCTATTTATATTTAGTCTAAATAAAACTTGCGCAAAAGTACCCAGGCAATACAGTCATCACAATACCTAAACTTTGGTATTTTGATTTAACAGGGATAAAAAAAACAGCAATCCGTTTAGATCACTGTTTTCAATTTCAAATAATATATAAAACGGAGTCTAGTTTGATTTCTTTCTTGATGGAAGTTTAATCTTATTAAACATTTCCAGGAACAAACGGAACAAATCGTAGTATAGACAAATAATGAATGATAAACTCATTAACCAAAGTATAATGATGTTTGCCCAGAAAGTACTGATTTTCATTCCAAAGAAATACTTCTGATAAGAATAGAAAGGAGAATCTAAGAAACGTGTTCCTTTCGGATCTATATAAAGTGGATCGTCTTTTTGAAGAATCGCATCATCTGTAACTAAAGCTTTTTGAACTTCGGTTCTATTTGTAACAATATCGTTCAGACTTTCATTGGCAAATGTATTCTGACTTAACTGATACTCTTTATCACCAGATTTTGCAATCATTTTCTCAATTGCATCGGATGATTTATTGAAATCTTTCCCAAATTGCTTTTTGAGCATACCCAGCCAACTACCAAGTTCTCCCTGAAGCTGACCTGTTGCGTCACCCGGTTTAATAGATTCTAGTGTAGAAACACATTCTTTACATTCGAAATCCCAAACATTAGTGACCTTTTCAACCTCATTTCCGAGAATTCGTGCGGCTTTTTCGTAATCGTCAGATTTTGATTTTGGATTTGCCAAAACATCCAATTGCTTGTACATCTCCGGAATCCAGTAATCGCGCATCCAGGCACTATAACTTTTCTGTTGGTTCAGAACAAAATACTTGCTTTCATGTTCGTTGTCTTTTGCCTGAGTTACAGCCAAAGCTTCGTATGCCCAGCGTGAAGCCATAGCGTTTCCGATCCATGGAACTTCATTCGTATTCGCAAAGATCGGATTCAGTTTATCGAACTTCACAATTACACCTGAGAACAATAACTGCGGAATGATCAATAACGGAACAGTGATGTAAATTACTTTCGCCGAATTGAAACCAGAAGATATATTTAGACCAAGGACATTCGCCATACAAGATGTGGAGAAGAGAACAAGCCAATATTCAAGCCACATTCCCTGAATTTCCAGAATCATGTTACCAACCAAAACAAATGTTGCCGACTGAATAGCCGAGATGATAAACATGATTAGTATTTTGGACCATAAGTACGATCCTCTTGATAAGTTCAGGAAGCTTTCGCGTTTCAGGATTTTTTTATCCTTTATGATTTCTTCAGCGGCAACTGTTAAACCTAAAAACAAGGCAACTACAACAGAAATGAATAAATACTGAGGAATGTTTTCGTTAGAGTAGAAGATATACTCTTCCACACCTTTTTCTGTGCGATTAAAGAATTTTACGAAGAAAGCCAGGATTACAGCTAAGGCCGGAGCTTCCAATAAATTGATCATCATGTACTGACGATTTGCCAATTTACTTAGTACATCTCGTAAAAAGAAAACTTTGAACTGCGCCAATTTACCGGCAATCGTTGAAGTTCCTTTTATAGGATCATTGATTTCTTCAATCGTATTCGCGCTTCTTTCTTTGGTGAAGCGATCATTCCATTCTTTCGGAGAAACCTTTCTGTATTTGGTTTGATTTCCATATTCGTCCACAACCTTCGACTCAATGATGTTGAAGATCTGTTCCGGGTTTACGTTACCACAAATCGGACATTCCCGCTCATTTGCATTAACATGGTGAATATGTGTTTTGAAATAAACAACTGCATCAATCGGATTTCCGTCAAAAATTGGATAACCACCTTGATCTAATATCAATAGTTTGTCGAACATTTTGAAAATGTCGGACGACGGCTGGTGGATAACAACAAAGATCAATTTGCCTTTAAGAGCAAGCTCTTTGAGCATATCCATAATGTTCTCAGAATCGCGTGAAGACAAACCAGAAGTTGGCTCATCAACAAACATTACTGCCGGCTCACGAATAAGCTCTAGTGCAATGTTTAAGCGTTTTCTTTGTCCACCGGAAATGGTTTTCTCTAAAGGTGAACCTACTTTCAGGTGTTTTACTTCTGATAAACCAATATCTGAAAGTAAATCAATTACTTTCTTTTTTACTTGTGTTTCACTTAGTTCACTGAAACAAAGTTTTGCATTAAAGTATAAGTTCTGAAATACGGAAAGTTCCTCTATCAACAGGTCGTCTTGTGAAACAAAACCAATTACACCTTCCAATTTTGATTTCTCCTTGTGTAGATCAACGCCGTTAATTTTAACCGATCCAACAGATGGAGAATAGTTTCCATTTAAAACATTCAGGAAAGTGGATTTACCAGCCCCTGAACCGCCCATAACTCCGATCAATTTTCCACTTTGTTCAGTAAAATTGATCTCATGTAAACCAATTTTTCCGCTTTTGAAGAAAAACTGCATGTTCTCCACCTTAAAAGTCAAAGGCTCCAGATTCAAGTCGTGTAGATATCTGGAAATTACATCGGAGTAATAAATAGGTGAACTTTTGGACGTACGAATAGTAGATCCCTGGTTCAAAATATGATTTCTTTCGTTTGAAACCGTTTGTCCGTTCAATGTGATCTCATCATTTCCAAAATACCTTAAGAAAATGATATTGATACTTTCCATTCGAACGATGCGAATCAAACCATCGATTCCAGGATGAACGTACAGCTTAGCTTGATTCAGCGCCAGATCACGTGAAGAAATGTACATGAAACAATCGTCATCAAGCACATTTGAAGCTGGCTCTTCAATGAAACTCTTGAGCTGTAAATATTCTTTCTCTGAAATGTTGAATGATTCAGCTACTGTATGAACGAATTCTTGTTCCTGATCGTGTACTTGCTCGTTTGCATGAATAAATTCAAAGATTCGAAGAAGTACGATCATCTTTTGACGCTGCGTAAGTTCTTCGTTGATCTGAGAACAAATTCTTAGAACCTTTACAGAATTAACAGATGTACGCTTTCTTTCACCATCTTTCTTTGCAGATCCGGCATGGTGTACAGAAAGGAATTCCTCGAAAAGAACAAGGTACTTTTGAATGAGTGCTTCATTTAATTCTGAACGTAGAAATCCTTCAACGATTCTGCGTCCGTTTGAAGAAGCAACTGCTTCAGGTGATGAATCTGTAACTTCGTCTACTTTAGCGATGATGGCAAATAATTGCATCAACGCACGTAGTATGCGCTCACTCATGTGTTAGTTCTCGGGGTAGTTTTATCGTTTAAAGCCAATCATCATAATTGCACATCCTGTAACTTTTTTGTCTAAGTCAAGCTCAGTTTCAATGGTTACAGGAATAGTTGTAGGAACCTTAAAGTCCCAGTATGATGAGTTTTTATATTTTCTGTTTGTAAATAGTACATTTCCATCTACATCTTTAACAGTAAAAATCACATAAGCATCATCTGTACCGGCAGTACAAGCAATTCTGTATGTTGTTCCACCGTAAAAAGTGGTAGTAAACTCTGCTTTTTGACGATCTAATAATGCGGTGTAAACCTGACCATCTGATACAAAATCACCTTTTTTACCTTTTAAAATTTTCTCACATTCTTTAACCAATGCATCACAAGTAGTTTGAGCATATGTTGCAGATGTCATTCCGATTACTGCAATGAACAGTATTAAAAACTTTTTCATGTTTGTCTAATTATTCAGTGATTTTATCTCTAATGCTTCCAATTTTCTGGTAGATGAAGTTTAAGGTATTTGTCTCCACTTCAACAGATGTTTTGTGACGAAGTACCGTTAACTTTTTCTTAGCATCAGTTTTCGGTTGAACGTACTCGTAATTCATTTCAACATTGTCGAAATAACTTTTCAAGTCCTTCATATCAGAAACCAACTCATCGAATTTTCCACCCTTATTGTAAGTGTTAAGGATATCGATAATTGAATTCAATGTTTCTTTTTGCTCACCAATACGTGATAAAATTTTCGAGTTGTTTGCTTCTTTATTGATTTCACAAGCCAGGTACATTGACTCGATCCAACCTCCAACAAGGATTAATGCTGAAACAGGTTTTCTTTCATTCAATTTCAAGTAACTGTCTGCTTTTTTGAAAGCATCAGAAACAATTACCATCATCGAATCTTTGTTTGTACTGTTCTTTTCAAATCTCGACATAAAGTTCTTGTCGAATGCACTTTCCAAACCTAAAGAAGCTGTTAGTTTTTCTACAGTAGAAAGGTATTGTAACGATAAACTGTTTTGTTTGTAAATAGAGATATATCCAAGATCAGTTCCGTAAACACCTAAATTCAGTGCTTTTTGCATTTCAGAACTATAGCCTTCAAGATTTTCCAAAGGATTTAATAGATCTGCTTTAAACGGAGCTTTCACTTCTTCAAGTAACAAAGCTGTTTGCATTGGAGAAGGAATAGAGAAGATCTTTCCATCAAAACTAGTGTTCAACGCACTGTTCGGATCTCTGACTTCTTTGTCTATTTCTTTCTTCGCGGTATCATCGCCGGATCCACATCCAACAGTTAATCCTAACAATAAACCTGCTCCCAGGAAGATATGACTTGTTTTCATAGCAATTAAGTAATCGTTATTTATTACGAAAATAGTTAAAATTCGATAAGTATTCCTTTTCAGTCGTTAAATGTTCAATTACCAACTTCAAAAAGTACTTTTCAACTTAAAAATCACACACGATTAAGTTCATTTTACTACTATCTTTGTCAAAAAAACAGCATGAATATTCGTCCAAGAAGAAACAGAAAAAGTAGTGCAATTCGCGCAATGGTTGAAGAAACTCAATTGGGACCTCAACATTTGATTTATCCGATTTTCTTAAAGGATGGAAAGAATATTAAGGAAGAAGTTTCTTCCCTTCCGGGTAATTACCGTTGGAGTTTGGATCAGCTGCTTCCTGAATTTGAAAAATGGATGAATCTTGGAATTCATACGTTCGATTTATTTCCTGCTGTTGACGAAGCTTTGAAAGACCAAATTGGAAGTTATTCATATGCTGATGAGAATTTCTATTTACACGTTATTCGCACCCTGAAAGAGAAGTTTCCGGAGGCGGTTTTGATGTCGGATGTTGCATTGGATCCGTATTCTTCCGACGGACATGATGGCTTGGTGATTGACGGTAAAATTGTAAATGATCCGACTTTAGAAATTCTTGGTAGAATGTCGGTCGCGCAAGCGCAGGCTGGAATTGATATCATCGGACCATCAGACATGATGGACGGTAGAGTAGGTTTTATACGAGATGAACTGGATATGGCTGGATTTCAGGATGTTTCGATTATGTCATATACTGCGAAATATGCGAGTGCTTTTTACGGACCTTTCCGTGATGCATTGAATTCTGCACCAAAATCAGGCGACAAGAAGACTTACCAAATGAATCCGGCAAATAAGCGTGAAGCTTTGATTGAAGCGGAATTGGATGTTGCTGAAGGTGCAGATTTCATTATGGTGAAACCGGCACTTTGTTATTTGGATATCATTCACTTATTGAAAGAAAACTTTGCAACCCCGGTTACAGCTTACAATGTGAGTGGTGAATGTGCAATGGTATACGCAGCCGCAAAAAACGGTTGGATCGATTATGATAGAGCTGTAATGGAAATGTTGTTGAGCATCCGCAGAGCAGGAGCAGATGGAATTCTGACTTACTTTGCACCGCATGCAGCACAATTGATGAAATAATTACCAATGACTAATTAGTAATTACTAATTAGTCATTTTTTCGAGCAATTAATCATCCATTTCACACCAAATTTATCCACGAACATTCCAAAGTAATCGCCCCAGGGAGCCTCACTCATAGGAACAGTTACAGTTCCGTCTACTGAAAGCGCATTGAACAATTCATCTGCTCGTTCTCTATTGTCTGGATGAAAGGACAACGAAAAATTGTTTCCGGGAGCATAAGGTCCACCGAAAAAGTCAACATGGTCATTCCCCATTAAAGAAATGTTTTCCGGTGCTTCCAAAGCAATATGCATCACCTTGTTTCTGTCTGCTTCTGACATTTGATCAGCGTTAGGAGCCTCACCAAAACGATTGATTCCAGTGATTTTTCCGTTAAGTGCTGTTTTATAGAAATCGAATGCTTCTTCTGTGTTTCCGTTAAATGTAAGGTATGCAGTAATCATGACGATTGGTTTTAATTTCAGTTTTAAAATTAGGAATTCCTTGCAGAAATTTATGAAGTAAATACCGTTTCCATCCACAAATCATGGATCAGCTCCAGTTCATTTAATGTTTCAATTCGTTCACAGCATTCGCGCATTTTAGTTCGCCAACCTTTCGTATCGAATGGAGCGGCATCTGCCGTTTCCCAGGTTGTTTTGTTTGGCCATTGTGCAATTCCGAAATAGGAATGTTCACCGGATTTATACAATCTCGATCCCAAACTCCCACAATTCTTGTAAATCAGTTGAGTAACTTGTTTCCAGGCTTCCTCGAATTCAGCATGTTTATTGGGATGAATGATAAAATTATAACTGACTGTAAACATAGATTGAGTTCAAAAGGTTCAACGGTCTAAATTATTTCCATTTTTTGTATTGTGCTGTCACATCAACAATTGCAGCTTTGAATGTTTCATCGCGGAGAAATTCGTTGATAAATAATTGAACACCTTCTCCGGCCAATTCGTATTCTGAAGACTGAAACTGAGGATCCATGGAGATTTGCTGTGCAGCCGCTTTTCCTTTCCATGCATATATTCCATCGGCAGGAACGGTGTAAGAATACACTCTTGTAAACCCGTTCCATTCTGGCATTACAGCTGTTCCGCCGATTACCGATTTTAATTGTTTTGGTGGATCCAAGGTCCAGAAACCTCCAGCTTCTCCACCTTTGTCTGTTACACGGTACAAAATTGTTCCGCCAGGGATTTTGGTAAGAATTGCAGTGTCAGTGAACGTGGTTGTTCTATAGTCCTGTAAGTTGTAACGCGTATCGTTCACTCCATAATTAATGGCCAAGAGTTCCTTTTTTGGAAGATTATTTGCTTGAAATGAGTGATGGGTTAGTCCCGGAACATGCTTATAGTCCTTTACTAAAATGCGTTGATGATAAACGCTTTTTGCGCCAATTAGTTGTTGGTAAATAACCGTTCTTGTAGAAGGTGTCGAAAGCGCATTGTAAAGATAAGGTTGCGAAAGGCCGTTGGAAATCCATTTCAACGTACTATCCTTCGCACCAACTGGTAATGAACTAAAAATAGTATCGCCTTTAGAAGGTTTAACTGACGTTTTCGAAGATTGTGCAGAACTATTGGCTGCGAAAAAAGAGATGAATCCAAAAGTGAAAATCAGACGCTTAGCGGTGAATAGTGATGTTCTTTGCATAAATCGAAATTAGCAATTTGAAACAAAATTTCTTTATTTCTTTCCAACTTTCTCCATCAATTCATTCATCATATCGATCTGAACTTTTTGAATCTCAATTAATTCTTGTTGCTGATGCATGATTAAATGGTCAAGTTTTTCATGAAGCATTCGTATTTCCAATTCCGATTTCAGGTTGATCATGTAATCTTTCTTGGCGCGTTCACGGTCTTTTTCTTCCTGACGGTTCTGACTCATCATAATGACAGGTGCTTGAAGTGCTGCAATACATGACAAGATTAGATTTAGGAGAATGAAAGGATACGGATCATATGCTTTTGTTGTGAGTACAAAAACGTTAACACAAATCCATAGAAACAAGAATGCTCCGAACGAAAGAATGAAGGTCCAACTTCCTCCGAATGTGGCTACTTTATCAGCAATACGTTGTCCAACGGTGGACTTGTCGCTTTCGCCATCCTCCAACGTACTGGTTAATGTTTTAGAATCATTCATGTTGTTCAGCACCTGTTTCTCCAGTTCGCCGATCTCGCCAATTTCCTTCGTCAAATATTCAGAAATGTATTTTTCACGGTAGAAATTTAATTCAATTACTGAGAGACTATCATCACGTCCAAAATCAGGATGGTCTTTTTGAATCAGCTCCATCAGTGAATTTCGGAGAGTGTTTGCTGAGATTATCTCTGAGATTGGAAATTCCTTTTGCGAGATTTTACTGATGAACGACTCAGACATAATTTTATGTTTTTATGAAATTATAAAATTCGAAACAGGAATAACAATTCTTTTTACGAACTTTCAAATATTCATCCCGGAACTTCGTTTATCATTTCATGAAACTAACATACATCTCTATTTTTTTGTGTCTCTTTTTTGCGCTTTCGGGTTGCCATAAGAAAAGTGAATATCTGGTTTATTTCTTTCAGAATGTTGACGAGACAAGGCAATATCATTTGGTGTTAGACAATCGTAATAAGGGGGAAGTGCCTTTTTTGAATGAAGATGCCAATTGTGAAAGCAGCTCAGTACAATCCAACTCGTTAATTCTTGTTTTGGAAGAAGGTAGTTACAAATACCAGTTATTGAATTCTGCTGAAGAAGTAGTTTCAGAAGGAAAATTCAAAATTTCATCACGTAAGGTTTCTTCATCCGGAGGAAAAGGAAGTGTTATGCTTCAGGTTGGCGGTCAAAAAGCAGCGATTAGGCTGGGTGAATGATTGTCATACCACTACAAGCTGCAATAGCTGCAGGAATGATTATGCTAGGCGTGTTTTGCGTTCTCATCATTTTGTTCTTACTGATTCCTATACCCTTATATAAGTTGTTGAAATCCTGGTATTTGAGAGTGAATCCGGATAAAGTACCTTCAACAATAATGAAGCTTGGCTTTATTGCGATTGCTTATCTAATGGCTGGGATCGTGATATTTATACTTGGTGGGATTTTGTTGTTGATGTTTTCAGGAGTTAGATTTGATTAGAGCACATGATTGTTAAGCTAACCATTCAGGAAAATATGGAAGCAATTCTAATTATTGCAGGTGTTTTCGGTGTCTTTGCGTTCCTGTTTTTGTACCTTTTTCCATTGGCTTATTTCTCTAAATTTAAAGCTTGGTACTTAGAGAAGAAGCATATTCCGGAACTGGACCGAAAAATGAAAGTTCAACTTTTCCTTTTTAGTTATCTGATTTCTGCAACGATAGCTTTGTTGATAGGAAGTATTGTGTATTTAGTTATTTCTCAATTTTGGGAAAGCCTGTTCAATCCTTAATCAACAGACATTCGAAAGCCCCAATTCGTAAATCAATCAGGGCATTTCTCTTTTATATCGAAGTCATTCAAAAACTTTTTTTCCTTTTCCAACCGTTAGTAAACTCAGTAAACTCTCTTGAATCAACATGGTCCAGCCGTTTGAACAATCGCCATAGCATTCAAATTCAGGTGTCAAACCGATGTGTGAAAAACGAAGTTGAGTTTTGCCATCTATTTCTTCAAGTTCAAAACGAATGGTTGTTCCTGTCCATTCATCCGGTTTTTCGGTGAAACTCAATTTACTTTCCGTAACTAGCCATTCTACTTTCTGATTTGGGATCAGTTCAGTAATTCGTTGCTTTGAAAAATGAAACTCCTTCATTTTATAGGAAAACTCGTCGTTCAAATTTGTAGTAGGACCTTCAATTTCTCCATGCCACCAGGCACTCACGTTATTGATTGCTTTAAAAACTTCTTCTGGAGATTGGTCTACCAAAAGAGTTGTAGTAAAGTTCTGTTCTTTCATCGTACCTGCTTTTATGAATTGGGTTTCAGCAATACCATTTGACCTGTGTGATAAGTTAAATGAGTTGTTCTTGTGATGATAATGTTGAGTTTGTTGCGATGTGGTTCTGAAGCAAAGTCCTCTTCTGAAACTGCCGTGTGTCTTTCGAACCAGCTTTGAGTATCCATTCCGTTGAATTTCTCTTCCAAAAACGTATTCATTTTTGTCCACGCCGCTCTGAGCTCTTGTGCAGAAGGAAGTTCAGGAACTACTTTGTCGGCTGATTTAATGAATGGAACATGGTATTGAGGAAATAATTTGTCTCCAAGTCCAAGCAGAATGATCATATCATCGTGAACTGCTACCAAATGTCCAAGTAGATAAATTCCACGGTTTTTTCCTGGTGCAATCTCCTGCTGCAATTGCTCATCTGTCAACGAATTAATTAAAGTGTCACAGTATTTCAAAGCACCGTTCCATCTATCGAAAACCATTTTTAAGGCTATTTGTGTTGTATCCATTTTTTTCTTTTTGAGATTTAATTTAGGTAAAAGTACAGTCTAAATTCCACTGATGTATTGTGTGAAAAAGACATTTTAATGGGTTGATTTGGACAAAATGAAAAACTACATTTGTACAAATTCTTTGAAATGAAACACCTTTCAATTGTAATTCCCGAAGGAGAAAATAATCTAAGCAGTATTACCGGTGCTTATGAGATATTCAGTAAAGCTAATTTGTATTGGAAGAACTCTGGTAAACAAGAGGTGTTTTCTATTCAGTTGGTTGGTGTAACAGAAGAAGTATCTTTCAATAATGGGATTTTTACTGTAAAACCACATCTTACAATAGGCGAATTATCTAAAACGGATCTGATCGTAATTCCATCCCTGAATCACAATTATGAGCTGGCACTTAACGGAAATGACGAATTGATCAAATGGGTGGAAGATCAATACAAGAATGGATCTGAGATTGCAACTATTTGTACCGGAGCATATTTGCTTGCTGCATGTGGCTTGTTAGATGGAAAGTCGTGCTCAACGCATTGGTCGGTTGCTGATAATTTCAGAAATCGATTTCCGAAGGTGAATCTGCAAACAGATAAACTGATTACGTATGAAAATGGAATTTATACGAACGGTGGAGCTTATTCCTTTTTGAATCTGATGATTTACTTGATTGAGAAGTATTATGATCGTCAAACGGCAATTTATTGTTCCAAGGTGTTCCAGATAGATATCGACAGAAATAGTCAGTCTGCCTTTTCCATTTTTGCCGGACAAAAACAACATGATGACGACATTATTCAGCAAGCTCAGACGTATATTGAAAACAACATCGAAGAAAAGATTTCAATTGAAAGACTTTCGGCTCAATTCGCTGTCGGCAGACGAAATTTTGATCGAAGATTTATTAAAGCAACAGGAAACACACCAATCGAGTATTCACAGCGCGTGAAAATTGAGTCAGCCAAAAAATCCATTGAATCCAGCCGAAAAACAATCAACGAAATCATGTATGAAGTTGGTTATTCTGATGTGAAAGCGTTTCGTGAAGTGTTTCGTAAGATTACGGGAATGACGCCGTTAGAATATCGCGGACGATTCAATAAAAACAGTTTTTTAGCCTAGCTACTTTTTTGATAGTGCGATTTTCCGCAGCAATGCTTGAATTTCTCACCACTATTACAAACACAATCATCGTTTCTGCCGATTTCCCTTTTTCGCTTGTCAAGTTTTCTATCGACCATTTTCTGATTGAATATTCTCTCCAATAGTTGATACAATTCAGGGTGATTTTCTTCCAACAGTTTTGGTCGTTCAAAGAAATATTCACTGACTACCGAAAAGAATTCAGCATTGTTTGTTGCTCCATACGCACGGATATCTGAATCGCCTGATTTAATGCGATTGATTTCTCTGTTCATCAAATTCAACCAGGGAATAGTGTATTGTTTTTCGAGTAACACTTTCGGTATTCCATCAACTTCGCCGTCGCTTTTGTCAATTAAATGCACAAACTCGTGAATGGCTGTATTGTGTTTGTCAGATTCATTCTTAAACCCAAGCTCAAGTGCTTCCTTTGATAAAATCATTAAACCTTCCATGTTGTGACTTCCAACCATTCCCAGTACCATTTTATCATCGCTGTGTTCATCAAACTGAAAGTTCATATTGAAAGTCGAAGGGTAGAGCAAAACCTCACGAATATTGGAGTAGCGCCAATCATCGAAACCAAAAATGGGAATAACGGCACTTGAAGCAACAAGTAATTGATCCCCTAAACTCACGTCGGTTTTCACTCCTGTAATTCTGCAATTCAACAGAAATTCCTGAACCTTATATTCAAATCGTTTCTTTTCCTCAGCATCAAGCGCATTGTAGAAAATGACTTCGTTAATGAGAAATGTTCGCCATTCAACCGGGAAAGATTCCGTTGGAAGTTTCCATTTTGGATGAGCGAGTTTGCGGTAATTCATCCAAAGCCAGATGAAAAACACACAAGCGACTGAACCGATGATGAAGATTGTGATGTTGAGCATGATTTAATTAGCTGCTTTTTTTGGAAAAGGAAGAGTGTCTGACTTTGGAATTGCTTTTACAAATTTGACAATTACGAATGTACTGTAAGTATTTTCATCCTCGAAAACTCTTTCCTCGAAATATTCTGGCAAATCAATTCCATAATCTAACGTACTCTGTACAATCATACTGTCAATTATTTTGACTTTAAAATATCCTGAATATCCACCATCGCCGTATGGAGTGTGTGTTTCTTGGTAATAATAACAATTGTAAATTCCATCTTTTTTAACCTCAACTTCTTTTGGCCAGGGTTTTTGCTTATTTGTATTACAGGAAGTTAAAATGAAGAAAACACTGATTGTGTAAAGAAATATGGAGGTTTGTCTCATGTCTTTTTTACTGGTTTAAACGAATCTAAGAATTAATTTTTGTGCAAATCGATTTAGTATTAAATTAATTGATATACATTTGTCCCATGAAAATGACACAATTACATCATCATCATCACGCACTCAGCTAAGCGCTTTGGTGAGATGATTGTATATCTATAACTCTTTAACCCGCTTGGCTTTCAAGCGGGTTTTTTGTTGTCATTTCTTTTCACACAACTCTTTTGGAAGTCAGGCTATAATTTAAAACATGAAACGTTTAATTATTGCTTTACAAAAATCAGGTCGACTACAGGAAGGTTCTCTGGAACTCCTGAAAGAATGCGGTTTGAAAGTCGATTATCGCGATGGACAATTGAAAGTCATTACATCCGATTATCCGGCGGAATTGTTATTTCTGCGCAACAGCGATATTCCGCAGTACGTTGCTGATGGTGTTGTTGATCTCGGAATTGTCGGATCGAATTTACTCGAAGAAGATGAAACTCCAGTTGATGTAATTCTGCCGCTTAATTTCTCGAAATGCAGAGTTTCTTTTGCTGTTCCTAAAACCTCCGACATTCAAACTGCTCAGGATTTAGAAGGAAAACGAATTGCAACTTCGTATCCGAATTCGGTACGAAAGTATTTGTTGAAACAAGGTGTAACAGCAGATATTCACACGATTTCCGGCTCCGTAGAAATTGCACCTTCATTGGATTTGGCCGATGCAATTGCCGATATTGTTTCTACTGGAAATACGCTGTTTCAAAACAATCTGCGTGAAGTGTTTCCCTTTGTTTTCTCAGAAGCGGTATTGATCAAAGGAAAAAACTTTGATGCTGAAAAACAGTCGTTGCTGGATCAGTTAACATTTCGGATTCAATCTGTTTTAGCGGGAAAAGAGAACAAATACATTTTGTTGAATGCTCCAAAGGAAAAGTTGGAAACCATTTGTCAAATTCTACCGGGAATGAAAAGTCCAACGATCTTACCATTGGCAATTGAGGGTTGGGTGAGTGTTCATTCAGTTGTTAAGCAAAAAGAAGTTTGGAGCATTGTTCAGCAGTTGAAAGCAGAAGGCGCCGAAGGAATTCTCGTTTGTCCAATCGAAAAAATGGTGTCATGAGAGTGTTGAATAATCCGTCGGAGAAAGAACTTAAATTGGCACTTACTCGACCAAAACTGGAAACCGAGAATTTGGAAAATTTGATTGCTGAAATCTTCTCAAACATCGAAGATAGATGTGATGAGGCTTTATTTGAATACGGAAAGCGTTTCGATAACGCCGAATTGAAATCCTTGGAGGTTTCACAAGAAGAATGGAAGGAAGCAGAGAATTTGATCTCAGATCAATTGAAACAGGCAATTCAAATCGCAGCTGGAAATATTGAACGATTTCACAGAAGTCAGATTTCTCAGGAACAAGAAGTGGAAACAACTCCTGGCGTTCTTTGCTGGAGAAAAAGCGTTGCGATTCAGAATGTGGGATTGTACATTCCAGGTGGAACAGCACCTTTATTTTCAACGGTATTGATGTTAGGTATTCCGGCTAAAATTGCTAATTGCAAAACGCGGATTCTGTGTACTCCACCGTCAGTTAATGGAACGATTAATCCTGCAATCTTATACGCTGCGAAAGTCGCAGGAATTACAAAGATCTTTAAAGCTGGAGGTGCACAAGCAATAGCAGCCATGACTTTAGGTACTGAATCAATTCCCAAGGTCGATAAGGTTTTTGGTCCTGGAAATCAATACGTAACAGCAGCTAAAGTTTATGCTCAACGTTTCGGAATGGCGATCGACATGCCTGCTGGTCCGTCGGAAGTGTTGGTTGCAGCCGACGATGTTATTCCAGCTTCATTTATTGCTGCCGATTTATTGGCGCAAGCCGAGCATGGAACGGATTCTCAGGTCGTTTTTCTTACAGACTCTGAATCTTTCGTAGAAGATGTGCAAGCCGAAGTAGAAAATCAATTGAAAGAACTTCCTCGTGCTGAAATCGCATCAAAGACATTGGAGAACAGTGTAGCACTTGTCATTTCCTCAAATCAATGGGTGGATGTCATAAATTCCTACGCTCCGGAGCACTTAATTGTAATGGGAAAATACGAAGATGAAATTGTTGCGAACGCTATAAATGCTGGAAGTGTTTTCATCGGAAAATATACGGCCGAAAGCTTTGGTGATTATGCTTCCGGAACCAATCACACATTACCAACAAACGGATTTGCACGATCATACAGCGGTGTTTCCTTAGATTCATTCGTAAAGAAAATTACGTATCAAAAGGTTTCTGAAGAGGGATTGAGAAATTTGGGTGGAACGGTGGTTACAATGGCAAAAGCTGAGGAATTGCAAGGACATGCGAATGCCGTCACGCTTCGATACAAATCGCTCGATCCTCGCGATTCAACTCCAGTCGCCTTCGATAAAACTCAATATTCAGCTAACGCTTCTATCGAGTCACTCAGTCTGACTGGAGAAAGCAACGTCATATTGAGTGCTCGGAACGCAGTGGAGAGTGTATCGAAAGCTGACGTTCAAAGATACATTCGTCCTGATTTAAGAAACGTAAAACCATACAGTTCTGCCAGAGACGAATTTGCATCTCGACTAGCGCTCGATGACCAAACTCGACTAGCGCTCGATGACCTTTCATTTTTAGATGCGAATGAGAATGGAATTTTAAAGGAATACAATCGTTATCCTGATCCGTTACAAAAAGAGTTGAAGAAGGCAATTTCAAAAGTGAAGAATGTTCCTGTGGAGAATCTGTTTCTCGGAAATGGTTCTGATGAAGTACTGGATTTGATTTTCCGTTTGGTAGCCACTCCTGGTTTGGATTCCATTGCTTATTTAAATCCTTCTTATGGGATGTATTCTGTTTTGGCAAAAATCAATGGTTTGCGAACCAAAGAAATCAACCTGAACAAGGACTTCGGGATTTCAGTTGAAGTTTTACTTCAAGAGGCCGAAGGCGCCCGAATTCTCGTTTTATGCAATCCGAACAATCCAACAGGAAATGTGATTCCGAAACAAGATCTTATCGAAATTATTCAACGTTTTCAAGGTTTGGTTGTGATAGACGAAGCGTATGTGGATTTCTGTCTGGAATACTCTCTGGCCTCTGAAATCGAGAATTACAACAATCTAATCGTTGTTCAAACGCTCTCAAAGGCTTATGGAATGGCGGGATTACGAATTGGAATGGCAATCTGCACACAGGGATGGGTGAATGCACTCAATTCCATTAAGCCGCCATACAATCTGAGTTCGCTGGTGCAGAGCAAGGCAATTGAACTCTTGAATTCGAATAATTGGAATGAGATAAAGCAAACAATCAATTTCGAAAGACAACGACTTTTTGAGTTTTTAAATAGTTGCAAATCAGTTAATAAAGTGTTTTTATCTAAAGCGAATTTTATTCTATTTCGAATAGAAAATGCAGATAAAGTTTATCAGAAATTACTGAATAACGGTGTTGTGGTTCGAAATAGAAGTACGCAGTTCAATTGTGAGAATACATTGCGCGTTAGCATTGGAAATTCAGACGAAAACAATCGATTTATTGAAACAATCAAATCCTATGAAAAAGAAAGTATTATTTATTGATAGAGATGGAACAATCATCAAAGAACCTGAGGGATTTCAGATTGATTCGTTCCAAAAATTAAACTTCCTGGAAGGCGCAATTTCGGCACTAAAGACCATTGTTTCCTGGAAGGAATACGAGTTGGTCTTAGTCACAAACCAGGATGCTTTGGGAACTCCCGTTTTTCCTTACGAAGATTTTATTGGTCCGCACCAACTCATGTTGGATATTCTTGCCAGTGAAGGAATTGAGTTCGCTGAAGAATGTATAGATCGTTCTGTTCCTGAGGAAAACTCTCCAAATCGTAAACCGCGAACTGGAATGCTGACGAAATACTTTTCACATGAATATGATTTGGAAAATTCGTTGGTCATCGGAGATCGTTGGACGGATGTAGAATTGGCGAAAAATCTAGGATGTAGAGCATTTTTTCTTCAAACAGAAGACATTGAAGTAAGTTCCGAATTACAGTTCTCAAAGAAAGAATTAGAGCAATCTATTCAACGAAAAGTCAACAACTGGGAAGAACTCGTTGCTGATTTGCGTCTTGGTGTAAGAAGAGTAGAAGTTGATAGGAAAACTGCTGAAACCAATTGCTCAGTTGTTCTGGATCTGGATGGAACAGGAGTTTCAAAGATTAACACGGGAATTGCCTTTTTCGATCACATGTTGGATCAAATCGCTCGTCACGGACAATTGGATTTGGAGCTTCAAATGAACGGCGATCTTGAAATTGATGAACACCACACGATTGAAGATACGGCTTTGACTTTGGGAATGGCAATCGATAAAGCTTTGGGATCAAAACGCGGGATTGAACGTTACGGATTTTGTTTGCCAATGGACGATTGTTTCGCGACTTGTGCAATTGATTTTGGTGGTCGACCGGAACTGATTTGGGATGTAGAACTGAAACGTGAGTTTGTTGGAAAACTTCCTACAGAAATGGTACAACACTTCTTTAAATCATTCTGTTTTACAGCGCGTTGCAATATTTACGTTAAAGCAATTGGTGAAAATGAACACCATAAAGTGGAATCCATTTTCAAAGCCTTTGCTAAGGCAATTTTAATGGCAAAAAAGAGAAATGGAAACTTCGATTTGCTACCAACAACCAAAAATGAATTGTAATGAAAGTGGTGATCATTGATTACGGAGCAGGTAATATCTTCTCTGTTCAACAGGCATTTAGAAGATTGGGAATTCAAACGGTTTTGACTAAAAGTGAAGAAGAAATTCGTTCAGCTACACATGTTGTTTTCCCCGGAGTTGGTCACGCTAAAAGCGCTATGGAGCAGTTAATACAAACCAAATTGGATAAAGTGATACCAACATTGAAGCAACCTGTTTTGGGCATTTGTTTGGGAATGCAGTTGATGTGTGGATGGAATGAGGAAGGAGATTTGGATGGTTTGGGAATTTTTGACACGAAGATTTTTGACATGAAAAAGCGAATTCAAGAATTGGAAAATTCGAGAAATATGGAATTGGAAAAGTATAAAAGTCGAGAATTCGATAATTATCGAAGAACTCATGTAAATACTGGGATTGAGGATAGTATTAGCGACTATAAATTTCCTCACATCGGCTGGAACGATGTCAAATTAAAGTACGAATCTGAAGTCTTTTACTTCGTTCATGGTTTCGCCGCTGAGATTTGCGAAAGCACCATTGGAGTTTCACAATATCCCTTTCCGTTTTCTGCAGCATTGAGGAAGAACAATTTCTGGGGAGTACAGTTTCACCCGGAAAAAAGCGGACAAACCGGAGAGAATTTACTCAAACAATTTTTAGTATTATGATAGCAATACCTGCAATAGATTTAATTGACAACAGTATCGTTCGACTTTTTCAGGGCGATTATTCTAAACAAACGAATTATGAACTCAATCCGCTTGACTACGCAAAACAGATTGAAGCTTGTGGATTAGAATACCTGCATTTAGTGGATTTGTCGGGAGCGAAACTTGGAAAATTGGTTCACAAGCAAATTTTGATGGGCATCTCTGCGAAAACAAACTTGAAAGTGGATTTTGGTGGCGGAATAAAAACGAAAGAAGATATTTCGAATTTATTGGATCAAGGCGCAAATCAGGTGGTAATTGGAAGTTTGTGTGTCAAACAACCAGAGCTCGTTGTTTCCTGGATTGAGGAATTTGGTGTAGAAAAGTTTATTCTTGCTTTGGACACCGACGGAATGCATCTAAAAATCAACGGTTGGCAGGATGGAAGTGGGATTACATTGGAACAAACAATGAATTTCTTCGAGGATTTTGAAGGGCTTTCGATTTTAACAACGGACATCAGAAAAGACGGAACTGGTACTGGACCAAGTATTGAATTGTATAAAACGCTCATTCAAAAATTCCCGAAGCAAAGATGGATTGCGAGTGGTGGAGTAGAATCTGTAGCTGATTTGCAAGAGTTGCGTGCGGTTGGCTGTTATGCTTGTGTAGTTGGAAAAGCACTTTTGGATGGGAAAATAACATTAGACGAACTTAAAGAATTCAACAATGCAGGTGTATAAACGAATTATTCCATGCCTCGATATTCAGAACGGAAGAACCGTGAAAGGAATCAATTTTGAATCCATCCGAGATGCCGGAGATCCAGTTGAATTAGCGAAATTCTATGCTGAGCAAGGAGCAGATGAGTTGGTTTTATTGGACATTTCTGCAACGAACGAAGAGAGAGAAACTTTTATTCCAATTGTTGAAGCAGTTGCTGGCCAAGTAAATATTCCATTTACGGTTGGCGGTGGAATTTCGTCTGTTGAAACTGCTAGACAACTTTTAAGAAGCGGTGCTGATAAGATCTCGGTGAATTCTTCGGCTGTTAAACGACCAGAACTAATTACAGAATTGGCTGAAGAGTTTGGTCGACAATGTGTTGTGGTGGCCATAGATATTCGAAAAACGGAAACAAGCTGGACAGTTCATACACACGGTGGAAAAAGGGATACAGGAATTGACGCGTTCACCTGGTGTCAAAAAGTGGTTGGTTTGGGAGCTGGAGAATTACTGATTACTTCTATGGACGGCGATGGAACTAAAAATGGCTTTGATCTTGATTTTTACAAAAAAGTTGAAGAACTTGTTGATGTTCCGATCATTGCTTCAGGTGGTGCAGGAACGACCACGCATTTCGAAGAATTATTTAGTCAGACATCGGTTACCGGAGGTTTAGCAGCAAGTATTTTCCACTTTGGAGAGATTTCGGTTCCTGAATTGAAAAATGAATTATGTCAGAAATTAAGAATTAGAATATGAAATACAACGAAAACGGATTAATCCCGGCAATAATACAAGACGCCAATTCGAATGCAGTTTTGATGCTTGGTTATATGAATCAAGAATCTTTTAACCTGACATTGCTAACGCGAAAAGTGACATTTTTTTCAAGATCCAGAAATGAAATTTGGGTGAAAGGAGAAACATCGGGCAATTTTTTGAGAATGGTCGATTGGAAGTTGGATTGTGATGAAGACACGCTTCTGATACAAGCAATTCCTGACGGTCCAACATGTCATACGGGATCTACAACTTGTTTTGGTGAACCGAAAGCAGATAGTTTTGATCCGTTAAAAAAACTGATTTCAACAATTGATTCGCGTTTTTCTGCGCCGAAAGAAGGATCGTACATTCAATCATTAATTGAGAAAGGATTACCAAAGATTGCCCAAAAAGTGGGCGAGGAAGGGGTAGAGATTGTGATTGAAGCGATGCGCGATGAACCAGAACTTTTCAAAGAAGAAGCTGCTGATCTTTTGTTTCACTATTTGGTTTTGCTAAGAGCGAAGGAAGTGCATTTTGATGATATTTTGAAAGTACTTGAAGATAGAGTGAAACCGTGATGCGTCTATTAAAGAGATGGCGTTTTCAGTATGAAACTCGAGCACAATTTTATGTTTTTACAAAATTATAAAAACATAAAATTGTGTTTAAGATTTAAATCTTTGTCTCACTCGATTTCACCTTTCCATAATCTCCTCTTGCCCAATATTTACAAGGAATCATCCACTCAACCATTGGGTGAAATAAAAAACCGTGTCTCAATCCTGTATTCAATTCAATTTCTTTGAATCGGGTGACTTTTAATTTCGAAGTTTCCTTTCGTCTTGATGCTGAAACTCCTGAAGGATCGGTCTTTTCATAAATGGTTAATATATTTCCACAGAAATTGATGTCTGGATATTCTTCAATGTCTGAATCCATATAACTTCCAATAAAGACATAATTCACATCGGGATTTTTCAAGTAGGTGGAAACATATTGTGCAATATATCCGCCTTTCGAAGTCCCTATAACGGTTACATGATTTGGCTCAATTCCAATTTTTAGTAAACTATCGATTTGAGTCTTGACTTTTAATGCATATGCTTTTGGATCAGTGTCTTTTTTGCGTGTTTCACTGATCACGATAAATCCATCTTTACGGAAATTCGCTACAATTTCACGATATTCCGCTTTTCCAAACTGAGGATGAGATTCTTCCAAACCAAATTCCTCTACAAAACGGTTGTGAAGAAAGAAAATGTAATTTTTCTGTTGCTTGATTTTTGATTTTTTGACGTTCGATTTGCTTTCGCCGCAAGAAACGATCAATGCCAAGCTGAATGCAATAAGGGCGATGATTTTCATTTACTTCGGAATTTCTTTTTCTCTATTTTGAATCAGGTGGAGTAGTTCAGTCTCTTCGGCAGTTAGTTCAATATCTGCTTGCTTCAGGTTTGGATTTGGTATATACCAATCGAATTGAGAAAAGTAGGTTTGCAGATCTTTAGAATTGAAAGTCAAACCATATTTTGCATAAATGGCATTTCGTAATAATCTCAAATCTGCGGATGCATTGACCTGTTCAATTTCATATTCTTGAATATACATACCAGAAAGGTCTACTTGGTCTTTTTTGCTTTCAAATCCTTTACTGTTTTCATCTCGAAAAAAATAAGCGTTATAAATGCCAAATTGAATGTTATTTGTTGGTTTTAGATTGTTGACGTGGATTTGTAATTTTCCCGACAAAACGCGAATCATGCGCTGTTCAGTTTCGTCATAATCAGTAATTTTTTTACTGGTAACTTTTCCTGTACCAATGATTTGCCAATCTGCACTTTTTCCGAAAACATCTTTGACAAAGAAGTAAGTGTTCGATCCAAGGTCCATCTCAACGGTTAAATCCTTAATCGTTCCGCCAGCCCATTTTGATCCTGTAGTTAAAATGTAGTCATACATCTGATGCTTAAAAACCATGGTACTTGCAGGAAAACGATAACTGTGATTGATTTTCGTAATTCCGGGTTTGAAAACAATTTCGAATAGATAAACATACACTCCCATATCCGCTTGATGGTTTGGTGTCCATTCTCCAATGTTCTTCAGCGGACAATCTTCGCATTCAGCAATTTGTAGTTGATAGGGTAGAATCGATCCGTTTTGCTGAACCATAAAGTCCTTAATCATATTGGATGCAAGTGTTTCTTCATCAACATCGCCAACCGCAGTAGGTGCCTGAAAACCAACAGTTACTTTTCGTTCCTCATTTTCAGGATTGTTAAATTCAAAAGCAATATTAGCCGTACACCAGCCGTCAACAACTTTAAAACTTAAATGTTCTTTATCCATAGAAATTTTAGTTTCTGTTGTAGGATAAAATACGCCACCTTTTGTCAGATAGGCACCGTCATTCGCAAAAAGTACAATTGAACAGAGTATGAAAATGGAAGTTATAAATTGATTTCTCATGGATGATTTTGATTTCACTGATTCGAATTTAATCTAAAATATCATGTCAACTCTCAGAATTTATCGATATTCGATTTATCAATCTGTTACAATGAAATCACTTTGTTTTTTTCTTATGTTGTTATCCGTAAGTACTTCTTTCTCTCAGGAAACAACTTCAGCTCACATCACTAAGATGCTTTGGAACGATTGTATTTACAAGTGCACTGCGGATACAAACAAAAACGCTTTACTTCCTAATTATGAATTGAAGGATTCTATTTATTTCATGAATGGAACAGGAAAACTCCTTCCAAATCTTCAGTTTCCTGAATTGGATAAAGAAAAAGCAAAGGGATATTATAACAGCGGCAAATGGAATGCAAATCACAAATCGTTTCCAAGAACGCTTTCCGTTCCATCTCAATATTTTGGAAGTGTGAGTTACTCCGAAAATCTTGGAGATCTTTTTCATATTCAGGGAATCGTTAGAAAGGGAAGTACTCAGGAAAAAATGGAGATTTTCATGAGTAATGGAAAATTTGGGGCATGTAAGTTTACATTGACAAATGATGAAGGGAAAGATACATGGGGATTGTTCGGATTTGATGGTAATAAATTCTATTTGATCAAGAGTTCAGGTATTACTTCTGTGGAATCGAAGATTATCAGTAATCCGCTGGAATGGATGAATAAATTCAGAACGGTTTGGATGGAATGTTATGCTGCTGGTTTGACATGTGATTGATGGTTGAGAATACCGCATTTGATTTATTGACGAACATGTTATTCTGACGTAAGTTAGTTGCATGAAAGAATTTCTTTTTTGTGTCGTTTTTCTGTTGATCTATCCATTTAATTCCCTCGCTCAATTGAATGGGAAAATGGTAACTATTTCAGACAGCGAAATATGTAAATCCACCTTGCATTTCACTTCCGATTCAATTGCATATTATGTTACACGATGCGGTGATAGTCAGATGTGTACCAAAATGAAGTATACAATCAATGACTTTGGAAATGTGGGTTTTACGAAAATTCCAGATTCTTTGTACAAACCATTGATCAGTCTTACCAGAATGGATTTGAAAAATAGCGATGATTCATTGCCGGATAATCCCAGATTGGTTTTCTTGGATAACGGGAAGGTTCTTACCACTTCATCATGGATTGTTTGGGGGGATCTAACAGGTAGAAAAAAGGGTACAGATCTCGGCGAAATTCCTCAGAGTTTCTTTACAGATACCAGTGCATTCATTCAATTCTACGATTTGTACGGAATTACCAGAGAGCTTCATAAGTTTCGAATAAACGATTTTAGTGGGACGGGTGTCGTTTATTGTGTTAATCTGGATTTACCACCTTTGTTTAACGATTGCAACACGATTTATGATGCTGATTTCTTTGATTTGTCACAATTGCATTATCGGGTTATCAAAGGAGAATTATATCATTGGATTACTCCGGAATGGATTCCTGTTGAATAAAATCCTTACAACTAACTCATAACCCATACCCATAACTCATAACTCGTCACTCATAACTCTATCTCGCAAACCCAATCTTCACACGTTTTCCTTTGATCTTTTCGTCTCTAATCTCACGAACCAGATCTTCAACTACATAAGCGTTAATTGCCACAAGAATACTTCTGTCCTGAACCGTGATCATTCCGATATCGTTGTTTTCAATTCTACCAATTTTATGGAGGAATCCAACAACATCGACTTTGTTTATCTTGTCTTTCTTACCACCTCCAATGTAAATGGTTTTCCAAAGTGGAGCATCGGGAAGTGGTTCTTTGTCAATAACATCATACGATTCATCCGCTTTAATGAATTCTGGCAAATATTCATCTTTCCCCAAAAGAACAAAGACTGTTCCTTCATGATCCTGACGAGATGTTCTGCCGTTTCGGTGAATGTATTCCGACTCTTGCTTGGGAAGCTGAAAGTGAATAACGTGTTCAATTTTCGTGATGTCGAGACCACGAGCTGCTAAATCGGTTGCAACCAAAAAGTGTGAACTTCCATTACTGAATTTGATCAGTGCACGTTCTCTGTCGTCTTGCTCCAAACCGCCATGGTAATAAACCGATTGAATTCCACCATCTTGCAGGTATTCATGAATCTTTAGCACAACTTCTCTGTGATTACAGAAAATGATTGTTTTCTCGCTCGGCAGATTGCACAACAACTCAAAAAGCGTTTCCATTTTATCTTCGTGATGCGAACGCACTTCGAATACTTTTTGTTGTTTTTCAATCGTCTCCGGAAGGAAATTGACATGCTCAGGATTACGAATTCCTGTGAATTCCGGAATTTCAGTCAGATTGGTTGCGGAAACTAACAATCGTTTTTCAAGGTTTGACATATAAGCTAAAATCGCAGACATATCTGCCATAAAGCCCATTTCTAATGATTTGTCAAATTCGTCCAGAACCAACGTTCGTGTGTTATCCAAAGAAATGGTTTCACGTTTTAAGTGATCCAAAAGTCGACCTGGCGTTCCAACCAAAACTGTTGGTGGCTCACTGAAATTATTCAACTCAATGCGCATGGAATGTCCTCCGTAAGTTGCATTGATCTTATATCCCGTTTTTAACTGTTTGAAAACATTTTCGATCTGTTGCGCCAATTCTCGGGTAGGAGTAATGATCAAAGCCTGAATTCCGGCCTCATCTTCTTTCAATTCGGATAACAGTGACAAAAGAAAAGCCAATGTCTTTCCTGAACCAGTAGGTGACAATAGTACGGTATCCGAATTTTTTCCAAAAGCTGAAATACATGCGTTTTGCATTTCATTCAGTTCAGAAATGCCAAGATTCTTTAATGAAACTTGTAGATGAGAATTTTGCATGTTGCAAAGATAGCCTCAAATTGCTTTCGCAATTTGAATAAATCAAAAGTGAAAGATTAAATGGTCACTGAGCGGAGTCGAAGTGCCATTTTAGATTATTTACGTTCAATCTTCTGATAGCTCGTCACAATTCCTTTAATCAAAGCTGAACTGAAGCCACTGTGTTCCATTTCGTTTAAACCGACAATTGTACAGCCTTTTGGAGTGGTTACTTTGTCAATTTCTTCTTCCGGATGCAAACCATTTTGAATCAACAATTGTGCTGCGCCTTTTACCGTTTGACTCACAATCTTATTCGCAGTTTTTGCATCAAAGCCAACTTCAATTCCTCCTTGGATCATAGCTCGAATAAAACGGAGAACGTATGCAATTCCACAAGCACCAAGTATTGTGGCACTTTCCATTAATTGTTCTTCAATCCAAACGGTTTCACCAATAGCTTTGAAAATAGTATCAACCATTTCTTTTCTGTTCAGCGGATCTTTTTTACCGAATAAAGCAGTCATACTTTCCTGTACATCTGCTGCTGTATTTGGCATTCCGCGATAAATCGAAAAATCGCTGCTTTCAAGTGCTGCTTCCATTTCCTCCACTCGAATTCCAGTTGCAACACTAATAATTGTATGTTTTTTACTGTCGAAAAACGTTTGGTGTTTTTGCAAAAAATCGATAACCATAAACGGTTTTAAGGCAATGATCAGAATCTCACATTCAGCAATTAACAATGCGTTGTCGTCGGTAATGATGGTTACGTCATCGTTCAACTGGCTGATTCCCGAAATGTTTCTTCTGGAACCATAAATGGGAGTAGTTGGAAATTCTTTACGCAAGCCAGTTAGCAATGACAATCCCAGGTTTCCACATCCAATGATTCCAATTTTTTTCATTTGTACGAATTTTAACGCAAATGTAGTGATTTGAACTCCTTTTTCAACACCCTGTGTAACATGAGATTGAAAAAGTATTACATTTAAATAACTGTAAACCTGTTCAAATTGAAATCGTATCGAATTCCACCTTACATAACTTTTGTAAACTGGGCAATTGCTGTTGTTCTCGGTAGTTTGTGTATTCCAATGACTGATTTATTTCAAGGACGACCAAACTTTAGTTTCAACGAAGAGTTCTTTTCCGTTGCCGGTATGTTTGCTGCTGTGAGCGCATGTTTATCATTACCTGCAATTCTCATCATGCTGATTTCTAATATTATCTTAAATAGATCAAACTTCAACAAATTCAATTACCTGATCATCCAAAATTTGGTGCATGTGATAGTTACGATAGTAACATTTGCTGTCATTGGAAGCATCAGAGAATTTGGTAGAGATGGATTTTTGATGCCAATTGCAATTATTTATTTTACAGCTGGAACAATTGCCTGGACAATTAGCTTCGTGGCATTCAAAGAAAAACGAACAGAATTTAAACTGTCAGATTCGACGGTGATTGATGAAATCTCACAATAGCATTGAAATGAAGACTTTTAGAATCCCTATTTATATCACATTCACCAACTGGTTGATCATTGTGGTTATTGGAAGTTTGCTTTGCCCGCATATCGGACAAGCATTAACAGGAGAAGCAGCATTTGGTGGTAGTAGAAACTCGGCCCAGGAGTTACTTGGCGTTTCACTCATTTGCATGGTTGCAAGCGCTTTGTGTTCTCTTCCCGCTTTAATTCTAATGTTTGTCGCACATCTGCTTTTGAACAAAAAGGAAGTTTCAAAGAAAAGGCACATGCTTGTTCAAAATCTTGTTCATATTGGTGTTTCCATCTTAACCTTTGGGGTGATGTATCTCTTAGTCACGGATTTCGGCCGGCATAGTCGTGATGTTGAATTTATTGGTTTGTTGATGCTTAGTTATCTTCCCGTTGGATTGATCGTTTGGGCGATCACTTACGGTATTTGTAAAGAGAAGGACGTTCAAATCGTAAAGAACGGAGATGTTCTCGATGGTTTCTAAACTATTCTCTTCGTTTCTGATTATTGGATTAGTGGCGTTTTTACTTTGTTGTTCTGAACAGCATAAAACGGAAACAGCTGAGATTGAACCTGAGGTAGAGATTAATCTCGATTCCATCAATGGCTACAGACAAGGTAAAAGTGATGCTTTGCTCGTGTTTATGGCAAAGAAAAAGCGGTTTCAATATGGACGAGATTTCACTGATGCGGATATCAAAAGAACATTGGTCGATCTAACTTCGAATAGAAGCCTGACGGAACCAGAATTACCGAAATTACTCTTGATTACAGGAGTACTCTTCAACGATCTGGGCGATTCACTGAAAGCCCAAACGTATTATGAATTGGAAATTCAAATGGCCGACAAAGCTCTGGGAACTAAGCTCGATGAGATATTAAAAGATAACTGGCGAAGATCGAAAGTGGAAGCCCTTTTATTACTTGGTCGGGCAGACGAACTAGAGGAATTTAAGAAGACTGAAAAATTGAAATTGAAAGGTTTTCATTTAAAAGATTTTGTTCAATTCTTCGACTTTGAGCCAGAGGAAATTTATGCAAGTTATTCGTTGAAAAAGCGTCTGGATGCAGATATTGATGTTGTTCAATATTGATTTAAGTTGTCCTTGTAATCACTAAAATCCAGAAGTCAGCATATTTTATTTTTTCTTTATATCCTTGCTACTACATTTGATACATGGAAAAGAGTAGAAGTGTTCTTTTGGAAGTTGTTATTTGTACAGGTGTTGTTGCGCTTGCTGCAAGTCTTTGTTTTTTAGGGAATTCATTCTTGAGTTATCGCACTGACGCTTTGATTTTATTGATGACACTCTCGGTGCTGGCCATGTTCTTCGGGATCTGGGCTGTAATGATCGCTTCAGTTTTAAGTGCTTTGACGTGGAACTTCTTTTTTATTCCGCCAACATTTACCTTTCAAATTGGAAATACAGAAGATTCGCTGATGTTTCTAATGTATTTCCTGATTGCAATTATCAATGCCATTCTGACCTTTAAGATCAAAAAAGAGCGGAAGAAACTCCAAAAGAAGGAAGAAGAGGCAACGGTTATTCGTTTGTACAATACCGTTTTAAATTCACTTTCTCATGAGCTGAAAACCCCAATTTCTACAGTTATTGGAAGTGTCGACATGTTGGAAAGCGATTCAATTCCCCTTACGGAAAAGCAACAGAAGGAAATTATTCATGAAATTGGAATTGCTGGTGAACGTTTGAATCGTCAGATAAATAACTTACTTCACATGAGTCGTTTGGATTCAGGAGTGATTCGTCCGCAAATGGATTGGTGCGATATGGAAGAAATGATTCATCAGATTGTTGCTTCGAACAATTTGAAAGAAAGAGTTCGCGTTTCCTTTGAAGTTCCAATGCCCTTGGTGAATGTTGATCAGTTTTGGTTAGAGGTGATTCTACAAAACTTAATTCTTAATGCTATTCAGCACTCACCGGAAAGTGAGAAAGTAGATTTGCGTGTTGTAACTGTTTCACCGGAATTTGAAATTGTAGTAACGGATAGAGGAAGCGGAATTCCTGAGTATGATTTGGAGCGCATCTTCGACAAATTTTATCGTGTATCTAATACCTCTCAGCAAGGCAATGGACTTGGTTTATCTATAGTCAGAGGATATACAGAAGCTTTGGGAGGTAAAGTGTTTGCCCAAAATAATTCTTACGGTGGTGCCGATTTCATCATCCGAATGCCATTAGAAGTTACATATCTTAATCAGTTGAATCATGAATAAGCCAGTAATCCTAGTTGTTGAAGATGAAGTACAATTGCAGAAAATTCTGACAATTACACTGGAAAGTAACGATTACAAGGTGTTGATTGCCAACAGTGGAAAAGAAGCTATCAATCTGGCTGCATCGTATACTCCGGATTTAGTGATTTTGGATATCGGACTTCCGGATATGTCTGGACACGAAGTATTGAAACGAATTCGTGAATGGTACGATAGGGGAATTATCATTCTTTCGGCGTTAACGAATGAAAACGATATTGTTTCTGCGCTCGATCATGGTGCAAACGATTACATTTCTAAGCCGTTCAGGACTTCTGAACTTTTGGCTAGAATTCGCGCAGTTCTGAGAAAAAATCAAATTACAGAACTCACCAAGGAATATTCTTTTGGTAAAATCACGATTTCATTTACGGATCGAACGGTCAAGAAAGAAGGAGTTGTAGTGAAACTAACAGCTACCGAATACAATTTGTTGCATTTATTCGTCATCAACCAAGGAAAAGTACTCACGCACCGTTACATTCTCAAAGAAGTTTGGGGAGTTGGTCAGCAACTCGAAACCCAGTATCTGAGAGTTTTTGTTGGGAACCTGAGAAAGAAACTCGAAGACCAACCGAATCATCCGGAACATATTTTGACTGAGAGTGGCGTGGGATACCGATTCGTTTAATTGCTAATTTCTAATTACAAATTACTAATTGAGTCCCGATAGTTATCACGCTAGGAACGTTATGATTTAGTTGCAGCTCCATTTGTAATTAGTCACTTGTCATTAGTAATTATTTATACCTCTTTATATTTTCTTTATACCACTACCACTTCTCTTTACATTTCCCTTATAGCTTTCCGAACACCTTTGTTGTAGAAATTCTAAACAATGAATATTACAGCAAACAAAACGATGAATCGTTTAACTTTTGGATCAGTTCTAATCGCTCTCGGAATCATTTATGGAGATATTGGAACCAGTCCGCTTTATGCACTTCGTGCGGTTATTGGAACCCGAAAAATTGAAGAATCACTTGTTTATGGCGGTGTTTCTGCAATCTTTTGGACCTTGATGATTCAAACATCTATCAAATACATTTGGTTGACATTGAAAGCTGATAACCAGGGTGAAGGTGGGATTTTCTCCCTTTATGCAGTTGTAAAGCGATATGGAAAGCACTTAACCATTTTCGCTATTCTCGGAGCAACCACACTACTAGCTGATGGGATCATTACACCACCAATTTCAGTGGCTTCGGCGGTAGAGGGGCTAGGAGTAATGGATGGTTGGGGTGAACTTTTTAAACCAGGAAGTACGATGGTGATCACGATCGTAATTGTCATCCTTTCTCTTTTATTTTTCTTTCAGCGTTTCGGTACGCAGGTTGTTGGTAAACTGTTCGGACCAATTATGTCTGTTTGGTTTCTTATGTTGCTCATTTTGGGGATTTCCCAAATCTTTCTTCATCCTCAAATTCTTAAAGCATTGAATCCTTATTATGCGATTGACATGCTCGTTAATTATCCACATGGATTTTGGCTGCTTGGAGCTGTTTTTCTTTGTACAACCGGAGCCGAAGCACTTTATTCAGATTTGGGTCATTGTGGAATTAAGAATATTAGAACGAGCTGGATTTTTGTGAAAATAAGTTTAGTTACTGCTTATTTAGGTCAAGCGGCATGGTTGATGGGACAACAGGGGTCTTATTTGGAAGGCCGAAATCCGTTTTTTGAAATTGTGCCTAACTGGTTCTTATTTCCCTCAATACTTATTGCAACATTTGCCACTATCATTGCTTCTCAGGCATTAATTTCAGGAAGCTATACTTTGATTAGTGAAGCGATGAATCTCAATTTTTGGCCACGGGTTTCAGTTCGACAACCTACAGAGTCCAAAGGACAGGTTTACATTCCTAGTGTGAACGCCATTTTATGGTTTGGTTGTGTGTTGATGATTATCTATTTCAAATCTTCTGAGCATATGGAAGCTGCATACGGATTCAGTATTACAATAACGATGATGATGACGACCATTTTGTTAAGCTACTTTTTGATCTATAAATTGAAGTGGAATAAGTTGATGGTTTTTGGGATTTTAGCCGTTTTTGCTATAGTTGAAACTTCCTTTTTCATCGCAAACGTTGCTAAAATCAAAGAACGATGGATGTTCCTTTTCTTCGAACTCTTCATTTTTGGAGTAATGTACGTTTGGTTCTTTGCTAGAAGAATAAATAATAAGAACACCAAATTCCTCGATCTTGGTAGTTATGCACATCGTATCAAAGAGTTGAGTAATGACAGCGACATCCCTCATTTTTCAACCCATTTGATTTACCTGACAAAAGCAAATAATCGACACGAAGTTGAAGAGAAAATTATTCGATCCATTTTTTCTAAAAAACCCAAAAGGGCAGATGTCTACTGGTTTCTTCATATCAATAGAACAGATCAACCGTATACGTTGAGTTACGATGTGTCTGAATTAATCGACGACAAGGTTATTAAAGTGAACATAAATATTGGTTTTAGAATTCAACCGAAAACAGAAATGTATTTCAAACAGATATTACATGATTTGGTGGAGAATAAAGAGTTGAACTTGCATTTACGTCCGGATGGTTCTACAAAATACAACCAAGAACCCGATTTCAAATTTGTTGTATTGGCTAAGTTTCTTTCTATGGAACATCAATTTTCCCTACGCGACGGTCTATTGCTCAAAGGCTACTTTATGCTGAAGCATTTTGGTCAAAGCGATATTCGTGCCTTTGGTTTAGACAAGTGTGATGTAGTTCGTGAAGAAATTCCAATGACTTACCCCAAGACTTTTACAGAGCAGTTAACACGAAATAATTAATTAAAACAAATAGGATCATAGCAAAAGGGCAGTTACGCAGAGATTGATAACAACATCACTAATTTTTAAAGCTATGTTACTACGTGCCTGTTCTATGTGCTTAAAAGACAAATAATCATGAGAAGAATAATAATTACAGGAGCTCTAATCGCAGCTCAGTTTTCAAACGCCCAAAATTTGGATAGTACAGCAGCAAAAATTCCGTTTGATGGAGTAGATGTCAGTTGGCAGAATGGGAGTGATCGACGAACGGAAAATATTTGGAAGGAAAGCAAGTATTTCATTCCGGCATTGATGATAGATGTGAATTATACCTATTCGTTCAATAATCCGAATGATAATACTGTTGTGGGTTCTACAGCTTTAGCCAGAAATAACGAAATTCAACTTTCTGCACTTCATTTTGGTGGAGATTTCACTTATAAAAACGCACGTGGTCGATTCATGACCCAGTTTGGAACGCGTTCCATTGTGGTTCCAAGAAACGATTACAGCCCGTATAAAGGTCAGTATCAATTGGCAAATGCTTATCGTTACATCAGCGAGGCGTATGCAGGCTATCATTTCGACAAGTGGTATGGAATTAATGTTGATGCTGGTTTATTTATGTCTTACATCGGTTTGAATTCTTTTTACCAAGCTGAGAATTGGGAATATCAGGCATCGTTCACTTCTGATAATACGCCGTGGTTTTTCAACGGAGTTCGTGTTCAGATCCATCCAACCAAAAACTTGAAAATTGAACCATGGATCATTAACGGTTGGCAGAGTTATGGAAGATTCAATGCTCAGCCAGGAGCTGGAGGAAACATCACCTGGATGTCAAACAACAGTAATCTTAAATTGTTGACTAACAATTATTTTGGAACTGATGCTGCTGGATTGAAAGACAGAAAGCGATTCCATTCAGACAACAGTTTGCTAGTGTGTTATTTCAATAAACCAGAATCGAAGCAAATTAGTAGAATGGCTTTCTCTTTAACAGGAGATTTCGGCTTTGAAAAAGGAGGAGGAGTAAATGGATTAAAAAGCGGAGACAGTGTTGTTGGTCCAGCCCAATATTTTGCAAGTGGTATGTTATACAACAGAATTTGGTTTGGAAAAAACAAGTTTGCATGGACACTTGGAGGCGGAGTAATGACGAATCCAGGAAGATATCTGGTACTTTATCCAACAGGACAGGCAAGCCCATTGCCTAATCCGGCAAATCCAACACAAACCGAAGGAGCATTTCCTTTCAGTGCGAATCCAGGTGATTTATTCAAAGCCTGGGATTGTTCTACAAACATTGATTTCATGCCTAATCAGAGCGTTACATTCAGAATCGAAGCGGTTTACCGTCATTCTAGTGTACCATATTTTGCTGGGACAGGCGGAGTTACTTCACAAACAGGTTATTCTACAGTTCCACTGGATCCTTCATGGCGACCAGACTTAGTGAAATCGGAGTTTAGGGTGATTGCGGCGTTACTATTCAGGATTTAAAACACATAGAGCAAATAGTTGAAACATAGTCACATAGATTTGTAGGCTTGATTGTTATTGATTCCCGCAATTTCTTAATGATTCAAATAATTCTAAAAATCATTAAGAAAACTATGTGTCTATGTGAAGAAACTATGCTTGCTATGTGTTTAAGTGCTATCTTTATAGTCCGTTCAGCCAATTGATTTGTGCCTGTTAACGGGAGTTTCAGCTAGACTGAGACAAAGCCCATGTAGTTAGAACATTGACGTCTAACATTTTTAACGAATGGGGAGTCTTGTAGTTTCAATGGCGTGCTGCAACCAGTTTACTGGTCTCGATTTATCGAAATGGCAGATTACAAAGAAACGCAGCGAACTAAATCGTGCTTTCTGAGACGATCAGAACATTCCCAGCCTCGAGTTGGGAGGCTACATGGGTTTTTAAAAAGCCTTAAAGATCAAAAGAGATAATCAACAAACGCCGATAGAATAAGGTCGCAAAGAATCAAATTCGGAAACTTTGCGTCCTTCTTTCTTTGCGTTTTTCTCAATATTGACTCTTCCTGTAAGTTTTTAGATTTAATTCTTTCCGTAAACGGTAAATACTTCCGATTTTTTCTCTGAATTTTTTGTGATCATGTCGTGATCAGAAATTTCCTCGATGTTTAAACGCTCCACTTTATCTTGCTCAGAGTCATTTAGTATCAGGGTTTTATCTTCTAAAGTCCATTGTCCTTTTGATTGCACCTGAATACGGGGAACGCCTGTTTTTATCCAATCCTGATTGGTAACTGAATCGTAATACGTGAAGTAACCGTTTTCTTCAAGGTGGAGAATAAGAACAGTAGATTTATTCGTCAAATCAATAGACTTTTTGTCATTACCTTCTTTTTTAGACAATTTCCATCGTCCAACAAGACTTTCCTTATCTACAGAATTGGATGAACAAGAAGATACAATTAACCCGGCGGTTAAAAAAAGAATACCAGTAGTGCGTTTCATATCCTAAATGTAAATATTTACAACAACGTAAAAACCCAACAAAGGATATTTTTTCTTCAAAAAAACGTGAAATTTTTAAGGATTCCTCATTGTTAGTTGGTTTTCACGTGGGTAGATTTGATGATTTGCAGATTAGCATTATGTGCTTAAAAATGAAAATCGATTTAGATAATTTCCAACTTTCACGATATGTGGTCATCTTTGCATTGAAATGAAAAGCCTTCTAATTCTAAATTACCACAAAATCGTAATCGAAACTTCGAAAGATGAATGGAGTGCTTTTGATCTTCCTTTTTCTCAGTTTAGATATCAACTCAAGCTTATTGAAAAATCTAAAACCCCTGTAATCGCTTTAAAAGATTGGTTGTCTGGTAATCTTTCCAACGGATTTTATATTGCGCTCACTTTTGATGATGGATGTTCTTCTGTAACAGATTATGCTCTTCCTGAACTCAAAAAACGACGATTTCCTTTCAGTGTATTTCCTGTCGTTGAAAAAGTAGAATCCAGTGGTTCACTAAAGTGGAATGAACTAAAATCCATGATGTCTGCGAATGTTGAAATCGGGTCGCATGGAATGACGCATAAACCCCTGTATTCTCTTTTGCAGGATGAACTGAATTACGAAGTCAGAGACTCTAAGGAAATTATTGATGAACAACTGAATATTAAAACCACTTATTTTGCTTTGCCTTTTGGAGTCTATGGAAGGAGAAGTTTGAAAACGCTAAGAAATAGTGGATACTACACAGTGTTTTCAACACGATCAAAGTTAAATTATGATCCGAATTTATTCATTCAGCATCGATTGAACGTAAAGTCAACCATGAGTTTAAGTGAATTTGAATCGCTGTTAAAAGGAAAGAAAACCTATTTATTGAAACGAAGTGTCTTGTCCTTTTTTGCGCTTGAACTAAATAGAATTAGTGGGGTGCTTAAACGATTAAAAAGATAAGACAATGATTTGGTGCTACATATTGTTTCTTGCTGGGTGTTTGCCGATTTTGATCTTGTTGTTCTATGTACTATTTGTACTGTATTTTGGAAAAAGTGTAAAATCGAAAGTTGAAAAAACAGGATACACCGAACCGGTTAGCATTATCATATCGTGCTTTAATGAAGAACAATTCATTGAACAGAGAATTCAGGATTTACTTCGATTCGATAACTGGATTGAAGGTTCGGAAATCATCATCGTTAGTGGTGGTTCTGTTGATAGAACAAACGATATAATAAACAAATATGCTTCAGATCAACGTATTCGATCGTTTGTTTTTGAAGAGCGTATTTCTAAAATTGAAGGGGTGAACTACGCCGTAGAACAATCTAGGCATAAATTATTGGTTTTTTCAGATTGCCGTCAATTGATTGAACCAGGTTCCGTTCCGTTATTGATTCATCATTTTTCTGATGATGAAATTGGATTGGTAACCAGTACCTTAGTCGATACCAAAAATTCTTCTCAACCATCATTAACACGTTCATTGCTGAATAAATTAGCAATTAAATTGAGTGAAAAATCATCAGGACTAAATGTTTTTGGAGCACTATATGCTCAGCGCAAAGATTGTTTTAAAACGATACCTAATGATATTCTTTTCGATGATCTGTTCGTTACAGTATCAATACTGAAGCAAGGAAAACGCCTGGTTCAGGATCCAAATGCAATTATCTACGACGTTCATTTTAACGACTATTATCAGAAAGATCGTATCATGAGGTTGGCGAGGGGATTATTGCTTTTCTTCTCCAATCATTTCAAACTTATTTGGTCAATACCCTTGGGAAAAAGATTAGAATTTTTAGTGTTCAAATATTTAAAACTGGTATTGCCATTTTCACTTATGATTCTTGCAGCCGCTTTGATAATACTCATTTTTAAAAGTCATTTTCTCTTGCCGATTATATGTGCAGGGCTTTTACTGATATTTTTGATTCTACCCACAATTCGAAGAATGATGTTTCAATTTACATACATTCAATGGTGTTTCGGAATTGCAATATTTCAATTTTTAATGGGGCGGGACAGGAGTACTATGTGGAATAAATTGAAGTAAAAAAAATGAAAGTTTTACAGCTTTGTTATAAAATTCCATTCCCCCGAAATGATGGTGGAGCATATTCGCTCTCTAATGCCGCTTTGAGTTTAATGAGTAACGAAGAAGTAGATCTGAAGGTACTCGCAATGTGTCAAATAAAGAATGGAGATAATCCTGATTTAGTTCCTGAAAGTTTCAGAACTCAGACTAGGTTTGAATCCGTTAAAATTGACAATAGAATCAAGTTGATCGATGCTTTTTTCAACTTATTTTCTTCAAGATCTTATTTTACCGAGCGTTTCGATTCAAAACTCTTCGAGTTGAAGTTAGAAGAAGTGCTTTCTAATGAAAGCTTCGATATTATTCAGATAGAGCATATTTATCTTGGTAGTTACATTGAAGTTATACGGAGATATTCCAAAGGAAAAATTGTGCTTCGAGCCCAGAATGTAGAGCATCAGCTTTGGAAATCGTATCTGCAGACATCTAACCTAAGCTTTATTAAGCGAATCTATCTGCAAAAAATGGTCGATAGATTAAAGAAAGAAGAGATTGAAGTTTTGAATAATATTGATGCCTTGATCTGTTTGTCGAATGAAGATCTGTTGTCCTTTGAAAATTATATGAAAAACATTCCATGTTCAGTAATACCAATTGCCATAGAAGACGTCCAAAGTACTACGAAAATAACAAATGCTGAACCTGTAGTTTACCATTTAGGTTCAATGGATTGGTTGCCGAACAAACAAGGAGTTGATTGGTTTTTGAAGCATGTACTACCGGAAGTCAGAAAAAGAAATAAACAAATTCTGTTTCACTTTGCTGGAAAGAATATGCCTGATAATCTAATTCAGTATTCCAATGATCAATTAATTATAGAAGGTGAAGTAGAGAGCGCAATAGAATTTCAATCTGATAAGGAAATAATGATTGTTCCATTGCTTTCGGGCGGTGGAATTAGAGTGAAAATTATTGAAGGATTGGCTTTGGGTAAAGTAATTGTTTCAACCTCAAAAGGAGCAGAGGGACTGGATTGTAAATCTGGAGAAAATATTCTAATTGCCAATACTCCAGAAGAATTTTGCAACGCGATAATTGCCTGTTTTGAATCTAAAGAACTCCGTGAGAAACTAAGTAGAAACGCACGTGTACTTTTTGAAACTAAATTTCAGATAAAAACAGTCGGAGAAGCTTTGCTTGGGTTTTATTCAGAGCTTTGAGCAAGATATCTTTTTCTTCCAGTTGGCAGGATTATCCCTGATATATTCTGTAATTCTATTGTAATCCGCTTCAGATCGAATGATGTGTTCGTAGTAATTTCTTTGCCAGATTTTCGTCGTTGGGGCGAATTGCAAATCGCCCGTACTATAGGATTCTGGCAAAATCTCTTTTAATCTATCTTTTATCTGCTTGGTAGTAGCGATCTTATATCCTCTAATAATTGATCCGATTGTTTGTGAAGGGGATTTGAAGTCACCGATTTGAGTAGCGTTATTTCCCTTTTGAAAAGTAATTTCGATAATAGCGTGAAAATGATCAGGCATCACAATGAATTCGTGTAATTCAATGTTGTTTCTAATATTTAGCGTATTCAGCCATTCCTGTTCTGCAATTTTCCCGAATTCATTAAGATTCATTTCCTCATCAATGATTTCCCCGAATAGTTGAATTTTGTCTTGTACGCAAAGTGTTATGAAATAGGAGCCTTCAATGGAATAATCAAATCTTTTCAAACGTATGGATTGTCGATTATTCAGAATAGAGTTGTAGTGAGTCATATCTTTAAGATACGTAAAATCGTCGAAAAGAAGTTCAGAAACAATTACGAATTCCTAATCACTCCTCTTTCTTCCGCCAAATCTCGCACATCACCGCTAAGTGATCAGAATAAGCCGTTTTTTGAATTTTGAATTTACTTGCTTGCAGACTTGGTGAATGGAAGATATAGTCTATTCTTCCGGCCGGGACTTTTCCAGCGTACGTTACACCAATTCCAAAGCAGGACTCGCGGTAAGAATCTACTAAATTCTTATTGAATTGATTGTAAACGTAACTCATTGGCGTATCGTTAAAATCGCCGCAAATGATTACCGGATAAGGTGATGTTTCGACGTGTTCTACAACTCGTTTTGCCTGTTCGGCGCGAGCTGGATATGCAATGGTTAACTTCTCGAAAAGTAAACGTGCGGTCGATTTCTGTCCGCCAGATTGCGCATTCTTTTCTCCAAACATGGCATAATCCTCTTGCTGAAGTTTGATGGATTGTAAATGAATGTTGTATACGCGAATGGTGTCTTTTCCTTTTACAATATCAGCGAAAATGCAATAATTATCAGTACTTGCATAGTTTTCAAACATTACATCACCCTGAGCAATCATAGGGTATTTCGACATCATGCAAATCCCGAAATTTTGCTTTTTGTATCTGTTGCGCGAATAACGCTCGTGCGTATAATTCACGTTCAGTAATTTCATGATCGTATCCTTCGTGATATAGCGCGTAGGTTTATCCTGATAATAGAATTCCTGAAAGCAAACAATGTCTGGATTCGCCCGATGGATATATGCAAAAATGGAATCTCTGTTTTCTTTTCCAGCTTCAAAATCTTCATTGTAAACATCAAACAAGCGTACATTGTAGCTCATTACTTTGAAGGTACTGGCACCTTTCGGAATTTCCTCTTCGGAACCAAAAGTCAATGTTCTGAAATGTAAGGTTCCGCCTAATAAAACTCCGCCAAGTAAAACAAGTGCCCATCTCGATTTTTGAAAAGCCCAAATGATGATGAGTACGAAAATGGCAATGATAATTACTGGATAGATCAATCCAAAGAAAGGAAGGATCTCAAGCGTGTCGGGGTGAACATACGGACATAAATAAGCAAGGAAAAGACAGCACAAAACCGTCACACTGAGAATAACCAGTATAGTACGGAATCGAAATACTTTCTTGTACCAAGCGCTCATTAATGCTTTATTTCTGACTTTGAGAGAACAAAAATTCCTTCTCTGCTTTACTCAACGATTCATATCCAGACTTTGAAATTTTATCCAAAATCTTATTTGTTTTCTCCTGACGCGCTTTTTTATCCAAATTGAACTGTTCATCCGTTTTTGGTCTGCCGCCTCTTTCAACTTTCATTCGAGGTCCGGGCTTAAAAATTCCCGACCAGAATTTTTTAAACCGTTGTCCAAATGATTCCGACATATTGATGATATTTCTAGACGAATTTAAGTTAGTTACCGATAAAAAACCAATTAATGCACCACCTAAATGTGCAAAATGTGCAGTTCCGTCATCGTTCGCCAGTCCCACAACGTCGAGTAACAGGTAGATACCAGCAATTAAAATCAGTCGAATATTAATGCCTCCGAACAATGTGATCTCAAGATTGGGTTTATAGAATGCCATAGCCATAAAAATGGACATTACAGAACCTGAAGCTCCAACAATTACGGTTTCATGTCCGCTTAAACCAGGAAAAACAGAATGTGCCGCAATTTCCAGTAAACCTCCTGCGATTCCTCCAACTACATAAAGATGTAACAGTCTTCTTGATGTAAAAAACTGCAAGAACATTCTTCCAGAAAAATAAAGAAAGAGCATGTTGAACAAAAAGTGAAGAACGTCAAAATGCGCGAATATACTTGTAACAATTCCCCATGGCGCATGTAAAAAACCTTTGGGTGAACCATTCAACATGAAGATTTTGATCAGAAGTTCACTAACAGGCCCATCAGCTTTAGATAAGTGCCCAATTGTCATCGTGATCCCGATAGCGAGAAAGACAAATAAATTAATGAGAATAAGAAGAATCAACGAAGATTTCTTACTCAATTGGTAACGAAGTTCATTTAAAAACGGATTGCTCATACCTATTAATAAAAATTATTCGAACGTTTTCTCCAATAAAGTACAATGATTGCCCCTACGATTGCTCCACCAAGGTGGGCTAAGTGATTCACATTGTCGTCTTTCAATTTAGCGTAGAACAAGGCAATTTCCAAAATCATATATCCAATAATGAAATACTTTGCTTTCGCTCGAATAGGAGGAAAGATCATTTGCAATTCAGTATTGGGGAATAGGATCCCAAATCCGGCTAAAACACCGAAAATTGCTCCCGACGCACCTAAACTTCCACCTGTGATCATGTTTACATAATGCAATACTTTAGACTCTAAAACAGGATCGGAGTAGTTCTGAAAAGAAACCATGTTTGAATACATGGATGAAGAATTGTTGATTTGGTTGTAAATCACATCAGGGGGAATTCCAACAGAAATAAGTTCGTTTTTAGCCTGGTGAATTTCATAGATGCCAAATGCCTGAGAAAGTATCATTGCACCAATTCCGGAAGCAAAGTAGAAGATGAAGAATCGTTTTTCACTCCAAACCTTTTCCAGAATGGTTCCAAACATCACAAGTCCGAACATGTTTAAGACCAAATGCATGATATCGGCATGCATAAACATGGAAGTGATAACCTGATAGGGTTGGAATAGTGGGGAATTAACAGGGTACATGTTTAGAATGTTCTCCAAATAGATCCCTTTTGTTTTGAGAATCTGAGTCACAATGAACATCAATACATTCAGTATCAACAGGTTCTTAACTACAGTTGTTAAATTGCCAAACATGACTAAAAGAGTTGTAAAATGAGTTCGTTACTAATAAATGAGATGATCTTTTTCCCTGATGGGCTATATTGATGCTCACTTGAAGCAAATAATTGTTCTAAGAAATGTTGAATTTGAGCTTCTTCCATTGGCGTTTTAAACGACATACTTCCGGCAAAGGCCAATTGAGCCATTACTGCATGCGCTACTTCACCTTTATCCACTTCCTGCATTTGGAATTGTTCCAATAATTTATCAATACAAGAAATAACGGTTGATTCATCCAGAATAGCTGGCATTCCGCTTAAAAGGAATGTTTCCTCTTCAAACGTCCACGTAAATCCAATTCGACTTAAAGTGGTTGCATGATCCTCCCAAATGCGTTTTTCCTGAGTGCTAAATACTTTGTCAAGCGGAAATATCAGTTGCTGTGAAGCTAATGGATTCAACATAAATCCAGTCATCATTTGTTCGTAAATCAAGCGTTCCTGAGCTCTTCTGGCTTGAACAACCATTAATCCTGAACTGTGATTGGCAATGATGAAACTGTTTTTTACAATGAATGGTTTTTGAATTTCAGAAATTTCCACGTCCAATTGCTGCTGAACAACTTCAGTTGTAACCTCTTCCAATTCCTCGTTTTCCCAGAAATTCTCCCATTTGGATTCTTTTTGCTGCCCGAAGCCTTGCTTATTTAAACTTGACGTGGAAGTAAAACCATTTGACGTTGTTCCTGAACCTGGAGTAGGGCGTGTATTTGTAAACGGATTATAGTTCGGATTTACTTTAATTTCAGGTTGTTTTGGAATATCACTTAAAGTAGAATACTGTAAATCGAAGCTTGCTTCTCTATCAAAATCAAGCGTTGGTGTAATATTAAATTTACCCAAACCATTTCGAACTGCGCTTTTCAAAATAGCGTAAATGGCTTTGTCTTCCTCAAATTTGATCTCTGTTTTCGTAGGATGTACGTTCACATCTATCGCTTTAGGATTAATGGTCAAATACAAGAAATAACTTGGATAGTGCTTAGCATCTAACAACTGATCGAATGCCGAAGCAACAGAATGATTGAAGTAAGTATCTTTGAAAAACCGATCGTTTACAAAAAAGAATTGCTCTCCGCGTGATTTCTTCGAAGCCTCAGGTTTGCCAACAAATCCTTCAATTTTGACAATATCAGTTTGCTCAACAATTGGAACCAGTTTGTCGTTAAATCCTTTTCCAAAAACGTCTACAATACGTTTACGTAAAGGAGCTGCTTCCAGGTAATAAATCTGATTGTTATTGTGTGTAAGTTTGAATGTCAGATCTGGATGTGCGAGAACTATACGCTCAAACTCATCGCAAATATGACGCATTTCTACTTGATCTGATTTTAGGAAATTTCGCCGCGCCGGAACATTGAAAAACAAGTTCTTTACTTCGAAAGAAGATCCGGGCGCACATGGTTCTGTATCATGACGTTTAACATCACTTCCTTCCATTTGAAGAACAGTTCCAATTTCGTCATCCTTTCGTCTGGTTTTTAATGTTACATGAGCAATTGCACCAATAGAAGCTAAGGCTTCACCTCTAAATCCTTTGGTACTCAGTGCAAACAAATCATCTGCATGGGCAATTTTACTTGTTGCATGTCGCTCAAATGCCATTCTTGAGTCCATAAACGACATTCCTTTTCCGTTATCAACAATATGAATGGAAGTTCGTCCGGCATCTAAAATGTGTAACTCAATTTTCGTTGCTCCAGCATCTATACTATTCTCCATCAACTCTTTAACAACAGAGGAAGGTCGTTGAACAACTTCTCCTGCTGCAATTTGATTGGCAATGTGATCTGGTAATAAACGAATGATGTCTGACATAAAATTGCTGTATTGTACACGGCATTACCTGCAAAATTAGCAGAAATACACAGTGTAACGGCTCTATTTTTAACAATTCTCGTTCCAATTGTCAACAACTGACATTGCGACAGATTTCGTCATTAAATTCTGTATTTTTGCAAGGTAAAATCTCGAATTAGAAATGAGTAGATTCCTTGTTTATTGCCTTGTCAGTGGTTTGTCTGCCACATTATTGGTAGCCGTGACAAAACTTCCACATAAGTCAACCGATCAGAAAATAAAAATAACCCAAACGGAAGATCAGTGGGTAAAAGAGCAGTTGTCGAAATTATCTCTTGAAGAAAAGATTGCGCAATCGTTCATGGTCGCTTGTTGGTCGAACAAAGGTCAAGATCACTTGAATGAGGTGAATGCCATGATCACAGACGATAAAATTGGCGGAATTATCTTCTTTCAAGGCGAAAAGGAGAATCTTCAAAAAGCAATTACACAATTCGATAATAGAACCAAATTGCCACTTCTTTATGGAATGGATGCGGAATGGGGAACAGCAATGCGTTTGTCAGACACAGAGCGATTTCCGTACTTAACCACTGTTGGAGCAGCTAATGATCCGGGTTTAACTCGTCGTTTAGGTAGATTAATGGGTGAAGAGTGCATGGAGATGGGAATTCATATGAATTTTGCTCCGGATGCTGATGTGAATATTGAAAGTGAAAATCCCGTAATTGGATTCCGTTCTTTTGGTTCTGATCCCAACAAAGTTGCTGCTCAAACTGCTGCTTTCGTAGAAGGAATGGAAGAAACGCCTGTTTTGTCGTGCATTAAACATTTCCCCGGACATGGCGACACAAAAATGGATTCTCATATTGGTTTACCAACAGTTAATCATACAATTGCTGAATTTGAGAAAACAGACTTTCCTGCTTTCAAATCGGGAATCACTGCCGGAACAAATGCGGTAATGGTTGCTCACCTTAAAGTTCCCGCTCTTGATCCAAGTGGAACACCAAGTTCTCTATCTGAACCTGTGATTAAAGATTATTTACGTAAAAAGTTGAAATTTAATGGATTAGTTGTTTCTGACGCATTGAACATGGGGGCGGTAACAAGTCTTTATGGAAAAACGGATGTTGTTGTAAAGGCATATAAAGCTGGATGTGATGTTTTGTTGTTTCCTGAAAGTGTTGGAGAATCAATTGAGAAGATTTCGTCTGAAGTGACTGCCGGAAAAATTTCAATGACTGAAGTCAACGAACATTGTGAACGCGTTTTACGAGCAAAGTATAGAGCAATTAAGGAGAAAGAAACATACAAAAGTAATCACAGTAAAAACGAAAGAACATTGGTGGAAAGCTTGATCTGTGAAAAGGCAATCACCGTTTTGAAGAACGATAATCAGACTTTACCAATTGATGACTTGTCGAAAGAAGTGGTTCACATTGCGGTTGGAATGCATCCGGTAGCTTTTGATGATCGATTGAATAGTTATGGAAAAGTAAAGCAAATTCGCTATTTCACGGTTGAAGAAGCGTTGGAACGTTTGCCAAAAGTGAAGTTTTCATCTGATGCAACAATCATTCTTGATTTACATGCTACAACACAGCGTGACAAGGGGAATTATGGTTTTGGTAGTTGGCAAAAAGTAGCTGACTTGCTTCCAGAACAAAATAAAGTTTGTGTGGTTTTCTTCGGTAATCAGTTGGTTTTAAAAGAGACGAATACACTTCCTTCAACTGTTGATGCATGTGTTTTGGCGCATGAAAATCACAATGCAATGCAAGATCGTGTTGCACAATTCATCATGGGTGCTTTTGATGTGAAGGGAAAATTGGAGACGACTATCAATTCTACCTGGACAAAGGGAACTGGAATTGAAGTGAAAGGAAATGGCCGTTTGAAATATACAGTTCCTGAGGAATTGGGAATATCATCTAAAAAGATGGAAGAAATCGATCAGATTGTAGCGAATTCTATTGAAGCCAAGGCATTTCCCGGATGTCAGATTGTTGTTGCAATAGAAGGAAAGGTCATTCATCAGAAATCATATGGTAAACTGACTTACGAAAGCGAAGATTCGGTAACAAACGAACATATCTATGATATCGCATCGATTACGAAAATTGCTTCTTCAACGGTTTCATTGATGAAATTAGATTCAGAAGGGAAGTTCAATGCAACAAGTACGTTAGGAACATTGGTTCCTGAATATGTTTCCAATACGCCTTATGCTGCATTGAAAGCAAATGATCTATTAACGCATCAGGCTGGATTAACACCTTGGATTGCGTTCTATAAGAAGACCTTGAAGGATGGTGAATTGGATCCTGCAATCTACAAAAAGCAAAAAGAAGTTGGTTACGAAACACAGGTTGCAAAAGGAATTTATATCAAAACCGATTATTGGAAAACCATTCTCAAAACGATTACGGAAGCTCCGTTGTCGGGAGTGAAGAAATATGAGTATTCCGATTTGAGCTACTATTTCTTCAATAAGTTCATTGAAAAGACGAGTGGAATGGGACAGGAAGATTTTGTTCAGCAAAAAATTTATGCACCACTTGGATTGCAACACATGACGTATTTGCCTTTGCGTAAATTCCCGGTTGGACAAATTGCACCGACAGAAAATGACAAGGAATTCAGAAAACAAGTGGTTCAGGGATATGTTCATGATCCGGGAGCAGCAATGATGGGAGGAGTAGCTGGTCATGCAGGATTGTTTTCTAATGCAACAGATTTGGCAGCTTTAATGCAATTGTTGTTGAATAAGGGGCAAGTTGGTTCGTTGTCGATCATCAATAAAGATGTTGTTGAAGCTTATACGAAATGTCAGTTTTGTCCAGGAAACCGAAGAGGTTTAGGTTTTGATAAGCCCTCTCCTGATGGTTCTGGTGGTCCGGTAAGTAACCTAACGTCATTGGCAAGTTTTGGTCATTCCGGATTTACGGGAACTTTGGCTTGGGCAGATCCAACGTATCAGATCAATTATGTTTTCTTGTCGAATCGTGTTTCACCGAATGCAGACAATTGGAAAATTCGTGATATGAACATCAGAACGAATATTCAGAAGGTGATTTATGAAGCCTACAAGAATAGAACTAAATAGAATTATCAATTAGGAATTATTAAGAGACTCCAAAGAGCCAACTCTCTTGATAATTAAAGCATTCATAATTGATCATTAATAAAAATAGTTACCATGGTTGCAATCCTAAAAACCAGATGTTGAAACAATCATTCTAAACTTGAAAAAAGTACATACTTAATGCATAATTTTGATGTGTTAGGATTTGAAGATATTCAGATTTTATTGTCTCAATATCTTAAGGTCCGGAAGTCTTAATATCGGAAAAAATGAAAATCGGAATCGTATTATATCCAACGTTTGGAGGAAGTGGAGTAGTGGCAACAGAGTTGGGTAAGGCTTTGGCTTTGAAAGGTCACGAAATCCATTTTATCACCTATTCACAACCCGTTCGATTGGGGAGTTTTAGAGAGAATATTTATTACCACGAGGTGAGCATAAGCGATTATCCTTTGTTTGAATATCAGCCTTACGAAACGGAATTGGCAAGTAAAATGGTTGACGTTGTAAAATACGAACACCTCGATTTACTTCATGTACATTATGCTATTCCTCATGCTTCCGCAGCTTTTATGGCGCAGCAAATTTTGAAGTCGCAGGGAATCGATATTCCATTTATCACAACACTACACGGAACAGATATTACCTTGGTTGGTAGAGATCCGTCTTTTGAGCCGGTAATTTCATTTTGTTTGAATGCTTCGGATGCGGTTACTGCAGTTTCCAGTAGTTTAATGAGGGATACATTGACGCATTTTTCTACAAAAAGAAAGATACACGTGATTCCTAACTTTATTCATGTACCCGATGAGTTACCAGAGATCAATATGGAAAAACGTCGACAATACGCTTACGACGAAGAGCGGATCATTTGTCACGTTTCCAATTTCCGTCCGGTAAAACGTTTGGAAGATGTGATTCGAACATTTCATTTGATCCAAAAGGAAATTCCAGCACGATTAATTCTTTGTGGCGATGGTCCCGATCGCGTTAGAGCTGAACGTTTAGCTCGTGAACTGGATGTTTGTCATAAAGTACGATTCACCGGAAAAGTACGTGATGCAAGTTCTATTTTACAACTCTCTGATTTGTTTTTACTTCCTTCTGAAACGGAAAGTTTTGGTTTGGCAGCTTTAGAGGCAATGGCCGAAGGAGTTCCTGTAGTTTCTTCAAATACAGGTGGAATTCCGGAAGTGAACGTTCATGGTGTTTCGGGTTATTTATCCAATGTGGGAGATGTTGAAGATATGGCGAAATACTCATTGGAAATTCTACGTGATACCAAAACGTTGGAACAATTCCGTCAGGCAGCATTAACACGAGCATCTGAGTTTAAATTGGAAAAAGTACTACCTATTTACGAAGAACTTTACGAGGAAGTGGTGAAAGCTGTTAAAGCCTAATGCGTCCCGCGAAGTGCGCGAAGACCGCAAAGATCTAAATTTAATAGGCTGAAAGGCTCCCTTTAATAAGATACTAATGGGATAGGTCCAATGATTGTCCACATATCTTATAATTCAAATACTCTGCGAACTCTGAGGGAATACATTTATCCGTATTCTTCCGTTGGAGTGACTATAATTCTCTGCGTCCTTCGCGCACTCTGCGGGAGATTTTTGTTTCAATTCATCTGTGTTCTTCTGTGTCCGTCAGTGGGAGATACAAAAAAACAAACACGACACCTAAGCGCCGTGTTTATCCCTGTGATTCGGAAATTGGGTAATCCCTGCTGCCTTTAACATTTATTCATACCACCTAAAAGTCAAAGGCAAATTCGGGTTATTTCAGAATATTCACATGTCCGGTAACTACATTGTCAACGCGTCGTCTAACGGTCGACTTAAACTCTATTTTCCATGTGTAGGTACCATCTTGAGCTACAAGACCACGGAAGGTTCCGTCCCATCCACCTTCAATGTCTTCAGATTCGTATACAGCTTCGCCCCAGCGATTAAAAATGTAGAAGTGATAATAATTCGGATCCATTCCTGAAGTAATTACAGGTCTGAAAACATCGTTATTGCCATCTCCATCCGGAGTGAATGTATTCGGAACATAGTAGATTAGATCTTCTTCTACATAGACGGTCGCCATAGCGGTATCAACACATCCGTGATCTGAAGTAGCAGTAAGTACAATCTCATACGTTCCCACTTCTTCCGGGTAAATATGAGTAGGTTCAAATTCTTGTGATCCAGCCCCATCTCCAAAATTCCAGATGTAACTTACAGCGCCTAAAGTACTGTTGTTCATGTTAGTCACAGGTGAAGTTTCCAACATATAGTAGGGACTTGGTTGGAATGAAGCATTTGGAAGCGGATAAGTACAAACGGCAGATGTGAAAGTAGTGTCATACACACATCCAATTGCAGAAGTACTTGTTAACGTGATGTCAAAACAGCCATCGTTTTCAAAAGTGTACCAGGAATTGCATCCCGAAACTGAATTTCCATCAGAAACTGTCCATACACAACTGTTAGCTGTTCCGGAGTTATTGGTGAACTGAACATCTAAAGGAACGCAGCCACTAGTGACCGAAAATGTTCCGGTTAAAACAGGTGCCTGTTCAAACGATACAAAAGTTGAATCAGAAGCAGTACAACCATATTGGTCAGTTCCGGTTACCGTGTAAAAACTCGCAATAGTAGGAGTGAATGGCGTGTTGTTTTGGATTCCATTGTTCCACGCATACATTGCTGCTCCCGTGCCCGAAAGAGTTACTGGACTATTCTGACAAATAACCTGAGCCGGACCTGCGTCAACATTAGGGAGTTGATGAACCAGAATCGCAACCTGATCAGTGTCGGAACATCCGTTGTTGTCAATTCCAATTACATCATAAAAGGAAGTACCAAGTGGAGGGACGAAGGCAACATTGTTTTGCTGTCCCCCCAGCCAGTTGTAATTGACGCTTCCAACGGCGTTAAGAACGGTAGGCACATTGGCACAAAGTTCAATGTCAGGGCCAGCATCCACCTCGCTTATGGCGAAAAATGCGACATTCATAGTATCCCAATTAGTACAACCGTTTCCATCCGTTCCGGAAACCACAAAGTCTCCAGGATCTGGTGTAAATGTTGTTCCATTGGCCATTCCGTTTGACCAAGAGTAAGTGTTGGCACCTGTTGCGTTTAACACCAAAGTAGCGTAGTGGCAAATGCTCATGTCGGGACCAGCATCAACGTTCGGCAATGGAAAAATCTGTGTAATCTCAGTTGTACTGTTTTCACAACCTTCCGTCGACGTTGCAGTTAATGTGACAGTGTAATTTGTAGCGTTTACGTAGTAATGATTGGGAGAAGTTTCGGTAGAAGTAGCGTTATCACCAAAATCCCATTCGAAAGTGAGCGGGTAAACATCCGTCGAGGAGTTTACAAAACTTGTAGTATCTGTATTACAAGTTCCAGAGAAAGAAAAATTAACCGTTGGCAAAGCCATTACTGTTATTGGTTGTGTTATTGTATCAGAACATCCCTGATCTGAAATAGCAATTAATTGAGCAGTATATGATCCGCCAGTTGTATAAGAGTGACTTGGAAACTGAGCGTTCGAAGTTCCTCCATCTCCAAAATTCCAGATCCAATTGGTAATAGTTCCATTATTCACTGTTGATGAATCAAGGAAAAGTAAGTTATTGTCAACACAAGCTGCGCCAGGAGGGAAGTTTGCATTCACAATTGTTGGTGCAACCGTAACATTCACATCAACAGAACAGTTTCCCTGATTGGAGAATGTTGACATCGTACACGTATACACAGTTCCATCTGCAGGAGTGGGAACGTTAATGGTTTGACCAGTTAAATTACCAGGATTCCATGTGTAGTTCTGAAATCCGGTTGGTGCTTCCATGGAAATGATCTGATCACCCGCGCAATAGTTCATTTGTAGTTCAAGAGGACCGCAGCCTGCACTAATATATGCATAGCCAAAATGGGCGCCTAAACTACAATCCTTTGTTGTAAACTCAATGTAAACTTGCTGTCCCATATAAGCTGTTAAGTCAATTCCAACAGTTGTCCACGGAAGCCATGTAACACTTCCACAATTGTTAAAGTTTTGACCGGCTTGCCCACCATAAACAACATAGGTTCCGCAGGCGCCTCCAATTGGGTTTCCATTTACATCTAACAAGCGAACTGAGAATTCTGGTTGTTCTGTTGGGTCATGATCGTCTGGATTTTCAAGCACAACAGCATATTTGTAAACAAATAACGCATTGTTGGCTTCAACAGTTAGTCCGTAGCGCAACCTTTCAGCTTCGCCACCAGTGTTTGAATTTCCCAATCGTGCAGAACTTGTTCCACCCGGAGGAAGTACAGATAAACCACCACATGTAAACGGATCAATTCCCGGAGCCGAAAAAATGGTGTGTCGTGTTGCGGAAGTTCCACCCATCATATCGGGCATGTTATAAGTTCCGTAGTACGCTTCCCAGCTGCTAAAATTGAGAGCTGAGAAATCTGCATTGGGGCATGCAGACTGAGCAAAAGATGCCTGTGTAGAGAATGTACCTAACATAATCATTAAAATACAGGCGCGATGTTGTAGTAGCGTATTCATAGCGCATCCATTTAGTAGTAGAAGTATTGATAATTTATGAAAGTTGGTTGAGCAGTACAAGAAAAATTCGACCAGCTTGTAACTAAAAATAGACCAATGGAAGATTAATGTAGATGAATGCTATGCGTGCATATTATGTGAAAAGTCTAACAAAAAACCCTGTATCCACAAGGGGTACAGGGTTTAGAAGTATTATTAAAACCGGTTAATCTATTGACTAGCAGTTCTCAATGATCATTGCAGAAGCACCACCGCCACCATTACAAATTCCAGCTCCACCAATTTTCGCGTTGTTTTGTTTCAATACGTTAATTAGTGTTACCAAAACACGAGATCCGGAGTTTCCAAGTGGGTGACCAAGAGCTACAGCTCCACCATTTACGTCTACTTTTGCAGGATCTAATCCTAAGATCTTTGTGTTTGCTAATCCTACCACAGAGAATGCCTGGTTCAATTCCCAGAAATCAACATCTGCAGTTGTTAAACCAGCTTTAGCCAAAGCAATTGGAACTGCTTTTGAAGGTGCTGTTGTAAACCAAAGTGGGTCCTGAGCAGCATCAGCGTAACTAACAATTTTTGCAATTGCTTTCAAACCGTGTTTTTCAACAGCTTCTTTTGAAGCCAAGATCAAAGCTGAAGCACCATCGTTTAAAGTTGATGCATTTGCAGCTGTAATTGTTCCTTCTTTATCGAAAGCGGGACGTAAAGTTGGAATCTTATCCAAATGCACGTTTGTATATTCTTCGTCTTTAGAAATCACAATTGGATCTCCTTTACGTTGTGGAACAGATACAGGAACGATTTCGTTATCGAATTTTCCAGCTTCCCATGCTGCAGCAGCACGTTTGTAAGAAGTAACTGCAAAGTTATCCTGATCTTCACGAGTAAAATTGTATTCTTTTGCACAAGCCTCAGCGCAAGTTCCCATTGGTACTTTAGAATATACATCCAACAAACCGTCTTTTGTAATTCCGTCCAACATGGTAATATTTCCGAATTTAGTTCCGTTTCTACCGTCAACATAATGTGGAACCATGCTCATGTTTTCCATTCCACCTGCAACAACGATTTCGTTATCACCAGCAAGAATTGATTGAGCTCCAAGCATCACAGCTTTCATTCCTGATGCACATACTTTATTAATAGTGGTAGTTGGAACTGTGTTTGGAAGACCTGCTGCCAAAGCAGCTTGAGTTGCAGGAGCTTGTCCAACACCAGCTTGAAGTACATTTCCCATGAAAACTTCATTCACTAATTCTGGCTTCACACCACCTTTATCCAAAGCACCTTTAATTGCTACAGCTCCCAGATCTGTTGCAGATACTGTTGACAAACCACCCATAAATGCTCCCATAGGGGTTCTTACAGCAGCAACGATATAAACTTCTTTCGACATAGTTTCAATTTTTTACGAGCACGAATTTACTCATTTTTCGTTGATTAAAAAGCAATAAACTACTTCAACTTATTGTTCAAACTAGCGTCTAAACCATTATTTTTGTTTCGATCTTTCCATCAATTGGAATCACTAAATTATTTCTATGAAAAGAATTGTACTAGTTGTGATGGCATTGTGTGTTGGAGTACTTGTAAATGCTCAGGAAACCACAGATTCTACAGTTGTAAAAAACTGGACATCTAAAACCATTTTTGGTGTGAACGGCTCTCAATCTGCTTTTGTGAACTGGGCTGCCGGAGGTAGAAATAACATTACAGCATTAGGATTCGTTGATGCTTCTATCAAATACGAAAAGTATGATATGAAGTGGACAAATGATTTGAAGTTTGCTTTAGGAGGATTAAGATATATTGATTCTTCAGGTAAAGCTGATGGTTTACAGAAAACAGACGATAAGATTGATCTCAACTCAACGTTCGGGTTGAAGTTTAAGGACAATTGGTTTTATACTGCAACTGCCGGATTTAAAACGCAAAGTTTGGATGGTTTTGCCTTTCCGAATGATTCTGTTCCAATTTCAAGATGGCTGGCACCAGCTTACATTAATGTTTCAATAGGTATTGAGTACGCCCCAAGTGCAGCTTTTAATATGTACCTTTCGCCATTGGCAGGAAAGATTACATTAGTCAAAGATGAAGTCCTTGCAAATGCCGGGGCCTTTGGAGTGGACAAGGCAGAATACGATGGTTTAGGAAATGTGATTACGAAAGGAAAACAGGTGCGTTATGAGTTTGGTTCGTTTCTTCGCCTTAAATTTCAGAAAGAGATCTTTAAGAATATTGAAATGAAGACAAAAGCGGAGTTTTTCTCGAATTACCTGAATAATCCACAAAATGTTGACGTCAACCTTGAGAACATTTTTGCATTCAAAGTTAATGAATGGTTTTCTGCAAGTTTGCAATGGAATATGATATACGACGACGATATTAAATCCGTTGACCGCGACGGAAATGTTGGTCCTAGATTGCAGTTTAAATCCGTACTTGGATTGGGAATTGCTTATACCTTAACGAATAAATAAAAATGACATTTTTCTCAGATTTTTCTTTGTGGTGGCTTGTTCCGTTTGCGATTGTTGCATTCGGATTGTCATACTATTACTACTATAAATCAGCACAGCGAACAACCTGGGAAAAGAAAGAGCTTCGAATTTTATACCTATTGCGCTCTGCTGGATTGTTTCTTGTATTGGTTCTACTCTTGGGATTGATTTGGGAAACCTTGACGTATCGACAAGAAAAACCGCTTTTGGTGACGATGATAGATGAATCGTCTTCAATGATGAATTATAAGGATAGTGCAAAAGTGCGAAAAGATGTTGATGGATTTAAGAACGCGCTCGAAGAACGTTTTGGAGATCGATTTGATTTGAAATTCCTGAGTTTAGGAGAAAAAACAAGAGCATATACCAAAACAGAATTTAACGATAAGAAAACCAATCTTGCTGGTGGATTTGAATACCTGCATGATGTTTATTTCAATAGAAATTTAGGTGGCGTAGTTCTGATCTCTGACGGAAACTTCAATGAAGCTGCGCATCCGATGTACGCCGCTGACCGATTACAATTTACTCCTGTTTTTTCGCTTGGGGTTGGAGATACAATTACTAAAAAGGATTTATCACTGAAATCTGTTTTTACAAATGAAGTCGCTTTTGTCAACAATACATTTCCGATCGAAGCACTTGTTGATGCACATAAATTTCCGGGAACGACAATAGTTGTTTCTCTGCTTCAGAATGAGAAATCAATCCAACGAAAAACGGTTGCAACTGCAAATTCAGCCTTCGACCAGCAACGTGTGGTTTTTGAAGTGGATGCGAAGAACAAAGGTTATCAGCGTTATACAGTAATGGTTGAGCACAAAAAGGGAGAATTTACCTTTGAAAACAACCAGCAAAATTGCTACATAGAAATTGTAGATACAAAAGCGAATATTCTGTTTTTAGCAGATGCCCCACATCCTGATATCGCAGCATTACGTTCGGTTTTGGAATTGGATAAGCGCGCCGTTATTGAAACCCAGTTTTCGAATAATTATACCCTGAAACCAGTGTTACCAAGTATGGTGGTTTGGTATGAAAACGGTACAAAGCCAAATGCAGCATTATTCCAATCTTTGAAAGAAAAAGGTGTTCCTGTTTGGTTGATCGTTGGTCCAACTTGTTCTTCAAATGTTTTGAGTCAGTATGGTTTGAATTTCAAGTTCAATAGTTCCGGACAACAAGACGATGTTTACCCTTCTGTTTCTTCTGGATTTAATGCATTTGAATTTACGGATGATTGTAAGTCCATGTTCAAAACTGCTGCACCATTAAAAGCGAAGTTTGGAAGTGTTTCGGTTCCGTCGGATGCAGAAGTGATTCTGACACAACGCGTGGGTTCAGTAGAAAAGAAAGATCCATTGTTGTTAATGTTGAATGGACGAAAAGCAAAAATTGCAGTCACTTTAGGTGAAGGTGTTTGGCGTTGGAAAATGAAGGAGTTCATGATGAAGAAATCGAATGCCGGATTCGAGGAATTTGTAAACAAGATTTCACTTTATCTTACGATCAAACAAAATTCTGATCCTTTCAGAGTCACTTTCCCAAAACGATTCCTTGTTACGGAAGATATTGAAGCAAAAGCTGAGTTTTACAGCGAGGCCATGGAATTGATCACAAGTCCAGAGATCGATATTCAGGTAACAAAAGTGGGAGGGAAGTCTGAAAAAGTGAATTTCTCACCTGTAACTAATTTCTACAAAGCAAATCTTGGACAATTGTCGCCTGGAGAATACAAATGGACAGCAAAAGCGAAATATAAAGGAAAGGTTTCAACCAAAAACGGAAGTTTTGTTGTGGAAGATATTGCTTTGGAGCGCTTGACAAATAGAGCTGATTTTGGTGTGCTACAACAACTTTCAAAGCAAAGTGAAGGGAATTTCTATACGCTTTCGAATTATGAGAAGTTGTTGAATACCCTGGAGAATAGAAGCGATATTGCTACCATGCAGTACGAAGATTCTGGCTACACTTCAATTATCGATTGGTGGTGGTATTTTGCACTGTTGATTGTAATCTTCGGGACAGAATGGTTCTTGAGAAGACGCTGGGGGGCTTATTAAAACCACATAGGAACATAGGTCACATAGTTTACTTATAATCAGATTTATAAACTATGTGACTATGTTTTAACTATTGAGTTCTATGTGTTTCAAAAAAAAGCGATCACCAAAACTGATAACCGCTTTTCTACTATTGTTTTAACGAATGCTTATTTCTTCATTGTGTTCTGGGCCATCATCTGTTTCATGGTTTTATCCATTCCTTCAGTCGATCCGTCTAAGAAAATAACATTTCCAGTTCCTTTTTCAGCAAATTCTTTTACTGCTTCTGTCCACATAGAGAATAAGATCAAAGATGTGTCCAGGTTCGCAGATTTCATTTGCTCAGCAGCTTCTGTCATACCGCGAGCAACTTCTTCACGGAACAAAGCAATACCTTGTCCTTTCAATTGTGCGGCTTCTTTCTCTGCTTGTGCGGCAATTTTAATTGCGTTTCCTTCAGCTTCAGCACCTTTTGTTCTGGTAATCAATAAGGCTTGACCTTCGTTTTCTGCAGCAGCTTTTAAGTTGTTTGAAGCCACCACTTTCGCCATTGAGCTAGTGATTTCAGAATCAAAGGTGATGTCGTTTAACTGTAAATCGATCAAATGGAATCCCCAAGTCTCTAATGTTGTGTCTAAGCTGTCTTTTACATCGGCAACAATTTCTCCGCGAAGTAAAAGGATTTCAGCTTGTTTTTTTGTAGCTACGTAACCACGAACTGAACCTTCAATAGTACGAACTAATGCCTGCGAGAAATTTCGGGCATCAACGAATTTAAAGGCCACATTCTTAATCGTTTCTTCCTGGTTGTCTAGTACGGCATATACCAACATGGCTTTGAAATAAACATTGGCCTGGTCTTGTGTAATTGCCTGGAATTCCATTTCGTAAGCACGGTTCTGAATAGAAACTTTGCTATGTACTTTTTCAAAGAAAGGAATTCTTAAACTAAGTCCAGGATGCAAAATTCTGCGGTACTTACCAAATAAAGTAATAACCCCAATTGTTCCTTGTTGAACGGTAATGAAGCTGAGAAGAAGGAGCAAGACACCTGCGCCAATTCCTACGAGTAAAGGTATATTCATAATTAAGTTTTGAGTTAATGTAAATGTAGTTAAAAAGACGTTAGACAAAAGACTCTGGACAAAAGACCAGCAATTGACATTTGAGGATTGCTTTTTTTGACTTTTCTACTGTTAAATTTTTCAACTGAATTACAATATTTTGAAATGAATATCGTTTTGGAAGAAATGTCTTAAAATGCCTATGATAAAAAAATACTCGAAAAACGCGCAACAAGAGGTTGCAAATCCATCTTTGGCTGTCATTAATCAAATTTTGAACTACAGCAAATCGTTGGAAGTTAAAAAACTAAAGCATACAAAAGTGCTTGTTCAATTGAACTAGAATTTACTTAACACTTTGTAAAGCTATCTGGAAACGGGTAGCTTTTTTTGTTGTCTACAACAGAGAATAGCATTGTAAATTAAACCACAGAGAAAATGAGTACACAGAGTAGGAGTAACCCCTGAGTTCTCATTTTCTCTGTGGTTATTATCAAATACCGATTCTTGATTTTTTTGAGTAAAAACAGAAAAAAGGCTGAATCTTGCGAAACAGCCTTCTATTTTCTTTAAATAGAACTCTTATTCAGTAATCACTAATTTTTCTGTTGATCGCAAATTGTTGTCTTCAACTACATTAACCAAATACGTTCCCGGAGAATAGTTTCCAACTTGAAGTTCAACCATTTCTGAGCCCGCTTTTAATTTCGTGCTGAACACAATACGACCTGATAAGTCAGTAACATTTAACTCTCCTGTTGTAGAGGTATGAACTGAAATACTAACTAGATCTGTTGCAGGGTTTGGCGACAAGGTCAATTGAATTTGTTTGTTCTCCTGAATGGCAGCCACAGCAGCACTCATATCCGGTGCTTTGTGATCTTCTACAAACACCCACTCACCACTTTTTTGGTAAATCAATGTGTATGAAACCTGAGCCCACGTGCAATTGGTAGACCATACACCACGTGTAATACGGTAGCTGGTATTGTACTTGAACATTCCGTTTGCAGGTGAACATGAGTTAGAAGTTGTTTGTGTCAATCCGTTGAAACCAGAGAATGTAGTAGGAGCACCGTTTCCTGTCCACCAACAAGGGGCAACAGTTGAAACATTACTATTTGTTGAGTAAACCGGGGTTCCGGAACTGTTCAGTTCTTCGATCAACCACATATAACCAAAACCTGAAGGATGTCCGGATGTAACCAACGGACTAGCCGTTATCTGCAGGTATGAAGAATTAGAAGGATTTGTTGTGATAGCGAAAGCCGGATCGTTGTTTTCAACTGTAACGGTCCATTGCGCTGATGCAGAACATCCGGTGATATTGTCGGTAACGGTAACAAGATAAGTTGTCGTAACCGATGGACTTGCCACAACTCCTGCCATAGGTCCGTTGTAAATACTAGGTCCAGCAGGTGTAATTGGTGTCCAGTTTAGTGTGTAGTTAACAGGATTCCCTGAATTCAATGTTGCATTCAATGTTGCTTGTTCACCAGTACAAATTCTGCTTGTGCTTCCTTTTAATTTAAAGCTTGGAGGACAATTTACGTAAATGATCTTTGTTGTTTCTGTCCAGTTGGTGTAAGCGTTTTGAACCGCTAATTTGATTCTGTAGTATTTTCCGCATGTCATAGTTGGACCACCACTTGAAGCTGAAGGAATATTCAATACTCCCGGAGTTCCTGTTGCCCAAGGACTCCACCATTCTGTTGCTCCTGAAGCTGGTGTTCCGAATTGATCCGATTCAACTACGGTCCAAACGTTATTTGTAATTGAACAACCGTTGGTTACAGCTCCAGTAAAACTCATTGTCGCACCTTGACAAAAAGAATTTGCTCCTGTAATTGCCAATGTTGGCGTACAAATGATCTCTAATTTGAAATCGTCTAATTGAATAGATCCATTGATGTAAGAATTAGAAACAGATGATGTCATCCATTGTCTTAACCACAATTGTGAAAAGTTTGCCGTAGCAGTGAAAGTTTGGGTATTAACTGTCCAGCCTTGACCATTAAACGACATGTTTGGTAATTGTTGACTTCCTGAAGGAATTGCTGGTGTAGCTTCCTGAGGCGCACCCAAACCACCAGATTGATTAACCATTCCATTTGTCAAAATCCATTTTGCAGTATATGTTTGTGTTGCAGGATTTGCGCCAGATCCACCTTTCACTGCGTAAGAAATTTTGTACGTTGTACCCGCTTGAAACGAATAGTTCAATGCAATGCCTTCTGAACGTTCTGCAGGTGTATACAATGCAGGATTCCAGTTAGCATAGGCGTTCACAAATCTGCTTCCCTGGTAAGCTGTTCCAAGTCCTGAAGGAGAATTGTTGTCGGGAGTTCCTGAAGTGGAGATCCAGTTTGGAATACATCCCAGGTAAAAAGAGTTGTAATAGTTACTACAAGATTGCTCAAAGCTTTCGCTGACAACCACCTGACTCCAGCTCGCATTTCCGAGCGGAAGTAATAAAGCCAATGTAAACAAGGCTTTTTTCAACGTTGTAAATACTTTCATAATTGTGAATTGTTTAGTCATTTGAGCGCAAGTTTACGCTGACTAATTCACGTGAAAGGTGGTCTTTTTATGTGTGGTGAGAAACAAACCATTTGTGGTCAGATCGGTTTGAGGAACGGTAAGCGGATCTTTTTTCTTCGAGCAAAGTGATCATCAAAATTGCTAGTGCACGAGTAATTAGTGTTGCATGCAATCCAGAAATTCGTCTTTCTTCCGGCGGGAAACTTCTACCAGTGTTCCGTCGTTGAGTTCTACCGAAAAACCATCATTTCGAACAAATTTCTTGACACAATCGAGATTGATGATGTGTGATTTGTGGCAGCGAAAGAAACGGTCTGCTGGCAATAAGCGCTCAAATTCTTTCATGTGTTTCGATACTACATGACGTTCCGAATTCTGGGTATAAAACGTGGTGTAACTGCCATCCGACTCAATTCTCAGGATATCCGAGAAACTCAGAAAAACGTAACCATCCTTCATTGGTAATGCCAGCTTTTCGCGTGAAGCATCGGTTTTTAATTCAGTGAAATTATCGCTGCGTGAAGATTCGCTTTCAGCTATTCTCGATACAGCCTCAACCAATTCGTCGATTTCAATCGGTTTAAGTAAATAGTCGAATGCCTGTGCCTTTATTGCCTGAATTGCGTACTGATCGTAAGCGGTGATCAGAATTACCTTAAATGTGTAGGAATCGAAGCGCTTTAACAATTCAAATCCGTTGCCATTGGGCATTTCAATGTCAAGAAAAAGCAGATCAACATCCTGATGCTTACGTAATAATTCTTCGCCTTTATTAATGTTATCCGCTACTGCAATAACATTAATTTGTGGACAAAACAGTTTCAATAATTGTCCAAGATTTTCCTGCGCTTTTACTTCGTCGTCGATAATTATTGCTTTCATGGTATGGGTATAAATAGTTCAACTTTGGTTCCGCTTGGTGATCCGTTTTCATCGTACAGATCAGTAATTGTTTCTGAAACCGTATATTGGTAGAGGCTGTTGATTACCTGTAGTCGTTCATGTGTCAATCGGCTTCCGAAAGAAGTATGTCCTTCATTTTTATTCAATGCCGCGGCCGCTCGTCCAATTCCATTGTCGGTTATGGAGCATTTCAGGTGTTTGTCTATACGACTAAGATGAATGATAATATTTCCCTTTTTATCAGAAGGAAGAATGCCGTGCTTGATACTGTTCTCAATGAAAGGCTGAATGAGCATGGAAGGTATCTCAATCTTTCCGATGTCAATGTTTGGATCAACTTTTATAGAATAATCAAATCGTTTTTCAAAGCGCATCGTTTCCAGTTCAAGATAGAGTTCCAGACTTTTCAATTCCTCACCAACAGGAATGTATTCTTTTTCAGAATTGCTTAGTATTAACCTGATTAGTCGTGAAAACGTAGTTAGATAGCGGTAAGCTGATTCTACATCAGCATGAAGAATGTAATGCTGAATAGAGTTAATCACATTAAACGTAAAGTGTGGATTCATTTGAGCACGAAGTGCTTTTAGCTTCAGACTTGTCAACTGTTTGTTCAACTCGTTTTCGCGGATCTGTTTTTTACGTTGCAAACTAAACCAGTAACGAACAATAAATGTGGAAACTGCGATTCCGAATAAAAGAACAAGCGCTATGAACCACCATGTTGTCCAAAATGGAGCTGTGATGTAAAATTGGTAACGAATAGAAGGACCCCAGCATCCCTGGTCGTTTTGGGCAGAAAGAATAAGCGTGTAATCGTTTGGCGGTAAAGTGGTAAACTGTAACTCACGGTTATCTGTATACAACCATGTTTCACTCAAGCCTCTCATTTTATAGCGGTACCGGGTTTTGCCGCTGTTCCGAAATGTTATTCCTGTGAAACGAACTTCGAGATTATTTCTGGAATGGTCTAGATGGTAAGCTTTTTTCAGTGGAACTGTTTGCTGATTGATTTTTAATTCAGAGAGTTCGACTTGAATCGGTGATGAGCGTTGATTCGAGTAGTTAAAGTTGAAAAAGGAAACTCCTTCCGGCGACGCCACATAAATTTGGTTTCCAACAACAGTAACATCCCTTAATTCATTAGAAGCTAAGCCATCACTAACCGTTAAGCGTCGCAAAGCATAAGTTTTCGGGTTGTTGTTCTTTATTGAAATAACACTCAATCCTTTGTCTGTAGCGGCTAGCAGGGTAGAACCCTTGATAAAAAGTTTGTAAACGTTGTCTCCTGTTAAACCGTCTTTTTCACTGATCTGAATAACTTTCCCATTTTTGTAGAAAATAATTCCCAGTCCTTTTGTTGCTGCTACCAACCAATTGTTCGGTAAAAACGCAAGATCCATTATCCTGTTCTGTAACAAAGGTGACGCCTTTCCTAAATAGGTGGATTTATCTGTGTTCGGGTCGATTTTCCACAAGCCATCAATTGCGCCAATGTACAATTCGTCAGCGAAAGGTGATTTTTCAATGGCATTGATCCACACATGTTTGTCGTTCGGGAATAATTCTGAAATCTCATTTGTACGGGTATTGTATTTCGTTATACAGTTCATCCGTGTAAGCCATACAACCCCTTTCGGATCGTAATAAAGGTCGTTGAATGTTGTACAGTAGTCATTTTTTACGCGGTTATCACCAAATCGAAAAGTATTGAGATGACCATACACCCAAAGTTCGTTCAACTGAGGAATGAAACGAATATTTGCCAATTCGTTGGTTGATCCAGGTAAAAAATTACCATTGAAAATCGAGATGTTCTTTCCGGTTAACGTATGGATGTATCCGTTTTTGGATGCAACAAATAATTGCTTGCCGTTAGTAGCGATTTGCGTAATGTTGTTTCCCATTAAACCGCAGCCTGAATCGTAATTGAGGATCTTTTTGGTAGGCGAGTAGAAGACTCCGTTTCCATAAGTAGTGAACCAAAATCCGCCCTCGTGATCCTGGAAAATACTTGTAATCGAATTTCCTTTCAGGAAACGCTCCGGTTTGCTTTTTATTCCATTTGTAAATCGGTAAATACCTTCCTGATAAGTACCGATCCAGATTTCCTGATCTTTGTCTTCGTAAAGACAAGTAACTGGTCCCTGAAAGTGAAGCGTTTCAAACTTTCCGCCTTTTTTTAGTACAATCACATCGTTGCCAACAGAAAGTAACTTGTTGCCGTTATGAAGCGAGATAATGTTTCTTGGAGCAATGGATTCCATTTGTTTTTTTGGAACGAACCAGTTGAGCGTTTGCTTTTTTGTAAATAGACGGATACGTTCTCCGAAAAAGAAAATGTTAGAGGAAAAAGCAAGGTGCTTCTCTTTTTGATAGATTTTCAAACTTCCTTTTTTCAATGGATGATGAATGATCTTCCCCTTGCTGTTAATGCTGTAAACGCCATCGTCCTGAACTCCCAAATGAACTGTTCCCGATTTGTCTACATAAAATGTTGTTTTGTTTGAGCTCTTTAAACGTTTTTGAAGTTTTCCGTTATACTTGAAAGGATGAATCTTTCCATTGAAATAGTATCCGATTTTACATGACATCGTAACGAACCACATTCGTCCTTTCTCATCTTCGCACAATTCAAAAACGGTGTTGTCGGGTAAACCGTCTTTAACGGAGTAATTCTCAAACTCATAACCGTTGAACCTGGAGATCCCGTTACCTGTAGCAAACCATACAAAACCATTTCGGGCCTGCTTTACCTGATAAACTTCCGAGCTGGGAATTCCATCGCTAACCGTATAATTTCTGAAAAACGGGTGCGGATCCTGACTGAATGCTATGTTTGTAAATCCTATTAGTATTCCAAGTAAATAGTGTTTCAATCTGTGCTAGTTTGTGCTAAATTAACGAGACTTGTTAAGAAAGTGTTGGTGAAGACAGAATAAATAATCAAGGTTTAACAGTTAAGTTGAAATAATTATTTTATAACATATTGAATTGCAGTTTATTATGTTGTTTCATTCAATGAGACTCTTTAGCTAAATAGTACAGGAAATAAAAAAGGCTGAATCTTTCGAAACAGCCTTCCTCTTTAGTTATCAGTGTCTACCAAATCTTGGCAACCTTTCCTTCCGGATTTCTCATTTTATCACCTTCTTTCACATCGAAAGCAGCGAAGAATTCAGGACAATTCATCAGTGGTCCGTTTACTCTGAACATTCCTGGTGAATGCGGATCTGTTGCAATTCTGTTTTTCAATTCTGCTTCTGTATAGTTGATCTTCCACAATTGTGCGTAAGAAATAAAGAAACGTTGAGCAGGAGTGTAGCCGTTTACTTTTTTACCTGATTTGAATTCTTCAGTCATTGAGTAAGCATAGTAAGCCATTGTCAATCCTCCTAAATCAGCAATGTTTTCACCCATTGTCAAATTTGGATTCACACAGTGACCATCCAGCGGACAAAATCCACCAAATGTTTCTCCTAGAATTTTTGTACGTTCTTCAAACAAGGTTTTGTCGGATTCTTTCCACCAGTCAGCGAACGTTCCATCAGCTGAGAATTTAGAACCTTCGTCATCAAATCCGTGAGTAAACTCATGACCGATAACCATTCCAATTCTTCCGTAATTCACGGCGTCTTCTGCATTTTCATCGAAGAAAGGAGGTTGCATAATTCCAGCCGGGAAAGCAATCTCGTTTAATAATGGATGGTAATATGCATTCACCATGTGTGCAGGCATTCCCCATTCCTTTTTGTCAACTGGTTTATACAATTCAGAGAAGTTCTTCTTTGTTGCATAAAGTGCAATATTGTCCAGATTTTCAATGTAAGTTTCTGAAGTAATGCTCAACATTGTCAGGTCTTTCCATTCGCTTGGACAAACCAGTTTTCTTCCAATGGAATTCAATTTGTTCAAAGCTTCTTTTTTCGTGTCAGCCGACATCCAGTCCAATGTTTCCAAACGATTTCTGTACGCGGTCAACAGGTTGTCAACCATTGTATTTACCTTTACTTTTGCACTTTCGGAAAACGTTTTGTTTACGAAAATCTTACCTAAGATCTCTCCAAGAACAGAACCAGTTAAGTTGTCGATTGCTCTTTCTTCGATTGGTTTCATTTCCTTTTTTCCTGAAAGTGTCCCCTGGTAAAAACTGAAATTCAACTTCACCCAATCTTCACTTAACGCATCTGCGTAAGTATTCAAGGTGCACCAACGAAGGTAAAGGATCCAAGTATCCATAGAAGTCTTTTTGAACATGGTGTTTAACGTCTTCAAATACTCAGGCTGACCAACAACGATCGTATCAAATGACTGACTTCCAACACTTGAAAAATACAACTCCATATCAGCCTGATCTAATGATTTAAGAAAATCTTTGTAGGCTGTTTTATTGTATGTTTTCTCAGGACTTCTAAGCTCTTCAGGAGCCATCATTCCGCTGGCCAAATCGTTTTCAAAAGCGAATATTTTTTTAGCAGCTTCAGCAGCGTAAGCCTCGTTATTACCAGAAAGCACAAGAACATCTTTGATATATGTAACATACTTTTCTCTGATTTCTTTCTTGTTTTCTTTGAAATAGAAATCCTTGTTTGGTAATCCTAAACCGCCTTGACCAAAATAAGAGATGTTCCCATCAACGTTTTTCAAATCTTGTCCAACACCAAAACCAAACAGGGTATTAACACCATATTTATGAAGTTCAGCAATTGTTTTGATCAAATCGTCTTTTGATTTGATCGCATCAATTTTCATCAATTTACTTTCAATAGGCTTTGTTCCAAGCTCATTACGCTTCGCCATATTGGTGTAAGAGGAGTAGTAATCTCCTACCAATTGATTATCTGAGCCTTTTTTACCATTGTCTTTTTGAGCATCAGCCAAAAGTTCTTTGATAACAGCCTTATTACGCTTATCCAGTTCATTGAAACTTCCCCAACGCGACTCTGAATTTGGAACGGGATTTTCTTTACACCATGTTCCGTTTGCGAATTGAAAAAAGTCATCTTGCGGACGAACAGTTTTGTCCATGTAGCTCAAATCAATTGAACTTGTGCTTTTAGTAGCTGATTCAGTTACTGTTGTATTTGTTTCTGTTTGATTTGTGTTGTGACAAGACGTCAAAACCGCACCAACAAGACCAATGCTTAAGAGATGTTTCATTTATTTGGATTTAATAGCATTTCAACATGAGGAATTTCGTCTTCGAAGTATTCTTTACCCGTTGAAACGAAGCCTGTTTTATTGTAAAAAGATTCAAGATGTTTTTGCGCGGATATACGAATAGGAACAATTCCAAATTCTTCATGAGCATATTTTACACAACGTTCCATTATTTCGATTCCAACTCCGGTTCCTCGAAATTCAGGATTGAGCACCACACGACCAATTGCCACTTCTTCATAAGAAAGTCCGGGAGGAATAATACGGGCAGTAGCAATAACATCTCCTTTTCCGTCACGCAAAATCAAGTGATAACACTTTTTGTCCTTTCCATCAAGATCCAAATACGAACAGTTCTGTTCAACAACAAAAGCCTTCAACCGAAGAGCAATGATGTCATGGAATTCATTTGTAGTAAGTTCTTTGTAAGGTTTAAATTGCCAGTCTAAATGCATCTTATTTAATTACTAATTATTAATTACAAGTTACTGATTGCAATGTCGAAATAAATGTTTGATCATTTGTAATTCGTCATTCGCAATTCGTCATTAATCAGGTTTGAATAACACCTACGTTATACGGTTTTTCTGCTTTTTTATGGTTTGCCATTGAAATTCCTTGTGACAAAACTTCGCGGGTTTTTGCAGGATCGATAATTGCATCTAACCAAATTCGCGAAGCTGCATAGTAAGGCGAAATTTGAGCGTCGTAGCGAGCCTTGATGGTGTCGAATAATTCCTTTTCTCTCTCAGGAGTAATTTCTTCACCTTTTGCCTGTAATGAAGCTACTTCAATTTGCAACAATACTTTTGCAGCAGCAGCACCGCTCATTACCGCTACTTCTGCTGTTGGCCAACCCACAATTAACCTTGGGTCATATGCCTTTCCACACATTGCGTAGTTTCCTGCACCGTATGAATTTCCGATTACAACTGAGAATTTTGGAACAACACTGTTTGCCATGGCATTCACCATTTTTGCTCCATCCTTAATAATTCCGGCATGTTCAGATTTCGATCCAACCATAAATCCGGAAACGTCATGCAAGAAAACAAGTGGAATATTCTTCTGGTTACAGTTCATTACAAAACGAGCCGATTTGTCAGCTGAGTCGTTGTAAATGACACCACCAAATTGCATTTCACCTTTTGCGTTTTTAGATAACTCACGCTGGTTAGCTACAATTCCAACACTCCAGCCATCAATTCGGGCATAAGCTGTAACAATGGTTTTTCCGTAATCTTCTTTGTATTGTATCAAACTTCCTTCATCTACAATACAGTCCAGAATATCAAGAACATTATATGGTTTATGGCGCTCTCCGGGAAGAATCCCGTAAACGTCTTTCAAATCTCGTTTTGGTGCTAAAGCTTCAATTCTATCGAAACCAGCACTTTCCGGAGCACCAATTTGTCCCATCATTTTACGGATGGTCTTTAAGCATTCCTGATCGTTTTCAACCTTGTAATCACAAACACCTGAAATTTCAGTATGCGTTGTTGCTCCGCCCAATGTTTCATTGTCAATTGATTCTCCAATTGCGGCTTTTACAAGGTAAGAACCAGCAAGGAAGATCGTTCCTGTCTTGTCAACGATTAAGCTTTCGTCAGACATAATTGGAAGATAAGCTCCACCGGCAACACAACTTCCCATAACTGCTGCGATTTGAGGAATTCCCATGGAACTCATCACCGCATTATTTCTGAAGATACGTCCAAAATGCTCTTTATCAGGGAAAATTTCATCTTGCATTGGAAGATAAACACCTGCTGAATCTACAAGGTAGATAATCGGTAATCTGTTCTCCATTGCAATTTCCTGAGCACGAAGATTTTTCTTTCCAGTAATCGGAAACCAGGCTCCAGCTTTTACTGTAGCGTCATTTGCAACAACAATACATTGTTTCTTTGAAACGTAACCAATCATTACTACAACTCCACCAGAAGGACAACCTCCGTGTTCTTCATACATTCCATATCCGGCAAATGCAGCTACTTCAAATCGAGGGGTGTTCGGATCTAAAAGTAAGTCAATGCGTTCGCGGGCAGAAAGTTTTCCTTTGGCATGAAGTGCAGCAATTCTTTTCTCGCCGCCGCCTTTCATAACCTGCGCAAGTTCCGCTTCCATTTTGGAAATTTTCAAGCGCATTTCGTCTTCATTCTTATTGAATTCCAGTTCCTTTGGACTAATACTCATGTTTTTTCAATTAATAGTGTCCCAAATATACACAATTCAATGTAGATAGATTATGAAGTTCCCAAGCCAAATGGGAGTTATAACGAACTATATTTGTTGAATGCAAGATTCGTACAGACATAAAGGAATGCGCAAACAATTAATCCATGAATTGCGTCAAAAAGGAATTGTGAATGATGATGTTTTAGAAGCTTTTGATCAGGTTCCACGTCATTATTTTTTAGATCTTGCATTTGAACAACAGGCCTATTCCAATGTGGCATTTCAAATTGGTGCAGGACAAACCATTTCTCATCCGTACACGGTTGCATTTCAATCGTCTTTATTGGAGTTGAAAAAAGGGGAGAAGGTATTGGAGATTGGAACTGGTTCAGGATTTCAAACTGCTATTTTGTTCAAGTTAGGCGCAAAAGTTTATTCCATTGAACGTCAAAAAGAATTGCACGTTAAAGCAACGCATCTACTGGATAAATTGAAAGTACGCGCTCAGTTATTTTTTGGTGACGGTTATCAGGGAAAAGAGATCTTTGGTCCGTACGATAAAATTTTGGTGACTTGCGGTGCGCCAAGTATTCCACAAACACTTTTGAATCAATTGAAAGTTGGAGGGTATTTAGTCATTCCTGTTGGTGGTGAAGAAGGACAAGAAATGGTTCGTATTACCAAGTTGGCTGAAAACGAATACAAGGAAGAGTTGTTTGGCTATTTCAGCTTTGTGCCAATGCTGGAGAAAACGGTGAGGTGATGCAATTACTCAAAAACAGAAGATTAATATCGTGGGAAATCGTATTATTCTATGTGTTGATTGCGTTTAATCTGTTTTTTGCCGGAACCGCTTTTTTCGCTCTCTTGTTACGGTTTCATTTGGCTCCAATCTCATGGAAATATGGAATAAATGTTTGTCTGAAGATTGGCTCGTCAATTGTCTTTCCTTTAAATCAAGTGGTTACGCTTGCATCCTGGGTTTTAACGACGATCATTTTATTCCGCCTAAGAAAAAATTCAATTCACTTGAATTTCGGACGTACACCAAATAGGTTTATGATTGTATTCAATTGGTTTATACCTTACTTGAGCTTAATTTACAAATACTTTTTTTATAGACGCTTTATTAAGCAAGCGCATGCTTTTCTTGAAATAAAGTCTAGACGATACCAAAGAGATCTAACTTTAGCTTTAGTGTTTAGTTTGATTGGGCTAACGCTGATGTGTGTTTATTCATTTGGAATATATAAACGTGAATCCTTTCTTTCAGCTGACGTTATCATTGGTTTGATGGTAATGGCAAATGTGTTTAGTGTGATATACTCTATGTTCATGTTGAAAATATTTGCGCGTTTGCGAGAGTTAGATTATGATCTTCAGAAAAATACCGATGATATCATTCATGTTTATGATGGACCGATCGATCAAATTTCATAGTCCTAGATTAATTTTTAATACATCTGGCTAAATAGGTGAAAAATCCAAAATGGTTTAATACAAGGTTGTCTGAAATTTTATTTTTTGTAAATTAGGATACAACTCATTGCTCTCATGCTTAAAACTGCACTGCTTACTACTGTATTTTTCATTGCGTCTTTTTCGTTTTCTCAGCAAAGGATGAGTGCTGAACTTTCTTCACGTTTCGAAGATTTGTCACTGGGTTTACAGTTTCAAAAAGTGGTGAAGCCAAATGTCCTTCTGGGAGCTGGATTTCTCGTCAACGGCAGGTATTTTGGTGGTGGAGTAAATGACATTGACGCTCGCGATTTTCCATTTTCCGAAATTGAACGCAAAAAGGTTGTGAATGGAGTAGAATATGAGATCTATGGATATTCGTCTTCTTCCAGTAAAGCTTTTAGTGCTGTTTTGATGTCGGGATACTTCCACGAGTTTTCAATTATTCATGGTTTAAGATTGAATTTGAATTTCCGTTGTGGATTGATTCAAAACGAGGTATTCATGTTGTATAAAGAAGTTGGTAACACCGGCTTTTTACCGAAAACGAATACCATTTGGCACAGCTATCAGGCAGTTAGTCCTGAAGTTTATCATACCATTCGCTGGACAGAGAGATGGACAATTTATTACGGTGTTCGACTTCCTGTTTTTTTGAATTTTGGGAAAGATTATCATCCTAAGTTTAAAGAAGATATTTATAAAAGAAGTGTGCTTGAAGTGGCTCTTGGATTGAGTTTTTCTTTGGAGAAGAAAGAAGAAGATAAATCTGAAGAGTAAAAAGTAGGCAGGGACGAATATTGATTCACCCGTACACTATTTTCATTTCCCTAAAAGTTTCTCATAAGCATTCTGGATCTCTACAAACTTCTCTGCGGCCATTTTCTGCTGTGATTCTGTTCCAGTTGCAAAATTATCCGGATGATGGATCTTAACCAGTTTTCGATATGCTTTTTTGATTTCGTCTTGTGTTGAATTAGCTGGAATTCCGAGTATTTCGTAGAAATAGTTCTTGTTTGATTTTTGCTTGACCTTTTTCGTTTCTTCTTGTTTATGTTGTTGATAAGAAGCATAAATAGCAATTATCTGTGTGAGATTCTCAGCTGAAAGATCAAGATCCTGATTGATTTGTTTCAGGAAATTTAACTCTTTCGTATTCACATTTCCGGATACTAGTGCCAATCCGGTTAAAAAATAAATGATTTGCGAACGTGAACCTTCGTCGTTCAGATGAATTTTCATCCAATCCGTAATCGTTCTGGTTTGAATGGGGTATTTCAGTGAAAACATCAGTGAATCACCAAAATTGTAATTCGCTTTGGTGAAATAGCGTCGGAAATACTGATTGATGTATTGGGTTTTACTTTTCGTCTCCTGATAATCCAACAAGATAAGTTTCGCTCCAAGTGACAGGTAAGCCTCAAGAAAATTGTCTTCCGTAGGTTTTAGCGAGAGTGGAAAAATACCTTTTCGCCAATATCTGGCATGACGCGTTTTGTAAGCATATAGAGATAAACCTCCGCCAAGTGGAATTAAGAAGATCAAAATCACAATCCACGTTGGCAATTTTGATGCGTAGTCAACAACAAGAGGTAAAGCAAGTGACATAAGGTCGAAGATAGCAGTTTTTCAAATTTCTCCAATAAAAAATCCGGCACTTCGCACTTCGAGTAACCTCAGTGTACGATAGTGCCGGACTATTGAATTCTATTTTCTTAATGCTCTTGAGCGGCTAAGTAACGTTCAGCGTCCAAAGCAGCCATACATCCAGTTCCCGCCGCAGTAATTGCCTGACGGTAAGTTCTGTCTGCAGCATCACCAGCAACAAAAACTCCCGGAACATTTGTTAGTGAGCTTCCCGGTTTTTCGTATTTGATATAACCTGTTTCATCAAGATTGATGTAATCCTTGAAAATGTCTGTATTCGGTTTATGACCAATTGCAACGAAGAATCCAGTAGCTGGAATTTCAGTTTCTTCACCAGTTACGTTGTTTTTTACTTTTGCACCAGTAACTCCGTTTCCGTCACCAAGTACTTCAACTGTTTCAGTGTTGTGAAGGATTGTAATATTCGGTGTATTTCTAACACGATCAGCCATGATCTTAGATGCACGGAATTTATCCGTACGAACTAACATGGTAACCTTTGTACATAATTTCGAAAGGTAATGTGCTTCTTCACAAGCAGAATCTCCAGCTCCAACAATAATGGTTTCCTGTCCACGGTAGAAGAATCCATCACAAACAGCACATGCAGAAACTCCACCACCAATTTGTAGGTAATGTTGTTCTGAAGGGAGTCCTAAATATTTTGCGGCTGCACCAGTTGAAATAATCACTGTATCAGCATGAATTTCATGACCGTCTTCTGTCCAGCATTTGTGAACGGGACCAGTAAAATCAACTTTTGCAATAAAGCCAAAGCGAATATCCGTTTCAAATCGTTTTGCCTGTGCTTCTAACTGAACCATCATTTCAGGACCAGAAATTCCGTCAGGATATCCCGGGAAATTCTCTACCTCATTTGTTGTAGTTAATTGTCCACCTGGCTGCATTCCTTGATACATTACAGGTTTCATTTCAGCTCGAGCTGCATAGATTGCAGCAGTATATCCGGCAGGACCAGATCCTATGATTAAGCATTTTACGCGTTCAGCACTCATGTGTTTTTCTAAAATATTGGATAGTAAAAATACTTCAATTCCCGAGAGAGAATGTCGGTTGTTGATAATCGTTGAAAACTCAAGTTTTCAAGAATGAAGAAATTTAGATTCTACAAGTATAAACGAAAGCAGGAGGAATATTCACTGGAGTGAAGGTAATTCTTACAGAATTGAAAACACTTTTTATTGCCTTTTTCGCGTTCAGTGAATACTGAAACTGAACGTAAATAGAGTCCTGATGCATTGCAGTATGACTTTCAGTTAGAATACGTTCTTTTAGTTCTTGCGGGAAATTTGCCAACGGTAAAGAAGATACAATGGCATCAGCTTTAGTAAAATTGTGTTTAGCAAGATATTCGGAAATCTTCTCTGCCGAGTCGTGAATCAAATGAACACGTTTATCATTGATTTTGCTTTTCAATAGATTCATGAAATTGTCATTCAATTCGAAAACAAGCAGGATGGCATCCTCGTTCATTTTCTCCATGATCCGCTCGGTAAAAACACCAGTTCCCGGACCAAGTTCTACAATTACATTCGCTTTTTTAAAGTCTATAGATTCAAGCATCTTTTTAGCAAGAAAAGGAGAACTCGGAGCCATTGCTCCAACCATTTTTTTCTCACGCCAAAAATTAGCTACAAAACTCTTCTTACTCATGGGTTATGCTTGAATTGCGAATTTACCGTTGTTTACAATACCATAAACAAATCCAGTTAATTCTTTTCCAAAAACAGGTGAGTTTTTGGTAGGTAAATTATTCGATTCTGAATTAAATATCCATGTTTTCGTTGGTGAAAATATGGTGATATCTGCTTTTGAACCTTTGGCTAACTTGTTGTCTTCCAGGCCTAAAATAGTTCTGGAAGTTCCTGTAACGGCTTTTATGAAGGTGTTCAGATCAAAATCTGAAGTTGAATTTAATTCTGAAAACAATGTTTGTAACGTCATGTTTCCAAATTTCGCCAAATCAAACTCTAATTCTGTTTCTTCTGTATCATTTGGACGGTGGTCACTTACAATTGAGTCAATCGTTCCGTCTTTCAATCCGCTCCAAAGTGCTTTTCTGTCGCTGTCTGTTCTGAAAGGTGGCATTACTTTAAAACAAGCATCAAAATTCACTACATCTTTTTCCGTATAGATCAAATGTTGAGCGTGAACATCAGCAGTAATCTCCAATCCTTTTTTCTTAGCGGCACGAATCAGTTCAACACTTTCAGCACAAGAAATTCCAGTGAAATGGATTTTTCCACCAGTATATTCCACTAAGCGAATGTTGCGTTCAACCTGAATGATCTCTGCAATTGTTGCATCTGCTTTCAATCCCGTTAGGGTAGAGGCATAACCTTCATTCACCATCCCTTTTCCTGCAATTGAATTATCTCTTGCAAACGTAATAATGGTTCCGTTGAAATTCTTTGAATACAATAATGCTCTGTACAGAATTCCAGAACTAACCGGAACTAAATCGTCGGTAAACAAACGAACTCCGCTTTTGAACATGTCATACATTTCTGAAAGATGTCCACCGTTCATTTCATGTGTGATGCTTCCTAGCACGTGTGCACTACAAGCGTTGTTTTCTGCCTGACGTTGAACATATTCTACAGTAGTTTTTCTGTCGATAACCGGCAATGTTGAAGGTAACACTCCAACATGAGTAAATCCACCTGCAGCTGCAGTGTCTAATCCTTGCTGAACTGTTGATTTATGTTCTTCTCCCGGATCGTTGAAGTGAGCTTTCAAATCGGCCCAACCTAAAGAAATATGAAGATTTTCTCCATCAATAACAACCGCGCTTTCGGAGTTTACCGTCTCGTTAAAAGATTGGATAACTCCATTTGAAATGTACAAATCCCCAACCTGATTATTCCAGGGAGAATTTGCATCAACTATTTTGGCTTGTTTAATAACTAATTCCATGTTTCTATTTCTTAAAGAAAAGTACCACAAACATTTCCGCAAGAATAAAGATAATTGCAAAAATGACACACCATTTCCAATAGGTAATGGGCTGGTCTAATTTTAAAAATGATGCTCCGGACCAATTTTTGGCCTCGTAAATATCCATTGATTTTATTCCGGCAAGTTCAAACTTGCTCTCAATTTCTTCTTGTGTTAAGCCGTTTACGAGTGATTCTAACCTGTTATAATTTACAGAACAAGCTCCAACGGTTTTATCTTGTTGTACCAGTTTGTAATTTCCGGCAAGTAACTGACGAACCGCTTCAATTCCCTGAACTTTGAGATAAGATAGTTGGTTCTGAACGAATAGTTGAGGAATGAAACTTTGATCCTTCGAGATCATCTTTAGTGGAACTTCTGTATTCTGAACGTTTACCGGGTATTTTCCATCTTCACCAATGGTGAGGAAGTAAGGAGCTTGTCGTTGGCTCAATTCTCCTGTTCTCAGTAATAATGTAGAAAACAACTGATTCGCTGTAAAACTTCCGAATTCTTCACCGAGTGGAGTTGAAAGTGCATAAACCGAATAATCACCGGTTCCTTTAACGAAGAATGGTGTTCCGTTTTCATGCTGAATAATTCCTACAGAATAACTTTTGTTTGAATTGGAATAGCGAACGGCTTTTTTTACAACCGGAAGTGATATGTTGTCTGGTTTTTTCTCGAAAACACCGTTGAAGTAGGAATCGTTTGTGTTGATTTTCTTCAACGACAATCCATTGTTTTGCATTCCTGCAATTTGTGGCAGTTGAATTTTTGAAAGCAGACTATTCCAACCAGATGTTGTTGGATTGCTTCCCGGGATCAGTAGGAGTGTACCACCTTCTTTAGCAAAATCGAACAAATGTTGTCCAACTGAAGCTGGAAGATTATTTGCTCCATTGATTACCACAATATCCGCATCGTTTCCAGTTGTAGAAGTGAATTGTTGCACATTCATTTCTTCCACTTGGTAGTAGTTATCTAGCTTATAAACACTGGCAATGTTGTCAACAGCTTCTTCACCATCAAGTATGATTACTTTACCATGCTCCTTCACTTCCAATGAAAAGAAGAAAGCATCGTCCTGTGTCATTTGTTTGTCGTTGATACGAACCGATCCGGAAACATTTCCAACTTCAGGATTAAAGTAGGTGACTTCTAAAGTGTCTGAAGAATTTGGTTTTAGATCGGAATAAACATCTCTGTTCAGACTTCCAATTTGAAAAGACACTTCAATGTTTTTAACGGCTTCGTTACTAGAGTTAATTACACGGGCATAAATCACCTGCTCATTTCCTTTTTTGTGAATGGGTGATTTAAACCAAACTGAATCGACATAGAGATTTCCTGATTTAACCGGTTTAAGAATCACAGGATATATTGTTCCTAGCCACTCATTACTCTTGTATTCCTTTAACTTACCAAATGTAGATTTTTGGAAATCTGAAAGATAGATCAGTTGTTTATTGGCATATTTTTGTCCGCTAAGTTCGGTTTCACTCAACCATTGCTGCCACCAACCTGTAATGCTTTGAGCCGAACGAACCAGTGGCGTATAATCCAAATCTTCAATTTTCTCTAAACATTTTGCTTTGTTGAGCGTTTGTTTTTCTTCACTTCCCAATTCATTCGTAAAAAGTAGAAACTGCGCATCACGTGGAGCATCGTTTACAATAGAACGTGCCAGTTCTTTGGATTGTGAAAGCATTTCACCAGATTCTCCTAGTCGCGACATGGAGAAGGAATTGTCAAGGTAAATTCCAATGATCTGTTTATCGGCGTTGGTTTTAGCTTGTGTAAGCGGTTTGAATGGTTGTGCAAAAGCGAAAACCAAGAAAGTAAAAGCTAAGGCGCGACAAGCAAAAATAATCCACTGCTTCAGTTTTCGAACACTTCGTTGCTCTTGTTCAACTGATTTTAAGAACGTTAAACTTGAGAAATAAACCGTTTTATACCGCTTGAAATGAAAAAGGTGGATGAGAAGCGGAATAAGAATAACCGCAAGGGCAAATAAAAATTCAGGATACACCCATTTCATGGTGCTAAGATAATTACGAATTGTGAATTACTAATTACCAATTAACAGAGTTTTTCCTGGATTTTTGAACAATTTCCAATTTGTAACTCGTCATTTGTAATTAGTAATTACCTAAAATCCTTCAAAAGCTCCCAATCCGAATAACGCAAAATCGTATTTACAAGGATCATTTGGGTCAAGTTCCACTAATGTCTCCTGAATTTCAGCAACAGATTTCCAGTCGTTTTGAGTACGGTTCAAAATTCCCAGTTTTCTGGCAACATTTCCTGTATGAACGTCGAGTGGAAGGTGAAGTTCGCTCATAGGAACAGAATTCCATATTCCGAAATCGACGCCTTTGTTATCTTTTCTGACCATCCATCGCAAATACATGTTGATGCGTTTCGCACTTGAGCCTTTTAGCGGATTGGCAATGTGTTTTTCGGTTCTATCTGTAAAAGGTTGCTGCGTAAATTGTTCCCTGAAATTTACTATTCGACCAAAAGCTCCTGAATGTTCTTTATGATTGGAGAACGCACCTTCAAGTCCGTTATGTTTCGTGTACAGTCGATTTAAAGCGAAAAAAAAGGAATTCAAATCCACGTCGTTGAATGTTCTGTGAACGAACTTTAGTTTTTCTTCCTGATAGTTAAGAATGAAATCGTGAGGAGAGTTGTCCATAATATCCAAAATTCTCTCTCCACTTGTGATAATGGATTTACGATTTCCCCATGCAATGGTTGCAACAAGAAATGCTGCAATTTCAATATCTTCTTTCTTTGTAAAACGATGCGGAAGCTGAATTGGATCAGTACCGATGAAATCGGGATTATTGTATTGTTCAGCTTTACTTTCCAGCAATTCGAACAATTCGTCTTTTGACATAATTAAACTACAATTGATCCGTCCTGCATATGTAAAGTTCTATCTGCCATTGCCGCCAATTCATTGTTATGTGTTACAATAACGAAAGTTTGTCCGAACTCTGAGCGCAAGTCTAAAAACAGCTTGTGTAATTCCTGAGCATTTTTTGAATCGAGGTTTCCTGAAGGTTCATCGGCAAAAATCACGGAAGGATTGTTCATTAAAGCTCTGGCAACGGCAACACGTTGTTGTTCACCACCGGAAAGTGCATTCGGACGATGCGTTGCTCTGTTTTCTAAGCCAAGTTTTGAAAGCAATTCCATTCCACGGGCGCTAGATTCTTTGATGGTTTTTCCACCAATCAAAGCAGGCATAATTACGTTTTCCAAAGCATTGAATTCCGGCAGCAACTGATGAAACTGAAATACAAAGCCGATTTCCTTATTTCTGAACTTCGAAAGTTGGTTATTGGAAAGAGCAAAGGGATTTACACCATTCAGCTGAATTTCACCTGTATTTGGCTTATCGAGCGTTCCCAGAATCTGAAGTAAAGTTGTTTTTCCAGCACCGGAAGAGCCAACTATCGAAATAATTTCACCTTTTTCAATGTGTAAATCAACTCCGTTTAAAACAGATAGATCTCCAAATTTTTTGACAATTCCTTTTGCTGTAAGCATAATTACTTATCCATCTTTAAAGAATGTCCCATTTTGTCGACCTTGGTTTGAAGGTACTTTTCGTTGTGAACATTACGGCCAACTTCGATAGCTACAGTGTCAACAATTTCCAATCCGTAACCGATAAGTCCGGAACGTTTTTTAGGATTGTTACTCATCAAACGAATCTTCTGAACTCCAAGGTTATGAAGAATTTGAGCACCAATTCCGTAATCACGCTCATCACTTTCAAATCCAAGTTTGATATTTGCTTCAACAGTATCGTAACCTTCTTCCTGAAGTTTGTAAGCTCTCAATTTGTTCATCAAGCCAATTCCACGACCTTCCTGATTCATGTAAACGATCACACCTTTTCCTTCGGCTTCGATCATTTGCATGGCGTGTTCCAATTGTGGACCACAGTCACATCTACAAGATCCAAAGATGTCACCTGTGATACAAGAAGAGTGAACGCGAACTAAAACCGGGTCGTTCGGACCCCATTCACCTTTAACCAAAGCTAAATGTTCTTGTCCTGTTGAATTTACTGAATAGGCAACCAAATCAAAATTTCCAACTTTTGTTGGCATTTCAACTTTCACCTGGCGTGTAATAGAAGATTCGTGTTTCATGCGATAAGCAATTAAGTCTGCAATTGAAATAATTTTCAAATCGAATCTCTCTGCTATTTTCACCAATTCTGGTAGACGCGACATTGATCCATCTTCATTTAAGATTTCACAAATGACACCCGCCGATTCAAATCCGGCAAGTCGCGATAAATCTGTTGCTGCTTCTGTATGTCCAGCTCTTCTTAATACGCCTTCTTTTTTAGCGCGAAGAGGGAAGATGTGACCAGGTTTCCCTAGTTCTTCAGGTTTTGTGTTCGGGTCGATTAGAGCTAAAACCGTTTTAGAGCGATCCGAAGCAGAAATTCCTGTTGTACATCCATGACCAATTAAATCGATAGAAACCGTAAACGGAGTTTCGTATGCCGCTGAGTTGGTGTTCACCATCATTTCAAGCTGAAGTTCGTCACACCTTTCCTCAACCAACGGAGCACAGATCAATCCTCGACCATGTGTTGCCATAAAGTTGATTACTTCTGGTGTGGCATTGCGCGCAGCGGTTAAGAAATCACCTTCGTTCTCTCTATCCTCGTCGTCAACAACAATGATCACTTTGCCTGCTTGAATTTCAGCAATGGCTTCTTCTATAGTATTTAATTTGAAAGACATATCCTTAAAAGTTCCACAAATTTACCGCTATTCTAAAGAATAACGTCAAAAAAATAGAAGGAAAATCAATAAGTATTGTTAAATAAATACCAAGGTAAATAAATTATTTGGAATTACTTCTTTTCGAAATAAAATGTTGAAGTATGACTGTCGTTCTGGAAATTGTCAATCCATACCTTCATCTCGTTCTTCACGGGCTTTGTATAAATGATTCGTTTAGGATAATCATTTTTGTTGTTGATAAAGATCAATGTGTCATTATCAAGGTTTTCACAAATGAATTTGGTGTCAGATTCCTCTATCGTTACTTGGTAGATCAATTTATCTTCCTCATAGTATAATTTGATCTTTTCTTTGGATTGAAGACCATGATCATCCCAAATAGTGATACCAGAATAGTAACTCTCATGATTCTCCCAGGTTTCTACTACACTAATACCGTTGAATTCAGCTTTCCATTTTCCAATGAACCATGATGGCATATATTGAGTTTTAGTACATGATGTAAGTACTAAAATTGGGGTGAAGACGATAATAGCAAAAGTAGTTTTGAGTTTTGAGTTTGCCATGAGTAGTTTTTCCACACAAAATCCTGACCATTGTGTGATATTTCATTAAAACTATCTAATTCTGTTCTAGAAATCACAATTTTTTCGACGAACTCCTGCAAATCTTCCGCTAAGAGAATGTTTTTCCCGTTCGTAGCACCAAGTGCGTTGTTAACCAGAGGAGTTGTAATGCATGGAAGTGTGCTGGCCATGGCTTCCAAAAGTTTGTTTTGCAATCCGGTTCCAATGAAAAGTGGAGCAACAAAAATGTGGGCGCTTTGATATGAATAGCGAATATCATCTACCCAGCCGGAAACGGTGATTTGCGAATTTGCTAATGAAAGCACTTCCTTGTCTGGACTAGCACCAGCAAGAAGTAAACTCAACTGAAGTCCTTTTTTGTTTAGTTCCGGCAAAATTTGTTTGGCTAAATACTGCGCAGCACTAATGTTTGGTGCATAACTGAAATTTCCGGTAAAAATGAGATCGTATTTTTTCTCAACGCCTAATTTCTCGAAGAAACTTTGGTCAACTCCGTTGGGAACAACATGGATTTTATTCTTCTTTGGATGATGAATGTGGTTTTTATCTTGCTCAGATATGATGATGTGGTTTTCGAAGTAGTCGAAAGTTAGCGTCTCATACCTTCTCAACCGTTTCGTTTCCATTTTATAGAACCAGCTTTTGTAGAATGGCTCAGTATCAATTCTGCGTTCCATTCCTTTGCTTAATGCATCCATATAGTCAATGGTTTTGGAACAGAAATGGTAGTTCTTTACATATTCCGAACAACGCACCAACTGACAGTAAATATGGTTCGGTTTAACTTCATTTAAGATCGTTTCGATCTTTCTGCGAATAGATGGCCGGTAGAAATACTGAATCTGAAAAGGCTTGTTCGAGAAAACACTAAGGAACAGTTGAAGCAGCAGCCCCGGTTTTGTAAGTTTGAAAATGTGAATGGCTTTACAGAATTCTTTGACACGTTCAAATTCCGATGATGTTACCTCTTTATCAGAAACACAGATTAGCGTAATACTATAGATTTCGGAAAGTGATTTGAGGTGATAATATGCACGAAGCTTGTCACCTTTTTCTAACGGAAAGGGAAAGCGGGATAAACAAACAACTATGTCCTTTTTATTTTCCAAAAGCTTCGTTTAAGATTCTCTTTACAGCCGCAAAACTATGCTTTTCTTGAATATAGTTTTTTCCCTGGTCACTTATCTGACGGAAATAAACGTCATCTGTTTTTAATCGTTCAATTGCCGTTATAAGTTCGGTTTTATTTTTCACCATGATCAATCCGGCTTCTTTTTCAATTCCTTGCGCGCCAAAATCGGTTGTAATAACCGGAACACCGGCACCAAGTGCTTCAAGTATTTTTACTTTGATTCCGCTTCCACTGAAACTTGGCGCAACTAAAATTCCATGTGCAACCATGAATTTCTCTACATTTTCAACGCGTCCAATCAATTGAACAGCATTCGGAACTTTTTCAGCAGAATAGTTTTCGTTGAAACCTCCTGCAATGGTGATTTTATGCCTTTGGAAGTTCTCATCTTGCCAGCATTCCAAAAGATAATTTACCGTATCGATGTTTGGTCCCCAATTATTCGAACCAATGAAATAACAAGCCCTGTTTTCAATTTTTAAAGTCGATTTTTGGGCAATATGAATGGGAAATAACCTTGTTTTGGAATGGGGTAGAAGCTCGTTGAAAATTTGTAGGTCTTCTTTACTGATGCAAAGATTCAACTGTGTTTTGGAAATCAATTGGAGTTCTGCTTTCTTCAGTTGTTTTGCCTGAATTTTATAAAGCCACTTTTTCAGTAAAGATTGTTGCTTAGAAAGCGTTATCCAATTTAGAAATTCTACATTATGGCTTCTAAGCCAGATCTTAGCTGATCCCTGCTGTTTCGATTGATCTAAAGCATAAAGCGAAAACAAACTATCGCAAATGATTAAATCGTATTTATTCTTAGTTAAAAATGAGCTTAAACCCTTAGTTCTAAAACGCTGAAGAATATAGCTTCTTCCAATAAGTAAAGAGAATAGAAAAGGAATCAGTTTAATTTCAGTAGGCACAAATTCATTTTCGAAATGTTCAAATTTGGAGTTGAAGTAGTCCTTGGACTCTGATGTAAACGGATGTTTATGCGTTGAAAGAATGTATGCATCTGCTTTATTTTCATCCGTCAATACATCTGCAAATTGCCGCATTGCAAAAGTTCCGCCATCTACATTGGGAACCGGAGGTTTATGTGCGATGTATAGAATTCTCATTTTCGGAATCCAAAGCTTAAAAGAATTCGCCAGGTTTTACGTTCAAAAACACGAAGGTCGTTAGAAGCTGCTGTCATTAATACAATTGCAAAGGGTGACAAAACAACTGTCGGCATCCACATTCCCCAGAATGGTGAGATACTTCCTGTGTCAGCTAGACTTTCACCAATACTAAAAAGAACGAAGTAAACCATGAAAAGCAACGCTGCAATTACTACCGGTGCACCAAATCCTCCTTTTCGAACAATTGCTCCCAAGGGCGCTCCAACGAAGAAAAGTATTAAAACTGCTGCAGAAAGCGCAAATTTTCTGTGGAATTCAAGTAGAAACTTCCCATTGCTGTTCTCCAGACTTTCGTAAATCAATTTCTCGTTTTCAAGATTTTGGTTCAGGTTTCTGAGATTAACGATTGCTGCATTCAAAGCTGCTTTTCGTTCGTTGGCATCAAAATCTTTTATCGTCAGTGTTTTCTCAGGAATCTCCTGAATGCTATCCTTCAATTGTGTTGGACGACCATTATTCGAAGCTTTAAAAACAATTGACTGAAAAAGTGGTCGCTCCATTTTGCGCGACTTTTTAAAATCGACACATCGTTTGTCGCTTTCGCGCTGCATACTGTCTCGTGCTTCCTGAATTTGGAAAACGTTCAACATTTCGTATTCATCCTTAAACAGGTCCTCTTGACTTCTATTCAAGTTGAAGCCCATCAAACTCATTTTATAAGTTGCTTCGGTGAATTCAATATCGTTTGCCGGTCTGCTCGATGATCCCTTCAGAATGAATTGTCCTTTCGGCGGAAAAATAGGTGGCAACGAATTTAATTCTTCAATCACTTTTCCGTTTTTCATTTGGAATAGCAGATAATCGCCGCGTTTACTTCGATAGATGGTTCCCGAATCGGCTTTTATTGTTTTTGAAACTTGAGGTTCACTATAATCGTGAATGGTAATTCCGTAAAAGGTGTTGTCCTTTCCGCTTTCTACTTTAATGGCGTATTGATCAATTTCCTTAGAATAGGAGCCTGGTTTTAAAAGAATGGAAACCTTTGTTTGCTGAATATCGAAAATAAGGGAATGCCATTTCAGATTAGCAACGGGAATTACATAGTTTGAAAAGAAGAATGTTCCCGTGGCAATAAGAAGCACAACAAAAATCAATGGTCGCATAATCTTTAGCAGCGGTAAGCCAGAAGATTTGAGGGCAGTTAACTCATTGTTCTCAGCAAGATTTCCTAAAGTCATAATTGAACTTAGGAGAATTGCCAATGGAAGCGCAAGTGGAATTAAACCAGCGGAAACATAGAAAATCAATTCAGTTAAAACGCCCACTGACAATCCTTTCCCCATTAAATCGTCGATGTATTTCCATGTAAACTGCATGATAAGCATGAACATAGAAATAGCGAAGGTCACAACGAAAGGACCTATGAAAGAACGAATACTAAAAATGGTAAGTTTCTTCACAATGCTACTTAGGCAAAGATAACCAGAAATAAAGGAAAGCTATGAATTAAGCACCAATTACTCTACGCAAGTTTTGGATTTGCTTTTCCCACAGTCGTTTAATTTCGTCGTGTTCATTTGGTTCGGCATAATCTGTTACTGTAAAAATGACAGCTTTCGTCATTGGATCAATAGTGTATTTCATCTCAAAGAAGGTATCTAACTCATCTTCTTCATCAAAAATCCATTGCCACTTTATGCTTTCACCTTGCTTTTTATTTATCAAGCGAGCTTGCTCTTCGCTTTTGTCCCATTCGAAAGTATACACTTCGTCACGAACAAAAACATCGTCAGCAAACCATTCACTTAAACCATCAGGAGTAGAAATTAGTTTATCAAGCACTTTAGGAGAAGTTTTTAGCACATATTCCAATTCGAATTTTTCCTTATTTGCCATACTAGCTTAATAATATTAATTTCGCGATATAATTCAGGTCGCAATATACATAAATCTTTTCATGGCATTAGTACATAGTTTCGAGAAAAATGGTAACAAATTGTTCAAGTATCGTGGACAAATTCCGGTGATTCTCTTTGTTTTAGCAGTTCCGGTTATCTACTTCACTGATGTCAAATGCATCATGGATAACGATCAACTTTACTATATATTACTTGGAGTTGCAATTGCAATGTCAATTGCCGGTCAAGTAATTAGAGCAATTGCGATTGGTACGAGTAATAAAAACACTTCGGGTAGAAATACGAGTGAAGGTCAAGTTGCTGAAGCACTGAACACTAAAGGGATTTATTCAACTGTTCGTCACCCACTTTACTTAGGAAACTATTTTATGTGGATTGGAATTGTTGCATTTACATTCAATATTTATTTTTTCATCATTGTCAGTTTGTTGTTCTGGCTTTACTATGAGCGAATCATGTTTGCAGAAGAACGTTTCTTAGAAAGAAAATTTGGTGATTCTTATGTGAATTGGTCTATGAAAGTTCCTGCATTCTGGCCTTCAATGAAGAACCGTGAAAAAGGCGATATCAGTTTTTCTATGAAAACGATTTTACGTCGTGAATATGCAGGTATTTCTGCAACGGCAATTGGTTTTATTTTTGTGGCTTACGTGAGAGAGTGGACAATACTCGGTAAAGTACCAATGGAAATTAAATATGTTTATTGGTTGGCAGGAGCATTACTTTTCAGTTTGATTCTCAGAACACTAAAGCACAGTACAAAAATTTTATTCGAAGAAGATCGTTCGTAGTATTGCGAAAGTAAAAAAACGTTCTAACTTTGCACCTCCAAAACGCTCAGATATGATTGTTTTGAGAAGTAAATGGCGAGGTAGCTCAGTTGGTTAGAGCGCCGGATTCATAACCCGGAGGTCGGGAGTTCAAATCTCCCTCTCGCTACAAAAAGGAAACAGAGATGTTTCCTTTTTTTGTTTCTACATATTAGAGCGCCAGATTCATATCCCGTCTGGGGTGGATGGGAGTTCCCTGTCTGCCTGATAGGCATTCAGGCAGGAAATCTCCCTCTCGCTACAAAAAAGGAAGCTCATTGCTTCCTTTTTTTGTTTGTATGTTTTTTTATCGTGATTTCGCTGCATCCCGACACTTAAAAGGTTGGGACACCCAATCTGACACCGTAAAAACAAATCTTCACTCTCTTGCTGCCGTCAGATTGAGTAGTTCGATCTGCGTTAGTAGATCGAACGTATCGAAATCAAGGCAGGGATTTTCAAATATTCTTCTATTTTTGCTTGTATGAAGTTCTTAGGAATTGCCTTCGTTACTATTGTTTTTGTGGTTAGTTGCACAACCAAATCTACTGGTAGCAGATCGCGGAATATTTCTGTTGACACCACAAAAAATTCCGATTCTATTCCTTTCGTTTGCATTATTGATACTCCGATTTGTTCTGACGCTGGCTGCACAGGAACTTATAAAGGTGTAGAATTCATTGATCCGGCTTATATGGACAAGTATGGACTGAATGGAACTGATGTCGCGCATCAATATTCCAATAAAATGTGTGAATATGTTGGGAAACACTTGAAATACTTATATTCCATTGGTCAATATTCTAAAGTGGATTTTTCCAAAATAAAGCTTCAAACCATTGGAATGGATGAAGGGAAGAATTATGTAGAATATAGAGTCGAAATTCCTTTTATCTCAGTATCCAAAGAGTTTGCTACTACAGGCTTTGATCATTGTGGCGGTTGGGGGCATACACCTGAAATCAAGAAACGTAAGTTCGATTTGCTGAATAGTTCTAAGAAAATCGTAAAAAACAGAAAACTGTGGGTGAGTAGATTGTTCAAAACCAAAGAAGGTTTGGAAGAATATTGGATTCAGTGGCAGCATTCTGAATACCAATAAGATTAATTTTGAGATTATCCAATTTTCCTCTTTTGGCTTTTAGCTTTCCTCTATATTTGCTTTATGAAATTTGAAAAAGAACTATTGAATAGAAGCGGGGCTTCATGTGAAATAAGTGGAGTAGGGAACGACTTGGTTTCTTTCCTTGTGTCTCCTAAATCTGGCGAGAGTGTTGAACATTATGTTTTGATCAATTCCGGACTGAAAAATCAATTGGACGGAACTTCTGATATTGAAGCTAACCAATGGCGTGGATTAACAGAAAGCATGTGGAGTGAAGTAGAAGCTGTTAAAGTGGTTGCGTTTCGTGCGTTGCATTTGTTGAAAGAAGAAACGTGGGCTCAAGATCTGTTGGAGCAAATCTATTTAGACGATGACACACTTGAATGGGCAAAATCAGGAGTCGAGGACGAAGATGCTATCAAACACTTCGATTCCAATGGAGTCCAGTTAAAATCGGGCGATTCTGTTGTATTAATCAAAGACCTTGATGTAAAAGGAAGCAGTATAATTGCCAAGCGTGGAACTGCTGTTCGAAACATTAAACTAGTTCACAACGATCCTGATTTAATTGAAGGAAAAGTCAATACACAAACAATTTATATTCGAACGGAGTTCGTAAAGAAATGATGTTAAAGAAATCATAATTCGCCAACTGAGCCTTTTCATTGACGTTTTACTTGTAAATTTAACTACAAAACAATCTAATTATGGCAGAAATACTTGATGATATCAAATCGGAAAAGAGAAGTGTTGCACGTACTCGATTAATATGGGGATTACGAATTTTCTTATCTGTAATGTTCCTTTTTTCCGCATTCTCTAAATTGTATCCAAGTCCGGCTTTGGGATTAGGAACTTTTGAAGGAAAGCAGTTGATTCCAATGGGATTTAGTCCGGAATGGGCCGCTATTTTTTCCAGAACTATTGTAGGAGGTGAATTCGCGCTTGGTTTGGGTTTATTATTGCCTCATTACTTTAGACGATTAGTGATTCCTGCTGCAAGTTTATTGTTGCTCGTTTTCACTATTCACTTGTCTTATCAATATTTCACGAACGGAAACGAAGCCAACTGTGGTTGTTTTGGAAGCTTAATGCCGTTTAGTACCTTGGAATCGATTTTTAAGAATGTTGTTTTCCTTGGATTGTTTGGCTGGTTGTGGAAATTGACCAAAGGTTTTGAAGACAAAAAGGTTCTTTGGATTCCGTTTGCCGAAGTTATTGCTTCAATAGCGATTGTAAGTTTGATTAGTACGAAAGCAGCGGTGTCACCAAGTCCGGTTGTTGTGGTTGAAGAGCCTGTAAAAAGCACTGTTTCTGTTGATAATGGTGGACAAACTCCAGATGCAAAGGAAAATCCTGTTCCAGGCAAAGCGGTTGAAGGTGATACGACGAAAAAAGCGAAACCTGCAAAAGTAGACGAACCGAAACAAGGAAAAAGTGGATTCAAGAATCAGTATGCTGATATTGATAAAGGAAGAAAAATCTTGTGTTTCTTCGCCCCAGGATGCGAACATTGTAAAGAAGCCATTCGTGAATTGGTTGCGATTAAAAAGGCAGATCCTAATTTTCCTGAATTAAAAATTGTATTCATGAATGAGGAACCTGAATTGATCCCTGAATTCTTCGATCAGGCAGGAATGAAATTCACATATAAGATTTTGGAGATTGTAGAATTCTACACAGCAATGGGATCTAAGAATGACACCCCGAATATTTACTATATCTGGAATGGAAATGTGATCAAATCGTACAGTGGTACTGAGGATCGCAAATTCAACGACAAAGAATTCAAGTCGCTAATCCAGAAAAAATATAGCGAAATCAAATAGATTTTTCTCATAAACAAAAAAGCATCTTAACAATATTGTTAAGATGCTTTTTTGTTTCTTAATATAGTTGATTGAAAATTTTAGTTCACACTGGCAATGAAATCCTCTTTTGGTGTACGTACTTTTTTCAAGTTCACCAACCAATCTTCACTTTCAGCTCTGTAACCAATTGGAAGAATAACTGTGCTTTTTAAACCTTGTTCTTTCAATCCAAGAAATTCATCCATTTTTGCCATGTCGAAGCCTTCCATTGGAGTGGCATCCACTTTTTGTTCTGCCGCCGCGGCTATTGCTAGTGCAAAGGCAATATAACTTTGTTTCGCTGAGTGAATTGCATGCCATTCTTGACCTAATGGTTCGTATATTCCCCAAAGCATAGTTTTATAGTCATCCATTGCATTTTCCGGTAAGCCACGTTCTTGAACGGTTCTGGAGAAAACGGTTTCAATGCGTTCTGCTGAATATCCGTCCCATGCTGCGAAAACCAGTAGATGTGAACAATCTGTAATTTGAGGTTGATCGAAAGCGAAGGTTCTGATTTCTTTCAATTGTTCAGGATCGCTGATCACAAATACTTTGTAGGGTTGCAATCCGGATGAAGATGGTGCGAAGCGTGCTGCTTCCAGAATGTAATCCAACTTTTCTTGAGGAACTTTTTGTCCATTCATTTTCTTAGTTGCGTATCGCCATTGCAAATCGTCTATAAGTGCCATATTTTTTTCTATTTGTTTTGAAGAACAAAATTAAGCTACCTTTGTATACTTTTGTCACTAAAAGACAAAAAGTAATAGTAACACTCAGGTAACAAGGTAACTTATGGCGGACTTTTCACATGATACTCCCGAATGCAAGAAAGCAATACTTGCTGTGCATGATGCAATGGATGTGCTTAGCGGAAAATGGAAGATTTACATCATTGCAGCGCTTTGCTTCAATTCAAAGCGGTATTCTGATTTGCTTCGTGACGTGCGAGGGATCTCAGGAAAGATGCTGAGTAGAGAACTAAAGGATTTGGAAATGCATCGCCTGGTCAAAAGAACAGTTTTGGATACACAGCCAATTACAGTTACTTATGAACTAACTGAATATGGACAAAAACTGAAAGAAGTTATTAATCAATTGGCGGTTTGGGGAATGGAACACAGAAATATGATTATTGAAGAGATGCGGAATAACTAGGATTTTTTACTTCGGCTAATAAAAATTAAAAGCCCCGCTGACTGAGGTACTCGAAGTCAACGGGGCCTTTTATTATCAAAAGCAGTGCTTTTTCCTATTTAGATTCTGTTTTTGCAGGTTCACCAGCCGTTGTTTCTGTTACCGGAGGCAAGCTCTTCATTACCACTTCAGTAGGTGAGGTTCTTACCTGAAGAAATAACCAGTTATACATTTCATCAGCTCTGAAAATGCGTTCCAATGCGCCGTGATTTGCTCCAGGAATTTCTGTGTAGATTAGATTCTTCCCGCTATTACATTTTTTGATAGCTTCAACAACCTCTCTTGAACGCTGAACCGGAACGGCTTCATCTCTGTCACCATGTTGGATCCACATCGGAATAGAAGACATGTTTTGTGCGTCTTTAATATTTCCACCACCGCAAAGTGCAACGGCTGCAGTAATCTTTGAAGCATATTTTCCAACAAAGTGCATCGTTCCATAACCACCTAAACTCATTCCACAAACGTATACTCTGTTCGTGTCTGTTTGATATGTTTTCTGAATGTATTGAAGTACTTCATAAATTTTATCAGGATTCCAACTTCCGCTTGCTACTTGAGGAGCAACAACAATCGCATTGATCTTTCGTCCTTTTTCAATTTCATGAATAACACCATATTTTTTCACCTTATTCAAGTCGGTTCCCGATAAACTTTTTCCATGTAAGAAGATCAGAACAGGTGGTTTTGTTTTTAGAACACTATCACTTGGCAAATTCAACCAAAAATTGTACTCGGTTTTTCCTCTCACAGCTGATAGTTGAGCGTTTACAGTAAACGTTGAAACTACCAAAATCACAAACAATAATATCCTCATATTTAACAATTTTGCCCAAAGATAGGGTTTTCTTAAAACTTAAGGATGACATACAGATTTCATCAAATAAGCGAATAGGGAAGTTATGGTTACAAAAAAAAGCCCTGAAGTGATAGTTACTATCTACTTCAGGGCTTTTCGTTTTTTTTGAGAATCTATTTCAATGCATCAAGCATTGCTTTGTATTTTGCTTCTTTCTCAGTGTCTTTAAATGCACGTGACATTTGCCACAAACTTTTAACAACCTCTTTGTCTTTAGGCTCAAGCACAATGTAAGCCTCAAGAGCTGGCATAGCTTTTTCTAAATAGGTCAAGCTTTCTTTCAATTTAGCATCTTGTTCAGACTTCACTGTAATATCGTTAGCTTGTTTTCTGATGTCCATTCCTTTTGTGAAGAAGTAACTTCCAAGGTTGAAAAGTGCATCGGTGTATTTAGGATCGATCTCAATCGCTTTGTTTAAGTATTCAGAAACTTTAGCATCATCATTTTTGTCCATGTAGATAGTTCCTAATACATAGTAAAGACTTTTATCTTTTGGCGCTTTGTTGATTGCTCCATCAAGGAAAGCCATTGCTTCATCTTCTTTTTTAGCAGAAATGTAAGCTGTTGCAGCGTTCAAGTAGGTTTCTTCTGGCTTGTAGTTCATTTCAGCACACTTTCTGTAGTATTTCGCTGTATTTTCCCAGTCTTTCGCGTTTTGTGATGCAATTGCAGCGTAATAATAGTAAACAGTATCTACTTTATTAATTGCTCGACCAACTTCAGCATTGATTGCATATAATTTTGCCGCTTCAGCATATTTACCACCATCAAACAATGTTTTAGCCTGAACATCAACCATTGTAAGGATTGTATTTACACTTTGTTCAATTTGACTTTTGAATTTTGTAGAAGTAGTATAAGACTTATTGTATGCTTCAACAGCAACCGTCATTGGATTTTCCGGGAATGCACTTTTAACATCTGCATCACCTAATAAAATGATAGAAGAGGCATAAATTTCACCTTTGTAAAACAATGTTTTAGGAGAGGCTTGAGTTTCAGCGTGAGCTGCAGCAAGATCAATGAATCCTTTCGCTTTCAATAAGTTCTTTTTAGCATTTACCATATCACCTGAGCTTAAAGAAGATTCAAATGATTGATATGCCAAAGCAGCATCAGTTTCTGTTTTCTTTTGTGCAAAAGAAGCTGTTCCTACAAGAACCATTACTGCAGTTAAAGCTATTTTTGAAGTGTTTTTAATAATCATAACTTTTAAATTTTATTTGCTGAGCTTTATTCAGTCGCTCACCATTTTCAACTATTGTGCCAAACGTTTTCTTACAGATACTTGTTTGAAGCAATTCCATAAAATTAATGAAGAAATTTAGTTTTTAAAGAAAATCCGGCAGTAGAAAAATCTAAAGCCGGATTTCGTTGAGTATTCTGTACTATTCTTCCGTAGACTGTTCAGTAGTGTCACTATCCGTAGATTCTTCACCTTCGGCTGCTGGCTGATCTGAATCTAAGCTAACAATTGGATTTCCGTCTTCGTCAAATTCTTCATCTTCTTCGTCAGAACGTGGAACTCGAGCTACAGCTGCAATTTCGGCACTTCCTTTCAGGTTGATCAAACGAACACCCTGAGCAGCACGTCCCATTACACGAATAGAATCAATATGCATACGGATTGCAACACCAGCTTTAGTGATGATCATTAAATCATCTTCATCAGCAACGGTTTTAATAGCGAGTAATGAACCAGTTTTTTCTGTAATGGAAATGGTTTTAACTCCTTTTCCTCCACGATTCGTAATACGGTAAACCGGTTCACCATCTTCAGGATCGTTTAAGTAAGAACGTTTTCCATAACCTTTTTCAGAAACAACCATAATGGTTTCACTATTGTCTTTCACACAGATCATTCCAACAACTTCGTCTTTCGGACCTTGAAGCGTTACGGCTTTTACACCGGAAGCATTTCTACCCATTGGACGAACTTTTGATTCGTTGAAACGAATTGCTCTACCAGATTTAGTTGCGAGAACCATCTCATTGGTTCCATCAGTCAATCTTGCTTCTAACAATTCATCATTCTCACGAATCGTAATGGCGTTGATACCATTGGCACGTGGACGAGAATAAGCCTCTAAAGAAGTTTTCTTAATGATTCCTTCTTTAGTACACATTATGATGAAATTGTTTGCAACATATTCCTTGTCAGTAAGATCTTTCACTTTTACATAAGCCTTGATCTTATCGTCTTGTTCAATGTTCAACAAGTTCTGAATTGCTCTTCCTTTTGCTGTCTTGTTTCCTTCCGGAACTTCAAACACACGCATCCAGAAACAACGACCTTTTTCAGTAAAGATCAATAGGTAATTGTGATTTGTTGCAACGAATAGGTGTTCCAGAAAGTCTTTGTCTCGTGTCGTAGAACCTTTCGATCCCATTCCACCACGACTTTGAACTTTGTATTCTTCTAAGTTTGTACGTTTGATGTATCCTGCATGCGAAATAGTAATAACCACTTCTTCATCCGGGATCAAATCCTCAATTTTCATTTCTGAAGCAGAGTATTCAATTCTTGAACGACGCGCATCACCATATTTCGTTTTGATCTCAGTCAATTCGTCTTTGATGATTTGCATTCTACGTACTTCATTCGCAAGGATATCTTTCAAATCTTCGATCAAAGCCATTAAGTCAGCATACTCAGCACGCAGTTTATCTTGCTCCAGTCCAGTTAAGTGACGTAGACGCATTTCAACAATTGCACGAGATTGAAGGTCAGAAAGACTAAAGCGGGTCATTAAATTCTCACGAGCTTCTTCAGGACTCTTCGATGCACGAATGATTTGGATTACTTCATCAATATTATCTGATGCAATAATTAAACCTTCAAGAATGTGTGCTCTTTCTTCCGCTTTTCTTAAATCGAAAGTAGTTCTGCGAACAACAACTTCATGACGGAATTTCACGAACTCCGTAATCATCTCTCTCAAGTTCAATAATCTTGGTCTACCATCAACCAAACAGATGTTATTGATAGAGAAAGAGCTTTGAAGTGCTGAATACTTATATAGTTTATTTAAAACAACATTTGGAATAGCATCACGCTTCAATTCGAAAACGATACGCATACCATTTCTATCCGATTCATCGCGAATATCTGAAACACCTTCGATCTTTTTGTCGTTCACCATATCGGCGATCTTCTTGATCATTTCAGCTTTATTCACCTGATAAGGAATCTCAGTAACGATGATTTGCTCACGTCCACCTACTTCCTCAATTTCTGCTTTACCACGAATAACAATACGACCGCGACCAGTCATCATTGCCTCTCTGGCACCATCAACACCATAAATGATTCCTCCAGTTGGGAAATCCGGCGCTTTGACATGGTGAAGAAGTTCGTCGTCAGTAAGTTCATTATTGTCAACGTATGCAATAATTCCTTCACACACTTCTGTTAAATTATGCGGAGCCATATTTGTGGCCATACCAACAGCAATTCCACTCGCACCATTTACAAGTAAGTTTGGAATTTTAGAAGGTAAAACGGAAGGTTCTTGCAATGAATCATCGAAGTTTGGATTGAAATCAACTGTTTCTTTCTCCAAATCATCCAACATTTCTTCAGCAATCTTGCGCAAACGTGCTTCTGTGTAACGCATAGCCGCCGGACTGTCGCCATCAACAGAACCAAAGTTTCCTTGTCCGTCAACTAAAGGGTAACGCAATGACCATGATTGAGCCATACGTACCATTGTGTCATATACTGAGCTATCACCATGCGGGTGATATTTACCAAGAACTTCCCCAACAATACGAGCTGACTTTTTGTATGGTCGATTAGAGTAAACTCCCAAGTCTTGCATACCATATAATACACGGCGGTGTACCGGTTTAAATCCGTCACGTACGTCAGGTAATGCACGGGACACAATTACGGACATCGAATAGTCGATGTACGCCGATTTCATTTCATCTTCGATGTTAATCTGGATTATCTTTTCTCCATCTGCCATCTTGTCATAGTTTTAAATTATGCACGAAATTTGCGTGCTACAAGCAAGATTCGAAATTAGTCTTTTCATGTATGTGAAAAACCATCGTTTAAAGCATTTTACTAACAAATATTGGTGAAAAAAGGCTCTTTGGGCGTACTTATTAACATTTTGAATCGTTGTATATTTGTAGAGTAGTGAGTTATAATTTCTCACTCATTATTTTTGTTGAATTATGGAAGCAAAATTTTCACCCCGCGTAAAGGATGTACTTAGTTACAGTAGGGAAGAAGCTATGCGTTTGGGTAACGATTACATTGGTGTTGAGCATTTTTTGTTGGGAATTTTGCGAGAAGGTGAAGGTAAGGCCGTTCATATTTTGAAAAGCTTTCATCTTGATTTGGAAATTTTGAAGCAGGAATTGGAGTCAAAATTGGTTCAAACTGCGAAGGTTTCTACTCCGAAAGAGAACATTGCACTTGTTAAACAAGCTGAGCGTTTGTTAAAGATTACTTATTTACAATCTAAATTATTTAAGAGTCCGCACATAGGAACAGAACATTTATTACTTTCGATGCTGAAGGATGATGATTCTGTTGTTTGCAGGATTCTTGAAAAACACGGAATTACTTACGATACTGTTAAAGTAGAAATAAACGATATGTTAGACGAAAATATACTACCGAGAGCTGAAATGTCGAGTTCACAGGAAGAGGATGATCAGACGTTTGGCGCGCAACGCAAACCAACCGATCCGAAATCTAAAACTCCTGTACTGGATAATTTTGGAAGAGACCTTACTAAAATGGCTGAAGTTGGAAAACTGGATCCTATAGTTGGTCGTGAGAAAGAGATTGAGCGTGTGTCTCAAATTTTATCAAGAAGAAAAAAGAATAATCCAATATTAATTGGTGAACCAGGAGTTGGTAAAAGTGCAATTGCTGAAGGTTTAGCATTGCGTATTGTTCAACGTAAAGTTTCACGTGTTCTATTCAACAAGCGAATCATTTCTCTTGACTTGGCATCGTTGGTTGCGGGAACAAAGTACCGTGGTCAGTTTGAAGAAAGAATGAAAGCAGTAATGGCTGAGATTGAGAAGAATCCGGACATTATCTTGTTCATTGATGAGATTCATACAATTATTGGAGCAGGTGGAGCGAGTGGTTCATTAGATGCTTCAAACATGTTTAAGCCAGCTTTGGCGCGTGGAGAGATGCAGGCAATTGGAGCTACAACTTTGGATGAGTACAGACAGTACATTGAAAAAGATGGCGCTTTAGAACGTCGTTTCCAAAAAGTATTGATTGAACCAACTTCTATTGATGAAACGATTCAGATCTTAAATAATATTAAGGAACGTTACGAAGATCACCACATGGTTAGCTACACACCTGAAGCAATTGCTGCTTGTGTTAAGTTGACTGAGCGTTATATTACTGATCGTCATTTGCCGGATAAAGCGATTGATGCGTTAGATGAAGTTGGATCTCGTGTTCACTTGAATAACATCAATGTTCCTCAGGAAATTTTGGATATTGAGAAACAAATTGAAGACATCAATGTTCAGAAAAACAATGTTGTTAAACAATCTAAATATGAAGAAGCTGCAATCCTGAGAGATGAGGAACGTAAGCTTCAGGAAAAATTAGAAGATGCGAAAAGACGTTGGGAGGAAGATTCGAAAGCAAAAAGAGTTGTAGTTACTGAAGAACATGTTGCTGAAGTTGTTTCAATGATGTGTGGAATTCCAGTAACACGTGTTGCTCAAACCGAAATGGGTAAATTGGCAACTATGGCTGTTGAGCTTCAAGGAAAAGTGATTGGTCAGGACGAGGCTGTTGAGAAAGTGGTAAAAGCTATCCAACGTAATCGTGCAGGATTGAAAGATCCGAACAAGCCGATTGGTTCATTCTTTTTCCTCGGACCAACTGGAGTTGGTAAAACACAATTGGCAAAAGTTCTAGCTAAATATTTGTTCGACACAGAGGAAGCATTGATTCGAATCGATATGTCGGAATACATGGAGAAATTCTCTATTTCGCGTTTGGTTGGAGCGCCTCCAGGATACGTAGGATACGAAGAAGGTGGTCAATTGACAGAGAAAGTTCGTCGTAAACCTTATTCAATTATCCTATTAGATGAAATTGAAAAAGCGCATCCGGATGTATTCAACTTATTGTTGCAGGCTTTAGATGATGGACATATGACAGATGGTTTGGGTCGTAAAATCGATTTTAAAAACACCATTTTGATTATGACTTCAAATATTGGAGCGCGTCAATTGGCTGATTTTGGAAGTGGAGTTGGTTTTAGTACTCAAGCGAAGGAAGAACAAAGAGAAGAAAATGCAAAAACGGTTATTCAAAATGCGTTGCGTAAAGCATTCTCTCCTGAGTTCCTGAATAGAATTGATGATATGATCATCTTCCATTCATTGACTCGTGAGAACATCCATAAGATCATTGACCTGGAATTGGTGAAATTGTTCGATAGAATTGCTGCGTTGGGTTACCATGCTTCAATGACGGAGAAAGCAAAAGATTTCATTGTTGACAAAGGTTATGACGAAAAGTTTGGTGCTCGTCCGTTGAAACGTGCAATCCAGAAATTCATTGAAGATCCGTTAGCTGAAGAAATCATCAAAGCTAATCTTCAACAAGGAGATTCTATTGTTCTTGATGTTGATCCTGACAATACCCGATTGAGTCTGGCTGTTGATAAAGGAAAAACGAAAGCGTCTAAAAAATAAGAATTCGCGGAAGCGGATGAAAAAGACAAACGTTAGTGCGTCTAAAAAGTTTGAAAGTAATAGTTTAATTTATTAACCTTTTGCAAGGACTTCTCGTTTATGCGGGAAGTCCTTTTTTAATTATGAAACATGCATTCCTTTTCTTGTCGTTAATGCTTGGGGCACATTCTTTCGCCGAAGTTCATATGACGCGTGTTGATCCATCGTTGTTCATTCACCAACCGAAAACCGATTTTAATCAAATTTCAGCTCAGGATGAACAACTGAAAATGCATTTAGTTCAAGAGCTTTTCAATCTGAACCTGCTGGATCATGTTGGAACAAAAGCGTATTCAACGGATGCTATTTTTGGTGATTATTATTCCAGACAAAAGCATAACTTTTGGATCATTGACCTCAATTCCGATTCTGTTCCTGAAATCGTTTTCAGTGGTTATTCCAGTCCAGATGATGATAGAGAATTTTTGGAGATTTATTCATTGAAAAAAGGAAAAGGGAAACGCATTTATAGGGAAGTTGGCCATTTACTGGCGTATAAAATCAATCCAAATACGAATGAGGTTCTTCTTTACCATCATCAATATCCTTGCTGTGCGAATGCGTCACATAATCTGAATCGATTGAGATTGATCAATGGCCAGCTTCAAATGAATAAGATGTTCTTTATCGGTAAAGAAACAGACCTGGTTATGCCGTTTTTTCCTGCTAAATCCGTTTTTGGTTCGAAATATAAAACAGCAAAAAGCGGTTTTAAATTAAATTGGTCTCCTGCTACAGTGAGCTCAAATGCATGGAAAGGTAGAACGAACAGCAATCAAATTGCAACGTTCGATAGTTTGACCGTTTATGTTGAATTGGCAAAAAAGAAAGATTGGCGATTTGTTTTGGTGAAGAATGCGCCAAAGGCAGAAGTAGGGAACAGGGTTATAAATACAAGCAATTTTACTGCAACCTATATTTATGGTTGGGCAAGGAAAGAAGACTTGAACAATTAGTTCAAGTCTGTTCTAATCCAATTTGTAACTAAACTTGAATGCTCGTTTAAAAATTCTTCCATTAAAAAGTCAGCAAAGGACTCTTCTCCAGGAACACGTTGTTCAATGTGCTTGTACAATTCTGTGATTGTTTCCAAAATTGTAGAATTCATTAAAATGTTCGAAGTAGAAGTGTCAAACTTGTAGCTGCTAAAAACTTCAATAATTTTTTCACGATTCATTTCTTCTTGCGGCATCAACATTTCTTTCTTTGAAAGTTCATTAAAGAAGGGAAGTAGTTTAGCGCTTAATTCGATGAAGTGTCGTAACACCACGGTTGCGTCATTCACCTGAGCAATAGATTCGCTCTTCATTATTCTTCTTGGTGCAATGTTCTTTTCCATGACATTTCCATTTATATAGTAAAGACGAATTAAATTAAAGTTGGTTGGAAAGAAAACAGCCAATTTTTGCAAAAGGGTGCATTCGTTGATTGAATTGTAGTTATGGAGAAAAATAACTGATTGAAACTTTTGCTATTTCGTTTTAGTAAATTTCAACTAACTGAATTCGGAGTATATTTGCAGGAAAATTTACGGTTCATGAAGATACTTAGCGGGAAAATCACATCAGAAGAAATTAGAAAAGAGCTAGCTCAACAAGTGGCTGAGCGAAAAGCAGCCGGGAAGAAAATCCCACATTTGGCTGCTATTTTAGTTGGTAAAGATGGAGGCTCAGTAACTTATGTGAATAATAAATTGAAGTCATGTGAAGAGATTGGTTTTGAAAGCACATTGATCCGTTATGATGACTCAATTACAGAGGAAACTTTGCTAAAGAAAATTCAATCCTTAAATGAGGATAAGAGTATCGATGGATACATTGTTCAACTTCCGCTACCAAGTCATATTGATGAAATGAAAGTGACATTGTCTATTGATCCTAAAAAGGATGTAGATGGATTTCACCCTATCAATGTAGGAAACATGATGCTGAATATTCCGGGATTTGTTCCGGCAACTCCAGCAGGAATTGTAGAATTGATGCGTCGTTATAAGATTGAAACTGCAGGTAAAAACTGTGTGGTTGTTGGACGTAGTAATATTGTAGGAACACCGCTTAGTCTGCTTTTAGGAAAAAACACGAATCCAGGAAATTGTACGGTTACATTGGCACATTCTAAATCTGAAAATCTGAAAGATATTTGTCTGCAAGCCGATATTTTGGTTGCTGCAGTTGGTATTCCCGGATTTATTACTGCTGATATGGTGAAGGAAGGTGCTGTGGTAATTGATGTTGGAACAACACGCGTTGATGATCCTTCCCGTGAACGTGGATGGAGATTGGTTGGCGATGTAGCTTTTGATGAAGTTGCACCTAAAACAAGTGCTATAACCCCTGTTCCCGGAGGTGTTGGTCCAATGACTATTGCATCTTTGATGATAAATACATTAAAGGCAATGGAACTTAAAGGGAAATAATTTAACTTCGTAAAAAACAATCCTATGAGAAATATGAAATTACTTATTGCGGGTATTAGTGCAGCGATTTTAGTGACAGGGTGTGGAGTTACACAAGATGGATTTTCAAGTAATTCTCTTCAAAAGAGAAAATACACTAAAGGATTCTATCACTCTAAACGAAGTCACCTTAAAGCAAAACACGACGACTCCAAAAATGAAGCAGTTATTGAGAATGAAACAATAACAAATGATGAAGCTGTTGTACTGAATAAGAAATCTTTAAAAACAGTTGCTCATTCAACGGAACCTGTTGTTCAGCAAAGATCGGATTCTGATCAGAAATCTACTGAAAAGACAGAAGTTGCCACAGCTGAAAACCAAAGAAGCGGATCACAAGTTGTTTCAAGTACTGAACAGCGTTCTTCAAATCAAATTTCAAGAAACAGTTCACGAGAAGCAAAATCTGTTTTGAAGAAACACGATGCACAGTCGAAGTCGTCTCATGCAGATGATTTATTGATTCTTTGTATTATCCTTTGTTTCTTTATTCCACCGCTTGCTGTAGGAATTTGGACAAACATTGACTGGACAAAAGTGTTGATCAGTTTGTTGTTGACCTTATTGTTCTTCATTCCAGGATTGATCTATTCATTACTGGTTGTTTTGGATAAGATTTAGAAACAACATAGAGAAATTGGTTGATTAATCAACCGCAAATAAAAAGAGCGCAGAGGTAATATTATCTCTGCGCTCTTTTTATTTGCGGATTTTGTTATAAAATCTTTACGTGAAACTACAATCGTTCGAGCGGTGTTTTCACACCATTCACCAGTGAATAACAAGCCAATTGATCTTTGAAGACACTTGATTTGAATATAGATTTATTCAATAACATTCTTACACATTCCTGAATTCCCTCAACAATTGATGGGTGAGGGTGGATCAACTCCGAAATCACTGAGATGGACATGTTTAATCTGATCAGAAGACCAATTGCCTGAATAGCTGATGAAGCATGTTCGCCAACCGCACGCATTCCAAGAACCTTCATTTCAGAATCGTTGGTTACAATGATTTTGAAAAACCCTTCCGTTTTTCGCATAGCAATGGCTCTTGCAATTAAGGAGAAATCAATTTTTACAACTTTGATTGGAATGTTTTCTTTGACACAGGTTTGTTCGTTGAGTCCAACAGCAGCAACTTCCGGCTGAAGAAACATAATGGTACAAACGTTATCGTAAGTCAAAGGTTCAACAGTCGGATTGTATGCTTTTTCAATGGCGTGACGTCCTTCAATCTCCCCCATATTTACAAGTGCGATTCGTCCACTCACATCACCAACAGCATAAATGTTTGGAATATTTGTCTGCGTATCATCGTCACCAATGTGCACACCTCTTTTCGACATTGCTACTCCAGCTGATTCCAAATTCAAGTTTTCGATATTCGGAACACGGCCAATAGAAAGCAGCGCTTTTTCTACGCGAATAATTTCAGTACTTCCGTCCGGGTATTTCAGTTCATATTCAACTTCTCCGCCAAGATTTTCAAGGCGTTCCAAAGAAGCATTGTGATGAATTGTAACTCCTTTTTCTTCCAAATTCTGACTAACAATTTCAGATATATCTGGATCTTCAAAAGGGAGGATACGATCTGCTCTATCAATGATATACACCTTTGTTTTTCCGAAGTTTGAGAAGATAGTTGCGTATTCACAACCAATAACACCAGCACCAACAATCACTAAGCTTTTCGGATATTCCTTGAGCTTATCGATTCCGTCACTTGTAAGAATAGTTTGTTCATCAACCAATACATTTGGCATTGCTCTTGGTCTGCTGCCTGTTGCAATAACAATGTTTTCACCATAAATGACCTTTGTAGATCCTTCATGAGAAATTTCAACTTCATTTTTTGAAACAAATCGTGCGTCGCCTCTCTCGTAAGTCAACAAACAGTTCATTGTTTCCGTTTGTAACAATTTTATATGACAAGAGTATTGAAACTTTCTTTCGAAAACAGCTTCGTCAACGGTCGATTTAATTTCCGACCAATCCAGGAAAAACGGATCTCTTCCCTTACGATTAATTGTATCATTTACGTCTGAAACCTTTTGGGCAATTTCCCATAATGTTTTAGAAGAAAGGGCGCCGTTATACACTCCAGCTCCGCCAACTTTGTCACGTTCTATCAAACAAACACGTTTCCCAAAGTCGATCGCACGCATTGCAGCTGCATATCCAGCAGGTCCAGCGCCAATTACAACTACATCAAACTTTTCAGTTTCCATTTAACGAAAATAAACAAAAGCTTTCAACCTCGTTCAACCTTCTTAAATTTGCGTCTATGGAAGTGGAGAAATGGATTAGTCAAGGTAAGGCGGATAAGGAGATTTACCAAAAATGGATTAAGAAGGCGGTCAAAGCAAATAAACGAACACTTGATGATACTTTTCATGAACAGCATGATCAAGTATTTCGAAAAACGGATTGTTTGGCCTGTGCAAATTGTTGCAAAACAACAAGTCCAATTTTCAGAGACGTAGACATTAAGCGGATTTCCAGGCGGTTAAAGCTATCAGAGAATAAATTGATCGATCAGTATTTACGATTGGATGAAGACAATGATTATGTTCTAAAGTCAAGTCCGTGTACGTTTTTATATGCGGATAATACATGCTCCATTTATGAAGATCGACCACTTGCCTGTAGAGAATATCCGCACACCGATCGAAAGAACATGTTTCAGATAATGGATTTGACAAGAAAAAACATGGAAGTGTGTCCAGCAGTTGTTCAAATTGTTCAGAATGTTGCCAAAAAAATTCAATAGTGTTTACAACCTTTAGGTTATATTAGCGTCTTGTTATAGTTATAACAAACAGCATGCTTAGAAAACTATCCCTATTGCCATTACTGGCTATTTCCGTTTTTTCTTTTGGTCAAAGAGGCAAACACCTTGCAGGTACAATATCCGCAGCAAATACTCAAGTCAATTCATATACAAGTTTAACAGCTGACGTAAGCGCAGGAGCAACTACAATTGCCGTTGCGAATAATACGTTGACAAATGCTGTTCTTACTGCCAATTTGGGACCGGGTGACTTAATCATGATCATTCAGATGCAAGGCGCTACAATGGATATCAATACTACACCAGGAGCACCTATTGCTTCAGGCGGTTGGAATAGCGGTTATACCTTGTCGAACAGTGCCATGGCGGATTTGGGGAACATGAACAATTATCGTGCGGATTGGGGTGCTGTAACTGCTTATAACAATGCCGGAAATTACGAAGTTCTTGAAGTGCGCTCTGTTACATCTACAACAGGGATTACACTGAATTGTGCCTTAAGTAATTCTTACACAGCAGCTGGTCATGTGCAAATCGTTCGTATACCTCGTTTTACGTCTTTAACACTTCAGGCAAATACATCCATTATTCCAGCTCCATGGAATGGTACAACTGGTGGTATCGTAGCTATTGAGGTTGACGGTGCAACTACATTTGGAAATAACTCGAAGATTTCTGCTTCAGGATTTGGATTCAGGGGAGGTGTCATCGATGCGATTACTCCATATGGAGGCCCTGCCGGAAGTGCTACGGATATGGGGAAACCGGGAGTTACGACTGGCGGTGATGCTGCAGAGAAAGGCGAAGGAATTGGTGGTTCAACTGTAGAATATGATGCGCTTTATTCAAGATATGGACTTGGAGCGCCAGCAAACGGCGGTGGGGGTGGAAATTTCCGAAATGCTGGAGGTGGCGGTGGTTCTAATATTGGGACGGGTGCCTATAATGGAAAAGGAGTACCTAATCCAACTTATGCGGCTTCATGGACTTTAGAATCGTTAACATCAAGTTCAGGAGGTGGACGTGGTGGTTACTCATTAGCTCAAACAGATGCAAATGAAGTAACTGTTGGACCGAACAATAATGCATGGGGAGGGGATAAACGTAGAACTGAAGGCGGTTTGGGTGGACATCCATTGACATATAGTGCAAGTAAAGTGTTCTTTGGTGGCGGTGGCGGCGCTGGAGAACAAGATGCTAGTCTTCAAGGTGGAAGCGGTGGAGCTGGTGGAGGTCTTGTTTTCCTTCAGGCATATGGTGCTGTTTCCGGAACGGGTACAATTGAAGCAAACGGTGCCAATGGTCAAAACTCCAATCCCAATAATCAAGCTACTTCATTTGCTAATCCAAAAAAAGGGAATGATGGGGCTGGTGGCGCCGGAGCAGGAGGTGCAATTGTTATATCTAATGGTACAGCTCTTCCGAATACGCTGACACTAAGTGCTAACGGAGGAAATGGCGGTAATAATGCTCTTTTATGGGGAGGTACAGCAACTGGCGTTGAAGCTGATGGTCCCGGAGGTGGCGGTACTGGCGGAATGGTGGTTTACACTTCAGGTTCTCCGATTTTGAGTACGAATGGAGGCGCTAATGGAGTGGTGACAGCTTCCGGATTCACGAGCATTGTTCCTAACTTCCCTCCTAATGGAGCGACTTCTGGTGCTGCCGGAACAACAAATACAAAACCTTTTTTCGATATTAATGCTTCAAATGTTACTATTTGTAGTAACGGATCCACAACGCTTACGGCAACTGTTGTAGGAACATTGCCTGGTCCAACTTCAAGTGTAACCTGGTATGCTTCTCAATTTGGAGGTGCAGCTTTAGGAACAGGTTTAACATATACTACTCCTGTATTGTCATCAACTACAACATATTATGTAGGTATTTGTCCAGGAACATTCAGGAAACCGGTAACTGTAACAGTTGGTGGTCCAACAATTACAGGAACTGCAGTAGTAAGTAATGCTACATGTTCTTCAGCAGGATCAATAACGGGGTTGTCAACATCTGGTGGAGCTCCAACAGTAACCATTCAGTGGAATGGCGTAACAACACCGTCTATGAATCTTTCTGGTGCTTCTGCCGGAAGTTATTCTGTTTTAGTAACAGATGGAAATGGTTGTACAGCAACATCAGGACCTTACACGATTAATTCAACTGGCGGACCTACAGTTAATACAACTAACATGGTTGTTACGAATGAAAACTGTTTGGGGAATAATGGTAGTATCACTGGCATTACCGCATCAGGTACCGGGTTAACATATTCCTGGACCAATTCAGGGGGAAGTTCATTAAATGCTACCTCACTTGCAGCCGGTAACTATACATTAACCGTAACTGATAATTTAGGTTGTACAGCTAATGCAGGACCAATTACAGTAGGATTAAATCCCGGTCCAAGTATCAATTCTGCAAGTGTTGTTGTTACAAATGAGACTTGTTCTAATTCAAATGGAAGCATTGCCGGTTTAAGTGCTTCAGGAACCGGATTGACTTTTGCCTGGACAAATTCTGCGGCAACTACTTTAAATATATCGTCTTTAGCTGCAGGAAGTTATACCCTGACAGTGACAAATAATTTGGGCTGTACAGCAACGTATGGACCAGTGAACATTACGAATTCTCCCGGACCGGTGATCAATACAACGAACATGGTTGTCAATAATGCACATTGTGGAAATAACAATGGAAGTATTACCGGTATTACCGTTTCAGGTGGACAACCAACAGTTACTTATTCCTGGAATTCTGGAGCTTACAGCACATTGAATATTTCCTCATTGGCCGCTGGGAATTACACACTTGTTGCTTCTGATGCTAATGGATGTACTTCTACAGTAGGTCCGTTCACCATTTCAAATATTGCCGGACCGGTGGTTAATACAACTGGAATTGTGATTACACCAGAGAGCTGTAATGGAAATGATGGTTCTATTACAGGTATAACTGCTTCAGGAGCATCTACACTCACTTACTCTTGGAACTTCGTTTCATCTCCAACCATTGATATAACAAATCTTACCACTGGAAACTACGCATTAATTGTAACTGATGCTTTTGGATGTTTTTCTGGTGCAGGACCTTTTAATGTTAGTTTAACAGCTGGGCCAACTATTTCTGCTGCCGGATTGGTTGTAACAAATGAAACATGTTCGAATTCAAATGGAAGCATTGTTGGTTTACAGGCAACCGGAACTGGTTTAACTTATGAATGGAACGGTGTAGCCACTTTTGATGAGGACAATACGGGCTTAGCAGCAGGGAATTACACACTTGTTGTTACAGATTTTAACGGATGTACAGTTTCATATGGACCGGTTAATATTACAAACTCGCCTGGACCAACAATCAATACAATAAATATGGTTGTTTCGAATGAGCACTGTGGAAATGCAAACGGAAGCATTACCGGAATTACTATTTCAGGAGGTCAACCTACGATTGTTTATTCATGGAATTCAGGAGCATACAATACATTGAATATTTCAAGTTTAACTGCTGGAAACTATAGTTTACTGGTAACCGATGGAAATGGCTGTACAGCCTCTGTTGGACCGTTTGCAATTATCAATACACCAGCACCAACAATCAACACAACCAATATGGTAATCACGAATGAGTCGTGTGCTGGAAATGATGGGTCAATTGGCGGAATCACCGTTACGGGAACAGGATTGTCATATCAATGGAATTCAGTTTCTTCGCCGTTGAACATTAATAATCAGACGGCCGGGAATTATACCTTATTGGTAACCGATGGTTTTGGTTGTACTGCAACAGCAGGGCCTTTCACAATTGGCGCATCAACAACTTTAACAATTGACTCAACAAATCTGGCAATTACACTTGCAGGATGTACTGTTGATGCTGGTGCGATTGAAGGATTGGCAATTGTTGGTGGAATTAATCCGCAGTTCAACTGGGATAATGCATCTCCAACGTTGGATAATACTGGATTGCCTTCAGGAACTTATACTATTAATGTTTCGGATGATCAGGGATGTAATCTTCAGGCATCTTTTTATGTTGGACAAACTTCAGCACCTGTAATTGATATTACGAACGTTATTTATGATACCGTTCATTGTGCTCAAACCGATGGTGGAATTAGTGGAATAGATGTAACCGGAGGAACAGAGCCTTACACCTATACTTGGGATGGAAATGCAGCTTTGAATACGCTAAATATTTCAAATACAGTATCAGGAAATCACACCTTGGTTGTGGTTGACGATATGGGATGTCAGGATTCTCAATTACTTGTGATTCCTGCTCAGTCCGGACCAGCAATCAATGTCACTAACTTGTCTGTAACAAATTCAACTTGTCAGCAATTAAACGGAGCAATTCAGGGAATTACCGTTAGTGGAAATCAACCATTTGTTTATTCATGGACAAACACATCATTGACCAGTTTGAATTTAATGAGTATAGGACAGGGAACTTATACATTGACAGTTACAGACGCTTTCGGCTGTCAAACTACAGGAAATCCAATTAATGTTACAACGACGCCTTTACCAATGGCAGATTTCAGTTACAGCCCAAATTCTATCATTCCGAATGATTTGGTAAGCTTTAATGATGAGACAACAAATGCAATTCCTGTTACATGGGAATGGTATACAGATGGAGTTCCTTTCGGAGTTTCATCAACACCAACTTATACTTATATAGATGAAGGCAATTATGTCGTTACATTGATTGTTACAACAGCTACAGGATGTACTGATACTGTTTCGAAAACACTGCAAGTATTTGGAGAATTGATAGTTCCGAATGTGGTAACAAGAAATAACGATGGAGCGAATGATGTCTTTTTTATCAAGAATTTGAAACCAAATGCAAAACTGGTCGTAGAAAATCGTTGGGGATCTGTAGTTTACAATTCGGACGATTACCAGAACGATTGGAATGGTGATGATATGGAAGGATCGAAGCTTACAGAGGGAACCTATTTTTACCAATTAATAACTGATGATGGCAAAATATTGCAAGGAAACGTTTATTTACTCAATAACTAATTGAAATTGACGTTGAATTCATATTTTAGCGGAACCTCCAAATTTGATGCAGACGGGAATTGTGAATATTGATACACAAGTAATACTGGATTCTAACCTGAGAACTTTTAAGTCGAACGGGTTTAATCAAGTGTTTGTCGCGCACCTGGGTGGCATCAATCAAGATCTTATTAATCGTTTATCTGAGCAGGTTGAAGAAATGCTTTTTTCTGCTGGTGCAAAGAAGGCAACGATAAAACGTATTTTCAGCATTGTTGTAGAAGGTTTACAAAACATTCTTCTGCATGGTGATAAGTTCGGTGACGAACAACTTTGTTTACTGATAGTTGGCGCAAGCCCAACCGCTTTTAAGGTAAGTATGGGAAATATCACAAGCGCTGATAATAAGGAGAAGCTCACTGGTTACGTTGAAAAACTGAATTCGTTAGACGAAGCAGGAGTGAAGGAAGTCTATTTGGAAACATTGAACAATGGGCTCATTTCAGAAAAGGGTGGGGCCGGCCTTGGTTTTATCACAATGAGAATGAAATCAAAAAATCCGTTGGGGTATGATTTCAAAGAGTGGAAAGAAGATCAGGTTTTCTTTGTGGTCACCACAATGTTGAATAAGGAAGAAATCTAATTTTTTACTGATATTTTTTTGGTTTAGAATTTCTAGTGTATATTTGCGTAGAATTAGTCTAAATAAAAATGAAGCAAGAATTAAGAGAATCATCTTCCACTTACTTTCCTGAAGTTTTTTCATGTGCTAATTGTTCATGCGACAAAAAGAAGAATTGTTGCAAGAAATACAAAAAGAAAGGCGTTCATTGTAAAAGCTGCCCCAAAAAGTAAATTCTCATTTTTCTTTTATTTACCTTGCAATATGAAACAGTTGTTGCTGGTATTTTCTTTCATCTTTTACAATCAGGTTTCTGCTCAGGATAGTATTCAGATAAGGCACATTATTGAGTTCAGCTATACTCCTGTAGACTTTTTCCTCAATTATAAAGCTTCGTGTGGCAATCCCAATCACGCAGTTATTGTGGGGTTTGGAATCAATAGAACCGTCTTTCAACAGCGCTTTTATCCTCAATTAGGTTACCAATATTCGAAACAATTTAAGATCATAAACGCAATTCATATTAAACCATATGCACAACTAACCGTGAGTAGATTAAAAGTTTCAACAGCGGGAGCACACTATTGGCTCAATCCTGAACTGGGCTGTAATCTGGAGTTCGGTCAGAAAAGAAGAATTGGTGCTGGTGCCGGATATCGCACTTTATTCGAGTTTTGGAGAGATAATAAACAGGGCAACAGATCAATCGATTACGGTGTGGCTGTCAATTTGTATTATGTTTTCTGATGCGTTTTTTTATAGCCATAGCATTCTTAGGTCTTTTACTGTCGTGTAAGAAGAAAGATATCTATCCCGATATTCAGATTTTCGGTCATGCTGGAGCTGGAATCAATATTTCAACTTCGCCTTACCAGGAAAACTCAATAGAAGCAATTAATTATGCCTTAAGTTATTCTGAAATTGCTGGTGTTGAAATCGATCTTCAATGGTCGAAGGACGGAACTCCATGGCTTTATCATGACGACGATCTGTCAGCAGAAACAACTGCCTCAGGAAAAGTAAGTGATAAAACGGATCAGGAACTTTCGGAAATTCGGTACACAGGCTTGAATTTCGAGAAATTGGTAAGGTTGACAGAAGTTGCTCCGTTGATTGGTAACAGAGAATTGATTCTGGATCTCAAATTGGTTGCTTCTGGAAATATGATTTCGTTGCAGGAAGTTCAGGACGGACTAGCTGACTTTGTTTCTTTAGCGGGAGATATGAACATCACGGTTGTTCTTCAGAATATGGATTACGCGGCTTATTTTCAGAGTTTAGGATGGAGTATTTGTCTTAATGCGAATAGCGCAGCAGATTATTACACCATTCCACAGTGGGAAAATTCGAACGGATGCTGCATTAGCAACGCAAGTATTACAAAAGAAGATGTAGATGCCTTACATAATCTCGATAAAAAAGTGATTGTTTTCGGGGTAAGATCTCCAAAGAGTATTCGAAAAGCGCTAAAGAAAGGTCCGGACAAATTTTTAGCGGACGATATTAGAGCAACATTGATAGAAAAGATAAGATGAGCAAGAAAAAAGAACGATTGAATGTAGTGTATTCAACCAATCCGAATTTTGGTTATGAATATGAGGAAGAGGAACAGCAAGAGACACTTGAAAATGGCAAACAATTGCTCTATGTGTCTTTGGACAAAAAACAACGTGGCGGAAAAGAAGTAACACTTGTTGAAGGCTTTATTGGTTCAGACGAAGATTTGAAAGACCTTGGAAAACTTTTAAAGAATAAGTGTGGCGTTGGTGGAACGGCAAAGGATGGAGAAATTATTGTTCAGGGATCTTTCCGTGATAAAGTGATGGAGATTCTTCTAAAAGAAGGATACAAGGTGAAACGAAAGGGAGGCTAGCTTCGACTACGCTCAGCTACGATCATATTTTTTGCACTTTTCAGTAAAGGGGGACTGAGCGGAGTCGAAGTCAACTTTACATAAGGGCACAAAAAAACCGGTTCCGAGAGTTCAAAGTGTTCAACCAACCAATAACAAACCCTATGAAAAAGCAATTTCCCGAAACCGGTCTTTTGTAATCTTCTGATTACCAATATTTTAATTGAAAAATATTCTGAAAGAATCCGAGCTACTAAGTTAGACTATTTTATTGGAAACTACCAAATCGGTTTAGCTCATCTTTAGTGAAGGGTATTTTTTATTGATTTATCAGTTGCCAAATCGAAAAAATGGTGAGTTTTGAACACTTATTAACACCATAATTCTCCAATCAGAAATTTGTTAATTTTGTAGTAATGGAAAAGCAAGTCATCTTAAACGAACAACAGGTTCAATTGACTATGAATCGTCTTGCTTATCAACTTATTGAAAATCATCCCGATTTTTCTTCAACAGTTTTTATTGGACTTCAACCTCGCGGAATTCATGTTCTTGCCAGATTGAAATCTATTTTAGAATCTATAGTTGGTCAGCCGGTTACTTGTGGAAATCTTGATATTACTTTTTATAGAGATGACTTCCGCAGACGTGAAAAACCACTAATTCCAAGTACAACAAACATCGACTTTACAATTGAAGGTAAACAAGTTGTGATGATTGATGATGTTCTCTATACCGGTAGAACAATTCGTTCAGGACTAGATGCGCTATTAGCGTTTGGTCGACCGAAAAGCGTAGAGTTACTTGTACTTGTTGACAGACGATTTCAGCGTGACCTGCCAATTCAGGCAGATTATGTTGGGCAAGCAGTTGATACCCTGAACTCTGAACGTGTTTTGGTAGAGTGGGAAGAGATTGAAGGAAAGGATAAAATAATTTTGTATACACCAGTTAGCGATGGAACAACTGAGCGTTGATCATTTAGTAGGTATTCGAGATCTGACAAGAAACGATATCGAATTGATCTTTAAAACTGCAGATAGTTTTAAGGATGTTATTAATCGTCCAATTAAGAAAGTTCCATCACTTCGCGATATTACTATTGCCAATTTGTTCTTTGAAAATTCAACACGTACACGTTTGTCGTTTGAATTGGCTGAGAAACGATTATCTGCAGATATTGTAAACTTCTCCGCAGCTTCATCTTCGGTAAAAAAAGGGGAGACGTTGATTGATACAGTCAACAACATTCTTGCGATGAAAGTGGATATGGTGGTAATGCGTCACCCAAATCCGGGAGCAGCTTTGTTTCTTTCTCAACGAACAAAAACGAGGGTTGTAAATGCTGGTGACGGAACTCATGAGCACCCAACACAAGGATTGTTAGACGCTTATTCCATTCGCGAACGATTGGGATCGGTTGAAGGGAAAAAAGTGGTGATTGTTGGAGACATTCTGCATTCACGTGTAGCACTGTCAAATATTTATACTTTGCAGAAGCTTGGCGCAGAAGTAATGGTTTGCGGACCTACAACGCTGATCCCGAAGTACATTGAAATGCTAGGAGTGAAAGTGGAACATAATCTACAACGAGCATTGGAATGGTGTGATGTTGCAAATATGTTGCGCATCCAGTTGGAACGACAGGATATTCATTATTTTCCAAGTTTACGAGAATACTCCATGCAATACGGATTGACAATGGAAATGCTGAATCAATTAGATAAAGAAATAATTGTGATGCATCCAGGACCAATCAATAGAGGAGTAGAGATTACAAGTGAAGTGGCTGACAGTAGTCAATCGATTATCTTAGATCAGGTGGAAAACGGAGTAGCCATTCGGATGGCTGCAATTTATTTGTTAGCCAGCAAGATTGAACGCTAGACTTGTTGGTCTTCAATATTTTTTTATTTTTGAGAAACGCTAGAACTATGAACTTTAATATAAACCGCGAAGAGACTCACGCAGTAATTGCAAGTCAGGTTGAAAAATTGGATGCAACAAATTCTCCCGAATTGAAAAGTGAGTTGGTTTTATTGAATAAAAATGGTGTCAATACGATTGTTCTTGATTTAAGCAAAACGCGCTACTGCGATTCATCAGGGCTTTCTTCTATTCTTACTGCAAACAGATTGTGTAAAGATGCAAGTGGTCAGTTTGTTCTCACAGGACTTCAGGAAAGTGTTTTGAAAATGATATCAATTGCACAGTTGGATAAAGTACTTACCATTTCTAATTCATTAGCAGAAGCAACAAGCTTAGTTCAAAAATAATGTCGTTCTCGGTTACAATTCTTGGTTCCGGAGCAGCTCTCCCAACTTCAAGAAGAGGACCGTCTGCTCAGTATGTTGAATGTAATGGTCGACATATACTAATCGATTGTGGTGAAGGGACTCAAAACGCAATTCGAAAATACCACGTTCACCTTCAGAAAATAACGCATATTCTTATTTCGCATTTACATGGCGACCATTATTTCGGTTTGGTTGGTTTGTTAAGTACAATGCATTTACTTGGAAGAGATAAAGGAATTACTATCTATGGCCCAAAGGAATTAGAACAGATTATTCGGCTTCAACTTGAAGTGGGAGGAGCGAAACTAAATTTCTCCTGTACTTTTGTTGTTCTGGAACCTAAAGGAAAAGAATTAATCTTCGAAGATAAAATGTTGGAGATATGGAGTTTCCCATTGAAACATCGTGTTCCAACAACAGGGTTTCAAATTGTAGAAAAACAAAAGGAACGTCCTTTAGATGGCGAAAAATTTAAGGAAGACGGATTGTCGTTGACTTTTGCACCAATTCTAAAACAAGGTCATAACATAACGCTGAATGACGGAACGGTTATTTATGCAGATGATTACACGTTTCCTGCCCCACGTATAAAAAGTTATGCCTATTGTTCTGATACAATCTATTATCCGGAAATAATTAAAGCCATTCAGGGTACAACCGTTTTGTATCATGAAGCAACGTTCCTGCATAAATTATTGGACAGGGCAAAGGTTACATACCATACAACCGCTCAACAAGCAGCAGAAATAGCCAAAGAAGCTGAAGTGTTTAAATTATTACTAGGGCATTTAAGCTCTCGATACGATTCTACAGATGAGCATCAATTGGAAGCGAAAGCTGTGTTTTCAAATGTTCATGTAGTTGAGGATGGTGATGTTTTTGATATTTAATGCTGTTAAAGCTTGGATTCTTATTTGATTTAGTGATTGGAGTTGATTGCCGAGGTACCGCTCTGAATCCGCTGATTTATAATGTAAACAACTGATCTTTGTTAATGTCATCGTTTTTGAAACCAAGGATTTTAGGGAATTAATTGGGTTTCTAAGCTGTCAGTATGTTAATTAAATTCCTACGCTGGAAATAGGAATTAAACCGCAATGTAATAACTTTGCAAACCATGAATGAAACGCTGAAAAAGGTAATTTTTATTGGAGTTTTGCTGTTGTGCTTCACTCCGTGGATTGATCCTCCAATTGCCTTGCTTCTTGGTTTTATTATTGCCCAAACAGTTGGTCATCCTTTTATTCAATGGAATAGTAAAGCAACCAATTGGCTATTGAAATCCTCCGTAATTGGTCTTGGATTCGGAATGAACCTGAATCACGCTTTAGAAGCCGGAAAGGAAGGTGTTGTTTTTACGGTTTGTACGATAGTTCTGACACTTTTAGTTGGATGGTTGCTGGGTAAATGGTTGAAGATTGACAAAAAGATTTCGTACCTGATTTCAAGTGGAACTTCTATTTGTGGTGGAAGTGCAATTGCTGCTGTTTCCCCTCTCATTAAAGCTGATGAGAAGCAAATGAGCGTGGCACTTGGAACAATCTTTATTTTGAATTCAGTTGCACTTTTGATATTTCCTTTAATTGGTAAATGGCTTCATTTATCACAGGCAGATTTCGGTTTGTGGTGTGCCATTGCAATTCACGATACAAGCTCTGTAGTTGGGGCAGCTTCAAAATATGGAGAACAAGCGCTTCAAATTGCTACAACAATTAAATTAGAGCGTGCACTTTGGATAATTCCACTTTCTATCTTGACCATGATTTTTTCAAAGAATGAAGGAAAGAAGTTGAAAATTCCATATTTCATTGGCTTTTTCATAGTGGCAATGATAATTAGCACCAATTTTCCGCAATTTAAAGATGGTTATGATGTTTTGGTGATGATCGCAAAAAAAGGATTGACCATCACCTTATTCCTTATAGGCGCAGGATTATCAATGAAAAACATCAAAGCTGTTGGATTCAGACCTTTGCTTCAAGGAGTTGGACTGTGGATATTTATAAGTGTAATTTCCATTGTCGTTATTCTATTTGTTAACAATTAGGGGAGCAATAATTAATTGATTTTTGGTTGAATTTGAGCCTGAAATAAAGCTTAACTTTACATCATTATTCAGCAATTGAATATTTATTGAGATATGAAAATAGAACAAATTTATACAGGATGTTTGGCACAGGGAGCTTACTATATTACTTCTGGTAATGAAGCTGCTATCATCGATCCATTAAGAGAAATTGGTCCATACATTGAACGTGCAGAGCGCGATGGTGTGAAGATCAAATACATTTTTGAAACACATTTCCACGCTGATTTTGTTTCTGGTCACGTTGACCTTGCAAAAGCAACAGGTGCAACAATCGTTTACGGTCCAAATGCTACAACAGCTTTCGAAGCACATATCGCTACAGACGGTGAATTACTCAAATTAGGCAATGCAACTTTCAAAGTTTTGCATACTCCAGGACATACAATGGAAAGTACATGTTACTTGTTGCAAGATGAAAATGGAAAAGATACTGCCGTTTTCTCCGGTGACACATTGTTTATCGGTGATGTAGGTAGGCCAGACCTAGCTCAAAAATCAGCGACAATGACGCAAGAACAATTGGCAGCAACGCTGTTCAATTCACTTCGCACAAAGATCATGACATTGGCTGATGACGTTACTGTTTATCCGGCTCACGGTGCAGGAAGCGCATGTGGTAAAAACATGAGTAAAGAAACCGTGAGTACAATAGGTGAACAAAAAGCAATGAATTATGCTTTGCGTGCCGACATGACGGAAGCGGAATTTGTTGCAGAAGTTACAGATGGTTTATTACCCCCTCCGGGATATTTCGGAATGAACGTAGCAATGAATAAAAATGGCTCCGATTCAATCACAGAAGTCATGAAACGTGGAATGAATGCGTTGGATCCAGCATCTTTTGAAGCTGCAGCTAATGAAACTGGTGCTGTAATGTTGGACACGCGCAAAGCTGCTGATTTCGCTAAAGGATTTATTCCAAATTCAATCAGTATTGGCTTGGAAGGAACATTTGCTCCTTGGGTTGGTGCTTTATTGCCAGATGTAAAACAAGAGATTCTCCTGATTACTGAACCAGGAATGGAAGAAGAAACGGTTAAACGTTTGGCTCGTGTGGGTTACGATCACGTTATTGGATATTTGAATGGCGGAGTGGATGCCTGGAAAAACTATTCAAGCGAATGGGATTCTATTGAACGTATTTCGGCTGATGAATTTGCCAAAGAATACGAGAGTAAACCAATCGTTATAGATGTTCGTAAACCTGGAGAATACAGCGCTGATCATGTTGCTGATGCTCAAAGTCTTCCGTTAGATTTCTTAAACAATCAGTTACACGAATTACCGAAAGATCAACCGTTCATTTTGCATTGTCAAAGCGGTTACCGAAGCATTATTGCTGCATCCATTTTGAAAGCGCGTGGATGGGATAACTTTAAAGAAGTAGAAGGAGGTTACAAAGCCATTTCTGAAACGAATGTTCCTAGAACGGACTTTGTTTGCCCTAGCACTCAGAAGTAATTACAAATTACTAGTGACTAATTACAAATAATTGGTCAACAGTAAATGATAAGAAAAAGGCGGAAATCATAGATTTCCGCCTTTTTCAATTTGTAATTCGTAATTAGTAATTCACATGTCTTTCCTTCTTATCGTCGTAGATATCATCCAAAGTCACCAAAATTCCTGTTTCTTCCACGTCACCAAATTCATGATTTACAGCAGTTCCAAACGTTTTCATGGTTGGTGATAGATTCATGTAGATGTTTACCAACGGTGGAATATTCTCACCACGCGCACGAACATAGGTGTTCAGCACCTTGAATCCGTCTTTAAACTCCAAACCTTTTAACTGTTCTTCAACGTAGTTCTTGTCGTAGTTCTGTTGAAGTGGAGTATAAGGCTTCATCAGATTCTCGTTATCTGGAAAATAATGGTGCATGAAATGCAAAAGGAAATCACGTGATTCTCGATCGTAACTCGGATACATCGTCACTTTTCCAAAGAAGTATTTGATATCAGAATAGGTTCTGGCTAAAGCGCCTAATCCGTCCCAAATGTTGTCTAATGCATAAAGTCCTTTTCTTGGATTTACTGTTGGCTGAAAGTTTGGCTGAACCCAGCTTCGTCCCAATTCTATTGTTTTTGGCAAATATTCATTCACAAACTTTTCTGTGAATTCGAAATAATGAGCTGTTGAAAGTTGAATGTTTGTTGGAGATAGAATGGCCTTCTCACAGCAAATGAAACGGTATCCGCCAATAATCTCTCTGTCTTCCGGCGACCAGACAATCAATTGCTCGTAGCACAAGTCTTCCGCATCAAATTCATCCAGATCAAGCGCTAATCCCGTTCCACCACCAGCAGCACGGAAAGTAACTTCTCTCAAACGACCAATTTCTTTAACAACGTTAGGAGCGTTGTGTTGATTTAAAATGTAGATTTCATTTTCACCTTTGCGCGTAATACGTACCAAACCCGCATTTTTCATTTCGCGTTCAAGTATATCTCTGTCAATTGGATCTATGATAGGTTCCATCATTGTTCGGTTTCATTTTTGTTTTGCGACCCACCTTCATCAATAATCGTGCTGTTTTTAGGCAGGTTAATCACATGTTCTTGCATCCAGCGAGCAGCTTCTTTATCGTTCTTGAATTTGTTTAATTCTTCTGTACTAATTGGTTCACCAACGGTAAATACGATATGTTGATTCCGTTGTTTGAACAGCTCATCTGAAAGATACAACATTTCTATGTTTGCTTTCAAGCCAAGAAATTTTCTGAAATTCGAAAGGCGATAAAAGAAATTCGAAAGCCTTCCTTCAATATGCACTGGAAGAATGGTCTGGTTATTCGCTTTTGATTGTTTGATAAATGTTTTCTTCCACTCCAGATCACGAATTACACCTTTTGTTCTTCGGCTAACTAAGCCAGCTGGAAAAATACCAATTAAATTATCTGAAGCAAACAATTCATTAACCATTTTCAAACTGGAACCTTTCGTTTTTCCACTTTTGTTTACACCAACAAAAATCCCTTTTAAGGGTTCAAGATTCAGTAAAAGGTCGTTTACGATAAACTTAATATCTGTCCTGTGATTCCGTAAGGCATCTATGAGAATAATAGCGTCCATTCCGCCAAGTGGGTGATTCATTGCTAAAACACATTTCCCTTCTTTTGGAATACGCTCAAGACCTTTTATCTCATAAGTGATATTCAGGTATTTCACCACATCAGCGCAGAATTGTTGGTTCTTTGAATTGTGATGTGTTTTAATGAAGTTATTTATTTCGTCCTGATGAACTATTCGTTCGATATATCGAATAATGAAACCTGGAATCCACTTGTATAATCGCGGACTACGGCTTGAAATAATCTTCCTAACGTTAATGAAATCCTTTTCTTCCACGGGTCAAAATTACTAATTACCAATGACGAATTACAAATTGCGAATTACGAATTATGAACCATTTGTAACTAGTAACTAGTCATTAGTAATTACTCAACGCAGTAGAGCGTGTCAAAACTAGGGGAGAAGCCTGCCCAAACACCAATTGCTCCGCCTGTTATATTGGTTGGAATGAACGTAGGACTGGCAAAAGGATTTCCATTGGTTTGCAGCTGTAAGTATTTCTTTTCGAAATAATCATAAACGTTCGGAGATAGCTTTGAAAGCTTAATGACGACAGAATCTCCCATTTTATAATAACCGCGGTTCTGATCTTCTACATCTTCATCTTCGTCCCATGACATTGGATTTTCGTAGCCAAAATCAAAGGTTTGACCGTTGATAAACTCATCGTCAAAAACCGGACTGTAAGTTTTGGTGAAATTAGCATCCTTTGGAGAACCGTTAACCATATTAATTCGCTTCACTTCCCACATGTACGCATCGTATTGATTTCCCGGATCCGAAAGTCGTGCCCATGAAAAGCCGTACCCCGGGTCAGGATCAGGATCTGGTTTCCAATAAACAGAATCCAATGCTGTTGGCTGCTCAATTTTTGTTGAAGAAGTGTATACTTTTCCTTCAAATTCTACTTTCAAAGCGTATGTTTTTCCAACTTCACCCCAAATGGCCGTATTGAAAGTGGTGTAAGCGCATAAATGATAATTCGCCAATTCTTCTTCCGGTATACCGAATAATTCAGCCGCAATGGCTTCTGTTCCAGCTGGTAGATTGTCTGAGCAAATTTCGTCTAAGACAACGGTATTTGTTCCATCAGAAACGGTGACAATAGCTCCTGATTGAAAACTATTCAAGAAATTCTCTAAACTTGTCTCTGCATAGATATTCTGTGTTTTACTTATTAAAACAAGCGGAGGTTGACCAGTTTCAATTCTACCATCAATCACCAATTTTTGCTCGTAATCGGGAATATCAATCTTGACTTCTTTTGTACACGAAGAAAGCCCCAATCCAATTGCAATTGGAAGAATAATTGCTGCTATTAAAATTCGAAGTTCCATGTTACACTTGGTAAGATAGGGAATAATGACACTTGTTTTACGCTTATTTTGAATGTGTTCTGAAGTAAAGCTCCATCACTGTCGACGTATAAGAAATAAGGATTTGCCCTATTGTAAATATTATAGATAGAGAAATTCCAGTTTTGCTGAATCTTTCGTTTTACCTCAATTTCGTTTCCTTCGTTATCCGTTTTGATCTTGGTTGGTTTTACATAGTAAGTTGCAGATAAGTCCAAACGGTGGTAAGGAACCATTCGCGTACCGTTTCTGCTACCATATTCAAAAAGAAGATTTTGGTCTTGAACGTACCAGCTGTTTGGAAGCGTAAGTGTGTTTCCGGTTGCAAAGATGAATGACATTCCAAAAGTCCATCGATCACTCAACTCATAAATTCCAACTACCGTTAAATCGTGTCTTCTGTCGTACTTTGCCGGATAAGCTTCTGCCTGAATATCGGGAAACAAACGCATTGTTTTTGCCCACGTATAGCCAATCCAGCCATTGAGTTTTCCTACTTTTCGTTTGATGAAGAATTCAGCGCCGTAACTCCAGCCGGTTCCAAAAACCATGAGATTATCGGTGTTATCGTTCACGTTATCAGATGGAAGTGCACCTTGACTGAATTCGACAAGGTTTTTCATGTGTTTGTAATACAATTCAACAGAACCTTCCCATTTTCCATTTTTCGTATTTTGGAAATATCCAATAGAAGCTTGGTATCCTTGCTGTGGTTTCGCTTTGTCGGTGGTTGGATACCAAATGTCGGTTGGTAGGGAAACTGCGCTAAAACTTGTTAGTTGAACAAATTGATAATTGTACATGTATCCCGCTTTAATACTGCTGTACTCTCCAGTCATAATTCGGGTGGAAATACGCGGTTCCAACCCTTGATAAAAAGCAATCAAATCATTTTTACCATATTCAATGGTGCTGTCCGGGTTTCCGATTACATTCTTGACATAACGCGTAAAAGGTCCAACAAATTGATAGGTGGTATAACGCAATCCTGCATTGATTTTAATGAATTCATTGGCGTCGAATTCGTCTGCGATATAAACTGCCGATTCGTGACTGTATAACTTTTGTGATAATCCAGTGTCAAAAACCACGTCCTCCTGTGAAGCGCTTACACTTGTTGGCGTGAAGGTATGGAAACAGTAATCTAATCCCCATTTCAAGCTGTGTCTGCCTTCAGGATAATACGAAAAGCCAACTTTCGCATTGATGTCTCGAATTCCAGAAGTAATAGCGAATTTGAATTCATCTTGCTCTGAGCCAAAACTGAATTGGTAATCCGTGAATGATGTAGTGGTATTCATCATCAGTTTATTGGAGAATTGATGCGACCAGCGAAAAGAGGCAATTCCATTGCCCCAAGGCATTTTCACGTTGAAATCATCGTTCTTGTTTCCAAAATTGAAAAGATCTTTTCCGTAGTATCCACTCAAATAGATATTGTCTTTCGGACCAAGTTTGTATTGAAACTTTGCATTGAAATCGTAGAAATAATAAGACGTTCCTTTGAACGGAGATGAATCTTTAATTAACAACTTCATGAAAAGATCAATATAAGTTCTTCTTGCCGAAACAATGAACGAACCTCGTTTTTTGAACATTGGACCTTCCAGAGTTAATCGGGAAGAAATTAAACCTAAACCTCCGGTGGCTTTGAATTTATTCTTGTTTCCATCATTCATGTTGACCTCAAGAACAGAAGATAAGCGTCCACCGAAGTTCGCAGGCATTCCGCCTTTGATAAGATTTACATTCTTTATTGCATCCGAATTAAAGACAGAAAAGAATCCAAAAAGGTGAGAAGCATTATAAACTGTTGCATTATCGAGTAGCACCAAGTTCTGATCGGGCGAACCACCTCGAACGTAAAAACCTTGTCCACCTTCACTTACCGATGAAACACCAGGAAGTAATTGCAGTGTTTTGATCACATCCACCTCACCTAAGAAGGCCGGAAGCTTCTTCACTAATTCAATATCCAGTTCAATTTGACCAATTTTAGTGGAATTCACATTGGCGTTGGGGTCGCCCTTTATTTCCACTTCTCCCAAACTATGTTTTTTATCTACAAAACTGTGATTGAGTAAAGTATCGGTTGTTAAGTTGACAAAAATCGTATCAGCAGGAAATTCGGAAGAACGAAAAACGATGTGGTATTGACCCAATGGAATGGTGATGGAAAAGAAGCCGTTCTCATTTGTAAACGTTCCCTTTTTTAATTCTTGAATGTAGATGCCACTCCCGATTTGTGTTTCACCGCTTTCTTCTGTTGTTACTGTTCCACTAATAGTAGCATTAGATTGCGAAAAACCAATGGAATTCCCAAAGCAGAAAGTCAAAAGTAAAGCGTAGAAGAGGAGTTTTGACATGGAGCGAAATTAAGGAAAAGTTCACTGTTAAAGAGAGCTTGTCAACTGAAAATCAAGAATTATTGTTAACTTAAATAGAATTAAAATTACTTACCATCTTGATATCACAATTTGTGATATCAAGATTTTTAACAACTACTATGAGTACTGAAGTGTTAATTCCAAACAAACTTATTGAGAGCCGTATCTACGTGATTCGAGAATGCAAAATCATGCTAGACAGTGATTTAGCAGAGTTTTACAATGTGGAAACAAGAGTTTTGAATCAGGCTGTAAAGCGTCATGAACATAGATTTCCGTCAGACTTTATGTTTCAATTATCAAAAACCGAATTCGAAGATCTACAACAAAAAGAAACGAACTGGGGTGGACGACGTAAGCTTCCAATGGCATTCACAGAGCATGGAATACTTATGCTGTCTAGCGTTTTAAATAGTTCGGTAGCCGTTTCAGTGAGTCAGCAGATTATACGCTTGTTTATATCTCTTCGTGATGAAGTGCTGTCAAATCAGAAGTTGATAAATGAAATTCAAGCAATCAAAGAAAAACTAAATAGCCACGATAGTCATTTGGAAATGATAAACGAATATCTAATGGATGTTTTGGTTAAAAATGATCCGAATCGCAGTAAAATAGGTTATAAGACAGAATAGTTATAAGGCACATTGTTTTTCATCGGTTCTTGCCCTTTAAAATTCGCCGTTTTGAGTATTTTTGTGAACCATAATTTGAAAAATGAAAATATCACTCAATTGGCTCAACGAATATCTGCCCTCACCTAGAACTGCAGAAGAATTAGAAGGTTTACTTACCGATACCGGACTGGAAGTTGAAGGATTTGAGGTTATTGAAACTGTAAAAGGTGGATTGGAAGGCGTTATCGTTGCTGAAGTTATTGAATGCGAACAACATCCGAATGCCGATCGTTTGAAAGTGACAAAAGTCAATACGGGTAAAGAAATTCTTCAAGTTGTTTGTGGAGCTCCGAATGTAGCCAAAGGTCAAAAAGTACTTTTGGCAACTGTTGGCTGTACCATTTATCCTTCACCGGAAGAATCGTTGAAAATTAAGGTTTCTAAAATTCGTGATGTGGAATCACACGGAATGTTATGTGCAGAGGATGAATTAGGACTTGGGAAAAGTCATGATGGAATTCTGGTGTTGGATCCGAGTGCAATTCCAGGAACGCCAGCTGCTGAAATTCTTCAATTGGAGAGTGATACGCAGATTGAAATTGGTTTAACACCGAATAGAGCAGATGCGCTCGGACACATTGGTGTTGCTCGTGATGTATTGGCTTACGATATTTGTCATAACAATTCCACTGCAGCGCTGAAATTGAAGGAAGTAAATCTTCCGGCGAAAGGTTCTGACCTTAAAGTAGAAGTTGAAGTAAAAGATACAGAGAAATGTCCACGTTATATGGGGATTACATTCTCAGGAGTTGAAGTAAAACCTTCTCCAGCGTGGTTGCAAAATAAATTGCGAGCTGTCGGACTTTCACCAATCAACAATATTGTGGATGTTACCAATTACGTTATGCGTGAACTTGGAACTCCATTACATGCTTTTGATGCTGCGAAAGTGAATGGAAAAGTAATTGTTCGCAAAGCAAACGAAAAGGAAGTTATTACTACACTTGATGGTGAGAAGAGGGAGTTAACTTCTGAAGATTTAGTGATTGCGAATGCTACAGAAGCCATGTGCATTGCTGGTGTGTTTGGAGGAGTTGATTCAGGAATTAACGACAATACAACCACGGTTTTCCTTGAGGCCGCATATTTTAATCCCGTTTCGGTTCGTAAAACAGCGAAACGTTTCGGATTGTCTACTGATGCTAGTTTTCGCTTTGAACGTGGTGTTGATGTGGATTTGGTTCCTTATGCCATTCAACGTGCAGCTCAATTGATTTTGGAAGTTGCTGGTGGTTCTATCGCTTCTGATATTCAGGATATTTATCCAACGAAAATTGAAAAGAGAAAAGTAACGCTTCGTTACGCTCGTTGCGCTAGTGTTCTTGGTCATCAATTGCCAAATGAGCAGATCAAAAGTGTTTTAAAATCATTGGATTTTGAAATCACGAATGAAGCGAACGAAGCATTGGAATTATTAGTTCCGAACTATAGAGTTGATGTTGATCGTGAGATCGATGTGATTGAAGAGATTCTTCGCATTGTTGGGTTCAACAGTATTCCGTTCCCGGCTAAAATGAACACTTCCTTGGTGGTTGCGCAAAAACCAGATTTGGAAGCTTTGGGGGTTCGTTTGTCGGAAGTATTGGTTGGACTTGGTTTCGACGAGATCATGAACAATTCATTGACTTCATCTTCTTATGTTGAGAAATTAGGTGGTTCAGCTTTGCTTTCTGCAGAGAACGTTGAACTGCTTAATCCTTTAAGTAATGATTTAAGTGTAATGCGTCAAACCTTGATTTTTCAAGTGTTGGAGACTGTTGCGCATAATCAGAATCGTCAGCGACCAAACCTTCGTTTATTTGAAACAGGTAAAGTTTACAAGAAAGTTGGCGACCAATATTTAGAAAACAAACGATTGGTTTTGGCAATTACAGGAGCGAAAACAGAAGAAAGCTGGTCTCAAAAACAAGAGGGAAGCAGTTATTACGCAATCAAGGCTGTTGTTCGAAATATTTTTGAGCGTCTTGGATTACTATCACTGTACAAAGAGACTCCTCTTGAAGAAAAAGGTTTGTTTGTAGATGGTGAAGCGCTTTTTGTTTTGAAGAACAAGGTTGGAACAATTGGATGGGTGAATGGTGCTTCCAAAAAACATTTCGGTGTAAAACAGGATGTTTTTATTGCTGACTTGGATTGGGATGCGATTTTGGATTCATTGAAACTTTCAAAAACGCAATACAAGGAATTACCAAAAACATTTGAAGTTCGACGTGACTTCTCATTGCTACTGGATACGAAAGTGAAGTTCGCTGAAATAGAAGGAATAGCTCGTAAGGTGGACAAAAAGATTCTTCAGAATATCTCGTTGTTCGACGTTTACGAAGGAAAGAACTTGCCTGAAGGGAAGAAATCTTATGCAGTTTCGTTCATTTTTCAGGATGCTGAACAAACGTTGAAAGATACGCAGGTTGACGGTGTCATGAATGCTATCAAGGTTGAGCTGGAAAAGCAGCTTAACGCTGAGCTTCGATCTTAAATTACCTTAGAACAGTTATATGGAATCGGTTGAGGTTAAGTTTGATTTGGAACGTACCAAGAGTATCTATAAGAATTACTTTAAATACGAGGAAAGAAAGCTCATGAAGAAGATTCCGATTTGGCCAATTTCTGGTTTAGGATTGGTGTTAGTTGCATGTGGTCTAATATTTTATCAGAGCTTTTTATTCTATTTTGGAATCATCATTTTGGCACTGATGTTCCTCATTGTAAGGTATTACAAGTCGCAATTTGATTCGGCATACCAAAATTATATCAAAAAAATAGAGAGTAATTCTGCAGGTGCGAATGCTGATTTTACTTTTGGGTTTGATGAACGAGGCATTTCTTATAAATCGGAAAATGCCAATCTTGATTTTACCTGGAGCATGATCGGACATTTTGTGGTTAACAATGACGAAGTGTATATCTATACTTCTGAAAATAAATTGCAGGACATTATTTCCACGGCTATTTTGGGGGAAGAGAATTTCGATAGCTTTATGTCGTTATTGAAAGCTAAAATAGCTGTTCCAGAAGCTGTTGTTTGATACTAATCATGAACGTTTAAGCAAAAATGAAATCGTTTGTCGTTACCGGAATAGGAACCAATATAGGGAAAACAGTTTGTAGTGCTGTGCTTTGCGAGGCGCTGAAAGCTGATTATTGGAAACCAATCCAAAGTGGTGAATTGGATTCACTTGATAGCGAATTTGTGCGTTCAATGACTTCTCAGACAAACGTTATTCCCGCAAAACATTTATTGACACAACCTTTATCACCTCACGCTGCTGCTGAAATTGACGGAATTCATTTGGATGAAAACGATTTCGAATTACCTGTTTTTAAGAAGACTACTTTGATAGAAGGAGCGGGAGGTTTAATGGTTCCAATCAATAAAGAAGGACTGTGTTTTGTTGATCTTTTCCAATTATGGCATTTGCCGGTTTTCGTTGTAACTCAACATTATTTAGGAAGTATAAATCATACCTTGTTGACGTTGAGCACCCTTTTTCAAAGAGAAATTGAAGTTGCCGGATTGATTATTAATGGTAAACCAAATAAGAGTTCAGAAGAAATTTACTCGTCTTACTTTCCTGAAATGAAGATTACTTACATTCCGGAATTTGAGGATTTTAGTCAGGAAACAATTGCAAAAGCTGCTCAGTCATGGCTCGATCAAACGAATTAGAAAAAGACAAGAAACACGTTTGGCATCCGTTTACGCAAATGCTAACGGCCAAAGAACCTCTTCATATTGTTAAAGCAAAAGATGCTGTTCTTTTTGATAGTGACGGAAAATCGTATATCGACGCAAACTCTTCCTGGTGGGTAAATGTTCATGGTCACGGAAACGAACACATAGGAAAAGCAATTTCAGATCAGTTTACACAGCTTGATCACGTAATATTTGCGGGTGCAACACATCCTCAGGCGATAAGATTAGCTGAACGCATCACAAATATTCTTCCAACCGATTTAACAAAAGTCTTTTTCTCTGACGATGGCTCAACTGCCGTGGAAGTTGCTTTGAAAATGGCGTTTCAATATTGGTTCAACAAGAATCAGGTAAAGAAAAGAGTGATTGCAATGGATGGCGCTTATCATGGTGATACTTTTGGAGCAATGTCGATTGGTCAGCGAGGCGTTTTTAACCGTCCGTTCGAACATTTCTTTTTCGATGTAGATTTCCTGCATTTCCCAACCGACAAGAACGACAAGGACTTGCTGAAGGATGCTGAAAAACTTTTGAAAACGGGAGATATAGCTTGTTTGATCATTGAGCCATTGATTCAGGGATCGGCTGGAATGCGTATTTACGATCCAGGTATTTTGAATCAGTTGGTTGAACTTTGTCGAAAGTACGATGCGTTGGTGATTTTTGATGAAGTGATGACCGGTTGGGGGCGAACAGGGAAGTTGTTTGCTTATAATCATTGTTCGGTTGTCCCGGATATCATTTGCGTTTCAAAAGGATTGACAGGTGGAGTTTTGCCTCTTGGATTAACGATTGCAACTGAAGAGATTTACGAAGCGTTTCTGCATCCGGAAACCAGTAAAGCCTTACTTCACGGACATTCATTTACAGGATCTGCAATGGCCTGTGCTGCTGCAAATGCAAGTTTGGATTTATTCGAGGAGCAGGAAACGTGGGAGAATATTGAGCGTATAGAGCAACTCCATCATACGTTCCGGTTGGAATTGTCGAAGCTCAACAATGTAAAGCATATTGGAGTTTTAGGAACAATTGTTCGTTTTGAAATCGAAACAGGTGAGGGGAATACTTATTTTTCCTCTATTCGTGATAAAGCGTATGATTACTTTTTAGAACACGGATGTCTCATTCGACCACTTGGAAATGTGATTTACGTGAATCCGCCGTATTGCATTACTGACGAACAATTGGAGAAGGTGTATTCGGTGATTTTAGGGTTTTTGAAGAGTCTGTAAGGTAGTCACCAACTTAACAATATTGCTAATTAGTAAATTTCGAAATTTGTGTCGGATTTTAATCATTAGCTAAATCCAACACATTTATACAAAAACATAAAATTGTGTTCAAGATTGATGATGTTAGCTTAAGCTCCTTTTAAAGCATGAATCGTCTCAAACTCAAACGTAATCTTCTCCAATTCCACTTTCATCTGCTTCAATTCCTCGGTTGCTTTGAATCCAGGTTCCTTCAATAGGTTTTTTATGTGCGACAAGGTTTCTTTTGCCTCAGCAATTTCCATAAATGCTAACTGCGCACTCATCAATTCAATTAAATGTGAAAGCGTATCGAGTTCTTTTGAAATTGATTCTGTATCAGTATGTTGAAGTATAAATGTTAAAGAATTTATTTCACGTGTGAGACGAATACACGCACCCACTTGCGCAAAACTGGAATCGACTTTTGTTCGTGCAAATTCCGGCTCTTCGTACATGCGCTGTATACAAGCGAAAACGTCATTATTTGCAGCTTCAGTTATCCGACGATTTCTGATCCATGTAACAGGATGCGTCTTTTTAATGTGTTGTGAAATCACTTGTTTAAAGTAAGTACCGTTGCTTAACAGGGCTTTCTTTATGAGATTTGGGAAACGTTGATTCTCCCAAACGGGCCAGAACATTGAACTGATCAATAATGCCAATCCTGCTCCAAGAGAAGTGGAAATCAAACGCCAGCCAATCAACTGCCAGGATGTTTGCTGTGTCATCTGCATCAGAATTACCATCATTATAGTGACAAACAAAACCCCGATTTTGTAGTTGTTTCGAAGGAAGTACGCGACAAAAAACGAAATGAAGATCAGGATGTATGTGAAGTAATAATGAGGAATTGGAAGAAGCATGATGAAGCCTCCAATCAAAATCCCGATAAATGTTCCAAGTATGCGTTCAACACCTTTTTTCTTGGTGGCACCGTAATACGGTTGAATTACAATCAACATGGTTAATGCAATCCAATGTCCGTGATCAATCTTGAAAAACTTAAAGATGAAAACAGAGAAAGCCATTCCAAGAGCAACACGAACAGCATAATTGAATTGTTGTGAATTGATGTTGAACATATCCTTCAACAAAACACCCATTTTTCTGGGTTTAAGCCCAAGAATGAATTGATTTAAGGACAATTTGTAATTCTCAAAGTAAAGCTGTTGTTTGTTATTGTGATTTCCTTCGATCATGTCAATTACTTCAACGATCAAACTATTTGCTTCGTCAAGAATGTGTTTGATATGTCGCATAACAACCAATTCTTCATCTGAGAAATTGTTTTCATCTGTTGTTTTTTCGAAGATGGAAATGGCAACTGCAAAACGCTGTTGACGTGTTTTAGCGATCATCAAATCATCTGCGCGAAGTGTGAAATTCAGAATGGCAATTCGGGCAGAAACCTGTGAAAGCGCAGAAAGTGTTTTGTAAACAATGGAATAACGCTTGGTAGAGTTACTGATGAGATTCAACGCGTGAACTTCGTGATGAAGTGCTTTCAATGTCCCGGCAAACAACGCGCTGTGTCTGCGGATTTCCATCATTTGGTCGTAATGCTCAGTCTTTATTTTCGTATTGTTCTGACGGGCAAAAAACTCAATCGACTTATCAATTGCTTCACGAATAGCGAGTTCTTTCTTGGTTATTTCTACTTCCGGCGTTGTTTCTGTTTCCGTTCCGAAGTAATTCACCAATCCATCCAAATAATCGGTACTCGTACTCCAGATCAATGAAACCGAACGTTTTAAAGGGTTACCGGCAGAAAAAGGAAAGGAAATAAAAATGATGGCAACCGCCCATAGAACACCAATCCAAATGTAATTACCAATAATTAATGCTTCTTCTAAACCAGAAGGCTGTGTAAGTCCAAAAAGATAGAAGAAACCAACTCCAACACCAATCGAAGAACCGTAATTACTCCAATTGCGGATTAGAGCAGCAAGCATCCCTATGATTGCCATTCCAATAACAGCAAGGGTTATGGAATCACCGAAAAGCAAACCGACAATTCCGGCAATGTAAATAAGAACACCTTCGATGATTTGAATGATCATTTTACGGAAATGTGGTCCGCGGTAGTCGACCATTGTAACCAGATATGCTGCAAATGCCGACCAAATGATTTCGTATTTCATTCCCACATAGAGTGGGAGAACGATTAAAGGAACATTAAGGGCTAAAACAACACGAATTGACCAACTCAACGTCGGCTCCAAATATTCCTGTTGAACGATGGTGTTTAACTGTTTTATCGGTTGAAATCTCATAGAATTGTCCCTTGCGACAAAGGTACAAATGCAATGTGGGTTTCTGTCTTATGGAAACGTGAAAAGTCCTTAAAATTTGAGCTTTTTACGTTGAGATAATTCTAAAAACAGTTCTTCTATTCAGTTGATTCAGTTGTTCGAATAACTTTCTATCAGCTTTAAATTGAACAACAAATTTTTCGGTTAGCAGGTAAGATTCTTTGGTTTGTAACTCTCTTGGCAGCAGTAAATAAACAGGATTCTCATTAGTTAAAAGAAACGGTTTCCGTTCACCTTGGGAGTTTGTTTTTATGTTTTCTGGATTTGCACCAATGTTTTGCAGCCAAGCTTTTATGCCTAAGGCTCGCTGTTCAGTGAATCTCAAATTATACAAAGAATCTCCGCGATAATCAGTATTGCATTGGATTTCAAAAACAAAACTCGGGTGATTCAAAACAAATGCTTTTATACTATCCATTAAATCTACTGTAGTAGAATCAATTAGCATTCGTTGATCTGGGAAGAATCGAATTGGAAGATCAATTTCCTGCCCAGCATAAAACGTTGTGTCTGAAAGCCTGAAGTTCTTTGTTTGGGTGAAGGAATTAAAACTTAGAAGGAACAGAAAAGGAAGGAGTAATTTCATGGTTGTATTTACTTTAAATGTTTTGATTGAGTAGAAGTAAACAATTGAATTCCCTTATCCAAACAGAGCAGGTCCACTCATCGAATAAAGAAATAAACTGATAAACAAATCCGAAACTGTTATAGCCATTAAAAATGTATAAAAGGTAGAATTGTAGAGCCTGGTCTCCTTTCGGAATGTAAGAAGGTAAGTTAAAGTGCATAAAACCATCAGTAGACTTGGACCGTAATAAATCAAATCCAAGCGAGCAATGCCTGTTTTCCCGAAATCTTCAAGCATCCATTTTTGCAAAAGTTCAATTCCGTAGAAGATATCGTATAACCCAATTATTCGAACTGCTATTGCCAAAAGAACAATAACCATAAGAATCAGGTGGAATTTGCTTTTCATTTACTTATTCAGAAACTTCTTGAAATCAAAACCTTCCATGTAAGCGATTTTCCAACTACCGTCCTCCAAAACAGCTTTCATTTCGTTCTTGAAGTTGTTGCCGTGAGTCCAGATGAAAAACGCTTCATTGTCGTCAATCATTAACTTCTCAATGTGAAGTGTTTTCCAATAGTCTTCTGAAGGTGTGTCCTGACAATTGCACCAGGGACTCGAATCATTTCCGTAGGGAGGCATTTCACCAACAAAGTATTCGATCGTTCCATTTCTGAGGTCTTTGTCGATTTCCAATGCAATTTCATTGTAATTATCTATGAATTCAGTAGAGAAGAAGTTGGTTTTCTTAAGTTGTTCCAATCGACGCTTGTGCTCTTGAATGTTCAATTTCACGTATTTGTCTTCCGACTGATTGGGAAGAACATCAAAATCATAAGCCTTCATTCCTTCGGTTTCATACCATTCATAAAGCTCACTAACTAGTTTTTCAAGGCTCTTTGTCTCCTTCTGAAAATCAACTTGTGGGTGTTGTTTGTCATCGGGATTTGAGTTTGGTGTATTCTGATTACAGCTGAATAGCGTAAGTCCAAATAGCAGTATAGATAGTTTGATTGTTTTCATTTGTTAGATTTTCTCAAGCCTTAAATTAACATGTTTTCCGTTGTGATTAATTCTCATGATGTAAAATCCTGAAACCAACTCGTTAATGCGCGTGAATCCTGAAAAGTCCGTATTTGTTTCTAAGATCATTTTCCCGTCTAATGAATAAATACTCACTTCACATTCTGGTTGAGAAACAACATTGAATCCAGAATTACTTGGATTTGGAAAAACAATTGTCTCACTAAAAGGAATAGATGCGGAAGATAGTTTGTAGAATTCATTCGTTTTTGTGCCGTCTTCTTTCAAGCCCGTTCCCAAATAGAAATCATTGCCAATCACAAAACCTGACGAACCTCTTAATCCTTCCGTTCCAATGGGATTCATCTGTCTCCATTCTCCAGAATAATCATATTGATAACTGTCGTTTTGAAATACTGAGCTTTCATTCATTCCGCCACAAACCATTGCTGTAACACCGTTTGAAAGAGCAGTTCCGTATGATCGTAAACCTCCAGGAAAAGTAAGCTCTCTCCAGGAATTTTGACTCGGATTGAACTCGAACCAGGAAGATGAATAGGTGATAGGGCTAACTGAAAATCCTTCACCGAATATGATTTTATTCAGGATAGGAAAGGCCAGAACGCTTCGATTTCCGCTAGACTGATAATGTGCAATCAACGACCATTCGTCTGTTTTTTGATTGTATTTCCATAAATCAGACAGAGTAGAATCGAGGTTGGTACCCAAACCAAAATAGCCTGAACCGTTTAGAGAAGTTGCTGTAGCATCCCAGCGAGAAAATCCGGTAAAATTGTTCAATTGTGTCCAGATGTCAATGCTTTCATTATACTCCCAAACATCATTTAAAGGAGTTCCGAATTCTGAATAACCACCAATCAGGTAAGCCTTATTTTCGATGGTAAAAACACTGGAATATTGTCGTTTTGTTCCTGGAAACTCTGCTTTTTCTGTCCAAGTATTGTTTTCAGGATTGTAGCAAAACAATTTGTTGCTTTCAGAATAATCAGATCCATCAGCTGTTCCAGTCACGAAAAAGCCAAGATTGTTGAGTGAAAAAGCAATGCCATCGTCTCTCCCGGCAGAGGGAAGAGGCGCAATTGGAATCCATTCCTGTGAGAAAGAATAGGTGGTAAAAATCAAAAATAGTAGTGAAATGTATTTCGACATGGAATCAAAACGAAGAGTACTCCCAATTATTACTTACAATCCGACTTCTTCACCCATTTGTATCTGATTCCACGGATGAACAGCTCTCTTTTGTCAGGATCCCATTTCCCAAAGGAAGTCATGATACCATTGTATGTGTGGCAGATATCGTATGTTTCTTCGTTTGGAACAATTGTCACCTTTTCCCCGTTTTTCGGAACAAGCGCTTGATATAAAGCCTCTGATGAATTGAATTTACTATCGCAGGAAATTTCCACCTGATTCCCTGTGCTGTTTTCATAAATTCCACTGAATTCTTTGGTGTCAACGTGACAAGAGGAGAGAAGTAATAAGAACGGTAAAACGTATTTCCACATATTGAAGAATTAATGCTTTAGAGGTCGTTTCTTGATCATTCCGCCTCTGGTGTCCTTCACACTATTCATTACCACAAAAGCATGGGGCTCAATCTTCTCAATTTCAAGGTTTAGCTTATTCAGCTCCAACCGTGTAACGACAGTATAAATAATTTCGACGTCTTCCGTAGCTCCACGTTTCCCAAATCCTTTCTTGCCGCTGTAAACCGTAACACCACGTCCCATTTTGGAAATGATCATTTCACGAATTTGGTCCGGACGAGTAGAAACGATAGTAACTCCCATGTATTCCTCAATACCTTCAACGATAAAATCCAATGTTTTCGAAGCTGCTAAGTAGGTGATCATTGAATACATGGCAATCTCAATTCCAAGGAAATATGCTCCAAAAGAGAAAATGACCACGTTCATAATGATAATTAAATCACCTAGAGTCGCACCAGTTTTCTTACTTAAGTATATGGCTAAAACTTCGGTTCCATCGATCACAGCTCCACCTCGAACAGCAAATCCAATTCCAGCTCCAAGGAAGAATCCACCAAATACCGCAACAAGTAAATTATCGTTGGTCACGTTCGGAAAATGAACGGTCGCCAGAACAATTGATAATCCAGTGATTGCCAGAGCTGTTTTAATAGCAAACTCTTTTCCAAGTGTCAAATAACCAAGGAATACGAAAGGGATGTTAATTCCGATGATTAGCCAATACAGTGGAATTTTGGTTAGTGCATGAATCAAAAGCGATATTCCGGTTGCTCCACCATCAATGAAGTGATTGGTCAATAGAAATCCTTTGAAACCGAATCCAGCCAGGAAAATCCCAGCACCGATTAGGAAAAAATCCTTGACATTTCGTTTGGCGATGATTCTAAACTCACGATATGCCTTGGCAAACTGATAATCTGAAAAAGGTTTGATTCCTTTTTTTGACTTTCTGTTCTTTAGAATGGTTTCGGTAAGAATTCGCTTCAAAAATGGTTTCATCCTCTGCACATATTTGTTCTCGAACTAAGATAGGCATTCACGATTGATTAGCCGAAAGGAGAAGGAGAGAATTACCAAATTTTAATAGGATTTTAATATTGTCGAGCCGAAAAATCACTCGAATGACTTACCACGGATGCACAGATTAAATGGGCGCTTACCAGTCGCCCAATAACACAAAAGCTCGTCCGGTAGGCGAGCTAAAACATCTGTGTATCTGTGGGAATATTAATCCTTGGTTTCAAAAACGGCTCTCTGAATAAGTTTTCCAACCTCATGAATTTCATCTTCGGAAATGTTCAATGGTGGTGAAAGTCTGAAACTATAAGGGTGCGACAAAAACCAGAAAGAGATAACTCCGTATTCCAGTAGTTTGTCTACCACTTTTGCCACACGTTCATCGTTCACCATATCGCAAGCGTACATCATTCCAACTCTTCGAATTTCCAGGATTTCATCGATTTCACGCAGATAAGACTCCAACATTGCGCCTAAGCGTTCTACTTCATTGAAATCTATTTCATTTTGAAAAACCTCTAAGGTTCCCCAGGCAGCAGCATTGATTACCGGATTTCCACCAAAAGTAGTGATGTGCCCAAGCATTGGTGAATGGCTCAATTCAAGCATGTATTCATGCTTCGTAACGAATGCACCAATTGGTAATCCACCACCCAAAGCTTTACCAAGTGTTAGAACGTCAGGGATAACTCCGCTGTGCTCGAAAGCGAACATTTTTCCAGATCTTCCCATTCCGCATTGTACTTCATCGAAGATCAACAGGCAACCAACTTCTGTACAACGATTTCTTAGTGCTAGTAAATATTCAGTTGTGGCCTGACGAACTCCGGCGTCACCTTGAATAGTTTCTAGAATAACTCCGGCTGTTTTTTCTGTGATTCGTTCTAGATCATCAAAGTTATTTAGAGTGATGAAATTGATGTTTGGAAGTAAGGGGCGGAAAGCACTTTTCTTTAGCTCATTTGCTGAAACACTTAAAGAACCTTGTGTGTTTCCATGATAAGAACCTTTAAAGGAAATTAATTCTGCTCTACCAGTAACGCGTTTTGCTAGTTTTAACGCCGCTTCATTGGCTTCAGTTCCTGAATTTACAGGATAAACAGCATTTAATTGTTCAGGAAGAAAGGAGAGAAGTGCTTTAGAAAATTCCAAAGTGGCATCCTGAATGAATTCACCGTAAACCATCACGTGCATATACTTCTCCAATTGCTCGTTGATGCGTTTTAAAACTTGTGGATGACGGTGTCCAACATTCGTTACCCCAACACCTGAAATCATGTCGGTATAACGTTTTCCGTTTTTATCATAAATGAAAATCCCTTCCGCTTTCTCAACGTCAATGAGATAAGGAAAGGGATTTGTTTGTCCTAAATGTTTTTTGAAATATGCAATTCTATCTTCAGTCATTTGGCTTTTGATGAGGAGGATGTGGAGGTCGCCCACCGCCTGGACCATGATGTTCGTCCTTCAGAGCTTCCAACAAATCCTTTTTAAATTCGTGTTCCAAACTTAAGAGTTTTAGTGCACGTTTGTCTCCAATGACTGCTGAAAATTTAGTCGCATATTCCTTTTTGAGTGCAATTTCTTTGGTCTCGTTGGCAAAAATCTCGTTTAGCTTGTTCTTCGCGTCTTCGTTAGACATGGTTTCAAAATTTTCATCAACATATTTTTTGATGTCGCGGGAAGCTTTACGCAATTCTTTCATCTTGGCTTCGCATTCGTTGTAAAGCGGCCAAAACTTAGCTTGTTCGTCCTCCGTTAATTTTAGTTCCGCATTGAAATAAGCGATCTTTAGTTTATCGACCTTATCGTCTTTTTCTTCCTTTTTTGTTTTGTCGGACTCTGATTTCTCTTGAGCGTATGTCACTGATAATAGTGACGAACCCAAAAGCAATAATCCAAATGCTATCTTTTTCATAATTTGAAAATTAAGTTCCTAGTATTAATTCTTCATCCAAATCTTCACCTTGCTCTTCCAGGTATTTCAAAATATCTTCATCATCTAACTCTTGCAATAGCTTTTGTGTAGAATTCGATTTCACCTTGTTCGAATTTGGTTTAGCGTTTTCAGAATTGTTTTCTTTCGATGTGTTTTCAATAGATGGAATTTCACCCAGAACACTTGCCAAATCTTCTGTTTCAAAATCCTCGCTGTTTTCTTCAATGTACGCAAGAATATCTTGCTTGCTCAGCGAGTTGAAATCAACTTTTGCGCTCTGACTTGGCTGAATTTCGGGCTTTGGATTTTTCTGTAAGAAATAAACAGATCCAATTGCAATAAGAATGGCAATAGTTGCAGCTGCTCTAAAACTCATTCTCTTGTAAAACGGAACTATTCTGGTTTCGGTATTTATTTTGTCGACAACATGAACTTTTAACGCTTCAAAAAAGTCATCGTTCGGAACTTGAACCGGTACCTTGTTCAGTTTAGAAAGAATATTCTTGTTTTCGTTGTTCATGATCCTAAGATGTTGGTTCTCATTAATGGTTTAATTTGGAGATAAGATATTGTTCGATTTTTTGTGTAGCGTGAAAATAATTAGCTTTCAGTCCACCAACGCTTCCGCCAGTCACAGCAGCAATTTCTTCATATTTCATTTCTTCGAAATACTTCATTTCAAAAACCAAACGTTGTTTTTCCGGAAGGGTAGAGACGGCCTCCAATAATAGGTTGGTAATTTCTTCAGCAGAAAGGTCGATTTGATGTTTGGCACCTTCAGAAATGGAAACAATGCTTTCATCCAACGATTTGGCGAGATGCTTTTTTTCGCGTTTTAAAGTTTGAAGTGTTTCATTGTATGCAATTCGATACAACCAGGAGAAGAAACTGCTATTTCCTTTAAACGACAAACGATGTCTCCATACGAGTACGAAGACATCTTGTAAAATATCGTTTGTGATTTCGCCGGAATTTGTCCAGCGCTTTATAGAAGAATACAATGAGCGTCCGTAGGTATCAATCACCCACGACATAGCCTTTTCAGCCTGAGCGCCATCCTGTTGAAGATACGCTACAATCGTTGCTTCATCAGGTACGCTCCGTTGCATTCATTATTTTCTTTGTAAGACTTTTTGTACAGCTTTTACAATGTTTGGAGCATCCAATCCGTATTTCACCATCAACTCATCTGGCGTTCCTGACTCACCGAATTTGTCATTTACACCAACATATTCTTGAGGCAATGGTAAGTTTCTTGAAAGAACCTGAGCAACAGCGTCACCCAAACCTCCGTTTAACATGTGTTCCTCAGCGGTAACCACACATCCTGTTTTGCGCACAGACTTTAAGATTGCTTCTTCATCCAAAGGTTTAATGGTGTGCATATTTATTACTTCTGCCTTGATTCCCAATTTCTCCAATTCCTGAGCAGCAAGAATACTTTGCCATACCAAATGTCCGCAAGCGATGATAGTGACATCTGTTCCTTCAATTAAAAGATCTGCTTTACCAATTTGGAAGTCAGCGTCTGGTTTTACGAAGATAGGAACAACCGGTCGTCCAAAACGCAAGTAAACCGGACCGAAATGCTTTGAAATTGCTTTTGTAGCCTGTTTTGTCTGATTGAAATCAGCAGGAACAATAACGGTCATATGTGGTAACATACGCATCATTCCAATATCCTCCAAAATTTGGTGAGTTGCACCGTCTTCACCCAATGTAATTCCGGCGTGAGAAGCACAAATCTTCACATTTTTATGAGAGTAGGCAACAGATTGACGAATTTGATCATAAACACGTCCAGTTGAGAAATTAGCGAAAGTTCCTGTGTAAGGAATTTTCCCTCCAATTGTCATACCAGCAGCCATACCAATCATATTAGCTTCAGCAATTCCAACCTGGAAGAAACGTTCCGGAAAAGCTTTTTGAAACGCGTCCATTTTTAATGATCCTGTTAAATCAGCACATAAACCAACAACGTTTTCATTTTCCTGACCAATTTCCAATAGTCCTTCACCAAATCCTGATCTTGTGTCTTTCTTTCCTAAAATTTCAAATTCCATCGCTTAAATATTGATTGGGGTTGTTTTATTTGAATAAATCTTAAATAATCTAGTAGTTGTATATGAAGTTGACTTCAAGTGTTTTTGTCGGTAAACCAAAGCATAATCGCCCGGTTGAAGTAATAAACTTCCTGAGTTACTATTCGAATCGAGGTTACTGACCCATTCGTATTCACCATTTTCCTTTATAATAAATACTTGAGCGGCTATTTGCTTCGAGCCTGAGAATGTGAACTTTCCGGGAGCCATAATGTCAATTTGGGCAATTCCGTCCTGTGTAACATTCACTGTTTTATAAATGCGTGGCAACGTTAGAATTTCCAAATCATACGTTCCAACAATATATCGGTCTTTTTCTCCCATTTCCTGCGTATTCAGGGTTTTGGGGTCTTTGGTTTTCATGATTCTGGTATCAATGTTATAATTGATAGTTGCATTAGAGAAATAAACACGAATATCACCTTGAGGACAATCAACCTGAACAGTGTTATGGATATTCTTTTTCAACACAACACCTTTCAACTCAACTATTGGAATGGTATTCACAACAAAATCATAAGACATATTCGGATCCATCACCAATGTATCAGGATTTCCCCATTTATTGATTGTGTGTTCAAAAGTGTATTTCAGTTCTTTCGTCCCAGCCTTATAACAGAATATGGTAACATCAGTTTCTGTTGGTTTTTTATAGATATCGTTAAGGTTTATCTGAACAGTTGTATTCACCATTGCCTTTCCCAGAACATCTTTGATAACTCGTTTAAAAGCATCTTTTGTTTCGGCTTCAGAATAGTAACCAATGCACTTGAACTGATCCAGATAGGAGAGATCCAACCCTAAACCAATAACGAAAGGAGTAATTGTAACACCTTTTTCATGCAGTTTTGCAGCAATAATACATGGGTCATTATCACATGCTTCTAATCCATCAGTTATTAGAATAATCACGTTTCTTGCCTTAGTATCGGGGAAATCGCCTGCTGCTGCTTCCAAAGAACGTGCAATAGGTGTTGTTCCTTTGGCCGAAAGCGTCTTAATTCTATTTTTAACGGTTTCGTAATTGTCCTTTGCAAACGGAACTTCCAACTTTGTGTCGTTACAATCCTGATATGTAGTTGTAATTGGACTTTGATGTCCGTATACGCGTAGAGCGATTTCAAGATTCTCAGCACCTTTAATACTATCCACTGATTTTATCAGGACTTCTTTCGCAGCTTCAAAACGGGTTTGGGTAGAACCCCATTTTGCGTTCATTGAATTGGAGGCATCAAAAATGAATAAAATACGTGTCAATTCCTGTGCGCTCCCAAAATTGGCAACACTCAAAAAGAAAAACAATATTAGTATTCTATTCAATTTCATGCATTAATAATCTCCGATAGTCTCTTCCAATTGATCAAGAGCAAGTTGCAATTGTTCAGCATTTGGAGCAACTCCGTGCCATTTATGTGAACCAACCATGTAATCAACTCCTTGCCCCATTTCTGTCCTCATAATGATCATAACAGGCTTTTTGTTACACGTCATTGACTTTGCTTTTTCAAGCGTTGCAACAATTTCTTCAATGTTGTGTCCGTCCATTTCAAGAACTTCCCAACCAAAAGCGCGCCATTTACCAGCAAGATCACCTAAAGAAAGTACCTGGTCAACATCGCCGTCAATTTGTCTTCCGTTGTAATCTATGGTAGAGATAATATTGTCTACGTTGTTTGCTGCGGCATACATAGCAGCTTCCCAAATTTGACCTTCCTGAAGCTCTCCATCACCATGAAGTGTGTAAACGATGCTTTTATCACCGTTTAGCTTCTTTGTTTGTGCAGTTCCTAAAGCGTTTGACAATCCTTGTCCAAGAGAACCGGAAGCCATACGAACTCCTGGAATCTTTTTATCCGTAGAAGGATGTCCTTGTAAACGACTATTCAGCTTACGGAATGTTCCAAGTTCTTCTGGATTGAAGTATCCGGCACGAGCCAAAATACTATACCAAACGGGAGAGATATGTCCATTAGACAAGAAAAACACATCCTCATTGATTGCGTCCATTGAAAACGAATCCGGATTGTGTTTCATTTGTTGAAAATACAGTACGGTTAAAAAATCTGCGCAGCCAAGTGAACCTCCGGGGTGACCCGAATTTGCTCCTGCAACCATTCTAACGATGTCTCTACGCACTTGACTAGCAATTGCTTGTAATTGTTGAATCTCCATTTTTCAAATTATCTCGGTGCAAAACTAGCGGTTTTAATTCGCTTTCAGCCCCTTTTTTTTTCATTAGTTTTGAACGAAGCGTGCAACTTATTTAAAGTTTACCAAGTCTTAACAACAAACTAAATAACTATGAAATTTATTCTCTTATTCGTTTGCAGCACAGCTATAGGTAGTGTTTCATATTCTCAGACTACTAAAACGGTACAGCAAGAGAATGTGGCAGGCGCTGGTTTTGATGAGTATTGCAAAAAAAATGCGCTTAGCATCATTGAGATTTCAGCAGAAAAAGCTGGTGTAAAACTTAATGGTGAATTAACTCAAAGTACACTGAAAAATCCAACTTATTTGGATTACAATATTACCTTGAAAGAGAATGAAGCACAATATTTTTCTATTAAGGGATCAAATAAAGTAATCAAAGTTGAGTCACTTTATCGATTAAGAGTTGGTTATAATTCACAGAAATAATTAAGTAGAGATGAAGAAAATTAAATTACTACTTGCCTCAACAATTTTAGCGTTCACCAGTTTTGGTCAAATGTCTATTTATGACCAGGAAGCTTACAACCAAACAACTCCATTGGATTGTGGAACGTTGGCTTTAGGTGGAGTGAACTTTGTGGATCAGGGTGGAAACTATACGCCAAACATGGATGAATACGTTGTCTTTTGTCCTGACTTGAATCAAGGATCAAAGGTTTCTATTGCATTTGCGATCAATATCGGTTACGAGTTTAATATTGATCCTACGGATACACTGTATATCTATGATGGTTTCAATTTCTTGGCACCGCTTTTAGGAGCATTCAATTCAGGAACCAACCCGATGGGATTCAATGTTCAGGCAAGTTTTGCAAATAATCCTTCAGGATGTTTGACTGCTCGTTTTAGATCAGATGGTTCTGCTGAAGGTACAGGATGGATCGCGAAAGTGGCTTGTGGAGATCTTCCGCAACCAATTGAACCGCATTTGGAAGCATTTGTGAACGATGGAACTTCGAACGCATTGAACCCGATTGATACGGGTTATGTAAATGTTTGTTTGGGTGATAGCGTATTGCTCGTTGCTAAACCACTTTTTCCTTATTCTGAAGAGAATACAGGAACAGGATATTCGCAAACTGTGGATAATGCAACATATACCTGGGCAATCGGTGGAGTAGGAACTTTAGCTACAACAAACGACTCTGTTTGGTTTACACCACCAGCTCGTCAAGGATATTTTGTTGACTGTCGTGTAGCGGATATTTTCCCTCACCAGGAACGAATCACTTGTAAAATCCGTGTTTCTCAACTTCCAAATTTTGCTGGAACAGGTCCTTTAGATGACACTGTTTGTTTAAATGTTTCTACTGAATTATTAGGAGGTGTTACTCCTACAGATACAGTTGGTGTTGCTGTGCCTCCGGGAACTTTTCCAATTGGAGGTAACTTTGCCGGATTAACGGCTCTTCCTGATGGATCTGGTGCTGTATATGAAACAACTATCAATATGACCGGTCTTGGTAATGGAACCATTACATCGGCTAATGATATTTCTAGTATTTGTTTAGACATTGAGCACTCGTATATAGGTGATATTGAAATTGCATTGACATGTCCGAATGGAACGATGGTCTCTTTAGTAAATGCCTATAATGCTGGAGGCGGCGAGCTTGTTCCTGGTGGATGTGGTAACTTTTATGGAATTTTCTTCGGGAACGATACTGATCAGGATGGAGGTGCGCCAGGAAGTCCGGTTTGGACTTACTGTTTTTCTGAAGTTAACTCAACTACTGGTTCGGTTTGTGATGGTTTGAACGGATCACTAAATCAAGTTACCAATGCTAACGGTTTTACCGCAATGGATCCGAACTTTGTATATCAGCCGGATGGTAGCTGGAGCGATTTCATTGGTTGTCCGCTTGAAGGACCTTGGACTATCACTGTTCAGGATAACCAGGGAGTTGATGACGGATACATTTTCCAGTGGTCAATCTTATTCGATGCAGCTTTATATCCTGATCCTGAAACTTACCAAAACGTAATTGTTTCTGATTTCTGGAGTACAGATCCAACAATTGTTACTGGACAAAATGACACATCCATTGTTGTATTACCAGTGGTTTCAGGGGCGCATTCTTATACTTACAATGTAACAGACGATTTTGGATGTGAATACGATACAACTGTAATTCTGTTTGCAATTGACAATCCAATTATCTTCCCTGATACAAATACATGTCATTACCAATTCTGGTCTTCTGGAAACTTTGCTTACCAAGGTGGTGTTTGGAGTTCTGCTGATACTTGTATTCATTTCTTGCCAAATAACACAACGCTTAATCCTCAGATTGTCTCCACGTTGCCAGGTATTCATACGGTAACCTTTACGGATAATGCCTGTGGTGTAACTCAATCGAGTGATATTTACTTCCAGCCTTATCCATATACGGAAGTGTTTGATGCGACCAATTGTGAAGGAACAGCAACTCAGTTGTTAGCTGCTTCTGGTCCTGAAAACGATACTTATGTTTGGAATACAGGTGAAACAGGTTTGTCGATATATGTTACACAACCTGGTACCTATTGGGTAACAACATTTAATGAATGTGGACAATGGACTGACTCCGCGAAGTTTACCTCTCATGTTTGTGATATCAATGCACCAAACATTATTGTATTGTCTTCAACGCAAGGAAACAATGCGTGGTTTATCAACTACGACGGAATCACGGAATACAGTGTTACAATCGTTAATCGTTGGCAAAACATAGTATTTGAATCTAATGACCCGGCAGTTCAATGGAAGGGGCAATCGACTAATGGAACGGAAGTTTCAGAAGGAACTTACTTCTACACAATCAAAGCAACCATGTTAAATGGCGAGTCTTTAGAAAAACAAGGCTTTATTCAGGTTTATCATTAAAGTTAGACTGTTCAATTATAATCGCCCGATTCTTATGAGTCGGGCGATTTTGTTTCATATATAGTCTAACGATGTTTTAATATATTGACTGGTAAGTACTTGTGGTTATTGGGATATGTTTATTTATCTATTTCTGATTCAAATCCAGGGTTTAATTCTGTTTTAAGCCCCGTTTTTTTTCATTAGTTTTGAACTAAGCGTGCAACTTATTTAAACTTCACGCAGTCTTAACAACAAACTAAATAGCTATGAAATTTATTCTCTTATTTGTTTGCAGTGCAACTTTAGGTAGTGTTTCATATTCTCAAGTAACAACAACGGTGCAGAAGGAGAATGTGGTAGATACTGGTTTCGATGAGTATTGCAAACAAAATGCGCTTAGCATCATTGAGATTTCAGCAGAAAAAGCTGGTGTGAAACTTAATGGTGAATTAACTCAAAGTACACTGAAAAATCCAACTTATTTGGATTACAATATTACCTTGAAAGAGAATGAAGCACAATATTTTTCTATTAAGGGATCAAATAAAGTAATCAAAGTTGAGTCACTTTATCGATTAAGAGTTGGTTATAATTCACAGAAATAATTAAGTAGAGATGAAGAAAATTAAATTACTACTTGCCTCAACAATTTTAGCGTTCACCAGTTTTGGTCAAATGTCTATTTATGACCAGGAAGCTTACAACCAGACAACACCATTGGATTGTGCTGTGCTTGGAGCTCAAACTACAAACTTTGTTGATCAGGGAGGGAATTATGGGCCAAACATGGATGAATACGTTGTCTTTTGTCCTGACTTGAATCAAGGTACAAAAGTCTCTATTGCCTTTGCGATCAATACAGGATATGAATTTGATATTCATCCTTCTGACACTATTTATATTTACGACGGTTTCAATTTTGCTGCACCTTTATTAGGCGCTTTCAACTCAGGAACAAGTCCTATGGGTTTTAACGTTCAGGCAAGTTTTGAGAACAATACTTCTGGATGTTTGACAGCTCGTTTTAGATCAGATGGTGCTAACGAAGGAACTGGTTGGATTGCGAAAGTGGCTTGTGGAAACTTACCGCAACCATTCACTCCGCATTTGGAAGCGTTTGTGAACGATGGAACTACGAACGCATTGAATCCGATTGATACGGGTTATGTAAATATTTGTTTGGGTGATAGTGTATTGTTAGTTGCAAAACCAGATTTCCCGTACTCACTTGAAAATACTGGATCAGGTTATTCTCAGACAGTTGATAATGCTGTTTACACATGGTCAATTGGCGGAATGGGTACTTTACCTTCATCAAATGATTCTGTTTGGTTCACACCTCCAGCACGTCAAGGTTATTTTATTGACTGTAGAATTGCAGATCCTTTCCCAAGTCAAGAGCGTATTACTTGTAAAATCAGAGTTTCTCAGCTTCCGATTTTTGCAGGAACAGGTCCTTTAGATGACACGGTTTGTTTAAATGTTTCCACAGAATTACTTGGAGGTGTTACTCCAACAGATACTGTAGGTGTGGAGGTTCCAAATGGTCAATTCGAAGTTGGTGGAACTTTTGCCGGTTTAACTTATTTGCCTGATGGAAGTGGAATTCAGTATGAAACGACTGTAGTAATGAGTGGACTGGGTGGTGCAACTGTAACTTCAGGGGCTGACATTCAGGCAATTTGTATTGATATTGAGCATTCATACTCAGGCGACTTAGAAATTGCTTTAACTTGTCCTAACGGTACACAAGTTTCATTGTTCAATGATTATAATCCAGGATTTATCCCAGGGGGCTGTGGTACCGCAGTGTTCTTAGGGAACGACACAAATATTGATGGTGGTGCACCTGGAACACCTGTAGAAACGTATTGTTTTTCACTTACTGGGGTAGAAACTCTTTGTGATGGATTACAACCAACTATTCCTAATTCATCTGGATATGGAATGGCACCTCCGGGAACTTATTTACCTGATGGAAATTTCGACGACTTCATTGGTTGTCCGCTTGAAGGACCATGGACTATCACAGTTCAGGATAATTTAGGTGTAGATGATGGGTACATTTTCCAATGGGGAATTCAATTTGACGCAAGTCTTTATCCAGATGCTGAAACATACCAAAATGTTATCGTAAATGATTTCTGGTCTGCCGACCCTACAATTGTTTCTGGTCAAAATGATACATCCATTGTTGTATTACCAGTGGTTTCAGGGGCACATTCTTATACTTACAATGTAACAGATGATTTTGGATGTGAATACGATACAACTGTAATTCTGTTTGCAATTGACAATCCAATTATCTTCCCTGATACAAATACATGTCATTACCAATTCTGGTCTTCTGGAAACTTTGCTTACCAAGGTGGTGTTTGGAGTTCTGCTGATACTTGTATTCATTTCTTGCCAAATAACACAACGCTCAATCCTCAGATTGTCTCCACGTTGCCAGGTATTCATACGGTAACCTTTACAGATAATGCCTGTGGTGTAACTCAATCGAGTGATATTTATTTCCAGCCTTATCCATATACGGAAGTGTTTGATGCGACCAATTGTGAGGGAACAGCAACTCAGCTGTTAGCTGCTTCTGGTCCTGAAAATGACACTTACGTTTGGAATACAGGTGAAACAGGTTTGTCGATATATGTTACACAACCCGGTACCTATTGGGTAACAACATTTAATGAATGTGGACAATGGACTGACTCTGCGAAGTTTACCTCTCATGTTTGTGATATCAATGCACCAAACATTATTGTATTGTCTTCAACGCAAGGAAACAATGCGTGGTTTATCAACTACGACGGAATCACGGAATACAGTGTTACAATCGTTAATCGTTGGCAAAACATAGTATTTGAATCTAATGACCCGGCAGTTCAATGGAAGGGGCAATCGACTAATGGAACGGAAGTTTCAGAAGGAACTTACTTCTACACAATCAAAGCAACCATGTTAAATGGCGAGTCTTTAGAAAAACAAGGCTTTATTCAGGTTTATCATTAAAGTTAGACTGTTCAATTATAATCGCCCGATTCTTATGAGTCGGGCGATTTTGTTTGTAACTAGTTTTATTTTTTCTCACTATTTAATTGTCGCCCCTTAATGCTTTACTTAATTTCACAGCAAATAAAAGCAGAATGAGTGCCATGAGAATTGGGTTAAATGGTTTTGGTAGAATCGGAAGGTATTTCACAAGGCTTGCATTAGCGCATCCTGAGATAGAAATCGTTGCAATTAACGATCTGATGGATGTGAAAACTGCGACACACCTATTGAAGTACGACAGTGTTCATGGAAAGATAGAAGATATCGATAGTGTTAGCTTCGATTTGAATTCCATCAGCATTGGCGATCAACAGATTACTTATCTTCAACATTCGAATCCTGCAGACATTCCCTGGGATGCATTGGGAATTGATATCGTTGTTGAAGCAACTGGTCGCTTTTTAACGCGTGAGAAAGCACAGGCACATATGAAAACTGGTGTTAAGAAAGTGATTCTTTCGGCTCCGTCACCAGATAATTCCATTCCAATGATCGTTATGGGAATCAATGAGAATTCCATTACTAAAGACGATACAATACTAAGTAACGCGTCATGTACAACAAACTCCGCTGCTCCTTTAATTGCTGTTATTCAGGATTTGTGTTCAATCGAAAGCGCGTATATCACAACTGTACATAGTTACACGACTGATCAGCGTTTGCATGACAGCGAGCACAAAGATTTGCGTCGTGCACGTGCAGCAGGACAATCAATAGTACCAACTACAACTGGTGCCGCGAAAGCTCTAACCAGAATTTTTCCTGAATTGGAGGATAAATTAGGTGGTTGTGGAATCCGTGTTCCTGTTCCTGATGGTTCATTGACCGATATTACTATGGTAGTGAAGAATCCACCTTCAATCGAGGAAATAAACGAACGCTTTCTTAAAGCCGCAAACAACGAATTCAAAGGTTTGATAAAGTACACCAATGACCCAATTGTTTCTGTTGACGTGCTTGGCGAGTCTTATTCCTGTGTTTTCGACAGTGAATTGACCTCTGTAATAGGATCCATGGTCAAGGTTGTTGCCTGGTATGACAATGAAGCAGGATACTCCAACAGATTAATTGACTTAATTCTTTATCTTTCGAAGAAATGAAATTTGTTGCGCTGATATGTTTTCTTACGTTTGGGATTACTTCGTTTTCTCAGGAACAGTTTGGCGCTGTATTTTCAAACTATACTCCAACAACTTCTGTACATTACAATCCAAGCTCAATGTTAGATGCTAAAGTTTGGCTGGATATTAATGTGGTGAGTGCAGGGTTTTATGGGAACAACAACCTGGCTTACCTGAACAATAACAGTTACTGGAATTTGTATCGAACAGACGGGAGAGGAGTTACGGATGACGACATGCAATTCAATCAGAAACGAAAGAAGTACGGTGCATATGCCAGAGGTTTCGCTTCTGTTTTGTCTGCAGTTTGGTCGCAAGGAGATCATGCCGCAGGATTGTCTTTCAACGTTTATTCGTACACAGCCGTTAGAGGAATTCCTGATTATGCAGCAAAATTTATTGAATTCGGAATTCCGAATTATGATGTCCAGCATCAGATCGATTATTCAATGAAAAACGTGAATGCTGCATCTGTGAATTATGGTGAGATAAAAGGGAGTTACGCTTACACTTTCTACAAGAAGCACCGTGACATGTTAATGGCTGGAATATCTGTAAAAAAGTTCCTTTCAATTGCTGGAGCAGGTTTGAATGGATATGAATTTGATTTCAACGTTCAGGACGATACGCTTATGCAGATTGCAAGATTAAGTGCCGATGCAATGTATACAGGTGATCCTGAATTGTACACGAAAGGCGGACTTGGTTTAGATATCGGGTTCACTTACCAAAAGATGTTACGCGATTGCAGCAGTTACTACCCGAACTCAAAAAGAATGGGTTGTCAGTCACTGCCGTACAAATACATGCTCGCTGCTTCAATTATTGATATTGGATCCGTGAAGTTCGATGAAGAAAAAACACAGTTTGCGGGATATGACTTCACTTCTTATGATTGGTATGGTTATTCTCAAACAGAAGTGGATGAAGACAATCCTACAACCATCTTCCAAAACCAGGAAGGATCAATTGATGAAGGACGAGTAAAGAAAACAGACAGGATTCATTTGCCAACTGCCGTTATTCTTCAGGGAGATTACAATTACTGGGCAAGCAAAGTGTATTTCAGCGGAATGCTTACGCAGGGAATTCCGGTTTCAAAAGAAAAGTTTGGTATGCGCAGAGCAAATTCCTTAATGGTGGGTGTGCGTTATGAAAGCAAATGGTTTGATGTTTCGCTACCACTGAGCTTGTATGAATACCGTTATCCGCAATTGGGGTTGAGTGTTCGCTTAGCATATCTGACAATTGGAACCGATAAGCTGCTTTCCATTTTTAATAAGCGTGGAGACATTTATGGTGGGGACATTTATTTCCATTTGAAAATTCCGTTTTTCTATCATCCGAAGTGTAAGGACAAGATTAGAAGTGGAAATGGGGGATACGATCCGATGAAAATGAAGAAGCGCAAGACTTGCGAGGCTTATTTGTAAATAAACATTCAGTACCTCAACTATTTAGATTCTTTAGGTTTATATAGCGTTAATGGAATTGAAAACCACTGATATTTATCATCTATATAGTCTTTAGGAACAATCCATTTCGGCATGTTTAGAAAAGCATTTTCAATTTCTTTCCTGCATTCATCGGTTATTAATTCAGGATTTCTAAAGCGTAAATTTGAAATAGCACCTGAAGTGCCAATTCTGAATTGAGCCCTTACGCGAATAACTGAATCATTGAGAAACCATTCGCTTTTTGAATTTATTGATCGATTAAGGTATTTTGAAAGCGAGTCTTGTCCGCCAGGAAACCAAGGATCTTCAGAATAATAAGGAGCGGCACACCACACGACATCGGAAGCACGATCCTGCGCTATCGAAGATTCATGAATCAAAAACGAAACTGCAAAACTTAGGATGAATTTCATTCTCTTGGTTGTTTAAAGATAAAATTCTTTGTTGTGGCTGTTTAACGTTTAAATACTTCGAAACTTCAAATGAATAAATAAAAAAGCCCTCTCAAATTGAGAAGGCTTAATCTTATTTTGAATTAAACATTTATTTCCATTCAAACACCCAAGCTCCCGGAGCAACATTTTGTACGCCAGCTGCAGCTGATTTCGCGGCTTCTTCGGTTGCATAGCCATTGATACTTACTTTGTACAATCCACCAGCTTCACCAATACTTAGGTTACTCATTCCCATTCCTTTCAATTTGGTAGCGAAATGTTGTGCATTTGTTTTAGAACTGAATGATCCCGCAATAATGTGGTACGGATTACTCAAGTTTGGAGTAGGGAACGTTGCCGGTTTTGGACGCGGTTTGTACGTTGTAGTAACTGTTGGTGTTGTGACAACAGGTTTCGGAGTTGGCTTTGGTTTAGCAACCGGTTTTGGTGCAGGTTTTACCACTGGCTTCGGCTTCACAACTGGTTCAGGAGTTGGTTTAACCTCAGGCTTCTTAACCGGTTCAACTTTCTTAGGTTTTTCAGTTTCAACTTTAGGTGTTGTTTTTGAATCATCAACCATAGATTCTGGTTCAGTAGTTTCAAGTTCGCTTCCTGGCACAGTTTCCACTTCTGGCATACTGTCTGGATTTGCCACAGGATCAGATTCTCCAAGAGAAACCAACGAGTCTTTTTTATCTTCATTCAAGTCTTCACCTGTCAATTCTGCTAGAATAGGGAAGTCCTTCTTCAATGTATCGTACTGAATGGCAACATAAGTTCCACCGCCCAATATCAAAATCACAATCCCCCAAAGAATATAGGCGAAAACTCCTGTTTTTTTCTTCTTCTTATCTGTCGCTTTCTTTTGGTCAGCGGCTTTCAATTGCTCTTTTGGCGATTTTGTTTTTGGAGTTGTTACTGCTTCTGCTTTTTTAGCCGGAATAACTGGTTCCAAAGGTGTCTCAACAACAACGATAGGAGGAACCTCTATTTTTGGCTTTTCTTCCGCAATTATTGGCTCCTGCGGTTTTATTTCCTCTTTTACAGGTTCGTCTTTCTTCTCAGGAATGACTTGTTCCGCTTTTGGAGTAGGTGCTTCTTCAACTACTGGTGTTGTTTCCGGAATAATCGTTTCTTCAGCCGGAATTTCCACTACAGGAACAATCTCATCAATAATTGATTCTTCTATTATTGGTTCAGGAGCTTTTTCCGCTATGACTGGAGATGCTTCTTCAATTACTTCTGGCTCAGGCTCAGTTTTAACTTCAGGAATTTCAACTACAGGAACAACATTCTCTTCAATTGTTTCAGGTTCAGGAGTTGCATCGGCAGGAGCATTTGCTTCCCACTGATCAAAAACGATTTCACCATCAACTTTACTGAATGCACCAAACTGATACATGGAATATTTATCACCTTTATCTACTTCTGCCTGAATTTCACGAACGTACTTTGCAACTAAATTCTTTGCATCGTTCAAATCCATTCCTTCTTTCTCGGCAATGTATTTCGCCAGGTTGCCATCATCGTGTTTTAAAAACGACATAAACATGATTTCACCCGTAGTTTCATTTGTTACGGTTAATGCTCCAATGCCGGGAATAATGATGGTTTTAGTTTCCTTTAGAATCTGAAGTAGATAATTGTTCATAGTTCGCTTTGGGTTCTAGTTCCCGAAAAAGTCTGAAAAACTTCCGGATTCCTTTAGTTTAACTCCTTTTTCAGTTTGTTCAACTGTACAACATTCGTTCACACTGTCATGCTCAAGGAACAGGACATAGTCCTCTAACGAAGCTTGCGTCAAAAAGTTATGTTTTTCATCTAATGTTATGAGTGGACGAGTATCGTAACCCATTACATAAGGCAATGGAATATGTCCTGTACTTGGCAATAGATCGGCCATGAAAATCAATTTCTTTCCTTTGTAATTGATGTGAGGGATCATCATACTTTCTGTATGTCCGTCTACAAATAGCACATCGAAATTATTAAAGACGTCTTTGGTGAAATTGCCTTCTCGTTTGATGAAATTCAATTGACCACTTTCCTGAATAGGTAAAATGTTCTCTGCTAAGAACGAAGCTTTCTCACGCTGATTAGGTTTTGTTGCCCATTCCCAATGGTTTTCTGTACTCCAGTAATTGGCATTTTTGAAGACCGTTTCCAACTTGGTTCTGTCTGAATTGTATTTCACACCACCACCGCAATGATCAAAATGCAAATGACTCATAAATACATCCGTGATTTGATCTAAACCAAATCCTAGTTTATTCAGACTTTGCTCCAGTGTTTTAGTATCGGCTAAATGATAATGTGAAAAGAATTTCTCCGATTGCTTATCACCAATTCCGGTGTCAATAAGTATTAGCTTTCCATCATCCTCAATCAACATGCAGCGCATAGCCCAAGTACATAGATTGTTTTGGTCAGCAGGATTTGTTCTTTCCCATAATGTTTTCGGAACAACTCCGAACATTGCACCACCATCAAGCTTAAAAGTTCCTGTTTCTACAGTATAAATTTTCATGTTTTAAAATTAATGAAGAGTTTGATTTACGTAGCAATAATGCATGTCATTTTCAACCTTCATTGCATTTTTAGGAGTGAAATTAAAAGCAGGAGCCTTTACACCATCTTCAAACAAACCAGCACCTTTGATTACAATTGCTTCATCCCAAAGATTTTCATCAATAAAACATTGAAGTGTTGTTCTGCCGCCTTCAATAATAACAGAAGAAAGATTCAATTTGTATAACTCTTCAGAAACCACTTTAGCCGAGTTAAAATCGACTTTAATAAAATCGATATTGTGAGAAGTATCGTTAGTTGTATGATTCAAAACAACGGTTTTATTTCCATCGTGAAAAATCGTTGATTCCTGTGGCGACTTTAAAGAAGGGTCAAGAATTATTCGGGTAGGAGAGTTCCCGTAAAAAGCTCTCGTTGTAAGCGATGGGTTATCATTTTGCACCGTTCCACGTCCAACCAGAATAGCCTGTTCTTTGGCTCTACCGGAATGCGTGTGTACTTTGGAAAGTTCACCAGAAATCCAATTTATCTGCGGGGTCGCATTTTCAGTTCTTAAAACATCCATGAATCCGTCAGCACTTTCTGCCCATTTCAAAGTAATGTATGGTCGTTTTTCCTGATGCAGCATAAAAAAACGCTTATTTAATGCAATTGCTTCATCTTGAAGGACTCCAACAGTTACATCTATTCCTTTGTCACGTAATTTGCTTATTCCTAGTCCTGCAACTTCTTCGTACGGATCACGAGTTGCAACCACCACACGTTTAAACTGATGGTACGAAAGTAAATCGGCACAAGGTGGGGTTTTTCCTGTATGCGCGCAAGGTTCTAGCGTAACATAAATGGTGCTTTCTTTGAAAAGCGAATGATCTGTAACTGAATTTACAGCATTGACTTCGGCATGTGGTCCGCCAAACTTCTCATGAAATCCTTCACCTATGATATTTCCATTGTGAACGATGACGGCGCCAACCATTGGATTTGGAGCAGCATTACTTCCGCCAAGTTTAGCGAGTTGAAGTGCGCGTTGCATGTATTGTTCGTCTGTTTTCATGATAATTGACTTGATACTTAAAAATACGGCAAATTTTCTTGGGATTTTAGAGAATTTCCGAAAATCGGGATTTCGGGAAATTGGGGAATTAGGGAAATTCCTGCCATCGCTTTAATATCAAGGGTTATGGCTGTTTTCTAATCGTTAATAACTCGTAATGATATATTCCGAAGCTAACACGCTCAAAAACCTTCTTTTATCTATATTTACCTCAAAATTACTACATGGAAAACAAGATTTCCTATAAACCCTTATTCTCATTACCCATTATCATCGCGGCACTTGGTTATTTTGTCGATATATACGATTTATTGCTTTTCGGGATTGTAAAAGATCCCAGTTTAGCGTATTTCAAATTTACTGCAGAAGAAACGCTTTCAACCGGAGCAATGATTCAAAATTTCCAAATGGGAGGATTGCTTTTGGGTGGAATTTTATGGGGGATGCTAGGAGATAAGAAAGGTCGACTTTCTGTTCTTTTTGGTTCAATTATCCTGTATTCATTGGCAAATATTGCTTGTGGGCTACTTCCATACATGTCTCACGACAAAGACTTTGTAACTGTTTCATACACCTCACTTCGATTTATAGCTGGAATTGGTTTAGCAGGAGAGCTTGGTGCAGGAATTACTTTGGTTTCAGAGGTTTTACCGAAAAACTTACGTGCACTCGGGACTTCCATTGTTGCCGGATTTGGTTTGTCGGGAGCAATTGTAGCAAATCTTTCTTTTAAAGCAACAGGTGGAGATTGGTCTTTGACTTATTTAATCGGTGGTGGAATGGGGCTTTGCTTGTTACTTCTACGCGTTGGTGTTTTAGAATCAGGAATGTACAAGAACATAAAAGAAAGCGAATTGAAACGAGGAGATTTCTTTATGTTGTTTAAATCAAAAGACCGTTTGTTGCGCTATTTGCGCTGCATTGGAATTGGTTTGCCAACATGGTTTTGCATCGGAATTCTTTCTTTTTACGGGAGTGAATTCGGAGAAGTTTTGGGAATAGAAGGTAAGGTTGTAAATGGCGATTCGATTATGTGGGGTTACATCGGGATTTCCGCAGGTGATTTGTTTAGCGGATTCCTGAGCCATTGGTTGAAGTCGCGTAAAATGGCCATTTTCTGGATGATGGTCTTTACAACTATCAGCGTTGTTTGGTTGTTATTTGGCGGAATAAAAACTCCAGGAATGTATTACTTCTTGTGCTGCTGGTTCGGATTTGGAACAGGTTACTGGGCCATGTTTGTAACAATGGGAGCAGAGCAGTTTGGGACGAATATTCGCTCAACTGCAGCTACAACAATTCCGAATTTTGTGAGGGGCTTATTGATTCCGATGACATTAGGCACATTTGGACTAGTGGATTCCGGATTAAGTTTAGTTACTTCGGCAGCAATAGTTGGAGCGATAGCTTTTGCAATTGGAATTTACTGTACACTAAGCGTTCCTGAAACACACGGTAAAGATCTTGACTTCGTAGAAACTTAATTCTTATCCCGAAAGCTTTCGGGGCCAAAATTGTAAATGTTAAAGAACAAGATAATTTAGCATTTCTACTTTAGAATTTAGCACTTTAAAATTTAGAATTATGAAATATATTTTATTGATTTTCTTAGGATTAACTCTTTTAAGTTCAACAAATAATCCAAGCAACACAAAAGACCTTGATATTCTGGTAAACAAGTGGCATGAAGCTGCTGCAAATGCAAAGTTGGATGACTATTTTGCTCCAACAACTGATGATTTTATCTTTTTAGGAACGGATCCGGAAGAACGTTGGGACAAAGAAACCTTTAAAGCATTCTGCAAACCATATTTTGATCAGGGAAAAGGTTGGGACTTTAAATCGACCGAAAGACATTGGGTGTTTTCCAAAGACAAGAAAATTGCATGGTTCGACGAACGACTAGATACCTGGATGGATGAGTGCAGAGGTTCCGGAATTTGTGTAAAGGAAAAAGGCAAATGGAAATTGGCTTATTACAATCTGACGGTTCTGATTGAAAATGATAAGATCAAGGAATTCATTGAGTTGCGCGCAAAACCAATTGAGAAGAAATAGTATAAAAAAAGATGATATCTCGGCTACCTCGATAACCAAAAAAAGAGAGGAAAGCATTTCGACTACGCTCAATGACCTTCCTCTCTTTGGGTGATGCTCGTTTCCTTTATCATTTCCCGAAACTTTTGAAATTACTTTTCTACCTGAAATCTAAATGTGTAATTGAACTCCTTACCTAATACTTGAGCTGAATTCTTGAACTTCAATTGCTTCAATTGTTTTTCAACAGCAGCTTTCATTTCTTCTGATTCCGAATCAATTGCTAAAATCTCGATTGCACCACCAGCTATCACTTTAAGTTTTACATGAACTGTTGCTTCAACTCCTTTTGCTCTTAGGGCTTCCGGGTAAGAAACTTTACGTTTTACGAGACGATCTAATACTGTTTCTCCGTTTCCCGCAAATGTTGTTGATGTTACGACTAACATTCCTACTAATAATACTGCTAATTTCATTTTGTTATTGTTAATTGGTTTTCTGTTAGACCAGCAACTGATGAATAGGTTACTGAGAGAGGTGTTAAAAAAAGCAAACGGTGTTTTTAAACACATAGTCACATAGAAAAAACATAGAGAAACATAGTTCTTCTTGTAAATCTTCAGTACTGATATCAATTAGCACACAATCAAAATTAGCTAAGTGTTCTATGTGTAAAACTATGTATCTATGTGTTTCAATTCAGGCAGTACTCCCAACTGTAAACAAAAAAAAACGCCTCCCCATTTCTGAGAAAGCGTTTCCGTATGATAGTATATGTTGTCCCTCGCATTAAGCTTTGAGAAAGCTATGCTCAGTCTTCAATAACTTTGTTATTTCTTCTTCTTATTCTTCGCTTGTTCCGCTTGTAAGCGTTGTGCCTCTTCCAAACGAGCCATGAATCCTGATTTTTTCTTAGGACCTTTAGCTGTAGATTTTTGGCGATTGGCAGCCATTTTTTCTTTCAATTTCTCTTCATCCACAAAGAATTTCTTAATTGCGAACATAAAGATGATTGTCATCAGCGTTGAGATAAAGTAATAGTAACTCAAACCTGAAGAGTAATTGTTAAAGAAGAAGATCATCATGAACGGGAAGAAATACATGATGAATTTCATGTTTGGCATTCCCGGTTGTGTTGGCTGAACCGTGTTTTGTGAATTCAAATATGTGTAAGCCAACGTTGTTCCAGCCATTAGTAATGTAAATAATGACATGTGATCTCCGTAGATTGGAATGTTCATCCCAAAATCCCAGATCGAATCGTAAGATGAAAGATCTTCTGCCCAAAGGAATCCGTGCTGACGAAGTCCGAATGAAGCTGGGAAGAAACGGAATACCGCAAGTAAAATAGGCATTTGGATTAGCATTGGTAAACAACCAGATAGAGGAGAGGCTCCTGATTCCCGCTGTAAAGCCATCATATCCATTTGTTTCTTCATCTTATCATCAGGATTCGGGTACTTTGCGTTCAAAGCATCGATCTCTGGTTTCAAAATGCGCATTTTAGCAGATGAAACGAACATTTTCCATTGAACCGGCATCAACACCAATTTCAGGATCAATGTCAATAATAGAATAGCGATTCCTGCTGACATCCCTAAACTAAGGAAGAAGCCAAATAAAGGCTCAACAGCGTAAAGGTTGATCCAGCGGAAAATTCCCCATCCCCAGTTCAAAATATCATCATAACCTTTATGGTAAGACTTCAATGTTTTGTAGTCGTTTGGCCCAAAGTAGAAATGGAATTTTTCAGTTGCATTTTCTGTAGAACTCAAACCTAGGTTCATGTCTGCAGTATACGTTTTAATGTGCGTATTGTACTTATCTGCAGTTTCTTTAAATCCACTGATTTTGAATTGTGTTCCTTTTTTCTTGAAAGAACTTTCAGGAGTTAGAATCGCAGAGAAGTAACTTTGTTTGAAAGCTACCCAATTAATATCTTGCTCAGCCGCTTGTTTTTCACTTGCGACTTCGCTGTTCCAATCCAAACGCTCATCAGCATTTTGGTAACAAACTGTAGAAACACGACGTTGTTCTGACAACAAACGCTCAGTTCGTTGCATTGTCGTTCTCCAATTCATTTTTACACTGCTCGCAGGAACTTGTTTTGCTAAACCAGTAACAGAAACCGTGTAATCAACATTAAATCCTTTGTTTACTTTGTAAGTATACTTAATGCTTCCTTCTTCCAATTTGTGCTCAAGAACAATTTTATCTTTCGATTTTGAAACAACTTGGAATTCTTTATCACCTGTTGCGTAAGGTTTTCCTTTGTACGTGAACTCTAACTGATTAACGTTGTCGTTATCAGAGAAAAGAACCAATGGAGTGATCTTCCCATCGTTTTTAACGTAGTTATCGTAACTCTCGTAACCTTTGATAGATACACTTGAAATACTTCCTCCTTTAGTTGAAATATCTACTAACAAACGACTTGCTGAAAGTTGAACGATCTCTTTTTTGAAATTACTAACAGGAGCTTGAGTAACAGTAGAATCTTCTTTTCCGTTTGTTGCTGTTGAATCTTTAGAATCAGAAGCTTTTTTGTCAAACTTCGCTTTTGTTGTTTTTGCTTCTTTTTCCTTGTTTTTCTTATCAGCCAACCTTTGTTTCTCTTGCTCTTTCTTAATTTCTTCAGCAGACGGCTGATTGAAATAAGTAAAGCCAATAAGTACAGCTGCAATCAATGAAAGACCAATGATCGAATTTCTATCCATTTCTAGTTATTGTTTTTATATTCTTTAATTTTTTCATTATTACCGTATTCAACAATAGACCAATCGAAATCAGTGATTTTTCTTATTATCAATTACTGCTTTTACGAAAGCAACGAAAAGCGGGTGCGGGTTGTCAACAGTACTTTTGTATTCCGGGTGGAACTGAGCACCAACAAACCAAGGGTGACTCGGAATTTCAACAACTTCTACCAAACCTGTTTCAGGATTTTTACCAGTTGCAATCATTCCGGATTTCTCAAATGCCTCTAAATAAGCATTATTGAATTCATATCTGTGACGGTGACGTTCTTCAATGGATTCTGTTCCGTAAGCTTCAGAAACCTTTGAATTCGGTTTAAGTTGACATTTATATGTTCCCAAACGCATGGTTCCACCCATGTTTGAGATGTTTTTCTGTTCCTCCATCATTGAAATCACAGGATATTTAGAATCCTCAGCAATTTCCGTGGTATGCGCATCTTCGTAACCAAGGACGTGGCGTGCATATTCAATAACTGCACACTGCATTCCTAAACAAATTCCGAAGAAAGGCATGTGGTTTTCACGTGCAAAACGTACAGCTTCAATTTTTCCGGAAATTCCTCTCGAACCAAATCCTGGCGCAACCAAAATTCCATCTAAATCCGCTAGCTGCTCATTGATGTTGTTTTTTGTCAATGATTCTGAATGAATCCATTTCAGGTTAACTCTACATTCATTGGTAGCTCCAGCATGAATAAACGACTCAGAAATTGATTTGTATGAATCCTTTAATTCAACATACTTACCAATTAAACCGATGTTTACCTCTTTGGTTGGATTCTTCAACTTTGTAAGGAATTCTTTCCATTTCAACAATTCAGGTGTTTTTCTGGAAACCAATCCCAATTTGTCAAGCACCACTTTGTCAAGCTCTTCAGCCTGCATTAACAATGGAACATCGTAAATGGTATCCGCATCACGAGACTCAATAACAGCATTGATGCTAACGTTACAGAATTTCGCAATCTTCTTTCTCAACGTAAGATCCAACTCGTGCTCTGTTCTACAACACAAAATATCCGGTTGAATTCCAAGCTCAAGTAATTGTTTAACTGAGTGCTGTGTAGGTTTTGTTTTCAACTCACCAGCTGCAGATAAGTAGGGGATTAACGTTAAGTGAACAACAATACAATCATTGTCGAACTCCCACATCATTTGACGAACTGCTTCAACAAATGGAAGTGATTCAATATCACCAACAGTTCCACCAATTTCAGTAATTACGATATCGTATTTTCCGGTTTTACCCAAAATTTGGATTCGCTCCTTAATTTCATCAGTAATGTGAGGAATGATCTGAACTGTTTTTCCTAAAAAGGCGCCTTGACGTTCTTTCTCGATAACACTTTGGTAAATCCTACCTGTTGTAACATTATTAGCCTGAGAAGTGGATACATTCAGGAAACGTTCATAGTGACCCAGGTCCAAATCTGTCTCAGCTCCATCATCAGTCACGAAACATTCTCCGTGCTCATAAGGATTCAAAGTTCCCGGATCAATATTGATGTAAGGATCTAGTTTTTGGATTGTTGTGGAGTATCCTCTCGCTTGCAATAATTTCGCTAAAGATGCTGAAATTATCCCTTTTCCCAAGGATGATGTTACTCCCCCGGTTACAAAAACGTATTTAGTAGAATTCGACATTATTTAAAATTGTAACTACGGGGGGCAAAGATACAATAAACTTACGGATGGGAAAGGACTGTTCGCCGAATTTTGAGAAAATTGTGCCTTCGGCTCCGCTCAGTCACCAGTTACTTCGATTTTACGTAACTGTAAGGCGAGAGAAAAGGAGACTGAGCGGAGTCGAAGTCCCTTTTCAATAAAGCTCCCCATCATTCAGAAACGTAGAGAAATATAAAGTCGCTGGTCGAACCAAACTTTTTTCAAACACATTATTTCCGTTGGAATCCAGTCTTGGATAGTGTGGAGTGTTACGTTTCACCGATTTCGGTAAAATGAGCAAGTCATGAGCGAAACGGTTTTGAACCAAGTGACGCGATTGCTCGCTATCTCGTCCAATTCTAAATCCGAAGAACTGATTATGGTCTATCATTCGCTTGTATTCCCCGAAAATAATTCCATGATTCAACTTTCCGTAAGCGAGTGGAGTAAGGTCGCGATAACCACTTGGGCATTTCTCCATAGGCGTTTTATTCCAGACAGAATTTCGTGTTTCACCAGTCCAAAGAATGATGCCAACAGAATATTTATTGATGCTATCTCTATAGCTTAAAGAAACTGCTCCGGTTCTAAAGCGATCCTTGGCTTGTCCTCCGAAAACATCATTTTCAAAAAGCAGATCAAATTGTCGAAGACCAAGATTCCAAACTCCTGAACGCTGAGAGGTTTCAGTATTGTCGAAGTACCAGATATAAGAATAACCCAAGGAGTAGGCTGTTCTCTGTTGATGTAATGCTCCGGAATATTCGAATTGAAGCGGATTGGTTTGTTTTCCCCACATAGCAACAGCGCCTAATTCATGTCGCCATTCGCGCATAAGGTTTCGATTTCCGTAGTTGTTTCCAAAAAAACGAACTTTCGTTCCTAAATTGATTTGTGCATATTTGAAGCCTGTATAAACATTGAATCCCAGTCCAACATTACTTTGGTGACTACCGATGGTAACCAAGAGCTGAAGTTTACCTCCGAATTCAATTGGAGATTTCTGAGCCTTAATAAATGTGCTCATGAACAGAAAAAGAAGAAAGATTACTTTTTTCACGCCAACTATTCGGAGAATATCATGCCAAATTTTAAGTCTAAATTTTAAAATTCTAAATGATAAAATCTAATCCACTAATGTGATTCCGTTGTCGTGAATCAGAATGAGTCGCTGTCTGTAAAGATTTCCAACCACTTGCTTGAACACTTTTTTACTCCAACCTGTCATTTGCTGAATGTCTTCGGGAGAGCTTTTGTCTGTTAAATGCAAATAACCTTCATTGTCTTTGATCAGTTTCATGAATTGCTCAGCTAAACCATCAATCTTATCGTAACCTTCTTCCTGAAGTATAACATCAACTTTACCATCTTCACGAATATTCTTCGCAAAACCAGTCAGTTTGTAGCCCATTTTAATGGTTTGACGAATATCTGAATTAAAGATCAAGCCTTGGTATTTGTTATTGACAATCACTTTTACACCAATATCAGTTCTGTCACAAACCAGAATATCCACCTTTTCGCCTTTAGTCAATTCACCATAAGCAGATTCCAGGTGTCGGCCAATACGTGTTGTTCCAACCAAACGATTTGTTGCCTGATCTTCGTAAAGAAATATTAGGTAGTATTTTCCTTCTTCGAGCTCTTTAGGTTGTTCTCTGTAAGGAACGAACAAGTGTTTTTCAACTCCCCATTCAAGGAAAGCACCGTATTGATTGAGCTCCATGCATTTCAAAACAGCGAACTCATTAACACATAACATTGGTGTTAGCGTAGTAGCAATAACGCGATCTTCAGAATCTTTGTAGATGAAAACATTCACCATGTCATCTTCCTGGAGTCTTGGGTCAACATATTTATTAGGAAGTAATACGTCGTATCCTTCTTCATCTTCTAAATATGCGCCAACGCTCGTAAATCTATCGAGACGTAATTCATTCCAAGCTCCAAGTATCATGAGACAAAGGTAGACAAAATGTTAAATGTCAAAATTCTAAATGCTAAAGAGACATCATTCGCCTTACCACCTTAGAATTTAGCATTTTGAAATTTAGAATTAGAAATAAAGGTTCCCTGCAGGTTTTGCAGCAATGATCATTACAGGTAGTTTTTCATCGTTGGTGATCAACGACTGTGCAAATGAGTCGAATTGCGGTAATAAACTTTCAGAATGGTACGCAAGAGCTATCATATTGATATTCTTCTCCGTTACATACTGACGAATCTTCTTAGCGTAAGACCCACCGGAAGGAAGAAGATTCACTTCACATTTCGCACCTTTTTCATCGTATTTATTACGAATCAGCAATACACGATTTTTAGTTTGTTGTGAAAGGCCTTCATCGTTATGTTTTTCACCAATAACGTGAACAGTTGCTCCAAAGATATTCGCTAAATCACCAGCCGGACTAACGATTTGCAAGCTCTCTTTCGTTAAATCAATAGGAACAACAATGTCTTTTATTTCGAGGTGTTTGGTTTCTTTCTGTACGATGATAAAAGGAATGTCACACGAGGTAATTACTTTCATTGCAAAACTACCGGTCAATCGCTGTAGACCTTTCATTCCATGAGTACCCATTAAAATCAACTGGGCATGTTCACGGTTCGCAATTTTGGAAATGTCAGAAAAAATATCACCTTGAGCCACCATCTTTGTCAACTCTACATTTTCAGGAACGTGTTTCTTAGAAATAATATCACTTAACTTCTGTTCAACTCCCGGAATCTTAGCTTTATTATCCACTAAATGAAGAATCATAATCTCAGTTCTAACGTGAGAACCTAAGAAAAGTGCATAATCTAAAGCTGTATTTCCAACATCTGTAAGGTCGTGTGGGACAATGTATAAATTCCTGCTCATTGTGAAACTTTTTACCAAAATAGAAAAAAAACACGTCAACTATCCGTTGTTTTTTGAACAGTTTATTGTTCATGAATATTATTGAAGTTTTAACGAACATTAGCAGAGAAAAAATGAGCAGAATGTTTTGATGGGTAACTTTGTACAAAATAGTTGAATCATGCCTTTTATATTTATTATCGGACTCATACTTTTCTGTCTATCAATATTTTCGTTTGCGCTGTACCTGATGTTCGATATTACCGGACTAGCCGTAGCAATTGGATATTTTGTGATTCTTGCCAGTGCAATGACAACACTTTTTAAGCAATTCAGACATCGACACTCAAGTGCTAATTATAAGCGAGGATTCTATGCATTTGGAGCGGTGATTGCGCTGTTTGTGCCAATGTTGTTCTTTTTTGTTCCGGGAATGGTTTATCTGTTTACTGGACTTGCAGCAGTTTTCTATGTTGCTATCGCTTTTTACTCACTCAGTTTCTTAGCAATATTGTATGGGATCTTTCAAGGGAGATGGAATTGGAAAATACACAAGCATGTACTGGAATTTGAAAATCTTCCGGAGGAAATGGATGGAACTACGGTTGTTCAGATCAGCGATATTCACGTTGGAAGCTTCTTTAATTTGTACCACAAAGTAAAACCTGCTTTGGACAAGATTTCTGATCTACATGCTGATTACATCGTTTTTACTGGTGATTTGGTCAACAATGTAGCAGAAGAAATGAACGGCTGGGAAAGCTATTTCAAAGAATTGAAAGCGAAAAAAGGCAAATTCAGTATTCTTGGGAATCACGATTATGGGGATTACATTCCATGGAACACGGAAGACGAGAAAGTGAGTAATTTGAAGGCATTGGTGCAAAAACATAGAGACATTGGCTTCAGTCCACTATTGAATCAATCGATTGAGTTGGCGGAGAACTTTTACTTATTAGGAGTTGAGAACTGGGGGACAGGCGGATTTCGTAAAAGCGGAAAGTTAGATGAAACGCTGGAAAATGTTCCGAATGAGGCATTTAAACTTTTACTTTCTCATGATCCAAGTCATTTTGACGAGCAGGTGGTTGGAAAAGAAATTGATTTGACACTTTCAGGACATACACACGGAATGCAATTCGGTATTGAGCGTTTCGGTGTCAAATGGAGTCCTGTTTCTTTCCGATATAAGAAATGGGCAGGGTTATACCAGGTTGGAAAACAGTTTTTATATGTAAACCGTGGATTTGGATACCTTGGTTTCCCGGGTAGAGTGGGTATTTACCCCGAAATCACACATTTCACCTTTCGTTCTAAATCTTAGAGTTTCAATTTGAACTGATAAGTCCCGGAGGTTTTAGTTGGGAAAATTGACTCCATTCCAAGCGATTCAGCAAGCTCACGAATGATGGATAAACCTAGTTTTTTGTTCTTTTCCGGAGCATTAAAGTCAAACATAGCACCGCTATCCGTAATTCTTAATGTAATAGAATCAGCTGTTGAATTAAAATCAAAATCCACTTGATGATCGGCCGATTCGTGCAAACTGTATTTTAGTGAATTGATCAGGATTTCAGAAATAATCAATCCAATGTTCATGGCTATTTTGGACGCAACATCAACCGGTACATATTGGATATTCACATTTAATTGACTGTCAATTTCCGGATATGATATTTTGAACTCAGAGACCAATTCATCCAGATATTGCGCAATATTGACTGTTGTGTAGCTGTTACATGAAATCAACAGATCATGAATCTTTTTGATACTTTGAATGCGTTGTTCGTATTCGGCTAAAAAGTCTTTTAATTCCTGGCCAATGTTTTCATTTTTCTTTAATCGAATAAGGCTTATTAGAATCCCGAAATTGTTGTTGATGCGGTGATTCATTTCACGCATGAGCATGTCTTTTTCATCCAGAACTTTATCTAAATGATATTGAACAGCTCTTCTTTTTCTTGCCTCCAAATTAGACGCAAGTACAGTTCCACAGCTGAATGCAAATGATTGTTCAGCAGGAGAAAAGTCTTTTTCTTTATCACCTGTTTTTTCAAAACACAAAACTCCTATTAGCTTTCCATCAATTCTAAGCGGAACATCCAGAAGAGAAATGATGTTATTGGGACTGGCATAGATTTTCGAGAACTCTCGAGTCAACTCATGGGTATAGATATTTGGAGCAATTATGATTTTGTTTTCAATCAAAGCATCAAAATAAATAGGGAAGTCGTTTTTTCGAAGAATGGTTTCTTTCGACATTTTCTTTGTGCGGTGATCATACTCTCCAATCGAAATAAGGGCTTCTTGCTTTTTATCTAAGATCCATGCGCTGATTCTCTCAATTCGCAGCGACTTCACAATTCGGGTAGAAAACTGAAACATCAACTCATCTATGCCATCACGTTCAATAATGTGAATTTTGGAAATATTGTCCAATTCAGAGAGTAAATCAATCTGTTCTTCAATAGTATGCATAGTGAGGCGTTTTATTACTCACTAAAATATGAAAAGTATTGATTATCAAGTGTAAAAAGAATTATTTATTCTCCTTCAAAATTGCGTTATCTCTGGCATCATGATGGAAAGCATTGAAAACAGGTTTCTGAAATCCAAACCGCTTTTACTTTTCTGTTTCAGAAAGGATCTTTTCTATTTCGGTGATTTTCTGTTTTGGGTAACTTGCGTCTGCTTTTAGAACGACTGCTTCGCTATAAACATTTTTAGCTTCAGCATATTGTTTTGAAAGAAGCAGCTTATCTGCTTTTGCGATCAATTCATTGTAAGCTTCCATTCTTGCCTTTTCAGCATTTATTGAAGCTTGTATCTGTTCAATCTCATAGATTTGTTGCTTTGGATAAGCAGTACCGGCATTAATCTCAGCTGCTTTGATGTATTGTTTCTTGGCATTTTGATAATCTTTCAATTTGAAATAAGTATCAGCTTCAGTAATGGCTTTCTCATATTCCATTTTCTTTTGGTCACCGCCGCATCCGTCTGTTTCACAAATTCGATTTATTTCATTAATTCTTTCTAAACAATGTTTGCTTAGAGAATGGTATACCAGCGCTTCGTAGTACTTTGCTTTTGCTTCATTATACTTTTGGTTAGTAAAAAGAACATCTGCAATTTGTCTAATAGAATCACATTTGATTTTTTTAAATTGAGTCTCTGTATCTGAAGGAGCAAGAATAGATTGAATTTCAGCAATCTTTTGCTTTGGATAAACTGCAGTAGCATCAAGCGCAAGAGCCTGATTGTATTTCACATTTGCTTCTGGATATCGTTTCAAAGCAAACAATTCGTCACCTTCTTTGATCAGCTGGCTTATAGCTAATTTTTTATCTAATTGCGCTTGTTGCTCTTTCAAAATAGCCTCAACTTCTGCAAGTTTTGCCTTTGGGTAAGGATCACTTGGTTTCAGCAGTGAGGCTCTTTTGTAATATTCTTTGGCTTTCAGGTAGTTCTTTTCGGCAAAACATTTATCGGCCGCTGCAATTACCTTTGCATACATTTCTTCATCACCAACGTAAGCTTTTTGGTCAATAAGGTTTTGTGTTTTATCCAACATGCTCTTTGCATAAGCTTCAGTTGGTTTTAATGCTAAAGCCTGAACATAGTGTTCTCTAGCTTTTGAATAATCCTTTTGAGCAAAGGCAGCATCTGCAATTTTGATTAACTCAGTGTATTTCTGGTCAACTGTATTAACCTCCGTTTTTTCTTTCGATTTTTTCTTTTTAGAAGCCTTTTGCCCATATGCTGAAACGCTGAAGAGAACAATAGAAATAAGTAGAAGTGCTTTCATAAGTAAGTCTTTTTAAAAAGAAACGGCTACTTGCCATTAAGCAGTAACCGTTTCTTTTACATTCAATAGTTTATATCGTTCAATTATTTTCCGCTTTCCAAACGTTTCTGACGCTGCATCGGATTCTCATTCGTTTGTTTTTGTTCAAACAACTGGAATCGGGTAGGCGTTGATTTTGGAGGATAAGCGTTGTCGTTCAGATTACAATCTGCTGTTTCCAGGAAAGGATCGAAAAGTAACTCTTTCACTTCTTTGTCGAAAATGAAGACTTTCGTAACCGTTGTTTGATCCATTCTCCAGATCTCAGCCGGAATGCGAATCACCTGTGTTGTTCCATCTGTAAACGTAGCCTGAACAATTAATGGAGTTACTAATCCACCAACGTTTGTGAACGAAACTTCGTAGAAATGCTTGTTTGAATTCAATAGTTTCTTTTGCTCCGGAGTTAAGTCGGCAACAAACGAATTGTACGCTTTTTCATCCAATTTATCTACTTCGTAGAAGTTATGTGTTTTATAGAAATCATCAATGGTAGTATCTTTTTCGTTCACGGTCTGTTTGATTGCTTCCTTATTTCGGATCTCACCAATCCCTAACTGACGTGCTTTATCTTGCTCTTCCTTCAACGCTTTTTCAACTTCCGGATTGTTTGTGTTCATCTGGAAATGCTTTACATTTTCCATGGAAACATCTACGTAATCTGTTGTATAGAACCAACCTCTCCAGAACCAATCCAGGTCAACACCTGAAGCGTCTTCCATTGTTCGGAACAAATCAGCAGGAGTTGGATGCTTGAATTTCCAGCGTTCACAATACACTTTGAAAGCATAGTCAAACAACTCGCGTCCCATTACGGTTTCACGTAAAATATTTAAAGCTGTTGCTGGTTTTCCGTATGCGTTATTTCCAAATTGCCAGATCGATTCTGAATTCGTCATGATAGGAGAAATGAACTGCTTGTCGCCTTTCATATAATCACAGATCAAATGCGCTGGTCCGCGACGTGAAGGATAATTTCTTTCCCATTCCTGTTCTGTCAGGTACTGAACAAAGGTGTTCAAGCCTTCATCCATCCATGTCCACTGACGTTCATCAGAATTAATGATCATAGGGAAGAAGTTATGTCCAACTTCATGAATAATTACTCCCCACATTCCATATTTAGTTCCTTCAGAATACGTTCCGTCTTCGTTTGGTCTACCACCATTGAAACAAATCATAGGATATTCCATTCCAATTGAATTGGCGTGAACAGAGATTGCTACCGGATAAGGATAATCAACTGTGAACTTAGAGTAAGTTTTTACTGTATGTGCCACCAATTTGGTTGAATATTTTTCCCAAAGCGGGTTTCCTTCTTTCGGGTAGAACGACATACAAAGTACATTCTTTCCGTTTACTGCTTGATTTTGGGCATCCCACATAAACTTACGCGAAGACGCAAATGCAAAGTCGCGCACGTTTTTCGCTTTGTAAACCCATGTTTTTGTTCCGGAATCTTTTGTGTTCTCGTTGTCAATCGCTTCGTCCTGAGTAATGATCAAAACCGGAGCGTCAGAAGTCTTCGCTTTTGCCATTCTTTCGCGCTGAGCAGCAGTCATAACGGCCGCACCGTTTTGCAATTCACCAGTTCCAGCAACAACATGATCGGAAGGAACGGTGATTGAAACTTCATAATCACCAAACGGCAATGTAAATTCACCTTTTCCTAAGAACTGCTTATTTTGCCAGCCTTCCACATCATTGTAAACGCACATACGTGGGAAGAATTGAGCAATTGTATACAAGTAGTTATCGTCTTTCTGGAAATACTCATAACCAGATCGGCCTCCAACTTTCATTCGATCATTGATATTGTACCACCATTTCACTTTGAATGAAATACTTTGATTTGGAAGAAGTGGTTTAGATGGATCAATGCGCATCATTGTTTTGTTAATCGCATATTTCATCTTCTCACCATTCACAGTAGAAACTGAAAGGATGTTGTATCCACCTTCAAAAACCATCAATTTCTTCTCCACATCCTTAATTGATTTAAAGTCTTCCATTTTCTCCACTTCAATCAATTTCGTATCGCTATCCGGTTTATAGATGTTCTGATCCAACTGCAACCACAAATATTCCAATACATCAGGTGAATTGTTCGTATACGTGATTACCTCCTCACCGGTAATGGTTTGTTTGGCGTCATCAAGTGTAATGGAAATCTTATAATCTGCCTTTTGCTGATAATAAGCATGACCGGGAGCTCCGGCAGCCGTTCTGTATTCATTAGGCGTTGGAAGTTCGATGTCCAATTGCGCGAATTTACTTTGAGCAAAAACGCTGGATCCAACTAAAAGAAATGCAAGGGTTAATTTCATGGTTTAATAGTATCAGTTCGCTTATTAGCTAAGAAAGTTGCTGTTATTGTTTTCTCGTTGTTTGTAAAGAGAATTTTATTCTGTTGACTTGGGAATTGATCCATCAGCATATCGAATCTAACGTTATAAACCGTAGGAGCAAGGACCTTTTCTGATTTAAAGTAAAAATTCACCATTCCACGTGCATCAACCTCAAAACCAATTAGTTTAAAAGTGATATTCACGTCGTTTTGCGCCATTGAAAACCCGGAAAGAACAAATTTTTCCAGTTTGGCTTTCATTGCTTCATCTTTGTAGTGGTCCTCCAGTTCCTTGATCTCGATACCGCTTAAATTCAAGGCGTCCTCCGTTTCATGAGCACTGGAAATTACTGTTGCTTCTAAAACAGATTCCGAAGAATTGTAATTGACTTCAGCAAAAGCAAAGAAATATTCATGAGCATTAGCTGCAATTGTCAAACATGTAAAAGCCAGGAAAAGAGTAAACTTTCTCATAACAATAGTTCTAGAGCAAAAATAACTTTTTACAACGGAAGAAACTTGTCAGGGTTTATAAAGTCCTGAATTTGTCTCAACGGCATCTCGACTCCGCTCGATGACCGTTGGTTTTATCCATTTCGTAATTTGGTTACCGAGCGGAGTCGAGGTACAAATTATTGATTTCCCTTAGCGTAATCAGCTAAGAACTGCGCTAAACCAGAGTCTGTAAGTGGATGTTTTGCCAACGCCATGATTGCAGAAAGCGGTCCCGTCATTACATCAGATCCAATTTCGGCACATTGAATAATATGCATTGGGTGACGAATAGAAGCAGCAAGAATTTCAGTTTCAAATCCGTAGTTATCAAAAATAACTCTGATCTGTTGGATCAAATCCAACCCATTTGTAGAAACATCATCTAAACGACCAACAAATGGTGAAACGTAGCTTGCACCAGCTTTTGCAGCCAATAATGCTTGTCCGGCGCTAAAGATTAACGTACAGTTTGTTTTAATTTCTCTTGATGTAAAGTATTTGATGGCTTTAATTCCTTCAGGAATCATTGGCACCTTAACAACAATGTTTTTATGAAGATCTGCCAAAGCCAATCCTTCACGAACCATTCCTTCAAAATCGGTTGCAATTACCTCTGCACTTACCGGACCGTCAACAATATTACAGATGTCGACATAATGTTTCAGGATGTTGTTTTGACCTGTAATTCCTTCTTTCGCCATTAAACTTGGATTGGTAGTAACACCGTCCAGAATTCCAAGGTCGTTTGCTTCCTTAATATCTTTAAGATTCGCTGTATCGATAAAAAACTTCATAACGTATAATTGTGGCCGTAAAAATACGTTGTCGGGGTGAATAATAATTCGCCCTTACGTGTTTTTTACCAACATAACGTGTCTATTGAAGATCAATCAGTAATTCAGTATAAACAAAAGGAACGGTTACTACTTCAGCGAAGTAGATTGTTGGACTACCAACGATCTGATAATAGATCTTGTAATTCATGTTTCCTTTATTCAGGCATAAGAACTCCTGATCAAGAACATCGTAGATGGTTTGCTCAGTACCGTCGCAGCAATCATCACAACCGCTGTAACCCTCCATTCTCGCGAATTTCACATCCTTCGTACCATCGCCAACGAAATGGACTTTTACCCACGCCATGGCCTCAAGCTCGTAGTTAAATGTGTTTTCGTTGTTGATTTCCAGGTCATCAATAATCAACGTTTGTTTCTTTGGGAAATATCCGTCTTTACTGACTTCAATCGTAATATCAGTATAGTTTTTTCGAGGAAAGGTATAGGAGTATGAGCCGTCTGAAGCGGTAGTAAGCGTTGTGGAAAAGTTATCGTTAGCAGCTCCCGAAGAATAAATCTTCACTTCAGCGCCAAACAAGGCGTTATTAAACGTAACGTCATGAATATTCCCGGAAATAGTATACGTCAGATCCTTCTTTTTACATCCGAAAAAGAAAACTGCTAAACCAACAAAACCAAGAATTATAATTCGTTTTCTAAAAAGCTGCATAGCATAAAGTTTAGATAAATATAGAAACTCTTATGTTGATAAGTCAAGCAAACAGGCTAAAGCTCTAAAAAATTGATTTAACTGTTATTTTGGCTTAGTCTATTGAATTTCTGAAGATTTAAATGCATTTCTAAACCCTTTCAACAGCGATTTGTTATTAAAAATGGTTTCTTTTTTTTAACATTTTTTGTTGCTCTAACGAAAATGATGCTATTTTCGCCTCGTAACTCAAAAACAATTTAATTATGTCAGAAACATTAGACACAAACACAACTAAGCCTCAAGGTAAAGGTTTAGCAGTAACAGGATTCATTCTAGCTTTAGTTGGATTAGTATTCGGATGGTTAGTATACGGAAGCTTAACAATCGCTGCAGGTATCGCTTTAGGTCTTGGACAAGAGCCAAGCATGGGATTAGGATACTTCTGGATCGTTCTTTCAGTTGCTGCTGTTGTAATGAGCTTGATGGGTGTTATGAAATTAGGTAAAACTGGTGGTAGCAAAGGATTAGGTATCGCTGGTTTAGTAATCGGACTTGTAGGTTTGATTTTCACTATCATGATGCACTTGGGTGTTGAGGCTGCTGCTAAACAAGCTGCTGATCAAGCAAAAACTCAAATCAACAATATTCAGTGGTAATATTTAAATAGAGGGTTTTACTCTTTGTTTATTACACATAACAAATTAAGGTTGTCGTTTTCGGCAACCTTTTTTTTATATTTTTGAATGCACTAAACTTTTACCAACCATGGAAGATATTGAGTTTGACGAAGATGAAACCTTAGACGAATTAGAACTCGGAAACCTAAAATACAACACTACCTTTCTAAAAGTGCTTTGTGTTTTGACGTTTATTGGTTCGGGTGCTCATCTGATCGTGTTTCTCATGTACTTCCTTAACATGAATAACATTTCAGCGTTTAGCATGGATGTAAACAGCAAGTCAGGGCTTGGAATTCTGTTTACACAAATTCTTCCACCTTTGTTCTGTATCACAGGAGCAGTTATAATGCTTCGCCTCAATAGAATTGGTTATTTGTTCTATGTAGCAGGAGCAGCAATGCCAATTATTTACCTCTTAACACTAGCCATTCTTTACGAATTCGATCCTATGACTTCATTCCTGGGATTGATTTTGAGATATACATTCAACATAGGTTTCATTATTATGTATGGAACTCAACTATACGTTATGAAGCCGATGAGCTCTAAAAAGTCTATCGAAATCTACTAACACTCCCAATTAAATAAAATCAATGGAAACTCTTGATAAAAACTTTACCGCTGATGATGCCAAAGGTCTATTCGTAAACGGTTCGATCTCTTCGTATGTTCAAACAGCATCAAAATGGACAGTGATCATTTCAATCTGCTTATTTCTGATTTCACTCTCTGTTCTGGGATTCAGCATAAAATCGTTAAGCGATCTTGCACAGGTTAGTGGCTTTATGGCAGAAAACCCTGTGATTTCGCTTTCAAAACTAATTGCTTTTCTACAATTGTTCTTCGCAGGAATGCTCATTTTTCCGGCGGTTTTCCTTATCCGATTCACGCTAAGTGCAAAAAGCGCATTTAGAAATCTGGATCAGGGCGATTTCGATTTCGCTATGAAAAACGCAAAGAACACTTTTGTTTTCTTCGCTATATACCTGGTAACGCTAATCATTGCTGTGGCTTACGTTGCTTATGCAATATATGATCTGAAGAATCCAGAACCAACCATTTAAAACTCAACTTATGTCAGAAAACCTCGACGCAGACATCAAAAAAGCAGCAAAGGAAATCGTTGTTTCCAAAGAAGCTCAGAAACGAATAAAAGCTATAGGAGGCTGGGGAATATTCCTTGCGATCTACGGATTTATTTTTTCGTTATTCCTTCTTTACTCTTCTTATAACTACTTCAGTTCCATAAGTCAATTGGAAAGAATGTACTCTGATGCTGGAATGTACGGCGGAATGATGAACGATGCCATTTTTAAAATGAAGGTGATTGCTTCCATTTTACTCCTTGTTGGAATAATCATGATCCTTCCAGGTATTTTCCTGATCAGATTCAATGTTTTCTCAAGAAGAAGCTTTGAATCAAGCGATCAATATGATTTTGATGACTCACTAAAGTACCTAAAGTATACCTTCATTTTTGGAGGATGCTACTGTATGCTAACCCTTTTGGCAATTGCCTATTTATTGTATAACGAAGGCTCCAGAATGTTTTAAATCAACAAACACAACTATCATGACAGAAAATTTAGACACAGTAACCACAAATGAATCAAGGTTTCTGATTGTTTCAGAGAAAGCCAAAAGAGGATTGAAATCAGCTTCAATCTGGGGAATTATTTCTTCAAGCGTAGGGTTTATTCTTGCGTTGTTTTTTATTTATCAAGGAGTAAAATTGTATACAACGATCTCTGAACTGGAAGAACAAATGGCTGGTAGCCCGCTGTTTTCTCAAGGAGGTCCCGGTGGAGCAGGAGGCATGTTCACCACAATGAAAGTTTCGGCATTCATTATCATGTTACTGGGATTGATCACTATCGCAACCGGTGCTTTCATTATCAGATTTGCTGTAAGCGCTTCAAAAGCAGTGAGATTAACAGACGAACACGCTTTAGAGAATTCAATCAAAAGCATGCGTACAGGCTTTATGCTTACTGCCATTAATTGTGTAGTTATGCTTTGTGGAATTGCTTATTACATGTACTTAATAGATAGTGCACGAGGTAGATTTTAATAGAATTATTGCACGATAAACTATAGTGTCGGCAACGTTTTAGTACATTTGCGACAATAAATAAAGTTATATGTCAGACGACAAAAAGATCATATTCTCAATGGTTGGTGTTTCCAAAGTAACACCACAGGGAAAACAAATAATTAAAGACATTTACTTGTCATTCTTCTATGGTGCCAAAATTGGTATCATCGGTTTGAATGGTTCGGGTAAATCTACGGTAATGAAGATCATTGCCGGATTAGATAAATCTTATCAGGGTGATGTGGTATTTTCACCAGGATATTCTGTTGGATATTTACCTCAGGAGCCAGAGCTTGATCCAAAGAAAACGGTGAAAGAAATCGTAATGGAAGGAGCCCAGGAAACAGTTGACGTTCTGAAAGAATACGAAGAAATCAACAATGCTTTCATGGATGAAGAAGTCCTGAACGATCCTGATAAAATGGACAAGCTAATTACTCGTCAGGGTGTTGTTCAGGATAAGATCGACGCATTAGACGCCTGGGAATTGGATCAAAAATTAGATCGTGCAATGGATGCATTACGTTGTCCACCAGACGATCAGTTGATTGAAACACTTTCAGGAGGTGAAAAACGCAGAGTTGCGCTTTGTCGATTATTACTTCAGAATCCGGACATTTTATTGCTGGATGAGCCTACCAACCACTTGGATGCTGAGTCTATTGATTGGTTAGAACAGCATTTACAACAATACAAAGGAACTGTTATTGCTGTAACCCACGACCGTTATTTCCTTGATAACGTTGCCGGCTGGATCCTTGAATTGGATAGAGGAGAAGGCATTCCATGGAAAGGGAATTACTCTTCTTGGTTAGAGCAAAAAGGAAACCGTTTGAAAGACGAAGAAAAATCGGAGTCGAGACGACAAAAAATGCTTGCAAAAGAGTTGGAGTGGGTTCGTATGAATCCAAAAGCACGTCAGGCGAAAAGCAAGGCACGTCTTCAGAACTACGACAAAATGATGACGGAGGAAATGAAGGACAAAGAAGTGAAAGTAGACATTCCAATTCCAAATGGTCCACGCCTGGGAACGAATGTAATTGACGCTATCAATGTTCAAAAAGCATTTGGAGATAAATTGTTGTACGACAACCTGAACTTCAAGCTTCCGCCTGCAGGAATTGTTGGGATTATTGGTCCGAATGGAGCTGGTAAAACCACTATCTTCAAAATGATTATGGAAGAATTGGCTCCGGATAAAGGAGAATTTACGATTGGTGATACAGTGAAGATTGGCTATGTTGATCAAACACACAAATCGGTAGATCCAAATAAATCTGTTTTTGAAGTAATTGGAGGCGGAAATGAGTTCATTGAGATTGGAAATCAGAAATTCAATGCAAGAGCATACTTGTCGAAATTCAACTTTGCAGGTTCAGATCAATCGAAGAAAGTAGGAGTACTCTCTGGTGGTGAGCGTAACCGTTTACATTTGGCAATGACATTGATGACAGAAGCGAATGTATTGTTGCTGGATGAGCCAACCAATGATATCGACGTAAACACGCTTCGTGCATTGGAAGAAGGAATTGAGAACTTTGCGGGTTGTGCAGTAGTTATTTCTCACGACCGTTGGTTCCTGGACAGAATCTGTACGCACATTTTGGCTTTCGAAGGCGACTCAGAAGTGGTTTGGTTTGAAGGTTCTTACTCTGATTATGAGGAGAACAAACGCAAACGCTTAGGTGATGCCGCTCCTAAGAGAATTAAATACCGTAAACTGGTTTAAGATGTTTTTTCTCCTCCCTTGAGGGAGGACTAAGGAGGGTGGTGGCCCTTGAGAATTTAAGCCATCCCCCTCAATCCCCCTTCAAAGGGGGAAGAATAGAAATTGTCATTTGTAATTATAAATGGATCCTCTACACGGAATAAAATTAGAAACAATAGTCACAGAGCTCGAGGCCGAATTCGGTTTCGAGCGACTGGGACAAATGATTCCTGTGAATTGTTTTATCAATGATCCTAGTGTGAAATCGAGTCTCAAGTTTCTCAGAAAAACACCTTGGGCTAGAAAGAAAGTAGAAGATTTGTGGATCAATCGGATTTACAATATCCGTGAATCAAAATAAATCAACCCGAATTACGTTCATCAAACACCTAAACAACGCTTATGAAATTCAGTTTATCTGTACTTTTTCTTGCAGTATCCTTAGCCGCTAGTGCGCAATACAAACATTTCACTGCCGGTGTTTTTGCAACGACACACAATTTTGAATCGGCGAATTTTTATTCGACTCCGGGAGTCAGTCTTCAATACAATTTCAAACGCGTTTTTTCAGTAAATGTGAATTACAGTCAGGAGCAACTGAAGCATACAGAAGTAGATAATATTCATGGTGACGGCGGCCATTTTTTGAGTCAAAAGCTTTCTTATCAACATGTTCCATTAACTTGTAGAGCGACATTTGGAAAGAAAGTCGGTGTTTTCTTTGAACTAGGCTTTTCTTATTCTAGTTTCTATGATGTGGAAGTCAATCAGCATAACGTTGAGACCACCGGCTCGCCTGAACCCGTAGTTTATAGTTCTTATCAATACCGCGCAAAAGACACTTATTGGTTTGGACTTGCTCTTGGAGGAGGACTGGTTATACCTATTAAAGAACGCTTTTTGGTGCAATTATCTGCTAGAACTGGTTTAGGCAGTGATTTGGAAGACGGAAATAATGGTGATCATTTTTCATTCAACAACACAGGAAGCTATGGTGCATTAAAGCTTTCCGCAGGAATTGCCTATAACTTCAATTTGAAGAAAAACAGCTCCTACACATTTACCACACCGTATGTTGGTAAAAAGAAAAATTAATCACACCAACATAAAATCACTTGACTCATTTTTTATGATGAATAAGATCATAGTAAAAACAATTGCCTTAAGTCTCTTTTTGCTTACTTCAATGCTAAGCTATGGTCAGTTGCAGCGATTTGGACTTGGTTTAAAAGCGAGTACAAGTGATTTTAGTAAAGATTATAAAGCATTGGATTTTACATTGCAGTTCAACTTTAAAAAATACTATTCAATAGTAAGCGGTTTAGGGGTGGAGCAACGTTATTCCACTTCCAGCCAATACCGAGAATTTCCGCTCCCTGGCCACACATTAACCTCTAAAACGAACTCAATCAACACAAATATTCCTTTGCTTTTCCGTGCATCACTTGGTAATAAAGGATTGGTTTATCTTGATCTTGGAATTCAATATACAACCGTATCAAGCGCTCGGTCAGTGGTTACTGATTCCTACCCTCAAGGATCCGGATATCCAAGTACAACTTATGAACAAGTAAACGGCACCAATGGCAGTTATGTTCATCCAATGTTCGGTGGCGGCGTAACATTTCCCGTTGTAAAACATCTAATGCTCAACTTTGACATTCATTCCGTCATCATAAAAAACGATTTTAGGCCTTTCGTTGAAGGAAGTACGTTTTACTCCGATGCCTATAGCGGGATTCGTTTTTCAGTTGGATTTACCTATCAATTCAATCTAAAGAAGAGTAGTTCTTATAAATTCCATCCACTTCTGGAAGAAGCAGTGAAAAAGTGAGTATTCCCTTTTGAATACAAGTAGAATTAGTTAGCTTCGCTTTCACAATTACAAATGAAGAATTGCCGATTGCAAATTGGTGCTTTCATTCGTAATTAACAGTTAGTCACTAGTAATTACACGAAGTATGTCAGTAAGAGATCTTGAGCCATCAGCATTGTGGAACCATTTTGCAGATTTGAACGCAGTTCCGCGTCCGTCTAAAAAAGAAGAACGTGTAATCCAGTTCATGATGGATTTCGGTAAATCGCTAGGATTGGAAACAATTCAAGACGAAATTGGTAATGTGATCATCAAGAAACCCGCAACTTCCGGAATGGAGAATCGTCAAACGGTAGTTCTGCAATCGCATCTCGACATGGTTCACCAGAAGAATTCTGATACCGATTTCGATTTTGACAAACAAGGAATTGAAATGTTTGTTGATAACGATTGGGTAAAAGCGAAAGGTACAACGCTTGGTGCTGACAATGGAATAGGGGTTGCTACAATTATGGCAACTTTAGCAGCAACTAATATTGAACATCCTGCAATTGAAGCGTTATTCACGATTGATGAGGAAACCGGAATGACAGGAGCTATGAAGATCAATCCAAAGAACATTTCTGGAACCATCTTATTGAATCTTGACACTGAGGACGATACAGAAATTTCTATTGGTTGTGCCGGTGGAATTGACACCAATACAAGTCTTGATTTGAAGTTAGAAAGTCTTCCTTCTGGATTTATTGGAATCGGGATCAGCTTAAGAGGATTGCTTGGTGGGCACTCAGGAATGGATATCCACCTAGGAAGAGGGAACGCTAACAAATTGATGAACAGACTTTTATTTCATCTGAATTCAATTGTCGATTTAAGATTAGTGACACTGCATGGTGGCAGTTTGAGAAATGCAATTCCGCGTGAAAGTAGCGCTGTTATTGCGGTTCATAAAGACAACTTCTCAAAAACTGTAGAAGAAATAAACGCATTTACGCTCATTCTTACTGAAGAATACCAAAGCATTGAAACAGAAATGAAGTGGACCGTAAGCGACGCAGCTATTTCAACTGACGTGGTTTCAGGTTCAGACTTTAAAAAAATACTTCAAAGCATTTATTCTGTACCAAACGGTGTTTTCAGAATGAGCCCGGATATGGCTGATTTAGTTGAAGCCTCAACAAGTTTGGCTAAAATCGACGTCGCTGATGGTAAGTTTCTGACGCAAAGTTTACAACGAAGTTCAGTTGACAGCACAAAAGCCGATGTTGCAAATGCCGTAAGAACAGCTTTCGAAAGTTGCGGTATCAGTGTCGTTCAAAATGGAGAATATCCAGGTTGGAAACCGCTTCCGGACTCAGACATTGTTCAATTGATGACAAAATTGTACCGTGCAAGATTCAATGAAGAACCTCAGGTGAAAGCTTGTCATGCAGGTTTAGAGTGCGGAATACTTGGAAAACACTTCCCGAAAATGGAAATGATCTCATTTGGACCAAATATTCATGGAGCGCATTCTCCTGATGAAAAAGTGCAAATCAGCTCAGTACAAAAGTATTGGGGACTTTACCTGGAGACACTGAAAAATATTCCTGTTAAATAATTAAGGAATTACGCTGTAATTAAAGGGAAGAATAGTAATTTAACATTGCTATTTTACCTTATGAATACCTCAAAAACGCAATTCACTATTGGTCAATCTCAACTATTTGACGAAACCAGATACTTGTTGGTTAACCGGTTAGCGATTGTTTTGATGGTAATTTTGGCTGTTACAGCCGTCGTAAACTCTTTAAACAGACATTTCACATCCATTCCTGATATAGTTGCGCTTGCATTAATTGGAGGTTGCTATATTCTTCTCAGAGCAACCAGGAACTATAAGTTGGTCAGCCAGATTGCTGTAGTTGGAGCTTCCATTACGCTTGTTTGCACCTTATTTCTTGTTCCCGGACTCCACTTATCCACAATGATATGGATCTCAATTGTGATTGTTTTTACCTATTTAATGCTGGAAAAGCTATGGGGCGGAATCACACTTGCCTTTCACTTTGGAGCCTTGATCGTTTATCTTCTTACCATTTTTGAAGACAGAATCAACAACAGATTTCTTCTGGATCAAATGGACACAAATGTCTTTTTGGTGGAGTTCTTCTTTCAAGGAATTTCATTAGGATACATGCTGCATGTTTTCTTGAAGGCTTCGCAAACAATGGAAAACCATCTTATTGAAAACCAAAGGCAGTTAACCGAGCAAAATGAATTGATCTCTACTCAAAAAAAACAGATCGAAGTGATGCTGAAAGAGATTCACCATAGAGTAAAAAACAATCTTCAGATCATTTCCAGTTTTTTAAAACTACAATCAGATTACGACTCTAACGGATCGCAAGCAACTTATCAGGAAGCTGTAAATCGGGTGAATACAATTGCTTTAATTCATGAAAAGATCTATAAATCTGACACGTTTCAGCGATTTGAATTAGCGAGTTATGTTGAGAATTTGACTTCTTACATTTGTAATAGTTATCCGTTGAACGATGATATCAGAACCAAAACAGATATTGAGGACTTCGACTTAAATTCAGACCTAATTGTTCCATTGGCTATGATCCTGAATGAATTATTGACCAATTCAATTCGCCATGCATTTAAAGATCAATCGCAACCACGAATTACCATTAAGATCAAATCTGTTTCCGATAAGATCTTCTCTATTGAGTATTCGGATAACGGAAAATGGATTAATTCTGATGAAGCGTTTGGAAGCGAGATCATCAACGTTATGACAGAGCAACTCAACGGAAAGGTTACTCGCAACTCCAGAGAAGAAGGTACTGAGTATTCTTTCGAGTTATCAAAATTATAGCGGATCGATCACTTTCAACCCTGTTATATTAATGGAAATGAGTACTTTCGGCTCGTAATTTAATTGCAGTAAATGTCGGTGGATTTCAAGAGCACTACTACGAATCAGATCTACGAACAAACGAGATTCAGACTTGTTCTTAGAACCTGTATTATGCTCGGGTTCCTAATTCTTTTAGTTACTGTTCTTAGTTTTATTAAATCGAAATACAATCCCTGGCCTGACATTATCGCTGTTATTATTTGTCTTAGCTCAGCAATTGTTCTTATTAAAACACAGAAGTATAAATTGGTAGGGAGCTTTGCAGTGTTCTCTTCGTTTATAATTATTGTTCTAAATTTATTTCTAGTAAGTTCAATACATTACACAACGCCGCTTTGGATGTTCGTTCATGTGCTTTTCACATTCATTGTTCTGAACAAAACATACGGTTTGATCGCTTTAGTACTCAACTTTTCTTGTCTCTTTTTCTACGTTTATCACTTCTTTCCAGCAAACATAAATTCACTAACCAACTTTGATAAAACGGATGCACTTCTTTACATGACAGAGTTTGTGATCCTGGCAGTTGCAATTGGATTCATTCTTTTTACTTACGTAAGCGCAACTCAAAAATCCGAAGCTTTAGCAAAAAGCACCAATCAGGAATTGAACGAGAAAAATAAGATCATTACACGGCAAAAAGCTGAAATGGAAGTAATGCTGAAGGAAATTCATCATCGTGTAAAAAATAACCTTCAGATTATCACCAGTTTACTTCGCCTTCAGTCCGATACACTGAATGAAAGTCAGCGAGAAATTTACATGGAAGCCGTGAATAGGGTAAGTGCCATGGCCATCATCCATGAAAAAATGTATCAAAGTGATTCACTTTCGGACTTCGATCTTGAAGAATACGTTGTAACTTTGGTGGAGTCGCTTTTCGAAAATTATTCCATTAGCGGAAAAGTAAAAGCAGATATCAATGTAAATGTGGAGAAACTGAACACCAAAAGCATTGTTCCAATCGCAATGTTATTGAATGAATTGGTTTCAAACAGTGTAAAACATGCATTTACAGGATCTGTCGACCCAAAGGTTTCAATTACGCTTGCTGATATTTCGAAAACAGAGGTAATGATTGAATACTTTGACAACGGAAAATGGGTAGAGAAGAATGAAACTTCATTCGGACTAGAGATAATTGACGCAATGACACAACAAATGGACGGAACTAAGGTTCGACGTTCTAATGATGATGGAACATATTATATTTTTCAATTGCACAAAATTGATTGATGGACGGACAACATGAATTAGTAGAATTAGCCAAAGCAAAAATGCCCTTTGGTAAATATCAGGGAAAGTACTTGTTGCATATTCCGGACTCTTACTACGTGTGGATGAAAAATAACGGTGGATTCCCGGCTGGAAAATTGGGCAAGCAAATGGAATTAATGCTGGAAATCAAGATTAATGGATTAGAAGGATTAATCAAACCATTAATGCCGAAATTCTGATGATTCCCATTCTCGTCATTTTTATTGTAATCGCCTTAATCCAGTTTATACACTACAAAATAACAGGGGAATTACTTTCAACCAGAAAAAATTGGCAACCGCAACCAGACCCTGAACCGGTCAACAGCATGCCGCTTTATTCCAGAAAATCTGATGAAAACATTCAAATTGCATACGCATATTTAGCCGGCTGGCTGATCAAGAAGAATTCAAAAGATTCTAAAAAGAAAGTGGATTTTGTGCGCATGTACTTTCAGCGACATTTTCCGGCTGTGCACATGAGTGCAATGGAGAAACTTATTGAGGCACTTCGAAACGACACCAATATTCGCAGTGTAGCAAAATGGATCCTTCGTCATTTACCAAAAGGAGAGGATAGAATTGAGATTATCGATTTTCTTTTTGAGATCATAAAAGCAGATGGCGAGATTATAGACAGGGAATTTGTCGCCATTGTTCGTTTGGCCGAATTGATAGGAGTGAAGGCAAGCTACATCGATAAGAAGATGAGCGAATTTCAGAAAGAGAAATTCAATAAGTATAACGAAACAAAATCGGGAAGTTTTGATTCAGAAAGAAGAAAAGCAATGCTTGTTCTTCACCTCAGTGAGGGATTTAATCAGGATCAATTAAAAAGATCCTATAGAAAGCTAGCCGTAAAATACCATCCGGATAAACAATTCAACAGCTCACCAAGCGAAAAAGAAGTGGCAAATCAAAAATTTATTGAGATTCAAAATGCTTATGATTTACTTTGTAAGTAATTGATAATAAAACTTTTATTTGCTCCTTATTAAACTCGTATTTATTCAAAATTCCACTTTACTGAAATATTTTACAACTATTTTGTAACATTCAACAATTGTAGCCGTAAACCGAGCTGTAAACATTGAAATACTTACCAAATGGAAAATAGAATAATTGAAGCCGCAAAACAAAAATTAGCTAATCATAAATCTCTTGGTGATAAAAGCAAGATGAATATTCATGAAGTAGCTCGACTTATGGACGTAGTAACATTCGGAGTTACGAACGATGCAAATGCTGATTTACCTATTTTCTTTTCTTACTCTAAGAACTAAGAACAACCAATAATATTCTTGAAACGTCTCAGCTTAATTGCTGGGGCGTTTTTTTTGTTCAAATGTCCGGTGACTTCTAGAGCCTCAGCCATCGGACATTTATATTACGTGAATTACATTTGTAAACAATCAATTTTTACCTAAATCAATTCAAAATATTACATTTGTAACATGGGAATTGAGAAACGTTTACAACTTATCATGGCTTCAAACCGCTTGAACGCCACTTCATTTGCAGACAAGATCGGAGTTCAGCGCTCAAACCTGAGTCATATCCTGAATGGTAGAAATAAACCAGGCTACGACTTCTTACTCAAAGTAGTAGAAGCATTCCCTAACGTAAATACGCATTGGTTAATTACCGGAGAGGAAACAGTGCCTGAATCGGGATCCATTAAAGAACCGGAAATGATTGTGAAAGAAAGTAAGCAGGAGAACGATCCAATCGACTTAAACACAAAAAAAACTTCAGAAGGGAAGACCGTAATAAAAACCGTTATCTTCTATAACGATTTCACGTTCGACGTTTTCTTACCGAATAACTAAGAGGAAGAAGAAGGCTATAAATTAATGCATGATGATTCCTGAACCAACCAGTTCGCCGTCTTTGTACCATGCAGCAAATTGTCCGGGAGTAATACCACGTTGAAGCTGTTCAAATAGAATATACAAACCATCTTCTTTAGCAATCAACTTCGCTTTTTGCAATACCTGACGATAGCGAATGCGGACAAAATAATCTTCAGATTGACCAACTTCCAATCGCTTAGCCAACTGAATCCAATGTTGGTCAGCCAATTCAATTTTAAGCGCCCATCGATTTAATCCGGGATGTTGTTCAGTTTGACCTGAATAAACGGTATTCGTCTCTGTATTAATGCCAATTACAAATGAAGGCATAGGTCGACCTCCGATATGCAATCCTTTTCGCTGACCAATGGTGTAGTAATGTGCTCCAATGTGCGTTCCGACAGAAGATCCCATCGTTTCCTCAAAATGAAAAGGAGAGGCCAATTCTACAACATGCTCGTCGTTTACAGGAATTGTTTTATAGTCAGAAAAACTATAGCTATCTATCGGAATTTCAATGATTTTACCTTCTTTTACTTTAAGTTGTTGTTGAAGGAATTCCGGTAACGAAATCTTACCTACAAAACACAAACCTTGTGAATCTTTTTTCTCTGCAGTGATCAAATCAATTGACTTCGCAATATCCCTAACATCCGTTTTTTGAAGATGTCCGATAGGGAACAGTGCTTTCGCTAATTGTTCCTGAGACAACTGACAAAGAAAGTAGCTCTGATCTTTTGTTGGATCCGCACCCGCATGCAAGTGATGGATTCCGTTTTCATCTGTGGTTTTCTGACAATAATGTCCTGTAGCCACAAAGTCAGCACCCAGTTCAAGAGCAGCTTTTAAGAAAACATCAAACTTGATCTCACGATTGCAAAGTACATCCGGATTCGGTGTTCGACCTGATTCATACTCAGCAAACATGTAGTCTACAATGCGTTCTTTATACTCTTTACTTAGATCAAGAACCTGGAACGGAATATTTAACTGTTCAGCAATGAGAAGTGCGTCATTCGCATCATCGATCCACGGACATTCATTGTTTAATGTAACCGTGTCATCGTGCCAATTACGCATATAAAGTCCAATAACTTCATGTCCTTCTTGCTGAAGTAAATACGCGCTTACACTAGAGTCAACGCCACCTGATAGTCCAACTACTACTCGTGCCATAATGCAAAATTACGGATAAGCAGATTGGTTTCCAACAGGCCTTGAACAAATTAATTACCACGGTATACTAAAACACAACTACTTAAGTTTACAATTGTATCAGAACCAACTCTTACTAGTGTTACAATTGTTAATTATGAAATAAACATTTGTAAACAATATAATTTCTGTTAATTGCATTCGTTTGTACATTCCTAAGCTTTATTTTAGCTACGTGAAACAGATCCTAATACTCTTTTGTTTGATAAGCTCATTCAGCTTTGGTCAAAACCAGCCATGCAAAAAAGTTTGGTTAAAAGGAAAAGTAGTTGACACCTTAAATCGAGTGAACACATTCTATAATTTAATGGTTGTCAATCATTCTACAAACGAAGGTGTTTTTGGTCAACCAAACGGATCTTTTGGCGCTTACGTAAATCCTAACGATTCTATTATTCTTTCTACAAAAGGTTATTATAAAATCGGGTTCCGTGTAATTCCGGATTCAAGCTGTCAGTTTGTTTGCGATTTTGCACTTATAGAAAAGACACATCAACTAAACGAAGTAGTGATCAAGCCATTGAAAACACTTCAGCAGATCAAGGAAGAAAGAGAAGCTCTGGCTCAGCGCGAAACAAGAACAATTACAGGTATAGAAGCTTTTCAAAGTCCAATTACGGCATTATACCAGCGTTTTTCACAATCTGAGAAATCAAAAGCCAAGGTTGCAGAATTGGAATACATGGACAATAAAACCGAAGTGGTGAAAGAATTACTTCGTTTATATGTTTCTTATGATGTGATCAAATTGGAAGAATCCGAATTTGAAGATTTCATTTACTTCATGACCCTGGATGAAGATTTCCTTAAAACGGCTTCGGATATTGAGCTGGCCACGTTTATCAAAGACAAACTAGACCATTACTTACTCCTGAAGTCCGGAAATTGAATCATTTTCCAATAACTGCTGAGTGGTAATCTCTGCAAAAACACCGTTCATCTGTAGTAATTCATCCTTGGTTCCCTGTTCAACAATTTCACCATCCTCTAACACCAGAATATGATTTGCGTTACGGATACTGGAAATTCGGTGACTTACAATGACAATCGTAGTATCGAATTGCTTACTGTAGTTATCCAGCTTTGACAGGATGATTTCTTCTGTCTCCGTGTCAACAGCAGATAAACAATCGTCGAGAATCAATAATTTAGGCATACGGATCAATGCTCTGGCAATGGAAACACGTTGCTTTTGTCCACCACTCAAATTCACGCCACGTTCCCCTAAAAGAGTTTCAAATTTATCCGGAAATTCCTGGATATTATGAAGTACATGTGCGTCTTCTGCCACCTTTTCAATTTCCGAATCCTGAACATCTGTTCTATTTGTACCGAAGAGAATATTATTCTTAATTGTTTCAGAAAATAAGAAGATATCCTGAGGCACAACTGCACTTTTATCGCGGTAAGAGCTTAGATTCAACGAGCGCAAATCATTTTCGTCCATTACTATTTTACCTTCGGTTGGATCAAGTTGTCGAACCAGAAGTTTTAACAAGGTTGATTTCCCGGAACCAGTTCTTCCAATAATACCTAAAACCTGTCCTTTCTTCAGCTCGAAATTGATATTTGAAAGCGTGTACGGCAACTCAGAATTGTATCTGTAACTCACATTATCAAAAACAATCTTCTCAAAACCAGTCATTTCCTTGCCTTCATTGACACGGATATCAGGTTCTGTTCTCAAAAACTCATTAATTCTTGTTTGAGAAACAGCTGCACGCTGAATCATACTGGTAACCCAGCCCACGCTGGCAAATGGCCAGGTCAACCTGTAAAGAAATGCTATAAAAGCCACAATTACACCACTTGTAACCAAGCCGTTCACCATCTCCTTGTGTCTTGCAACGTCAATAGCTCCTGATTTTAGCAAAGCATCTGCTGCATGGATCTTTGAGAAATCTTCTATCGCCATCGATCCGCCAAAATAAATACTCAGCATACTACTGGCACCGATCAGAAGCATGATGGTTGGCATAAAGAGGTTATTCGTTCTTACCAAACGCATTTGTCGTTTCAAGTACTGATTAGAGCTTTTCTCAAACTGCTTGTTCGCATGACGCTCTTGCAAATAGGCCTTGATCACACGCATTCCTGAAAACGTTTCCTGGGCAATTGTTGTCAATTTACTCTGTTCCTGCTGCACTTCTTTTCCCAGCTTATTCATTCTGCTTGATACAAAATAGATCAAAACCGTCATGATCGGAAGCGGAATCAATGCGTAAAGCGTCAATTCAGGATTCAAATTGAACATTTGATACGAAATGAAAGGGAAGAGGACAATCAGGTTAATCGTATACATAATTCCAGGTCCCAGATACTGGCGAACCTGTGCTACATCTTCGGAAATGCGGTTCATCAAATCACCTGTTCGCTGATCTTTGTAAAAATTGAACTGTAATTCCTGGTATTTCGCGTAAATTTCGTTCTTCAGATCGTATTCTACCTTTCTTGAAACAACGATAATCATTTGTCGCGTCAGAAAAAGAAAGAAGCCGGAGATCAGTGAATACCCAATATATATCAACGCCAGCTGAAATACAGGACTGGTCCAGATTGAATCAGGAGCAATGAATTTCGAACCCATTAAAGTATCGGTAGCTTCCCTTAGAAGAATGGGCATTTTTGCTCCAAAATAGTTGTTTAGAACAATGAAAATCAAACCCAAAAGAAGGCTCCATTTGTACTTGTAAAAATATTTGTTCAAATAGCTTAGAGACTTCATGTTATTCTTCCTATTTTTGCGCCACTTCAGGCGTTATTACGTAAGCTACAAAAGTAATGAATAGCCTTAGAAAACTGTTTTTTGAAAAAAATTAAGTTCTTAAGTTATGATAGAAGTTAAAGATATTTCCAATGTTAATTTAAGCGAAAACCCCGTAATTTCTCAGATGAGTGCATTTGGACACGAGCAATTGTTGTTCTGTTCAGATAATGAAACTGGATTAAAGGCAATTATCGCAGTGCATAACACTACGCTTGGTCCAGCTTTAGGCGGAACAAGAATGTGGGCATACAACAACGAAATGGAGGCATTAAATGATGTTTTGCGTTTGTCTCGTGGTATGACTTATAAAAACGCCATTTCAGGATTAAATCTTGGTGGAGGTAAAGCGGTTATCATTGGGGATGCACGCAGCATGAAGAGTGAAGCTCTTTTCCGTCGTTTCGGGAAATTTGTACACAGTTTAGCTGGAAAATACATTACTGCAGAAGATGTTGGTATTTCACCAATTGATATGTCTTATGTTGCAATGGAGACACCACACGTTGTTGGTTTACCAGGAAAAAGTGGTGATCCATCTCCTGTAACTGCATTTGGAGTTTATGTTGGAATTAAAGCTTCTGCTAAAGCACAGTTTGGATCTGATTCTTTGTCTGGTAAGAAGATTGCTGTTCAGGGAGTTGGTCACGTTGGTGAATACTTGGTAAAACACTTGTCTGCTGAAGGGGCGAAAGTTTACATTACAGATATTCACGAAGATACTTTGAAAAGAGTAGCTTCAACTTACAACGCTGAAGTTGTTGGATTGAATGATATTTATGATGTTGACATGGACATTTATGCTCCATGTGCGCTTGGTGCAACTGTAAACGATGACACATTGAGTCGTTTGAAATGTTCAATCATTGCAGGAGCAGCAAACAACCAATTGGCGAAAGAACAAATTCACGGAAAAGCTGTGATGGATAAAGGAATTATTTACGCGCCGGATTTCGCGATTAACGCAGGTGGTGTAATTAACTGTTATTCTGAAGTTGCAAGTTTGCCCGCTGAATGGTCAATGCAAAAAGCTGAAGAAATCTACACTACAATCGGAAATATCGTTAGTCGTTCTAAATCTGAGGGAATCCCAACTTATCAGATTGCAAACAAAATGGCTGAAGAACGTATTACTGCAATTGGAAAAATTAAACTTCCGCTTTAATAATAGATAGATAAAATGCTAAACAGGAGACATTTACGAATTAAAGTTTTACAGGCAGTATATGCCTATTTTCAATCAGAAGAGGTGAACTTGGCGAAAACCGAGAAAGAACTAATGGCTTCTGTTGAACGCATATACGATTTGTATCTGTACCTGTTACTAACCTTTGGCGAGATCAAACGTTTAGGTGTTACACGAATTGAGGAGAACACTAAAAAATTGATGCCAACTGATGAAGATTTAAACCCAAACACAAAGTTCATCGACAACAAACTGATTGCTCAACTGGAAGACTCAAAAAGCCTGCGCTTTGCGAGTGAAGACAGAACGGTGAATTGGGTTGGTGATGTTGAACAAGAAATCTTCAGAAAGATCTTCAACGGACTGAAAGAAAGTGAAAACTATATTCTTCACATGAGCAATGAAGAAGTAGGGTATGAGGAAGACAGAAATTTTGCGATCAACTTATTTAAGTCTGATATTGCTAATTCTGAAATCCTTTATTCTTACTTCGAAGAGAAGAACATTTTCTGGATCGACGATATCGATTTAGCTTGTCAAATGGTCATTAAAACACTTAAGTCGGCTGAAGAAGATACAGAGATCAAGGTGTTGCCGTTGTATAAAGATAAGGATGATGAGCAGGAATTCGTAAGAACATTGCTTCGTCAAACGGTAAATAAGCAAACCGAGACGTTGGGAGTTATTGATAAGTTAACTGACAATTGGGAATTAGATCGTATCGCAAAAATGGACGTTTTGATTCTTCAAATGGCAATTACTGAATTAATGACATTCAAATCAATTCCAACAAAAGTGACATTGAACGAGTACATCGAGATTGCGAAATACTATTCTACTGAGAAAAGCCCGGCTTTCATCAACGGAATTTTAGATAAGGCAATTTCGAGTCTTACCGCTTCAGGTCAGATTTCTAAAATGGGTAAAGGATTAATCAACTAGTCAAATGAAAAAAATAGCTCTTGTATTAGGATTGGTAGTTGCTGGATTAAGCATTACAACATCTTGTGACGAACCTACGAAAGTTCAAATGGGTGAACGCACAACAATGAAAGTGAACGCTGTATTCGATGCTAAAAAAGTGGCTGTTGGAGAAGTTATTCACGCCAAGTTCACTGTTGAAAATACAGGTGATGTTCCTTTGGTACTTTCTGACGTAAAAGGATCTTGCTCTTGTACAGTGGCAGATTTCCCTAAAGACCCAATTGCTCCGGGAGAAAAAGGAGTAGTGAAAGCCACGGTTGACACGAAATCTGCACCAATCGGACATTTAGAAAAAAGCATAAGAATCAACGCAAACACAACACCCGAACTGACCGTGGTAAGTGTTCAAGCCACTATTATCAGATAATTTAAAGAAACAATAAAAGAAATGAATGCATCAAGTTTATTGCCTTTAGGATTAATGGTCCTAATCTTCATTTTCTTCTTTATCCGTCCGGAAAACAAGAAAAGAAAAGCAAAATTAGAATTCCGTAAAAACCTGAAAACAGGTGACAAAGTAGTTACTATCGGGGGAGTTCACGGAAAAATATTGGAAGTTACTGATACAACAGTTTTGTTGAACTCAGAAGGAACTAAGATCAGATTTGCTAAAAGCGCAATCTCTGAAACGGTTGAAGAAACACTTCCAGGAGCTTAAATTTTAAGCCACAAATGAAATAGAAGGAGTTACGAAAGTAACTCCTTTTTTTGTTTCGGCATCTCGACTCCGCTCGATGACCTT
>CAMLHZ010000003.1 GCA_946480085.1 uncultured Flavobacteriales bacterium
GCTCAACATCCTCACAACAGCGTGATGCTGATAGCTGAAAAACGAACAATGGCTGTTGGATCATCTCGTATGTCGGGCGTAAATAACGTTGCACTTTGGACAGGGAAACAAGCAACTCCATATGTTCCTTTCGTAAACTTTATGCCAATCGTTGGTGGAACAAACGGTATTTCTCCGATTTTCCTTACAACGGTTGATGTTACTGGTGGTATTGGTCTTGACTTGAAGAACTGGGTGAAGAAATTGGACGGAAATGGTGAGCCAATTCGTAATGAAAATGGTGAGCCAATTTTGGAAGAAGCATATTCTGTTGCAACAGGAACTGTTCTAACAATCAATACAAAAACAAAGAAATTATATAACGGAGATAAGGAATTGATTGATATTTCAAAAGCCTTCACTCCGCAAAAAATGGAATTTATCAGAGCCGGTGGTTCTTACGCAATTGTTTTCGGTAAAAAGATCCAAACATTTGCCGCGAAAACATTAGGTATTGACACTCCTCTAGTATTTGCTCCATCAAAAGAAGTGACTATTGAAGGACAAGGTTTGACTGCTGTGGAGAAAATTTTCAACAGAAACGCAGTTGGAATTTCCCCTGGAAAAGTACTGCACGCTGGTTCAGATACACGTGTGGAAGTAAATATTGTGGGTTCACAGGACACAACAGGTTTAATGACCGCTCAGGAATTGGAAGCGATGGCTGCTACGGTTATTTCTCCAATTGTTGACGGTGCTTACCAAAGTGGTTGTCACACGGCTTCTGTTTGGGACAAGAAAGCACAGGCAAATATCCCGAAATTGATGAAATTCATGAACGACTTTGGTTTGATCACAGCGCGTGACCCGAAAGGCGTTTATCATTCAATGACAGATGTAATCCACAAAGTATTGAACGATATTACAGTTGACGAATGGGCTATCATCATTGGTGGTGATTCACACACACGTATGTCGAAAGGTGTTGCTTTTGGTGCCGATTCAGGAACAGTTGCTCTTGCATTAGCTACTGGTGAAGCTTCTATGCCTATTCCGGAATCAGTGAAAGTTACCTTCAAAGGTCAAATGAAAGACTACATGGATTTCCGTGATGTGGTGCATGCTACACAGGCGCAAATGCTGCATACATTCGGAGGTGAGAATGTATTCCAGGGAAGAATCATCGAAGTTCACTTGGGAACACTTACGGCTGATCAGGCATTTACGTTTACTGACTGGACTGCGGAAATGAAAGCGAAAGCTTCTATCTGTATTTCAGAAGACGATACATTGATCGAGTCATTGGAAATTGCGAAGAGCAGAATCCAGATCATGATTGATAAAGGAATGGACAACGATCGCCAGGTTCTTCAAGGATTAATCAATAAAGCAGATAAGAGAATCACTGAGATAAAATCAGGTGAGAAACCAGCTTTGACTCCGGATGCAAATGCGAAATACTATGCTGAGGTGGTGGTTGATTTGGACGTGATTTCTGAGCCAATGATTGCAGATCCGGATGTGAACAATAAAGATGTTTCTAAACGATACACACACGACACCATTCGTCCACTTTCTTATTACGGAGGTGAGAAAACGGTTGATCTTGGATTCATCGGATCTTGTATGGTTCACAAAGGTGATATGAAGATTTTAGCGCAAATGTTGAAAAACGTTGAAGCGCAAAACGGAAAAGTAGAGTTCAAAGCACCTTTAGTAGTTGCTCCTCCAACGTATAATATCGTAGACGAATTGAAAGCTGAAGGTGACTGGGAAGTGTTACAGAAATACTCTGGTTTCGAGTTCGACGACAACGCACCAAAAGGAGCAGCACGTACAGAATATGAAAACATGTTGTACTTAGAGCGTCCGGGATGTAACCTTTGTATGGGTAACCAGGAGAAAGCAGCAAAAGGAGATACCGTTATGGCAACTTCAACACGTTTGTTCCAGGGACGAGTTGTAGAAGATAAAGACGGTAAAAAGGGAGAGTCTTTGCTTTCATCTACGCCGGTTGTAGTATTGTCAACGATCTTGGGAAGAACTCCAACAATTGAAGAATACACAAAAGCAGTTGAAGGAATTAGCTTAACGAAATTTGCTCCTTCACACAAGTTATTGGTGAATTAAGAGTTTATCGATTATAGATAAAAACCCCGAAGTGATGGTGACATCTACTCGGGGTTTTTGATTTTTTGAGCTATTCAGTACTTCTTATTTCTGCAGATAAAAACGGTAAGACAGCCGAAAACACATGATAATGCGCTTCAGGAAGTAAGGATTTGAATCGGTCTGATAAAAATCATAGTTGCTAAAAACAGACTTGAAATGAAGGAAGTTTTGGCGTAAGAACTTTAAATAAGCCGGGAAATTTGACCTCCTGATTAAGGTTTTACTTAACACCGAAAAATAATTTCCTGTTTTGGTGGATTCGCTGATTTGTGCAAAAGCATGCGCGTTGGATGAAATGTATTTGTAGTAGTTCATCCGCATCACAGTAGAAGTACTGTCCGGGTGCTGTCTGAAATAAACAAACGACTCGTTGATGTATTTAATTTTCCCGCGTTCTAACAGAAGCAATGTGAGCACGTAATCAAAGTACAAATGCTGCTTGTCGATCAGTTTTGACATCTGTTCTTTGATCCAGGGAAGTTCTTTCGTCCGCATCAAAATTGTGTGACCCGAAACGATGTTTCGTAAGGCCAATTCAACTGAGGTGGAGTAGTAGGTTTTTATTCTATCCGGGTCTCTTTTTGTTTCGTAGTTCGCACCTTTTTCCAGAGAATCATACAACAAATAGGAATTGGAAAAACTCATCAAAACGCTTTCTTCATCTTTTATCAGATCTGATAATTGAGCCTCTATTTTATGTTTCACCCAGATATCGTCTTGATCCGAGAAAAAGAGGTAGTCGGATGTAACAAAGTTCAACCCAAAGAGAAAATTGTTGAAGTACCCCAAATTCTTTTCATTTTGGTGCAATTCAATTCTGCTATCCAGCAGCATCATTTCCTGGATTATTTCTACGGTTCGATCTTTGGAAATGTCATCTACGATTATCAATCGAAAATCACTGTATGTTTGATCTAGAATGGATTGTATTTGTTGTGCAATAAATTTTTCACCATTATAAGTGCACATTAATATGTCGATGGTCATGTTTTTAAAGGTATATTAACCAGGGTAGATATCTATTTTTTTCCGGCAAAAGTACGCACTAAAATTGAGCTAAGAAGTCTTTATTAGATAACTATGAAAAATGTCTGTAGTGATAATGCGATTGAATAAGTTGGCGATTCAGGCTCGAAAACCCTTATCGAAGTGTAACACTTGAGTTAAAACAATTGCGAATCTGGTGCGCTTCGATGAACTTCAAGTGTTCGGGTTTTTTATTCCTTCCAAAAGAATCTATCCTTAGACCATTTCGTATGATCTGAAAACTCTTTGAAAAAAAGGATTGCATTATCAATTGCTACTCCAATTCGGCAAACTCTGTGACCTATGTGTTTTTCACTATGTCTCTATGTGTTTTAGACTTAATACGGATTAAAATTATAACTCACCCCAATTCCGAGCACATCCTGATTGTTTTTGACATTTTTAAATACACCTCCATAAGAAATGTGGATGAGGTTGGCGCTTAGCTCGATTCGTTTCGTGATTCCATAACTGATGTTGAATTCGTGATGAAAATTAAAGCCCATTTGCCTGAAACCGTCGTCAGTATCTTTTTTTATCACTTCACACCATACCAATCCAACCTGATAACTGAAATACAAGCGTTTCACGATTAAAAAACTGAAACGTTCTCCTAAACCAATTGCATAGTTGCCATATTTGGAATGCTGAACAATTAGAGGTGTATTGAGTTTGATAAGCTTATCTCCAGCTTTTAGGTTCACACGATTGAATTCCAATTGAAATGGCAAGTACACGTGATAAGTACATGTGAAAGGCTGAAATCCCTGGTTAGTAGTTGATCTGTATGCCCCACCAATAAATTCCAATTTTGTTTTTGTGGCGTACAAATTGAAAGCGCCTAAATCCTTTTCGCGAGACTTGTTCAAACTATCCAGTAATTCTTGTTTGTTCTTCTCCTGACCATAGCAATTTCCCGTCACGAGAATAACAGAAAGCAGAAACAGCGCGCGGATATGAAGAAGACAATTCATGCTCAAAAGGTAAGGATTTCATCTTTAGATTTGCTTTTATCTATGGTTTAGCCGGATATGTACAGAATATTTTCTTTCTGACAAAAGCGTTTGTGTAGGTTTTTACTCCCGTTTCATAGTTAGTTGTATAAGATGGTTTTCCGTCAGTTAATATAAATTCTCTTGCTCCTGAGGTAATACCCGCATCCATAATGACGAATCCTTTTCCCGCCTCAACTTTAACTGGTGGTACATAGTAACAATACTGATTGTCACTTATCCAATCGAAAAAATAGTCTTTCTCCAATCGGGGTATTTTCAAATAAAGAGCCCCTGGGTTGTGAAGTATAAGGCTATCATTTGAATAAAGCTGTTTTTTTGTGATCTCTACTGTATCAGAAAAATGATGCGCGAAATACAGTGGATCTCTATGAAGTTCGTAGGCAAGTCCGTCAAGCTTTATGACCGTTACGGATCCCGACTTCTTCATAGAAGAGCCGCCTTCACTTCGTATTGTAAGTTGCATGACAATATTAATTGTATCCTTCAATGATTTAAGACTATCAATAAATGCATCTGGGAGAGAATATCCGCCATCGAAACGGACCGTGGAATGCATTCCCGGAGCAACTAATTCTCCTTGAATAACTTCCCATTTCAGTTCAGGAACGTTGGGAACGTAATGATGTATTTCAAAATTTTTCAAATAAGAAAGACTGTCTCTATGCAATGCAATGACTCTGTGTTCGTCATCATCGTCATTATATGAGTCACGGGTTTCAAATTGCTCCATAGCTGTCCACCGAACTTTTGGAAAAGGCAAGGAGATAAATTTATAATTGTATTGTTGAGGGAACAGCGTGTCTCCATTAATGATGTAGGCCGTTGTAACAGAATGTTCGTCGCCATAATTATATTGTACTTGATAGCAGGAATCACGGTCTTCAATTTCAACACCATTCGAACCAATGATAATCATATTGGGCTGCTTATTGATAGCAAATCCGATCTGATGATAGGTCATTATTTCGGAGCCAAATTGCCTTGGTTTTTCCTGACCAAGTGCTACAGATGAGCTAAGTATAAATAGAAGTAAAAGTGTTTTCATGTGACTATAAGTCGGTGATTTTTGAATTGGTACAGGGTTTTTATGGTTAGTATCATTTCTCTTTGAAAAGTTGAATTACCCGACTGCCTTCATAGAATATAATACTCATTCCTTCATAATTCAATGATGGCAATGATCCAATTTGAGTTTCACCTTTGTTCAGTTTTGTTCCTCTGCTTTCTGGTTCTCCCAATTCAGCAATGATCTCTTTTTCTGTTAAGCCAATCTCTTTACCATCTGGAGTTTTGTAAATGATTTGGTTATCAATGTTAATTCCGATTAGTGTATCACCTGTTTGAAATTGGAGAGTTACGCCATTGGCGATGTATGATTTCGCATCGATATTTTCATTGAATAAATGTTTACTTCTTGTTTCCTCTAGTCGCAAATTGCCAAAACCTATTCCTGGTTTAATTTGTGGATTCGATTGAACACTTTCCAAATACTCTGTTGCTGAATATTTTTTAGGTTCTTCAGTCTTAATTGTAACCTTATTTGTAGAACAACTCGAGATGAGCAGAACGGATAGGGAAAAGAGTATTAGGGTAATTCGATTCATGAATTAAAACTTATTTAGATGCGGTACTCCAGAACACAAAGCTCCGAATTCAGTTGGCTTTGCGTAATAGGTGATCCAAATTACGAATAAATCCGAAATTGTTATTGGAGGCTTATCAATAAAATCTAAGCAACTATAAACTTTATTTAACCGCCTTTATGCGCTGAAATCATTACTTTTAGAATAACTGAAAAATTAATGAGAAATGGCTGTTTTTGATTTAGATATGATCAAAGCTGTTTACGAGAAATATCCTTCTCGTGTGGCTGCTGCAAGAAAAATTGTTGGTCGACCGTTAACGTTGTCCGAAAAAATTCTTTACACCCATCTTTGGGATGGTGCGGCGAGGCAGGCATACGAAAGAGGAAAGTCTTATGTTGATTTTGCTCCGGATCGTGTAACAATGCAAGATGCGACTGCTCAAATGGCTTTATTGCAATTCATGCAGGCGGGAAGAAAGACAGTTGCAGTTCCCTCTACGGTGCATTGTGACCACTTGATTCAAGCAAAAATTGGAGCTGCTGGCGATTTACAGCGTTCATTGAACGAAAACAACGAGGTATTCAACTTCTTGTCTTCGATCTCAAATAAATATGGAATTGGTTTCTGGAAACCAGGAGCCGGAATCATCCACCAGGTGATGTTGGAGAATTACGCTTTTCCAGGTGGAATGATGATTGGAACTGACTCGCATACCGTAAATGGTGGAGGATTGGGAATGGTCGCAATTGGTGTTGGTGGTGCCGATGCTGTTGATGTAATGGCAGGAATGGCCTGGGAGTTGAAATTCCCGAAACTGATTGGCGTTAAGCTGACCGGAACATTGAACGGCTGGACTTCCGCTAAAGACGTTATCCTGAAAGTGGCAGATATTCTTACTGTAAAAGGTGGAACTGGCGCAATCGTTGAATATTTTGGTGATGGTGCAATTTCGCTTTCCGCAACTGGAAAAGGAACGATTTGTAACATGGGTGCCGAAATTGGAGCTACCACTTCTACTTTTGGTTACGATGATGCTATGCGCAGATATCTTAATGCAACAGGAAGAGCAGAAGTTGTTGTGTTGGCAGATCAAATTGCTGAACATTTAACTGGTGACCCGGAAGTTTATGCAGATCCTGCAAGCTATTTCGACCAGCTGATTGAAATTGACCTTTCTACTTTGGAGCCGCATATCAACGGACCATTTACTCCGGATCGCGGAACACCCGTTTCTAAAATGAAAGCGGAAGCAACAGCAAACGGATGGCCGTTGAAAGTAGAGTGGGGACTAATCGGTTCTTGTACCAATTCATCTTACGAAGATATGGCACGTGCGGCTTCTATTGTTGAACAGGCTGTCGCTCATGGAATTACTCCAAAAGCGGAATTCGGAATTAATCCGGGTTCTGAGCAGGTGCGTTATACCATTGAGCGCGATGGAATCATTGCAACTTTCGAGAAAATGGGAACAAAAGTGTTTACCAATGCTTGTGGACCTTGTATCGGACAATGGGATAGAGAAGGGGCAGACAAACAAGAAAAAAATACAATTGTGCACTCGTTCAACCGCAATTTCTCCAAGCGTGCAGATGGTAATCCGAACACACACGCATTTGTGACATCTCCAGAAATGGTTGCTGCATTGGCAATTGCTGGTCGATTGGATTTCAACCCAATTACTGATGTGCTAATCAACGATAAAGGCGAAGAAGTTAGATTATTGCCTCCTAAAGGTGATGAACTTCCTACAAAAGGATTTGATGTAAAAGACCCAGGTTTCCAGGCTCCGGCTGAAGATGGAAGTGGGGTTCAGGTTATCGTTAATCCGGATTCTTCTCGCTTGCAATTGTTGGAAGCTTTCCCTGAATGGGATGGACAAAATATCCGTGGTGCAAAATTGTTAATCAAAGCTTTCGGAAAATGTACTACCGACCACATTTCAATGGCTGGACCATGGTTGCGTTATCGTGGACATTTGGATAATATTTCGAATAATATGTTGATTGGTGCGGAGAACGCATTCAACGGAAAAGCAAATGAAGTAGTGAATCAAATTACAGGTTCAACTGGTGAAGTTCCTGCAGTTGCTCGTGCATACAAAGCTTTGGGAATTCCTTCGATTGTTGTTGGAGATCATAATTACGGTGAAGGTTCATCTCGCGAGCATGCAGCAATGGAACCTCGTCACTTAGGTGTTCGTGCTGTTATTGTGAAATCGTTTGCGCGTATTCATGAAACCAACTTGAAAAAACAAGGAATGCTTGGGTTGACATTTGCAAATGAAGCAGATTACGACAAGATCAAAGAAGACGATACATTCAACTTTATAGATTTAGTGGATTTCGCTCCAGGAAAACAGTTGACCCTGGAGATTATTCATGCGGATAATTCTAGAGAAGAAATCAAGTTAAATCATACCTACAACGACCAGCAGATTGATTGGTTTAAGGCAGGTTCTGCATTGAATTTGATTAAAGCGCAACAGAATGGGTAATTAATTTGTGTTCCTCGTGCCTTAGTGGTGAATCAACCACGATGGCACAAGGGCACGAAGAAAATTTGACTTAACTTTGATTTCAATAAAATTTCTCAATGCAATCCCTTATTATTTCCATATTCCTTCTTCTTGGTCTTTCCTCTAATGTAAATCGTTTAATATCTTCGTGTTCTTTGTGCCCTCGTGGTCGACTTAACGCCACTAAGGCACGAAGTACACAAGGAAAATGCTTTAACCAAATTCGTTTTATATAACATACTTCATGCGTTCTCTCATTATTTCTTTTTTACTTCTTCTAGGTCTTTCCTCCAATGCCCAAGTCGCTCATCCTTTCCGTGTACAATTCTACACTGGCGGACCGTCCATTCTAAAGGCTGCCTTCAATTTTTCCAGTAGTTTTCAGGATAAAGTACATTACAGTGGCAAAGCCCTCATTGGTTTTTCAGCGGATTACAGGTTGAACGATTGGCTTTCTGTGGGATTGGATGCGAGCTATCGTTATGGTGAATTGAATATGGATATTTCCGATTCATCCGATTACGTTTATTTGCGCGACAAATGGGGATTGAACGAAGCAGATATTCCAAATCCTTACGGACATTATAAATTGGAATTGCCGCGTTACAGAATTATGGCGATGGTCACGGCTCATGCTTTAGGAACAGATCAACCTTCAGATGTTTATGCACAGTTTGGTTTGGGATATAATAAAGTTGCTCCTTATTTGACCCTGAATAACAAAGAAGTCGAATTCTTCAAACGCATCGGAACATTTTCCCTTCCATTGGCTTATCGACTTTCAGCAGGATACGCGTATCACTTCAAGAATTTCGTTGGTGTTTTTGGGGAAATTGGAATTGGAGGACCGGTGTTCTCAGTTGGAATTTCCGGGAGATTTTAAATAGCGATTTAAATTGCTTTTTCACCACTTCAGAACAGAGTTGTTTTCAAATGTAGTCGCGGTCTAAATCTCTGCGCCTGTCTGCCCAACAACCATGTTTCCTTTTTCTCTGCGGTTGATTTTGAGCACCTCTTTCAATCTACTTTAGTAAATGTTTCATCACAGAGAAAAATGAGGCAGACATGAGTTTCCTCTGTGCTCTCCTTCTCTCTGCGGTTGATTGTCTAACACGTGCTCTTAAATATTACTTTGAGAATTTATCGCTTCAAAATCCTCGATTTCTTGTCAAAAATCCCATTCTCTTTTTCTCCCAAGTAACCTGGAAAACTGATATTCTCCACCATTATCTCAAGATCGATACATTCAATGATGGAATACTCCTCCTTACTTTCAAAGCTATTGGAATATGCAAAAACCAATTCTAATTTTCCGTCGTTGTCTATATCTGCAACGCTTGGAGTGCTTGAATAACATATTCCTGAACGAATTGCACCATAATATCCCTGGTACATGGTTTTGAAATCGATAATTTCCAATTGATTCGTCACTTCGTTGGTTTCCGGATTGAAATAATTTCGGAGATAGACTGCTTCGTCCTGTAAATCACCAGTCACATCTATGGCTAATGCCGACGCAAATTGGGAAAGGGCTAAAGTATCGGTGTAAATTATGGTTCCCAGTTTTCCGTCGATCAAATGTGAAGTGAAATGATCGTAATTGGGAAAAGTTCCGTGAGCCATAAACACAAAAACATCCGGAATGTCGTCATTAGTGAAAAACCCAACTGTTGGAGCTGTATAGCCTTCATAACCTGGAAAAGAATGCGACCAAATAGTGTTATGTGTCAGCGCATCATAAGCGGCAATTTTACCACTCATTCTGGAATTAATGATATCCAATTTACCATCGGCATTCAAATCTGCCATGATGGAATTTACGATGAATCCTTTCTCATCATCGGTGGTAATTATACGCGCATTGTTGAGTTCATTTTTCTTCAATTCTTCGAGAGAAGTTTCCCATAACTTTCCATCCACGGCTTCACCACCGGTACCGAAAATGATGTTCGGGTTTTCCTTTCCGTTGTTGTAATTGAGGTGCGGAGCATAATAGATTTCACGTTCATGTGGAACCTGTACTTCAACTAATTTCTCGCCCGTTTTTCCGCTTACGATCCAGATGTTACCTTGCGGTCGATTTTTTTGATTTGCCTTTGCGAAAGCATCACCACCATTCGCAACCAAGAGGTCTTGAAATCCATCGCTATTTTGATCATCCAGCCATTGCGTTGTAAAGAAATTGAAAACTCCTGCCTCGCGCGAATCTGCTAATCCTTTTGTCCAGTATTGCCAAATGATCTTTCCGGAAGAACCATCAATAGCATACATTGCCGCATTTCTGCCGCCAATAAAAACATCCGGAATCTTATCTCCCGAAATATCCTGAAACAAAGCACTGGTATAGATTTGAGTTGGAACACTCACTTTCCAAAGTATATTTCCGTTTTGACCGTTAATAGCCACAACTCCATTTGATGTTTTGTTGAATTCGTTCCCGGCGCCAATCACAATATCTTGAATCTGGTCGTTGTTCAAATCAACAAATCGAGGGGAAGAAAACACCATTGTAGAATCCAGTTTTGTCGACCATTCCCAGCATTGCGAATAACAAACATTCCAAAAGGATATAAAGCAAACTGTAACTGCGAAAAGGATTTTCATAAGTAATGAGTAATCTTCAAAGTTACTTTTTTAGATGATTAAATTTAGTTCGTGTTCTGCTTACTCAATATTTGCGTCCTTCTTTGCTCCTTCGCTGTAGCTTCGGCGTAAGTGTTCTTTGCGTTTTTATTCAAGCATTTCTTTGCTTTAAAACGATTCCCCGAAGCTGATATAAAAACCATTCTGACCGTCAGCTCCAACTGCATAGTCAAAACGAAGTGAAGTATTTTCTTTTTTGTCGACCAGAAACCGCAGACCTAAACCTGCATTTGGCTTAAAATAATTGTTGTTCCAATTTTTAAGCGAAGGATAAACCAAAGACGTTCCACCAAAAAAGGAAAGTCCAACACGCCAAAACAGCTTCATCCGGTATTCTGCCTGAATAGTGGAAATGTTTTTGTCTCTGAATCGACCGTAGAAATAACCTCTTGCCACCTTATCGCCGCCAAATAATGCGTAATCGAAATAAGCAGGATTTCCAATCGTCGAAAGTTGTAAAAACCGCGTTGATAAAGAGTGATTCCATTTTCGCCATGGCTTGAAATACTTGCGATAATCGAAACTGATTTGACCGTAATTGGATGAGCTGAAATTTTGAGTGAGTTCCAATTCAGCGTAATAACCAGAAGTTGGAGTAAGTAGGTTGTTTCGTTTGTCATTCAGCAAGATTCCGCTCACTCCGAATGTGTTTCTATCTGCCAATTCTGAGAAAATTTGTGCTGAAGTATCCGAAATCAGAATGGTACGCGAATAGTCGAAATAACGAATTCCACCACCCAGAAACAACTGGTTTTTAAGTTTTCGCAATAAATTGATTTCTGTCTTTATGCGATTGGTTTGAAACTGTTGAAGATCTTCTTGTTTGCTTTCTGGACCAATGCCAAAATAACTATCCGGATATTTCGAAAAATGGAGAAGTCCATGTGTAAACCACTTTTCTTCTTTGAAAAAATAGTTCCAATCCGATTCCAGAATAATCTGTTTCTTCCAGGTGTAATTGAATTCCAACTTGGCATTGGATGACCGTGTACTATCGTTGTAAAAGTCGAACGTGAAAAGCGAAACGGCTCCAACGTAAGTGCTCGTTTCAGGGGCGTATCCAAATGCAGGAACCGGAAGTACACCAACTTTTCGGTGGTGAGTTGAGTCGTTTTGGGACCAACTTGTGATCCCAAAACAACAACTAAATATCAATAAATTTAAAAAGCGCAATTTCGTTTAAACCGCTACGTTGTGCTCTCTTAAAGCGTCGTTCAAGCTTGTTTTTAAGTCGGTTGAAGCCTTACGTTTTCCTATGATCAAAGCGCATGGAACCTGATAATCTCCCGCGGGGAATGATTTTGTATAAGATCCTGGAATAACAACGGAACGTTCCGGAACATAACCTTTCATTTCAACTGGTTCAGCACCTGTTACGTCAATGATCTTTGTTGACATCGTCAAACAAACATTTGCACCAAGAACAGCTTCTCTTCCAACGCGAACACCTTCAACAACAATACAACGTGAGCCGATGAAAGCATCGTCTTCGATAATTACCGGAGCAGCTTGTAATGGTTCCAAAACACCACCAATTCCAACACCACCACTCAAGTGAACATTTTTACCAATTTGAGCACAAGAACCCACTGTTGCCCAAGTGTCGACCATTGTTCCTGAATCAACATAAGCTCCAATATTGATATAAGAAGGCATCATAATTACTCCAGGGGCAACAAAAGCCCCATAACGTGCAACAGCATGTGGAACAACGCGAACACCAAGTTCAGCATAGTTCTTTTTCAACGCCATTTTATCGTGAAATTCAAACGGACCAACTTCAATCGTTTCCATCTTACGAATAGGGAAATACATCACAACAGCTTTCTTTACCCACTCGTTCACTTGCCATGTTCCATCATCATTTGGTTCTGCAACACGCAATCTTCCTTTATCAATTTCTTCGATTACATGTTCAATTGCTTCACGAGTTTCTACTTTATCCAATAAACTTCTGTCGTCCCAAGCCGCTTCTATGATTGATCTCATTTGTTCAAAATTTTTCCAAAAATACAACCAATTACCAATTGCCAATTATGAATTACGAATTACCGATGACAAATTGTCCAGAGAAACTAAAGTTCAGCTGAGTTAAAAGCCATTTGTAATTAGTAATTTGGCACTTGTAATTATGAAAGTTCTCGCTATAGATTTTGGATTAAAACGCACTGGCTTGGCGCTGTCAGATGATAGCAGGACTTTTGCGTTCGGATTGAAAACCGTTGAAAGTAAAAACTTGATGCAGGAGCTGAAGCAATTGGTGGTAAAGGAAAAGATCTCAACCATTGTAATCGGTGAACCGAAACGTCTTGATACTTCTGATTCTCACATTACCGAAAATGTTCGTTTGCTAAAACAAGCTTTAGAAAAGGAATTCCCTTTGCTGAAAATTCATCTTATTGACGAACGTTTCACCTCAAAAATGGCATCCGCTGCAATTGCTCAAAGTGGTTTAAAAAAATCCGATCGTCAAAATAAAGGTTTGATTGATGAGGTGAGTGCGACAATCATACTCCAGGACTTTCTTCAGAATCTATAGCTGAATCGACGTGAATCACTTAAAATTGTAAAGGTGGCTGAGTGGAGTTGAAGTCACATTCTCAAGTCATTTTACTAATTTTGCAAAAAACAAAACAAAAATGATTCTTCCAATCGTAGCATACGGTGACCCAGTTCTAAAAAAAGAAGCCGAAGATATTGATAACAAGTATCCGGAGTTAAAGAAATTGATTGCGGATATGTTTGAAACGATGTATGAAGCATCTGGCGTTGGTTTAGCAGCGCCTCAAATTGGGAAATCGATCAGAATGTTTATTGTGGACGCAACTCCATTTGCTGAAGTTGACGAAGACGAGGAAGAAGATCCGCTTGCTGAAGGTTGTGATGGATTCAAAAAGGTTTTCATTAATCCAATTATCGAAGAAGAATCTGGTGAACCTTGGGGTTTTGCAGAAGGTTGTTTAAGCATTCCGAAAATCAGAGAAGAAGTTTTCCGTAAACCAACTATCAAAATCTCCTATTATGATGAGAAATGGAATTTTCATGAAGAAGAATATGACGGTTACAGAGCCCGGATTATTCAACATGAATATGATCACATTGAAGGAATTTTGTTTACCGACCATCTTTCTGTCTTAAAGAAACGTTTATTGCAAAAGCGACTGTCGAATATTTCTCAGGGAATAATCAATGTTGCGTACAAAATGAAATTTCCAATTAAAAAAAGATAATATGCGTTTAATACTCATTGCCTTTGTGGGCTTGTGTTTGGTTTCTTGCGGTGGCGGTAAGAATAAACAAACAAAAGAAGAGTTAATTGAGGCTTTTGAACAGTATGAAGATTCCATCAAATCTGACGCTTCTCAGATAGTAGACACGAAGAAAGGTGTTGAATACGCCGAAAAATGTTTGGAAATTGCGCATAGCTTTCCAAATGACAAAGAGGCTCCAAAGTACATGGATAAAGCCCACATGATTTTTTCAGGACTTGCTTTACATGCCCGCTCAGCTCAATTGGCAGATAGTATTATTGCGGTTTATCCACTCTATGAAAATAGAGCAATGGTTTTACAATCGGCAGCAACTACTTATGATATGTTTCTTCTGCCCAGAAAGAAAGATAAAGTGAAAAAGTATTATGAAATGCTGTTGAAGGAAAATCCAAAAATGCCAGCCGAGCAACGAAAAGACATTGAATACCGTTTAGCTCATATCGATCTTACATTTGAGGAAATGATTGAACTTCAACAATCCAAAAAGCCCGCATAGCTGTGGCATGGTTTTAGTTAACGATGTGTTAATCAATTCTCAGAATAGAGATTTAAAAGAAAACATATTTTATATTTGATTTGTTATTAAAAAAGATTTACAATGAAGAAGTTACTTTTCACAGCATTATTAGCCTTGACTGGCGTAGCAGCAGGATCTCACGCAACTGCTCAACAAGTAGTAGGCGCACAAGCAGGTGCTAAAATTGAATTTTCTAAAGACGTTCACGACTACGGTAATGTTAAATTCGGTGGTAATGGTGTGTGTACTTTTACATTCAAAAATACAGGTACTGAGCCTTTGATTATTTCTCAGGCAAAAGGTTCTTGTGGATGTACAGTTCCTGAGTGGACAACTGATCCAATTGCACCAGGAGAAACTGGAACGATTACAGTAAAGTACAACACAGAAAAAGTTGGTCCAATCAACAAAAGCGTAACAGTTATGTCAAACGCTGCTAACGAGCCAACAAAAGTTTTAAAAATTACAGGAAACGTTGCTCCTGCACCAGAAGGTACAAGCCCAGTGAATAACTCTGGAGCGCCTACAATTGGGCAGTAATGAAAACGACTCTTGTCTTAATAACATTAATGTTTACCGCCCTTGGCTTCGGTCAAGCGGCGGTTTTTTATGCTCCTGAAAAAACGCACAAATTCCCTACAACCGTTGAAGGTCCCGTTCTCGAGCATTACTTCGTAATTACCAATACCGGAAAATCACCACTAATCATTACCGAAGCAAAAGTTTCTTGTCCCTGCACAAAAGTTACTTTCCCAGATACCTTGGCGCCAGGAGCCACGGATTCCATTCTTGTCACCTTCGAAACAAAGGGAACGTTTTACCAGCAAGATCGCAAGATCATTCTTTTTACCAATACCAAGAAAGGTGTTGAACAATTGCGCTTTAAGGTTTTTGTCAATCCAAAGGAGGAATAGTTCCTTTCCTGTATCTTTCTCGATACAAATCTCTCATTCTTCGAGATTCACTCGAAATGACACAGGTTTAAGTCTTTCTCTCTCCTATTTTATCGGCAGACTCTTTCCTAGTCTGAATTCTTCAAAAAGCAAATTTTTTGTGAACACCAAATCACGATTTTAAGACTTCCTTAACGCTTTCCAATCGTTAATTAACAGCTATTTATGATTTGGGTTAATGATCTGTTAAGCCTTGATTTTATTGAATTTTGAGATTCTATCTTGCACTCATTAATCTCAAAATAGTTACTTATGAAAACGAAAATGACCTTGTTTTTTCTGATTGCATTTACGTGCTTCGGAATACAAAATGCAAATGCTCAGGAGGTGAAATCAGGAGCAAAAATTTCGGCTAACAAAGAAATTCACGATTATGGTTCCATTAAAGCTGGTTCTAATGGTGTTTGTGAATTTGTAATCAAAAATGAAGGGACAGAACCTCTTGTTCTGGCTACTGTTAAAGGTTCATGTCAATGTACAGTTCCATCTTGGCCAACGGAACCAATTGCTCCAGGTGAATCAGCGATAATAAGCGTTAAGTACAATACCGAAAATGTTGGTCCCATCAACAAAACCGTTACCATAACTTCTAATGCTGTGAATGAGCCAATTAAGGTTTTACGGATTTCGGGAAATGTTCTGCCGAAAGATGAAGGAACTTCTCCTGTAACTAATTCAGGTCCGGTAGTTGGTCACTAGTTTGTAATCAGATTTAACAAAATGCTGAAAAGCTTTCAAGAAAAGCTCCTAGTTTTCAACAAGGGGCTTTTTCTTTTTAGCGATATCCAACTCCTTTGCGTAACTTTATTCTTCAATTTTTTCAGCACACATGTACTTAATATTTGATACCGAAACAACAGGTTTACCAAAGAATTGGAATGCTCCGTATACCGATTTGGATAACTGGCCTCGAGCGGTACAAATTGCATGGCAGCTGCATGATGAATTAGGGAATTTAATTGAGGCCAAAGATTACCTGATTCAACCTGATGGATTTGATATTCCCTTCGACGCTGAACGAATTCACGGAATTTCAACTGCTCTTGCACAACAAGATGGTGTTCCATTGGCACAAGTGGTCGAAGAGTTCAATAAAGTTTTAGAACAAGCGAAGTTTGTTGTCGGACAAAATATTGGATTCGACTTAAACATCATGGGGGCTGAGTTTATTCGCGCGAATACTGAAACGCGAATGCACGATATGCCGGTTCTCGATACCCTTTCTGAAACCACTGCTGAACTGTGTAAACTTCCGGGTGGTAGAGGGGGAAAGTACAAATGGCCAACGCTTACCGAGCTTCATAATTACCTTTTCGGAATTGGATTTGGCGAAGCGCACAACGCAACTGCCGATGTTGAGGCAACTACACGTTGTTTCTTTGAGTTAATTCGTAGAGAAGTTTTTACAAATGAGGAACTTCAGGTAGAACTGGAATATTTCAATCGCTTTAAAATTGCGAATCCGGATTTTATTCAACCTGTTGGTCTTACACATATCAACCTCAAGGAAGCAAGTGCGAAGTTAAAAGTTGATGAAAGGTCGGACTTAGACATTGATAAAGATGCTGCTCGTGCACGTTTAAAAGATGCGACTTTTGTTCACTTGCATAATCATACTCAGTTTACCGTTCTTCAGTCTACTATGGATGTAAATGGTCTGGTGAAAGAGGCTTTGAAACATAATATGCCTGCTGTTGCGTTAACCGATATTGGAAATATGATGGCGGCTTTTCACTTCGAAAAAGCCATTGCCAAAGTCAATAAAGGAATTAACGAAGAGCGAAAAGCAGCTGAAGAAAACGGCGAGCCTTTCCACAAACAGAACTTACTTCCAATCATTGGATGTGAGATGAATGTTTGTAAAAACAGAAATGATAAATCAAACAAAGACAATGGTTATCAAATTGTCTTTTTAGCGAAGAATAAAAATGGTTACCACAACCTGATCAAAATGGCTTCCATTGCTCATACGGAAGGAATGTATTACGTTCCGCGTATCGATAAGGAAGTGGTGGAAATGTATAAGGAAGATTTGATCGTTCTTACTGGTGGTTTGAGCGGTGAAGTGCCAAATACATTGCTGAATGTTGGTGAACGTCAGGCCGAAGAAGCCTTGCTTTGGTGGAAAGAAGCGTTTGGTTCGGATTTGTACGTTGAAGTTTTACGTCACGGACAAGAAGATGAAGACCGCGTTTTTGGTTCCTTGATCAAACTTGCTGAAAAACACGGTATCAAAACCGTTGCGGCGAATAATACTTTCTACGGAACACGAGAAGATGCAAATACGCAGGATATCTTGCTTTGTGTTCGTGATGGTGAACAGGTAGCAACGCCAAAAGGTAAAGGAAGAAATTTCCGTTTCGGTTTAGAAAACGAAGAATATTACTTCAAGTCGCAAGACGAAATGAAGGAATTGTTCCTTGATTTACCAGAAGCGATAGAATCTGTTCAGGAAATTCTTGAAAAGATCGAACATTATCCATTGGCGCGTGAAGTTCTTCTTCCTGCCTTCGATATTCCCGACGAATTTAAAGATCCACAGGATGAGGTTGATGGTGGTAAGCGTGGAGAAAATGCTTACTTGCGACACTTAACCTATGTTGGTGCCGAAAAACGTTATCCTGAAATTACCGACGAAATACGCGAACGCCTCGATTTTGAATTGGCAACGGTAGAAAGAACCGGATATCCGGGTTATTTCTTGATTGTACAGGATTTTTGTCAGGCTGCGCGAGATATGGGTGTTTCCGTTGGACCAGGTCGTGGATCGGCCGCAGGTTCAGCAGTAGCTTACTGTACCGGAATTACGAATGTCGATCCGATTGCCTACGATTTGCTATTTGAGCGTTTCCTGAATCCGGATCGTGTTTCCATGCCCGATATTGATATCGACTTCGACGATGAAGGTCGTGGAAGAGTTATTGAATGGGTAATCAATAAATACGGAGCCAATCAGGTTGCTCAAATTATCACTTACGGAACAATGGCGGCAAAGTCGTCTATTCGTGATGCTGGTCGCGTACTCGATTTACCACTTCCTGAAACAGGAATGCTTGGGAAATTACTTCCAGATAACGTTTCATTGAAGTGGATCTTCTCTGCTTCCGATATGGATGTTTCGGAGAAGTTTGCGAACAGTGCTCCCGATTTGGCGAATGCAATGGAAATCCGTCGAATTTACAATGGAAGTGACTTAAGAGCTTTGGTTCTTCAGCAAGCTGTAAAAGTTGAAGGAACGCTTAGAAATACCGGAATTCACGCTTGTGGTGTCATTATTACACCTGACGATATCACGAATTTCGTTCCGGTTTCCCTGGCGAAAGATACGGGAATGTGGTGTACGCAGTTCGATAACTCCGTTGCGGAAGAGGCTGGTCTGTTGAAAATGGACTTCCTCGGATTGAAAACTCTTACACTCATCAAAGACGCTGTGAAGAACGTCAAAATGCGTCACAACATTGATCTGGATCCGGATACTTTTCCAATTGATGATACTGCAACGTATGAGCTTTTCCAGCGTGGTGAAACTGTTGGTGTGTTCCAGTATGAGAGTCCCGGAATGCAAAAGTACATGCGTGAATTGAAGCCAACTGTTTTTGGGGATTTGATTGCGATGAACGCCTTGTATCGTCCTGGTCCGCTCGAGTATATTCCCGATTTCGTAAAGCGTAAGAATGGTGAGCAAGAAATTGTTTATGATTTAGCGGCTTGCGAAGAATATTTAGGAGATACTTACGGAATTACGGTTTACCAGGAGCAGGTAATGCTTCTGTCGCAAAAATTGGCCAATTTCACCAAAGGTGATGCCGATGTCTTGCGTAAAGCAATGGGTAAGAAGCAGAAAGATGTCCTTGACAAGATGAAACCGCGTTTTATTGAGCAAGGTGGAATAAACGGCCATGATCCAACTGTACTGGAGAAAATTTGGAAAGACTGGGAAGCTTTTGCCTCGTATGCCTTCAACAAATCGCACTCCACATGTTATGCCTGGATTGCTTATCAAACAGCCTATTTAAAAGCGAATTATCCGGCCGAATTTATGGCTGCGGTACTTTCAAATAACTTGAACGACATCACTCAAGTACGTTTCTTCATGGAAGAATGTAAACGAATGGGAATTGAAGTTTATGGTCCGGATGTTAATGAATCTTCTTACGAGTTTACGGTAAATGCCGTTGGAGCAGTTCGTTTTGGTTTAGGAGGAATCAAAGGTTTAGGAAGTGGTCCGGTAGAGAATATTCTTCAGGATCGTGCCGAAAATGGTCCGTTCAAGAGCATTTTTGACATGACCAAGCGCTTGAATTTGCGTTTGGTGAACAAGAAAGCTCTGGAAAGTATGGCATATGCTGGTTGTTTTGACTTGTTTAAAGGCGCACATCGCGCTCAGTATTTTGCTGCAGATAATTCCGGAAGAACACTAATTGAAAATGCGATCAAATTTGGAGCAGCTGCGCAGGAAAACGAAAACTCGTCCCAATTCTCCATGTTTGGAGAAGGATTGGAGATCAAAATGCCTGAACCGCAAATTCCGCCTTCTCCTGAGTGGTCTTTGTTCGAACGCCTGAAATTTGAACAGGAAGTAGTTGGAATTTATATTTCAGGTCATCCGCTCGACGATTTTACTTCTGCTATTCAAGCGTTTTGTAATGCTAGTTTAGAGTCATTGCAAGATCTTGCTCCTCACAGAGGTAAGGAATTAACCATTCCCGCAATTATAGCACAAGCTGATCATGCACATACCAAAAAAGGCGATCCTTTTGGAATTCTGACCTTGGAAGATTACACACACAGCCATCGTTTATACATTTTCCAGGATTCATATTTGCGTAACCGCATTATGATGGTGAAAGATTTGTTTGTTGCTTTAAAAGGCAGGGTGGAAGAAAGCCGTTACCCCGATAAGATTACAAAAGAACGCAAATTGGAGTTCGTTTTATCGAGCATTGAACCGCTTTCTGAAATGCTGAAGAACAATAAGATCAATGTCAACATTACGATTGGTTTGAAGGATTTGGACCAAATGATCATGACGAAGTTGGAAAACATTTTCAATCAAAGTGAAGGAAGTTCTACCGTTCAGTTTACAATTGTAGATCACTTGAACGACATGAAACTGAATCTTCCATCCCGAAAACTGCGTATTGAACCAAGTTCGGAAGTGCTGAGTGCGATTAAGGAAATGAATCTGGAAGTGAAGTTGGAGCGAGTGTAAGGTCTTCTCGACTCCGCTCGAAGGCCTTTAGAGTAATTTTATAGGTTGCATGAATAAGAAGGTCTTCGAGCGGAGTCGAGAAGACCGATTAATCCAACAGACTTCTCAAAATCGTCAATTCTTCCACTTTCTCTAAGTTTCCTACTTGTTGGAAAGAAGCAATGAGATTTGTGATCATTCGGCGAAGAATATCGGAATTGGAACAAGGCTGGAAATGTGATGGTTGTGGCGACATATTCAATCCTTTCAAAAACTGAACAATATCGTCTTTTTGGAACATGCTTCCTCTTGAAAAGGTGTTGATATAAAACAAAACGCCATATTCATTTGCATCGGAAATAAACTGATTTACACCATGTTCATCCATGTAAGCCAGAATGAAGTGATTTGGTAAGTTTACCCCGTAAATCGGCATTTTAAGCTGCTGAGCCACTACACTGTAAATGATACTCAAGCTTAAAGGATTTCCTTTCTTATTCTCAAGAACCGTGTTGATATATGAGTTTAGAGGCGAATTGTAGTTCTTAGAATTTCCTACAAAACCAAATTGCTCAAAGAAAACCTTATTGAGAATTTTTACATTCTCAAAAGCTGTCATGTGCGGATTCAACTCCAACCAAACCGCTTTTCTGATCTTCTCAACAGCATCGTAAATCAATTTACTGTCGAGTGATGGATATTGGTATTGCGCAATTATGATAGCTCCTTCAAGCAAATCCTTTGTTGGCTGTTCATACCAATTGGTCAACTCATTTTTGCACCAATCAAATTGTATTTCATGTATTAATGTCTCAATGCGAGATTGGAACAGTAAACCATAGTCACAGATTTCCCATGACGTTTCCAAAATTGGAATGGCGTCCTTACCAACAGCCAAAAGTTGATCCCGAACATGTAAATAGATGTTCTCATCCGGATCGTCAATCAGCGCAACTAATGCAGTCAATGAGGGTGCATTTTTCATAGTTCAAAAATAGAAGGAAGAACAAATCCTTTTGAAGTGCATTTTACGGAGTTGTTACCGCACTGTTGTTCGTAAGTGTCGAAAGCCAGATTTTACGCCACTTTTTCACTAGTACAATTGCTGTATTTTGCGTATTTGGTGCTCTTTTCTGTAACAAAAAAATCTACTTTTAAGTTATTGAATCGTACCGTATACAATATCTCGATTATGAAAAAGTCATTCGCATTCACACTTGTTTTTCAATTGTTTGCCCTTATTTCCTATACTCAGAAGTTACAACCTTTCTACGAGAATGGCAAGTACGGATACAAGTCGGGGACACAAGTAGTTGTTCAGCCAAAATATGAATATGCCGCCGATTTTAGTGAAGGAAAAGGAGCAATTAAGCTAGATGGTAAATGGGGATTTATTGACGAAGCAGGGGATATTCTGATTCAACCCAAATATGCCAAAGTAGAAAAGTTTGAAAACGGATTTGCACGTTTCTATGTCGGAAAGAAGTTTGGTGTAATCAACGCTGAAGGCGAGCAAGTTGTGGATGCTGTTTGTGATTTAATGCAACCGTCACTTTACGGTTATGGATTGGTTTTAACCAGTAATGGCAAAAAAGCCTGGGCTTCTCCTTCCACGGGAAAAGTGGCCTCACCCTTCAAGTACGATTATATTGAGTTGGAGGAACATTTCGTTCAATGTAGAGTTGGCGAGGAATATGACATTTATACGAGCAAAGGAGCAATCATCGCAACCAACTGTATGGAAAGTCAAACCTTTGGTACTTCTTTTAACGCACCATTAGTGGATATCAATTTTCCGGGAAGATCGTATTTAGCAGATAGCAATGGTGTTAAGGTATCTGAAGATTTCGCTTACATCGAATTGCAAGAAGTGAACTACCATCGAATTGCGGTAGAAGATCGTAATGCTTACCAGTTATTGTTTTGTTATTACAACGACACGATTGAAAAAATGAAATTGGTTAGACTGGATGGCTATATGCTTGATGGAATCTATACCAACTACAATTATTCGAACGAACGTACCATGTTCCAAAAAGATGGTGTACCGTATTGGTTCAATAATCAGGGTGAAATGGAACGGTTGGATTATTTCAATTTCGAAGAAATGTATGAATTTCTTGTTCTCACAACCGGAAAAGGAACCCAGCTTTTAGCTCAGGTTGCTAAAGATTATGTTGTTCCGCAGTTGTTCAATTCCGATACAGTGATCATTGATACTTTTTCTTCAATACGCGGATTGTATGTTGAATCCTATGATGACTACAACTATTACGATGGGGATTACATTGGTCAGCCACAATTGAATGTGAGTAGAATAATAGAGGTAGAAGGATTAAATGAAAACAAGGGAAAGTATGCTTTGTATGATCTGTTTTGGAGAAAGATAGTAACTCCTTACGACGACTGCAAAAAGGAAATTCGTGAAGATTTGTTAGAGAAGCACATTTATGTGTTCACTAACCAAAAAGGTCATCTCGGAGCAATTGTTGACGGTAAAATGCTGGAGTATAAATACAGCAATATTCAAAAGTATCCATACAACGGTTACGTTTTTACCGATACGCTCGACAATCAAAGTTTCTTTTCACTAAGCTCGAGAAAGTGGACTTCAATTCCAAAGAACTATTTCGTTATCAATAGTTTGAACTATGGTTTAGGAGAACCTATGACATATTTCGATGAACAAACAGGTGAAGAATACACCGTGGAAGCTATCCCGAAAGTTCGTCAGGAATTTGTGATGTTGGGTTACAATATGGAAGAGTATGCAAAATATGGTTTCATAGATGCAAATGCAAATGTGATTGAACCGCAGTTTGATTCTATTACAGATGATATGGATTTCATTGTTAAGGAAGCACCAGAACGAATTATACTGACTTGGAAAAATGGTAAATGTGGTGCTTACAATCTCGACTTCGGATTGATCTCACAACCAGTTTTCGATTCTACTTTAAAGTTTAAGTATGATCTTTTTACGAACATGAGTCGTGCGAAAATACCCGGTCAACCACGTTACATTTCTTCGGGAGGAAAACAGTTCGTAGGAACCAATTTTGAACCAATGTTCTTTAAGGAGAACGGAAAAATGGGCGCGAAGGAGTATACCTATTTCAATGACGAAGAAGAACTGACAGTTACCATTCAGCCTTTATATAAGGAACTGATTGCAAACAGTGAATTGCCATACATGATCGAAGCTCAGAATGCAGATAAGAAATTCGGATTGCTTCATCTGGAAACGGGAGATACGCTCATTCCTTTCAACTTCACGAAGTTACTACCGAAGGATGAATATTACGGGTATTTGGAAAATGATCATGGGTATTATTACGAAGTGTACAACAAGAAGAATTTGGGATTGTACGAGATCTCATCAGGAAATTCAATTCCTGCGGTTTACACAAGTGTTCATCCTGGTTACAATGCAGATGCTGATGTGGATTTGTTTTACGTGCACAACAGTGAAGGTAAAGTGGGATTGTACTCCAGAGATTTGATGAAACTCGTCGACTGTGAATATGATGGAATTACTGTTCAGTATTTGAACGACTTTAGATTGGTATTCGCAACAAAAGGCAATAAAGTATATGCTTTCAACTATATGTTCAACCAGGTTTACAATTTGAATCCAAAGAAATGCGAATTCGATTTTGTTGTTGGAACGGTTGGATACCGCAAAACAAATACAGGCTATGATGCTTTTGATATCCCAAGTTTTGAATACCTGGGGAGTACGAATAAAATTTCATTATTGACTGTTTCTGAATCCGAAGAAATGGAGTTGACTGAGTTGAATGGAACGCTTGCCATTAGGAATAAGGAAACAGGTGAAAATTCCATTTCAGGATTGCGTTTAGTGGAATTTATGGATGGTGAGAGTGTTATCACTTTCGAGGATGGAGTCACATACTATCAGAGCATTTACAACAAGAAATCAAAGTACCCGGCATCATCATGGTAAGTCTATCACAGCTTCAAAAAGCCCTGATTTGCTTGGTTCTGACATTCAGTTCAATTTGCACTGCTCAGGAATTAAGCACGTTCAGAGAAAACAATTTGTATGGTTATAAACGTGGAAACAGTGTTTTAATTCCTGCAAAATTCAAATACGCCGCTGATTTTCATAACAATCGGGCAGCGGTTCTTCTCAATAAAAAATGGGGATATATTGATGAGAAAGGAACTTTGGTCATCCCGGCTGAAATGGATCGCGCTGAAAATTTTCAATATGGTTTTGCACGTTTCTACCAAAATGGAAAGATCGGATTGATGGATACCATGGGGAAAAAGATTGTTCCTGCCATTTGTGATAAGATCGATACATGGGATGGAAATAGATGGGATTTAAAAAGCGGAAAAGAGGAAGGACACTTTTTGTTGGAGTCGCAGTTGTATATTCCACCCGTATATAAGTCCATTGACCGGAATGAAAATTTCATTGTTTGCGAAACTGCGAATAATCACTTCGATATCTATCTGCGAAATCCGGATACGAAAACCGTTATAAGAAATGTGGAACAAAAACCGGTTATGACCAATTATTACAACACTATTTATTGCGATATAACCCTTAATGGAAAGACCGAGATCATTGATCAATCTGCAAAAGTGATTTCGGGGAAATACAACGGAATTTCGAGGGTAAACGTGAATGTAGATCACAAAATTGGAGAAAGCTCAAAATATTACAGCCAGGTTTACTTACTTCAATTGGGAGAAGGTACTGAGAATGTTTTTGACGCAGAGGGAAATGTAATTCCATCAAAATTTCACCTCTTTTTTGATGAAAATTATCAATTTACGGATGCTGTTTATACAGATTTCGCTTCGGATGAAGGAAACTACCGCATCACGGTAAGGAAGGATAGTTTACCTGGACACTTTGATGACAGTGGAAGACTTGTTTTCTCGAAGTATTGCAGAGAAGTGCAAAGTGGAGATTACGCTTTATTGTATTATAAAGATAATTCGGTAGATATTGTGAGATATCAGTATTCTTTTGCATCCGATGTGACTTTAACAGATACAATTATTAAATACCATTTTCCGTATGCTGAAAAAGTGCTCATTGGTGATTCCATTAGAGAGTTCACTAACGAAGTGATCATGGAATATTTTGAATTTACTCGTCGGGCCGAAGGACTTTTCCAGATTAGAAATGATTCCGGAGAATATGCCCTCTTTCAGGCTGATCGCGGAATTTTTCTTACACCGTTTTCTCCAAGATCCAAGATGGTAATGGGCTATGAAAGTTTCGATCATCTTTTTCTGGTGTATCAGGAGTCCGACGGTTCATTGTATTTTTCTATGGATGGAAATATCTCGGAAAAACCGGTTGGTAAATTTGAAAATTTAAATGGAAATTATCTGATTTATTATCAGGATGGAACTAAAGAATTGTTCCGAATTCGAACCAATACTCGTATAGTCATTCCAGAAAAATATGGACTTCTGGATGGAAGAAGAGTGTATAATTATTTGCTTGCTGATGAGATGAAGAAAACAGATTGGAATTATGATGATTCCTGGTTTCAATTCAATTTCGATTTAATTGTTGTTTATGATCTTGAGAAAAAGGACGGATTATATGGGTTTATTACTAAATCCAACACTATCGTTGAACCACGTTTTTGTGAAATCGAACCGTTAATCGAGTATTCCCCGGAAAGCAGAAATCATATTGTTCAAACAAGAATCGGAGATAAATTCGGGTGGTATAATTACGATCATGATGTCTTTGTGGAATGTAAGTACTATAAGCGTTTCAATGAAGTGATGTTGAGTGGAAGTCAAAATGCAATAGAATTGGATTCAACACTCTGGATGTCTGTATTTGGAACACCATTACCTCGGTATAATATTGAGTACGACTTTTACAATGGTAAGTACGCAGGTGTTGCATCAGAAAATTCAGAACAGGAAGAACCGGTTTTAGATACCATTGTTCCACCCGTTTTTGTGTCGGTTGAAGGATTGGATAATAATATTTACCTCGTACAAAACAAAAAAGGATCATTCGGCCTTTACAATTCATTCGGTGATTGTATACTTGAGCCAAAATACAGCAGTATAACCGAGCCAGAATCAATGCCTTTGGACCAACGCTTTTATATTTTTGAAGAAGGTGGAAAAAAGGGTATTCTCGAAACCAAATATTGGGTGCAAACACCTGCAATTTATGATGATATCATTTTTAAAGTTTTGGAGAATAATCTCCATGACGATATTCGTGAAAACGAACTAGTAATTATTGTAAAAGAAGGTTCCAGTATTTCAACATTGTCTAATGAACTGTCTCCCTTACAATCTGGTTTTGATTTCATTCTTCTATTCGATGACTACGACAGGTCTGCATTTGTGCAAATGGATAATAAACTAGGATTGGTAGATTATCTTTCAAATGATGCTCCAGATCTTAAGCGGCTTACAAAAGAATTCGATTTTATTTTTGATGGCTACAGTTATTTGAAAACAGGTGACTCCTTGAAACAGTTCGATCTGTACTCTATGGCTTACCTGGGAGTTGTTTCCGAACCTGAATTCAGAGGTTATTTCCCTAAAGCAGAACTGATTTTTAACGGGAAGACTGTTGAGTTTGTGAACAGGAAGAACAGAAAAGTAATTTGGTCAACAAATTCACGCTTCATACAAACTAGTGAAGGTGGATGGATTACCTTCTTTGAAAACGGACAATTACAAATCTTCAATACCAGAACCAAGAAAATCCAAAATTACTATGAAAACAATTAATATCATTTGCATGTTGCTGATCGGGATGACAGCCTTTGCTCAGACCAATTTTTCAAGCGCATTTCCGGTTCAATGGAAAACGAAAATTGGCGTTACAACCTACCGCACAAACATGGTTTTTCAGAACGGAAGTATTTTCATTGGTTCCAACGGTATTGACCGCAATTTACGATTGGATTCTTTGGATGGCGCCTATAAAATTGACGGAAAAACCGGTAAAATTCAGAAGCAGTATGCTTCACCTTTGGCTGGAGATAACGATGTAACCGGTGTTGCCGTTGACGGAAATCGCTTGTACTGTGGTTCTGATAACTATGATTTCTATTGCTATGATGTAACAACTGGTGTTGAACTTTGGAAATTTGCAACAGAATACGATGTGGAAAGTGCTCCGGTTTTAGCCGATTTTAATGGCGATGGAAAAAAAGATATTTTCTTTTCGGTTGAACAATACGGTTTTTATGCCTTGAACGGAATTGATGGAACGGTGCTTTGGAAAAACGATTCAATTTCATCTCACAATGGAAATACTGCTGGATTGGCTGTTGACATCAACAATGATGGCGTTTTGGATGTGGTTACTGCTGTTCGTGGAACTCCAAATTCGGACGAGCTGGCTGGTTTCAAAATGGCACACTACGGCGATTATCACGCTGCGATCAATGGAAAAGATGGCACATTTCTTTGGGTTTGTGAAACAGGAGCTGGAATCAATTCTTCACCATTCTTGACCAAAATTGGTGGAACACAATACATTGCAGCGTTAGATACTTATGGTGAGTTTCATTTGATCGACTTCAACGGGAAATCTGTTTTCGCTAATAATTTTGGATACGGACATTACATGTCGCCAGTTGTAAGTTCCAAAGGAATGTTGTGTATTGGCAGCAGTGTAATTGATGTTAATCAAAATGTTTGGGGAGAGTATGAGTATGAAAATTCTCAGGGGGAAATAGTGAAATACTTTTCGTTCAATGAAAATGTTCAGTTTTTTGATTACCAGAAAGCCCTTCAAAATGTGGAAGGTCCAACCACTGCTTCTCCCGTGATTGCTGATGTTATGAGCCGTGGAGTTTGTCAGATTATGATTCCTACCGAAGATGGCTTCGTTTCACTAATAGACGAAAATGGAAAAAACCCGAAAGTGTACAAACTACCTGCCGGGTGTGAAGCTTCATTCATGGTTGTTGATGTGGATGGCGATGGAAAACTGGAAATTCTGGTTGCAGATTTACAAGGTTATCTAACTTGTTATAGCACGAACTCGAAAGGAAAAGTGGATATTAAAGGTTTTAGGAATTAGAGACAAATGACGAATTACTAGTTACTAATGACGAGTAAACTTCAATCTTCCTTGTTCATTTGTAATTAGTCGTTAGTAATTTGTAGTTCTACTTTGTTCATTTTTGGAATGCTCTTTGCTAATAGCGAGTACATTTATTGCAATTACTAGTTATGAAGAAGATACTTTTATTCAGTTTATTAGCCCTTTCATTTGGGTTTTCAATCTCTTGTAAAAAGAAGAAATACGACAATAGCAGTGCACCGCGTTTGAATGCCTTTGTTGAAGCATCGTTCGATGAGATGACAAACATGTCTGATCAGGCAATCACAGGAAACATGGTTTACTACAAAATGGATTTGGTTACTGTTATTTACGCCGACAAAGTTTCCAGCCAGGAAGCAGTTGCAAAAACAGATTGTAATGTGGTTATTACTATTGACACGGTGAGTTCTCCGAAATCAATTACAATTGATTGGGGTTCTTCCAACTGTACATGTAACGATGGAAAACAACGCCGAGGAAAGATCATTACAACGTTCACCGGTTCATATTACGCAGCTGGAACAGTTATTACGCACACACCTGTAAATTACTATGTGAACGATAATAAAATTGAAGGAACGAAGACCGTTACAAATATGGGATTGAATGCGAGCAGTCAACCGTATTACAATGTTTCGATCAACGGAATGGCAACAATGTCCAGCGGAGAGATCATTCATTACACTTCTTCTCGTGTAAGAACATTCACAAATGGCTATAACACACTAACCGTTTTTATTGATGATCAATATGACATTACCGGAACGGCAAGTGCAAACGTAGAAAATGGCGATAGTTACGAGGCTGAGATCACTTCGCCACTTCATGTAAAAGTTGGCTGTCCGTACATTACAAAAGGAAAATTGAACATTACACCATCAGGTAAACCTACCAGAGTAATTGACTATGGCGACGGAACCTGTGATGGTACACTCACTATTACAGTGAACGGTAAAACATACACTGTAACAGTTTAATTATACAACCAATACAAAGCAGGAATGGTCGAAGGAAACTTCGGCCATTTTTAGTTTCTTATGAAATATAATCTTCTAGTTCCCCATCCGCCGCGGCGGACACAGATTTATTGCGAGTCTACCGGACTCGCTCTCTAAGGCTACCGGTAAATAAAAAATGTCGGCTATGCCGACATTAAATATGTTTGTAAAGGTTATCGAGCGTAGCCGAGATAAAATTATTTCATCAACTCTGCCACCAACTTATCAGCAGAATATCCTTCCGCTTCTGCACGGTAATTACGTACAATTCTGTGACGCAATATCGGCGCTGCAACGGCTTGAACATCTTCAATATCCGGTGACATTTTTCCTCTCAAAGCCGCATGACATTTCGCTCCAACGATAAGAAACTGTGATGCGCGTGGTCCTGCTCCCCAGGAAATGAAATCCTTTGTCAATTGTGGTGCCATCGGATTATCTTTTCTGGTTTTTGCAACCAACTTCACCGCGTATTCCAATACATTATCAGCAACTGGAATTCGTCTGATCAATTCCTGATAATTCGCAATTTGTTCACCGTTTAAGATGGGTTGTAATTGAATCTTGGTATCACTCGTCGTACTTTTTACAATTGCCAATTCCTCAACGTAAGATGGATAATCAACCCAAATGTTGAACATAAAACGGTCTAACTGAGCTTCAGGCAAAGGATAAGTTCCTTCTTGCTCAATAGGGTTTTGTGTTGCCAATACGAAGAATGGATGAGGCAATGTGTAAGTTGTTCCTGCTGCAGTTACTCTTCTTTCCTGCATCGCTTCCAAAAGAGCCGATTGCGTTTTAGGAGGAGTTCTGTTGATCTCATCTGCAAGAATGATATTGCTGAATAATGGCCCCTTAATGAACTTGAAGTGTCTATTCTCATCCAAAATTTCAGATCCAACAATGTCAGAAGGCATTAGATCGGGAGTAAACTGAATTCTGTTGAATGATAATCCAAGAGTTTCAGAAATGGTATTTACCAATAAGGTTTTCGCTAATCCGGGAACACCAACAAGTAAACAGTGACCTCTCGAAAAAATGGAGATCAAAACCTGATCTACAACTTCATCTTGTCCAACAATTACTTGATGAATTTCTTGTTTTAGGCGCTTGTAGTCGTTAACAAGTTGCTTTAAAGTTTCTACGTCCGACATAATAGTTTTATTCGTGTTAGTCATCATGAAGCTAAACCTATAGGTTATTTGCTTCCCTGATTCTTATGTGTCCAGTCTGATTGAAAAACGCAAGAGTTATAATCTGCATCAATACGAATGTATACCGTATTGATTCTCGCATTGATCCATGCTAAAATAGCATCGTTTTTCTTTTTTTCCTCTGCCAACGAACGAAATAAATCATAATCGTCCGTTAAGTTCGCGATATGCGGCTGTGTACGATCGTTTAATCGAACAATACGGAAACCTTCAGTTCTTTCCATGAAATCCTGGAAGATAACCGGGGCTGAAACCTGATTTTTCTCCAATACATCTGTTAATAAGAACATTTGGGGATCCACCATGTTAATGTTTTCAATACTCCATTTTAACTCCCCAGTGTATGGATTCATGATATAACCCATGTTCTCCTTGTTTCTGTCATTAGAGTATTTCAATACCGCTTGCTCCCAAGTCAATTCGTTTGCAAGAAGCGCTCTGTAACAATTTTCGATACTCGTTGCAGCTTCATTCTTACTTTCAATGCTTGGATGAACAATAAATAGAATGTGATTCACGATGTAATCATCCCCAAGCAATTCAACCATTTGCATGATATGCCAACCAAATTCGGTTTGGAATACCTGACTTATTTCTCCTGGTTTTAACTTTAAAGCTGTTTGCTCGAAAGCCGGAACCATTTGTCCCATGGTAGCTTCAATTCGTCCTCCTAATGGTGCACTGCCCGGATCTTCAGAGAATTGTCGTGCTGCAGATTCAAAACTGATTTTCTTATTAATGATTCTTGTTCTAAGATCATCCAGTTCCTTTTTGCGTTTTTCCTTATCGTCTCTGGTGATTTGAGGGAAGATGGCAATTTGTTGAAAGCTCAGTTGAGAATTGATATAAGGTAAACTGTCTTTTGGAATGGAGTTGAAGAAAATTTCCACTTCACGAGGCGAAACCGAAATTGGACCTGTAATTCCACGTTCAACTTCCTGACCTTTCAATCGTTTTCCAATGGCCTCACGAAACTCCTGCTTAACAGCATTCTTTGATTTACCGTAGTACGATTCGAACGTAATTGGATTTCCCTTTTCGTCGTATTGACCTTTCATTTTTGCTTCAATAGCGCGAATTCTATTTTCTGTTTCAGCATCTATCTGCTCATCAGAAATCATAACACTATCCAATTCTGCCTGATTTACAAGTAAAAATTGATAAAGCATTTGTTCTATCAATTCACACTCTGTGTTAGCAGTAATTTCACCACCATTATCAGTAATTGCTCTTTTTTGACCTTGAAGCTCAGAGTATAGAACAATGTTGTCTCCAACTTGTGCTACAATTTTATCAATCGTTTTTCCATTCGTTTGTGCTTGTACAAACGGGCTAAAACACAATACGGTAAGTAAAAGAAAATGAACCGGTTTTAGGTTTATCATGTATTTCGAAATTTCAGACGACTAAGTTCGTGTTCTTTTTTGAAAATCGATACATCCAATCGTTAAATAAATACAACCAGATGGCAACGAACCAGTCAATTGTTTGAACGAAGGAACGCTCATTTAATTGTAAAAGGGAGAAAACAGGTTATTTCAAGTCCCGTTTCCTCCCTTAAATTGAATGCTTCGAGCGGTTTTAGTGAGCTACATGAATTAGTTTATCAACTCGCGTTGCCGGTGTTTCAACCGTTAATAAATACTGACCAAGCGCCGTTTCAATTCCAATATCAAGAACCACAATTTTCTGATTTGGCTCGATATCAAAACGTTTCACAATACGTCCATCCATGGAGTACATGTTAATGGCAATAATTCTGTCATCGGCTTTAATGGTTACTTGATTTCCAATTACATATGTCGGGAAAATATCTATTGTTGTTCCTTTCAAACAGTTTAGCGTCAGGGTTTGTGAGTAATCCTCATTTCCATTATTGTCAGCTCGTTTTACACGAACATAATACTCTCCGATTGGATCAATTTCTATAGCACATGAGTAATTGAGTGGAGTGGTTGATGTACCACCGGAACAAGTTATTTCCCGAATGTTCTGAAATACTGTTCCATCTTCCGATGCCTGCACGTCATATTTCACACAATTTACTTCCGATTCAACCTCCCAATTCAATTGCAGTATTGAGTTGGTACATGTGCCCGCTAAAGCAATATTTTCAACTGGCAGCACAACCGAACACGAAGTACAATTTAAAGAAACAGTAGCGCTTCCAAAAAACAATCCCGAAGAACTGGATCCGTTGTAACAAATGTTTACGTTGGGAGTTGCCGTCATCAACTGTGAGTTAAACACCTGATTGCTTATTTGAATACATGAAGGACCGCTCGGAGAAGTAAATGCATTTGCATATTGATTAATCATCGTTGCAGTTATGATAACTGAACCTGTTCCCGAACAAACCGGAGCAGGAGAATTGGTACTTTGAACAATGAAAAAAGAAGAATTGAAGGTTCCGTAGTTGACGAATTGAGTGTTTGGTCCCTGAAGAACAAATTGATTGAACGGAATATTGAAGTAGGACGTCAAAGTACAGTTTACGATCAGATTATTTGCTCCGGTAACAATACTACTGGCAAAATAAGTTGAACCGTAATTGTAGAAGTTACAATTTGATCCAAAAACAATGGCTGCTGCGGTGTTTACATTCAGTGATGCACCCGAACAAACATAAATGGTTCCGGAAGTAAATGTTAATCCTGTAAGATTCAATGTGCCGCAAACAATAAGCGTTCCACCATTAATTGTGAGATTACTGAAAGACGATGTGCCCGTAACCACTTTTGTTATTCCTGTTGTTAGATTGTCATTGTCTACAAGTTCAGTCCCACTGGCACAACTGGGTTGAGCAGGCGGAACAACACATTGTGCAATTGCTTTGGACGAAAGAAAGAACAAAAAAGTAGATGCTAAAACAATGGAAGAAGCGAGATTGCGGAAATCCACAAAAGGAGTGTAGTTTTTGAATGTTTTCATTATAGTGTTTAATCAACGCAAAGAAGAGTAAAAATCCTAAATCGATTAAGTAGAAACACATGAACTAACTAATATCTATCTCAAACTACATGAAAGAAATCGTGAAATGACTAAAATGAAGCTTAAACGAATTAGTAATCCAGCCACTCCAGGAAATCAGCCAAACGGCCTTTTGTCACCAGAATTTTTCCTGTTGGTTTCAAAAACACGACCGCTCGTTGTCCGAAAAATGCTTCAACCCGTTCAATACCTTCGTAGGAAACAATTGCGGAACGACTTACACGAAAGAACGTATTGGTGTCCAGCGTTTCTTCTATTTCAGATAAGCTTTTCCTGAGTTGATAGGCTTTTCCGGTTAAAGTGAACAGTTGCACGTGTCCTTTCTCAAGATTGAAATAGGATATATCAGTCGCTTTTACTGACAGTATTGATTCCTTATAAAAAACCACGAAACGGTTCTTTTTTCTGGAAATGACGGCAGTTGTTTTTGTAGTAGTTGTTTCCGACATGCTGTGTGTGCCGAGTATCGATTCCGGCAGAAATTTTTGTAGTGTTATAGATCCGATTTGAGATTTTAATCTCATTTTGTGCGCGAAATTACTACAATATCCCTTGTTCATTTTGGAGAAAAAGAAGGCTTATTTATTACTTCACGGATTCTCTGATTTCAATGAAAAATTCTTCATTTCATTTGAAATAGTTGATAATAAATAACAGATTAATGGCTTTTTTAAGGTTAGAAAGATCTTAACGAATCTTAGCACCTTGTTTTCCATTTTCTAGATGTTGTTTTGAGTTCTAATCATTACATTTGTTATTCAACAAAAAAATATAAAATATGGCTTTCGAATTACCAAAATTGGCTTATGCATACAATGCATTGGAGCCACATATCGATGCAAAAACAATGGAAATTCACCATTCAAAGCATCACCAGGCTTATACAACAAACTTGAACAATGCAATTGCCGGAACTGATCTTGAAGGGAAGACAATTGAAGAAATTCTTAAGAACTGTAAAGATAAACCTGCAGTTCGTAATAACGGTGGTGGTTTTTGGAATCACAACTTGTTTTGGGAAATTATGGCACCAAATGCGGGTGGAGAACCTACAGGAGAATTGAAACAAGCAATTCTTGATGCATTTGGAACATTCGAACATTTCAAAGATGAGTTTTCAAAAGCTGCAACAACTCGTTTTGGTTCTGGTTGGGCTTGGTTGTGTGTAACAGATGGAAAATTGGAAATCTGTTCTACACCTAATCAGGACAATCCATTAATGGGTGAAGGGTGTAAAGGAACTGCAATTCTTGGATTGGATGTTTGGGAACACGCTTACTACCTGAACTACCAAAACCGTCGCCCTGATTACATCAATGCATTCTTCAATGTAATTAACTGGAACGTGGTTGCAGATAAATTTGCAGCAGCTAAGTAATATGTTTTAAATAAAAAACCCCGTAGTAGATGTTTCCATCACTACGGGGTTTTTTATTTAACGTTGTAATTATTGCGCAATAACCAAGCGTTTCGGCTTCGCATCTCCTGGTTGAATAAGGTAAATTCCTTGTGCCAATCCATTAACGTCAATTGTTGTTTGCACACCATCAGTTGGATGTTCCATCAGTATTGCACCGTTAACGCTAAATACTTTTATCGATTCCAACTGCAATTTTGTAGTCACGGTAAGGTATTGATTTGTTGGATTTGGACTCATGAACCATTCAATTTCAGGATTTAAAGGGTCAACAGGATGCAGTACACAATTACAGGTGATTCCTGTAGTAAGAATCGAATAGTCAACATCTTCAACATCACTATTATCAGGCACGTTGAAAAAGGAAGTGTCAGTATGAGGGATATACGGAACGTCAAGAAGTACATAATACTCACCAGCTGTCACGTTGGAGAAAATATACTTTCCGTTAGCATCACTGTAGGTAAAGCCTTTGGTTTCGTTCGTTGCTGCAGATTTCAATAAGATTAATGCGCCTTCAAAGGGAACATTCAGTGATTTTAAGAAGGATGTATCGATGATAATGTTACCAGTAATGGATGATGATCCTGAACCGTTCACATTAAGCGTATCCGCATCAAGATCCGCGTCGCTTAAATAACACGGTAATCCAATTGCATCTGCATCTGTCCATGTGAACCCAGTTGCAAAATACAAAGGGGCAGCGTTAGGAAACAACACAGGGTCAGGTGTGAATCTTACATGATACAAACCAGTGGGTAAACTGTCAATATTATAGGTGCCATTGGTTACATTTATCGTTTCAACCGGATCTGCAACTATTGCATCTTCAATAAAATTGAAAACTTCTATAGTTCCTTCTCCAGCTGCGCCGTTTACCGTAAGATTGCCATTAATATTATTGTACGATTGCTGCTCATCCAGGAAAATAGCAGAATCGAAAATTCCATCTCCAATATCTGCAATTACCAGTTTAATGTGATACGAATCTCCAACTTGTGTATAAAATTTCGCTTGTAGGGGAACAGTATATCCGTCAAATATGAACATCGTTGAATTGGTTCCAGTTTGGTTGTCAATGAAATACTGACTGTTAATGTCTTGGTTAATGGTATTGATTTCTACTTGTGTATTTGCAGTTCCTGGTACAATTGCTACGTTCACTGCAGTTCCGCCGTTTTCTGAAACAAGAAATAGAAATCGATCTGTGAATTGTGTGTTTGAATATTCGGGATACTCTTCAGAAGCGAAAATATAATTGAAACGAATTGTATCTGAAATAATGGGGATAAAATCAAAGTCAATGGAAATGGCATTGTAACTAGTCGCTCCACCGTAACTCGAAATCTCGCTTGAACCTGGGGTACCGGTATCGACTCCACTATTCGTTTCTGTATTTGCACTACCAATATTTGTTGTAAGACCCGTTGACAGCACTAATCCGCTATGAACGCCCAAATATTGACCGTTTTCGAAACGAGCAATCTGAGATTGAGCACCTGTTACCTGAACGTTTGAAACTCCCTGACATTGAACTCCGAAAATGTTCGAGATCATGGTCGTGACATCTATGGCGGGTGAAGTCACTATTTGAGCCCTCAACTGAAAGGATAAGAATGTAAGTAAAAGAAGTATGAGGTTTGGTTTCATAGATTTAGCTAAAAGATTCCTTCCTTAGATATCAATTTAGCTAAAAGGTTGTAAGTGAGTGTTTGTTTTCAGGTTGTTCCCATAAAAAAAAATCCCGCTGACTTCGAGTGCTTTAGTCAACGGGATTTTTTGTGCCTTGTAAATTCTTTTGTTATTTCGAGATCACCAATCGTTTAGGAGTTGTGTCGTCTAACTGAATAAGGTAAACTCCTTGTGTAAATCCGTGAACATCAATTGTCGTTTCTATTCCGCTAGTTGGGAATTCCATCAACAATGAACCGTTGATTCCAAATACCTTAATGGTTTCCAATGCTTTTTCAGAAACGATAGTAACGAATTGGTTCGTTGGATTTGGACTCATGCTCCAACCAATCTCTTTGTTTTCAAAAGTTCCTAAATATGGTGTTCCATTACTGGTAATACCTTCCGTAAAAATTCCGTAATCCACACCTTCAACATCTCCTCCGTTCGGAACGTTGAATGATAATGTATCTGTATGAGGAATGTAAGGAACATCAACTAAAAGGTAGTAATCATCCGCCGGAACATTTGTAATGGTATAGTTTCCATTCACATCGCTGTAAGCAAATCCCATTGTTTCATGTGTGGACGCTGATTTTAGCAGTAGCAAAGCTCCTTCAAAAGGGACATTCAATGATTTCAGGTAAGAAGTGTCAATTACAATATTTCCGGAAACACTTCCTGTACCGTTTACGTCCAACGTATCTGCATCAATATCCGCATTACTTAAGTAGCACGGCAAACCAATAGCGTCAGCACCTGTCCATGTTGAACTGGTTGCGAAATAAAGTGGAACTGCCAATGGGAATAAAACCGGATCTGGAGTAAATCGAACGTGATACATTCCTGTAGGTAAACTATCTATTAAATAAGTTCCGTTTGACACGTTTACAGATTCAACCGGAGCTGCAACCAATGTGTCATCAATGTAATTGAAAACATCAATTGTTCCTTCAGCTGGTGTACCATTAACCGTTAATGATCCGTTGATATCATTGTAAGATTCTTGTTCGTCCAGGAAAATTGCTGAATCAAACACTCCGTCTGAAACGTCAGAAATCACTAATTTAATGTGATATGTATTTCCTACTTGAGCAAAGAATTTTGCTTCTAACGGAACAGTATATCCATCGAATACAAAGAAAGCTGAGTTTGGTCCACCTAAATTATCATTGTAATACTGCGCATTCACACTTTGGTTGATTGAATTGATTTCAACTGGAACGCCTGAACCTGGAACTTGTGCAATGTTTGTTGGTGTTCCTCCATTTTCAGAAACCAAAAACAAGAATCGGTCAGTGTAGGTACTGTTTGAATATTCTGGATATTCTTCAGAAGCGAAAATGTAATTAAAACGAATGGTGTCCGTAATTACCGGAGTGAAATCGAACTGAACAGAAACTGCATCATAACTAGAGTAACCCATACCCGTACCATAAACGATAATATCATTATCACCAGGCATTCCGGTGTTGTAACTAGAGAAATTGGATGAAGACATTGTCGAATACATTGGATATCCTGTGGAAAGAACAAGTCCACTGTTCACTCCTAAACTTCCTCCATTTTCAAACCGTGCAATTTGAGCTGTAGTTCCTTGAATGGAAACATTTGAAACGCCTTGACATTGCACTCCAAAGATATTTGTAATCAGTGTTTGAATGTCTGTTACATTCGAGTAAGTCATTTGTGCATTCACATGACTCATAGAAAATTGCAGAACAACAACCGCAATAGCTAATTTCAACTTTTTCATAGTAGGGTTTTTCGGTGCTTGTTAGACGAACCATTTTTATTTATGGTTGCTTTTTCCGAACTTTACCATCGGTTATTTATTGATTATCTGTGAGTTTACGGTACTTTCAATGAGCAATTATTTTCATCGGTTAAAAACGTGATTTAACAATAATTTCACAACTAAACATGTAAAAAGTTGCAATTTTAACTCTTGGTTAATTTTTGATTTTGTGGTATGCTTCTTGTTAATTGTCAAAACATTAAAAAAACAAATGCTATGAAAAAACTTGTTTTACCCCTTTTTACATTGTTCATTTGCTCAACGACTGTTTTAGCTCAATCATCTTCCTTTGATGGTGGTTTCGCTAGTGTTAGAACAGAATTGACCAATTGGGACAAAGTTCGTGGCGAATGGCTGGCTCAAAGTATGGAAGCTATGAGTGCAAATGGCCAGGTTCCCGATCGAAATTTTCCTGAAAATTATACACCTTCAGAGATGTATATGGCAATGCCGGTTAACGTTCGAAATAACGTTCAGAGTATTGTAACCAATCAAACAAATTCCGCTGATAGTGCTTCTAGAACTCGTTGGAACAATATTAATCAATTCGTAAGACGTCCTGCTTGCTCTTCTGTACAAGGAAGAACATACGGTGATCCGCACTTGACTTCTTTCGATGGTGCTAATTTCTCTTTCCAAACTGTAGGTGAGTTCACTTTAGTTAAATCTCAAAGCGGACATTTCAATGTTCAAACACGTCAAAAAGCAGAAGGTTCATCTGTTTCTTTAAACAGTGCTGTTGCAATGTGGGTGAATGGTGACCGCGTTTGTTACTATGCATCAACTTACCCTGATGGAAACCGTTCTACGCCTTTCCGTGTTGATGGGCAAGCAATTTACATCGAGAACGGAACATACTTCCTGAACCATGGTGGTACAATTACAGCTACTCGCAGCGATTATATCATTACTTGGCCTACAGGAGAGCGCGTAAAATTAGATCGTGGAGTTTTCGGTTCAGGCGATTTCGTAAATGTTGCTGTTGAAATCTTCCCTTGTAATGATACGTATTTTGGTGTTCTTGGAAATGCAAACGGACGTCAAAATGATGATTTTGATGTGAATGGTAGAATGCCGAATATGAATACCGGAGTTTTCGCTTCGAATGATCCAACAAGTCAGGCGGTTGAACGTCAGTACTTATCTTACCTTGCTCAGGATTACGCAAATCAATGGCGTGTTTCTCAACCAGAATCATTGTTCGACTATGGATTTGGGCAAAGTACTTCAACATTCACAGATATTACTTTCCCACGTGTTCACCAAACAATTGGAGATTTACCACAATCGGATAGAGATAGAGCTCGTAGAAACTGTGAGCGTCAAGGATTAACGGGTGGAGCTTTAAATGCTTGTATCTATGATAATGGATATTTGAACATTCCTCCAACTCCTGAACCTCGCGTACCTACGGCTTCTGCAGGAACAATTTCAGGCCCGATTACGAATCCAACTCCAAATGTGAATCCTTCTGGTCGTATTAGAACAGCTGGACCAACTGTGAATCCGGGGATTACAAATCCTGGAAATGGTTCAACCACTCCATCTCCAGTTGGCAGATCAACAGAAAAAGAAGCTACTTTGCAAAATCAAAGCACCGGAGCTCAGCCAATAGGAACGACTACTAGTGCACCAACTTCAGTGGACCCAACAACTCAAACGAAGGAAAGTGGTAATACTGGAACAACGGTTACTCCTAGAAAAGAACCAAATCCGTATGAGCCTGCAGTTGAACCTGAGAAAAAACCATGGAGAGTAAGTCGTCCGGTTGAATCACAACCAGCTTCAAATCCAACGTCAACGCCAAGTACTTCAACTCCGGCGCCAAGAACTAGTGAGCCAAGACCGGTTTCTACACCAAGTCCGCGACCAGTTTCAACGCCTTCACCGAAACCGGTTTCAACACCAGCTCCAAAACCTGTGTCAACACCAGCACCGAAGCCAGCTTCCACGCCAGCATCGACACCTGCAAGAACAGCAACGCCGATTAAAAGGCCATAAATAAAAAGTTATAGATTTTAAATCCCCGGCACTTCGCACTTCGAGTAACCTCAGTGTGCCTCAGTGACCGGGGATTTTTGCGTTTTAATGTAACCAAACGTACCTTTTTCACCTATTTCTTAGCACAATCTTTAAAGCAATTAAAAATGAATAGTTGATTACTTCTTGATTTTAACTTAAAAGCGCTTGAATGTCGCTGTAATTTTGTAAGATGAAGGTATTTTGGCGTTACCTCAAGAAGACAATGATTTGGTTGCTTTCCATAACGTTTACGTTAATGGTTATCATCAGCATATTGCTCGTAATTTACAAGGATGATATCATTGATTATACCGTCAAAGAACTCAACAAAAACCTGAAGGCTGAAGTTAAAGTTGAGAAAATAGATCTCACTTTTTGGGCAACCTTCCCGAATGTTTCTATCGATTTTAATGGGGTTTTCATTCAGGATGCGGTTCCTAACAGTACTTCAGTTGATACGTTGTTTCAATCGGAACAGATTCGAATTAAGTTCAGTCCATGGGATATTTGGAATGACAATTATCACGTAAAAGGACTCGAAGTTTCAGATGCTCATATTCATTTGAAAGTCTTTAAAGATGGCAATGTGAATTACGACATTTTGAAAGAATCCAAAAGTGATGAACCTTCTGATTTTGAAGTAAAATTGCGTGGAATTGAGTTGGAAAATGTTCAATTCATCTATACGAATGAAAGCGCAGAGCAAAATTACTCGGCATATATTCATGAAGCTGATCTGGAAGGAGAGTTTGATGCGAGTAAGTTTGAAATTGAAACCGAGGCGAGTTTAACCATCAATCGAATTCAAAACGGATTGATTCCTTTTGTGGTCAATCAACATGCCGAAACTTCTTGTTCTGTTTTAGTAGATAACGATAAAGGAACCGTGAAAATTCCGGATGGTGAAGTATTACTGGCCAATTTGCCATTTAGTTTTTCGCTCCTGGTAAACCCGAAAAAAGTGCACACTGAGGTCAAAGCTAAAAATCTCAATTTGCAGGATGTAGCGAATAACTTAAGTGCTAAGGAAGTTGATGAAATAGATAAGTTCAAAGGTTCGGGAACCGTTGATTTCAGCTTGGTTTTCGATAATGAATTGAAAAAGGAATCTTCTCCTAAGATCGATTGCAAATTCAATGTGAAGAACGGGAAATTGACTGAACCGGAGAATAATATTTCCATTTCTTCTCTAAACTTGAATGGAGAATATTCGACCCTGGCTGGAAAAGGAAAAGAATGGCTATCGTTGAAAAAAGTAAATTTCAACTCTTCTTCAGGAGCATTTAATGGTTTCTGTAGAATCGACAATTTCAGCGCACCACGTTATACGGGAAATGCTAATGGTTCAGTAAATTTAGGAATGCTGCACGCACTATTCCATTTTCCGAAAATGCAGCGTGTTTCCGGAAACGTAAAGCTGAAAACCAAATTCGACCTGAGAACGATCTTTATTGACAACAAACCTGAGATTGAGATTGTGGAAGGAAGCGGCTCTGCAAAATTCGGCAATGCACTGTTTCAGTTAGAGAATGACTCTCGTGTTTTCGAAAAAATAAACGGCTTACTGATTTTAAACAGAACCGAGGCTGCGCTTGAGAATTGTGAGGTGCGTCTTGCAAGTTCGGATCTAAAGCTAAACGGCTATTTCAATAATATTGATGGCTTCCTGCAAAACCGGGCGAACTTGGGAGTTGATGTCACAACAGATTCAAAACATATCGATCTTGCTGATTTTACCAATTCGATTACAATCAACGAGGTTGATGCCAAGTATCAGCCAAAGGAATTCATGATGCCTGATATGATAGAGGGTTCAGTGGTTCTTGACGTTTGGAAATTGAAATTGGATGATCACATCTTTAAGGATTTACATGGAAACATGGAAGTTGGTTCAAGAGAGATTGTCATCAATCAACTCTTCGGAAGATCTGCTGATGCCAGTGTTTCAGGAACTGTGCATGTGGCGGAAACCTCGCCGGAATATTTTGAAATGACCAGTAATCTGCATTCTTCTGATATCCAGTTTAAGCCGCTTTTCAAAGAGTGGAACAATTTTGATCAGGAAGTTATTACAGCAGCAAATATTAGTGGTAGAGCCGATGTTGGGTTGATAATGAAAGCACCATTTACGTTCAATTCAGGAATCGTAAAAGAATACATCGATGCCGATTTGAAGATTAAGGTATTCAACGGAAGTTTGAAGAATGTGAGTACGTTCAAAGCGTTGACTGCTGATTTGAAAACCCCGAAAACACGAATGGTGTTGAAGAAGCGCGATGTGGAAGCGTTGGAAGGGAAACTGGACAATATCAAGTTTGAAACCCTGGAAAATACCATTTCGATTAAGAACAGTAAGATCTATATTCCGAAAATGCTCATCCATTCTTCTGCATTGGATATTACAACGGAAGGAACGCATTCTTTCAGTAATCAGATCGATTATAAGTTCTCATTCAGATTCCGCGATCTGAAACAACGTAAAGACGAATCTGAGTTTGGAATTGTAGAGGACGATGGAACAGGAGTTAAGGTCTACGTGCGGATGTATGGAGATTTGGATAATCCGATCATTGAATGGGATAAACAGTCGAAACAAGAGGAAAACAGACAAAATCGTGAAGCTGTAAAGAATGAAACCATGTCGATGTTGAAGTCGGAAATGGGACTTTTCAAAAAAGACACCACGGTGAAAGCTTATCAGCCGAAAACGAAACAACGTGAAGTACTTCAAATGAGTTTTGGTGACGAAGAAAAGGTAGATCCCGTTGAAGAGAAAAAAGAAAAACAAAAGAAAAATACCAAGATTAACGGTGCAATTCAACGATTGAAAAACTCGGATCCGAAGAAAAAAGAAGAAGAATTTTCGGTTGATTGAACCAAATCAGAATAGGGGTGTAAGTAGTTGAGAATTTCAAATGCAACCCATATGAAAACGAAACTTACACTTCTAATAGCAATTCTTTTTAATCTAACTTCCTTCGCTCAATCCCTGAATGGGAATTTCAGTTCAGCAGAATCCGAAAGCGCTTTGAGTTATGGTAACGTTGACGTTTACCGTGAAGGAAAACTGGTAGCTTCCGTTATCACTGATCGAATGGGGAACTTCCACATTCCTCTTGATTCAGGAAAGTACACTTGTGTGGTCAATTATTCTGGCTACAAACCCATCACTAAAGAAATTACTGTCGCTTCTGATGAGGTAAGCAATTTTAAAGCTGAGGCTGATAAGAACAAAAAGCAATACGCTCCAAAAGTGTTGGAGGTGGCTCCCGTTTCGAATGGTTTAGGTTTAGATACAATTACTGGCGAAAGCGGCAGGATAGAATCCAGAGACTCTGAAGATCGATCTAAAACTTCATATAGCAAAACACTTGGAGTAGGCTCATTAACCCACGGAATTCTTGAAGAACCTCCGGTTGCCCAGAAAACGGTTGCTGCCAGCGGCTCCTTAACCGCGGGTGAGATCAATGATTTTTCGAAATGGAAGTTGTGGCAAAATATCGCTGCTGCAGAACTGTCGACTTACCAAAGTTCATGGAATATTGCTCCAAAAGGAAGATACACCTTGATGCTTCAAAGCACAACTGGTTTGCCTTTGGCTGATGCAAAAGTGACCTTGATGGAAGGTAGAACAGCTCGTTTTTCTACAAGAACAGATAATACCGGAAAGGCAGAATGTTGGTTGACGATTAAAAACGAAACTCCTGAAGTAAAAGCGCAATTGTCTTTCAAAGTTGAGTACAAAGGTCAAGTGAAGACAATTGAGAAAGTAACACCGTTTGAAGAATCGATGAACCATCTGGCACTGCAAGTTCAATGCGAGCAAACAGAAGTGGTTGATATTGCGTTTGTGGTTGATGCAACTGGTTCTATGGGTGATGAATTGAATTACCTGAAAGCAGAGATGAATGATATTATGTATAAATCAAAGCAAATCAGTAATTCACTTAATTTCAGATTTGCAAATGTGTTCTATCGCGATAAGGGAATCAACGAGTTGTATCACACGCGTAAAATGGATTTCAATCGTGTTTTAACAGAATCTGTAGCGTATATCGACGAACAATATGCTGGTGGAGGTGGTGACTATGAAGAAGCCGTTGAAGATGCATTAGATACCGCCATCAACACGCTTTCCTGGAGTAAAGAGGCAAGAACACGAATTTTGTTCCTGATTCTGGACGCTCCTCCACATAACAATCCTGAAATTCAGGCAAAATTGCAACGTTTGATTGGCCAGGCTGCCGAAAAAGGAATTCGTATTGTACCAATTGGTGCGAGTGGGATTAACAAAAGTACTGAGTATTTGATGAGAACCCTTGCTTTGGGAACGAACGGAACCTATACATTTTTGACAAATCACAGTGGAATTGGTGGATACCATATTGAGCCAACAACTGATAAGTACGACGTCGAAACCTTGAATGAATTGATCGTACGCGTGCTGAAAAGCTTTACTTACATGCCCGATTGTGATCAGCAGCTGCCAGATCTTGGTTTGGATATTCCAGATTCAATTGTGGAAGTTCCGGATTCAAATGCGCTGGTAAGTCATGACTCAATTCCTGGAAGAGATTCGTTAGGAAATACCATTCCAGACCCTGTTCACATTACCTGGAGTTATTATCCAAATCCAACAAACGGGATCGTGAACATTGTTTCGGATGCAGATATCGAAGAATTGTACATTACGGATCTAGGTGGAAAAGTACTTCAGATCATCGGCAAAATAGAGGCAAGCAGAACAATACAGGTTGACTTAAGTCAATACGCAACAGGAATTTATCTTATCCGCTATCCTCAGGGAGAGAAATGGATCAGCGGAAAGGTAATCCTCCAACGAACATCCTAATTCGTTGTTAGTTTCATAGTTCCAAACCCTGTAGTGATATAACAGTATCTGCTACAGGGTTTTTTATTGATCATTCTGTTATTTAAGGCGAATTTGTGGACGAATTGCAATTCTTCTCAACTCACCGAAACGAGACAATTGCAAGACAATTCACAATTGATTCTTTTTTCTCAGACGACCTGCATACATTTGAGATATGCGATTATCTCCTTTATTTCTATCGTTGTTTATCCTGTGTTTCGTCAACTCCAAAGTCGAAGCACAAACTTCAACAGTGATTATAGATCATGCCGTTTATCATGATGGTTACGCCAAGCTGGTAAATGATACCTTACCCAATGGTCTGCTTCGACTTCGAAACGACTTGGTGACAACAAAACTTTCCAATGATCAGTTGTCTAGAGTTTACAATGATCTAACGATTCGTGTTACCATTTCTGCGCTTTGTGACAATTATGATCGCATTGGTAATGTAAATCTGGCTCTTGTTCCTAAGGGTAAAACCGCTTATCACGTTGATTCTGTTTCAAGAATTGAGATCGGACGTTTCATCACTCCGTTCATGAATAAGAACAAGGATCCAAAATCGGTAGAATACATCTATCACGCAAATAACATTGCGAAGTTGTTGAAAATGCCTTCGCTGCTTCAACAGTATGATTTTTGGTTAGAACTGGAAGTTTTTGGAGTTCCATATGCTGCAAACAAACAGGTGGAAGGGTGTAAAAGCAGAATTGATGTTTTCGAAGGAAAAGTGGAATTCATCAGTCAGAAAGAGCTTACGGCTGTTGTTGAGAACACCTTTTTTCAACCAATTGCATTTAAGTTTTTGCTAAATAATTATGAGGCGAAGAGTACAGATACTCTTGGTCAGACAATCAAGACATTCAACTTTACTACAGGCCAGAAAATTTCAAATGCTGTGTTTTATCTGATCACGTCTAATCATGGAGCAAATGACAACGGTGAAGAATATATTCGTCGCAATCATTTTATTACGTTGGATGGTAATTCGGTTTTGACATATATTCCCGGAGGTAAATCATGCGAGCCTTATCGCATTCACAACACCCAGGGAAATGGAATTTATGGTAAGAATCCTGAGCCAGATAGTAGCTGGTTGAGCTGGAACAATTGGTGTCCGGGTGATACCATTTCAGTTCGTGAAATCCTTGTTGGTAATCTTCCAGCTGGCGAACATACATTTACCATTTCAGTTCCTGATGCGCAATTTGCAGAGAAGCAAGGGTACTTTCCCGTCTCTGTCTATCTTCAAGGAATCGCAGATAATCCAAAAAGAGGAGGGAAGAAGGAAAAGAAATCGAGTAAAAAAACGGTTTAAGACTATTGTTCCCCTCAGGTTAACATCATTGTTTACCTGTTAAGAAACAAGACAAAAACACGACAATTTCACGCGACGATCTGAAATTAAACATTGCTAGTCGCTTGTTGTATAAAGGTTTATAGTCGGTTTAGACTTTCCCAGGGGGTAAATAGTAATGTGGTACTAAAACGGGACAATTCAGTAATAGCTGATTTTCAGCCGGAGAGCACCATATCTTTATGATTCAATTTTTTAATCATGAAGAAGTTTTACATCAGTCTTGTCAGTGCACTTTTCATAGGTACTTATTCGGTTGGGCAGACCACCATTAACATTATGGATGAAGTGGTTTTTTATGATGGATATGCTGCTGTGGTAAGTGAACCAACTCCAGCTGGCGTTATCCGTTTTAGAAACGATTTGGTAACCAAGAAAATTACAGATTCGGAGTTGCAATCCATTGGTGATGAATTGACAATTAATATAGTCATTTCCGCACTTTGCGATAACTACGATAGAATAGGAAATGTGAATTTGGCGTTGGTTCCAAAAGGAAGCACAACTTATGATCCATCTGCAGTTGGTCGAATTGAAATTGGACGGTTTATTACGCCGTTCATGAATAAGAATGTGAATCCAACTTCTGTCCCGTATTCGTTTGAGGTAAATAATTTGGCGAGAATACTTAAATCATCAGAGATCTATGCCGATTTCGATTTTTGGTTAGAATTGGAGGTTTTTGGGGTTCCATATGCCGCAAATACCCAAGTTGCGGGTTGCTCTGGGAGAAACGATGTTTTTGAAGGTAAAGTGGATTTTGTGACCAATGGTTCAACCTCTATTAATCCCGACACCTATCTGAAACCTTTGGCAATGAAAGCTGATTTCAATAATTACCAGGCAAATGCGACAGATGCTGTTGGAACAACGGTGAAAACAATCAATTTTACTGTTGATCAAACCATTTACGGCGCAAAATTGTTTTTGATTACTTCGAATCATGGAGCGAATTCTGGTGGAGAAGAGTATGTGCGTAGAGTTCATAATGTTGATTTCGACAATACTGCTGTATTGACTTATACACCAGGAGGAAAATCATGCGAACCATACCGTCAGTACAATACCCAAGGAAATGGAATTTATGGCTCTTCTCCGCAATCTACCGCTTGGTGGACAAGTTGGAACAATTGGTGTCCAGGTGATGCCATTCCGATTCGTGAAATTACTTTAGGAACACTTGTGTCGGGAAGTCATTCTTTCAAAATTTCAGTTCCCGCTGCACAGTTTTCTGGTCAAAGTGGAAATTTCCCATTATCGCTTTATTTACAAGGAAATGAATCTGATTTAGGAATTTTAGAAAATAAAGAAAGCCTTCGTATTTATCCAAATCCAGCAAAAAGCAGTATTGCGATCGATTCAGATACCAAGATTGAAATGGTAAGAATTCACAATGCAGAAGGAAAGGAAATAATGGAGTCGGTGAATGCTCAAATTGATATTTCGATTCTACAAACAGGAATTTATTTTGTTGAAGTTCGTTTCGAAAACGGTTCTGTATCGATGGAGAAATTCATCAAGAACTAAGATTGAATAGAGTTGGTTAAGAAGTCGATTTGTAATTACGAATCGACTTCTTTTTGTTTTGAGTGTTACTGTTTGTCAAGGTAAAATACCTGATCGCTTCCAACCACTTTCAATACCAATTGTTTTCCTTTCATCGACTGTAGGTATTTCATTGGGTCGGGATAATCTTTCATGTTGAAGATGATCGTGTCTTTGCTTGTTTCAAAAGATCCAGGTGTAGTAATTCCACCACCACTTAGTGATAACTTATTCCCGTCAAAAATATACTGAGTTCCAACATTCAAATCTGCCATTTGACCTTCAGCTTTTACAATCTTCCATGTCCCGTCAAGACCACTGCTTTCTTTTCCTGTTTCTGCGCTACCTCCGCACGAGCTGACCAGTCCTAAAACAAGAATGGGTAATATCAATAGTTTTCTCATAGTCGTAAATTTTTCCTGAATGTAAGAAAATGAATCAAGTTTGATATGCCATTATGGTTCTTTTGCCGTAACTTAAAGCCATGGAATTTAGAATCGAAAAAGACACGATGGGGGAAGTGAAGGTCCCTGCTCATGCGTATTGGGGAGCTCAAACAGAGCGCAGTTTAGAGAATTTCAAGATTGCCCGTGAAACGAATAAAATGCCCATTGAAATTATTCGTGCTTTTGCTTATTTGAAGAAAGCTGCGGCAATTACAAATCATGAAGCTGGAATTCTCAATGCCGAGAAAACGAACCTGATTGGTAAAGTTGCGGATGAGATTTTGGCAGGAAAACTCGACGATCAGTTTCCATTGGTGGTTTGGCAAACGGGAAGTGGAACACAAAGCAATATGAACGTAAATGAAGTGATTGCTTATCGCGGGCATGTGCTTTCTGGCGGGAGTTTGTCTGACAAAGAAAAATTCCTTCATCCAAACGATGATGTCAATAAATCACAATCGTCAAACGATACCTTTCCAACGGCTATGCATATTGCCGCTTACAAAATGTTGGCTGAAGTTACCATTCCAGGAATAGAGCAATTAAGAGATACACTTGAACGCAAGAGCAAGGAATTTGCGGATGTAGTGAAGATTGGAAGAACACATTTCATGGACGCAACACCATTAACACTGGGACAAGAGATGAGCGGGTATGTGAGTCAGTTGAACCATGGATTAAAAGCGATAAAGAATACACTGTCGCATTTAAGCGAATTGGCTTTAGGAGGAACAGCTGTTGGGACTGGAATCAATACACCAGAAGGTTATTCAGTGAACGTTGCGAAACATATCGCAAATTTGACAGGTTTACCTTTCGTTACTGCAGAAAACAAGTTTGAATCGCTTGCGGCGCATGATGCCATTGTAGAAACGCATGGAGCTTTGAAAACCGTTGCAGTGAGTCTGATGAAAGTCGCTAACGATATCAGAATGCTCAGTTCTGGTCCAAGAAGTGGAATAGGGGAGATCTTTATTCCAGATAACGAACCGGGTTCTTCTATTATGCCTGGAAAAGTGAATCCAACACAATGCGAGGCGTTGACAATGATTGCAGCTCAAGTTCTTGGGAACGATGTGGCGATAAACATTGGCGGGGCAAACGGACATTTTGAACTTAATGTTTACAAACCAATGATGATCTACAATTTCCTCCATTCAGCAAGATTGATAGGAGAAGGTTGTATCTCGTTCAACAAGAAATGTGCAGTTGGAATTGAGCCTCTGAGAGAAAATATCAAAAAGCACGTTGATAATAGCTTGATGTTGGTCACAGCGTTGAATACTAAAATTGGTTATTACAAAGCCGCTGAAATTGCTCAAAAAGCGCACAAGGAAGGAACAACACTGAAAGAAATGGCTGTGAAATTGGGATACGTCACCTCAGAAGAATTTGATGAATGGGTGAAACCGGAGGATATGGTATAGTTACGAGTTACGAATGACTAATAATGACCAATTGGTGATTAGTTATTCTCATCATCCCAAACCCACATTTTCTCCTTATCCGCTGGAATGTGCGAGTTGAGTATATCTACAACCTGTTTTGCTATTGGATTACCAGCATTATGCATAGTAAATTCATGTTTCACACCTTCAATTTCAACAATCAGATAATTAATGGTTCCGCTCATGATACCCTCATTAGTGCTGTATTGATACAGTTCCTGGGAAGTGTTAACGATAGCAATAATGGAATCAACTGCTGAGTGGCGAAGATTTCCGGCGCAAATGAGAATAGGTTTTGATCTTTTCGCTGATTTATCCATCATACCATTTTGTTCGGAAGTATATTCAAAAGAGTTCCCTCTTACCCGAATTGCTGGAAAATTGGAATAGGAATTAGAGCCCATTCCGCAAATCATATACGAGAGTTTGAATTCCTTCGAATGTTCCCAGTAGGCGTTTTCAGTTTGCTGTTTCACAGTGCTGAATCCACTGATAATAAGAGATGCAATAAGGGCGATTCCGGTCATGATGTTGTTTCGTTTGCATACATAACGTCAATTTTTAGCAGGTGTTGTCTTCCAAATTACAGACTGCCTCAAAACGAAAAGAAATTTTATATTTGAGAAGCACTGAACCATTTATTGCCGTAATCCCTGACTCTCTTATAAATCAAAAAACCATGTCAAAAAACATAACGTATCAACTCATCTACTTCCTTGTTGGAATCATCTTCATTCTTACAAGTTTTAGCACTTCCGAATCATTAGATATTGCCGTTAACGACACCTACTATGTTATTGCAAAACGACACATCTATATTGAGTTAGGATTCGCATTCATCGTTTTCGCTGGGATCATTTGGACATTCAAAAGAATAAACAGATCATTGAATAAAACGGTTTTATTGATCCATTTTTTAATTACAACTGTAACTATGATATCATTTGTCGGTTTGGTTTTTCTAATAATCGAGCGTTCAATGCCAAAAAGATATACGGATTATAGTGTTTACGACGAATTTAACTCGACGAGTACGGATTTTGATTTAAACTTTTGGTTGATGGTAGTCCTAATAGTTGGAGTCTTAGCACAAGTTCTGTTCGTTGTTAATATGGTTTTATCCTTCTTTAAAAGAAATAAGGTGTGATTAAAAGATAAGTGACATTAGTGACTTGTAATTAGTCATTAGTAATTATCTCGGGGGTCCATCAAACGGTGGACGATCACCTTCCTTTGGTCTTTCCTCCTTCGCTGGTGCCTTTCCGAAATTTCTTAAACTATATGTCAGCGTAAACATGAAATAGCGGTTCAAGACATTCGATTCCACGTCTTCGATATAAGTTTCTGTGACGTTTCTGGTAATGCTGTTGTTGTTGTTCAATATGTCGAATACGGAAACACGTGCCTCTAATTGTTTGTTCTTTAAAAGTTTGTATCCAATTCCCCCGTTCCAAAGCGCGATGGTTTGATTGAATCCTGAACTCAATCCAGCATAAGAACTCATGGAATAATTAGAATTGATGACCAACCGTTCTTTGATGATCCAATTGAAACGTGCCGAAACGTTGTGTACCATGTAATTGCTGTTACCACTACTTTGGCGCGTATTTACCACATCATTGTAGTTGTACGCGTAGTTCAACGTGAAATCAATTTTCTCACTGATGTTACTTGCAATCGTCAATCCCGCGTTGGTATTGGTTACCTGCGATTTATTGATTTCGTTGTTGATCAAGCCTGGTGTTTCTGAATATCCCGCACCAAGGTTCATGTTTACGTTCACTTTCAATTTCGGGATCGGAATTCCATAGGAAATAACAGTACGCGTATTCCATGTTCCATCTAAATTCACAGGTTTGCGGTATTGAGAACCTCTGCTCAATGCAATTCCATCACCAACAACAGTGTCGTTTGCAGCAATCAAAGATGAATTCGTGATATAATTTGAATAAATCTCTCCGGATAGCATTACATAGAAATTACTTGATACTTTCGGGTTGACGCTGTTGAATCGACCAAACATTCTATGGTTGTACTGTTGTTTCAGATCAGGATTTCCAGAAGTCAACGAAAGCGGATTGGAATTATCAATCACATTTTGAAGTTGGTCTATGCTAGGATTTCTAGTCATTGCACGGTAATTCAACATCAACGATTTATTTTTTGAAAATTCGTATTTATAGCGAAGATTCGGAAGAACATTGTTGAAGATCAATTTCACGTTTCGTTCCAAGGGAAATTCCTGATCGTTCAATAAAACAGAGTTCTGATAACTTGCTCCAAATTGAATACTTGTCTTTTCCTTCTCATATCTCAAGTTCGCTCCGGTTTCGTTGTCAATGGTTCTGTTGTCAAAAACGTTTGAAAGCGTGGTGTCCAAATCAGTGTAAAGCCCCGAGTTCAAGTCCATATTGTAGGTTCGTTTATCAGCGTCGTTAATGGAGTAGGTTGGAGCATAATAAAATTCACTCGACCAACTGTCGTTAATGGGTTCCGTGTAAGAAAAACGAGTGGAAAGTGAATATCCGTTTGTTGTACTTTTTGCCGATTGATTGATAGAGTTCGTGGAATCTGCTTCCAATTCATTGTAATAGGTGGAAAGCGATTGTTGACCATTGGTTCCCCATTTGTCTGTGTAAGTTCCTGTTACATTCAATGAAAATGTTCGTTTCGGTTTTGCAAAACGGTGTCTCCACAAAATAGAGTTACTCGCATTGATTCCTGTGCTTTCATTGAAAGTGGAATTCACAATCTGATTGATCAACTCGTTGTCTGAAGTCTGAGTTAAACCTGTGGTATTTTTCTCTCTGTCATTTCCCTGAACACTTACTTTCGGAGAAATCATCAATGAGTTCATACTGTCTATGGCAATATCAAACTTGAAGTTAAGACGATGATTGTAATTGGTTGTTATAGCCGAGTAATTCTCGTTGTAAAGTTGCTCTGTTGTGTCATTCAAAAAGTACGTTCGATTGATGAGTTGTGAGTTGTTGTTTGTGGAACTATTGAAAAAGTAACTTCCGGTTACACGCGTTTTGGTTCCCCATTTATCGCTGTAGTTTATTCCTAGAGAATGTGTAGTGCTCACTCCGCTTTGTTGACCGACAAGGAAATTGCTTGAAGCGTCACTTCCACCTGGTCCGCGACCACCACCTCTGTTGGAGGATGACGATGCAGAAGTTCCCGTTACACCCAAAATGTCTTCGGTCGAGAAGTTCTGTTGATTCACGTTATTGCTCATTCCTATGATGGAAATACGCTTCTTGCCTTTAAAAATATTGACGTTCAATCCGCCAAGATACAGGTCGTTCGGTGTTCCGTAGCCGCCATAAATTTTACCAAACTGACCTTGATTCTTTCCTGCCTTGGTGACAATATTCAGCGCTTTCGCTTCGTTTCCGTCAGAGATTCCTGTAAACTTGGCCTGATCGCTTGCTTGATCGTAAACCTGAATTTTAGACACGATCTCCGCAGGTAAATTTTTCAAAGCAGCTGTTGCGTCGTCTCCAAAAAACTCTTCTCCGTCAATCAATACTTTTGTGACTTGCTCACCTTGTGCTTTTACAACACCATTTTCCAAGGTGATTCCTGGCATTTTTGTTGCGAGGTCTTCAACAGTAGCGTCTGGATTTGTTTTGAAAGAAGCTGCGTTGTATTGAGTAGTATCACCTTTCTGTTCAACTCGTGTAGCAATCTGATTGATTTCCACTTCGTTTAAGGACTTCGCATCCGATTTTAAATCGATGTTTATGGCTTTATCTTCGCTCGTTAGTTCAATTCGTCTGATGTAATCAGGGTAACCAAAAGAAGTTGCTTTAAGAACGTAGACTCCTGGATTCAAACTGTCCAAGCTGTAAACTCCGCCATCAATAGAATTGGTGTATTTCACAACCGATGAATCACCAGGATTCAAAAGTAGAACACGGACATCGAAAAGCAATTCCTTCGTTTGACCATCAGAAACAACTCCAGAAAGTTTAACCGATTGAGAATAAGAAACTGTGGTGAACAGAAAACTCAAAAAGAGTAGAATTTGGATCTTGGGTCTCATTGTAAATTGCGTCATGTTCTTTCAGATGACAAAGGTTTGGAAACGTTTAACCAAAACAGGGAAATTAAGGTTTTTTGGGATTTCACTGTCAATCTCGATACAATTTCAACATTCCATTCCATTTCAGTTGAAATCACTCGATTTGACAGGAAATCACTCTAACAACGAAGTAACTATGTGAAAAAAGCTATGTGCCTATGTGTTTTTTTAAGTCTACTTTTAAGCTATGAAATTCTCTTACTTTAATTTCTGGGTTCGGAACACTGTTTTATACACCTTCTTTTGCCTGTTAGGGCTAATCATGATGCTGCTCGATCAGAACAGTGAGATTCATAAGAAGGGAAAGATTTTGGAGGTTCTGCTCACAGGTTTGCTTGTTGTTTTCATTGCCTACGCACAAGTTTTTGTTCACAATGTTGTTCTCTATAAAAAGTATTTCGGTAAAAACAATTTGAAGTACATTTTCGGAACCCTTGGTTTGTCCGTACTTTATTTCTCGGTTAATTATTTTACTCCATTCGGCGTAATTCAAAGCGAAAGAATAGTAACGATGGCGATTTCCATCTTCATGTTGTATTTAATTGGTTTGGGATTTTACTACATCCATAAGAACATCTTGGAGCGAAATCTTCTCTTTCAAACCGAGATAATTGAGCGCGATGAGGAAATTCGACATTTGAAGGCACAGTTGAATCCACATTTTCTGTTTAACGCGTTGAACAACCTTTATGGAACTGCCTTAACAGATCCAGCTGAAACGCCGGATAAGATTTTGGAATTGTCGGAGTTGCTGCGTTATCAGATTGAATCATCCAAAAAGGAAAAGATCAAGCTCAAATATGAAATTGATTTTATCAAAAAGTATTTCAGTTATGAGCAAAATCGAAATCAAAAGCTGAGAATCGATTTCGAAACCAATATTGTATCCACCGAAGTTTATCTGCCACCGATGCTGTTTATGCCCTTTATTGAAAATGGAATTAAGTTTAGTGTGCACAACGACCACCCCTTTCTTTCACTTCGCATTGAAACCGATAAGAAGAAATTGACGTTTACCATGAAGAACAATTTCAACAACGATAAGCGCAAGTTCACGGGAACGAATACTGGAATTTCGAATACCAAGAAACGCTTGGAATTAATGTATCAGAACAAGCATCATTTCCTGATTACGGAAACAGATGAGATTTATTTGATTGAATTGACCATCAATTTATAACTTGAGGGTATGAAAAAGTATAGATGTCTGGTTGTTGATGATGAAGTTCCTGCACACAGGGTAATTCATTCTCACATTTCCAAAACTGATGTTCTGGAAGTGGTTGGTGATGCATACGATGGAAAAGAGGCTCTCGATTTTTTGACAAAGAACAAAGTGGATATTGTTTTCCTGGACATCGAAATGCCGAAACTTACAGGAATAGAACTGTTGCAATGTTTACCCTATCCCGTTTCCGTAATTCTGACAACTGCCTATAGTAATTTTGGGTACGAAGCGTATGAAAACGATGTGGTAGATTACCTTCTGAAACCCATTTCATTTCCACGCTTTCTGAAAGCCGTAAACAAGGTTGTGAAGGCGTTTGAACCAATAGTGGAAGAAGAAAAAATCAATTACCCGAAACTTGAGCTCAAACACGAAGGTATTCTGAAGCTTGTGGACACGGAAAAAATCCTATACGTGGAATCTATCGGGAATTATGTAAAGATTCATTTGGAGAATGAGAAACCGATGCTCGTAACACAAACCATGAAGTATTTAACTTCGGTGCTTCCGGCAGAATACTTTATCCGAATCCATAAATCCTACATAGTTAAGCGTGCTCAAATAGCTGAGACACGCAAAACAGAATTGGTATTGAATAACAATGTGATACTACCAGTGGGAAGAAAGTTCTCTGTGTTACTGGAACGTAATTAGCGTCCTAGTGCCCAAAGCATTTTAGTATGAGCGCCAATTGCTTCTACGAAAGTTTTCTTAGAATGATAAGGTAAATTGAACTCTTTCGCGGTTGCCTGAACAATCTTCGAGATCTTAGGGTAATGCACGTGAGAAATACCTGGAAATAAATGGTGCTCTACCTGAAAATTCAATCCACCTACCAAGAAAGAAAGTACTTTACTGTCCATTGCAAAGTTCAATGTTGTTCTCATTTGGTGTTCGATAAAGTTGTTTTCTAAGCTTCCTTCGTCGTTTGGTAACGGGAATTCATTCTCTTCAGTTACGTGTGCAATTTGAAAGACAATTGCTAGTGTTAATCCAGCAACGTAATGCACCATTAAATAACCAAGCAACCAATTCATGAATGTCATTTCAGGAACAACGAAGTAGGGAACCAACATGTAAGCGAAGTACAAAATTTTAGAAAGAATAATGATAAACAATTCTTTTCCTAAAGTAGTATTGGCAGTTTTCAAATGTCCTTCTTTATTGTAACGGATCACTTGATTGAAATCTTTTACAGTACTCCACATCAATGTCATCATTCCATAGAAAAACCAAGCATAAAGAAATTGGTATTTGTGCATTTTCTTTTTCTCAGCATGCGGTTCAAAACGAAGAAAGCCCATAGGAGCAATGTCTTCATCATGGTCATGAACATTTGTATACGTATGGTGAATAACGTTGTGTTGAATTCTCCAGTTCAATGAATTTCCTGAAAGAAGTCCGATAGAGAAGAAACCTAGAATCTTATTGAAACGGTCATTCTTACTGTAGCTTCCGTGGTTGGCATCGTGCATCACACACATTCCAATTCCAGCCATTCCCAATCCCATCAAGATACCAAGTGGAATCCAACTTAACTTACTGTCAAACACATTGAAAGTAATCAAGAAGAATGGAACGAAGTAAGCTGAAAACATTACAAGCGTTTTGATATATAATAGAAAATTTCCGCTTTTGCTGATGTTATTTTCTTTGAAGTAATTATCAACGCGCTTACGAAGTTCCTGTTGAAAAGTACGATTGGAGTTTGAGTTAAATCTCAGATTATTAGCACTCATTATGGGCATTTTAGTTTATAAACCAAATGTCATGATTAATCGAATGCCTTGAGGTAAAAAAGGGATTACCAGCTTTTGTATTGGATGAACGCCGTTTGTCAGTGAAGTGTTTAGTGGGTGGTGGTGCAGTGGGATGTAGCAACACAAAGACACAGGATTCACGAAGGATAATTGTTGAGATATCATCTTTGTGTACTTAGTGCCTTAGTGGTAAAGTCGATCCTCATCCTGCTTAAGTTCATCTAAACTATTTCAGAATGGTAATACTCCCACTTTGCTTTCTTGATAAACCGTTTTGTGTTTTGCCCTTAATGCTGTAAGTGTAAACTCCATCTTTCAATCCTACCGGTTCATATACAAAAGCAGGATCTTTGGTTTCGAAAACAATAGTACCCCAACGGTCTAACAGTAAAAATTCAAATTCTGTAAACTCACAGTCAGTTCCAATCCGAATGTCACGACAATCAAAACAATCACCATCCACAGAGGCAAAAATTGGAACGAAAATGATACAACTATCCTGAATCTCCTGAGCAGTTACTTCAGAAGTTGTGAAATAACAAAAAAGTACGCTCATTAAGATTGATTTCCACATGTCTTAATAACGCTAACGAGTTGTTCGGGTTGCTAGAAGTGCTTCGAAGGTTGGTGCATGGCTAGATTTTACCACTAAGGCACAAGGTTCACAAAGGATAATTTTAAGATATCATCTTGTGTTCTTAGTGCCTTAGTGGTAAAGTTAAGCCTGTAATTAACCGTTCCCTACAAATTCGCGAAGAAATCGTTTCCTTTATCGTCAGTAATAATAAACGCAGGGAAATCTTTGATCGTAATCTTTCTTACGGCCTCCATTCCCATTTCTTCAAAATCAACCACTTCAACCGATAGAATGTTCTCTTTTGCCAAAATAGCGGCTGGACCTCCAATAGAACCCAAATAGAATCCACCGTATTTTCCACAAGCGTTGGTTACGTCTTTTGAACGGTTTCCTTTGGCAAGCATAATCATACTTCCTCCAACACTTTGGAATTGGTCAACGTAAGAATCCATTCGTCCTGCTGTAGTTGGGCCAAAACTTCCTGATGGCATTCCTTCTGGCGTTTTAGCTGGACCAGCATAGTAAATTGGGTGATTTTTGAAATAATCCGGCATTGGTTTACCGCTATCGATAATCTCCTTGATCTTCGCATGCGCCATATCACGTGCAACAATCAATGTTCCGTTCAACTTCAGGCGCGTTTTGATTGGATATTTCGACAACTCAGCCAATACTTCAGCCATTGGTCTGTCCAAATCAATCGTTACTGGTGGCTCCAATTGTGGTGGCATTTCTGGCAATAAACGACGTGGATTTTTCTCCAACTGCTCAACAAACAATCCTTCTTTCGTGATTTTCGCTTTGATATTTCTATCTGCAGAACATGAAACCCCCAATCCTACCGGACAAGATGCAGCATGACGTGGTAGACGAATAACACGAACATCATGCGTAAAGTATTTTCCTCCGAATTGTGCACCAATGGTACTTTCCTGACAAATTTGATTCACGCGTTTTTCCCACTCCAAATCACGGAAAGCCTGACCCCCCATGTTTCCTTCAGTAGGCAAATGATCGTAATATCCAGCCGAAGCTTTTTTAACTGCAGCCAAGTTTGCCTCAGCCGATGTTCCACCAATGACAAATGCCAAATGGTAAGGAGGACAAGCGGAGGTTCCTAAATCTTTGATTTTCTCTTTTACAAATTCCTCCAAAGAAGCGTCGTTTAATAACGATTTCGTTTTTTGGTAAAGGAACGTTTTGTTAGCCGAACCACCACCTTTTGCCAGGAACAAGAATTCGTATTTAGCACCTTGAGTCGCGTATAGATCTATTTGAGCTGGGAGGTTGGAACCTGAATTTTTCTCATCAAACATCGTCAATGGAACAATTTGAGAGAAACGTAAGTTCTTTTCCTGATACGTATTGTAAATTCCTTTTGAAAGCCATTCAGCATCGTTGGCACCAGTGTACACATCTTCACCTTTTTTACCCATCACAATTGCCGTTCCTGTATCCTGACAAGAAGGTAATTGTCCTTCCGACGCCACAGTGGCATTTTGTAATAAGTTATACGCTACAAAACGGTCATTATCCGTAGCTTCCGGGTCGTCCAAAATTGCTTTCAGTTTTTCCAGATGCGAAGTTCTCAAGTAGAATGAAACATCACTGATTGCCTCCTGAGCCAGTAATTCCAATCCTTTCGGATCAACTTTCAGGATTTCTCTATCACCTAATTTTTCAACAGAAACGTAGTCTGAAGAAATTTTGCGGTATTCCGTTGTGTCTTTTAAAATCGGGTAAGGGTTGGTGTACTCAAATTCTGGCATAACAATGTGTTTGAAGACTGCAAAATTAAGGATTTTTGAAGTTTTGGAAATCGCTTTCGGTTAATTAGAAAGAATCTAAGAAATACGAAAATTCGTGATTTTACGAATTCATGAATTCATGGTATGGTGAAATCACGTTTTTCTGCGTTTTCGGTAATGATTTCCTTTTTAAGAAAGCACTATAACTCCATTAAAACTCCAAAATTCGACTCCTCTTGGAATAGACCCACGTGCAAAACGATAGGACCCTAATAGCTGAATTATTTTTTCTTCCAGCTCATTTTCTTTTTTGTAATAATCCTCCGGATAAGAACTCGGAATGCGGAAATTCACTTGAATGTTCTCTGCACGACCTTCATGATTGATAATAAACTCCACACTGAATTCCTGAATTAATTCATAATGAAAGTCGAGATCTTTGACGAGTTTTTCCTCCAAAGAAATATTATTGATCGCCAGATACGAAATCGAGAAAAGTGAATCGTTTCTAATCAATTGATGTTCAAACTCCCGAAAAGAAACGGCATTATCAATTTCTGATAGATTTAAGTTAACAGATATGCCCAATGTTTCTGTCGAGATAGAATAAACGCTGTCACGTGCTTCAACAATCAGGAGGTTGTCTTCCAAATACAAATCGAAAATATTACTGCGCCAGGATCTACCTTGACCAATTAGTGGCTTTGTAAAGAGTTCGATTGATTTTTCTTCGCCTTTTTCAGTGAAGGTGTTTAGAGAACAGTACTCATTTTTTTCATCCGAATGCCTATAGATTTGTAGTAAGCGTTCTCCATTTGTAGACAAGAAAACATATCCGTCGTGGAAATAACGATCAGTTCTAAAGGCAATTTGCTTAGTCTTAACATCGAAAACAGCCGTAAAACCGCTGCTTGACATTTTGCTTTCGGGCACGCTAACAAGGTAGTGACTTTTACTACTGTTGTATTTTTGATAAGGCAAATACTGAGGCATGTAATCTGCCTGCACATTTGCAGTCAAAAGAGTGATCGCAATGGTAACGATGTATTTCTTCAGTAAATTCATTTCTTGGAGCTGATGATGGCTCTATCCACGAAATACCAATACTCTAATCCTTCGGGAATACCTTTCGTATCTAATTCGTAAGATTTAATCAGTGCTATGATCTTGCTTCGAAGAGCTATGTTTTTATCTCGTGAATCTGTTTTGACATAAACTCGTTGTATTTCATAATCACCTGAAGTGTTGAGTATAATTTCCAATTCCAAAGTAAATTCAGCATTCTTGAGTTCAGTTTCCTGCAGCAATTTGTCCATTAAGGGTACACCTTTAACGGTGAGTTTATTAAGGTTAAAAACGGAATCCGGAAGACTAAAACCGGCATTAAATTTCTCGTGAAACTTCCCTTCATCGAACTGCGTCTCTCTTTTCCTAACCGTTGTTTGAAAAGTTTCTGTAGAGAAGCTGTAAATGGAATCTTCACACTCGATTATGACGTTTTTGTTTTCCGTATATACATCCGCAATTGAAGTTATGTGGGAGATTAACCGTGGAAGGAAAGCTTTGGTGAACACATCATAAGTTTGTATCTCTCCTTTGGCCGTTATCGTATTGATTGAACATTGTTCTTTTCCATCGATAAATAAATTATTGATGTGAAAAAGTACATTTCCGTTTTCCGAAAGAAAGACCATGCCGTCATGAAAATAAGTGTCTGTTTTGAAAAGCAAGGCTTTACTTTCAGCGTTAAAAACGGCTGTATATCCCTTCCAGGATTCATTGTTCTCGGGAACGGTTACCAAGTAATGTGATTTCGTGGAATTGTACTTTAACATCGCTTTAAAATCGATAACGATAATTGCTTGTGCTTTTAGCGATAGAAAAAATAAGAAGAGGGTTAATATTGTTTTCATAGGTGTGTTTTAAGAAGGTTTAAACATCCAACAGATCAGCCTCGCTTTTCTGCTGTTTCTCGAGCATTTGTTTGTACTTGGGATAGGAAGTCTTAAAATGAATTATCCCATATGAGAAGCCAATAAATGCTCCAATGTACATGAGGTAACCTCCGATTTTCAATTCTGGTGCATATTGTTCTCTAAACAGAAATGAGATATCTGCCAGAATAGTAGTTAGTAGAACACAAATGAATATCGACAAGAGTACCCGAATGATGAATAATCGAAGCGCAATTCTGTTGGAAAAGGAAATACCGACAATCAGTAAACAAAGACCAAAATAAATTAGAAAAGGTATGTATTGCCAGCTATAGTTTTTAACGTAATATACGTAGGATCGATCACTGTTGGGAACTGATCCTGCTCTGTAAGGTAGAAAAAGTCCTGCTATGAAAATAATAGCGATTAATAGAGCAAGGTAGTTTTGCGTTTTTCTTGACATGAACTTATAACGTTGACAGGAAAATAAAAGTACGCAATAAAGCGTTTTTATTAAATTCGTTTACCAATGAATTTATATTCGAATAAGCAGAAGTGGAAAATTGTATTGCTCGTGGTGGCTTTGGTGCTTGTAGCCATGTCGCTTTGGGTTTCCAATACCACGGTTCAAAAAGTTTCTGATCGAGAACGTTTGCGCGCCAAACAATGGGCGGACGCGATCAAGAAAAAAGCGGAATTGGTGGAATTTACCGATCGTGCGTTTGTTCAATTGAGAAGGTACGAGAGACGTAAAATTCAGTTATACCTTGATGCGATTGCTGAAATCTCTAAACCAATCATGGGAGACGCTATTCCAAGTTATGCCTTTCCTTCAGCCATTATCGATGAAAACAATGATATTCCTGTAATTCTGGTAGACGATCAGGATGTGGTTTCCAGCTACTCTAATCTAGACCTGGACACTTCGGATATTCGAAAATTGTATCCTGAGTACAATAGAAAGCAATTGCAAAAGGCATTCGAAGACAGTTTGCTTCAATTGACGAAAGTTTGGGAAATTGATCACATTCCGTTGAAAGTAGAAGTGGTAGAAGGATTGACGATGACGTCGTTTTATACAGATTCAAAACGAACGATTGCTTTAGAAAACGAACGTGATTCATTAATCAATTCATTCAATACTGAGTTGATTCAGGATACAAGATTGATTCCGGTTCTTTTAATGAATTCAATAAATGATTCGGTTGTTGCGAGTAATCTTCCTAAGGATAAAATCACAGAGAAGAATTTGAAGAAAACGATTGCCGATTTTAAATTGGTGAATGAACCCATTCGTGTGAAGTTTGGCGACATAGATGAGTATTTGATTTACTACGACAATTCAGATGAGTTGAAACAGCTTCAGAACTTCCCATACATTCAGTTCTTCATTATTGGCTTGTTTATTATGATCGGTTATTTGCTTTTCAGTACGTTCCGAAAGGCAGAACAAAATCAGGTTTGGGCTGGAATGGCAAAGGAAACTGCGCACCAGTTAGGAACACCACTTTCTTCATTAATGGCTTGGGTACAACTGCTGGAAGCTCAGAATATTGATCCTACGATTATTGCTGAAATGCAAAAGGATATTGAACGCTTGGATAACGTATCACAACGCTTCTCCAAAATTGGTTCGGAAACTCAACTTCTTCCGGTAAATATCAATACTACCGTTCAAAGTGTAATGGATTATTTACGACCGCGTATTTCCCAAAAGGTGGAACTCTCTTGTAAACTTCTTGAAGGCGAAACACTGGTGGCTCATAATCCGCCTTTGTTGGAATGGGTAATGGAAAACATTGTAAAGAATGCAGTGGATTCCATGGAATCGAAAGGTAGTATTAAGGTTGCCGTTTCTACCGCACCAGAATGGGTTCATATCGATATTTCAGATACAGGTAAAGGATTACTTCCAAAACAGTTTAAATCCATTTTTCAACCAGGTTATACCACCAAAAAACGTGGTTGGGGATTGGGACTTTCGCTTGTAAAACGAATTGTGAAGGAATACCATAAGGGAAAAGTGTTCGTATTGCATTCCGAAGTTGGGAAAGGAACTACGTTTAGGATTAGCCTTCCCTTATAGGAATTATCATTTTCACAATTATTAATTATCAATTTTTTAGAGGTGCGAAGAAAAAATGATAATTAGGTCATTAATAATTGATAGTTACGAAGTTGTTACTTTTATTTTTTATTGCATTCAGAGGTAAACCAAGCTCAGAAAACTAGACCATGTCAGAAGCACAAGAAATACAAAAGGCCAAAAGCGACCACAGGTATTTCGGCGTACTCTACGAACGGTACTTCGAACAGATGTATCGGTTCATTTTTAAAAGAGTAAGCGGAAATGAAGAGGTTGCCGGCGATTTAACACAGCAGCTTTTCATGAAAGCAATGGCGAATTTACCGAAGTATGAAGATCGAGGCTTGCCATTCAGTGCATGGCTTTATCGAATTGCTCAGAACGAAGTGAACATGTTCTTTCGTTCTCAAAAGAAAAACTATTCCGTTGAAATCAACGATCGACAATTACTGGGAATTCTCGAAGAAGCGACTGACGAAGCTGTTTCTCAAGAAGATCTTGATCAATTGATTCGTGTAATTAATGACTTGGAAACAGAACAGGCCGACATTCTTGAGCTTCGTTTTTTTCAGGAAATGAGTTTCAAGGAAATAGCCGATATTTACAATATATCTGAAGCAAACGCAAAAATGCGCGTTTATCGTTTGCTTGAGAAAATCAAAATGAATTGGAAGAAATCATGAGAGAGTTCAAACGTTCTACAGAAGACAAAAAATTGGAGCCGTCGAAAGAACAAATGGCGCGCTACAAGGACTTTGCTACGCTCTCACACCAATACGAGCGCATTGCCAAACGTCCAAAAAAACCAATATATAAAGATCCGAAATTGTTCCTTTTCCTACTGATTGTTGGAATAGTTGCTTTGTTGTTGTTTTGGGAAAAATAGTTATGTTCCGCCGCGGCGGACTCGATAACCTTTTATTTCATCTTTCGTTTGGAAGGATTTGGTCTTCGTGCGGAGTCGAGAAGACGTTAAAACCCTTCAATATCCAATTGTCGCATGGCAATGAACGCCTTGCGCGTAACTTCACCAACACCGGGAACTTCAACGTGAATAAGGTACACTCCTGACGCAACCGGAATTCCAACTCTATTGGTTAAGGTCCAGTCGAGGAAGGTTTGCGGTGCATCTTTCTTGTATTGTTGAATCAATTTTCCACTTACGTTGTAAATGGTCACGGTACATTTTTCAGGAAGATTGGTAATCTTAATGCGGTTATCTACTTTACTTCTTTCGTATTCACTGAAGGCGTAATATGGATTTGGAACAATGTTGATCTGATCCAGAACTTTCAATAAAGAACTCGCATCATTCGTATTGGTTTCGTAGCCATTCATTGTCCAGCCGTACATCGGAATTCCACCGTTTGCATTGGTTGCAACAAAGTTTTCATATTCTTTATTGATTCGAATTCGCAAACGAACATCAGAACTTAATAAGGTTGCACCTTCTGTCAGTTTCGGATTTCCAACCCACATCAGGTTGGTGAACATTTCACGATAAGCAAGCGGGGTTCCTGTGGCAAATTGATCATAAATCCAATTGTTTACGCCATCGTAATTCGGACACGGGAAACCATTGATTCCAACTCCAAATACATAAACGGAATGTTGCCCGCCCATTACTGGTGTTCCGTTCGAATCAAATTCATCTGATGTTGGGTTCCAGATCATGTCCTGACCGTTGCTTCCACCCAGGAATGAATTCTCTCCAAAAGCCATGTGCAGACGATAACCTGTTTCCAGATCAATCGCGTATCCGGGGAACCAACCCATTCCTGTGGTTCCGGAACCGTCAGGATTTCCTTCTTTGTCGACGCTTACATGCTGACGTGGTTTCCCTGATTCACCATTTCCTTCAGCCAGATTCACATCTCTACAATGTTCAATAACAACACAGCGTGTCCATTTACTTTTATCGCTCGTAATTACTACATCTACACTTTGAGCACGTGCAATTGTTCCATTAATTCGTGCATAGCTTGATCCTCCAACGAAAGATGGTGGATAAGAAAGTGGCATAAAATCACATTGGAAACCAGTAACGGAATGATGGGTAAATCCACCATTTACAATTTTCGTGTAATTCTGTTTTGGATCGATCTGAGTTGCGTCAACGTAGCAAGCCGGATTTCCGTATCCTAAAGCCGGATTGTCTTCATCAGCGTTATAGGAGTAACCACCAGTTCTGATCCAGTTTTTTGGAGTGAACGAAGCGTCATCAGTAACAAAAGAAAGCCAATTTTTGGTCGAATCTTCGTATTCTATGCTGCTGGCAAGCGGTTCTGCATACAATTTCCATTCAGGACTGGTAGTTGTACTAACTGCGTAGTAAGGGTTATTATAAATTTGAACCGAAACACCCCATTTTGGAACAAGAAATTCATTGTTTTGTGCAATAGCAGTCGCCGAACTTACCTGATCTAAGAGTGTTCCACCGGCATAATCGTAACGGTAAACTGTCCAATTGCTTGAATCTACCGGATTGGCTCCCGGATCACTGAATTCGCAGGTAAAATAACCACCTACAACGTTTAATGGGTCAATGATCTTAACACCGATTGGTCCTGCATTAGGTGCATATGTCAATTCTTCAGAAAAGCCTTGCTGTAAAATTTGTTCTTCGGTTTCTGCTGATAATCTCAGGTTATTTCCACCATTTCCTCTACCGTCTAATCTGGTAATTGGAGGCTGGAAACCGTATTCAGCATAATGAGCAGTTCCGTTTGCTTCCGGATTTGGTGCGTGCGGAATGACTTCCACATATTTTATCTCACCAATTCCCGCTTTTCGACTTCCGAGGAAAGGCAATTTTTGTCCTTCTATAGCTTGTGGATCATTTGGATCGTAAGTTAAGTAGTTGTTGTAAGCGTAAGCAATTGCCATGTAGTAATAGCGCTTGAAATTCACCAGTTTTCTGTCGCCTGTTGCAAACAGATCTTCGGTAACTCGAAATGAATGACGAATTCCTTTGTTTTCGCCGTCTACTTTTTCAATGGGAATACTAGCGTTTAATTGTTCATCAAATTCGAAATTGATTAAACGATCTACTCCATCTTTAATATCGCATTGAGCCGCAATTCGCGCTTTTGTTGGGTCGAATAGATCGGAAGCACTGATTCCTTTATTTTTCAACTGAAAAATCATGTATCCCTGAAATCTGTATTTTTTATCAGGATTAGGAAATGTAGTTGAAATGAACGGATCCGTTTCTACATATTCCTCGTTCATGTTATTCGATGGGGAAGTATTGGAAAGGTAAAGGATCGCTTCGTTCTCCAGTTCTTGCGCTGTAAGCGTTGGCGCATGTGGCCCCTCAACTACACGGAAACAGTTCTCGAATAACGCCTGGGCTTTGTCGTCTGCTCTGCGCAAAGAAATAACTGATTGAAAAGGATCTCCTCCTGTTAAGTTTCGTGCCCAAACAACTCCAACTGTAATGTTATTTACAGCGCCCGGAAGTAAAACGAATGGTCCGGCTGATTGCAGGAAACGACGGTCGTACGGTAAATTATTTGCTGTTTGTTCTGTCCAATTTGCTTGTGGGACACCATTGGTTCCCCAACCCAGCGGATCAGTATCACCAGGGAACATGAAATCACATGGAACGGTTGGGTCTGCAGTTGGATCTGAAATATGTGCATTTCCACCATAGTAAAAAGGCGTTCCATCTTTCCATCTACCACGTAAAAAATTGTAATAATCTGCTGCTGCGCTTGGATCGGTCTGAGCTGGATTTGCACCACCCCCAGTATTTACGTAGTAAAGAAAACGACGCATACCGAAACGTTCGTTGTCTACAACACCATCACCGTAACCAATTCCGTTCAACGCTTCATTCACGCCAATTCCGAAGGCGTTATCTAATCCGTCATTGTCTTGGTATGGACCTTCGAAGAAGTCAACACCAACTGACGGTGGGTTTGCGCCATATCCAAAGAAACCGGTATTGTCTTCATCAACACCATCGCCATTGTAAACATAACCCAAACCACGATTCACATCACAACCGACGTAATCGTCAAAAGGATTCCCAAGTGCAGCATCAATGAAAATTCCGAAATACGTATTGTAAAGCGTTTGCGTTCCACGATTGATCAATTCGTAATTGTAGAAGGTCATATTATTCACGTCATCGTTGGTTGCAAAAGCAAAAGCCTGAGCGTGAATTTCCATACCAATAGGATCGGCACCGGATTCGGTATGAATATTTCCTTTGTCGTTCAAAACCCACCAAAGGTTATTATCTCCATATAAACTTACCCTTCTATCGGTTTTACAATCTTTTGCCATGTCCAGATCGTACCAGGGATAATCACCTTCATCCGGATTGTAGTTTCCGTCTTCATCTCTGTCGAAGAATGGGGCTAAGTAGTAATCCTGACCAAGTGTAACATCACCATGAGCCGGCCAGTTTTTAATGAATTCGGGAACCTGATAATTCGGGAAATTTTGCTGTTGAAGATTCGTTCCATTTTGTTCATCTTCTATTCCAGCCAAATACCATGAATTAAATTCGGCAACTTTGTCTTTACTCGATTCATAATGCTGATCATATTTCAAACATTCTGCTGGAGAAATTTCTGCCGGACCCTGACTCAACGGGCCTGTCCAGTAATCTTGTCCATCTCTGTAACGCAAAGCTGCTAGCTTTAGCTGACCATTTACATCAGTTCCACCCAGCCAAAGTGCGGAAGTGAATAATGCCATAATTCCGGAGTTCTTCGGAACTTCGTATTGAGAGAGATTTTGTCCGGGAATTTGCCAAAGATTTCCTGCAGTGTGGATCATTGCACGTACGTTATTGTATTGCAAGTAGGTGCTTTTGTTTGGTGGTGCACACATTGCTCCTTTTGAAACCTTGTTATTGGTCTTCGATTTTTCGCCAAGATATTGCTGGGCAATAAGGTTCGAGGATAGGAATAGTACAAAGAATACCAGAAGAAATCTCATAGCTGCAGTTTGTGACGGTGAATTTACGAAAAACCGAGGAATTGAAGAGGTAAACGATGTAGAGACGCGATGGATCACGTCTTTACCAGTTTTTGTTATAAATACTTACTCGCTTCGCGGTAGGCTAATCCTTTGATCGGGTGTTTTTCCAGGATTTCCTCTACGGCTTTTGGGTCGAATTTGGAAAGTTGACGAAGCGACCATCCAATGGCTTTTTGAATGAAGAATTCTTTAATTGGTAGAAATTGAACGATGAGGTCTTCGAGGTAAAGAACATCAACTTCATCTTTGTATTTCAGTTGATAAATAAGGCAAGAGCGTTGCAGCCAGAAATTTTCTGAATACCGCCAGAGTTCAAATGTTTCTCTTGCTTTTTCAGGATAGAGCTTTGCCCATTTTCCAAGGTAATTCGATGCAATAGCGTCAACACTGTCCCACCAGCAATTCGTGCTCAGGATCCATTTTAGTTCCTCTGCATCTGCCGGAGAGTAGTATTTTTTTGGCCAGGAATTTAGCCAGTCGATCGCCACATAATGATAATCGCGCTCTTCTTTTTCAAAAAGAGCGCGAATAATGTTCCATCTTTCGTTTCTATCGTCAAGATCTTTTACCGCGTCGACCCATGATTTTTGGGCTGTTCGACGAACCTCAGTGCGCATTCCAATGTACTCAAAGTTGTCTTTCATGTAAGCTTTGGCAGTTGCAGCCCGTTGGGCATTTCTGCATGGCTCAAACAGATTTTCCAGTTGAGAAATGGCGTCCTGGATCATTTAGAATTGGTTGATCTGGAAGACAGGTTTCAAGTCGCTAGAAGCGTTGAACGTTGAATCCAGGTTTCTCAGGATTCCATCACTTAAACTGTATACCAAAGCATGAATTTCTGGTGTATTTCCATTTTGCCATTCTTCCTGAATGAAAGAAATCTTCGCCATATTTCTTGCTTGCTCAATCGCATTCAATTCCACCAAACGATTTGTGCGTTCTGTTTCGTCAGCTATACCATCCAATTCTGCCTGATACTTGATGTAAACATTTTTGATGCTTACCAACCAGTTATCTAAGAATCCAAAGCTTTTGTTACTCATTGCCGCAGCAACACCGCCGCATCCGTAATGACCTACGATCAAAATTTGACGTACTTTCAGGTATTTCACGGCGTAATAAACTACGCTTAGCAAGTTGATATCCGAGTTGATTACCTGGTTTGCGATATTGCGTTGAACGAAAATACTTCCTGGAGGAAGATTTACGATTTCGTTTGCAGGTACACGGCTATCAGAACAACCAATCCATAAATATTCCGGATTTTGTCCTTTTGCCAAGTTGTCGAAAAAGGTTGGGTCCTTTGCTAACGTGTCTTCAACCCATTGTCTATTTCCTTCAAAAATTTCTTTCATAATGTTTTTTTCGGTGATAGTATTTCTATTTCTATATTCTTGTCTTTTGCGCGTACAATGAAATCGTCAATAGATTCCGTTATGTCGTAAGCAAGATACTTAACATCTCTTTGATCGATAATCACTTTCACATTGTTCGGAATGTTGGTCAACGTTTTCAGTAACGAAGCCTTATTCAGGAATGTCATGTGTTCAGTCAATCGAATAGTATAAACGTTGTCATTCACATGCATGTAATGAGATAGCTTAAAATTGTGGTATAAAATTACAAGGAAGGACACAATTAAACCAGATAATATTCCAATTAACAAATCTGTACATAAGATACAGATGATGGTCGCTAAAAATGGAATGAATTGCAGCCAACCTTCTTTGTACACCTTTTTAAACAAACTTGGTTTTGCCAGTTTAAATCCAACTTGAATCAATATTGCCGCTAAAGAAGCGTATGGAATGAATCCAAAAAGACTTGGAAGGAGCAGTACGGCTAAGGCGATAAAAACTCCATGGGAAATGGCCGCCAGCTTGTTTGTTCCACCAGAATTAATGTTTGCTGAAGTTCTAACTACCACTTGTGTAACTGGAAGTCCACCAATCAATCCCGAAAGAATATTTCCGGTTCCCTGAGCAATTAATTCTCTGTTTCCCGGAGTAACCCTTTTCTTCGGATCAAGTTTATCTGAAGCTTCAACACTTAACAAGGTTTCCAAACTTGCTACTATTGCAATGATGATTGCAACGATGTAGACTTCCTTGTTTGTTGCCAGTTGTGAGAAATCAGGGAAAGTGAAAAACTCCTTCATTGGTTTACCCGCAATTCCTAAATCCACTCGGTGCTGCAAATCGATAGCCCAGGTAGTTCCTTCAAGCCCTAGTGTTATCAAAATTCCAATTAACACTACAATTAAAGGTCCTGGAACGAATTTTAGAAAGGTACGTTGAATTAATTTTCGTTCCCACAGAATGAGAAGAAAAAGCGAAAAAGCACAAATAATGACTGCGCTTGGAGTGATGAACTTCAAACTGTGATAGAGTTCTGTAAAGGTGTTTTCTCCATCGGCCTGCAAAAACGATTCATCGCCTTCGTAGTCCTTATCGTAACCCAAGGCATGTGGCCATTGTTTGAAAATAATCAATAAACCAATTGCGGCAAGCATCCCTTTCACCACTACATTAGGGAAGTAAAACGATAAGTAGCCAGCTTTTACCAATCCAAAAATGATTTGAATCACACCAGCAACCACAACCGCACAAAGGAAAACTTCAAATGAACCTAAATCTTTAATCGAGTCTGCAACAATGGTTGCCAATCCAGCAGCTGGACCAGAAACTCCAATTGCGGAACCCGAAATAAGTCCAACTACCAATCCACCAATGATTCCGGCAATTAATCCGGAAAATGGATTTGCTTCCGATGCCAGAGCAATTCCAAGACATAGCGGTACGGCTACTAAAAATACAACAAGACCAGCCGGGATGTCTTGCTTCCAAGTTTTAAAAATATCTCTCATGAATAAAAATGATAACGTATAACCTAATTTTAGCTAAGTACGTTCGTCATTTCCGGAGGATTGTCGAGTGGAATTCTGTCTTGACCAATTGGTTTTGCGGCAGCGTTGCAGAACCCTGTCTTGTCAAGAAGCTGAATGGAAAAATGAAAATTTGAACTACAGATTCCTTCTTCCAGATGAAGTTCTTCTTCCAGAAGGTTTACTGCGCGTTTACTGCTTTTGTTTGAGTCTGAATCAGAATCGGTGTCGGAATCGTCTTCGTCTGATGCGAATTCGATTTTTTCTTTTTGCCAACCATATGTCCATACCAGATTCCCAACCAAATTACTGGTCAATGCAAGGAAACAAATAAGGGAATATGTTCGCAAATGTTTTAACACGGTGTAAATATACGTACAAGGGTAGATTTGCCTGAATCATTCGTTAACTTTTTTGTTAAAATGCTGATGACGTATTGTTATTGTTGACTTCTACAGGAATGGAAGTGTAGTTAATAATCGAAGTTTACCCCGATTAGGGTAGCGAGAGAATAGGTGCATACTACAAAGTAGTAGTTGATGGTTATCAATGTGTGACTGACATTTGGAATTTAATTGGAAACGTGTATTTTAGCCGTTCTTAATCAGGTTGAAAGCGTATGCTAAAGGAAGAGTTGAGAGATATTTATAAGGAGAAACGCCGAACTTTACCGCCAGGTGAGTTAGAGCGCTTATCTGAAATAATTGTTGAGCAAACATTGACTCACTTTCAGTTGAGCGGTAAGATCATTTCCTTATTTCTTCCAATTGAGCGTCATAAAGAAATCAATACTTATTTGCTTTGGGAACGCGCTTCTAACTTGGGTGCAACCATAGCTGTTCCAAAAACGAATTTTGACACCTTGGAAATGCGTCATTATTTGTTTGAACAAACCGATCAATTAGAATTGAATGAGAAAGGAATTCCAGAACCCAAAAAGGGGAAAGTAATTGCTGCAGATAGATTTGAGATCGTTTTTGTTCCCTTACTTGCCGTTGATAAAAGTGGAAATCGGGTAGGTTACGGAAAAGGATTCTATGATAGATTCCTGCGTAAGTGTTCTCCCTCTTGTCAGTTTATTGGGTTGCATTTCTTTAATCTCGAAGAGAGGATCGAAGATGTTCTTCCAACTGATGTGAAATTGAATGCAGTTGTAACTCCTACGTCCATTTATCGTTTCGATTGATGTCAAACACATAGGAACATTCACCAAAATCTTTAAAATCCTTTAGAATCCCTGCATCCCAATCACAATAAAGGATTCAGCGCATTCGTTATACATAGAGGAACTAGCAGGATTCTAGGGGAATTGGGGGTCAGAAACTCAATATTCCTACCCTTTTTAGTACCCAAACTGCGGGTTATTCCTTATATGTTTGAATCAACCAATTAAAAGAATCACCATGAAATTAAAGATCAATTTCATACTAAAAACGGGAGTTCAAGGAGAAATTCCTGTATTAGCTGTAATGAACTTCGGTTACAAAGAGTTCGATGCGTTGAAACAAACGTATGTGTATAAACCACTGCGTTATTACACAGGAGTTAAAGTTACGAAATCTGCTTGGGATGAATTAGAAAAACTTCCGAGAGATAAATCCAAACGAGCAACGCTTCTGCAAATTGAAAAGCAAGCAACGGATATTTTCAATTATCTGATCACAACAGAAACAGTAACCCCTGAACGCTTCAAACAAGAGTTGGACGTTAAGATCAAGAAGAAAGAAGAACAAGCAATCGTAACCCGAGTTCGATTGGTAGATTTCATTGAAAATGAAATCCTGTTAGAAAATGGAATCAAACAAGGAACTAAGAACTGCTATCAAGTTTTAGCGAATCGAATAGCTGATTTTGAAACTAAAATCGGAAAGCATTTGTACAGTAGTGATCTGAATGAGGAATTGTATGTGAGTTTTATGAATACGATCCGTGAACGCTGTACACGAATCAATGCGGTTACTCATTACTACAAAGCTTTTAAAGCAGTGTTGAACAGAATTGCTCGAAAGTATAAAGTGAATGTGTTCAACCCCACAAAAGAACTGCGAACCACGGACAAATTACGTTCGGTTACGGAAGAGAAAATTTATCTTGAATTTTCGCAGATTGAGAAGATTATCGCTTATCAACCAACCTCGGATGAATTAGCAAACGCAAAACTCATTTTACTCACACTTCTTTTCACTGGATGCAGATATTCCGACGTTCATAAGATCAAGCCCGAATACACATACTCGAAAAACAACGTAACGTTTCATTACGCACGTTATTTGACAACGAAAACCGATACAGAAATCGTTGTACCAATTTTAAAACCATTGCAGGAAGCATTTGATGCAAACGGAGGAATCGCAGAACCCATGGCAATGCAAAAGTTCAACACACTCGCACGGAATATTGCTGAAAGTGTTGGATTAAAGGAAGAAATCACCCTCTCTCATACGAACTCTTTTGGTAAGAAAGAACTAACAACCAAAAAGCTGTTTCAACTGATTAGTTCACATATCGGGCGTAGGTCATTTGTTACCAATTTGATGAGTTACATTCCGATTACGGTGTTAAGTAAGATAACTGGACACACCAATTCAGCAGTAGAATCTGATTTCAAAGGATTGGGTAGTAGTGAGATTTTCAAGTACAACAAAATTTCATTGGTCGATAACGCTGCACTACTTGTGAAAATACTCCGAATTTATACGGAAGATAAACTGGATGATTTCCCAATAAACTTGGTGTAAGATCAAATAAAAAGCGACCTCAATTCGGGGTCGCTTTTTTGGTGGTTACATCGTTGTTGATGCTTGTTTGCGTTGGATGTATTCCATGATTGCACTGCGGGAAAAACGCACGGTTCTCTCGTTGATCCGAATAGCAATCAAAACTCCATCACGAACGAGTTTAATAAGGGAGTTCTTCCCGATTTTCAAGATGCGTTTCACTTGCTCATTGTTAAGCAATTCATCTTCGTTTTTAGGTGCGCTAGGTTCAACAACTGTACTGCGATTTCGATTTCTTTCCAGTTCCAAAATGCGCTTTTGCTGTTCTCCAACTGTTTGTTTCAATCGTTCAATTTCCTCGCACATTTTTTCGATGGCGAGTTTAACCACTGTTTCCATGATTAAAGGTGTTTTTTAATGGTTGATCTCCTTTGTTTTTTAATCTCTCCATCCATTCAGAAATAGGAATGTATCTTAGATATAATCCAAGTATATGAAAGAAATGAAAACCGAAAAAACATTGGGGTACTCCAAAAATTCAACTTTTTCTAAGTTTTAACATTTGGGGATCGAAAAGGACTCAAAAGGATCAAAAATGGAGTTTATTCGAGTCCCTTTTTAACGGTTTCAATATCGGAATCAATGAGTGAAGTTGCAGAAACCGAACCGATGTTTTCGAAAAAAGACCGAACGATGAGCAGATTTTGAAGTGTTGCTTTTTCACTGGAAAAGGTCAACGGATGAAGTAGTTTTTTGTACAGTTCCGAATGCGTGATTTGACTATACGAAATCCCTAAAAAGGAATGCAAAGCATCCGCACACTTGCTGACATTCTTTTTGTGTTTTGTACCTATTAACTGCGAAATGTAATAAGCAATCAAAACCTGTTGTGAACGGGTGAATTTGGCTTCATACGATTGTTGACCAATAGCAAAACCTTCACTAGAAATCGGTTGTTCGGTACCGTCTTGCTTATCGGAAAATTCTTCGCTCAATTCTTGTGTTGCCCGATCCAACGCCAAGAGCAAAACAACCTTTTCATCACTGTATTTCACTAACCGTCGTTCGGTGTCTATCAGTTCTAAAACCGATTTGTTGCTTTCTTCAATGGCTTGCAGGTAGAGCCAGTTCAACTGGTAGAGCCTTTCGGCAACGGAGGCATTGATGATAAACGTCTGTTCAATGATATTCGAAGTCATTTCCTGAATGGGCGAAAGGTTGGAAAGCGTCAATTCGAGCGGGTTCATTTCACCTAGTTTTTGATGATGCCTGAACGTGGAAACCAACGAATGATAAAATACGGAATAGCAGGGAATGTTTTCGTTTTCCAGGAACAACGTGCGCCTGAAATATTCGCTCGCATACGATTTGTCTGTTGCTTTCTCTAAATTCAACAGATACCGACGTTTCAACGATTGATAAAAACGTGTATAGGCTTTTTGAAACAGCTCTTCAGGTGATTGATTTGCTTCCATAATAGAATAACGTTTAGGGATCGTAAATCTTACATCAAACAGGCAAAATTCCTGAACCCCAGTAAAAACCCATGTTACACCATTCTACACCATGTTTGCAGTAGCTTACCGCAAGTAGTGCATTAGTTGATCGCATGAAATTCCAACTTTACACCATTACATTTCAACTTTACACCATGGGTTAAGTACTTTACACCATTGACAGAGTACTTTCCACCATTCATCTAAAACAGCATATATTTCGCTGAAAAAGCGACTATCCGACTCCATTTCTACTCGATTCCAACTCGAATCTGTTTCGATGAATCTTTCTTTCCGACTTGACCAATTCAACTATCCGACTTGACTAACTTTTCTTTTCGATAGACGAATAGATTGTTGTTATTGCGCGTAGTTGAATCCGAGTCGGTTTTGAGTCCATTTCGAGTAGGATTGATTTCGACGAATCTTACTTTTCGACTAGCCCAATTCAACGTTTCAACTTGCCGAAGTTTACTTTTCAATAGACGAATAAGCTGCTGTTACTGTGGTTGGTTGAATCCGAGTCGGTTTGAGTCGATTTTGAGTTGAATCTCTTTCGACGAATCTTTCTTTTCGACTTGACGAATCGTTTGATCCGATTTGCCCAAGTTTACTTTTCTATCGACTAAGCCTTTACATACAGAAAAATAGGTAAAAGTCAAGTCGAATAATCCACTTTCTTCGAGTTAACTTGTAAAGAAAAAAGTATGAGTAAAGAAATTACCGTAAATGAGCTGTTAGATGCAGTTTTGGCAAACCTGCCAGTACAAACTATCCATCCGATTCACAAAGCCATGTTGGAAGAGTCATGTGAACATGTATTGAAAAAGAAAGACGAATTTGATTCGATCGAAGAAATGGAAAAAGCAATTCACTTATCTTTTTTGGTTCTCAACCCAGTGTTCCAATCAACAATGAATGCTGCTTTGGAGTATGCAGATACGGTAACGATTAATTACCGAGGTGTGAACGAAATTTTGACTAGTGAATCTCCAATACTGAAATCGGTGAATTGAAATAGAATAAAAAATTAGTTGCCCACCTTTTAGTGGGCAGTTAGCACTTTATTCGGTCAAAATTCCCCATCAAACCATAATAAAAAGTTAGTTGCCCACTAAAAGGTGGGCAGTTAGTGTTTTTTTAAGCAATTTTCGGTTCAAAGGAATAATAAAAAATTAGTTGCCCACTAAATGGTGGGCAGTTATGATTTTATTCAGATGGATCATTTTCAAAACAGAATAAAAATCTACTTGCACCACCCTCTATGGGGCAAGTAACTTTTTATTTGGCAGTTTATCAATTTTCGAGGTTAAAAAATCTTAGTTGCACCACCTAACGTGGGGCAAGTAGAATTTAATTGCTCAAAATCGGGTTTCGAAAAGGAATAAAAAAACAGTTGCCCCACCCATTGCGGGGCAACTAGAAAAAAATTGGAAACACCGACATTTGTGAGCTTTCAAGATTTAAGCAACAGCTTCTTGTATTTCCTGCGCTCCAAAGCCAGCCAATCATAAATTCCAGTTGCCAACCGTTCAAAAGACTCGTTGTCATTAAAAGCAAGTTCCGTAACATGGTAGGCTCGGTCGCAATACTGATCCGTTAAATGCTCCAAACGTCTGTCGTTAATATTGAGTTCCATGAGAGAGAAAACGGCTTGGGATATATCCAACGTGGCATTGTCGTTTCCGAACCCTAATAAGTTTAACCCGCAAACGGTATGTTCGTGCTTTAAATCGTCTTTTATCAATTGAATGATAAGCTTTTTGGAAGTTTTTTTCTGCATGACTCAATATTTTTATTGAATCAAAAGTAAACAAATAATGTTTCTTATGAAACAAATTTCAATTACAAAGAAACATTTAATGATTACATGTAATCTTTTTACGTTTACATATCTAGTATTCACGAGGGGTTAGGCTTTGAACGTAAGTCAGAAATTTTTTATCTTTATCCCACCATGGGTGAAAATGATAAGGTAAAAATAAACCGAATTGCAGAAGTCTTATTTGAATTAGAGATTTCACAAACTGAATTGGCTGAACGTCTTGGAAAAAAGAGACAAGTAATCAATCGCTATTGCAAAAATGCTGGTCAACCCACCTTGGCATTTTTACGAGAAATTGCACTTGCATTGGGTGTAAACGTTCAGGAGCTTTTGGCTCCTACTCCTTCAAAAGAAAAAGAGGATAAATAACAATTGTATTATTTCAGTATCAACAAGATTTGTTCATCTCATTTCACTTCGCCTCAATTCCTCACCAAATGCAATTTCTGCGCTCCTTTTTCTGAAACAATCGTCAGAAAATAGATGCCCGCATTTAAAGTCGATGCGCTTACCTTGATCCCTTCTTCCGCTGAAACATTGGAGTAATCACGTTTCAAAACTTCTTTGCCTTGCGCATCGGTCAATTGTATAGTAACGCTTTCATTGCCCCATTTGCCTGTAATGTTCCATTCATCGGATGATGGATTCGGAAAAACTTCAAAAGAGGAAATGTCATTTTCATTTATTCCTGCAAACGGATCAACCACCAAAAAAGACCCCATCATTCCATCGTCTTCGTGATGCAACAAATGACAATGATACATGTACGGAACCATCTCATCGGTGAAGGTGGTAAACCGTGTAATAAATTTCACGCTGTCTTCGGGCATTACTAAAACCACATCTTTCCAGCCTTGTTCTGTTATTGGAGGAGTAGTTCCATTCTTTTCGATTACATTAAACTGAATGTCGTGAATATGAAAAGGGTGCGCAATTAGTGTATTGTTTTTCAATGTCCAGATTTCCGTTGAATTCAATGGAATCGTGATATTGATTGAATCCATATTGAAGGTGGTGTTATTGATTCCAAACGGTCCTTCAGCACGATTAGGGGTGTCTCCTTGTACGAGTGTAATCGTATCAAAAACCAAGGTTCTATTAACGTCTACATCAGCAATATCAAAAGGCACATAAGGAACTAATGTTGATGGAATGGATGTAATTGGACTTCCTGTTTGTGCGCCAATTGTAAATTCTACCAAATTGAAGTCTGCACCGTTCAGGAAATTGTCCATATACATGTCCATGGTGTCTGCTCCGCTACCAACCGAAGGAGATCCGAAGATTCCATCAGGCATTTCAGAACCGTAACTCACCAAATCAACAGTTTGTCCGTTCATACCACTCAAATCAACAAGAATTTCCGACCGTTCTCCTGGTGCAATCAATAAACGTGTCAATGCGTTTGGTGTTTCTACCAAACCGCCGTCAGTAGCAATTTGGTAAAAGGTCATGTTGTTGGAGAATCCAAAATAAAACGAACGCATACTGCTTCCATTTAAGAGGCGCATTCGAACCACTTGTGAAGGAAGGTTGTGCGTTGCATTACGTGTACCATTCACAAAAACTGCCGTGTCCATGTGATCTGCAATTGCAATTTGTTGTAACACATCAAATGCCTTTGTTTGAACAATCAATGGAATGTCGTCCACTCCATACGTTTGAGGTAAACCCAATGCCAATTCTGCTGGATCGTGAATAATGAATAAACCTGCAAGCCCTTTCCCAACATGCAATTCCGTTTTTCCTTCACCATGTGGGTGATACCAGAATGTACCTGCATTGTTTAATATTTCAAACGAAGGACTCCACGTAGAACCTGCCGAAATAGATTGATGCGGACCACCGTCATTTTCAGGCGCAACATGTAAACCGTGCCAATGCATTGTTGTGGCGACGGTCAGGTTGTTGATGACATTTAAGGTTACCACATCATTCTTGTTGACAATGATAGTCGGAGAAAGAAATGAACCGTTTATACCATAAGTTGGCGTTGGATTTCCGGGATACAATTGCGTTGTACCTGATTGAACATTCAGGTTAAATGTAGTTCCTGTTAGTGCAGGAGGTATGTAGAGTGCGTTTTGAGCCAGTCCATTCCCTGAAATACAAAGAATGAACGCTGCAAAAAAGATTTTTAGCAATTCTAATTTGATGCGTACCATATTTTTTGACGTATAATAATGTTGTTTCCGCTAAGAATGAGGTAATAAAAATTAGCGGGGAATGATGGCATTTCAACACATGATGATGTTGGAATACCACTCGTAAAAACTTCCTTTCCGTTTAGATCAAGAAGGGTGAGATCAGTAAATTTAGACTTGGAATCGGTTAATTGAAATTGATTTCCGATAATGGTATAGGCTTGACTTGCAGAAATAGACTCACTTATTCCAGCAGTAGATTCCGCATTTATGATCCAAGTGAGCGTATCTACTTGTAGTGGCGAATGAATTTCATAAATGGTGTATCGAATGATTCCAGTTCCTGCATTCGTATTCGGGAAGCAATGAATCAACATCAATCCATCGTCTCCGGGAAGAACAGGCAATGTCGTTGAACTATCTATAAGCGATGGAAAACAGGTGTTATTATCGCAAATAGTAGCCGTCCAATCATTCGGCATGGAGACAGAAGACTTCTTCCAGACAAATTGCAATGTATCGTTATTCGGATGAACTTGCGTGATATTCATAGTCACCGAATTGTTTACGGTTGTATTTGAAATCAACGTGTCGTTTGGTGAATGAAAATAAGATTGGGCATAACCGATTGTGGTGGTCGCACTAAACAGCACAACCACCAGAACCAATTGCCAAAATACCTTATTGGAAAAATTAGCGAACCACATTGATTTTCTCAGTAACGAAAGTTCCATTCATTTCTAAATTCAAAATGTATGATCCTACGGGAAGACTTGAAAGATCAATTTGTTTTTCGATTAAACCCTTATTCAGTTTTTCTTTTTCAAAAGTCATCACGGCTTTTCCTGAAAGATCAGTGATCTGCATGTTGATTTCAGCACCTTGTAACGCTTCAAAATTTACCGTTACAATTCCCGAAGCGGGATTTGGGTAAGCACTCACATTTTGAAGTGGTGTTTGCTCTGCTACTCCTGCTGTAAATGTGTTCAGGATCAAATCACGCATCGTAGTTGTGTCTGAAGTATTGAAATCTTGAGTCACAAACAAAACGTCGTGATTATCACCCCCTAAAAGCACCACTGTTGGCATACCGAAACCGCCGTAATATGCAACCTGAACAGCGCCACTATCCATTGGAGCAAAAAGAGGTAAATTGTTATTCACCACCCAATTCGACGAATAAGTACAAGTTGTACTGTTTTGGTACGGAAATGAATAAGCCTTAACCAGACCTGGATTTGAAGCGTTGATGTTGTTTGCCATCGTTTGCATTTTCGAAGCTACAGGTGGACAAGAACCACAATTTGGCATATAAAAAATCAGCATAACTGCTTTTCCTGCATCCAGATCAGAAAATAGATCTACGTTATTTCCATTGCAATCCTGCCCTGAAAAATTCATTGCTGTTGTTTGGCTAAAGCCAAGAAATGCTAGCATAGCAAATGAAGCCGTTGCCAGACTTTTGTAAAGTGTAGTTTTCATAATAATTTAGTTATTGTTTTTTGATTTGACACCCTCAAGATCCATATTACATACCGGGCAAGAACCTGCCTTGTTGTATGTTTTTGAACCTTCACATTTCATAGGGCATTGATATGAACTGAACTTTTCACTGCCTGAATTACAAGAAGTGAAAAGTGATGTTACCACCATAGCGAGTGATAGAACTAAAGTAATTTTCCGCATTTTTTTTCAAATTGATTATTAATAGAGAAAATCAAGCGTAGCCTGAATACTGATCCTCAAAAATCAAATGATAAATACGCAGTTTTTTAAATGAATTGGAACTTTGAGTTCGGGAGGTGGTGCATGTACCGAAGGCTTAATATGCTTAGGTACATAAAGTTCATGATCCTGCTCTATGACAAACATGTCAGCTGGTTCGGTAACGATAACCGATGAAAAGAATACAATTGCAGAGGTCGGTTTTTGATCTTCGCTCGCCTTTTTAAGACAAACCTGAACATCTTTACAGCATCCTTTTTTCATTGGTTTTCCCGCACAACAAGACTTTGGCGCACTGAAACCAACCAATGAAACTGTTTTGATTTTTCCTCCGCAATAATGGATATTAGCAGTCAGTCTAACACTTATTAGAAGATAAAATACTGCAAGGCTATATACCAAAATTGTTTTCACAGAGCTAAATATAAGTTCTTTAATGGATAACGAAAAATTAACAGAAATCAAAAAGAACCTTAATTATAGGAAAGCTATTGAGTGCTTTTTTAACTTTAAGTTGAAATTAGTTGCTTTAAAACAGCGAGTAGTTTACATTTGCTTACAGTCAAAATGAGAATGAAACGGATTTTTTCACTTATAATAATGGTTTTATACCTGCTTCCAGCTCTTGGAATGACGGTATCTACGCATTATTGTGGTGGAAAATTGGCGGATGTTTCTTTATTTGGTTCAAAACCAAAAATGAGTTGTGCTTGCGGGGCAATGGCTTCAAAGAACAAGGTTCATATTAAGAAAAAATGCTGTGAACAAGTAACCTTTTCTTTAAAACTTGACAATCAGCAATTAAAACAATCAACTTTAGATCATAAGAGTCCTAACGCGGAGATATTAGCAGAAAAACAGTTCGATTTCGGTTTCATTCGAAATACGATTATTGTAATGCCTAAAGTAGCATTAAGCTACTCTCCAAATCTACCGCCTGGTAGGTACAAAGAGCCCATTTACATTCAAAACGACTCCTTTCTAATTTAGAATCCAAAAGCCATTAGGCTTGTCTTGATCTGTAATCCTGCTTTTAGGGTTATCCATTAGTTATTCAGCAAAAAATTATAGTATGAAAAAGTTACAGCACCTTATGCTGGGAATGTCGTTATTATTGGCATTCACCAGTTGTGCAACCCCAATAAAAAATGCAAAAACCGAAACTTACAAAGTTGCGGGAAATTGTGAAATGTGTAAAAGCACTATCGAAACTGCAGCAAATAAGAAAGGCATTTCTTTAGCTGAATGGGACCAGGACAAAAAAGTCATGAAGCTTACCTATGACTCTAAGCAAACCACAGCATCCGAAGTACTTAAAAAAGTGGCTTATGCAGGATATGATAACGAGCAATTCTTAGCCCCTGATGATGCTTATACCAAGCTTCCTGGATGTTGCCAGTATGACCGTCTGAAAAAAGACGCTGTGGTAACGGACAATACGGTGAATGATTCGCCAAAAAATGAGCCTGTTGTGAAAGAGCAAGAGAAAGTGAATCAACTTGCGAAGGTTTATGATCAATACTTTGCGCTGAAAGACGCATTAGTAAAAGATGATGGCACAGTGGCATCTTCTAAAGCCCTTGCATTGGCAAAGGCGATCAACGAAGTGGATATGAAAGCTATGTCATCTGAGGAGCATTCAGCATGGATGAAAGTAGAAAAGGATTTATTGATGCATGCGGAACACATCAGCGAAACAAAAGACATTGCACACCAACGTGAGCATTTCTCATTGCTTTCACAAGGTGTTTATTCGTTAACGAAGGCATTCAAGTTAGATGAAACGGTTTACCTGCAACATTGTCCGATGTACAATGATGGAAAAGGTGCGGATTGGTTGAGCAAGGAAAGTACAGTGAAAAATCCGTATTACGGAAGTTCCATGTTGTCTTGCGGAAAAACAACAGAGACGATCAAATAAACGAATGAAGGTTTATATCAAAAACATGGTATGCAACCGTTGTAAGATGGTAGTGAAGTCTGAGTTTGAACAGCTCGGACTTCATCCGCTTACGGTTGAGTTGGGTGAAGTGGAGCTTGATCGTGCCTTATCCGAATACGATAAGGAACAGCTTGTTTTGAGGTTCGAGGAACTGGGCTTTGAATTGATTGATGACAAAAAGAGCCGGATCATTGAAAAAGTAAAAAACAGTATTGTTCAATTGGTTCATTATCCATCAGAACGACTTCGAACAAACTTGTCTCAACACATCAATGAGCAAATTCCGCTAGATTACAATTACATCAGCAACTTATTCAGTGAGGTAGAAGGTACGAGTATTGAACAGTACTATATAGCTCAGAAAATTGAACGGGTTAAAGAATTGCTGGTTTATGATGAATTGTCTTTGAGCGAAATAGCTTACCAATTAGAATACAGCAGTGTTTCACATTTGAGTAAACAGTTCAAAAAAGTTACTGGATTAACAACGTCTCATTTCAAGCAGTTGAAATCGCAAAAACGAACGCCGATAGAAAATCTGTAAATCATAACAAACGATTCCACAATTGTATCACGAACTACTAAACGAGTGTTCAGACCTTTGTGAAATAAAAATTAATGGTATGATACACACGTATAGTATTGCCGGAATGACTTGTGGAAGTTGTGAGGCAAAAGTAAAAGGAAGTTTGTTAACGTTACCTGACGTTACCTCTGTTGAGGTTTCAAAAGAGAACAAAACTGTTGTGATTGGGATGGACAAACACATTTCAATTGGCAGTTTACAAGAAGCTCTCGGAGGAAAGGAATCTCGTTACCAAATAACGGCAAAGGAGCACAGTGAATTGAGTGAGCAAGCGAAAAGTTGGATTGAAACATACAAGCCAGTTTTATTGATTTTCGGATATATCACATTGACCACATTGTTGGTTCAATTGGTTGCCCATCACTTTGATTACATGCATTGGATGCGCCACTTTATGGCAGGGTTCTTTTTGGTTTTCTCCTTTTTTAAGTTGTTGAATTTAAAAGGATTTGCAGAAAGCTATAGCATGTATGATGTTATTGCAAAACGATTCAAAGCATGGGGATATTTCTACGCACTGATCGAATTGTCGTTAGGATTGGCTTTTTTATTAGACATCGAGCCGTATATCGTAAATTGGATAACACTAGTCGTAATGACAATTAGTTTAATTGGAGTACTGCAAAGTGTACTGAATAAAAGAAAAATACAATGTGCTTGTTTGGGAGCTGTTTTCAATTTGCCAATGAGTACCATTACAATTATTGAAGATGCGCTGATGATTGCTATGAGCGCAGTAACACTGATACTATTACAATGAAAAATGCTTTAATACTGGTGTTGTTTGCACTACTCTCACTCAATACGTTCGCACAGAAAAAAGTGCGGTATGATTTGTATGTGAGAGACACCGTTGTAAATTTTTCAGGAAAACAAAAACACGCCTATGCTGTCAATGGAAGTATTCCAATGCCTGAATTGCATTTTACGGAAGGTGATACAGCTGAAATATGGGTACACAATGAATTGAGAACTGAAACTTCTATTCATTGGCATGGGTTAATCTTGCCGAATGAACAAGACGGTGTGCCTTATTTGACAACAGCACCAATTAAAGCAGGAACAACGCATTTGTATCAATTCCCCATCGTTCAAAACGGAACCTATTGGTATCACTCACACACAGGTTTGCAGGAGCAGAGTGGAATGTATGGGGCATTTATCATTCATAAGAAAGATGAGCCTAAAATGTTGGAATATACAGTTGTTTTGAGTGATTGGACAGAGATGAAGCCTTTTGAAGTGCATCGTAGATTACACATGGCCAATGACTGGTCAGCAATCAAAAAAGCCAATCTTCAAAAAGGTGCGGTGCAAAGCTATGCCGATGCAATTGGAGCAGGAAGTCTTAAAACCAAATTCGGTAACGAATGGAAACGTATGTTAGCAATGGATGTGAGCGATGTCTATTACGATAAATTGCTCACCAACGGTCGCCAAGAGGATAATGCGCCAAAGTTCAAGGCTGGCGATAAAGTAAGAATCAGAATTATCAATGGTGGTTCCTCATCTTATTTTTGGATGCGCTATTCTGGAGGTAAAATGGATGTTGTTGCCAGTGATGGAATGGACGTTGTTCCCGTGCCTGTTGATCGGTTTATTATCGCTGTTGCTGAAACGTATGACGTTATCATCACCATTCCTTCAGACAGTACCTCTTTCGAACTTCAGGCAACTTCCGAAGATCGGATCAGAAGTACATCGTTATGGCTTGGTTCTGGAGTAAAACAATTGATTTCCCCCTTAGAACCGCTGAAATATTTTGAGGGCATGCAAATGATGAACGACATGATTAAAATGGATGGAAATCTGGACGACATGGGAATGAACATGAGTTTGCAACAAATGGATATGAATGTGGTAATGTATCCCGAAATCACTGGTGGTAAGAAGAAAAAACAGAAGAGCAAACACATGAATATGAGCGATGGCAGTCAGTACAACAGTAACCAACTTTCGGAAATTGTTACGCTGAACTACAACATGCTCAAATCACCAGTAAAGACTACTTTGCCCGATGCAAAAACAACCGTTTATAACTTTGAACTAACTGGGAATATGAACCGTTATGTTTGGAGTATCAACAACAAGACAGTTTCCGAAACAGATAAAATCTTAATCAAAAAGGGAGAGAATGTACGCATCATCATTTACAATAATTCCATGATGCGCCATCCGATGCATTTACACGGACACTTTTTTAGAATCTTAAACGGCAACGGCGAATACTCACCATTGAAAAATGTATTGGACATCATGCCGATGGAAACTGACACCATTGAATTTGCAGCTACGGAAAGCGGCGATTGGTTCTTTCACTGTCATATCCTCTATCACATGATGAGCGGAATGGGTCGAATATTTTCTTACGAGAATTCACCTCCTAACCCACAATTGCCAGAACCCAAAAAAGCATTGCGAAAACTGTATGCCGATGATCGGGAGTTTCATTTCATGTTCCAAAATGACTTTGCCTCCAATGGAAACGACGGTGAAATGATGTTACAAAATACCCGTTGGAATCTTCAGGCAGAATGGCGTTTGGGTTATAACAATATGCACGGTTACGAAACAGAAACACACTTCGGACGATATATCGGAAAAATGCAATGGCTGTTTCCGTATGTAGGATTTGACTGGCGTTACCGTAAAATGGAAATGGGTGAAACGGAACGCAACCTGTTCGGACAAACAAATACCAAAGACCGCCGTGGGGTTATCTGCTTCGGTTTGCAATACACATTGCCAATGCTTATCATTGCTGATGCACGAGTTGATACTGATGGGAAATTACGTTTGCAATTGATGCGAGAAGATATTCCCCTAACGAAACGTTTGCGCTTAGGGCTGATGTATAACTCGGATTTTGAATACATGGCTGGATTAAAATATGTCTTAAATAAATCCTTTTCTTTATCAGCACATTATGATAGCGATATGGGGTTTGGTGGAGGATTTACATTTACCTATTAACAATCAATGAATACGAATAAACTAAAACTATAAATTTGAAAAAATTACTACTTACAATTCTATCCATGAATTTCCTGTCTGCTTCTTTTAGTCAGACAATCAATTGGGATGCTCCCGTTACAGTTGCAATGGGAAGTATGTACAACAACATTTATCCACGACTTACGCTAACCGATAATGATGTTCCGTTGGTTTCGTGGATGAACGATAACAATGACAAGATTTACACAGCTCGTTGGAACGGAGCTTCGTTCAATATGCCCGTAACGATCAATCCAGCAGGGGTACTTCCTTTTATTGCGACTTGGGCAGGTTCCGAAATTGCATCGTCAGGTGATACCGTATTTGTAACATTCAGCACAGATTTTAGCCAAACAAGTAAGGTCTACACGGTTAGATCATTGGATGGAGGAATGACTTTTCAAGACACTGTTCGTGTAGACCAAATTGGAACTGATACACCACGTTTCCCAACTGTTGCGGTTGGATATGGAGGAAATCCCGTAATAGCGTTTATGCAACTAGACGGAAGCTTTGGTAATGCCGAATATGCCGTTACCAAATCTATGAATGGGGGAACAAGCTATATGCCGTCTATTATACCTTCGCTAGGAGCGGTTGGAACTGTTTGTGATTGCTGTCCTGCTACAATCATTGCCAGCGGTAATCAACATGTGCTGACTTATAGAAATAATGACAATAATATTCGCAATATGTGGGCTTCATATTCCACAGACGGAAGTGCAAGTTATCCTGTTTCTTCAGAGATAGACGAGACCGATTGGATGATTATGTCTTGCCCTTCAAGCGGACCTTCTAACGTAATTAATGGTGATTCACTTGTTTCAACTTGGATGAGTAATGGAAAAGTTTATGTTGGGACTACCAATCTTACCAATCAGCAAAATGGAATGCAATTCCAGTTATTCCCTATGGGTACGGGGACAGAAAATTATCCAATCATTGCAGGAAAGGGTGATACATTGGCAGTGGTTTGGCAAGGTTCAGATGCAGGAACTCCAAGAGTGTTTTTTACAAGTTCGGTTTCAGGTGCAAGTGGATTAGGAATCGTAATTGACACCCTAACCGCAACATTCAGCGGAAATCAAACACGTCCTGATCTGGAATATTCAAACGGCAAATTTCATGTGGTTTACAGTGACGGCAATGGGAATGATGTGAAGTATTTGACGGGAACGGTTGGACAATCTGTTGGATTGGATGAAAATACAAAACCATCACTTTCAATGTTTATTAGTCAATCGGGTGAAACCTCTTCAATTCATATCCAATCGGATATCCAGCAAAATGCATCTATACTGGTGGTTAATTCACTTGGGCAAACCTTATCAACACAAGAAACCATACTTAATTCGGGGGAATCGATTATTGAACTATCCAATAGCATTTCGAAGGGAATGTGCTTTGTTACTCTTACTTCAGAATCGGGTGAGGTGATAGTACAAAAAGCTGTATTGAATAATTAGGAATTATCATTTAAATAAACAATCAACTGCCTAGCAAATGATAGGCAGTTGATTGTTTATTTAAACAGCTCAAGACGGTTTAATCCTAAAACTTATAATTATATCCAATCCTTACGACCTGTGTCTCGTAGTAGTCTGAGCTTATATAACTGAATCCATTACCTTGAATTCGTTTTTTAATGACCATTGTATTTAGCAAATCAGTAGCATTTAGAAACACTTCACCTTTACCTTTCTGTATTTTCTTTTTTATCCCCATATCCAACGAAAAACGTGAATCGATTTTCCCTTGCGGGATAATGTCAGGTGCAAGGTAAACTGCTACCAGTTGAACATCTATATCTTTCTTGAAATGAAAGGTATTATTCAGCTTTGCATTCCCTGAATAGATGCTTTGCTGATCAGCAGAAAAAGTATGTACGATTGGGTACTTATTTTCAACACTAAAAGCGTTGATTTGGTTGTAGTAAACATTTCCATTGACGTTGAAGGAATACCACTTAGCAAGATCCATAGAGAATGTCATTTCAACACCTGCATTGTAGCTTTTTCCTGCATTCTGAAATACGGCATAAATCAGGTTGCTTCCGGGAACGGTACTTGAAATGCGTGTGATTGTTCCGTTCGCTTCTCTTCCATACAAAGCAGTGTAAAAATATCCTTTTTCCAAAGCTGATTTAAAGCCTAATTCTAATGAGTTGGTGAACTGAGGTTTTAACGCAGGGTTCCCGACTTTGATTATTTCGGCATCGTCATACTTAGGGAAAATACGAATGTCTACTTCATTTGGTCTATCAACTCGACGATTATAAAATAAGGAGATTTTGTTTTTGTCATTGAACTTGTACGCCAATCGCATGGTTGGAAAAGGCTGCATATAATTATACCCATCACTTTTATAAGTGCTGTGATTGGGGTTCACTTTATAATTCAATAAAACGTATTCTACCCGCAAACCAATTTCGGCTTCTACTTTCTTACGATCCACAATATAGTTCCCGTAAATAGCTGGAATTACTTCCTTGTAATTTGCCCATCCACCTGCAGTCGTGTCTAAGGGCGAATTGATGCCAGGGTAGAATTGCATGTTTGTCGGAATGGTTCGGTAACGGAATTTAGCACCTGTTTCCAAACGACCGAATTTCAATGGTTTTACGTAATCCAAATTGAAATCTGCTACCTGTTCATCGGAAAGCAATTTAAATGAATCATGTCCTGTATATGTTGGATAGATGTTGTCGAAGAAATATTTTTCATTTTCACGGTGAAAAGTGTAGTTAAATCCGGCATTCAAAATATGACCGGCTTGAGCGAATTTATGTTGGTAGGCAAGAGTCCCCATAGCGGTAGTCTTCAACTCATCTTCTAAGAATTGCCATAAGCGGATGCGTTCGGATGAATCCCTGTTGAAAAAAGGTTGGTCGCCATTGTCTATAATCTTTTCCATTCCATACAGACCCGAAATAGTTAAAGTGTTCTTGTCATTGAAAGAATAATCAAAACCTAATTTGGCATTTGCGAAGTGCGTATTTCTGTTTCTCTTGGTTTGTTGGTCGATAATCGTTCCGTCGTCGTACGTTCGGGTAACGAATTCGTTCTTATTTAAGGTTTGTGTGTATAGGTAATCACCTTGGAAAAACAGGTTCATTTTGTTTTTTCGATAGCTCAATGAAACCGTTGGATTGACTTTTGGGGTGTACTGATATTGCGGACGAATGGTAGGCAGGTTTTCTTTTTTAACCCACAAAGCTCCCAAACCGCTATTCAGTCCAACTTTTCCAGAAAAACCTTCCTGCTTGTTTTTCTTTAGGATGATATTGATGATTCCCGCGTTTCCATTCGCATCGTATTTCGAAGAAGGATTATTGATGATCTCAATGCGTTCAATTGCAGATGCGGGAATATTATCCAACCCATACTGATCTCCAAATCCTGTCAATGCTGTTTGTTTTCCATCAATAAGGATCGTTACTTTTTCATTTCCACGTAGTTGTACTTTTCCGTCCTGAACGGTAACGCCTGGTAGGTTCTGCATTGCCTGTAAAACAGATCCTCCGCTTTGGCTCACATTGTCTTCAACAGAAAACACTTTTTTATCCATCTTATCACTTACCTCTTCGATTTGACCAGTAATTACTACTTCTTCTAAAGACTCAACGGTCTCTTCCAATTGGATCACCGACAAATCCAAAAAGTCGGAAAGTGAACCCACATAGATGAGTTTATTCAATGTACTGTATCCAAAGGAAGTTACAACTAAAACATAGTTGCCTGTTTTAACCGGTGAAAGGGAAAAGCGACCTTCTTCATCGGTAATTGTTCCGATCACAAGGGCAGAATCGATTTCTGTTTTGAGGACAACCTGAACATAGGGTAAAGCAGTATTATCCGCCTTACCCTTAATTGTTCCGGAGACCGTTACATTTCCACTTTGAGCAAATACCTGAGATGAAAGGATTAGCCCTATCAAGACAATCCAATTTCGGAAATGGAGGATTTTCATGTTATTCAGTAATCACTTTGATGAATGTACCATTGCTATCGAAAATAACGTCTTTTTTGTTTACCTCAGCTTCGTAGTTGACTGTACCATCATTTAGAACAATTTTAGCAGCTTCTTTTACTTTTTGACCTTTGTAATTCAATTCTATATAGTCTAAAACTGCCTTTGGAAGTGCGCTCGTTTCCATTTCTGTTTCTGTTTCCAAGATAACACCACTTGTATTGATAACTACAGAAGTTTCTATTTCACCGTTTTCAAATTCGGCTTCGTAATTCGAACCTTCTTGTTCCCAATCCACATCAGTAATTGTTGGAAATTGTTTTTTGAAAGCCTCCTGAACTGTTGCCGGGATTTTCGAGCCTTTTCCTTCCTTTTCTGTTTTTTGAGCAGAACTACATCCAGCTATTGATAGTGCCAATGTTCCTGTTAAGATTAATCGTTTCATGAAGATTATTTTATAAGTTACAAGACAAACTTCCGAACCGATTCTGAAGACATTTAGAATTCAATACTGAAGGCGTGTAAATGATCATTAAATTGATAAGAAAGCGTCCAATTATAACGATCACAAATTTCTTTGGAGATTGCAAGTCCTAAGCCGCTATTGGTTGTCTCAGAAGATGAAATTCCAAAACGAATAAACAAATTATCCGCACTCAATGAGGCTGCCCCAGTATTCGAAAAAGTGAGTTTATTGCCAGTTAGATTAATTCGTAAAATATCATTCTTATTACCATGCCTAATCACGTTTGTAGCTAAGTTATTGAATAACACTTCCAATAAAGTAGGATTACATTTCACGGAATAATGTTCGACGTTCATTTGAACGTGAATACCTTTGCTTTGAAAGTAATCATCCAACAATTCAATATTCTCTGCTAATGTTTGTTTAATATTTACTGGCATCTCTTCTGCAAACTGATGATTTTCTATTTTGGCTAAAAGCAAAAGATTCTTATTGATTCGCGAGATTCGGGAAAGACTTGAATTGATCGCTTCAATAGTCGAAGCTTCTTGTTCGGACAGGGTGTTATTCTGCAACAAGACATCCATTTTGGTTTTTAAAACAGACAAAGGAGTTTGCAATTCGTGAGAAGCGTTTTCGATGAACCGTTTTTGTTGATTGAATGTAGTCGCATTCTTTTTAATCAATGTGGTCAGCTCTTGATTCAATTCTTCAAATTCCTCAATATCGGATTGTTCAAATTGAATGTGCTGGTCTTTACTTAGATCAAAGTTCTTGAGTTGATCCAGGGTTTTGTAGAATGGTTTCCAGCTTTTTTTAGAAATTCGTTTGTTTAAAAAGACAAAACCAATAACTAAAAGAAAAAAGAAAAATACCGTAACAAAGGCAATTGCAATCAGCGTTTCATCTGCTTCTTCGACATTCGTAGAGATCGTCAGCTGATAAGGTTTTTCATTCACCCAAATCGCAGTAGATAAAACCCTGAAGCGATCTATTTCATGCTCGAAAGGATTGTAGGTTCTCGTTGTATAAATACGATTTTGGGTTATGTTCTTTTCGTCAATAGCGACCAACTTTGTTCCCGGTTGCAGTTTATTCCAAATTTTAAGTGTTTGGTTGAGTTGTTTTTCATCGACTTTTGCCGTTTGAATTCCCTTTTCCATTCGTTTACGGATGATCCAGTTGTGTTCATCCAATTCTTCCATCCAAATAGCATCGACAACAAAATAGTAGACAGGAACACTGCATACCAAAATAACGAGTGCGTAAATGGTGAATGATCGAAAAGGTTTATCCAGTAATTTACTCATAGTTCCCATTTATAGCCCGTTCCGTAAATTGTTTTGAGATAATTATCGCATCCTGCTTCGGTCAACTTCTTTTTGAGGTTCTTTACATGAGCATACACGAAATCGTGATTATCAAACATATCTGCAATGTCTCCGGAAAGATGTTCTGCCAATGCATTCTTCGAAATGACCTTATTCTTATTGCCCAAAAAGAGCAACAACAAATCAAATTCTTTTTTAGTGAGTGAAACTATATTTGAGCCAACCGTAACTGTTTTGGAAAGTATGTCTACTGTCAATTCATCGTGTGTTATGGTATTCGAATTGTCAAATTGCTTTCTACGAATAACTGAATAGATGCGTGCAGATAGTTCGGATAGATGAAAGGGTTTGGCTAAATAATCATCCGCTCCCAACTGTAATCCCTTAATTTTATCGTCAAGCGCACCTTTTGCGGAAATGATAATAACACCATCCGAACGTTTTTCAGCTTTCAGTCTTTCCAGTACTTCCAAACCATTACCAAAGGGAATCATTAAATCCAATAAAATACAGTCGTACGTGTATGCAGAAATTTTGTCAATAGCTTGGTTATAATCTGCTGCCAGTTCACACAAATAATCTTGGGCATTCAAGTATCCAATAATATCTTTTGATAATTCGAGTTCGTCCTCTATAATTAGAATTTTCACTCGATAAAGATACAATGCAAATTCTGAAGGAATTTTGAATTGTTTTTACTCCTCTAATAAGCAATAATTATGTTTTCTATTTCTAATAGAAAAAGTAACTTTATAATTCAGCAAAGACATTCGCGGAAAATTTCAACTTTCACACGGCGTCTAACCTCACCATTTAATTTTTAAAATCAACGACAGAAACACTTGTTTTTCATTATATTTATGCCCAATGAATAAACTGAAAAAAGCATTTGTTTTGTTTCTTGTTCTGGTGATTACTTTCCCAGGAGAAACAGCGCATGCCTTTTCTTTTGTTCCAAAATTCATTGCTCATTACAATCATCACAACGAGGAGCACCATGAAATAGGGTTTCTTGAATTTATTGGTGAACATTTTACAAGTGATCAGGAACACGACAAACACGAACATCACGATAGCGAACAGGAGAATTGCCCCTTTTCACATAACCATGGAACAGCTCAATTGGTTTATATTTTCAAAAAAGAACCCAATCTGATCATAGAGCATACAACGGTTGTTGTAGACAAAGAAAAATCTGAATTACCTGATTACCGCTTTACCTTTTCCGAATACAACGGAAGCATCTGGCAACCGCCTAAAATAGCTTAATACACTCGTTTCTCGAAATTCCGAATACCTTCGGAAGAGCTATTTATTACATTAAATTTTATTTTATGCTGGATGCAGTTATTCGCTTTTCCATTAGGAATAAGCTAATTATAGGCATGCTAATGCTTGCTTTAGTTGGTTGGGGAAGTTATTCATTGACAAGACTTCCCATTGATGCCGTTCCTGATATTACAAACAATCAGATTCAAATTATTACTTCCGCTCCCTCGCAGTCGGCACAGGACATTGAGCGGTTGGTTACTTACCCTGTGGAGCAGTCGGTTGCCACCATACCAGAGATTGAAGAAGTGCGATCCTTTTCACGCTTTGGATTAAGCGTTGTTACCGTTGTCTTTAAAGATGGCGTAGACATTTATCAGGCTCGCCAAATGGTTTCCGAACGGCTAACAGTAGCTATGAACGAGATTCCTTCAGGTGTTGGAATCCCTGAATTGGCACCTGTTACAACAGGATTGGGCGAGATTTACCAATACACCATTCACGCCAAAAAAGGGTATGAAAAAAAGTACTCCGCTATGGAACTGCGTACTATTCAGGATTGGATTGTGCGCCGCCAGCTATTGGGTGTAGAAGGTATTGCCGATGTGAGCAGTTTCGGAGGTTACCTAAAGCAATACGAAGTTGCCCTGAACCCCGATAAACTCAATAGTTTGGGAATCACCATAACCGATGTGTTTAACGCACTTGAAAAAAACAACCAGAACACAGGAGGTGCATACATTGATAAAAAACCAAATGCTTGGTACATCCGCAGTGAAGGATTGATTGGAAGCATTGAAGACATCAAACGTATCGTTGTGAAACAAATGGACAACGGATTGCCTGTTTTAATTCGGGATGTGGCACAGGTTCGCTTTGGAAATGCCATTCGCTATGGAGCTTTAACCTACAACGATAAAGGAGAAGCCGTGGGTGGAATTGTGATGATGCTGAAAGGAGCAAATTCCTCGCAGGTCATAGCGAACGTAAAAAAACGGATTGCACAAATTGAAAAAACGTTGCCCAAAGGTGTACGCATTGAACCCTTTTTAGATCGCACAAAATTGGTAGACAGTGCCATTGGAACGGTTTCAAAAAACTTGTTGGAAGGTGCGCTGATAGTGATATTTATTTTGGTCTTGTTCCTCGGAAATTTCCGTGCAGGATTGATTGTGGCTTCCGTCATTCCATTGGCAATGCTGTTTGCCATTTCATTGATGAATTTATTCGGTGTTTCAGGAAACCTGATGAGTTTGGGAGCAATAGATTTCGGATTAATTGTGGATGGTGCAGTAATCATTGTGGAGGCAACACTCCATCACATGAAACACCTGCAAGTTGATCGAAATCTGACACAACATGAAATGGACAAAGAAGTCTATAAATCTGCGAGTAAAATCCGTTCATCGGCAGCATTCGGAGAAATCATTATCTTAATTGTTTATCTGCCCATTTTAGCGTTGGTTGGCATTGAAGGAAAGATGTTCAAGCCCATGGCGCAAACGGTTTCTTTTGCCATCTTGGGTGCATTTCTACTCTCCCTTACTTACGTTCCAATGATGAGTGCCTTGTTTTTGAGCAAGAATACCAAACACAAACGTAATTTTTCAGATCGCTTAGTGGATGCCATTCAGCGAGTGTACAATCCTATTATCAACAAAGCACTGAATGTTCCGAAATGGATCATTGGTTCTGCGGTAGTATTGTTTGTTGCGTCTTTGTTATTGTTTACCAAATTGGGTGCAGAATTCCTTCCCTCCTTGGACGAAGGCGATTTTGCGGTCGAAACCCGTGTGATGTCTGGTAGCAGTTTAGAAGAAACCATTGATGCGTCGAACAAAGGCTCTAAAATATTATTGGAGCGTTTTCCCGATGAAGTGGAAATGGTAGTTGGGAAAATTGGTTCGGGAGAAATACCCACCGATCCCATGCCCATTGAAGCCTGCGATATGATGGTGATTTTGAAAGACAAATCAAACTGGACAAAAACAAAAGACAAAGACGAACTGGCTAACCTGATGACTGAGGAGTTGGAAGATGTTCCGGGAGTTACCTTCGGATTTCAGCAACCCATTCAAATGCGTTTCAACGAACTCATGACGGGAGCAAGACAAGACGTAGTGATCAAAGTCTACGGGGAAGATTTAGACATGCTGACCAGTTACTCCAAGAAAATTGCAGGGATTGTAGGTACTATCGACGGCGCAACTGATTTGTACCTCGAAAATGTAAAAGGCGCACGTCAAATTCTTATTTCCTATGATCGGGATGCACTTGCCCGCTTTGGTTTGAACATTGAAGACATCAATACCGTTATCAATTCCGCATTTGCAGGACAATCGGCGGGATTGGTGTATGAAGGTGAAAAACGTTTTGATCTAGTGGTTAGAATGGAAAAGGAACTGCGCACAAGTATCGAAGACGTTCAGAACTTATACGTGAAAGCACCTAATGGAAATCAGATTCCACTTTCACAAGTAGCAAGTGTTTGTTTTGATGATTTAGCACCTATTCAGATTCAGCGAGACGATGCAAAACGAAGAATAACCATTGGATTCAACGTGCGTGGGCGAGATGTAGAAAGCCTCGTCAAAGAACTTCAACAGAAAGTAGAACAAAACGTTGACTTTGCACCTGGTTATTATCCAACTTACGGCGGAACATTTGAGAACCTGCAAGAAGCACGAGGTCGTTTGTCAATAGCCGTTCCCGTTGCATTGTTACTCATCTTGATGTTACTTTATTTCACCTTCAGTTCCATGCGTCAAAGTTTGCTGATTTTTTCAGCCATTCCATTGTCTGCAATTGGTGGAGTAGTTGCCTTGTGGTTGCGTGATATGCCTTTTAGTATTTCTGCGGGAGTCGGTTTCATTGCACTCTTCGGAGTAGCCGTGTTGAATGGTATTGTTCTCATTGGAGAATTCAACCACTTGAAAAAAGAAGGTATAGACGACGTGAAAGAGCGCATTTTAAAAGCAACGCAGACCCGTCTGCGTCCAGTTGTAATGACAGCAGCAGTTGCTTCCCTCGGATTCTTGCCCATGGCACTTTCTCACGGAAGCGGTGCAGAGGTTCAAAAACCATTGGCAACCGTTGTTATTGGTGGATTAATTACTGCCACATTACTCACTTTGGTAGTGCTTCCATGCATTTATTACCTCACAAATAGACCGAAAGCCATGAACAAAAAGACAAGATTCATCACCAAACCAATCGGAATCCTCATTCTTGGTTTACTGGTAGCGCAATTCGGATATGGACAAACTACCCTTTCATTGGATTCTGCATTGCAGGTTGCTTACTCAAACAATAAAAGTTTGCAATCCAAATCGAAACAAATCCAGTATTACGATCAGTTGAAGAAAACCAGTAGTGAATTGCCCAAAACAGATGTAAGTGTAATGATTGGTCAGTACAACAGTTATTACAAAGGCGATAACAACATTACCATTTCGCAAACCATTCCTTTTCCAACGGTATTTGTTGCAAAGTCGAATTTAGCACAATCTCAATCCGAAGGGGCTACTTTGGCACTTGCAGTATCTAAAAATGAGTTGACCTTCGAAATTCGTCAGCTCTACACGCAAAGTACCTACTGGAATTCCTACAAAAAACTGTTAGCAAAGCAAGACACCTTGTTGCAACGTTTTGCAAAAGCAACCGATTTGAATTATCAGACAGGAGAAGGATCATTACTCGAAAAAACAACCGTTGAAACTCGTTTGAATGAGGTGCATAGTAAGCAGAATCAAGTAGATGCCGAGTTGAATGGAATAGCCCGAAGATTACAGTTTTTGTTAGGTTCTAAAACGTCTGTTCAATTCGAAGTAAGCGCGCTCACTCCACTAAACATGATTTCGTTGCAAGATACATCGGCATTGAAAAACAATCCACAAGCCGAGTATTTGGAACAGCAGATTGCCATTGCAGAAAATGAGCGAAAACTTATGACCAATTCGGCTCTTCCGGAGTTTCGGGTAGGCTATTTCAATCAAACACTATACGGTGGGTTGCTTGCTGAAAATTCAACCCAGTTGGCAGGACGTTCAGATCGTTTTCAAGGATTTCAGGTTGGTTTAACCATTCCGCTTTGGTTTGGTCCTGATCTAAACAAAGCTAAAGCCGCTTCCATTAATCGGGACGTGAAAAGTTTGGAGTACGAGAGTTATTTGAACGGATTACAAAGCGAGTACGAAAAGGCACTAATGAAAGTACAATCGAGTAAAAACCTAATGGATTATTACACCACTTCAGCCATGCCGAATGCCGAACTGATTGAAAAGCAATCCATCAAATCATTCGAATTGGGTGAAATCAATTTCACGACACATTTATTAAATACACAGCAAACAATAGCTATTGGTGAAGGGTACTTAAACGCAGTAATCGAATACAATTCAAGCCTGCTTTACCTGAACTACCTAATGGCTGAATGATAGAAAAATTAGAGATATGAAAACGAATTGGTTAATATATTTAGCGTTCCTTGGTTTACTTGCATCTTGCGGAGGTGAAGAAGCAAGCACGGAACCGAAAGAAGAACATCACGACGAACAAGCTGAAACAGTTGAATTGACACAGGCGCAATATGAATCTGCTGAAATTTCACTGGGAAGTATCGAAAAACGAAGCATTAGTGGAGTTATTTCTGTGAACGGCTTTTTAGATGTTCCGCCTCAAAGTAAAGTTTCTGTTTCCGCACCCATGGCAGGGTTCGTAAAATCTACACAGTTATTGCCAGGTTCAAAAGTTTCAAAAGGACAAGTTGTTGCCATCATGGAAAATCAGGACTACATCCAATTGCAACAAGAGTATTTGGAAAACTACGGACAACTGGAGTTTCTGAATTCAGAGTACGAGCGTCAAAAAGAATTGGCAAAGGAAAACATAAATGCCAAAAAATCATTGGAACAGGCGAAGGCAAATTACCTGTCTGCAAAAGGGCGCATTGAAGGGTTAAAATCCCGATTGGAACTGTTGAAAATCAATGTCAATAAACTTCAAAACGGAAAAATTCAGAACACCATCAATCTGTATTCTCCGATTTCGGGGTACGTTACCAAAGTAAACACCAATATTGGGGCATTTGTGAACCCAACCGATGTGCTAATTGAAATTGTAAACACCGCAGAGTTACACGTTGAATTGACTGTTTACGAAAAAGACATTCCCTCTATTCGTGAAGGACAACGGGTATTGTTCAGTTTGACCAATGAAACGAAGGAGCGTGAAGCACGTGTAAAATTGATTGGAAGAGAAATCAACAGTGAACGCAGTGTAGAAATCCATTGCGACATCACCAAAAACGACAAAGAGTTGATTCCTGGAATGTACTTGAAAGCCGTGGTTGAAACAGATAATGCCATGGTTACTGCCGTGCCTGAAAGTGCCATTGTCACTTATGAGGGTAAATCCTACATTTTCATCAAAGAAAAAGAACATCAGGAAGGCAAAGAGAAAAACGTTGTCTTCAAAATGGTGGAAATTGTTGTTGGAAAAGCAGAAGCAGGTTTCGTTGCAATCACACTTCCTGAAGGATTCGATTTGAGAAAGCAATTGGTAGTGCGTGGAGCATACAGTTTGTTAGCAAAAATGAAAAATTCCGAGGAAGAAGGCGGACATGCTCATTAATAATCTTGGGGCAAAGGCTTGGAGGATCTTAACATGAAGTAATGACTTTTTCATCTCTGAGTTCTTTGCCCTTATTCAATTAAAAGATATGATTAGTAAAGATCCAAATCACGTTCATACCTACGATGCACAGGGCAGAATGACGTGCTGTTCGTTGGAAGAAAAGATAGATGCCAAAACGGGTACTCCACACAGTTGTTGTGAGGTTCATGAACAAGAAGCAGAAGACGGGCACGATCATTCTCACGGAGAAAAACCGAGTTGGATGCAGTACGCTCCTGCAATCGTAAGTTTCACACTTTTGTTAACGGGAATATTGTTCGAACAGGTCTTCAAACCTGCTTTTTTCAAAGATCCCATCAAACTCATTTGGTATTTAGTGGCATACGTTCCCGTTGGCTTACCTGTGATGATCGATGCAGTTAAATCCATCGCAAAAGGAGCATTCTTTTCCGAGTTCTTCCTGATGACCATTGCCACAGTCGGTGCGTTTTTTATTGGCGAATATTCCGAAGGAGTTGCCGTAATGGTATTCTATTCCATAGGCGAATTGTTTCAATCATTAGCCGTACAGAAAGCCAAACGAAGCATCAAAGCCTTGCTTGATATTCGACCTGATACCGTCAATGTTTTGCGGGATGGACAGTTGAAAAGTGTTTCCCCTTCAGAAGTTCAGATCGGAGAAGTCATTCAGGTAAAGTCAGGAGAAAAAGTAGCATTAGACGGTGAATTGATTTCCGATACTGCCTCATTCAATACCGCTGCATTAACGGGTGAAAGCAAACCCGATAACAAAGCAAAAGGCGAAACCATATTGGCAGGAATGATCAACCTTCAATCTGTTTCAGATATTCGGGTTACTGCTTTGTTCAAAGACAGCAAGCTTTCCAAAATATTGGCAATGGTTCAGGATGCCACTTCACGCAAATCCCAAACCCAATTGTTCATTTCAAAGTTTGCAAAAGTCTATACACCAATCGTGGTGTTTCTGGCGGTCGGAATCTGCTTACTTCCTTCTTTGTTCGTGTCTGATTATCAATTTTCAGACTGGTTGTACCGAGCATTGGTATTCTTGGTGATTTCCTGTCCGTGTGCATTAGTGATTTCCATTCCATTGGGCTATTTCGGCGGAATCGGTTTGGCATCCCGAAACGGAATCCTGTTCAAAGGTTCCAATTACTTGGATGTAATGACCAAGATTGATACTGTGGTGATGGACAAAACAGGTACACTGACCAAAGGCGTTTTCAACGTGCAAGAAGTTGTTGCCGGAGGAATCGATCCAATGGAATTGTTGAGGCTTACTGCATTCATTGAAAGCAAATCAACACATCCTATAGCTTCAGCAATAGTTCAATTTGCAGGAGATTCACCTAACAATGCTACAATCCAGCAAGTCGAAGAGATTTCGGGACATGGTTTGAAAGGAATAATAGATGGAAAAGAGGTTTTAGCAGGGAATTTAAAGCTGTTGAAGAAATTTGCTATTGCTTTCGATTCCGAACTAGAACAGATTGTAGAAACTATTGTGGTAGTTGCCATAAATGGAAAATATGCGGGTTACATCACCATTGCAGACGAAATCAAAGAAGATGCCGAGCAAGCAATCAAAGATTTGCACGGTTTAGGAATCAAAACAGTTATGCTTTCAGGCGACAAGCTAAGCATCGTAAATAAAGTAGCTAAAGCACTTTCAGTTGATGAAGCTTTTGGTGATTTACTTCCCGAACATAAAGTAGAAAAAGTACAGGCGTTGAAGGATCAGAAAAGAACCCTTGCCTTTGTGGGCGATGGTGTGAACGATGCTCCAGTAATTGCTTTAGCAGATGCAGGAATTGCCATGGGCGGTTTGGGAAGCGATGCAACCATTGAAACCGCTGATATTGTCATTCAGAACGATGAACCGTCAAAAATTGTTTCGGCAATCAAAATCGGGAAACTCACAAAGAAGATCGTTTGGCAAAACATCATGTTGGCAATGGGGGTTAAAGTGATTGTTTTAGCTCTTGGTGCGGGAGGAATAGCAACCCTATGGGAAGCCGTTTTTGCCGATGTCGGAGTAGCGTTATTAGCCATTCTGAATGCTGTTAGAATTCAAAGGGTGAAACTGGTTTAGGTTTCATTGGAACTATATAAAATGGTAGATTTATGCATCTACTTTAAACTAAAAAAGTCAAGTATGAAAAAACAACTACTGGTTCTTTCCATGCTATTATTTACAGTAATATCATTTGCACAGGAACAAAAAAAGCTGCCGTCGGTATCATTAAACACAGTTGACGGAGAACAGGTTAATACAGGGAATTTAGGTATTAAAGGACCAATTATTATTACGTTTTGGGCATCGTGGTGTCCAACTTGTAAAAGAGAAATGGGAACATTAAACGAACTCTATGCCGATTGGCAGGAAGAAACAGGAGTTACCATTGTAGCAGTATCGGTTGATGATGAAAAGACAAAAAACAATGTTCCGACTTTGGTAAACGCAAATGGTTGGGAATTCTTAGTTTTGATGGACTCAAATAGCGATTTTAAAAGAGCAATGGGCGTTAGTAATACTCCCCACACCTTTTTGATCAACGAGAGTGGCGAGATTGTTTATACCAGAAACAATTATTCTCCTGGCGATGAAGACTTGTTGTATGAAGCATTATTAAAACTTAAAAAATAGAAGATGAGAACAATATTATTTATAGCATTTTTATTTGCTACTCAACTAGTTGTAGCACAGAAAGCACCGAAAAGACAAACAATCACAGTTAAAACTCCGAACACATGCAGTCATTGTAAAGTATGTGAAACGTGTGGAGGGAAATTGGAAAGTGAAATGGTTTTTGTGAAAGGAATCCAGTTGGTAACTTACAACGAAGCTGACCAAACGACAACTGTAGTTTATTGGACTAAGAAAATCACACCTGAACAAATTCGTAAAGAGATTTCACTACTTGGTTTTGATGCCGATGAAGTGAAAGCTGATCCAAATGGTTACAAGCAACGTGATGGTTGTTGCAAAGGAGAAGAATAGAAAATTGATAAAATCAGAAATGGAAAACATGGATAACAAGGGACATTGGGAAACAGTTTATGAAACAAAAACATCCGACCAAGTAAGTTGGACACAGGAAGTTCCAAAAACGTCTCTTGAATTTATAGGCTCGTTGAATTTGGAAAAATCTGCACGCATCATCGATATTGGTGGTGGAGACAGCAAACTGGTTGATTTCTTATTGGAAGATGGTTTTGAAAACATTACCGTCTTGGATATTTCAGAAAAAGCACTGGAACGAGCTAAGGAAAGATTGGGATCAAAAGCCGATTTAGTGAATTGGGTCGTGAGTGATATTACAGCGTTTGAACCCAACACGACATTTGACGTTTGGCACGACAGAGCTGCTTTTCACTTTTTGACCACTACGGAACAAATTGAAAAGTACATGACAACTGCCCGAAATTCTGTAACGGGTTATTTAACTATCGGAACGTTCTCCGAAAATGGTCCGAAAAAATGCAGTGGGTTAGACATCAAGCAGTACAGTGAAGAAACATTGACTGCCGAATTGCAAAACGGATTTGAAAAGATTCGCTGTATAACCGAGGATCATACAACACCATTTGATACCACACAAAATTTCCTGTTTTGTAGTTTCCGCAAGAGTTAAATAACCTATTATTTGTGATAATGAGTAAGGCTAAAAATTTAAGCAAATGGGGTGTAATTGGAATGCTGTTAGTGGCAATTCTCTCACCGTGCTGTTTTCCAATATTTGCGCTAGCTGCATCTGCACTTGGTTTGGGTAGTTTCGAGGTTTTCGGTGGTTGGACAATGTGGATTTTTCAAATAATGGTCGTTGTATCATTGGTTGGTTTTTTCATTTCATACAGGAAACACAGATGTATGTATCCGCTCATGATTGCAATTCCAAGTGCCATTCTGATCTTTTACGGATACCATTTCAACAATAGCAAATACTGGGTCTATTTCCTTTATGCAGGAATGCTAGGACTGTTGGTTGCAACAATTGTAGATTATTATCGCCACAGATTACATGGTCGTTGTTGTGATTCAGATGAGGAAGTAGAATTGCATTCCACCATTACTTGTCCCAACTGCGGACACAAAAAGGATGAAATCATGCCCACGGATGCATGTACTTATTTTTACGACTGTGAGAAGTGCAAAACAGTTCTAAAACCGTTGGAGGGTGATTGTTGCGTTTATTGCAGTTACGGAACAGTGAAATGTCCACCCATTCAAAAAGGAGAAAGTTGCTGTTAAACACCATGCATCTGCTACTTTAACCCCTGAGAACGGGAATTAGAGGGAATATAGAGGATTATTTATAACCCTCTGGGAACGTTGGGAGTACAATAGTACCCTTATTCGTACCCTAAACTCAATGATTATTCTTAAATCATTGATAAATAGCATTTTAAATCTGTGTTTTGATTCTTTATTTGTTCCACATAGTCACATAGACTTTTCGCATAGAAACATAGTTGATTTAGAATATGCTGTGTTAACCTCATTGGTGTCTGGTTTTAATATTTTAGCTATTAAAACCGATGTGCCTAAGTCAAAACTATTTGAAGGATGTGTTTCAATAACACTTTAGTTCCTCATTTGAAACTATTTGGTACGATTTTACGTTTAAGAAATCGCATGAAATCTGTTGGATTGATTTTGCTACTCTGCCTATTCGTAGGACTCACATCTCCTGAAAAAACGGAACGTGTTGCCTTCGGTGTGCGCATTGGTTTGGTAGCGAACGGACAGATGGTGAATTATGTTGCGATCAAATACAACGCTACCGGAACAATCAAAGAACAACGATTCTATACCCGAGATGAGTTTATTCATGTTCTTAGTGGCGATTGGCCGACGCCATACAATCCAACGATGACAAACTTGTTCGAACAGAACAAGATTGAAGGTGGTGTAATCTTCAAAAAGGAATTCATGAAGAAATACACCTACTGCGCTGCGTTTGATAGTTTATGGAAGATACGTTATGCTGATTATCCCGCAAGAGGTGGGCCAAACGAACGTGGTTGGAGTGTAGGAATTTATAGTCCTTCGTTGAAACAAACCAAGTACCTGGCAGAACGTTATAACATTTCGTATTTAGATAACGATTATGTTATGGACACGAATTTTTGGCATTTGCTGCGTGATGTCACGGATTCGGTTTGGATAAAGGAGTATAAAGGTTTGAAATGATGTTGATTGAAAATTGGTAGGGGCGGCCTTCGACTCCGCTCAGTCACCCTCACCCTTATTAGTTTTTGAAAAATATATACGCATTCAACGACGTTGCAATTAACATCCATACCAAATAAGGCGCCAACCAAAAGGATTTTTCCTTTAAGCCTGGCCAGTATCTGTAGAACATCACCATGATGAGAATTGTCAAAGCGCTGATGATAATCAATCCAAAGGCAATGTTATGTGAATAGAAGAAAACCGGATTCCATAATACATTGAGTACCCATTGAACAGCAAACATGATGTAAAAACCGCGTGAGTTAATCAATTTGGATCCGTAAGCCATGTAAATCGCAAAACAAATCATAATGCTTGTCCAGGCGAACCCGAAGACCCAACCAGGAGGCGTCCATGGTGCCTTGTTCAAATTTGCATACCAATCTGAAGGAACACCATCGCTTGTATAATAACTACCAATGGCCAATGCGGCAAAGTTCAAAACGATAAAAAACAGAATTCTGTAAACCATACTTCTTCAATTGTATTTCCTCTTTTATGTGGAAACAGATCTTTTCCAAGGTAGGAATAATGATGAGGATATGGTGTTAAATCTTGCTAAGAAAAGTTGTATAGTTTACGTGTGCACTAAAACAAAAAAACCACCTGCTTTCACAGATGGTTTCAGTTTTTATTTGAAATGGATCTTACGATCTTTTCAATTCTTTCAATGTGCTGAAGAATACCAATCCGTATCCTGTAGCCAGCATCGCGTGGAACGGAACCATTCCGAAATCCATGTAGATTGCTCTATTCACTGCAGTGAAACCAAAAACAATCATCAAGATTCCTTCTCCGATCGTGATAAGTGAAATGCTCTTTTTGTCGTATTTGTTTCCTTTGAATTCCTTTTTGCTGTTTACATTGAATTTAGGAGTTCTTACAAACGAAGATTTAATTCCTAAATAACCTTCCAATACAGCGACGGTGTTACTCAATGACAATCCTAGAGAAACAACAAGGAATTGGAAGAAACGACCAACAAAACGGAAGAAAGATGTAAATGTATTGCTTGTTTTGTCGCGGTATGCCAACCAGTAGTAATACATTAAGAAAACAGTACTGGAAATAAATACCGAACCAAATTTAATGACGTAGTTCAAATCAGAGAAGCTGTCTTTGATATGCAATACTGCCAAGCTCATCAACGACATGATCAGAATGAAAACGAAAACTGAAGAATTGAAAAGGTGAGACATTCCGTGAATACGGTCGCTCAATTTCACCCCTTTAAATGTTAAGATCGTTTTCCACATTTTTACGAAACATTCAGCTCCACCTTTCATCCAACGGTGCTGTTGTGCTTTCAATGCCGACATTGTAATTGGCAATTCAGCCGGTGCAACAATGTTTTCCATGTATTTGAATTTCCATCCGCGTAATTGTGCACGGTAGCTCAAATCCAAATCTTCAGTCAGTGTATCGTGTTCCCAACCACCAGCGCTTTCAATACACTTTTTGCGCCATACACCGCCAGTTCCATTGAAATTGATAAAGTGTCCTGCTGCATTTCTACCACCTTGTTCAGCGGCAAAGTGACCATTCAAACCAAAAGCCTGAAGTTCTGTAAGCAATGAGTATTTTTTGTTCAAGTGTCCCCAACGCGTTTGTACTACTCCGATATCATCTGAATCGAAGTTTGGCATTACACGTTTCAACCAATCTGGTTCAGGAACGAAATCCGCATCAAAAATGGCAATGTAATCACCTTTTACCTGATCCATTGCTGAATCAAGTGCTCCGGCTTTGTAACCGGTTCTGTCAACACGGTGAATGTGTGCAATTTGAATTCCGCGAGCGGCAACTTCAGCAACTTTTGCAGCGATAATATCTTTTGTTTCGTCCGTTGAATCGTCCAAAACCTGAATGTCGAATTTATCTCTTGGATAATCGAAAGCCGCACATGCTTCAATGATGCGTTCTGCAACATATTCTTCGTTATACATTGGCAACTGAATAGTTACTCTATGCGCGTTTTCAGGGTCAAACGGAATCTCAGGTTTAGTTGCCACCTTCTTTCTGTTTCTCGCATAAGCAATTGAAAGTGAAAGTTGAAGAATAGAGTAGAAGAATACCAAAACCAAACAAATACCATAAATCACCAAAATGATCTTTGCCACAAGGTGTGACCAGTAATGTTCTTTCTCACCTGAATCTCCCCAGTTGAACAACCATGTTACTTTCGTTGAAGAGCGGAATGGATTCTTTTGATCCATTTTGTACTCTGATGTATGATCAGTATCGATTTTTACAACGAAAGTTTCTTCTTTATAGTTTTTATCCGCTACAGATAAGTTGAATTTTACGGTGTCTGCAGCCTCTAGCTGTACATCCTTGAAAAAGAATTTACCGTCAGCATCAGTAGTAGTAAGGTATTTCTTACCTGTTTTCTGGTTTACCAACTGAACTGGAACATCATCCAATGCACCGTCGGTTCTTAAGTCACGGAAATAACCAGAAACGTCGCGTTTCATTTGTGCCATTGAAGTCAATGAAATCAACGCAACGACTAAAACAAGAAGCGGTCTTGTCATGTAAAAAGTGTTTTTAGTGTGTGCTCCAAAAATATTGGAAACCGCAAAAGTAATAAAAATCAAAGTCAAAAGAGGACTTTCCCGAAACTTCGGGATTCAACCATCTTTTGACTTTTAACTTTTGATTTTTGCTTTACTTTATTACGTTCAATTCTTTCCCAACTTTGATGAACGCTGCAATTGCTTTGTCCAAATCTTCGATAGAATGAGCAGCAGAAATTTGTGTTCTGATACGAGCTGCACCTTTTGCTACAACTGGATAGAAGAATCCGATAGCATAAACACCTTCTTGCAATAATTTATCGGCGAACTGTTGAGACAATGCAGCATCGTACAACATAATCGGAACGATAGGAGAATCTCCGGGTTTGATATCAAAACCAGCTGCGATAATTCTTTCCTTGAAATATTTTGTGTTCGATTCTAACTTATCGCGTAACTCAGTTGAGCTTCCTAAGATGTCGAACACTTTGTTAGCTGCACCAACGATAGAAGGAGCAAGAGAGTTTGAGAATAAGTATGGACGAGAACGTTGACGTAGCAATTCAATAACTTCTTTCTTTCCGGTTGTATAACCACCCATTGCCCCACCAAGTGCTTTTCCTAAAGTTCCTGTAACGATATCAACGCGATCCATACAGTTGTGGTATTCAGGAACACCACGACCCGTTTTTCCAATAAAACCAGCACTGTGACATTCGTCAGTCATTACCAATGCATCGTATTTATCAGCCAAATCACAGATTTCGTTCATACGAGCAATATCTCCGTCCATAGAGAAAACGCCATCTGTAACAATAATTCTATGACGTTGAGCTTGCGCTTTAATCAATTGTGCTTCCAAATCAGCCATGTCGCTGTGTTTGTAACGGTAACGAGCTGCTTTACACAAACGGATTCCATCAATGATAGAAGCGTGGTTCAATTCGTCAGAAATGATTGCATCTTCTTCTCCAAAAAGAGGCTCGAAAACACCACCATTTGCATCGAAAGCTGCTGCATAAAGAATCGTGTCTTCTGTTCCGTAGAACTTGGCAATTTTTGCTTCTAATTCTTTATGAATATCTTGTGTACCACAAATAAAACGAACAGAAGACATTCCGAAACCGTGCGTATCCAAAGCATCTTTTGCCGCTTGAATCACTTCAGGATGTGAAGAAAGTCCCAAATAATTATTAGCACACATAATCACCACTTCATCACCTGAACTAACATTTACACGTGCTCCTTGCGGAGTAGTAATGATGCGCTCGCGCTTAAAAATTCCTCCTTCTTGTATCGCATTTAGTTCACCAGAAAGGTGCTCTTTTATTTTTCCGTACATAATTTCGTGTTTAGTGGGACAAAGATAATTTTAATTGAGAATTGAAAATGGAAAATTAAAAAGAGAAATATGCGCCAATAATGATCAATTATTAATTGTCAAGATAGCTTTCGGTTTTGGAGTCGGAATTGATAATTAAATCATTTATAATTGATAATTATTGTTCGACCCACACCTTAGCACCTTCTGAGCAATTGGTGCAAATGTCGATTTGATTTCTATCGGTCAATACTGCTTTTCGGAAACCAACGTATTCTTCACTTTTCCAGATTTGGTTGAAGGATTGCGTTTTCAAAGAACCAAGTGGATGTTCAGCATCCTTATCAAAGCAGCACGGAACAACTTGACCGTCGAAAGTGATCACACTTGAACTCCACATGCGCCAACAGTGATTTCCACCAACAAATTTCACGCGATAGGTTCCATCTTTTTGCTTGATATAACGAGAATATTCCTCGTTTTCAGGAATCAATTCGTTTCCGTTTTCATAGTTGTAAACCTGAGCAGTTTTGAAGCGTACTTCGTCTATTCCAATTTCGTCGGCCAATTGTTGAACTTCTTCAACCTGATGTTCGTTCGCTTTCACCACCAAAAACTGAAAAATGAGGTAAGGCGTCTGACTTTTCAATTCCTCTTTCGCTTTTGTTAGCGCTTTTGAGCCGTCGATTACTTTTTGCAAAGTGCCGTTAACTCTATACGATTCATATGTTTCTTGTGTAAGACCGTCTATGGAAATGATCAATCGATCCAAACCCGACTCAACAATTTCCTTCGCTTTTTTATCGTCAATGAAATGCGCATTGGTTGATGTTGCCGTATATATCCGTTTTTGTTTTGCGCTTTTCACAATCTCCAAAAATTGAGGATGCAAAAATGGTTCGCCCTGAAAATAATAGTTGATGTAAAAAACAGTCGGTGCCAATTGATCCAGCCACTGTCTGTGTTCTGTTAGATCCAATTTTCCGGTAGGTCGGGTAAAGATCTTTAAACCACTCGGACAGGCCGGACAACCTAAATTGCAAGCCGTAGTTGGTTCGATACTTAAGGAAAACGGTTTCCCGAAAGTTAACGCTCGTTTGGTAATCCTTGAATAATAGAAGCTGAATTTCAGCGCGACCAAATTGAAAAAACGACGAACACTGAGGTGTCTCAAAATATTCAAATTATCGTTTCGTCGGGCGTTCTGCATGGTACAAACGAAAGTACGGAGAATCAGAGGAAAACGGAAAGACAAAAGAGGAAAGTTGAAATCGAATGAATGATTTAATCTCTTCATTTCGTTTTTACCCTGAATATCATAGGTTTTGAACTTGCTTTCAATCTTGGCTAAATATTTGTGGAAACCGACCGACTTCGGACGATCAAGTAATATTAACTTTACTGTAACTTTTTAGGATCGTTTTAGTCTGAAAAGCAACACCCCAACTATGAAAAACTGTTTACTCGCGCTTAGCGTGGTTTTTATTTCCATTTCAGCCAACGCTCAAAAAATACAGGTTGTTGACCTAGAAACAGGTGAACCCATTCCGTTTACGAAAATTACTTGTGAGAGCAAAACCCTTCTTGCAGATATTGATGGTTATTTTACGATTGATTGTAAAAAGTCAAATGCTGCCTTTCACGTTACGGGCTATCGTGATACAACCATTTTACTAACGAACCAGCTTTCTATTGGTCTTCAATCTTCAGGCAAATCACTGGATGAAGTGGTGATCTCGAGTGTTGATGAGGAAGCGAATCGCATTATGTCGAAAGCGGCCGACAACCGAAAATCGAATCATCCCAATGGAAAATCATCATACATCTACAATGGCTACAGCAAGTTTTATGTAACCATGAATCCTGAGGCTCTGGCGAAAATTCCAGCGGATACAAAAGACAGTAATCTCCTTGAAATGAAGAAATTCTTCGATGGACAGCATTTGTTTTTGATGGAAAGCACAACTAAAAAATATTTTGAACCACCGTTTCGAGAAAAAGAAGAGATAACTGCGTACAAAGTTTCTGGTTTCAAAGATCCCACATTTTCCACTTTTGCGAGTGAACTTCAAACGTTTCATTTTTATGAAAATCAGTTCAGCATTTTTGGTGAAACCTTTATTAGTCCAATTGCTTTCGGGAATACACGACGTTATGTTTTTCAATTGATGGAAACCATTGTTTCGGAAAGCGGAGATTCTACATTCCATATTAAGTTTCGTCCTCAAAAAGACAAAAATTTTGAAGGATTGCGAGGAGAGATTTTTATTAACTCGAGGAACTACGCCATTGAAAAAGTAATTGCTGCACCTGCCGAGAAAAAGGAAACGTTTTATGCGAAGATCACTCAGGAATATCAATATGTGGAAGGTCGTTGGTTTCCTGCAAAATTGTCTACCGAAGCTGTTTTTGCTTCTTTGAAGGTGACGGATTCAATTCCCGATGCCTACATGATTGCTAAAGGAACAACGTACATTGAAGATTTGAAGTACGATGTTGATATGAAAGGTGAGAAGTTTAATGCTGCTACTGTGATTACCAATATCGATGCTGGAGATAAAGATTCAGCTCATTGGGAGAAAGAACGGGTAAATGAGCTTTCCGAGAAGGAGGAACGAACCTACGAATTGATAGATAGTATTGGTAAGGTATACAAGTTCGATAAAAAAATGGGATTCATTAGCTCATTAGCCAGTGGAAAGATTCCAATCGGTTATGCGCAGCTTGATTTGGCGCGATTGTTCAATTATCATGAATACGAAGGTTACCGTTTTGGTTTGGGATTGGAGAATAGTCCGAAACTGATGAAACGAGTGACCATTGGTGGTTATGGTGCTTACGGAAATCGGGATAAAGCCTGGAAGTACGGAACATACATGAGTGTATTACTTTCACCTAAACGGTTTCTGAAAATGGACATGCGCTATCAAGATGATATTGCAGAACGTGGAGGTTCTATTTTCTATCCGCAGCGAGATGTGATTCAATTGAATTCGGTTTATCAGGATTTCTATATCTCCAAAATGGACAAACAGCGCATTGCTTCGGTTGGATTGAATGGGTATTTCCGTCCAACACTGGGTTGGAGAATAGGAACATCTTATCAACGAGTTACGTTTACTCAGGATTATTGGTTCAAGTTGAACGACGATACATTGCGGAAATTGGATCAGCACGAGATCAGTGGTGAATTGGTTTGGGGAATTGGCGACAAAGTGACTTTTTTAGCTGGTAAACGTGTTGTAACGGCATCCAATAAACCACATTTTCGGTTTGCAGCAGTGCTTGGTTTAAAAGGATTGGAAATGAGTACCCTAAACTACCAACGTTTTGCCCTGGAAGTTACACAACGTGTTCAAATTCGTGCAGCTGGTTTACTGCAATTGAAGTTGATGGGAAGTCAAACATTGGGTAATGTTCCTTTATTTATGCTGAATGCAGCTTCGGGAACCGGAGGAAATTGGAATTTATCTGTTCCAAATTCATTTGAGACGATGTCGGCTTCTACGTTTTACAACGATAAGTTCACAGCGTTTTTCGTTCGATACACTACAAAGAGCTTGAAAACGAATCTGAAATGGACAGCCCCACGATTGGGAGTTCATTACGCTATGGGAACCGGAAGTTTCTCAAATGCTGAAAATCACAACGTGGTGGTTCCTGATATGCGAAAAGGATATTACGAAACAGGAGCATTTCTGGAAAATGTCTTGATTTTAAATACTTCAGGATTTGGTATTGGTGCGTTTGTTCCATTCGGAGCATTGGTTTCACCGGATTTATCTAAAACACTTACACTGAAGCTTGCATTTACTTTTGTGTTGAATTAGTAGCATATTTTGTCTCCTCCCTTGAGAAGAGCAAGCGCTGCTTGTGATGAATATTAAAGGAGGGTGGTCATCCCTCTTTTTAAGTGAGAAGAGCGAAACTATAAGTGGATGTGCTCTGCAACAATATCTTCTCCCAGAAAAGTGGAAGCTTTTGCTGAAAAATCAGTTGCGTTTTCTGTAGTGAGGTATCTCGTTTTGGATTCCTTTGAACAAAGTGCATCAATTTCCGGATGTCGCTGCATGTAGTCTACTAAACTATTCGCAACAAGTTCACCTTGAGCAATGACTTGAATATTGTCAGGAAGCAATTCTTCCAAACGATGCTTGATCAATGGGTAATGTGTACAAGCAAGTAATATCGTATCGATTTTGGGATCTTGTTGTAGAAGTGAAATTAAATCCTGCTGTAAGAAAAATGTGCCGCCAGGAGAATCGAACGCATTGTTTTCAATGAGCGGAACCCACATAGGACATGCTTGTTGGGTGACGATTAACTCCGGAGACATCTTACCCAACTCAATAATGTAGCTTTCCGATTTCACTGTTCCTTCAGTACCTAGAATTCCAACATGTTTGGAGCTTGTGCTCTTTTCCAACGCCTCCGTACTCGGACGAATAACTCCCAGAACCCTTTTCGTGCTATCTAAGAGCGGTAATTGTTTTTGCTGAATGTTTCGAAGTGCTTTTGCTGAAGCTGTATTACACGCCAAAATAACCAGCGAACAACCCTCGTCGAACAAATGTTGAACAGCTTCCCAGGTGTATTCGTAGATGACATCAAAACTCCGCGAACCATATGGCGCACGAGCGTTGTCACCCAAATACAGATAATCGTACTGTGGAAGTTTCTTTCGTAACTCACTTAGAACAGATAATCCTCCGTATCCGGAATCAAAAACACCAATTGGACCAGCTTTAGTCATGGTTCAAAAGTAATGAGAAATAGAATGAATTATCAATTATGAATGAACTAATTGTCAAGTCCCTGCTATCTTGATAATTCATCATTATTACATTCATAATTACCTTTACCCAAACTGTACCGAAGTCATATTCAAGCTGCCCCCAACCAATTCATCATTGAAAAGGGCAATATTGTCTTTTTCATCAGAAACACCCAAGGTGTATATCAATGGATAGTAATGGTCGGGAGTGGGAATTGCCAATGCTACTGAACTTCCTAGTTTTTGGTAATCTATAAGTGATTGGTGGTTTTTTTCCTGAACCAATTTTTTGAATAGTTCATGAGCTTCAATTGCCCAGTCATAACCGTAGTTGGGTTCATTGAGTTTATTCCAGGCAACTTTTCCAAGATTGTGAACCATATTTCCGCTTCCAATGATCAGAACGCCCATTTTTCGTAATTCTTTTAATTGTTTTGCGAGTTCGTAGTGATATTGTGCGGGTTGATTGTAATCGATACTTAATTGTAAAACCGGAACATATGCATTCGGATACATATGTCGAACAACGGTCCATGTTCCATGATCTAATCCCCATTCGTGATCCAAACCAACCGATGTAGACGTTATCAGGTTCTTGGTTTGCTCAGCTACAAGAGGTGACCCCGGAGCTTTGTATTGCACGTCGAACAACTCTTGTGGGAAACCACCAAAATCGTGAATCGTTTTGGGTTGTTCCATGGCCGTAATGTATGTTCCTCGCGTTAACCAATGTGCTGAGATCACCAAAACAGCCTTGGGAGTTGGCAAATGTTCCACCTGCTTTTTCCATTGCTGTGAAAAGTTGTTGTCTTCAATTCCGTTCATTGGCGAACCGTGTCCGATAAACAAAACGGGATAAGTATAATCTTCTTCAGAAAGAAGGTTTTTGAGCGATAGGGCAGAGCCCAGGCTTCCAAGTGCGGCAAATCCTAGCATAGATCGAATAAATGATTTACGTTCCATGGTGCTAATTTACGAAAAATATAATTACCATGGTAAATAATTGAAGCTTAACGAAAACATGAATTCATGATTTTACGAATTCGTGAAATCACGTTCTCAAAAATCAATTGTTAGATTGAGCCTGACTGTCAAATGCCTTCAGTCAAACATGTGATTCCGGCGAGAGGAGGAATCGTATCGAAATTTGACTGCAAAGAAAAACCCCGTAGTGATGGAAACATCTACTACGGGGTTTTTATATCGTTTAAAGTACTTATTACTTGATAGCGTCAAGTCTAAGAACTTCTGTAATTACTTCGTTGGTTATATCCGTTCCACCTGAGTTGAACAAAAGCACCGATTCGTCGATTACGTAATTCAGTTTTTTGGCAGTTGAAACTGTGTTTACAGCTTTCTTCACCATATCCAATGTTTTCTTATTTAACTCAGCAGAATACATTTGCAAATCACGATCAATTGATTGCTCACGTGTTTGGATACGTGTTTGAAGATCACGAATTTGTCCTTCGTAGCTGCGCTTTACTAAGTCAGACCATTCCGGGTGAGCTTGGTAAAAAGCAATCATTGTTTGCAATGTGCTATCCATATCAGTTAATTCTTTTACTCCATTTTGTTCGATCAATCCAATTTCCTGAATTGCTTTTTTACGAGATGGAATTGTGTCAAGAACTTTTTGCGAGTTAACGTGACCCATTTTAGATTGAGCGTTAACAGATGTAATTGAGATAACTGCTAATAAAAGGGCGAAAAATAGTTTTTTCATTGTTTTTGTTGTGTTTTGTGTTGTTTATGGTCGATTCAGTTGAATCTGCTTACTTATTTACTTACTCCCAGTTCTTTTAAAACTTCGTCGCTGATATCAAATTTGCTGTCGGCAAAAACCAGATTACTTTGGTTGGCTTTATCGAAAACAAATGAGTAGTTTCTTTTTGAGGCAACAGCTTGCATTGCTTCGTATACTCTATCTTGAATTGGTTTAATCAGTTCCTGACGTTTCTGGAAGTATTCACCTGAAACACCGAAACGCATTTTCTGCATTTCCATGGCTTCTGTTTCAAGCGTTTTGATCTCTTGTTCGCGTTTTGCTTTTTCCTCTGAAGGAAGAAGGTCTTGTTCGCGCAAGAAATTCTCTTTTTTTACTTTGATCAATTCATAGCGTTCTTCGATTTCTTTGGTCCAACGTTCAGCGAGTTTGTCTAATCGATCTTTGGCGTCTTTGTATTCTGGCATCTTGCCAAGAATGAACTCCGAATCGATGTAGCCATACTTCTGTGCCGAACTGACAAAGCTCGTGCCAAGTATTACAAAAAGGAAGAAAAGCAGGTTTCTCATAGTCAAAATCTTAAGCGAAATAGCTAAGAACGGCGAATATAGCAATTTTATTGTTCACAGTTGGATATGTTTCGGAATGAGCTTACAACTCACCAAGGTTCATACCGATAGTGAATGTAAATTTACCTGCATAACCTTTGTTAGCACGCTGTAGATCCAAACCGTTCAAATAACCACTTGAGTGCGGATCCAAAGTATCGAATCCCCAACCGTAGTCCAATCCTAACATACCAAACATTGGTAAGAAAATACGAACTCCAGCTCCGGCACTTCTTTTCACATTGAACGGATTAAACGTTCTCAAAGATGTGTACGTGTTCGCTGCTTCAGCAAATGCCAGAACGAATACAGTTGCCTGTGGATTCAATGAGATGGGGTAACGTAATTCCAAAGCATATTTAGTAATTACAGGATCACCACCACTTGATGACAATTCGTTATCGTCGTAACCGCGTAAAGCAATGATCTCACGACCAGCAAAACTTGTCATACCTGATAAACCGGAACCTCCAAGTACAAAACGCTCAAACGGAGTTAATCCTTTTGTTTTGTTGTATCCGCCCATTAAACCAAATCCGAAACGCGGAGATAGTACCAATTTTTTGTCTTTCGTTAATGGCAAGTAATATTCACCAGTCAATTTCAACTTAAAGTACTCCAAATACTTGTACTGATCCTGCATACTTGCATTCGTGAAGTCTTTGTTTCTGAATACGCTGTAAGGGATAGAGCTTTTCGCGCTGAACGAAAGGCGTGAACCGTCTTGCGGGTAAATCGGTGAGTTGATAGAGTTACGTTGAAGAACGTATTTTAAACTGATATCATTTGAATATCCATTGCTGAATGATGGGAAGTAAGAAGTATAGTTTCTTACATCGTAATATTGGTAAGCCAATTCGTAGTAAGCACTAAAGTAATCGTCTGGAATTTTCTTTCTTCTTCCTAAACCAACTGATGCTCCTGAAATGGCAATTCCTGAATAACTTGGATCTGATTTCTTCAATGTCGCAGATGCGTAACTTGAGAATGAAGTGTGATTCAATCCAAAGCTAAATGAATTCGGTTTCTTTCCACCCATCCAAGGCTCAGTAAAGGATAAATTGTATCCCTGGTAATATCTACCATTACTTTGTGCACGAATAGAAAGGCGTTGACCGTCTCCAGTTGGTAGCGGCGACCAAGCTCCTTTTTTGAAGAAATTACGCATTGAGAAGTTACTGAAAGTTAATCCCAATGTTCCGATAATTCTACCGGCACCGTAACCTCCAGAAAGCTCGATTTGATCTGCGCTTTTCTCTTCAACAATGTATTCGATATCTACCGTTCCGTCGGTAGGATTAGGAATAGGATTCACCGCGAATCCTTGTTCGTTGAAATAACCCAGCTGAGCTAATTCACGTTGTGTACGAATAATGTCGTTACGGTTGAATAAATCTCCCGGCTTGGTACGTATTTCTCTACGGATAACGTGTTCGTTTGTTTTGTTGTTTCCTTTGATGATAATGTTGCGAACACGGGCTTCTTTACCTTCCATGATACGCATCTCGTAGTTGATGTGATTCTCATTTACACCTGTTTCCACTGGATTTATCTGGAAGAACAAGTACCCACGGTCCATGTAAAGTGAAGTAATGTCTCTACCATCCTGACTTTGGAAAACACGCTGCTCGAAAAGAGGTTTGTTGTAAACATCACCATATTTAATTCCAAGAACGGTATCCAGCATTCCTGAAGAATACTTTGTATTACCCACCCATGAAATGTTTCCGAAATAGTATTTTGCACCTTCGTCGATACGCATGTAAATTCCCATGTTTCGCTCATCGATCTGATAAACTGAATCGGTAACAAGGAAGACATCACGAAGCCCGGTACTTCTTAATTTGTCGAGAACAGCATCTTTGTCTCTTCCGTAAGCCGTTGAATTGAATTTAGAGCGCTTAAAGAATCTCCACCAACGTTTTTGTTTGGTGTCTTTCATCGCGCTTTTCAGTTTCCACATTTTTACTGAAACGGCACCGTCGATAATGATTTCTTTAATTCTAACCTTTTCACCACGATTAATAGCTACCTGGAAAATTTCAGAGTTATTGATCAAAGTATCCTGAATGCGGATAATATTTACGTTAACGTTGTTGTATCCTTTTTCCTTGAAGTAGTTGCGGATAATGCTCTCGGTGTTGAACACGAGATTCTCGGTAATTGTTTTCCCGGAATTTAGTTTTACTTCCTCACGAATTTTGTCTACATCTCGTCTTGGAATACCGGAATACTTGATTCGGCTAATCTTTGGTCGCGGCTGTAAACGAATAATAAGGTAGATCACACCTGCGGAAACACGTTCAGAAACGATGTCAACGGATGAGAAAAGTCCTTCATCCCAAAGGTTTTTGATAGCATTGGAGATCTTATCAGAAGGAATCATGATTTCTTCACCCTGACGAAGTCCGGCAATCAATTTAATGGCTTGATGATCGTAATTATCGGCACCTTCAATTTTGATAGGACCAAGAATATATTTCTTTGGTTTAGCATAGTCGAAGTCTTCACCACCAATTGTAGTTGGTCCGGTTAAGGAATCAGGTCCTTGCGCAAACGCACTTAGTGAAAGAAGACAAATTAATAATAGGAAGAGGTTTTTCATGTTCAAAGTTGTTCTGAGACCATTCCGAAGCGGCGCTCTCTGTTTTGATAGTCAATCACGGCTTTGTATAAATCATCTTCTCTGAAATCGGGCCAGAGAACGGGGGTGAAGTAGAACTCGGAATAAGCGGCTTGCCACAAAAGGAAGTTGCTTAATCGTTGTTCACCGCTTGTACGAATAACAAGCTCGGGGTCTGGAATTCCAGCAGTATTTAAATAAGACGAAATCAATTCGTCGTTAATCTCAGCATTTGCAATTTTGCCCGATTGTTGGTCGTTGGCAATACGTTTAATCGTATCAGCAATTTCCCAACGAGAGCTATAGTTAAGTGCTATGACAAGGCTAATTGTTTGATTGTTTTTTGTGGATTCAACGGCGTTGCGTAATTCCAACTGACAATCTTCAGGCAAACCGTGAACATCACCGATACTCAACAAGCGAACATCTTGTGCGTTCAATTCGTCAACTTCTCCGGCGATGGTTTTTACCAAAAGATCCATTAATCCTTCAACTTCGTCTTGCGGACGATTCCAATTTTCTGTGGAGAAGGCGTACATGGTAATGAATTTCACGCCAATATTTTTCGCACCTGTAAGAGCTGCTCTAACGGAATCTACACCAAAGGAATGTCCAAGCAAACGTTCGCGACCTTGTTTCTTGGCCCAGCGTCCGTTTCCATCCATAATCACAGCAATATGCTGCGGTACTCCTTGAGGTATGATCTGACTTCGTAAATCCATGTATGTTAAACGAAATTAATGAAAGAATCTTTTATTGTTCGGTAAATAAATTGTTTTATAACAGACCTTAACAAAAAGAGGGATTTCAGTGTTAACCGAGACCCCTCTTTTTTTGTTTATTACTACGTATTATTCAGCTAATACGATCATTTTATTGTTTTGAAATTCCAAAACTCCACCTTTGATAGCCACGTTAAGTACTTTTCCGTTAGAAGAAGTGCTCAAAGCGCTACTCGTTTTTTCATTTGGAACGAAAGCGTTTGTAAGATCGATCTTAACTGAACCTTCTTTCAATCCCGAAATGATAGGAGCGTGGTTATTCAAAATCTGGAACGAGCCATCTAACCCAGGAAGTTGAACTGCTTCAGCTTCACCTTTGTAAAGAACCGTTTCAGGAGTGATAATTTCTACTTGCATATCTCTAAGATTAGAGACAAAAGACATTAGACAATAGACAGAGACAATGAGTCTTTAGTCTTTAGTCTTCGGTCTTCAGTCTGTTTATGCTTCAGCTAACATTTTGTTACCAGCCTCAATTACGTCTTCGATTCCACCTTTCAAGTTGAATGCTGCTTCAGGATATTTATCCATTTCACCATCCATGATCATGTTGAATCCTTTGATTGTATCATTGATATCAACTAAACATCCCGGGATCCCTGTAAATTGCTCAGCAACGTGGAACGGTTGAGACAAGAAACGTTGAACACGACGAGCGCGGTGAACGATCAATTTATCTTCTTCAGACAACTCATCCATACCAAGGATAGCAATGATGTCCTGAAGTTCTTTGTAACGTTGAAGTGTAATTTTAACTCGAGAAGCAGTATTGTAGTGCTCTTCACCCAAAATTGTAGGAGTAAGGATACGAGAAGTAGAATCCAACGGATCTACTGCCGGGTAAATTCCAAGCTCAGAAATTTTACGAGAAAGTACTGTTGTTGCATCTAAGTGAGCAAATGTATTTGCCGGAGCTGGATCCGTTAAGTCATCCGCAGGTACGTATACCGCCTGAACTGAAGTAATTGATCCGTTTTTAGTTGAAGTAATACGTTCTTGCATAGCCCCCATTTCAGTAGCCAACGTTGGTTGGTAACCTACTGCAGATGGCATACGACCAAGAAGTGCAGATACTTCAGATCCTGCTTGTGTAAATCGGAAGATGTTATCAACGAAGAAAAGGATGTCTTTTCCTTGTCCGTCACCTTCACCATCACGGTAGTACTCAGCCATTGTCAAACCTGACAAAGCTACACGAGCACGTGCCCCTGGAGGCTCATTCATTTGTCCGAATACGAAAGTAGCTTTAGACTCTTTCATTTCGTTCAAATCAACTTTGGTAAGATCCCATCCGCCTTCTTCCATAGAATGCAAGAAATCTTTACCGTATTTAATAATTCCTGATTCCAACATCTCACGAAGTAAGTCGTTACCCTCACGAGTACGCTCACCTACACCAGCGAATACAGATAAACCTCCGTGTCCTTTAGCGATGTTGTTGATCAATTCCTGAATCAATACTGTTTTACCTACTCCGGCACCACCGAAAAGACCAATTTTACCTCCTTTTGCGTAAGGCTCAATCAAGTCGATAACTTTAATACCTGTGAAAAGTACTTCAGTTGCTGTAGATAATTGGTCAAATTTAGGAGCTTCACGGTGAATTGGAAGTCCGTTTGTTTGATCTACATCTCCGATTCCGTCGATTGCTTCACCAACTACGTTAAACAAACGTCCTTTGATTTGATCTCCAGTAGGCATTTTGATAGCGCTTCCTGTAGAAACAACCTCCATTCCTCTGCGGAATCCATCTGTTGAGTCCATCGAAATGGTACGAACAGCGTTTTCTCCTACGTGAGACTGTACCTCAAGTACAACTTTTGTTCCGTCTTCTTTGAATACAACTAGTGCATCAAAAATGTTTGGTAGAGCCGATCCTTTGTCAAAAGCTACGTCTACAACTGGTCCAATTACCTGTGATATTTTTCCTTGAATTTTCGACATGTTCCTGTCTTTTAAAGTGTCCTAAATTTGGGCACAAAAGTACTGCTTTTATTCTTTTAAGCGAAATAGAATTGAATTTATTTCGGTTTTTATTTTAAATCAGGGATTTATCGTGCGTTTTGAAACGATAAAAAAAGAAAAAGAGGTCCGAAATACGAACCTCTTTTCAGGATGTGTAGAACTGAATAACTATGAAATTTTACATCCTTTGCACACGGAGTATGTCTATGTGCGTCTTTAATTATCTAAACGTGATTGGAATGGTGAAGTAACTGTCAACTGGAATGCCATTTACTTTCCCTGGTTCCCATCTTGGCATTGCTTTTACAAGGCGCACTGCTTCGTCGTCACACTCCGGACAATCCACAGCTTTCTTTTTAACAGTAACTCTGGAAATAGATCCGTCTTTGCTTACAACGAATTTCACGCGAGTTGTTCCTGAACCTTCTTCTGGTGCTTTTGCATTCTTGATGAAGAATTTTGTTTGTGCTTCTTCACCACCAATGAAATACGCTGCCTCATCTACGTTCATTACAATTCCATTGCCATCTACAATAAGAGTTGGGCCTTTAGGCTCGTCTGGAACAATAATGTCTCCGCCAAATGGATCAGTGCCTTTTGTGTCTTTATCAGCTATATCTACATCTCCGGTAGGAACATTTAAAGAAGCAGTATCTTGTTTGTTATCAGTAATCTTGAATTGAACAAAGCTAATTGCTAACGCAGTACTCTCCTGCGTAGGTTTTTCTACTTGTTCTGGTTTTTCTTCGATTTCTGGCTTTTCGTCTATTGGGTCAATGGGACCCGCAACCACTACCACTTTGTTTTCTTTCTTTTTGTGAATTTCACCTCCCGCAGTAGCTGCGTAAATTCCACCAACGCCTACTGATAATCCCAAAAGGATCAAGATCATTTGTCTGTTGTAATCGCGTCTGATTTTGTAAGCGCCGTATTTTTTGTTTCTCTTTTCAAAAACGGTGTCGTTTCTTGTGTCTGATGTAACCAACTGCCAGCTTTTAGTGCTGAAGTAATCGTAAAGTGCGAAAGCGAGTATTACGGCTACAATGATGATTCCTGCTGTCATAATGTATTGAATTAAAGGTTTATACTGTTTGTTTGATAGTATATCTAAGATATCCTTTGGTTCAATAGAATGATCGGAAAAAACCTGAACGGTAGCGTTTTTTGAGTTAAGGATAAAGATGGTTGATTTAGGTAATCTGGTGAATGGGGCGAATTGCATTTCGCCAATACATTATCCCTCGATATGGGTTGAATTAAATAAAAAAAGTCCCGACTCTTTTGAGCCGGGACTTACTATGTTTTGTATAAGGTTGTCGTTGTCCGCTGCGGCGGAAGATAACCTATTAATGTGTCTTGAAATAGATCTTTGCTTGTTCGTTTGCAGGATCGATTGTCAATACTTGCTGCCAGAACATTTTTGCTTTTACCGGATCTTTAGCAGGTGAGTTTACGTAGTAATCACCTAAGTACAAACTTGCTTCCTTGATGTAATCTTTGTAACCAGCGTCTGCTTTGTTTGCATCAGTCAATTTGTCAACGAACATTTGGTAGTATGGTTGAGCTACGTATGTTCTTTTGTTGATATCCAAATCCGATTGAGATTGAGCTCTTGCTTTCCAGAAGTATCCTAGTGCAAAACTTGGGTTTAAACGTGTAAGAAGTGAGAATGCTGAATCTGCTTTCACGAAATTCTTATCTGTGTCGAAGTAATAAGCTCTTCCTAATTCAAAAGCATCTGTTCCTTTTACTTTTTCTGGCATGTTATCAAGCTTTGCCTGGTAAGCTGTAATTGCCAATTTGAAGTCTTTCGCTTTAAATGCAGTATTACCAATTACTGTTAACTGATCTCCCGCCTCTTTGTTCTTATCAGCAGATTTTACCAATGTAGCAATGGCTTCATTTGTTTTACCCAATTTCACGTAAATGTTACTTAAGTAATTGTAATCACTTCCGATTATTTTACTTGGTTCAACCATGTTGAAGAAATCCTGAGCAACTCCTAAAGCTTCCTGGTATTTCGCAGGATCAGCAGTAGTTGAATTCAATTCGTACATCGAGTAGAACTTCATTCTTTTTGTATAGAAGTTCACAATACCAGCTTGCTCTACTTTGTTCAATTCTTCAAGTGCCGGAGCATATTGTTTTCCAACAAATAAAGAAGTGGCATAACGGTAACGAGCTTGTGGATCGTTGTTTAATTCAAGATACTTTGTCCAGTAGGTTGCGCTTTTTGCATAGTCCTTTTTCGCACTCATTTGTGCTTCTGCCATACGACGGTATGCCGGACCAAAATTTGGATCGATCTTAAATGCTTGTTCGTAACCTTCAATAGCCGCGTCAATGTTATTTACACGTTCGTAGATGTATGATTTTTTTACAATCGCCTCAGCATTTGTAGGTTCCAATTTCAACACCTGGTTGTATTTGTCAACTGCTTCAGAAACGCGACTCGTACTTTGATCCAAAATCACATCTCCTAAAAGCTGCAATGCCTGAATGTTATTCGGCTCTAAAGTCAATACTTTGTTCAAATACTTTTCAGCCAATGGTAAATTTTTGATTTTACCTGTAGCATATGTTTCAGCAATTGCCATTAAAACACAAACATTCTTTTGTTTTGTGCTTTTCAGAAGTGCATTGAATTGTTGTCCAGCTGTTGTTGTGTCACCAGAAAGGTAAGTTGCTTTTGCGCCAGAAACCTGAGCCAATTTATCTTCAGGATTTTTTGATGCTGCAGATTTAAATTGCTCAATCGCTCCTTTTTCGTCATCCAATGACCAAAGAAGGTTTCCATAGCAAAATGCGTATTCCACATTTGCAGGGTCTTTTTGTATCAAAGCTTTAAAATCTGCCTTTGCTAGTTCGTAGCGCTCATTTTCAGCTTTCTTTTTTGCGTCTTTCAAAGTTTGTGCCTGAGCACCTACTGAAAGCATAACTAATAGTCCAACGATGATTTTCTTATTCATAACTTTTTTGTTGTAACTGCCATTTGCAATTGTCTTGCCAAATTACAGAATCTTCTGTTTATTAACTGAATTTTAAGATTTCTTTTGAGTGAAATGTATGCTAATTGTATTGTGCTATTCAAAAACGAACTTAAATTCTCTTGAAACGCGATAATAAGGTTGTAAACCAGATTTTTTCGCGATCAATTGACCTTTTTCATCAATGATATAATTCAGTAAACCAGCTTCTAAGGCTTTTTGACCACCATGATAATGCGCGTACCAAAAATGGGTGAAAGGATATTGTTTTTCGTAGACGTAGTACATTGTTGGAATCACGTAGTTTGAACTATTTCCTTTCGAAACCCGAACCAGTTGTACATTCTCCATGCTTTTTAAAACTTCCTTATCGTCAATGTCACTGATCCAGTTGTATCCGATAACCCCAATGCATTGTTTGTGATCTTTCATATAGTTAATCACTTCAGTATTGCTGTGCAAACACTTTACGTGTTTACCGAATTTCTTTCCCTGCTTTTTTAATTTGTCGTAGAAATAGTTGAAGTTGGCACTTTGAACATCATCAAATAAAATCTTAGGTGAATTCTCATCATTTGTAACAAGAAGTTCCATGAACTCATTTTCTGTATAGGTGCTGTCTTCTCCCATTGGCGAGATTAGGGCAATGGCTCCAAGCATTATTTTCTCGGTTCGAATGGTTTGCTTTTGTTTTTTGAAAAATGCCTTTTCAGATTTATCCAAATCACGAGACATGAAAACCAGATTGGATTTATCTGCAAGGAAGATATTGACCACATCAATTTCTCTTTTGAAGATTGGCGTATAACTTTCCTTCGGAGCAAACCCGCTATAGGCTACCAGGGTAGTTTCAATGTAAGGCTGAATGTTTTTCTCGGCATAGAAGCTTGCATGACCCGAATACTCAGATTCGTTTCCAACCGGAGTATTACAGGAATAAGCAAATAAAAGGACGATTGCTAAACTAAAAATTCGCACGTTTTTCATCGATTTTGTCTTTTTTGTATGCCAGTACCAATCTTATAATTCTGAAAACGGAATATCCCACGAGCATATAAATAACTGCCGTTCTACGTCCACCGTAAACACTGTCGTACAATAGGTTGGAGAATTGCAGGAAATAAGCAAGTACCAGACACATTGCAATTACACCGAAACCAGTTACATATTTGAGACTTTTGTTCATTCTTAGAGATAAAAAATCCCGATCCCGTAAGAACCGGATCGGGATTAATATGATTAATGATAATTCTATCCTGGAGTAAACTTAACTGGTAAGTTGTACCACATGTTAACTGGTTTACCGTTGTTTTTACCAGGTTTCCAAGATGGCATACCTCTTACAACGCGTACAGCCTCGTCATCACATTCTTTACAGTCAGCAATACCTCTGGTAACTTTCACGTTTGAGATATTACCACTTGAAGAAACTACGAAACGTAAGTAAACACGACCTCCAATTCCAGCATCAAGAGCCATTTCAGGATACTTGATGTTTTTCATAAGGTATTTTGCCAACTCACCTTGTCCACCTGGAAACTCAGCTTCTTCCTCAACGATCTCAAGGATTGGTTCTGGCTCTGGTGGCTTAACTGGCTCTGGTTCCGGTTCTGGTGAACCACCTTGTCCTAATGGATCTCCATTCTGAGTTGTAGAACCAGCGTTGGTTTGTGTTAACTCGTCCTGAGTAGCCATCTCCTGATCTGTAGGTTTGTCTACAATTTTAGGAGGAAGGAACGCTAATGTTTTTTGATCTTCTGGAATTACTTTTTCCAAAGGTTCTTCAATCTTATCGTCCTTTTTGTCGTCGTTAGCAAACGTATCCATGTTTACAACTACAGCTTTTTTCTTCTCCTTTTTAACGTCACCTGAACCGAAAAGTTCAGTAACACCATAAGTAGCACCAACTGCAGCAGAAACTGAAACAGTAATTAGAATTACAAGCATGTTGTAATCTCTACGGATTTTGTAAGCGCCGTAACGTTTGTTTCTGTTTTCAAAAACAGACTCGTTTCTATCGTCAGCGGTTACCATTAACCAGCTTTTCGAAGAAATGTAATCATACAATGAAAACACGAGAACAATACCAATTACAGTAGAAAGAGTAACTAACATAATTTTACAATTTAGCTTTTAATAAATCTTCTTCCTTCTTTTCCATGTCCACCGGAGCAATAACCCCGATGTCCGCAATTTTCAATTCGTCAACTAGATCGATAAAGTTTCTACAAGTTACGGTAAGATCAGTTTTAATCAAAACTTTTAATGCCTTAGCGTTCTTTTTTGCTTTAATCAATTCTTTCTGAGCGATAGTATCATGCATTCGTCCCTGCTGAATTTCCAAATCAAGCTCCTGATGTCTTTGGATAACAAATTTGTTACCTTCAGCTAACAATTTACGCACCCCATTTTTATCAAATGTTGTTTCCTCCAATTGTGTTTCAGGTTTGAACTCTCCTTTGTAATAGAAAATTCTGTCCTTCGCCAAAATAAAGGTGATACCGTTATTTACTGGCGGTGGTGGTGGCTGAGGGAATCTTGGATCTGGTTTCGCCGGATAAGCTAGTCCCATGATCTTAGGCTCAGCAAACGTTGAAGTCAATACGAAGAATGTCAACAACAAGAATGCTAAATCTACCATCGGTGTCATATCGACACGGGTGGAGCTTTTCTTGGCTCTTTTTTTACCGCCGCTTTCGCCGCCGCCGCCTTCTGCTATTTCTGCCATGTTATATGAGTTTTAGCGATTCATCTCCAAAGAGGTGACGAAATTCAAGTTATTTAATTTTATATCGCGACAAGTTTCAATCACTCGTTTTGCATAATTGTATGGTGCAGCACCATCCGCGCGAATAACATACTTTGGTCTAAAGTCTTCAGCTTTTGGGTCTGGTTCGTCAGCTCTCTTTTCGTTGATTGCTTTTTCGAACAGACTTTTCCCGTGAATTTTAAGTAAGTCATCAGCATAGCTCAACCAATCTTTCAATTCGTTGTGAGGGAATGTAGCAGATGAATCTGAAGGTACGCCTAAGGTTTCGTATTGCATTCGTTCATTATCTGTCATATCTAGGTATGCAGGTAATTCTTTGAATGAACATCCAAAACTTGTTAAGCTCATGAAAGACTCAATTTGGTCTTCCGTGAATGCTACCTTGTACTGGCTCGACATTTTCATAAGAAGTTCCTTCTTAATCTCGTACGGACCTGGATTCAAATACACACATCCACCACTATCAACAGTCATCATAACCATTGTTTTAGTGGGAACTTCCTCATCACTAATACTGGAAGCGTATTTTACTTCAATTGGCTCACTTGAACGGGTTTTTGCGGCAAGCATGAAGAATGTCACCAAAAGGAAGGCAAGATCCACCATCGGCGTCATGTCGATAGTAGGAGATCCTTTGGGCATACTTATTTTTCTAGCCATGATTTTCCGTGTTTAATTCAAATGAATAAATTACTTCTGTGTAGCGTTGAAGTTTTGTACGATTGTGAAACCAGCTTCGTCAATTGAATGCGTCATTTGGTCAATTTTCGTAGAGAAGTAGTTGTAAGCGATAATCGCCAAAGCTGAAGCGGAGATACCCAATAAAGTATTTACAAGTGCCTCAGAGATACCTACTGCTAATTTTCCTGGATCCGGAGCTCCTGATGACATGGCAGCAAATGATTTGATCATCCCTAATACTGTTCCGATCAAACCGATCAACGTACCGATAGATGCACAAGTTGAAATGATAACCAAGTTCTTGCTTAACATTGGTAACTCCAATGCTGTAGCTTCTTCTAACTCAGTTTTCAAAAGCTCAACTTTTTTCTCTTTATCAATAGAGTTGTCTGAAGCCATAGCTTCGTATTTCTCTAAACCAGCACGAACAACATTCGCCAAAGATCCTTTTTGCTTATCACATTCCTCGATTGCACTTGTAGTATCGTTAGATTCTACCAAAGCTTTAACCTTTGAGATGAATTTGTTGATGTTTCCTCTTCCTTTAGAACGAGATAAAGTAACGAAACGCTCAATAACGAAAATGATTACTATTAATAGTACTGCAATTAGTAATGGAACGATGAATCCACCAAGATACATTGTACCCAAGATATTAACAGGATGTGTAGGATTACCTTCCTTATCAAAACCTTCGAAATTTCCTTTATCACCTAGAATAAAATTGTAAATGATAAAACCGATTACTACTGCAATCACAATTGTTAAAGAGGCTACCAATGAAGAAAAACCTCCGCCTTGCTTAGAATTACTCATAATATTAGTGTTTTAAACTTTTTTGTTTAGGGTTCAAACTTAATTAAAAAGGATTTACAATTTTCAAAGCTTATCTATTTTCTTATTTGTTTTTTATTAAAGTGTCTGTTTTTTCGATTAATGTATCGGTTATTACAACTGAATGTCAAACTGGTTCAGCGTTGTTTTAACTTTATGTTAAGCCTGTGTTAAGGTAACTTATTCGGGTTCTGTTAGTGTTGTCAAATTGCGTCAAAAACTTGCACATTTCTGCTATCTTTGAGCTTCTCATTAAGAAAAAAAGAATGATTACTGTAAAAAACTATGTATGTGGCTCTTGGGTTGCAGGTGAAGGAACAGAACAAAATATTTATAACGCAATTTCAGGTGATCTGATTGGTGGCGTATCAAGTGCTGGTATCGATTTTTCTGATGTTCTTGCTTATGGACGAAAAGTAGGTGGTGCGCAATTGCGTAAAATGACTTTTCAGGAAAGAGGCAAGATGTTGAAAGCCCTTGCACTTCATTTGCTAGAAAAGAAAGAAAAGTACTATCAGGTTTCGGCTTGGACAGGTGCTACACGAGTGGATTCGTGGATTGACATTGAAGGAGGAATTGGAAACTTATTCGCGAATGCTACATTGCGTCGTCAATTCCCTGATTTACCTTATTATGTGGACGGAACTGCTGCGCCACTTTCGAAGAATGGAACATTTATCGGACACCACATTATGGTTCCGAAACAAGGGGTTGCTGTTCACATCAACGCGTTTAACTTCCCAATTTGGGGAATGTTGGAAAAAATTGCTGTGAACCTGATGGCTGGTGTTCCGGCGGTTGTAAAGCCTTCTGAATTCACCAGTTATTTAACGGAGGTAGTAGTTCACGATATTATTGAATCGAAAATATTACCTGAAGGAAGTTTACAATTGGTTTCCGGTTTTGGTCGTGGATTGATTGATTCGGTTATGTGTCAGGATGTAGTAACATTTACCGGAAGTGCACATACAGGAAAGAAATTGAAAGCATTGCCAAGAATTACGGAGGAATCGGTTCCGTTTAACCTGGAAGCGGATTCATTGAATGCAATGGTATTGGGTAAAGCTGCTGTTCCCGGAACGGAGGAGTTTGATTTATTCACCAAGGAAGTTGTAAAAGAAATTACGATCAAAGCTGGACAAAAATGTACTGCAGTTCGCAGAATTATGGTTCCGGAAGATTTATTGGAAGAAGTAGAGAAAGCAGTTGCAGCTCGTTTGGCTTCTACAAAAATTGGTGATCCATCTGTAGAAGGTGTCCGTATGGGAGCTTTGGCTACACGTTTACAGGTTGATCGTGTACGTGCAAACGTTGAAAAACTGGCCGCTTCGCAAAAAATGGTTTATGGTTCGTTAGATACATTTGATGTACTTGGGGCAGATAAGGATAAAGGAGCATTCTTCTCTCCAATCTTGTTCCGTAATGAACATCCGTTCGACAATCTGGATGTACACAATATTGAAGCGTTTGGACCAGTTTCTACCATTATGCCTTACAAAAATCTGGAAGACGCTGTTGAGTTGACAAAGCTTGGAGCTGGATCTTTGGTTACTTCAATTGTGACTCCTGATAATAAGGAAGCAAGAGAGTTTGTTGTTGAGGCAGCTTGTATGAATGGACGAATTTTGGTTCTGAATAAAGACTGTGCTAAAGAAAGTACAGGTCACGGTTCACCAATGCCTTTGTTAACGCATGGTGGTCCCGGTCGTGCTGGTGGTGGTGAAGAAATGGGCGGAAAACGCGGTGTTCTTCATTACTTACAAAGAACTGCAATTCAAGGTCACCCAACTACAATTACAGAGATTACGCAACAGTATCAACAAGGTGCTGCAGGGAAAATTGATTCAGTTCATCCATTCAAAAAGCATTACGAAGAATTGGAGGTTGGAGATCAATTGATCACTGAAAGTCGTTTGATCACTTCTGAAGATATTGACGCGTTTGCTGCTTTAAGCGGTGATAATTTCTATGCACACAAGGTAGAAACGAATTTTGAAGGAACTATGTTCGACGAACAGGTTGCACATGGATATTTCATTATGAGTCTTTCGGCAGGATTGTTCGTAGATAGTTATGTCATCAATCCGGTACTTTTGAATTACGGAATAGATGAACTTCGTTTCACCAAACCTGTATATGCCGGAGCAAACATTCATATCCGATTTACTTGTAAAGAAAAGATCAGTACAGATGTAACTCCAAAAGACGACGATCCGAAAACACATATTCAACGCGGTGTTGTAAAATGGTTAGTTGAAATGTTAGACGATACAGATCAGCCGTTGGTTGGTATTGCAACCATTTTAACCATGGTGAAAACCTTAGATCAAAACTAGAGATTAGAAAATAGAAAACGGAGAATAGTATCAGAGCATCATCTATTCTCTGTTTTCTGATCTCTATTTTCTAAAAAATAATAAAGAATGAACCTAAAATTGACCTTAATCTTTGTTGCAATTACTTCGATTGGAGTTGCACAAGAGATTGCCAAAAAGAATGAAGCTGTTTATTCAGAATGGATCGCGTTGAAATTGAAAAACGATTCGCTTGAAAACGTTTTGATTAAGAGATGTAATACGGTAAGCAGCGAAATTTCTACAATCAAAGCAAACCTTGACGGCGTTTTGAAGACGCTTAATTACAGCATTGAAGAACAAAACTACTACTGCAACAAGCTTACTGATTCCCTAAAAAATCTTTCCGTTGATTTTTCAGAACTTGGAGCCAAACCAAAAGCATTGACCAATTACTATGGTTTGTGTGCAAAGTTGAAATCTGAAGCTCAATTTCCTGTGCGAGTGGTTTCTACGAGGAATCAAAATCTTGATGAACCACTTCCAAAAAAGACGGAAGAGCAAGGTGAAGTATTGGCTCGACGTTTGTTGCATGAGAAACTGCTTCAGTCAGAAATTATTCTTGAAATTTCCCGAATCGATTTGGAGACAGCGACATTGATGTTATTCAAAACCGAAAGTAATACTTACATCACCACTTATTCCGATCAATTGTCGGTCTTGAAGCTGTACAACAAATCACTGCAATTGAAGAAAGAAGAGTTGCTAAAAGAATATGCTTCAACCGGACCAAGTGGATACGATCTCATTTATCGTGAATACTTTCCTGATTTGTTTCAGGATAAGGACATTGAACTTTGGAAGTCGGTTAATAGAAAAACAACTACCGGAACTGCCATTAAAACACCGGAAAAAACGGAAAGTAAACCGGTAAAATCAGTTGGTCAAGATGTGCTAGTCACTCAAGATGAACTTGAAACAGTTGTATCGAACGAAACCGATCCTAACGGGATTTTCGACCTTGTAGAGCAAGAAGCTCAATTTCCGGGTGGAAGTGCGAAGATGGGCGAATTCATTCGTGACAATTTACATTATCCGGATTTTCCGCTCGACATGGGAATTGGTGGTCGTGTTTACCTGCGTTTTGTGATTTCAGATAAAGGAGCAGTAAGCAATGTAAAAGTAACCAGAGGTGTTCCTTTTTGTGAAGAGTGTGATGCAGAGGCTGTACGTGTCATTAAGGCTATGCCTACATGGAGTCCGGGAATGATAAAAGGAAAACCTGTGAATATGTGGTATAACCTTCCCATTAGGTTTACACCTTAACGAAAAGAGATCATGAAATCAATTCTAACACTTCTATTACTTTGTCTTTCTACGGTTGTTTTCGCGCAGTCGAAAGGAAAATTGAATAAGCAGTTGAAGGAGCAATATTCAGCAGTAAGAACCCAGTATTATTCGGAATTATCTGTAAGTCGCTCCAATCTGAAGAAGTTGGAGTCTGAAAGACATGCGTTTGAGAATACTATATTACCCGGCGTTCAAAAACATTACGAGAATTATCAGGGCAATGTGATTCTGATCAAAGACGTCGTAGTTGCTTTTACAAAATTGAAAATAGATAGTTTCGACTTAGCAGCTTTGAATGCTCTAAATAATAAAAGTGAAGTACTACTTCTAAGTTCAAAAAGAGATTTTGGCGAAGTGCTCAAAAAACAGATTACTTTTTTGGAAGTTCAGGACACGCTGCATTTAGATGGTCTTAAAAAAGAAGAACAGAATATTCAATTGTCCAAGCAATTGAGCTTATATCAAAATGCAATTTCCTTCAATAAAGCCCAAAATGATCAAATATCCAATTTTAATGTTCAATTGGAAGAGGACAAGAAAAACATACTTTCCATTTATGCTGAGTTTGATGAACTGGATAAAGAAAGAGGGCAGATAGAAAAACGATTGTACACGGTTTACCGAACTGTGACGGATGATTATAGAAAAAATGGCCCGGAAGGATTTTCATCCGATTATGCGGAAGTTTTTCCATGGATTCATAATAAAAAGGTCCTATCAACTCCAAAACACAATCCGACTGCGATTACCGGGCCAGTAGAAGCAGTTTCCTCTCAAGGTGCAGAGCCCGCAAAACCGATTTCCAGGGAAATTTATGATGTAGTTGAGCAACCAGCTGAATTTCAGGGCGGAATGGATTCATTAAGTCAATACCTAATTGAAAACATTCGTTACCCTAAAATCACTTTGGAAGATGGAATGATTTCTGGAAGCGTTTATGTGAAGTTTGTCATAACTTCTACTGGAAAAATCACAAATGCTAAAATTTTGAAAGGAACGGACAATTGTGAGGAATGTGATTTGGAAGTGCTGCGGGTGGTGAATGAAATGCCCAATTGGAAACCAGCCTTGAATAAAGGAAAAGCAGTTGACAGTTATTTTACTTTGCCGGTTCGATTTGGTCTTAAATAATTTTTGAAGAATGAAACAGATCCTATTGTTATTCCTAATAATGTGCTCAGTTCAGAGTTTCGCGCAGTCGAAAAAGAAGACAAATGAACGTCTTAAATACAATCTTTCTGATTATAAACGTGAACATGATTCCTTAGCGATTGAATTTGTTATGCAGTTTGCAGAACTTTCGCGAAGTCGAATGGATTTAACGGTAACTACAATGACAATCGGCACTCAGGCACAGCTGATTTCAATGAAGTATAATAATATTGAAAAGCAAATTGGTCAGTTGAAACAACTTGGAGAAGATCCTTCCAACGTTATTGATATGAGTAATTTGCAACGCACCTCTTTTGAGGGTTTTTCAAGTTTAATGCATCATTACACTTCAGCAATTACGGAGAAGTTTGAATACCAGTATGTGCTTGATACATTGAATTTGGATGGATTGAAGATCCAGGAACAGAATGAAGTCATTGCTTTACAAAACAGCATATATGTTCAAAGTTTGGGGCACAATCTTTACAATTTGAAACAACTTGAAAAACGTAATGATGAGTTGAAAACGCTTCTGCCAATGATCGATTCTATCGCTGTGGAATATGAGAAGATTGAATCAGATCTAACGAAAATGAGAATTTCTTTAGATGAAAAAATGCTGGAGCTGAAGTCGAACTATGAAAAGCAAGGTCCAAAAGGTTTTTCAGACGCGTATGCCACTATTTTTCCTGATGTATTCGGTGTTAAAAAGCAATTAAATCAACCGGAAGTACGTGATGAATTAGATACGAAAGTAGGTCGTGATGGAGGAGATACAGAACCTGTCAGTCTTCCGGAAGACTATGCTTACGATGTGGTTGATGTAGAAGCAGAGTTCCCAGGTGGAAAAGAGGGGCTGGCGAATTATCTCGGAAAGAATCTGAAATATCCATATATCGAAGCTACCGGAAGATTGTATGTGAAATTTATGATTAGCAAAAAAGGAATTGTTTCAAATGTGCAAATAGCACGAGGAATACCGGATTGTGAAGAATGTGGAGAAGAGGTGAAACGCGTGATTAGCGGAATGCCAGCCTGGAAACCAGCAATGAATAATGGAAATGCCGTAAATTCATGGTTTATATTACCGGTAAAATTTGGTTTATAAATCGCAGAGACGCGATGCATCGCGTCTGTACCTAAATTTTTTTATATGAAAAATGTTTTATCAATATTCTTTTTAATGTTGTCCGTCACAACATTCGGGCAATCTAAGAAAGTGATTAACCAAAAATTGAAGTCGGAACTTTCTCAAAAAGCGAAAACTTACGATTCTCTTATTATAGCATATTCGGAGGCGCAGCTTGAAATCAAATCGCTGCGTATGGAGATCAATGAGAAGAAAGAAGCTATACAGCGCTATATACATGAAGAAGGTCAGAAACGATCAGCTATTCAATACAACAGGCGACTTCTTGCTGCACAAGGAGGGAATCCAGATTCTATCATTACTGAAAATGCATTAATGGCTTTGAAATCTCCTGCTGCCAATGCGAAATACATTTGGGAGACTGAGGTTTTGAAACCGAAGATCGAATTGAAACGTGTAGAGAAACTCCAAGAGATCACCGATATGAAAGTAAAGCTTCAAAATGAGCTGCTTACATTTAAGATTCAGGAATACGAGCGTAATAATAGGTCCATCAACTCGCTTCTTGTTGATGACAAGAAAGATATTGATCAACTGAAGAAGACAAAGCAAGAATATATTTCTGTTTTCCTGGATTATCCGGGATTCAACAAACAATTGGAAGAGAAGGGTGATGCATTGGCGATCAAGTTTTATGAATTGCGAAAACAACGAGAAGAACAGAACCGTTTGGCGGAAGAAAAGGAGTATGAGGCCGCAATAAAAAAATCAAAAAACAAGTTTGTACCGTCTGTGATTGTTGATGATGTAGTACCTCGCAGGCGCGAAGAAGAACCCATTTTAAGTTCGACGCTTAGCAAGAGGATGGAATATTCGCCCTGGAGAAGAGGTTCATATGGTGAAGCTCCAGAGCCCGAGCCAGAACCAGAACCGGTGAGAAATATTAATGAACCGATCATTCATGATGTTGTTGAAGATCCGGCAGCGTTTCCGGGTGGAACTGAGGCACTGTTGAAATATTTAAAGGACAATATTGTACTTCCAAAAGAAGTAACAGATCAAGGAATATCAGGAAGAGCTTATTTGAGGTTTGTGGTCTCAGAAACGGGGAGCATCTCGAACATTAAATTAGTGAAAGGTGTTGCAGATTGTGAGGCATGTGATCAAGAAGCGATTCGTGTCGTTAAAACAATGCCTAAATGGATTCCAGGTAAAAATGACGGAAAAGCAGTAAATCAATGGTATACCTTGCCTGTGAAGTTTAAAGCTGAATAAAACTATGATAATGAAGAAGTTAGTAACAATATTGTTTTTGAGTTTGTTCGTTTCCGCATTCGGGCAATCGAAGAAGAAAATCAACGAACAATTAAAGCTTGAACTGCAACAGAAAGTGAGTGCCTACGACTCACTTCGGAACGCTCAGCTTGAACTTGATGGTAAAATAAGTGCTATGCAATCTGAAATTCATAAGCAGATGAGAGTGGTCGATCGGTTAAGGAGCGATGAATTTGCCAAACGTTCTATTCTTTATGAAAATCATAGGATGCTTAAAGGACTTGGGTTCAATGCAGATTCGCTGGTCTCCAAAAAAGAAATATCAGCACAAAAAGGTCCGGCGATCGATCCTAAGGCTTCGTATAGATATGAAATGCGAAAGAAGTCATTTCCTATGTTGGCTTTGGAACCTATTCAGGATTTGACCGATGTTAAAGTGAAAGTACAGAACGAACTGTTCACCAAAAAGATAAACGAGTACGATAGTATTAATCTTTTAAATAATGCAAAACAGCAGGAAGCAGTTGCTTTTTTGTCGCAGCTAACCGATATAAATAATGAGTATATCAGAATTGCTGAATTGCATACCGCATTTAACAAGGAGTTGGAGGTGAAGGGGGATTTGCTGGCGAATAAATGGTTCGAGGTGAATGCGAAACAGGAAGAAGAAGCTCGTGTTGAGTATGAAAAGGAGATTAAGAAACTCGAAGCATATCAAAAGAAACATAAAAATGAACTCGTATTTATTCCTCCAAGAATCATTGATTATGAGCCTTATAACGAACGTGAGATTAGAAAACCGGTTTTAAGTACAGATAAGATTTTGATTAAAGATAGGTCGGATGAATCGGATTGGGCTTTGCCAGAGCCACGTGAAATTAAGGAACCTGAACCGCCTCATGAAGAGGTAATTATGTCTTTTGTTGAAGAAGAACCAGAATTTCCTGGAGGAAGGGAGGCAATGGTAAAATATCTTAAAGACAATCTTGTTCTCCCAGCGAAAGTTGTGAGTGGAGAAGTTTCGGGTAGATGTTATTTGCGTTTTGTGGTTTCTAAAACGGGAGAAATTTCTAGCATGCAAGTCACAAGGGGTGTTATGGACTGTAAAGAATGTGATGATGAGGCTGTACGCGTTGTAAAAGCAATGCCAGCATGGATTCCTGGAAAGAACAATGGAAAACCGGTTAACATGTATTACAATTTGCCAATAAGTTTTAAGCAGCAATAATTTCGATAATGAAGAACGCGCTATCAATATTTTTCTTGTTAATTTTTATTCCTGCTTTCGGACAATCGAAGAAGAAATGGAATACCTTGGAAACGGAATACAATACCCTGAAGTACCGTTACGATTCTATTCAACATGTACATGATTCGGTGAGTTCAATATTAACGAGCCGAAAGAATAATGAAACGATCACAACACTTAATCAACTGAATACTGATTACGGTGACTACGTGCTCAGCGTTTTATCAAAAATGAACTTGCTTCAGCAATTGAAGGATAACACAACATTTTTATTCAATGACAGTATTTTAGTGAAGGAAAGTTTTGATTTAGGTACTTGGAAACAAGGAATCTTTAGAGAACTTCATTTGAGTTCTGATCTTAGTGAATACCGTCTGGAAGTTTTAAAAGACACATTGAGCAGCTATCCGAAGAGAAGCAAGGAAAAGTATGCTTATCTGGAAAACCTCACCTACCAATATATTGATCTTTTAGGTTTCAATGTTGCTCAGTTGGAAGAACTACAGAAAATGAATATCCTTGCTCAAAAGTGCATAGAGTCAGCGGTTAAGTTGAATAAAGAATTACAGCCTAGAATTCAACTTCTTGAAGCGGAAACCGTTCGACTTAAATCCAGAATATCAGAATTGGAAGCCAATTACCGTAAAAATGGTCCGAAAGGATTTCCAGCAGCTTATGCAGAAGCGTTTCCTTTGAAGTAAATTTTCTTCTGTTGAGACGCTCTTATTAAAAATGGGTTTCTCATGTTGTTTCTTTGGTCGAGACGCGATGCATCGCGTCTGTACAAGTGTGAATTTCTTTGGAAAGTGCCTTTTTATAAATCATATTTTTCACTAACTTATATAAGAAAAGTATGATTAAAAGATATCGAATCGATACATTTCGGGCTCAATGGTGGGATTATTCTTCTAAAGCAACCTATTTCATAACGATTAACACCAAGTATGCAGTCCCTTATTTCGGAGAAGTTGAAAATGGGAAAATGAAACTTTCCGAAATAGGTTCTTTCGTTAATGAAGAGTGGTTGAAATCGGTTGATTTAAGACCCCAGATGAAATTGGTATTGCACAATTTCGTTGTTATGCCCGATCACTTTCATGGATTGATTTCGATTGATACTTCGCAAATTACTAGTTTGGAAGCCCCAAGATCCAATCAATTCAAATCTCAATCAAACAATTTGGCTTCTGTGATTAGAGGATTCAAATCGGCAGTAACTCAAAGGTGTAGAGTAAGTGGTCTCGAATTCGATTGGCATCCAAGGTTCCATGATGTAATTGTAAGAGATCATGAGCAGTTCGCGGCTTATCAAGAGTATATTGAAAATAATCCGTTGAATTATCGGAAGAAATAGCTAATTGAGCAGTTCTTCTTAAAAATGTTTTTCAGGTAGTATTCCTTATGCAGAGACGCGATGCATCGCATCTGTACAATATGAAATTCCTTTATTTAAGTTCGAATTAACACTTTTTGTTGGAAAAGTGTAACAATATCCTGATTCGTTTTCCTTATCTTTTCTCTCAAGTACTGACACCAACTACACTTTACCTTTGGTTTACCCGCGTAATGTAAAACAACTGGTATGGAAGAGAAAACAGCACCACTATCTCGAAGAGAGCGTAAAAAAGCACGTACGCCCGAAGAGAAACGAAGAAGAAAAAGAAGACGTCGAATTATTTGGTGGTCTATCATTGGAGTTTTAATCATGTTCAGGCTAATGTTGCCTTATATCGTATTGAGATACGTCAACAATAAGCTAGCGAACCTGGAAGAATATTATGGTCATGTCAATGATATCGATATTCATCTGTATCGTGGAGCATACGAAATCAAACAGATTCAAATTGTAAAGAAGGTACCGAAAGGCGGGAAAGTGGATACCATTCCATTTTTCAAATCACCGTCTATTGATCTCTCTATTGAATGGAGTGCTATTTTCGACGGTGCCATTGTTGGCGAAATAAGTGTGGAGAAGCCCGTCGTCAACTTTGTAAAGGAAAAACACAAAGGCGAAGATGTGAAGGCTGATACTGCCGACTTTGCTGGTTTGGTTGATGATTTGATGCCCGTAACTGTAAACCGTTTTGATATTCACAATGGCGAAGTACATTACCGTGATTTGGAAGCAAGTCCGAAATTGGATTTAGCACTTAAGAGCATTAATATCACGGCTACGAATCTTACCACAGTGGTAGATAAAGATCAATTGTTACCTGCTAAACTGAAAGGAACCGCTGAGGCATACGAGGGAAAATTCTTCCTGAATGTCAATTTTGACGGTCTTGCAAAAGTGCCCACTTTCGATATGAATACGGAATTGAAAGGTTTGAATTTGGTGCTTCTGAATGATATGCTTCGGGAATATGCTAATTTTGACGTGAAGAAAGGTCGGTTCAGTTTGTATGGTGAGTTTGCCGCTAAAGACAATAAGTTTGGCGGATATGTCAAACCATTTTTGGAAGATTTGGATGTTGTTCAATGGAATAAGCAAGAAGGTGATCTCAAACAGATTCTTTGGGAATCGGTTATTGGCTCAACAGCAGAAATTCTGCAGAATCAAAGAACAGATAAACTCGCAACCAAAATTCCGATTAACGGAACCTTTGACAATACAAAAATCAATAAATGGTATGCAATCAGCTATGTACTGAGAAATGCATTTTTGCATGCAATTCGACCATCGTTTGATAATTCCATCAACATTCATAATCTGAAGGCGAATGAAAAGAAAACCTTCCTGGAAAAAGTTTTCGGAGGAAACGACAAGAAGAAAGCAGAGCGAAAGAGAAAACATGCCGTTCGTAATAGAGAAAGGAAGAAAAAATGATTCTCAAGATCCGATGGAAATGGCCCTTGGTACTACTTCTTTTGGGAGCTATTGGATTAGCAGTTTTCCTGTATCTAAGGAAACAAAAAATGTTGAATCTGATTCTTCCTGAAATGACGGAGATTACACTCATAAAAGCGGAGATCCGAAGTGATACAGCTTTTGTGGAGGTAAGTGCAATTGTGGTTAATAAAGCCCCATATGCCATGAAAATTGACAGCATTGTTTGTGATTTATCATTGGGTGGGACTACGCTGGTGTCGACAAGTCAATTTGTTGGGATGAATCAGGAGCCAGGAGAATCGGATACAGTCACTTTTGCTGTGGATATTCCTATTCACGAGACGAAGGATAAAATCAAAAGCTTACAGGGTCAGGATTCTACCGGAGTTCAGATTCATGCAACCATCGTTTATTCCGATTTCAAGCTCAACCTGACAAAAGGGAAGAAGATTGAAGTTCCGGTTCCTCCAAAACTGCGCGTTGTAAAAACAGAACGGAAGGATATGAATTTGAGGAAGAAGACTCTGGATGTGGACTTGTTTCTTGAAATCATCAATAACGGAAAGAATTTGGATCTTGACATAAGCGGTATTCAGTATGAAATGACACTTGGGGATGATCTGTTCACTAAGGGAAAATATCCGAAAGACGTCAGTATTCGACCATTCTCTTCAGTAGTTTTGAAATTCCCTTTGAATTTTACCATGAATCATCCGGTTGAAACCATACGAAAAGTTTGGTCAGATAACGATAGGGTTCCGGTTCGGATCATGCTTAGTGGCTATCTCGATGCAGGTACAATGAAACATATTCCTGTGGTGATTTTTCTTTCGGGACAAACCGAATTGGTGAATGAAGAGAAGAAGAAAGCTGAGAAAAAACGTGAGAAACGGTTGAGAAGAAATAAATGACCTCAAATGGCTATCTCGACTCCGCTCGATAACCTTCAAGATTATCTCAACAAAAACTCCAGAACGGCATTCATGAAAACATCTGGCGCTTCGGTGTGAACCCAATGTCCGGCGTTTTCGATAGTCACCAACTGCATGTCGGGATATTTCTCTTCAATGTCACTGATGTCTTCGTCAACAATGTAATTCGACTTTCTACCACGAATGAATAGGGTAGGAATCCAGTTTTCTGTTAATTGAATTTCACCAAGAATGTTGTGCATTTCACGTTTAAGCACTTCCAGGTTGAAACGCCAGCCCAATTGTGTCTTATCAACCCAGTATAAGTTCTTCATAATGAATTGTCGTGTTCCTGCATCAGGAACGTATTCACTCAACAATTGTTCAGCAGCACTTCTGCTATTCCTTTCGGTTGCGGAAATGGCATCCATTCCGGCAATAATCTGTTGGTGATGCAATGGGTATTGTTTGAAACCAATATCAGCAACAATTAGTTTTTCAACGCGTTCAGGATGTTTTTCTGTAAACTGCATTACAGTTTTTCCACCCATGGAATGACCAAGAATATATGCCTTGTCAATTCCAAGATCATCCATCAATTCCAACAAGTCGTTTGCCATCAGTTCGTATGAAAGCTCATCAGACCATGGAGAATGTCCGTGGTTTCTTTGGTCGACCAAAATGACTTTGAAATATTCACTTAGCTTGCGAGCATGCGTTTGCCAGTTGTCGAGACTTCCAAAAAGTCCATGAAGAATGATCAGGGGTTTTCCCTCCCCGGAAATTTTGTGTTCCAGTTTCATCAGCTCTTAAGCCTTAATTGGTGCAACGGAAGATTTACCAGTAGTAAATTGTTTGTTGTTGATCTTTCTGATAATTGAAATGATCTCTTTTTCCGAAATCTTTTCCTGATCGAACGTAACATAACACGTATTTGTCTTTCTACCATCTTCAAAGTCGAATGAAACGCGATCAACGGCATTCGTTCCTTTCAACTCCATACGAATAGCTCCTCCGCAAGCGTGAACACAGCTCATTCCAGAAACTTCAACGGTCATTTTACTTGTAGGATTAACTTTCACTGAACTTGTTTCCTTGTTCATGTCGTGGTGTTTCACCGCAATAATTCTTCCTTCATCTTTTGAAGAACAAGAATTGAGTAAAATCACCAAACCGAAGATTCCAACTACACTTTTCATAACTACTTAATTGTTTTACAAAAGTACTTTATTTCAAAAAAAAATCCCTCTCAAATGAAAGGGATTCAATAACTATTTTCCTAGCGAGTACAAAATTTCTTTGTTCACCACTATCGGATGTTTTTTTGCAATTTCAGCCAGCCATTCCTGTTCAAGGTAGCTTTGGTAATCAGACGTTGCAGGACCCTTAGCTTCAGACAATGTTTTCTGAGTAGGCTTTAAGATCTGTGCAACTTTCACCACATAAACTTTGTCCTCGTAAACATAGCTTTTGTTTATTCCGGTTGTCAAAGCCTGTCCTTTCAGATACGGTGTATTGTCTGCCTCCAATTTTCCGGTACGCACTTTCAAGTTCAATTCAGAATCTTTATTGATCGTAGCCAAAATGGTTTTAGAAGAAATGGTATCACTGCTGTTCAGCATTGCAGTAACTTTATTTGCAATTTCCTGGTTCTTACATTCGTAAACATATGAATCGTAACGTTGTCCCCACGCATATTTACCATTGTTTTTTGCAAAGTAATCTTTCAACCCTGTTGTATCCTTAATTCCTTTGTTCCAAACTTTATCGGTCATTACTTCGTAAAGTAAGATACCGTCATGGTACTCTTTCATCAAAGCTTTGAATTCAGGGTATTTTGTTTCCAAACGGCTTTCTTCGTAAGCAAGGATCTCGCTTTTTTGCCAGTTAGCATATTGTGTAGTAACCAGGCTTTTGATGTCCATTGGTTTAGTTCCACGGTAATTTTTCTCAAGGAACATTGCAAACTGTTGTTGTGTGAATGCTTGCTTTCCAAGTGTAAACATTGGTTTGTTGCTCGTAATATTAGCAGCCGACCATTTTCCTTTGAAGTAATTTGAATCAAGGGAAGCCATAAACACTTTATTCGTCTTTTTAAAGCTGTCTTTGAATTTGTAAGATTTCTTCAACTTCTTAATGAACGAGTTTTGAGTGATCATTGCACGCTCATCTTTGTTCACTTTCGTTTGAATTTCTTTCTTCAATTCGTCATAAGAACGCAAAGGAACCAACTGAATTCTTTTGATAATGTGGTAACCGAAGTCAGTTCTGATCGGTTGAGAAACATCACCATCCGCTTTCAATGCAAAAGCAGCCTCTTCAAATTCAGTAACCATACGTGTTGTTGTTCCAGTTCCAAAGTTTGGCAATTCACCACCTTTTGCACCACTTTGCGTATCGTCAGAGTATTCTTTTGCTAAATCGGCGAAAGATTCTCCAGCCTGGATTTTCGCGTAAATCTCGTTCACTTTTTTCTGAGCGCTTTCCACTTCGTCTTGCGGAGCATCTTTAAGTACAGAAATCATGATATGAGCAGCTTTCATTGTTCCACGAGCAGGACGTTGATCAACTACTTTAATAATGTGGTATCCAAAGCGAGTTCTAACGGGCATTGAAACATTTCCAATTGCCGTTTTGTATGCAGCTTCTTCGAAAGGATAAACCATTTGAAATGCGGTGAAATAACCTAAGTCACCACCATTTTTCTCAGCACTTTTATCATCAGAGCCACCTTTGCTTTTTGCAACTGTAGCAAAATCTTCTCCAGCCAAAATGCGCTTTCTCAAAGCCATAAGCTTATTGTAAGCTCGCAGTGTATCCTCAGGTGTAGCGTTTTCGTCAACCTTAATGAGAATATGTGAAGCTCTCACTTCCGTTTTCATACGCGCATAAGCTTCGTCGATCAACACCTTGTTTTGAGAAGAATCAACCAGGTATGGCTGAGACAATTGCTTTCTGTAACCAGCCAATTCCTTTTTCAATTTAGGAATGGTATCGTAACCCAATGCTTCCGCTTCAGCAACTTTCAACTTAAACTTCTTGAACAACTCCATGTAATCATCAAGCGATTTTTGATCGTACTTGGGATCGTTGTTGTTTTTAAGATAAATCTGAAGGAATTCTGATTTTGTGACTTTTTTTCCGTCGATCTCCATGATTACTGGATCAACTTGTGCGGAAACTTGTAAGCAAAATAATAGCGATAAGGCAACTAACAGTCGTTTTTTCATAGTTTTTCTGTATACGGTTTCAAATGTAATACTTAGAAATGGTATTTCCTGTGTATCCTTTGGTTTTATGAATTTTTTAAGTTTTCAAGTTTATAACGCAAGAAAGATGAAAAGTGGTGCCTGAGGTTGGAAAAGTTGTCTCGACTCCGCTCGACAACCTTTCATTTATTCCGTTTAACCGATACTGAGGACATCGAGCGGAGTCGAGATGATCTGTGGGAATTCTAAAACAAAAAAGTCGCCTTGTGGGCGACTTCTATCGAAAGCAGTGCTTTCTCTTATTTCAAGCTATAATTTGGAGCTTCTCTCGTGATCGTTACATCATGCGGGTGAGATTCTCTCATTCCGGCAGAAGTAATACGAACGAACTCTGCACCTTGTAATTTGCTGATTGTTGGGGCACCACAGTATCCCATTCCAGCTCTTAGACCACCCATAATTTGGTAAACCACTTCGAATAAGTGCCCTTTGTAAGGAACTCGCCCTGAAATTCCTTCCGGAACTAATTTCTTCACGTCGTCTTCCGCATCCTGGAAATAGCGATCTTTTGAACCTTTTTGCATGGCTTCCAAAGAACCCATTCCACGGTACGATTTGAATTTTCTTCCTTCGAAAATGATGGTTTCACCCGGAGATTCTTCTACTCCTGCAAACATGGAACCGATCATTACTACATCAGCACCAGCGGCAATTGCTTTTACGATATCTCCAGTGTATCTAATTCCACCATCAGCAATAACTGGAATTCCTGTTCCTTCTAAAGCCAGGGCAACATCATTCACTGCAGTTAATTGTGGAACTCCAACACCAGCAATAATACGAGTTGTACAAATTGAACCAGGTCCAATTCCTACTTTAACCGCATCTGCCCCTGCATCTGCAAGATATTTAGCTGCCTCCGCGGTTGCAATGTTTCCAACAATCACATCAAGATCCGGGAATTTTCTTTTTACCTCTTTCAGTTTCTCTACAACACCCATTGTGTGTCCGTGTGCCGTATCAATAACTACAGCATCAACCCCTGCAGCTTTCAAAGCGGTAACACGCTCAAGCGTATCTTCCGTTACACCAACTGCGGCAGCAACTCTAAGTCGACCAAATTGATCTTTACAAGAATTTGGATGTGTTTTTACTTTGATGATGTCTCGGTATGTGATCAAACCAACCAATTTGTAGTTGGCATCAACAACGGGTAGTTTTTCAATTTTATTTTGTTGTAGAATGTCTTCCGCAGTAACCAAACTTGTTCCATCTTGCGTTGTAACTAAGTTTTCAGCAGTCATTACCTCTAAGATTGGTCTTTCGAAATTTTTCTCGAAACGTAAATCTCTGTTGGTAACAATTCCTTTTAGTGTTCCTTCAGCATTTACCACTGGAATTCCACCAATTTTATGCTCTTTCATAATTGCAAGGGCGTCTTTAACCAATGCAGTTTCAGAAAGTTTTAAAGGGTCCAAGATCATTCCGCTTTCAGAACGCTTTACTTTGCGAACTTCAAGGGCTTGTTCTTCGATAGACATGTTTTTGTGAATTACTCCGATACCGCCTTGTTGAGCAAGAGCAATCGCAAGATTGGCGCCAGTAACAGTATCCATTGCCGCTGAGACAATAGGTGTGTTGACTTCAATGTTACGAGTGATTTTGCTTTTTAATTGTACATCTCGAGGTAAAACCTGAGAGAAAGCTGGTACTAAGAGAACGTCGTCGTAAGTTAAACCTTCGCGGACGGAATTAAGATTGGACAGTGCCATGTTGTGAACCTACTTTTGAAATAAATTCCCGCAAAAATACGCAAAAATTGCCAGTTTCAAATCGATTTAGTGAGATTAATGAAGTAATAACATTTTTTTTGTTTTGAGGAAAAGAGGAAAAGCCAAAAGAGGAATACTTCGACTGCACTAATCGGATGAAGCGGAAAAGTCTTTCCTCTTTCGTCTTTTGTCTTTCCTCTAATGAAATGTTAAACTTATTAAACGGTTTTTCTTCGATTGAAAAAAAGCGTAATCTTGTTAATATGAAACAACTGAAAATCATCCTTACAAGCTCATTTCTGTTGCTTTCGATTTTCTCGAATGCACAAGATAAATTGATCCAACTCTCTGGTGTTGTGGTTTCCGAAGACAGCTTGCGCGAAATGCCTTTTGCATCTGTTTTTAACGGTTCTACTAAGAGAGGTACAATTGCTGATGTTTACGGTTTCTTTTCTTTAGTTGTTCAACGCGGTGATACGTTGGCTTTCAAATATCTTGGACACAAGGTTGGTTATTATGTAGTTCCCGACTCATTGATAGATTCAAGATACAGCATCATTCATATGTTAGAGGTAGATACGATTCAATTGCCTGAAGTAACGATTTACCCATGGCCGTCGAGAGAAGCTTTCGCACAGGCATTCATTGAAATGAATCCGTATGATGACGATATGCTACGTGCTCAAAAATTACTTTCCGGTAAAAGTTTAGAGTCACTTGCGATGAATGTTTCAGCTGATGCTTCTATTTCTTATGGAAGTGCAATGAACCAGATGAATACACGTATTTACACGATGGGACAAAGTCCGGTAAATAACTTGATGAATCCTTATGCCTGGGCATCTTTCTTACAGAAATGGCGGGCAGGTGATTTGAAAAGGCAGTGATTTGATTGAAAATGCAAAATTGAAAATGGTAAAACTTTCGTGAGTTTGGAAGTAACGTCCAGTTATCAATTTGATACTATGGCTTTCGAATGAAAGCCTTTTTTTTTGATTAACGCGAAGATTTCAGCAAAGAGCTCGAAGTTACGATCCTTGAATTTAGCGTTGTCGTGAAGGACTATGATGTCTCCCGCTTTTAAATTATCTGCGTCTTTTAGAATTTGTTCTGTAGAGTAGGATAAATCAAAATCATAGGTCAACCACGACCACATAATGATTTTCGTTTTCTTTCTGATCTCATGTCGCTGTTTGGTTGTCATCTTTCCGTACGGCGGACGAAACAGTGTTGTTGGATGAATAGTTTGAAATTCATTGAATGAATTCATGTATTCTTCAAAAGAAGTTGCTGTTCCTTTTTCATGTCGCATCGTGTGATTTCCAATCGTATGACCTTCATTCAGGATACGTGCGTACAATTCAGGATTTTTGCGGATATTCTCACCAACGCAAAAGAATGTAGCCTTCCAGTTGTATTGAAGAAGAAGGTCGAGAACAAAAGGTGTGATTTCCGGATTAGGTCCATCATCGAAAGTGAGAAACACGGTTTTCTGGTCAACAAAAAACCTCCACGTAAATGAAGAGTAAATACCCTTAATCCAACGTGGAGGTCTTTTTAAACGGATCATATCTAAAGTTTAGCCACCGCCATTTCCACCAGCCATTGCTGCAGCTTGTGAATCCATTGGTGCAACTGGAGTCATATCTGAATCTGATATTATTGGCATTTGCCCAGCCGGCATGTTCGGCATTTGTTGTTCTTGTGGCAATTCTTTGTATTCGAACTGATAAGCAACCGCATCCATATGAATGGATAACGTTTCCTTAGGAGATCTGAATCCACTTGAACTGAACATGTCTTCGTTCGTATAGTTCTCTAATTCTTTATACAACTTAGGAAACTCAACATCGTAAGCTTGTGTTACCAGTTTATCCAAACGTTTGTAAAGCTTGCCATTTGGATTTCCAATCAAAGGATCTTTAGCAGCCTGATACATTTCTAATAAACCAGCCATAGTTGCAGAAACCACATCGTAGTTGCTAGCAGCTAATCTCGCTTCAGAGTTATAGAAGAACTGCATGGTACTTTCCAATTGGTCAGTAACTGCCATTCCTAATTTTTCAGCCTCTTTAACTGCGCCTGCTCTAAATAGTATAGAAACGTAGTTGTGAATTGTACCATCTTGATAAACTTTTACTTCAGCACCATCAATTTGCAGCGATCCACGTGCCATTGGGTCTTCACCGTAATCCAATACCAGATCAATCGGCATTACATTGATTGATTTCTCGACCAAAGCAATTGCGCGTTTCTTGCAATCCTTAATGTAAGCATCAGCTCCAACCAATGTTTTTGCCAATGAATCAGCAACACGTGTATTTCCGATACTTCTCAATCGTGTGATTTCAGGACCGTAATTCGTTTTCGCCATTTCTTTCATCTCTGCCTCCTGCAAGTAGTATTCTGCAAGCTGAGCGAACATTCCGCGTACAGTTCCTGTTTGACGACGAGCATAGTAATCAGTCAGAACACCTTTTTTGTTCATCAGACCGTATTCGTACTTGTTCATCAAGTTGTCGTACATCGCGTCAACATTGAAAGGAGCTCTTGGATTTGTTTTGATTGGTGAAACCTCCCAAGCCATTCCATTTTGACGTAAGAATCCGCTGTGGTACAATGACATTCCAACTTCAGTTCCTCCCGGAGAAGAGAAGTACATTGCACGTTTCCAGTCGTTATTAGCAAGCATGTCAAGAATCATCAAATCAGATTTTCCTGCTGCTCTGTTGTCCATAACAAGAATAACATCTTCCACACACTGGTTTTTCTCTTTTTCAGTGATAATTCCTGATTTAACAGCATTTTCTTTATCAACCGGAATACGGAATCCTAAACAAGGAACAGCACGAACACCATTTCCTTCGTTTGAAAGAATGTTATCATCGTTTCTTGCAAAATCCATAGCGATATCAATAGGCAAGTATGCCCATGATTTTTCCCAAGTCATTGCTTTTTCATACATCTGAGAAAGCATGTCTGAATTTACAGTAATGGTTCTTGTTTGGTATCCGTCAACAATTAAGTTCATTGATTCGTACATATCCATAACCGTTTGCTCCGTTGCACTATCTGCACTAACAGAGATAGATTTCAACTTCGCATCAATAGTTGATTTTGTTGCCGGATCCTGAATCACTGCTGAACTCAAGACTTTAGTAGCCATTGCTTGTAAGCTTCTGTATTCAGGAACGAATTTATCTTTATTCAATTTGATCTTCATCTTATTGAATTCATTGATCTTCTCAATGTTCATTCCACCTTCCATACAGTCAAGTGTAGATGCAAACAAAATTTGATCTGTTTGTCCTTCATACATCAAGGTCTGATCTTCACGGAATTTGATTGGTAAAGCCTCTGAACCGTATGCTTTCATTTTCATTTGTTCAGTGTACCAGTCAGTTCCGAATAAACTTGTATTACAAACTCTGATGTCAGTGAATTTACCTTCTACTTCCTGCAAGTACCAAAGTGGGAATGTATCGTTATCACCAACTGTGAAAAGGATACTGTTTGGTTTACATGAAGTCAGGTAGTTCATTGCCAAATCTCTTGCAGAAGTTTTGTCAGCTCTGTTGTGATCGTCCCAACCTTGTGATCCCATTAAATAAGGAACATAAGATGTAACTAACAGAATTACAATTGCGGCTATGGTAGGCTTGACTTTCGCCATCCTCATTACTAAACTGATAATTATAAATCCAACAGCAAGTAGAACGATGAATAGGTACGTTTGCATGATCAAACCACCACCCATAATTGTCAAAATAAGAACAAAACCAGTTACAGCTAAACCAACGTAACCCATTCCTGTCCATTCTTTCTTCGTAAAGTTTTTATAGGCTTCATACAATGCTAAAACTCCAAATCCGATCCACATGGCGAAGGCGTAGAACGACGCAGCATATGCATAATCACGTTCACGTGGCTCGTAAGGTTTTTGATTCAGGTAAACCACAATCGCCATACCCGTTAGCAAGAATAAAAGGAATACTACGAAAGCACCTTTTGCATCTCGATAAATGTGGTAAACCAATCCAAGAACTCCAAGAACTAAAGGAAGTAAGAAGAACTTGTTGTTTGCCGGATTGTTTTTAGTGAATGCTGTTTCATACTGTTGTGAACCAAGTTCATTTTCATCCAGCATGGCAATTCCCGTTTTGTAATTTCCACGCAGATCATCACCATGACCCTGAATATCATTTTGTCGACCAGCAAAGTTCCACATGAAGTAGCGCCAGTACATCCAGTTGATTTGGTATGAACCAAAATACTGCATATTCTCACCAAATGTTGGCAGGCGAGACCCATCTGTTCCCATTTTGTCGGGATCATCAGAAGGTTCATCAACATAACCCGACCATTTTTTGTATCCACCTATTTTGGCGTCTTCCTGTCCGTTTCCGTCGTAATACATACGTGGTAAGAAGGTCGTTTGACGGTATTTCGGAACACCATGGTATCGTATTTTTTCATTAGAAGAGAAGTATTTCTCTACCACTTCATATGCAGCACCTTTTTCCTTGGCATATTGATTTGCAAGGTTTTCGTGCTTAAATGCTTTAATGTCCTGATTGTCTTTTTGAACTACAAAACGCTTCAAGTAGAATGGAGAAAGATCATCCCATGAACTGTTATCTGTAAGTCGTGGCTGACCATTCACCATTTCTTCACCTTGTTTGAACGAGTTCCAGTAAGGTCCGCTCAAAATTGGCCACGTTCCGTATTGCTCACGTTTCAGGTAAGCATGAAGTGTTACAAGGTTTTCAGGATCGTTTTCATCCAATGGTGTGTTTGAGTTAGAACGAATAACGATAACTGCAAATGTTCCATATCCGATAATGATTGCTATAATCAACACATTCATTAAACGTGCAGCTTTAATGATAAAGGCTGTTGCGTCAAATGTACCTGGTTTTCTGAATTTACTGTTTTCGCTGAAACAACCGTAGTATAAGATTGGTCCAAGAATAACGCTGAACTGAGCACTAAGCGCACTGAGCATTGCATTTTTCGTAGAACTGTAAATAACGATAGAAGCAATACTGTTGATCGCAATCAGAATGAAATAAGTCCAGCTAATTGATCCAATTAAGAACAACGTCAATGAAATTCCAAGTAGAATAGTACTGAATTTAGACTTGTCTTTCACATAGAATGGAATGAACAAAGAGCTGATCAATAAAATAAAGTATACGATCGTTCCTACGTTGAAACCAAATCCAAGTGAATTGGCAAAAGTTACTTCTGAAAGCGCCGCATTCCCAACAGTATTAGGAATAATGACATTTTGAACAAGATTCAGAACGTACAAACTCAGAATACCAATCAGTAGGAAGGGAACCACTCTGATCTTATCGACTAAGCGGAAGTAAATAATATAGATAACTGCAGGAATTACAAGTAATCCAAGTAAGTGGACACCAATTGAAAGACCAAGCATTAATACCAAAAGAATAATCCAGCGAAGTGGATTTCTAGCGTTTTTCTTTTCGTCATCAGACATTAAAGAAATGTCCTGCATCTCTGAATCCCACTTAAGGATTGCCCAGAAAATGATAGCTGTAAACAATGAAGACATTGCATAAACCTCACCCTCAACAGCAGAAAACCAGAATGAATCTGAGAATGTGTAGACAAGAGAACCGATAACACCAGCGCTGATTACAGCAATTTGATCACCTCTCGACCAATCCGGAGAAACTTTTTGCATGATCTTCTTTCCAAGCATTGTAATTGACCAGTACATGAAAAGAATGGTGAATGAACTGCTTAGCGCAGAAAGTCTGTTGATCCAAACCGCCACTTCTTCAGGAGCTGCAAAGAATGAGAATAAACGTCCAAGTAACATGAATAATGGTGCGCCCGGAGGGTGACCAACTTCTAATTTGTACGCCGCGGTAATGTACTCACCACAGTCCCATAAACTTGCGGTGCTCTCCAAGGTCATGAAATAAACAATGGTTGCGATAAGAAATACAGCCCAACCTGTAATGTTATTCAGCTTTTTGTAGTGCATCTTATTATTTTCTAGATTGACTTGCGAAATTAACAATATATTGGAAGAAGTTTCTCAGAATTGGTTAAAAAACGCAAAACAATGAAAATCAGTATTTCTCAACGTCACAAACGTTTTTTTGAATTTTTTTTTACGTTTTGCTCTTGTGAAAAATAAATAATGTATTACATTTGCACCTGTCTAAGCCGAAAGGCGGAAACAACATATTCAAAAAGTCGGTTTGAATATTGATTATTGGCCCATGGTGTAACTGGCAACACGTCGGTTTTTGGTACCGAAGAGTCTAGGTTCGAGCCCTAGTGGGCCAACAGAAAGCTTCTCAGAAATGAGAAGCTTTTTTGTTTTCTGCCCACTTGGCGAGAACGTTTATCCCGACAATCCGCCAGTGGTTGATACGTCGGGAAGCCCTAGTGGGCCAACAGAAAATCTTCATCATTCTGTTTCTCATTATTTTGCTTCTTCAGCTTTTCCATCTTCTGAGTAGTGTTTTCAGTATTCATAAGCTATCGCTGACTTTTTTTGTTGCAGAGTTAGGATTGATAATGAAACAGAAACTGATTACAATTTTTTACGAGACTTATACGAGACGAAATTGATGAAGTAAATTCAAGTCGATAAAAAACAAAAATCATATTTTTGCTCGTTTCCGATTCCTATAAACCCAATGAATCAAACATTACTGCCATGACAAAAATCAGAATTTCATTAGTATTCATTTTACTTCTAACCATAACAAATGGATTTGCCTGCACCATATTTAGCGCAAAAGATAAAAAAGGGCAGGTGTGGGCCGGAAATAATGAAGACTACTTTTTTACATTTAAAACCTTGATCAATATTGTTCCACCGAAACCAGATTGTTTTGGATATGTTTATTTGACCTATAACGGTGCCGCTGAATCGATGCAGGGAGGAGTAAATGAGAAGGGTTTATTTTTCGATTTTAATTCAGTTTCTTACACAAAACGTAAAGAAAAATCAAGTACTCAAGAACATTTTCCGGGCGGAAATGAGAAAATGTTTGAATACATTATGGAACATTTGACAACTGTTCAGGAAGTCATAGATTTATATAAAAAATACGAGGTATGGGGTATTGAATATGGTCAACTTCATTTGGCAGATAAGTATGGGAACCTTGGGATTATTGTTGCCGACAGTATGTGGATAACGAAGGATAATTACCTTGCTTCCACGAATTATAATTTGTGCCATGCCGATCATGATGGAGATGATTGTTTTCGAATGCCGATTGCTGAACGACTATTAAAGAACAATGAACCTTCGTTTGACCTTTTTACTCAAATCTGTGATTCGCCCATCAGTTTTATTCCAGCGGAGTAGGAACCATCTATTCGAATATTCATAATTTGACTACCGGTGAGATCTGGTTTTATTTTGGGCAGGATTATACGAAGGCGTATAAAACCACCATTCAGGAATTATTGAAATTAGGTAAGACTTCGATCTATGTCTCTGATTTATTCAAAGAACAACCCTTGGTTAAAGCTTATACAGCTGCCAAAAACAAAAAGCATGAAATGGCAATCGAAATCATGAATTCAATTGCCGATTCTACAAAACGCTCAGAGAGGATGCGCTTATTGGTTACAAGTTTACTGGAGATGGACGCAGATTTTGATTCCTACCCGATTTTTGAATATTATATGAAAACCACAACATGGGAGGCAAAAGATTTTCGAGTGAATGCGATTGCTCTATACTGCAAAGGTGAAAAAGAAAAAGCATTGGGGTCTATAAACGAAGGAGTGAAAAAGTATCCCGAAGATGAATCGTTTCCGATCGTGAAAGCAGTGTTGAACGGAAAGTTTCCTGCCAACACAAACTACAGATTGGAGCTAGAGGGATTTGAAGATGCCAAATATGTATTGCTTGAAGATTTTTCCTACTATAAGCTGGATGATTTTATGATAAAAGAAGGGGATAAATGGATTGGTGAATATCCTTTAACGCCAGATGAGTATTTCTTCAAATTTAATGTTGACGGTAAAGAAGTGTTGTCAACTCAACTCGGAACTTCTTCATACAATGGAATACCTTGCAACCATGTGATTATTAAGAAGAGTTTATTCCGGAATATGGCTTTTAAACTTTTTAAGCATAAATCTAAGGTGAAATAGAGATACTGTTTCTCTTTTCAGAGTGAGAATTGAGAATCAGAATGATGCTCATTTTATCTTTTCCCCTTGAGCGTCTTCTTCGCCTGATAAACTCCGCAACATTCATCTTCAATCCATTCTCCTTTTGAGTCCAAAACAATTAATGACGACATCATATTTACGGCTGAGCCATCTGCCTTGAAAAATACACAATCACCTTTTTTTATCGTCATTAAGATTGAAATGGGATTTTTAGGATCGCGCTTTACCCATTCGGCTTCAAACACCTCAGTTAAATTTGCCGGAATACTAACCTGATATGTTTTCTGATTCGAATAAATAGTCAAATCGCGGGCAACTGTGTCGTGGTTGCGTTCAGCTTTCATGCTAAGTACAGAATCGCTCTCTATAAGATGATTGAGTTTGTGATCCATGTAATAAATAGAGTCAACGGAAATGTCGGTGGTAACCACGAACATGTCTTGTTGCGATAATCCAATAAAACTGAATAGAAAAAAGACTGTTGTTACCAGATGGTTCATATATGTTGTTTTAGGCGAATGTACTGTTCTACAGACGTGCAGAGAAATGGATAGTTGCTTTTTGTACTTCCTTAACTTTTCCATTTTTCTTTTTGGAGTAACTTGTGTTAATCGAAATACTTAAGTTATGAAAAAGCGAGTTTTTATATTCAAAGAATTGAAGTATTGTCCGTCTTGCGGAACGCCAATTCCAGATGGACAAAATCAGTGTCCGAATCCAACGTGTCCATCAAACACGCCACCGCCAGTTCATTAACGAGTTTAGCCCGCAACAATCTATAATTTAACAAGAGCTTCATCGAAAGGTGAAGCTTTTTTGTTGCTTTTCACTTTTCATTTACAGTGGTTTTGATTTAGGTGTGCGCTTCTGCAACGAAAACACGATTTTACATTTTTATAATATTGTGTTCGAGATGCTGGAAGTTGGTATCACTCAATACTGATTCGTTGCCAGCATTACCAATGTGCATCCAACTTCAACTTCGATCTTTGCCTCACGCAATTTCTTGAAGAATTCCGGATTTTCAGTTCCCGGATTGAAAATGACACGCTTTGGATTCAATTCAATGATCTTGTCGAGATAGGACTCCTGGTTTTTTGGACTGAGATACAAGGTAACAGTATCCACATCCCAGTTCGGATTCCAATCGTTTTCAAATTTTACACCAGCCACTTCTCCGGCTTCTCTTCCAAAGGCGATTACACGTTGTTTATGATTTACGAGTGATTGAATCGCCATTCCTGCATAACGCTGTGGCTTTGCCGTTGCTCCCATTACTAATGTCGACATACCTTTTTAATTCTAAGTTAAGTAAAAACGACCCCGAATAATCGGAGTCGTTGCTTTTAAATTTTGCTGGGATTGACCTTCACTTTCGGTTTCATGTTCTTCCAGTACTGCATTAAAACAAAGGAAACGATTAACGCTCCCGCACCACCTTCCATCATAATGGAAACAATAGCATGGTCTAATGTAAATCCTTGGGCGAATAAAACTCCTCCTTTCACATGGCTAAGGAACGTTGGATCTATGAACTTTACATAGAGTGTAAATGACACTACAGACGCAACCATTGTGATTCCGTTAGCCACAAGAAGCGAGAGAAAAGAGGATACGTAATTGTCTTCCGTATCTTCTGTAAAATTCAAACGCGCCAGGCGATTACTGAAATACAACACTATCAGTATGTTGAAGGCTCTCAGCCAGATTAAATGTTCCAGGCCTATTAACTTCATTAACAAGAAAAAGGCTACGATACCTGCAAAACTGTAGAGACCGTATTTAATCGATGGACTTAAACTTTTCATAACTTATTGATTATATATTTCAAAAGTTACGAAGGTTGGTTTTAAAAAACAACAGATTGTGATATTTTATCACGATTTGTTATTGATTGATGATGTTGAACAGTTCGTTTAAGTTTGGCGAGATGATAATTTCAATTCTTCGGTTCTTTGCTTTGTCTTTCGGATCAACAGGATGGTAATCGCTGCGCCCAGCTGCCATCAACTGTGCAGGATTCATTTTGCTGTTCGCTGTCATGATCTCTACAACTGATGTAGCGCGTAACACGCTCAATTCCCAGTTCGATTTCGGATGTGTCAAACTTGTCAGCTTATCCGTATCGGTATGACCTTCAACAATGATTTCAAGATCTTTTTCTGTTTCCAGTACTTTGGCCAGTTCAACAAGTGCTTTTTTTCCTTCTGTTTCAACCGCTGTGCTTCCGGATGGGAATAGCAATTTCGCCTCCAGACTAACATAGATTTTCCCATTTTTTTCAACGATGGTTAAACCTTTATTCTCAAATCCTTTCAGAGCGCTTGCAACACGTGTTTTTAAACTCTTCATTGCATCGTCTTTGCGCTTGATCATTTCCTCCAGTTCATTTACGCGAAGCTCTCTTTCTTCAAGAAGTTTGCTTTTATTTCCAAGTTCTGTTTCCAGGTTTTTCAATGCTTGTTCACGTCGGGCCAATTCCTGGTTTTTCGCTTCAATGTCTGCCTGATATCCTGCAGTCTCTTTAGCTCCTGTTAAGCGCATTTGTTCAATTTTGCGCTCGTTAGCTTCGTTTTCAGCCACCACCAAATCGTATTGTGCCTGCATGAAACGTAAATCTGCGCCTAGCTGCGTAGTATCTTTTTTCAGTTGAGCAACTTCTTTTCGCATTGCATCACTTTTGATCGTCAAGTCCTGAAGTTTGGCTTCAAAATCCAAAGAACTTTGCTTGTATTTAGCGAGCTCTTCAGAAGTAGTCTTTTCGCGTGCAACTAGTTCGTTGTATTTTTTAGCTGGTACGCATGAAGCAATCAATACTCCAGTTGTTAAAAGGATTGCAAATCTCATTGAAATTGATTTTAGTCCAACAAATTTCGAAAGAAATGAAAGGAAATAGGAGGCGGTGTAAGAGTACTTATAAACAGTGAAGTTTTAATTCAGCTATTCAAACAACGGACATTTACTTCCGCCTTTTGTGCTGATCACTTTTCTTGTGCATGGACTAAAAGCCAATGTTAACTCATGCGAGTGAAAAGTTCCCTGTCGGAGTGTGCTTAAAACGAAATCGTAAGAATACGCCAAACGCCATTTTTCTTCAAAACGATATCCGATCATCGCTATTATTGCATCTGTATTTCGAAGCCCTAAACCAATGTTGAATCGACCATTGAAATCAGCAACTGCCTGCACTTGCAGATCGATGGTGGAACCCGGTGTGAATCCTAAATACAATGCTGGGAGGATTGCATGATTTTGATCGATGCTGATACGTGTTCCGGCATTAAACATTCCATGAAAAGAGCTGGAAGCGTTCGACCCGATTTTGTCCCATTTGGTTGGAATTAAGTTGTAAAGTGCCAGTCCAAAATAGTAGTTTTCAGTATTGAACCAAGCTCCAAAACGCGCGTCCGGACTTAATTGTGTGGCAGATCCGTTGATTGCAGGATCTGGGTTCAAAGGACTTGCGATCTCTTTATCGAAAGACAGTTGTGTGGCACCAAAAGCAAGTCCAAGCGATAAGCGAGAAGTTTGTGTGAAATTGAAATGCCCGGCATAATTCAATAAAAAACTGAATTGCTGGAACGGACCAATTTTATCTGCATACATTAATCCGCCCAAACCATGTCGAGCACTCAGGAATTTTTTTCGTTTTGCTTTTAATGGAGATGAAACTGAAACCCAGCCTGTGTAAGGTGCGCCGTCAAATCCTATCCATTGTCCGCGAATAGTACTTTGAGCTTCTAAACATGTTTTAATGCCTGTGTGTGCAGGGTTTATTGCAAATTGATGAGATGACCATGTGGTCATATGACCCAATTGTTGCGCATGCGTATTTTGGAATATTCCAAGGAAAAGAATGACCAAAGACTTTTGAAAAAGGCTTAAATCGAGGCTTTTCAAAAATTTGACGAGTGAGTTTACAGGAGTAAATGAGCTCATTAAATTTTTGGAGTAACGAAGAGTTAAGGTTTTTGCAAGAGTCTTCATCGAATTACTGTTACATTTCCTTTGATCTTCTCATCACTCGAACCGTTATGAAGATTTAATTCGTAAAAATAAACACCGTCAGGAAGTGGTTTACCATTGTGTGTTCCGTCCCAGGATCTGTCATGACTATAACCCGTAATATCCGCAACTATTTGTCCCCATCTGGAAAAAACCAACAACTGAGCATTCGGATAATATTCTATTCCGGGCATATACCATGTGTCATTTGCTCCATCTCCATTAGGCGAAAAGGAACCTGGAATTATTAAATTGTCTTCAATGTAAATGGTTACATCATCAGTTAGTGAACATTCGTCATTACTTGCAGTAAAAAAATACGTTGTTGTAACTGTTGGATAGGTGAAAGTAACAGCATCATTTGGAGCAATTACTTCCTGAGCCGGACTCCATTGATAGTATAATCCATTGGTCGTTCCGGTCAAAGTAACTTGATCTCCGGAAGAAACCGTTTGATCGATTCCGGCATCTGCAGTCAAGTTGTTTACTGAAATCGGTGTACCAGTGTACGTTAAATTTACAGGGCAAACCGTGAAACAGGAAGCGCTGGCCGAAACTACATCACCATCTTGCAATTCACTTGTCCACCAAATATGACTTTCTGTAACCGCAGTTAAAACACCATTTACGTACCACGAGATATCACTTGTATCCGTGCAATTTGCGAAATAGGCCGTAAAACCGGCTTGTGTATTTGGACAAACTTGAGTTGTGGGTTGACCAAATGAAAAGAGCGGAGCTATTCTGTCAGCGCCAGGACCATGAACTTCAACATCGAAGATGGCTCTCGCTGGTTGAGTTGCAGACCCGTTTATCGCACCGTTAACCACAAAAATATATTCTGTATTGGGTTGAAGCGCAATAGCGTTAAGCTGAAAATTCGTGGTTGCATTACTTACGCAATTACTTACCAATGTAAAAGCATTTGCATCACAAGGAACGGCTGCCTGAAACATTGCTGCCTGCAGTTCATTCCCGTAAATTGCTCCGCTGCCGAAAACGATATTGGTGAAGTCTACTGTTACATTTCCACCTAAAGCGTTTGTAGTAAAAGTGAACCAAACGGAGTTGCTGCCAACAAAACAAAACGGTAAATCATCTTCACAATCCGGACAACTTGTTGCCGTTGCATTGATATTGGATCCGTTGGTTACGGTATTTGGACAAAGCTCAATTGCGTTTCCGCATGCATCATTAGCAGGCTGAGCATAACTCGAAATTACGCTTAACAAAACATTAACAAGCAACAAAATCCGTGTTCGCAAAGTCCCTTCTTTTCTGTAAAACTAATACTTTCAACGCAGTTTTTTGTCAAAAATTATGTAGTTTCACACCGCAATTTCGGAACTACTGCAAATTTCATTTAGTTTTTGGCATAGTACGTGGTTATCGGACTTCAATTAACAATGTAAATTATACCTTATGAATAGAATTTTTACTCTTCTGTTAGGGCTCATTCTAACGCTTAACTTAAGCGCACAAGAAAAGTTAAAAGTGGATTACGATAATGATTCACGTTGGTTCTGGACGCTAAATGCCGGAGGAACCTGGACGAAAGCCGATGTAAAATACCAAACCGATTGGGGTTACGGTATTACAATTGGTAAAGCCTTCAATTACAATTACGGAAAGCCAATCAGTTTTGATATCCGCGCTCGTTATTTGACGGGTGTTTGGTACGGACAGGCTGGCGATACTTCTGGTTTCCAGTATGGAAACAACGCTCTAAGTAGTGGAAGTACAAACTATAAAACCGATTTGGGTTATACTATTCTGAACCATCAAACGAAATTGCATGAGTTGAGTTTAGAATTAGTGCTTCACGCAAATAATGTTCGTGCGAACAGCGGTTGGGATCCATACATCTTTGGAGGTATTGGATATACTTGGTACAGAGCAAAAGGAGATCAGCTTGATGCAAACAATGCAATGTACAACTACGATACCTTGGTTGCTCATAATGATGTTTCTACTTCTTCTGCATCTGGTTTACTAGATGGTAATTATGAAACGATCTTGGATGGAAGTACTTCTGATTGGACTGGTCGCTGGATGCCAAGTTTAGGTTTTGGATTGGGTTACCAATTTGGACCTCGCTTCTCAATGGGATTTGAGCACAAAACAACTTTTACTTTAGATGATGTTTTTGATGGTTCAGTAAATCCGAGTGGAAAATATGCTAATGATTGGTACCACTATTCTGGGGTTTACCTGAAATTCCATATCAAAGATCACAGAGTTGTTGTTGATACTCCAATTGACAATTCTCTTGATAACGTGAACAATTATGATCAGGTGAATCAAAACAATCCACCGCAAGTTCGTTTTACAAATCCTGCAACTTCAGGAACTGTAGTTTCTTCTCCTAATTATGTGATCAAGGCTTCAATTGTAAATGTTGCTTCTTCTCAAAATGTTGTTTTCCGTCAAAACGGACAGTACAATACGAACTTCACATTCAATCCTTCAACTCAAAGCTTTGAAAGTATTGTAACGCTTCAGCCGGGACAAAACGTATTCGAGCTAACAGGAACAAATACAGTTGGTTCTGCACAAGATCAGACAATTATTATTTACAACAGAGAGCAAAACAATCCTCCAGTTGTAACTTATAACAATCCTTCTGCTAGTCCAACAACTGTTCAAAACCCGAACTTCAATGTTATTGCAACTATTTTGAATGTTGATCAGGCGAACCAGGTAACTATGACTTTGAACGGAGCTGTAGTGAATGGAGTTAGCTTCTCTTCTTCAAATCATGTTGCAAACGCAAATATTACTTTACAAGTAGGAACGAACATTGTTACAACTACAGGAACAAATCCTTATGGAACTGATTCTGAAAGCACAACAATTATCTACAATCCTCAGCAAACTGAGCAGCCACCGGTTGTTTACTTCGTTGATCCGAATTCATCTCCTTACACTACAAACAACAACACGTTTGTAATCAACGCTGATGTATTGAATGTTGCTGGTGCTCAAAATGTATTGTTCAAACAAAACGGAACAGTAAACCAGAACTTTACTTACAACGCTCAAACGGATGATTTCCAAAGTACAGTTGTATTGAATCCAGGACAAAACGTATTCGAAATTGTTGGATCGAACAGCGCTGGTAGTGCTTCAGCTTCTACAATTATCATTTACAACAGACCAGCTCCGAAACCTCCAGTGGTGACAATTACAAATCCGTCAAATAACCCACACGAGACTTCAAATGCGGTGTTCAACATGACGTCTACAGTTTTGAATGTAACTCAGGCAAGTCAAATTTTGGTGAAATTGAACGGAGCAAACATTCCTTTCAACTACAACAATTCGAATAATGGTGTTTACGCAACATTAAACCTTGTTCAGGGATCGAATGTGGTTTCTGTTACCGGAACAAATGCAGATGGTACTGATAGTAAGCAAACAACGATTATTTATCGTCCTGCTCAAACAATTCAGCCTCCTGTTGTTCAAATTACAGTTCCGAATGCAAATCCATTCACGGTTGCTCAAGCGGATTATACGTTGATGGCTTCTGTATTGAATGTTCCAAATGTATCTGGAGTTAATGTTGTGGTAAATGGTGCAAACGTTACCAACTTTACATTCAACGGAAACTCAGTTACTGTTCCTTTGGTTCTTATTGAAGGTGCAAACGTAATCACAGTTACTGGAACAAATACAGCAGGAACTGCTTCAGATCAACAAACAATTATTTACCGTAAACCTGTTGCGGCGCAACCTCCGGTAGTGTCATTTATTGATCCTGCGGTATCGCCAACTACAGTTTACTCTGCAACATACCCGGTTAAAGCTAGAGTGCGTTTCGTTACTGGTGCTTCGCAAATTGCGCTTACAATTAACGGAGCTGCTTCAACAAACTTTGTATACAGTGTTTCAAGTGAAATCATGGACTTCACAACATCATTGGTGCAGGGTGCAAATGTTATTAGCATTGTGGCTACAAACGCTGACGGACAAGGTAGTGCAACAACAACGATTATTTATCGTCGTCCGGTTACTACAAATCCTCCGGTTGTAACAATTACGAATCCTTTCAACAGTCCTTACGTTGTAACTACCAACACATGTCCGGTTACTGCAACCGTATTGAATGTTGACAATCAAAGTGGAATTTCTGTTACCCTGAATGGAAACGCAGTTCCGAACTTTGCGTACAACGATAATACGAAACAAGTAACATTTACTGCGAATTTGAATCAAGGTTCTAACGTAGTTGTGGTTACAGGAACGAATACAGCTGGAACAGCTTCTGATACAAAAACAATTATGTTCCGTCCGGAACAAGTTGTTCAGCCTCCATTCGTAACGTTTGTTAACCCGGGAACGCCAGGTACAATTGTGAACTTACCGAACTACACAGTGAAAGTGAAATTCACAAATATCATGACTGCGAATCAAATCGTATTCCTTCAGGATGGGAATGTAGTGAATCCTTCTATGTGGGTTTACGATCCAAGTTCTTCAATTTTGACTTACAACACAACATTGAATCCTGGAAACAACGTTTTCACAGCAACAGGAACAAATTCAGCAGGAAATCACACCGCTTCAACTTCTATAGACTACCGTAAGCCAGTTGTGGTTTGTGATAAGCCAACAATTTCAATTACAAATCCTTCATCTCAAGGTTTGAGCGTGAATGTTGATCAAATGGCTTTCACTGCAACTATTATGAATATCACGAATGCGAATCAGGTGAAAGTTCTTTTGAACGGAAGCTTGCAGCCAAGTGGAACATATATTCAAGGTGCTGGAACGTATTCTCGTCAGTTGGTTCTTGTTGAAGGACAAAATTCAATTGAAGTGATTGCACTAAATGCATGTGGTGAAACAAAGGCGATTACTACAGTTGTTTACAGAAAACCTAGTGCTCCATGTGTTGCTCCAACAATTGAGTTGCTGGATCCAACAACGAACATGACAGTTGAAGTTCCGTCAATTAATATTAAAGCAGCAGTTGCGAACGTTGCAAACGGATCTCAAGTAACAATGTCAGTAAATGGTGCTTTTGTTACAACTATGTTTGACCAGGGCTCACATGTAATGTTTGCTACAGTTAACTTGATTGAAGGTGAAAACAAGATCATCATCTTCGCTACAAACGATTGTGGCAAAGCAGAAAAAGCACTTACAATTACGCGTAAAGCTTGTGAGAAACCAAAAATTGAACTGATTCGTTCTTCTGCAACCAATGGTGCATCGGTTGAGTTCGAGAACTTCGAAATGTATGCAACAGTTTCCGGTATTCAGGATGCGAAAGACATCGTGGTTAAACATAACGGAGTTAACGTTGCTTACGTGTTCAACGCAGCAACTGGAGTCTTGAGTATCAAGCGTGAAATGGTGGTTGGAGTGAATAACTTCGAAATCATAGCAACAAATGCTTGTGGTACTGCAACGTTCAAATACACATTAACACGTAAAGAGGTCATTAAAGTTCAGCCTCCAACAATTCATATCAATAATCCGGCAGTTAACATGTCTGTTACTACACCTGGTATGTCTGTGGAAATTGCTGCAACAAACGTTACATCAGAGAACCAAATTACGGTGACATTGAACGGAAGTCCGGTGAACTTTACATTCAATCCTGCAAATGGTTTGGTTTCGTTTAACGCAACTTTCAATCAGGGAGCAAATGTTATTTCTTGTGGAGCTGTGAATGTGAGTGGTTCCGCAAGCGATTCAAGAACTGTTATTTATACACCAATGGATGTAGTTAATCCTCCAGTGATTACTATGAATAATCCAACGGCTTGTCCTGCAGCACTTCCACGTGGATTGAATACAATTCAAGCTACAATCACTAATATTTCTGACCCAAGTCAGATAACTGTGACTTACAATGGTGCGTCTGTAACATTTACTTCTCAAGTGGTAAATAACACTGTGATTATTTCGTTCCAGATCAATGTTGGGCAAACTTCAAAAGCTATTCCGTTGATGATTCAAGCTGGAAATACTTCTGGAATTGACACTGAGATTTGTGAGATTACTATGCAGGCAAATGGAAATAACGGACACGGAAACAACACCGATGGCACCGATGAGTCAAATCCAGGAAATGGAAACGGAGGGCCTAATGGCGGTTCAACGGGAACAGAAGATGATGAGAACGGTAAAGGTGGAGGAAATGGCTCAGGAAGCGGTGAGCAAAACAAAACTGCTCCTGTGAAAGTGACAACTCCTGTAAAACCAACAATTCCAACTGTAACTCCGCAACCTACTGGAAGACCATAAACGGAAAAATGAATATTCTGAATCCCGATTAAGGCAACTTGATCGGGATTTTTTGTGCAATAATTACTCTCCAGTCTAAAGTCTTTTGTCTATCGTCTCAAGTCTCTTTACTATCTTTGCACCTGCTTACCATACAAGGTAGAGTCAGATTTTTGACATGATTACGAAAGAACAAATTATAGAAGTACTTGGTACTATCATGGATCCGGATTTAAAGAAGGATCTGGTTTCACTTGAGTTTATTGAAGATATTATAATTACAGACAATTCAATTGTGTGTACGGTTTATGCTTCAAACCCTGCTTTACACGCAAGAAAGCGTATGCAGGAAGCGGTTGTTTTCAATTTGCAGCGTGTATTCGGAAAAGATATCGAAATAACATGTACGGTAAAAGGTCAACCAGCAGAATCGCGTGTTGAAAAACGCAAAATTCTTCCTGAAGTAAAGAACATTATTGCCGTGGCTTCTGGTAAAGGTGGTGTTGGAAAAAGTACCGTTACTGCAAACCTGGCTGGTGGATTAGCAAAAGCTGGTTACCGTGTTGGAGTAGTGGATGCTGATATTTACGGACCAAGTATGCCAACCATGTTTGATGTTGTTGGTGAACGTCCAACAATGATCGATGTGGAGGGAACCCCAATGATCAATCCCGTAATGAGTTACGGAATTAAGATCTTGTCTATCGGTTTTTTCGCAACGAACGACGAAGCAATCGTTTGGCGTGGACCAATGGCAGCAAAGGCAATGACACAATTGTTCACTGAAGCTTATTGGGGCGAATTGGATTATTTGTTGATCGATCTTCCTCCGGGAACGGGAGATATTCATTTATCGTTAGTTCAGACTGTTCCCTTGGATGGCGTTGTAATTGTGAGTACTCCTCAGGAGGTTGCTCTTGCAGATGCACGTAAAGGTGTGAACATGTTCAAACTGGATACGATCAATGTTCCGATTATTGGTTTGGTTGAGAACATGGCTTGGTTTACTCCGGCTGAATTACCGGATAACAGATATTACATTTTCGGTCGTGATGGTGTGAAAAACTTAGCTGCAGGAATGAAAGAGAAATTTCTGGGACATATTCCTTTAGTTCAGGGGGTGCGTGAATCAGGCGATGCGGGTAGACCAGCTGTTTTTCAAGAAAATACACCAACTGCGAAAGCTTTTGAAGAATTAGTGAGTATCTTTGTGGAAAGCGTTCAGGAAACGAAAGCCGCTAAAATGGCAAAAGCTTAAGTTATGATTCTAAATAAAGAAGAACTTACAGAAAAAATCAACATCTCCCTAAGTGAATTACGTCCGCATTTACATGCTGATGGTGGTGATATGGAATTGGTAGACATTACCGATGAAGGAGTTGTAAAAGTAAAATTACTTGGAGCATGTTCGGATTGTTCAATGAGCATGATGACAATCAAAGCTGGTTTGGAAGAAGCAGTGAAAAAAGTTGCTCCTGAAATTATTGCTGTTGAAGCTGTAAACGAGTAATACACTCTAAAATATTTTAATCCCGGCAATTAGGCATCTCGACTCCGCTCGATGACCTAAGTGTCGGGATTTTTTGTGCCTGTAATTGCTGAAACATCGAAGATGTTTTTTGATAGCATTATAAATAAACCACAGAGATAAGAAGGACACAGAGATTTATTAAACTCTGCGTTCTCTTTTTCTCTGTGGTTTTAATTAGAATTTCCATTGCGTTTATGGAATTTCCTGTCGTTTTCATCTCAGTGAAAAACGAATTATGAAAACGTTCCTCACCTTTTGCATTTTATGCACGTTTCAAGCTTTTGCACAATCCGGCGGAATGCAAGTCCGTTTGACGAATGCTTCGGATAACTGTTACTGGTCGAACCAAAAAGTATATTGCCATCAAATCATCACAGAAGAACGCACACAACAATATCTATTAGTTGATTCTGCGTTTACAGATGAGTTTGGCTTGGTCAAATTCAATAAGTTGAAAGCTGGCCGTTACCAATTAACTATTGTTGGAGATGGTTCCGATTGGGTGGTGACGGATATTTCTGTTCAGGACAAACAGTTATTCATTTCTCAAGCTGCTTTGACGTCATCTAATGCACGTAGTATTGCCCAATCAAACATTGGAACATATGTGGAAGGACATGATGAGCGAAACGTGGTAACAGAAGGTCAAACAATAACAATGAAGGACGCTAAAAACCTTCCAACGCGTTCTTCGTCCGGAGCAGCAAGTACTGCGGGAAATCTGCAGGAAGTTGTAATTACATCTTACAGAGTTCCATTGATTCAGCAAACCGGGGTTTCTTCATATACAATATCGCGAGAGTCTGTAAGCTATATGAATACGCAGAGTTCACCAATTGCATGGGGAGAAACCTATTTGAATACAGAATCTATTAACAGTGTTAATGTGAGAGGTGCCAGAACTGATGGTAACTCGTATTATGTAGATGGTGTTCGCGTTCGCGGAATTGATGTTCCCAAATCTATGATTGGAACAACGTATATTATTACTGGTGGAATTCCGGCTAACTATGGTGACGTGACTGGCGGAGTAATTTCTGTTACAACCGGAAATACGAGCAGGGCTTATGGCGCTGAGCCTGTTTCAACTTATTCCAGTCGACGTGAAACAGAAATTGATGAAGATGATTTCAAAGTACAGTTCGATCGCTTTGCACCCATTTACGAAAACCAGTTTTTAGCAAGTCGACAAAACGCACATTCTACTTTTGGTTTAGATGTTGACAGAGCAAGTTGGGCTTACTCCAAGCGCGTAATCGAAGAAGGAGGTTATCTTTCCCGAGATGCTGTAAAAGTGGAGGAGTTCATCAATTCATTTTCACACAAGAAAATGAACGTTTCTGATGAAGATCTCCTGAATGTAGAAATGGAAAGAATGGCTTGTCCATGGAATGAAAATCACCAGTTGCTGGCAGTTCATTTAAAGGCTTCAGAGCTAAAAAAGGAAGTGGATAAAATTCATCACCAATATACTTTTCTAATTGATGTTTCGGGATCAATGTCGGGACCAGACAGATTGGGATTGGTGCAGCAAGGATTGATCAATCTGGTTCAACACCTTGACGAGCGTGATAGAGTTGCCATTGTGACTTATGCGGGGAATGAATCTGTGGCGCTTTATCCTACAAACGGAGATCAAAAAGATGTTATCATTCGAGCGATTCAAAGTTTGGGAGCTGGCGGTTCTACAAATGGTTCAGGAGGTTTGAAAATGGCTTACGATCTGGCAAATGAAATGTTCGATCCACAAGCTAATAATCGAGTGATTTTGGCAACAGACGGTGACTTCAATGTTGGAATTTCAAATCCGAAGGAATTGGAGAATTACATTACGACGCAACGTGGAAAAGGAATTTATTTGACTGCTTTGGGCGTTGGAATGGGGAATTACAGAAACGATATTCTGGAAACATTGGCGGATAAAGGTGATGGAAATCATTTCTACATCAGGAATGCTGTTGATGCCGATAAAGTGCTTGTAAAAGATTTGGGAAACCTGATCACGGTTGCGCGTGATGTTAAACTGGATGTTCAGTTCAACCCCGAACTGGTGAAGGAATACCGTTTGTTGGGTTACGAAAATCGCTTGATGCCGAGTGAGGACTTTAAAGACGATACAAAAGACGGAGGTGAGGTTGGTATTGGACATCAAGTAGTGGCACTTTATGAAATTGAATTGGGAAGCGATACTTCTTCTGTAAATAGTACGGATACTCTGGTTTATAAAACGGATGATATTGCGGCTGTTCTTTTACGCTACAAACCACGAAAAGAGAATGCAAGCATTGAGCGTTCGTTTCATGCTGGTGCGCAAACCGAATTGACAGAAAATCCTTCATTGGTACTTTCGGCTGCTCTGGCTCTGGAATTGCGAAATAGTCCGTTCAAAGGAAGTTGTTCCATGGTTCTTATTGATGAACTTGCGCAAAAAGTAAAAGGCAAACAATACGAGGAACTACTGAACGTCTGTAGTCGATTGGTAGGATTGTAAATGCAATTTTTACTTGCGGATGAATCGGATTTTCGAAGATGTTTCGCAATTTCACATTCAGAATAGCAGATTTTTCAGAAGATGAACATCCAGCCCTTACTTGAAAACGATACCGTTTCATTAATTCCGTTGAAGGAAGAAGATTTCGAACTGCTTTATGAAGTGGCTTCCGATCCGTTACTTTGGGAGCAGCATCCCAATAACGATCGTTGGCAACGCGATGTGTTCCAGAATTTTTTTGAAGGAGCATTGGCCAGCAATGGTGCGTTCAAGATTGTAAGTAAAGCAAGCGGAAAAGTAATTGGAAGCACGCGTTTCTATAATTATGATGAAGCCGCTAATTCGGTATTCATTGGTTATACTTTTTATGGAAGAGAGAGTTGGGGAACGGGTGTGAATTCGAGCGTAAAAAAACTGATGCTGGAATATGCTTTCGAAAATGTTTCACTTGTTCATTTTCATGTTGGGGCAATCAACAAACGTTCACAGATTGCGGTTGAACGACTTGGAGCTGTAAAAACCGGAGAAGAAAACATTGCGTATTACGGCGAAGCACCAAAGTTTAACTATTTGTACGAGCTGACGCCTGAGACCTGGATTTCAAGAGAATAGAAAACAGATATCAGAGAATAGATTTAATGTGAATTTCTCGATTTCAATCTGATTCTCTATTTTCTCATCTCTGCTTTCTATTTCAATTATTCAAGTGTTATCTCTACTCTGCGGTTCTGAGCCCTTCCCGTATCCGTTGCATTATCGCTGCGCGCATTTTCAAAGTTTCGTCCGCTGTACTTTAATCTGCTCACATCAATTCCCTGAGAAGTCAGAAATTCAATGATCTTTTTTGCCCGATCTTCAGATAACTTCTGGTTGTAATCTTTTGAACCAACATTGTCAGTGTAACCCACAAGTGAACATTTCTTTGATTTGTTCTTACGCAAATAATCAGCAAGGTCGATCAATGAATTTACGGAAGTTTCATCTAGTTCTGTTGAATTGAAATCGAAGTAAATGTCCGTAATTCTGAATACGTTTGCTTCCGTTTCTGCTATTTCTTCAGGTGTTTCAATAACGGTTGTAGCAGCATTTTCATTGTTGTAAAGTACGCTGTCAATGTTGGGTGGATTGAGTGCCACTTCTTCGAGTTTAGCGTAATACTTTCCAGTTGTATCAACCGTACTTGTGAATGATCCTGCTTCAAGGAAAACGCCCGAATCCAATTCTGCATCCGAAACATCACCAATGGCAATTTTCAGATGATACAATTGGTAAGGCTCCACATCGTGTTTTACATTGAAAACTGTTGTCAGGCCGTCGTATTCAATATTCTGACGTAGTCTAATCCAATCACGTTTCCGCTTACCGTCAAACAGTTTCGTTTTGGTGAATTCGTAAGAATTATCGCGATAATACTGCTTGTTCTTGCCCAGATTAATGGTGTTCACTGAAATAGGAGTGGTGCTGCCTGGTACTATCGCCAAATTGTCGAAGCCTTTGATTCCTGGTCCGCTCAAAAAGAATCCGAAAACATCATTGAAGCGTGTTCCCACATATTCGTTGTATTCTTCTGAACCAAAGACATAACTGAACTCAATGCTGTTCTTGATTGGAACGAAATCGAATTCAATAATGGTAACGTCTTTCGATCGTCCTTTGCTCAGTTTATTTAAATCCTTATCGCCCTTACTGAAAAGCTTATTGGATCGAATGGAATCTGGGACATAGTTTTCGCTTGTTAAACCTACATTTTGATTGGGTTGAAAAATGATATTTACAGAACCAGTTGAAAGCACAATTCCTTTGGAAACACCGATAATGGTAGAATCGCATCTGAATTGACCCAAACTCCCGACCATTCCCACATGCGTTACATTCCCAACCTGAATTCCGGCACCCAGCAGCACATTCTTCACATAGTACTCCGCATCCTGATTGGAATCAATTTTATTTTGAGCGAGAGAAGACAAGCTCAAAAAGCTAATGAAAAGGATGAAGAAGAATTGTTTCATACAGTTTACTTTAACTGATTTAGAGGAAAATGGTTACTATAGTTAAAGTACAATTGTCCCCAAGTCCAACTCAAAGTAAGGTGAAACGCCTTGATGTTTGATCAACCGTACTACAATTTTATCCCAGGGAATTTCTACTGTTTGCGAATCCCAGATGTCATTGTAGCTTAAAGTGATGACTTTAAGGGTAAACGTTTCATTTGCATTTTTGTAAGCTTTCAAAAGGGCTTCCGGACTTTTAAAAACAGCACCTAACATTGAACTGGTAGAATCCATAATCATACCGTTCACCATTTCGCCTCTGAAAAAAGAATCCTTATCGTTTTTTTTGGAATACCCCTGAAGAAAAGATGTGGTTGGTAATTGCAATCCGCCAGCTGTTAAGGAATCTGAAGTGATTTTGCCAACAAAGCGCAAGTGATACTTTCCGCAAGATTGGGCGCTTACCGTTCGGAAAAGGATCAAACCAAAAAATAGAATAAATAAGTGTTTCATGAAATCGGGTTATTTGGTTTTGGTCAATACAAAAAACACTCCGTCCCAGTTGATGATGATTCGATGATCATGCGTCAAAAAAATGCGGTGAAGTGGATGTGAGTTGCACATTCCTTCATAAACTTTCAAAGTTGTTTTTGTAATTCTCAGTTCTTCCAATGAAACATTACTAAAACACTTTTCGGCTGTTTCTAACATTGGACTTTCGAGGTTCACACATGTACAATCGTTTTGGCCTTTGAAAATATCTTTGTAGTTCTCAATTTCCTGAAAGTTGAAGTGAAACGCGTCATCAATAATCAATTTCTTATTCAGCCATTGTTTCGCACCTTCATCGTCCATTGCTGCAATTTCCCCAAAAACGTAATGGGTGATTTCCCAAGTTCCTTTAATGTCAAAATCCTTGGGTTCTTCCTTTTGAACAATAACGGATTCGTTTTGCTTTACCACTCTGTAGTTGCAGGAGAAGAGTAAAATAATCAATGAAATAAGAACTACGATTTTCATATTCTACAATTTACGCATATTTGGAATATTTCATATACTCCCGGTACAGGTATTGTTTTCGTTTGTTGTCCATAGTTTTATGATGATTCGAAAACGAAATGCATTCAATAGTCATTCCTTTGTTGGCTGATTGAATTCCCAAATAATACTTGTTATCAACGTATCCAAATGGCTGGGCAACCCAAATGAAGGTGGTGTTTTTCACAAACACTTCTCCATAGTAAATAGCTAAAATTTGCTCCATGCGATTGAGTGTGAGTCCAAGAAGTTCATATTTCGAGTAAGTGTTTTTTTCAAGTAAGTCGAAATACAGCTTTTCGAGATCTTTGAGGCTTTCAGGAGAAAAATCAAGTTGATACTCTGGATGTTTTTTCGCCAGTTTGGCTATACTTTTCAGCACATTGTCACGATAGGAAAAGTAATATTTCTCCGCTTCTTCCTTTGTCTTGTGAACTGGAAACGAATGCGCTAATTGATGACCTTGTTTGCTCATTGGTTATAACTATAAAAACACTCCTCCAACACAAATCCTGGTGAATCTCCCTTTGGAACAGATCTAACTCTTCGAACTCTCCGTCCGTCATCGTCGTAATAGAAATCAACACGTTCTGTTATAAGCTTCGTTGTTTGTATTTCGCTGGCAATAGCACTTTCCATGTATATGTCCTCACGGATTAAGCGGTTTTTGGCGTCATATACATAGTTGGTTATCTCAGTTATTTTTTCGTAATAGTGAGTTCGAATCATTTTCGAAACTCTCCCTAAGCTGTCTTTTTCCAGGTCATAATTGGTTAGATAATTCACCATCGTTTCTGAAATAGGAGGAACTTGAGTCAATTCTTCTGGTAAAACTTCGTGTGAGTTTTTATTTCGGTAATTCGAATCTGCTTCGCTGTATCTCGTGCAATTGCATGTGACTTTTACTGGTTTTGAGAAATTTGACTTCAGTTGAATCCTGAATGCACCACCCAAACCACAGGACATCATGCTTATCGAAAAATCGCCATCTTTCAAGTCTGTTACATCAAAAAAAGGTGGACATTCTGCTGCTCCAACGTTCTTTTCCTGCACGAGTAGCGCACTGGAATGTCGCAAATAAACAGTTGAAAAAGTTCCACCGCACGGCATAATGATGAAAGCAGGCTGACCGGCGAAATCTCTCGTAAATACCTGGTCTTCACAAAGTCCTTGTCCTGTTTCACAACCTTCCATAAAATCATGGTAGACAACAAAGAGCTTTACTTTTTCAGCATTATTTTTTGCATCGTATTCCGGAAAGTTGAAGCTTGGTATATCAGTATCGTTGTGACGAATTACCGTTAAAAGAACAGTGTCTTTAATGTTGTTTAATCCTAACCCGGAAGTGGAAGCTACCGTAATCTGACCTTTGGCTACATGTCCTTCAATTTCATACATAACCGTATAATTTCCGTAGGTATAATTGTCTCCGAACCAGAATGAGTTATATCTGGCGATGAGTTTTAAGGTGTCAGTATCTTGCTGACCAAACGAAAGCGTTGAGACGATCAATGAAAATAAAAGGAAGAGGTTTTTCATATCAGTGTAAATCAGAACTTACGTTCATACATTTTTCCATGTGATTTGTTCAGTTTACCTAAAATTAAGGAATAATCTTTCCATTTTTATCGAACTTTTTGCACGCATGCTGTACGCTTACGCCCTCGGTTCCTAGTTCCTGATAAGTGTAATTGTAAACCTTCTTGCCTTCAAAGTAGTACAGTGCAGGAGTGTTGTCTGGCAGCAAGATCCAAATGGATGATCCTGCAGATTCGTCAAAGAGTTCAAAGAATATGGCATCAAAGAGGTATTCGTAATCGAATCGAAAGTTACAACCGCAATAGAGATTGGTAAAGCCCTTATTGGATTCATGATTGTCGTATTCCGCCCATTTCTCAGGATTTTTATTGAATCCGTCAATAATATAATCGTTAATGGCTTTGTTGTCGAAGTAATAAATATCGATTTTTCGGGAAGTGTTTTCGTCCAGATAGTTCATTAGAAAATCAACGGATTGTACACGATCGATAATGTTATGTGCGTCATTCAAGAGAGCATCTCTGGGATAAATTTTATCACCTTGGCGTGAAACCAGGAATTGCAAGAACACATTTTTCTTCATCTGGTTGTTTTTCAAGGAGATTTTGTAAACATGGTCTACATCCCAAACGTATCTGCCGCGATAGCCGAGTTCGGTCATGTGAAGAATCTCAAATGTATCTTTCAGTTCATTCAACTCTTTGGTAAAAGCCAAGGGCGCTAAATCCAGCATTTTCTTGTCACATTGATCGTCATAAACACGCTGTGCCAATTCGAAAATCAGTTCTTTTCGCAGTTCAAATCTGTGTTTATTAAACGACTCGTTCGTTGGAAGAATGCCAAGTATTGCTGATGGAATTTTCGGGTTTCTTGAATAACGTTCTCCTGTTTTCCATGGCATTCCAAGTGGATTGTCCGTTGAAGCAAGGCTATATGGCTGTCTGTTCTTATAATAAATCGTAAGGTTGAACTTAGTTTCACTATGTTTCGAAATGTAGTAAATGCCTTCTCTACCAATTTCTCTTTTCAATGCTTCGTTGTAGTTAGCTTCAATAACCAGTTGTTCTCGAACCAGGGCTGTTTGTGTAGAAGTCCACTGTTTGTAATCTTCCTCCAATGAAGCAATCAGTTTATCAATATTCGCCTTAAACCATGTGTCATCGTACCCAAAATTCCGAATGTTGAATTCCGAAAAGTTGGTATCAAGAACGGCGCTTGCCAATGCGATAATTTTCGCGTTCGAAACCGTCCCCAGTTTTTTCTTTTCGTGCGATTCTATTTCTTCTATGTTGGTCTTCAAACTATTTTTCTGTTTCCAATAGGTTTGATAAACCTGAAAATCCTTTCCTGTATTTACAAGCAAATAGTTGTATTGATGGGTTCCATAATCTGCACTCCAGGAATGATCTGTAATGACAATACTGTCGGGAAGTTGAGCATGAGAGAAAATCGGTGCGCAGAACAGCAAGAGAAGTAAAGACTTGAAAATATTCTGCATAGATCAGAAATGTTGTTTCATTCAAATGTCAGGAAAATCGATTTGTAAACAACTTATCACTTTCGTCTTTTTCCTACATTTACCCATCAACTCAACAGTATGGGCATCTTCGGTGGAATTTTTGCAATGTTTTTTATCATTTTCATTCTCTTTTTCGGGGGAATCATTTTTCTAATCGTTTATTTATCAAAAGGTGGGGGTAAACCAACAACCACACAAGGTATTGTAAGCGAACAAGATGAAGTAATGATGAAGGCGGCAGCGGGTAAAAGCGAATTGGTTCCCTGGAGCAACAGAAAAGCAACGGATCTTGGAACCAGTATGCGCTACAAATCGATGAAAGCTTTTAAAAACACCTTATCCGGGAAATTGTATTCGCGTGAAGGTGAACGGATTTTATCTTTTCACCGAATTGAACGCGGTCTTTATCCCGAAGGACTAATAGCCGTTTCAAGCACCGATTTTGATCTGTTCTACATTTTCAATAAGGAACGTGTAGAAATGTTTTACAACAAACGAACAGTAGGTGTGTGGTACAGACATGGAATTATTACCGATAAAATGGCTCAGCAAATAGGAACTGCTGTTCGTCCGAATGGAGTTGAGGTTCAGGTTGGCGGCTTATTTGAATACCGTTCCGGAGAAAAATATTATCCGGTTATTCTCAATAACAGGGAAGTGGCCAATATCATCATTAATCGAAGGGTTTCCAATTTTATTGAAGAACCATTCTCGAATGACAGGGATTATGGAAAAGTGATTCAGTATAAAGAAGAACCCACGCCCGACGAAGAGAAAACGCTTTTAGCGATGGCTGTTTTGGAAATCGTTTACCACGGTTTTTCGTTTGTGGATATTTAAATTTTCGAAGAAGGAATTTGTGTGTCAACAGACAGGCTAACGGTTCAATTTCTGGATTTCATATCGTTTAAAATCTTCTTTCGAAATCACTTTACAATTCGCACGGTTCACAAAATCCTGCGGAAAGTTCATGATTTTATCACCTGAACTCTGCCACAAAATGATGGTTCCGTCTTCGAGAAAGACCCAATAAGAAACGTTTGGGGCTTTTTCATGATACTGCAAATCGTTATGTTCACCTTCCTGCAATTCGAACAAAATGGCGTGCTTCAGTTTGCCTTTGTAAACGTTTTTATCCTGACCACTTTCTTTGAAATCTTGTTTGAAATCTCTGCGTGCTTTGAATGAAAGAGATCTTCTGCGAACATAATGAAGAAGTCCTTTAGCTAGGTAATTGTTCTCACAGTAATTAACTACTGGGTTTTGTAGTAAACTGTCTTCCAGACGTTCTGATTTTCCTCTGAAATACGCGTGTTTATAAGCAAACGTATGTGGTTCAAAATAGTCATAGAGGTTTAGAAGGAAAGAATAATCGTAGGTCAGGGAGTATTGGACTTTATAATCATGGGAATTTAAAAGTAGCGTTACATGCTTTCTGTTTCCCCAATCAATGGTAGCTTTTTCGCTAATTGAGGCCTCACGAACCGGAAATAATTTCTCCAGTTTTTGCATACTTTTTTTATTTCTCCTTCTAGCCAGATTGAGCCAATAGTTGTTCAGCGAATCCTCAATTTCCGTTTCAAAAATGTATTTACATTCCATAGCCTCTTGATTTTCTTTCGAATGAGGAAACTGAAACAGTTGCTGAAGCGCAGAATAGACTTCAAAGGAAGAAAAATGAATGTAGCCTTCATCATTATGCAGATCGTAGTTCACAAAAGGAGTTCGTGATCCCATGGATATGAAACTAGGTTCGGAATTTTCCTCATACGAGATATTTAGATGGAGAAGTCTGAAATCTCTATTATGGTATCTTATGTATTCTTCAATTTCATTTTTGTGTTTGTTCCAATCGAAGTTTTGAAGTATTCCTATGGCAATTTCGTTTGACCTTTCGTCGAATTGATACTGAGAAAAATCGAACCAAGCACGCTGGGCTTTCTCTCTGTTCCAGGGGAGATGATTTACATTCGATGAGTCGGGAATATTAGCTCTTTTGACGCTCTTTTCAATGGCCTGAAAAAGTTGAAGTACCAATGTGGAATCAACTGTGCTTATTGTTTTGGAAGAGTCTTTGGTGGTGATCAATTCCAGATTTTTGTGTTTTAACTTGTAGTAGGTACTCCAATCGGGTCCGAGATCGAGTTGGATGGTACGCCAGTTTTTCTTTATTGCCTCAAAATCTTGAGAAAATAGATTAAATGAAATAAAAACCAACAAGATTGCGGTGACAAGAAGTTTCATGTTGCTAAGTCAATGCGTAAACTTAAGAATTTTGTATTAGAACTGAGATTAGTCTTAGGTCTATCGTCTTTTGTCTTAAGTCTAATTCGTGATTGAGCGTAGTCGAAATCAACTAAACCACTCTTTAAAATTTCCAACTCTCTCACGGCTCACGATCGCATCATCTTCTGAAAGTTGTAGCGCATGAATCCGTAATCGACTGTTGAAGTAACTCGCTACTTTCTGAATGGCGTCCAAACGAATGATCACTTTACGATTAATACGGAAGAATTGTGTTGGTTCAATGAGTTGTTCCAGCTGATCCAGATTGTAATCCAACGGAAAACGCTTGCCTTGATTGGTAACCAATAGTACCATTCCATCTTCTGAAATGAAATGATGAATTTCTTCTGCTTTGATAGAACTTAGCGAATCGCCTAACTTGACCATGAAACGGTTTTTGTAAGCATTTCCTTTTGTCAGCATTCGAATGTTCTCTAACAAGTCATTTTGCTGTTGTGAAGACAAGCGTAAATGTTTTTGAATGGCCGCTTCCAGCTCGTTTTTGTCGATTGGTTTGAGCAAGTAATCCACAGCGTTCACTTTAAAGGCGTTCAACGCATATTGATCGAAAGCAGTGGTAAAGATGATAGGTGTGGATATCGGAAATTCCTTCAAAAAATCCATAGCATTTCCATCCGCTAAGTGAATGTCCATAAACACCAAATCGACTTGTGGAAACTGTGCAAAGAAAGCTTTACATCCTTTTACAGAATCTAGTTTTGCCACCACTTCCAAATCAACGTTGATGCGTTGGAGCATGCGCTCTAAATGTTCCTGTGATAGAACCTCGTCTTCTACAATTACTACTTTCATGCTTCTTGCAATAATGGAATTTTCACTATAAAACTCGACGGTAAATCAATGATTTCAACAGAACGATCGGTGAAAAATGCGTATCTCGACTGAATGTTCTTCAGTCCTTTTCTGGAACTTTCTTCCTCCGAAATACGTGGATTTTTGTTGTTCTTCACTTCCAGATATTCGTTTGAAATGGTGAGCTCAATCAGCAAGGGTTTTTCGGTAGAAACCTCGTTGTGTTTGATAGCATTCTCCAATAAAAGCTGAACAGAAAAAGGTGGAATCAATCGCTTTAACTGTGACGCTGAAATTTTGTTTTCAATCGTCAAGTTCGGAGAATATCGGATTTGCAAGAGGTAAATGTACGACTCCAAAAACTTTATTTCCTCCTCCAGACAAACCAGTTCAGATGAGGTTTGATCAAGTAAGTAACGATAAACTTTGCTCAGTTGCTGAACAAAATCAGCGGCTTTGTCCTGATCTTTGTAAATCAATGACGTAAGCACACTCATGTTGTTGAACAGGAAATGCGGATTCACCTGATGTTTCAGGTTGTCCAACTTCGCCTGCATGGTTTGACTTTTGTATCGCTCAATTTCCACTAAAGACTGTCGCCATTTTTGAAAAATCTGAATCGCGAATTCAACAACCAGAATGAGGACACTGGCAGTAAGAGCAACAATCAGACAGATCTTGAACAGGTTTTTGTCCTCAAGCATTGGAAACCTGCAGATGTAGTAATTGAAAATATAACCAACGACGAGGAAGAAGACAATACAAAGCAAACAACTGACTAGCATTACGAGTGAAAATCGCCGCCAGAAAGATTTTTCCCAAGGGAGAAATTTACTGACCCAATGATCAAACCACAAGCTTGATTCCCAAACCAAAAAGGTGATTATTGTTGATTCTGCAATGGAGTAGAAAAAATGTTCTGCCGAAAAAACACGAAATTCTAATGGAAGTGGCAACGTTAGATGCAGAATTATACCAATGACAATTCCTGTCAAGATCATAAATAAAAACCGCCATTTCGTTTGTAACATATTCTCTAAAAGTAAAGGTTATTCTCTGATTTCCCGCTGACGGGCGCTGAAGTACGCAGAAGTGGAATTGTGAAATTTACATTTCTAATCTTTTCATCATCTGTGTTCCTCTGCGGGATTTTATTTTCTCCCCAGTTTTTCAATTGTCGTTAACCATCCTGCACGTTTTTCAGGAGTCGAGTAACGCACATTCGGTAAACCAGTCGCTCTTATTACTTTGAAACCACAGAATTCTAAAATCATTTTCTTCAATTGTTTCAAGCCAGGAGCGCCATTGATTAGTTTATAGTACCAAATCGGCTGGTCTATCGTGTAGATGATCTCAGCTGTTCTTCCGGCTAATAGCTTGTTCCACCAAACACTGTTTTCCTTATAACTGAAAGCAAATTTAGGTAAGAACGTTCTGTCGATGAATCCTTTCAATAAGGCTGGTAATCCGCCCCACCAAATGGGATGAACAATAACCAGATGTTCACACCAAAGCAACAATTCCTGGGCGTTCAATAAATCTGGTTCCAATTCCGTTCGTTGTTGATAACCACGTTGTAAATTCAAGTTGAATTCCAGCTCTGATAAATGCAAAACCTGCACATCTTTGCCCGAGGCAACAGCTCCTTTTTCGTAAGCATGAACCAATGCCCGGTTAAATGAATCAGGATTGGGATGACCGTTTATGATTAATGTTTTCATTTCTAAGATTTTTATCCCACAGACGGCACGGAAGAACACGGAAGAGGGTGTTATTTTATATATCTTTTTATTTTCTGTGTTCCTCTGTGTACTACCGTGGGAGATTTTATTAAAACTGTAACTTGTAAACAAAATTCGGGAAGAACCCAATTTGATATGCCGTATTCATTTCATTGGTTAATGGATTGTATCGTTCAGCAAAAATGTTCTTGCGGTTCGTTACGTTATTCACATCAAAATACCACGATTGCGAGATAGCACGTTTTGTAGAATTCAATGTAAATCCAACTTTCACATCCATTCGAACGAAGTCGTTGTACTTTTCAGTAAAGGCATATTCATCGCCTTTCAGGATTTGTTGCTGATAATACTGAGATGCTGCTAAGTCTACTGGCGTATAATATCGTCCACCAGCATGTGTAAACTTCACGTCCAATGAAAAAGTGTTTTTCTTCATTTTCCCAACTTTGATCTCTTTTCCAATCAATACATTGTATACAAATCGACCGTTAAATGCAGTGTTGCGTTCCACATTATCGCTAGCTGTGTATTTTGCTTCGTAAACACTTCCAGTGATCAAACCATAATAACCTTTGAAGAAGTAACGTTCAACAGTAAGTTCCATTCCGTAATTCTGACCAGTTCCGTCGTTTACCAGATCAGTTGTATTGTTTGGGAAGAAAGAGGCTCCTGCATTGATCATTGAATAACTGCTTGGCATGCGTTGAACCGGAACATTGAACAAGTATTGGTAATAAGCTTCCGTTTTGATTCTCCAATGTTTGTTCGGAATCCATTCGTAGCCCAAAACGCTGTGATGACTTTTCGTAAAGCCCATTTCTTTGTTCAGCAGCTGTGCATTTCCTGTAGAATCTAAACTCTGAAGAAAATATGTGTCTAGGGGCTGCATTTGGCTATGTAATCCATATCCTACCGTTAAAGATCCTGTATTCGAAACTTGCCATTTCAATCCCAAACGCGGTTCTAATGCGAAGGAATTATTCAGTGTTAAAAGTTGCGTGTGGATTCCTGCATTCAATGTCAGATTATCGGTAAAGTTATACTTCGTATGTGCATATGCCTGAAGTAAGTAGGTTTGCTCTTTCGAATCCCAGTATTGAACCCAATCAGGTGTTTCTTCTCTGTTTCTATAGTACAAATTGATGTTCAGCTGTTCAGCAATTACTCCGATTTTCAAGAATTGACGGGCACTTAACTTTGTATTGAAAGAAGAGTTTAATGTAATATTCAATCGCTTCGTTCTGTTTTCAATGGTACGAGCTGCTTCATCGTTGCCAGGATTAATGCTGTCTTGCAAATAATTTGATGCGGCGTAACTTCCACCAATTACAGTGTTGATGTAGGACTTATCACCCAGACGAATGGTGTGTTTAAGTCCTGCAATTCCCATTTGACTTGTATAGTAACTGTCTTTTGTTGGATCGGCAAAAAGGTCGGCACTGTCAATTTTATCGTGTAAGAAATCAATACTGCTCAATGCTCCAATTCCAAATAGTGTGAACTTTCCGAACTTGGTATTACCTGAATTGATTTTGAAAGAAAGGTCTTGGTAGTAAGGTGTTGCAGCAGTTCCAATTTGTAATCCGGCTTTTTGTGCAACCCCTGCAAATCCGTATCTGTACCCGATGAGGTAAGAAGCGCCACTTCCTTTTTTTAGCGGTCCTTCTGTGACGAATTCCAAACCGGTTAAAGCACCAAACTGAAACGTATGTTCGCGTTTGTCGCTATTTCCGTTTCTAAATCCAAGGTCGAAAACACCTGCGTTTGCATTTCCGTATTCAGATGGGAAAGCGGAAGTCATAAAGTCGGAATTACGCAACAAGTTGGTATTAACTGCTGAAACTGGTCCGCCTGTTGTTCCGATAGTTGCAAAGTGATTGGGATTTCCAATGTTTAAACCTTCCATTCTCCAAAGAACGCCAACAGGTGAGTTTCCTCGAATAACCAAGTCGTTTCTTGAATCGTCGGGTGAACTTACACCAGCGAAATTGCTTGCTAAACGCGCGGGATCTGAACGTCCACCAGCGTATCGATTCACATCATCCATAGAAAAAGAACGACCGCTGACAGTTGTCAATTCGTTGTTCATTCCTTCTTTTTCGCCTTTGATTTCTACTTCGTTTAGCTCGCTAACGGATTCTTCGAGTTGAATATCTATAACAAGTTCCTTCCCTGAAGTAAGGATCAAATTAGAGGCGGTTTGATTTTTATATCCAATGTATGAAATACTCAACTCATAGCGTCCAGGACTAAGATTGGGCAGTTTATATTTTCCGTCAATGTCAGTAACTGCACCTACTAACGGTTCGCTTCCAACAATAATTACTTTCGCTCCAATTAATGGTTGCTGAGAAAGTTTGTCGAGAATGGTTCCCTTAATGGTTTGAGTTCCTTGTGCATTGGTAATCAGGGTAAAGGTTAGCGCAACAAGCAAAAGTAAAGACTGTTTCATAATGTATTTCTGTGATACAATGTTAGTGATGATAAAACTACAAGATGATTCAATTTTGTCAAATTGTTGAATGTTGATGTTGAGTTGTATGAAAAAAGCAGTGAACTGTTTTGAGGGACTAAAGAGGTTAGACTAAAGATGAAAGACGCATTTCGGATTGCCGAGCGGAGTTGATTGAGACAACAAAAAAAGAGCCACCGTTTCGGATAGCTCTTTAGAATGGTATTTATTCAGTTTTCTTAGATGATCAACATAGCGTCACCGTAAGAGTAGAACTTGTATTTCTCTTTGATTGCTTCATGGTAAGCTTCCATCATCAAATCGTGACCACAGAATGCTGAAATCATCATCAACAATGTAGAAAGCGGAGTGTGGAAGTTAGTCACCATACAGTTTGCAATACTGAAATCGTATGGAGGGAAGATGAATTTGTTTGTCCAACCATCGAACGGTTTCAAAGTTCCTTCTGTAGAAACTGAAGTTTCGATAGCGCGCATAGAAGTTGTTCCAATTGCACAAACGCGCTTTTTGTTCGCGATAGCCGTATTTACAATATTCGCAGCCTTTTCGTTTACGATTACCTGCTCAGAATCCATTTTGTGCTTTGTCAAATCTTCTACTTCAACCGGACGGAAAGTTCCCAATCCAACGTGAAGTGTTACTTCAGCAAAGTTTACCCCTTTCAATTCCAAACGCTTCAACAATTCACGTGAGAAGTGCAATCCTGCAGTTGGCGCTGCAACAGCTCCTTCTTCTTTAGCGTAAATCGTTTGGTAACGGTCTTCGTCAGACTCTTCAACCTCACGTTTGATGTATTTTGGAAGTGGAGTTTCACCCAATTCAGTGATTTTCGCTTTGAATTCTTCGTAAGGACCATCGAACAAGAAACGCAAAGTACGTCCTCGAGATGTTGTATTGTCAATAACCTCTGCTACTAATGAATCATCGTCTCCGAAATACAATTTATTTCCAATACGAATCTTACGCGCCGGATCAACCAATACGTCCCAAAGTAAACTTTCGCGGTTCAATTCGCGCAGCAAGAAAACTTCGATCTTAGCACCTGTTTTCTCTTTGTTTCCGTACATACGAGCTGGGAAAACACGTGTATTATTCGTAATCATTACATCACCTTCAGTGAAATAATCAATGATATCCTTGAATTTTTTGTGCTCAATTTTCTTGGTCTCGCGATTAATAACCATTAAACGTGCTTCATCACGATTCTCACTTGGATACTCAGCAATTAATTCTTCTGGTAAATCAAAGCTGAATTCGGAAAGTTTCATTTTATCCATTTTCTCGAGCTAAATTTTATTGTGTAAAAAGTCTGCAAAGATAGTAAATGTGAAATTCATCTACAAACCTGTTTTGGTGAAGTTAATCCTTATTTAGAAACATTCTATGCGATTCGTAATTTTATGAATTCATGAATTCATGAAATCATTGGGTTTTGAGGTTTCAATTCACCTTACAATTCGGTTGAATTGAAATATTCAATCCATTCATCAACCGACTTTGCGTTTTCAATGTGAGAGTCGCCTGAACGGGTTCTTCTCAATTCAATTAATGTTCCGCCACTGTTCAATTTCTTCCCGAAATCACTAGCCAGTGAACGAATATATGTTCCTTTGGTACAACTTACTTCAAACTTGATTTCAGGGAACGAACTTGCGTCAATTTTGAAATCTGATATCGTAATTGTATTTGCTTTCAATTCAATTTCTTTTCCGGCACGAGCTAAATCGTAAGCGCGTTTTCCATCTACCTTCTTAGCGGAGAAAATAGGCGGAACCTGAGGCTGCTCTCCAATAAAGGAAAGTCGAGCGTCTTCCAACAATTCAGGGGTAATGTGTTCTGTAGGAAATTCCTGATCGTATTCTGATTCCAAATCGTATGAGGGAGTTGTCTTTCCGAGAAGAATAGTTCCTGTGTATGTTTTTGTATCGTTAGTTAGTCCTTCGATCAGCTTCGTATGTTTTCCAATGCAGATCACCAAAAGTCCAGTTGCTAACGGATCTAAAGTTCCGGCGTGACCAACTTTCAGCTTCTTCACACCTAAACGTTGACGTAAGTTCCAGCGTAAACGATTAACGGCATCGAACGATGTCCAGTTTAAAGGTTTATCTACCAGAATGGTTGCTCCTTGAGCGAATTCGGTAAGCATTATACGATACTAAGTTGAATTCCGCTTGCCAGCAGAATGATGATAATTCCACCAACGATAATGCGGTACCAGCCAAACAATTTGAATCCTCTTTTTTGAAGAAATCCAACAAATCCTTTGATAGCCAGCATAGCAACAACAAATGCTACGATATTTCCGATTACCAGTGTGTTGATCTGATCTCCGGTGAGTTTGTCGTGAGTTTCGAAATAGTCTAAAGTCTTTTTTGCAGTTGCGCCAAGCATGGTTGGTAATGCCAGGAAGAAAGAGAATTCTGCTGCGAGCTTTCTGCTCATCTTCTGACTCATTCCACCTACAATAGATGCTCCTGAACGGGAAACCCCTGGAATCATTGCCAAACATTGAAAGCATCCAACTTTAACCGCATCCCAATAAGTCATTTCCTCTATGTCGTTAATACGTGGTTTATTGAACCAATTATCTACGAAAAGTAAAATAACTCCACCCACAACGAGCGAAATAGCCACGGTTAAAGGGCTTTCCAGCATGGCGTCAATCTTATCGGAAAGCAGAATTCCCATTACTGCTGCTGGAATGAATGCGGCAATGAGCTTGAAATAGAAATTGATACTTTGGAAAAAGCGCTTGAAATAGAGAACGAAAACTGCTAGAATTGCTCCAAGCTGAATGACAATCATGAACAATTTTATAAAATCGTCAGATTCAATTCCCATAACTGCAGCGCCAAGGATCATGTGTCCTGTCGACGAAACAGGTAAAAACTCAGTAAGGCCCTCAATGAGAGCCAAAAGTATAGTTTCAATAAAAGTCATGATTAATCTTCTTGATTGTTCAATTTAGATTTTTTCATTATCCCGTAAATGATGAGGGCAATACCTGCAACAATTACAATTGGAGCAACAGTAATACGCATATCAGAGAACAATTCAGCTTCCTTAAACTCATTTGGATTGTCACTGCCACCACCAATCATAAGGATGTAGCCAATGATATTAATTGCAAGTCCAATAAGAATGATTCTTAGGTTGTCTTTTTTTACAGGAAAATCGAAATTGCTCATGTATGTGATTTGAACGGCTAATTTAAGAAAAAACAAAATCTAAATGCCAAAATTCTAAATGTTAAACGAGTTTAAATACATTTACCCCAAATGCATACTTTAGAATTTAGCATTTTGAAATTTAGATTTCTAGTAAAGGTCATCCAACTTCATGCGCAGATATTTATTCAACGCAAACCAGGTGGAAACTAAAGTAAGCAAAGCTCCAAAGACCAGCAATCCGGCAAAGAGAAGTCCAAGCTCAACGTAAGTCAAATCGATTTGAATGATGTAAAGAATATTGTTTACTCCAAAGAAAACCAACATCAATAGGGCCATTGCAATCACTCCAGCCAATAACCCCTGCATCAACGATTGACGAACGAATGGTCTTCTGATAAATCCACTTGTTGCACCCACCAATTGCATGGTTTTGATGTTGAAACGTTTTGAATACAAGGAAAGACGAATGGTATTGTTGATCATTGCAATTGCAATAACGATAAGTAAGGCGGCCAAAGCAAGAATTACAAATACAATTTGTTTGAATCCAAGATTTACTTCTGAAAGTGTTGCGGCATCGTAATTTACTTCTGTTACCATTTCCGGAAATGCCTTCAGAATACGCTGTTTGATCTTGTTCATTCCGGCTTTATTCGAGTAAGAGGCTTCCGGACGGAAAGAAATGGTTGGAGGAAGAATGTCTTCTCCTTCATAGATTGCCAAAAGTTCGTTCGATTCCTGATCACTTCCCTGAAATTCTTCTAAAGCACGTTCGGGAGAAACATAAGTTACCTCTGAAAAACAATCCCAGCCCTTCAGTTCCTGCTCCACTTGCTTGATGTCAGCAGCGTTGTACTTGCTGCCAAAAAAAAGATCGGCCTGAACGCTTTCCTTCGCTTTTTGTTCGATGGTCTGAAAAAAGAACATTCCAGCACCTACCAATCCGATAAGAAACAATACCAACGAAATTCCAATCACCGTAGAAACTACGCTTGTTCTTAATCCTTTTTTGCTTGCTTTTGCATTCTTCTGACTCATCTCAACGAAAGTAAGTGATTCAATGTTTGGTTCAGAAAGAAGTTTTACAATGTTACCAACGAAGTAGCGTTAAAAAGTCAAAGATGAGTGGTAGAGACGCGATTGGTCATCGAGCGGAGTCGAGATGGGTCGCGTCTGTGCATATTACTAATACCCTGATCAAGGTAATTTTCAAAAAAAAAGCAAAATAAATTACCATGGTAAATAAAATGCATCTATATTTGCCGAACAAAATTATTGAAATGAAAAAGTTAAGTGTTATAGGATTAGGATTGGCAATGTTGGTAGGTGTTACCGTTGCATTCCAATCAGTAGGAAAAGGTAAATCAAAAGGGGTTTACAAATTGGATTCTTCATCTGAATTGATGTGGAAAGCAGAGAAAGCTGATAACAGCGGTCACGGTCACAACGGAACAATCAAAATTTCTGATGGAACTGCAAAGTTCAACGGAACAAAATTTGAAAGCGCTAGCTTCGAAATTGATATGAAAACTATTGATTCTGAATTGACAGCTGAAAAAGGTGAAGGTGCTTTGTTGGGTCACTTGGCTAACGAAGATTTCTTCCAAACAAATAACTTCCCGAAAGCTGTTGTTAAAGTAACTTCTTGGACTGAAAACGAAATGTCTGCAGTTGTAACTATCGTTGGAAAAGAAATGAAAACAACTTTCCCTGTTAAAACAACCAACGAAGCTGGAAAAATGACAACAAAAGGAACATTCACTTTAGATGTTTCTTCTTTAGGAATCCCAGGATTTACTCCAGATCCAGAAATGGAAAAAGAGAAACCAGGTCAATACATTAGCCCAAAATTACAGTTCGACATGAACTTGGTAATGAAGGCAGGTAAGTAATTGCCAAACACATTTTATTAGAGAAGCCCTGGTTTTACCGGGGCTTTTTTGTTTAGATGATTTCGTGCCGAAAGCAAGAATTTGGGAGTGAACCCTTTTTCCTTCTCAATAGCATCGATTTTCGTTTTTATCAATTCTTTAATCCTATCGTCGCACGCCGAAATTTTGAAATTTTCCTTCGGCATAAACTTTTTCAGAATAATTGTATCATCGAAGCCATATCTGTTTTCAAATGCGGTTATGCATTCTTGTTCTTCAGTTGACGGGTTCTCTTTGAAATAAAAGTGCTTTCCAGCTTGAATTTTATCGTTAGCAGATAGACAAAGTTGAGCCAATTTGTAGTGAACGTCTTGTTCATTTGGGAATTGAGATAAAAAACCACCGCACCAATCTATAGCTTGTCTGATGTTGTCTTGTTCAAGGTCTTTTTCTACACGTTCGTAAAGACGAGTTTTCAGCTTAACCATGTAGGTTTTCCATTCTTCTCTAAGATAGTATGGCGTTGCATCATAAATGACTTTCGGCTTTTTGTTGAAGATTTGAAGAAACTGATTGATCAAGCTGTTCATATTGGATTAGAAGAGGAGTATTCAAAGATAACTAACTCGATTTTATTTTATTTCACATAAAACGAAATAAATTAACTAAATGTGAAATAAAATATTTCAATTGCTTTTGAATGTTCACTTTATTACTAATTTTGCACCCGTCTATCTACAATGATAGCGAGTTTTAAGCCATGAGAATCTTTAAGTTTGGAGGGGCTTCTGTAAAAGATGCTTCCGCAGTACGAAACGTTTCAAAAATTTTATCTCTTTTTCCGCAGGACCAATTGATCGTTGTTGTTTCTGCGATGGGGAAATCCACGAACAAACTGGAAGAAATTGTTAGTGCTCTAATTGAGCGTGACGAAAGAAGGTACAATGAACTGGTTGAGGAACTCTACCAATTTCACCTTCAAATTGTAAGCGAATTGTTTTCTGAAAAGCATTATGCAATTCACCGCAATCTGGAAGAATTATTCGAGAAGCTGCGTGAGCGTTTTCATAAGAGTTCTTCTGAACATGAAGATTTTGAGTACGACCAGATCGTTTCTTTGGGGGAAGTGGTATCTACCATGATTATTGAGGCATTCATGCAAGAAGAAGGTCATTCTACATTTTGGATCGATGCTCGAAAAGTAATTCGTACAAACAACAATTACCGTGAAGGTGAAATAGATTGGGCGCGCACGGAAGAACTGGTGAAAGAACGTATTCTACCCAACTTTAACGAACGTAGAATCGGAATTACCCAAGGATTTATCGGTCACACAAGCGAAGGTTTTACTACAACACTTGGAAGGGAAGGTTCGGATTTTACAGCTGGAATCTTGGCTTATACAACGAATGCAAAAGACGTAACCATTTGGAAAGATGTTCCTGGAATGCTGAATGCCGATCCGAAATGGTTTGACGATACAATTAAACTGGACAAGATTTCCTTCAAAGAAGCTATCGAATTGTCGTACTACGGTGCAAGTGTTATTCATCCGAAAACAATCAAACCGCTTCAGAACAAAGGAATTCCGCTTTACGTAAAGTCATTTTTGAATCCGGATGCTGAAGGAACTTCTATTCAGGCTTCGGAGGCTTTCGATCATTTTGTACCATCGTTCATTTTTAAAATGGATCAGGTATTGATGTCGTTTACACCTAACGATTTTTCGTTCATCGTAGAAGAGAATCTGGGTGATATTTTCCAACAGTTGGCATTCTACGGAGTGAAAATCAACTTGATGCAGAACTCTGCATTGAGTTTCTCTATTGTTTTCGACAGAGCGAAAACAGATCCAAAACGTTTGGTAGAAAAATTCAAAGATCAATACAGCGTAAAATACAATGAAGGTTTGGAATTGGTGACCATTCGTCATTACGACCAAGCGACAATAGATCGCGTAACGGTTGATAAGGATATCTTGGTAGAGCAACGAACACGTCAAACCATCCGAATGGTAATGAAGAATAAATAAACTATTACCGCGGATGATTTGAACCATATAGGCAGATAGGTCATATAGGTTCATTCGTGTTAAATGAACTTTTCAATTTCATTACTTTGAATGTTAATCTAAATGTTCTAAATACCTATTTGGTAAATGAAATTTACGTCTATCTCAAATTGTAACTCACCAAATGATTGCCAGAATCTTGTGGTTTGCTGGAATCCCTTCTGATATTTAAATACAGAGACAGATATGTCATAAGGGTTTTATTCGGGAAGATTTCTAAAGAATTCGTTTACTAGGTTTTTTTGACCATCTCGAAAGATATTCATACAATTGAAGTTGATTAGAATTCCTTTTGGCGATTTTAATAGCTTCATATATGTCAATAATTGAGCTTCAAAAATAGGCTCCAGCTGTTTTACTGATTTCAATTCAACAACAATTAAATTGTCGACATACAAATCACATCTTAATGTTGTTTCGAGTTTTCTCCCTTCGTACCAAACAGGAATAATCTTTTCAGTTTCGAACGGAATTCCCCTGTTTTCCAATTCAATTTTCAAACATTCGTGATAAATGCTTTCCAATAGACCTGGTCCTAACTGGGTGTGAACTTGGATTGCAGCTCCAATAATTTCATAGCATAAACGATCTACTGCTGATTTGGTAATTGTTTCCATGAATAGTGTTTGTTATCTAAATATAAGGAAAATGGGTGTAACATCTATATGTTCTATCTGCCTATATGGTTCAAAGAAATGACTATGTGTTAAAACAAAAAAGGAACCCCATCACTGAAACTTATTAGGAAATGAAGCTTATCTATAGGTTTTATTGTAAGCCAGTGTTTCTAGAATTTTACTACATTTAGTTTTGTGAAAAACATCCTACTAGTTGTATTATTCTTGAGTCCCTTGTTTTTATGGTCTCAACTCTCAGTCACCTCTACCTTTAATAAATATAAAAATTGCAAATCAGCTGATTGTGATGTGGTACTTGTGAAAAGTATTGATTCTGAAATCAGGAAAGATAAGCAAAACAAGTTTGAATGGCTGGCCTGGGAAGTTGGGATTTTAGATTCGATTGGTTCTGATAAAAGAGATTCGATCCTTGCTCTGATTCCCTTCAAACTACTTCCCAATTTAAAATACGGCTCTTCTGTGTATCTGGTTTTAGGTAAACAAAAAGCGGATTCCAGTCAATTCAATGATGCCATCGTTCTATTTTACAAAGGACTCAAGATGGCTCAGAAGAATGCATTTCCTTTCACAGAAGCATCCATTCAACGACAGATCGCTCTGAGTTATTTGAAATTGGATGAATATAAAAAAGCAGAAAGTCATTTATTGAGCTCATTAAAAATTGGAAAGGAATTGGAAGATCTTCTGATACAAGCAAATGCATTCATTAGTCTCGGCAATGCAGTGAAGGAACAGGAAAGATATCCTGAGGCTATTCGTTACTACAACAAAAGTCTCACCATAGCAAAGCAACTGAAGAATAAGCGTTTAATTGCTGGGAACTACAATAACTTAGGAAATGTGATGCGACGCACAAAAAAGTACAACGAAGCACTGAAGTACTTTTTCAAAGCCCTGGAAATGAACAAGGCCAGCAACAATAAAGAATGGATTTCATTCAATTACAATAACATTGGTCAAACGTATGAAGATCTTTCCAATTATTCAGAAGCAATAATATATTTCAAAAAATCTTGTGAATTGAAACAAGAGATTGGAGATTCATTAAATCTGATATCTAGCTATTTAGGTCTCGCTGGTGCTTATGCTAAAAATGGTTCTTATAAAGATGCTTTTGAGTTCATGGAAAAACACAATTCGTTGAAAGATACTATGAATTTGCATGAGCAAGCAAGAGCATTGGAAGAATTAGAAACGAAGTATGAAACCGAAAAAAAGGAAGCACAAATAAAGAACTTTCAAATTCAAGGTGAATTACAAAAGGAGCGTGAACGGCGCTTAAATGACCAAGCTGAAAAAAACAGAAATTATGTGATTTTGTCGGTAATATTGCTTCTGTTCTTGAGCGGTGGGCTTCTTATACTTATCAGGTCGAACAGGCAAAAACAACTTTCTAACCAATTACTCAATTCGAAAAATTCTGAAATCGCGAAATCTCATTTTGCCTTATCAGAAGCAATGGATAAACTTCAATTTAAAAATAAAGAAGTCTTGGATTCCATTAATTACGCAAACTACATTCAACAAGCGTCTTTACCCAATTTAAAACAATTGAAGAATCCGCATTTGGATATTGAATTGTTTTTCGCGCCAAAAGACATTGTAAGTGGTGATTTCTACTTCTTATTTCCACGGAAAGACGCACTCATTTTTGGAATTGGAGATTGCACGGGGCATGGTGTTCCAGGAGCGATGGTTTCACTGATTGGAATGAACGGATTGGAGAAAGCGACGAAGGAAAATACGGGAGTAGATACTGCTTCGATGGTGGATGAGGTAAACCAGTTTTTATTGAAAAGCCTTCATCGAGGAAGCAATACGATAAACGATGGAATGGATTTGAGTTTTTGCATTTTTGAACCAGTAACTAAAACACTTCATTTTACCGGGGCGAATCACAATGCTTGGATAATTCGTTCTAAATCGATCAATACCCAAGCGGAATTTCCAATCAAGTATGAAAATGAAAGTACTCAGATTGGCGTTATTAGTGGAACCCGAAGACCCGTTGGAAGATCATTTGTGAATGTGCCATTTGAAAACAACCAATTCAAATGTGCCTCTGGAGATCGAATAGTTTTATTCTCTGATGGCTATGCAGATCAGACTGGAGGAGAAACCCTAAAAAAAATGAAGCGTGTAAACATGATGAATTTGCTATTAGTTTCATCTACGGAAACTGTAGGTGATCAAATAAATTACATGCGGGATGCCTTTCAAAAATGGAAAATGAACACAGAACAAGTGGATGATGTTTGTGTAATGATTATTGAAATCAAATAACCATTTGCACTCGGAAAGGGTCATAGTAATTGTTAATCCATAGTCTGACGGCTCCTCGTACTTTTCATTCATGTTCACTGAAGCTTTTGTGAAATTGTAAGAATCGAATCAGCTTTAAACACATAGATATATAGTTTCGAACATAGAGGCATAGAAAAAGGGATGCAGTGCTTTTCTACTTCATACTTCACGCTCTTTCGATTAAAACTATGTGCCTATGTTTTATTCTAATGTGTCTATGTGTTAAAAAAAAAGGAGCCTCAAATTTGAAACTCCCTTTTTTAATATTGTAAGGTTTGACTACTTCTCCAGTGGCTTAATCGACTTGATCGATTTTACCATTAAATCAATGATTACTTTTTCGTAACCGTCTTCACGGCTTTGGAATAGGTAAGTAATGTCATTAACAACTACTTGTCCAATTACGTGATACGTTTTGTGTTCGTAACCAACATTTTTAGAAACACCTTTTCTACCTTCAACTTTCAAGATTCGTTCGTACATGATCAAATCCGGTTCGTTGATAATGTATTTCACTTTGTAGAAATCAGTATCGTCAAGTGCTTTCTTTTCTTCTTTAATGCGGTTGCGCTCAGATCCCCAATCGTCAATTTTCATGTGGAAATTCTGTCCAACTTCAATCTCCCACTTAAAGTCGCCTTCAATATGTGTTACTTCCGGTTTTGTGGAAGCACCAATGTTAGCGTCTTGATTTGGAAGCATAATCATTACGGGGATATCGTATGGCTTCAATGAAAGTCCATCAAAGTTGTACAAATCCTCTTCTGTAAGCTCATTACCTGCATCGTCACCACCACATGATAACAACATTACCGGTAGAGATAAAATCATGAAAAAGCGAAAAAAGGTCTTCATACTCAAGGCTTTAGTTCCGGGCGTTAACCCTATTTAATAATCCAAGTTTCGCAAATATAGTTTTTTTACGCTTATAACTGAAAACCAATTTAGTATAAAACTTCCATAACCGCCTTAAAATTGCTTATTCACCCTGCAAATTGACTAATTTCAACCCATCAAATGAAAGGTTAGAAATTGGTGGTGGAGCTTCCGGTTTTCTGCCATTTCGTTATGACGAGTGCAATGATGTTGTTTCAGTTGCTCGCTTATGGAATTGAATAGCTACCAAACCCATCAAATTTGACGAAGGTTATGAAAGAACAATTTTGTGTTTTAGTCGATGAAAACGACAACCAAATAGGAGTGGAAGAGAAGCTGCTGACACATCAGAAAGGATTACTTCATCGTGCATTTTCGGCATTTATTTTTAACGATAAAAATGAATTACTTCTTCAGAAAAGAGCAGACGTAAAATACCATAGCGCCGGACTTTGGACAAATACCTGTTGCTCACATCCACAACCGAATGAATCAAATGTTGAAGCGGGAGAAAGAAGACTTATGGAAGAAATGGGTTTCACCACTTCAGTTCGACCAATTTTCAGTTTTATCTATCGCGCAGAGCTCGAGAATAACTTGACTGAACACGAATTAGATCATGTATTGATCGGTCGCTACAACGAAATGCCTGTTCCCAATCCGGACGAAGTCTCAGAATGCAAATTTATTTCCCTGAAAGACTTGCAAGAGGATATTCAAAAGCATCCGGAAAACTATACAGCTTGGCTGAAGATTATTATGGATAATCACATGGAAGAGTTTACTAATTTTCTATTCTAAATCATTTTATTATAGCCAATTGCCATTGCTAAACGCACAGAAATTAAGTGCTTATTATAATCAACCGCAAAGATAAGGAGAACGCAAAGTTGAAATTCCCTCTGCGCTCTCCTTTCTTTGCGGTTATTTTTTTAGTCATTCTCTTTATTTGAAGAAATTGACTTTGAACAATAACTTTAGCTATTTTTGAGAAGCGTAAAATAATATGAGAGCTCTATCAGCAACTGGATTTTTTATTAGTGTTTGTGGTTTACTATTGGTTTGCTACAATCAGTTCGGTGTTGTGCCTTATCTTCACTATTTGGATAACAATCCGGAGTTGAAGGTGGATGAATTTCTCATTAATCAGCGCGAAACATATCAGAATACACTTACGCTTATCAGCACAATTAGCTTGATTGTTGGTGTTTTTTCTGTTTTGTTTTGTTCTGTGGTTTACCTAAGAAAAAGAACACGAATGACGCTGCTTGGAACCATTATAGGGTTTGTTACAGCAACTACGGCCATTATCCATTCGTGGTTCTAAAAGCTCATGGAAACAGCAATCTTTTGGCATCGCCGGGATTTACGATTAAGCGATAATGCAGGCTTGTATAAGGCGCTTAAAAGTGGAAAGTATGTTCAACCCATTTTTATTTTCGATACTACAATCTTAAAGTTCTTGCCTAAGAACGATCAGCGTGTTCGGTTTATTCATGAGTGGATTCTGAAACTGAAAGAGGAATACGGAAAGGTCGGCTCTGATTTGTTAGTGAGAGTGGGGGATCCTGTGGATATTATTCCTGAACTCTTAAAAGAACTGGATGCTAAAGCCGTTTTTACCAATCGTGATTATGAACCAGATGCGATTGCACGAGATAAAAAAGTAGGTGAGAAACTGGCAAAACTGAATTGCGAGTTCATTGGAGCAAAGGATCAGGTGATTTTTGAAAAATCTGAAATTGTAAAAGCAGATAATTCGCCATACACTGTTTACACTCCTTATTCCAAGCGTTGGAAAGAAAAGCTGAATGACTTTTATCTGAAAGCCTATCCAGTTGAAAAGTATGTTTCCAATTTGTGTAAAAGTGAATCTACGGAAGTCCCTACTTTGCAAGAACTCGGATTTACAAATGAAGAAATTCATGAGTTTCCATCTGAAAACATTCCGGATAGAATAATTTCTACTTATCACGATACGCGGGATTTACCATATGTACTTGGAACGTCGCGACTAAGTGTTCATCTCCGTTTTGGAACCATTTCCATCCGCGCTTTGGCAAAAGTGGCTTTGGCGAAAAATGAAAAATACCTGAACGAATTGATTTGGCGCGATTTCTACCAGATGATCCTGTTTCAGTTTCCTTACATTCTTAACGGTGCTTTCAAAAAGAACTACGACAAGATTACCTGGGAATTTGATGAAATTCAGTGGAAGGCTTGGTGTGAAGGAAAGACAGGCTATCCAATGGTCGACGCCGGAATGCGTGAGCTAAACGAAACGGGTTTCATGCACAATCGCGTTCGAATGGTGGTTGCGAGCTTCTTAACCAAACATTTACTCCACGACTGGCGTTTGGGGGAAAGGTATTTCGCTGAAAAACTCCTTGATTTTGATTTGGCGAGCAACATTGGTGGTTGGCAGTGGGCAATGGGTGGTGGAAACGACGCAGCACCTTATTTTCGTGTTTTCAATCCAACCAGTCAACAGCAAAAATTTGACCCGAAGTTTGAATACATCAAGCGCTGGGTTCCTGAGTTTGGAACAGATAAGTATCCTGAACCGATTGTAGAACATACGTTTGCACGGAATCGGGTGTTGGAGCGTTATAAAAAAGCGCTGAACGCTTAGTCAGCTTTCGATACTCTCCGCTGCGCTTCGAACTCAATCTGACAGTTAATTTCCCCGTCACTTCGAGTGGCTCTGACTGAAATGAAATGGAATTTCAGAGTTGTATCGAGAAGTGCACTACTTAGGCTTCTTGTAAATCGGAACGGTAGAACAAGGTTCTCCAAACATAATCGAAGAACAAACGGTTTGAACTCTGGAAAAGAATGTCATCATTGCGTTAGAAGCATCTGGCAAATCACTGCAGCCTTTTACAATTAATTTTCCATCTTCAAATGGCAACAAATCCAGTTCATGGATTGCTTGAATCAACGCAGCTTGTTTTGCATCGTCTTTGTTTCCTGCAACCGCCAGCTTTGCGATGGGAGATAAGTAAGTGTTCACCAACAAAAATGCCCATGACGGAAGAATAGCATCCGAAGAACAAAAAAGGTAAACCACTTTGTTCTGGTACTGCGACCAATCGTGTTCTTTTAAGTTGGCTCTGAATTCCTTTTCACGAAGTACCAATCCTTCCCATAAAAAAGGTGCAAAATCAAAAGCAACAATGTCGTTTTGTTTGGGTAAATAATCCAATAAATCTACCTGGATAAGCCCGGAATTGGCAACTTTATTTACGATTTCTTCCATGATAACAAAGTTAAGAAAAGACCATAGACCTGAGACAAAAGATGAAAGACTTATTTTGGGCGAAAATGGAATTCTTAATGAATTAGCAAAAATCCAACTTAACAATATTGTTAAGTTGTTTCAATGTAATGATGCATTTTTTGGAAATTCCCAAAATCAGCATTTCAATAACCGATTTCTCTGCGCTCTTCTTTCCTTGCGGTTCAAAAGAAAAAGAATCTTTTACCAAAAAAGCAAAGAAACAGGTATTAAGGGGTTGGCTTCTATTTTAGCCCATATTTTCCTTTATACTTCTCGTAAAGCGCGTTCTGGAAATTCGTCACAGGAACAAAAACACCGTTCACCAAAATCAACGTTACGTTATTCGATTTCATGTCCAAAGCTGAGCCTTGAGAAACAAACAAGGTTGCTTTCTTTCCTTCCTGAATGGTTCCGTACAGTTTATCGATTCCTAAGATCTTACACGCGTTGATTGTGATTGCTTGAATGGCTTGCTCTTCGGTTAAGCCATAACCCATTGCTGTTCCGGCCAGGAAAGGAAGGTTTCGCGCGTTCATTGCTTCCATATCGCCTTCGTTTTGCAGACAGAACAAAATTCCTGCATCTTGCAAAATACTTGGTAAGCGGTAAACCAAATCCACATCGTTGTCTTCTCCATCAGGTAAACTATGCAAACGCGGCAACATTACAGGAATGTTTCTTTGCTTCAATTTGTCCGTCATCATGTAGCTGTCATAACCACCAACAATTACTGCATGCTTGATTTCGAAATGATCGATGAAATCCAATGCGTCGTGCAACTGTTGCAGCTCATTGGCGTGAATGTAAACACGTTTTTCGCCTTTGAAACATTCCTTCATTGCTTCGTAACGCAAGTCTGAAGTTAAATCACCTTTAGAGTAAGCCAACGCCAATTCGAAATATTCGTAAATCTCACGTTTTTGTTCGCCGTACTTTTCATTTCTGGTTTTTGGTTGTGGTTCTGCCCACCAACCACCGCCTTGTAAGCTTTCCGGCCAGTTCAGGTGAATCCCATCATTTGCAGCAAGGGTTCCGTCTTCCCAGTTCCAGCAACTGTTCGCCATTACAGCCGAAGTCCCTGAAATAATTCCGCCGCGAGGAGTTGATTGGGTAATCAGAATTCCGTTGGTACGAACCGTTTCTAAAATTTGAGATTCACAGTTAAAGGCAATTTGCGCACGTACATTACTGTTGAAATCTCCTGTTTCGTTGAAGTCGCGGGTTGCGCGAACGGCATCAATCTCGGTTAGACCAAGTGTTGTATTTGGCGCAACAAATCCAGCGTAAAGGTGTTGACCATTCATGTCGATAATGGTATCCCAGTCACTTTTTTCGTAACTGTATGCAAGAGCATTTTTTACCAGAATGATTTTATCGCCTTCAATTCCTACAACTCCTTTTTCAAAGATGTTTCCATCTCCAACGTGTACAGTTGGATTTTCAATCAGAATTCGTTTTGGCTTTGTTTGAGCAAATGCAGTAGTTGCAGATAAAAACAAAGTAGCCAGCGCTATGTATGTGTTTCTTGTTCTCATGATTAATGCTCGTTTTCGCCTAGTGAACCTTCTTCACCAATAGTACTACAATGGAATTTACCTCTACGTTTCTTGAAAAACGTTCGTGTTGGTGCACCGCCTTTTCCTGCATCTTGCATAGCTGTTACCAATCGTACTTTCTCCTGGTTCATAATGACTTGTTGCTCAGCGGATTTCTTTGCGTCGTAAAGGATTTCACCGTCAACAACCGTATAAAGTACTTTCGCTTCAATGCTCAATGGATTCGTTGTCCAAAGCACCAAGTCAGCATCTTTACCGACTTTCACACTTCCCATTCGGTCATCGAGTTTCAATAATTTGGCAGGATTCAAGGTCACCATTTTCCATGCGTCGATTTCCGAGATTCCTCCGTATTTAATAACTTTTGCAGCTTCCTGGTTCAATCGTCTTCCCATTTCAGCATCGTCAGAATTGATCGCAACCACCAATCCCATTTGATTCATTAAGGAAGCATTGTAAGGAATGGCATCTTTTACTTCGTATTTGTATGCCCACCAATCTGCGAAAGTGGAAGCTCCGGCTCCGTGTGCTTTCATTTTGTCGGCCACTTTATAACCTTCCAAAATATGAGTAAAGGTATTTACGTTGAATCCGAATGAATCTGCAACATGCATCAACATGTTGATTTCCGATTGAATGTAGCTGTGACAAGTAATTCTTCTATCGCCTTTTACAATTTCGTAAAGTGCATCCAATTCCAAATCGCGTGCAGGAGGAACTGCATTTGCTTTCTCACGAGCCTTTTCGCTCATTGCATTGTACGATTTTTGAGCTTCATAGTAAGCAAGAGCACGAGAGAATCCATCGATGTAAACTTGTTCAACTCCCATTCGTGTTTGTGGAAAACGAATCGTGTTCCAGTCGCCCCAGTTAGATTGCTTAACGTTTTCACCCAAAGCAAACTTCACAAATTTTGGTGCGTTTGGAATTAAATAATCCTGAGGTAAATGTCCCCATTTCAATTTCACCAAGGCACTTTGTCCACCCACCGGATTTGCGGAACCGTGTAACAGCTGAGCCGCCGTTACTCCTCCGCTCAACTGACGATAAACATTAATGTCGTCTCCAGTAATCACATCACCAATTCGAACTTCACACGAAATGGCTTGTCCGCCTTCGTTCACTCCTTTACTCAAAGAAATATGTGAATGTTCATCAATGATTCCGCATGTCAAATGTTTTCCCGAGGCGTCAATCACTTTAGCTCCAGCTGGCAAAGTATAGGTGCTTGAGCCTCGATGAATGGCTTTTATTTTTCCTTTTTCAACGATTACCGTTGCATTGGAAATAATTCCATCTTCTTCGTTAGTCCAAACCGTTGCATTTTCAAAAACAATGAATTGTTGTTCAGGAACAGAATCGAATCCAAAAGCCATGTTCGGATAAAGTGTCTTTCCTTTGAAAGCGGTGTCAATGACCCAAGCCGTTTCCTGAGCTTTGTCGTTGAATTTTTCTGATCTGAATGCGCTCCACTTTAGCCATGATCCTGATGGACCAGTTCCGTCACCTTCAACGATGAATAAACGTGTATTCATGATTCCTTTGAGGCTGTAATGCATCGGGACTTTGTCTTTCAGAATGAACTGAAGTGTTACGTCATTTTCTGAATAAGCAATGTGTGCATCGGCTGTTAAGGTATCAGTGACAGGTTTTCCGGTAAGTGAATCCTTGCTTGTTCTTGGTAGACGAACTGCTGCTTCTAATTTTGATGTTGCGCCCTTGATTTCCAGATTGTATTTGATACCGTCAATATTCATGCTGTACTTACCACGGATATCGGCTTCAGCGGTATAATTTTTTGTCTCGCGTTCACCTTTGCTTACAACTTCAAGAACTTGTGTTTTGTATAAGAATGGATCTTGTTCATAAATGTTGAAGTAAGCCCATTTTCCAGCTTCCAATGTTCCGTATTCTTTGTCAATTCCAATCATTTTTGCAGGAACAATTGTCAAGGCTTTTAACGCATCTTTCGGTGTGTATCCCATGGTGAACGATTTGTGCAGATTTGCCCAAAACAATTCAGGATTTTTACTTCCAGCGCTGGTGATAGCAAACTCTACCTTCTGATCGCTAAGGAATTTCAAGTTGGTTGGAGCCATTTCCCAGTGTTTCAAATCACCAAAAGGAATTTGACGAGCAACATACGGATCCTTCATGTCGTAAGCTTCCGGGAAGTTGATCGGAATGACCAATTGTCTTTTCAGCGTATCGTATATTTTTCCAAGCTCATATTCATGTCCGGTTCCGTAAATGATGAATTTTCGATTGAATTCTTGGTCAATTGCGGTAACACGTAAGAGTTCGTATTGATCCGAGGTTCCGAAAAAGCAAGGCAATTTCTTTTGTGCATTTAACGCAGTTAATGAATAGTTTACTTCCGTTCCGTATTTCTCATACCAATCTGCATCATATAAAGATTGACGTAAAAGGGCGATGCTTCCCATTTGTGAACTCGGGTAACTTTGATTCGAATTTCCTTTGTTGAAACTGTAAAATCCGGCAACTTCACTTTTCAGAATCTGGTCTTTTGTTGCAGAGGTGCTCAATCCAATCAAGGTTCCAAATCCTTGAGCAATTCCATCGTTAACATGTGTCAAAGCCAATCCAAATCCCATTTTATGATAATCAGCCATTGCAGCTGGATTCGGAGTGTACGTTAAAGATGAATTGTATTCTGAATGAATGCTTTGATTCCAGTAATACGGTCCGGCTTTCTGTCCTTCCTGCTGTTCTTCTCTCGACAGATTCTTGTTTTGATATTCGGGCATCCCGATGTTTGAATTCAATTCAATGAATGCAGGAACCACAACATGACCTTGTCCGTCGATTTTCACTAAGTCACTTGGAATGATCATTGTGACACCAACCGACTCAATTTTTCCATTTCTAACAATGATTGTAGCATTGTCCAGAATCTTCTCTGGAGAAACGTAAACCTTCACATTGGTAAGCGCAAAAGAATTGTCTGTTGATTTCGCGGTTCCATTTACTGGAACTGGTAATTGGGCAAAAGCTTGAATACCAGAAAGCAGAAAAAGGGAGAGTAAGAATTGCTTCATGTACAATTTTGGATTTGGAAGCGCGAAAAATAGTGATTTTACCGCGAATTTTAGCTGTCTTTCCGACGAATGCGCTTTATTTTTCGGTAATTTTGTGCAAACTAAGGTTTAAAAATTAAACGAAACGAATTATGTTATTACACTCACACTCAGGATTTCGATGGATAGTATTGCTTTTGTTGCTTACTGCCATTATTAGAGCAGCCATTAAAAAGAGCGGAGGCGTTTATGGGAAATCGGACAAGATGATCAATCTTTTTGCCATGATTTCTGTACATATTCAGGTGACGTTTGGTTTGGTAATGTTGTTTTTAGGTGAAAAAAATCTTTTCCATGAAGGTTGGATGAAAGATCCTGTAAGTCGCTTTTTTGTGATGGAACACTTAACAATGATGATTTTGGCAATGGTTCTGATCACGATTGGCAGAAGAAAAGCAGAGAACAAAGAGACTCCAGCCGCAAAGCATAGTGCAATTTTGATCTGGTATTCGATTACATTGATCGTTATTTTAGCAGCTATTCCTTGGCCAGGTCTTAGAAACGTTGGTGCCGGATGGATGTAAAAATCGGAATCTTTTGCTCTTTGGTTTTGATGCTTTCTTCATGCGGTGAAGATCCGAAATCGAAAACAGTTCGTTGGGATGAGACAGAAACGCAACAAGCGGTTGATCCCATGTCAACTTATATGATAAATTGTTCTTCTTGTCATGGTGAAGATGGTAAATTAGGCGCTTCTCAAGCGGCAGATTTGTCTAAAAGCACAATTAACGACAAGGAGATTTTAGAAATGATCAACAAAGGGAATGACAAAGGCATGATGCCTTACGAGGATGTGATTTCTCTCGAAGAAAGAAAAGCCTTAGTTCCATTTGTGAAAGCACTTCGTAAGTAGAAAGTTCAAAACGTTCAAAGAAGTTTAAATAGTTCAAGTGTTTAATGTTTGAACTTTTGAACCTTTTGACCCCTTTTGAACTAAATTTTAAAGAAATTTTTATGACGCAAGGCCACGTGCTTGTAGATGCTGTTGAAGAACAGTGCATATTAGTTGGGATTATCACTGGTGGAACAACCGATGAACAATCTCAGGAGTATTTAGACGAATTGGAATTTTTGGCTGAAACGGCTGGCGCTATGTCTGTTAAACGTTTTGTGCAGCGATTACCAATGGCGAATCCCAGAACCTTTGTTGGAACAGGTAAGCTGGAAGAAATCAGAGTTTATATCAAGGAGAACCAGATTGAAATGGTCGTTTTTGACGACGATTTAACTCCTGGTCAATTGAGAAATATTGAGAAGGAACTGGAATGTAAAGTTCTGGATAGAACCATATTAATTCTCGACATTTTTGCGAGTAGAGCGAGAACTTCGCACGCGAGAACGCAAGTGGAACTGGCGCAAATGCAATACATGCTTCCGCGTTTGAAACGTTTGTGGACACACCTTGAACGACAAAAAGGAGGTATCGGGCTTCGTGGTCCGGGGGAATCTCAGATTGAAACCGACCGTCGAATTATCCAACAACGAATTGCTTTGTTGAAAGAGAAGTTGAAAGACATCGACAAACAAATGGCAGTTCAACGCAGTAATCGCGGACAATTGGTACGTGTTGCTTTGGTGGGATATACGAACGTTGGAAAGAGTACCATCATGAACTTATTGGCGAAATCTGAAGTTTTTGCAGAGAATAAACTGTTTGCAACTTTGGATACAACAGTTCGAAAAGTGGTAGTGGAGAATTTACCTTTCTTGCTTACTGATACGGTTGGATTCATTCGTAAGTTACCGCATCAATTGGTAGAATCGTTTAAATCTACCTTGGATGAGGTAAGAGAAGCAGATTTGTTGATTCATGTGGTCGACCTATCACATCCCAATTTCGAAGATCACATTAACGTAGTGAACGAAACGCTTGCAGAATTGGATAAAACGGTGAAGCCTACATTGTTGGTTTTCAATAAAATTGATGCTTACAGAACCGATTCTGTAGAGGATGGAGAAGAAGAATTACCGTCAATTGAAGAACTGAAGAAAACATGGATGAGTAAAATGGACGCCACAAAATGCGTTTTCATTTCTGCTCAGGATAAAACCAATGTTGATGAGTTACGTGATGTAATGTATGAAGAGATCAAGCGTATTTTTGCCATTCGATATCCTTACAACAATTTTTTATACTAAAAGTGAATAGAAAATAGAAAGCAGAGAATAGAAATTTAAAAATCTATTCTCTACTCACTGTTTTCTAATCTCATTATGTAAAGGTTATCGAGCGAAGTCGAGATATCGTTTTTAATAATCTATTGATTTACATCTGATTCATGTTTATATTTACTTGTAAATACTTACTTATGAAATCAAGTCTACTTCTTTCGTTTTTGTTTTTTGGATCTGTTTCATTTGCTCAAATGGAAGTGGGCAGTGTTTGGAAACTGACAGGCAATGCTGCAACCTTTTTCGAATCTAACAATATTGATTCTACCAAGATTCATTTTCTAGGTTCTGATGTGTTTTTAATTACTTACGAGAATAACGGAACCCCTTATACGGAAACGAGCACCTGGTCGGATCTGGCAGCGGATGAGTTTTCTATTACCTACGATCCAACGGGTATTGCGTTTGGAAGTAATTGTCCAACGGCTTCAACTATTGTTCAATACAACATTTCCTCGAATGTGCTTACAATGGTCAATGTTACTGGAAATTGCTCGCTTGCGAGTGTGACATTAACGAATAGCACATGGAACAAAGTTGGAGGTACTGCGAACCTTATTGAAAACACGCAGGATGGAATTTCAGTTTTCCCGAATCCGGCAAATGAGTCAATTATTCTGAACTCTACCTTGGCAATTGATTTAACTGAAGTGAAGATTTATAACCTTCTTGGACAAGAACAGAACTTTCTGTCGACATTAATTCAAGCAAATCAATTGGAAATAAATGTTGCTGATTTTCCAAAAGGCTGGTATTTCATTGAGTTGAATTCAACATATAAGCAGCGTTTCGAAATAAAGTAAGAAATGAACGTTTCACAGCGTATATATTCACGGAACGTAATTCATGTTGGTCTCTTTTTCCTGGGAGTATTTCTTTCTGCATCAAATTCTTTAGCTCAAACCGATTATATTGATAGTCTTCGGAATGCGCTGAATAAACCAGTGAAGAATGATACGATGCGCGCTTTTCAGTACAATGAATTGGCGTGGAGCCTTATCGATTTTAACACTGCTGAAGCTTCGAGATTTGAAAAGAAAGCACATCAACTTTCAAAAAAGATAGGTTACATTAATGGAGTTGCCGAAGCAATAAATACTGAGGGAATTATCCTCCGTATAGAAAATAAGCCGAAAGAAGCTATTAAGCTGTACATTCAATTGATCGCTATTCGTAAACAACAGAAACAGTATTCACGTTTAATAGGCGCTTATTCCAATCTTGGGTCGGTTTACTACGAATCGGGAAACAATACCTATGCGATTAAGTATTATGAAAAAGCACTTCAATTGGCGCTGGATTTTAACGAGAAAGATAATCAACTAATTCTGTTAGTCAATCTTGGAATTGCTTATGAAGGGGCCGGTTTGTATAAGCAAGCAATGGAAACCTTTGAAAAAGGTATTGTGTTGAATAGGAAGTTAAAAGACAAGTACCAGGAAATTCAAATTTATTTGAACATTGCTACCATTTACGACGCCCGAAAATTGTATACAAAAGCAATTGAATCAAACGAGTATGCTTTAACCTTATTGAAAAAAATGCCCAATGTTCGTCTTGAAGGAATTGTGCTCTATAATCTTGCCGGTGAATATAGAAGTAGGGGAGATTACGGTAAAGCGAAAAATACGATTCAACGTTTATCCGTCATCGAAAAACAACTGAATGAACAGGAGTTTTCCTGTAGTTTTCATGAATTGAAAGCAAATTATTTGAGTGAAATAAAAAGCTTTTCTGAGGCCCTGAAGGAAATAAATTTGGCATTAGAACTTTCTGATAGTGTTACGGATCAAACCATGCATTCCGATATCCTAATGTCAAAGGCAGATATTCTTCGAAAATTAGGAAAATGGAAGGAAGCACATGATTTTGCGGAACAGGCTTTAGATTATACGGTTAGGAACAATATTGGCAACGAACAGCTTATAAAAGTGTATGAAACACTTTATGATGTTTATAAAGCATCTGGTGATCTTCGCATTGCATTGGAATACCTTGAGAAGTGCAGAACCTTGCAAGAGAAAAGTACGTTTGATACGGTGAATGACCAAATTGCAACCTTGAATTCGTTGAATGAATTGGATAAGAAAGAAAAGGATTTGGAGATTGCTAAACAGAAAAACGAGAAGATTCAACTGGATAATGAACGAAAAGGAACGTTGATTGCTGGCGGTGGAGTCACTGGTTTGCTGATTTTGGTTCTTCTTGTTTTCAGTTACAGGGCTTATCGAACAAAGCGTAAGGCGAATTATTTGCTACATAGCCAGAATCAGGAAATTTCCATGCAGAAAGAGGTGATTGAGGAGAAACAGAAGGAGATTGTAGATTCTATTCATTATGCAAAGCGAATTCAGAATACCTTACTGGCTTCTGAGCAGTCAATAGCAGCTAATGTGAAAGATTCGTTCATCTATTTTCAACCAAAGGACATCGTTTCCGGTGATTTCTATTGGTGTTCGGTGCAGGAAGATTTGTTTTATCTGGCCGTTTGCGATAGCACTGGACATGGTGTTCCGGGAGCATTTATGAGCTTGCTCAACATCACTTTTTTGAGTGAAGCCATCAATGAGAAGAAAATAAAGTCTACCGCTGAAATATTGAACCATGTCCGTGAACGCTTGATTTCGAATATTTCACAAGATGGCGCGCAAGATGGTATGGACGGTGTTTTATTCTGTTTCAATAGTAGCTCGGGCAAACTAACTTATAGCGCTGCATATAATTCTCCAGTCTTGATTCGAAATGGCGAAGCAACGGTTTTTCCAGCAGATAAAATGCCTATTGGTCAAGGAGAGAAAAAGCAATCGTTCACCGAGAATGAAATAGAACTTCAGAAGGGCGATATGATTTATGCCTATTCGGATGGATACGGTGACCAGTTTGGGGGCGAACGCGGCAAAAAATTCAAGTCAAGTAAATTGGTGGAGGTGTTGTCACGACTTTATGCGGAAAGCATGATTGATCAACAAACAGGTCTAAAAGCCATTTTTGAAGATTGGCGAGGAGATCAGGAACAAATAGATGATGTAACTTTGGTCGGAATAAAATTCAAATGAAGCTAAGCAGCATCCATCCACTTCTTCGTTTATTGATTGTCATTTATCTGGTTGGGATAATCGGTTTGGTGACTTCATTAAGAGCGTACATACTCCCCCTTACAGTTTACAATTTGTTATTGACGTTCATCTGTTTCCTTTTTGGACTGAACAAGATTCCGCTTTCGAGAGCTTTTGATATTATTCTCGTTGGTTTCTTTGGTTTGGTAGTGGAATACATCGGTGTCCATACCAATTATTTGTTTGGAAGTTATTTGTACGGCTCAGGACTTGGTACTAAACTTGAAGGAGTTCCAGTCATCATGGCTGTCAACTGGGTTTTACTCTGCTTTTGCAGTTGTGCGGTGGTTTGGGATGTTTCGAAAAACAATGTTGTGCGGGCAATTCTGGCTTCCGGGTTAATGACTGGATTGGATTTTCTTATTGAACAGGTAGCAAACGGAATGGGCTTCTGGCATTGGACTAATGTTAATGTTCCTGTATACAATTATGTTTGCTGGTTCGGTTTGTCACTTCTCGCGAATTATTGGATTATCCGCCGAAAATCAGTGGTGAAGAATCAGGTGACGGTAGGTGTTTTTGTCATACTAGTGGTTTTCTTCGGAATTTTGAATCTCTTCTAATCGCTTGGCGCATTTTTCGGAATGGAAACTGTTGCATGAAGTCCATACCAGTTCATTATGCTTGGGCTGATGTATCACACGAGCGTTTTGGATTGGTTGTGGAATTGCCCTTTACGTTTGTGCTATTTTCTCGTTCCAATTGCACTACTTTGGGAGTGGATCAAAGCGATAGAAAATAAAAAACCCTGATACCGTCTTACAGTATCAGGGTTCTTAAAAGTATTTGACAGATTATTTTTTCTCAGATTTAGAGATATCTCCATCTGCATCTTTAATCCATAATTCTTTGTTTGTCAAACGTGTGATAGTTGAAGTTTCAGTATCACCTGCGTAAGTCATTTTCAATTGCTCTTTATCGTCAGAGAATTCCCATTGTCCAGTAAGAGCGAAAGGGAAATCAGGATCGTTTGAGTTGATTGTGAAGTTACCATCTTTTGTAAACTCGATAGTTGTTTCATCTGTATCAGTTGAAGTTGTTCCATCAGCGTCAACGTACTCTTTTGTATCCCAAACTCCAGTCAAACGCGCTTTTTTCGTTCTTAACGACATTCCTGGTCCATCTTCGTATTTTCCACAAGAAGAAATACCGAACGCTGCAGTTCCTAACATTGCTACAGCTACTAACATTTTAAAATTTTTCATGTTGTTTATTTTGGTTTTTATTTTTGGTTAATTATTAAGCGTCTAATAGATCAGCCGTTGCTGGTTGAACACTATCTACATATTTTGCGTCTCCAAAAGCCAACATTGGCCAGAAAACAAATGGTAAGAACACTAAACCTGCGGTATATCCTTCGTCTTTACCAAAGTTTTTTGAAACACCGTTCAACATCATAATTGCAAAAACAATATTCGCAATTGGTACAAGGTAAATCATTGCAACCCACCAAGTTGGTTTTTTTGCAATTTCACACATTACAATAGCATTGTAAATTGGAACGATTGATGCCCATCCAGGTTGACCTGCCTTTGTGAAAACTTTCCACATAGAAGCAATGATCAATGCAACTACACCAAGCCAAATAACGATAAAAAGTAGTGCTCCGATTATCATAGTAATAAATTTAGTTGGGCCAAATATAGGGGTTTTTTTAACTCGAGTAAAGCGTTAACCATTTTCTAACTGTTAATTAATGAATCAACTACCTGAACTCAGGTTAATATTCTCGCTTCAAAAGGAATTCTGAAAGTGCCAAAAGCGAGGTTGTATTTAGTCCCGATTTCTCCAATGCATTTAAATCGTTTAAAGCACTTTGATGAAATTTCTCTTTTACTGCATTTACACTTTCTACACAGCCTAGTTCTTTGAACAACTGCTGAGCTAACTCAATTTTGGAGGAATCGGCAGTCATTTCCAATAATTGAGCAACACGTTCGTCTTTCGTCTCCAATGCATGAATGAGAAGCAAGGTTTTCTTATTGCTTAATATATCTCCTCCAACTTGTTTTCCAAATTTTTTGGGATCAGCATATAAGTCCAGTATATCGTCTTGAATTTGAAACGCAATTCCCAATGAAACTCCAAAATGGTATAATCGGGAACATGTTTCAGGATTTTGTCGACCAAGTATAGCGCCAAATTCGAAAGCACAACCCAATAAAACGGAGGTTTTCAATCGAATCATTTCAAGATACTGTTCGGCAGAAACGCTTTCCATGGTTTCAAAATCCATATCCATTTGCTGACCTTCACAAACTTCCAGTGCGGTGTCGTTGAATTTCTTCAATAACAGGGGCAATCTGTCGTCCGGATATTTTGCTAAATTTTGGAATGCTTCTACAAACAAAGCGTCGCCAGAAAGTATGGCAACATTTGTATTCCATTTTTCATGAACTGTTTCTTTACCTCTGCGAAGTGGAGCAACGTCCATAATGTCATCGTGGATAAGCGAAAAATTATGGAAAAATTCAATGGCAAGTGCGGCGTGAATACTTTCTTCTTTCTTCACTCCAAACAAATCGGCTCCCATGATCGTTAAAATGGGACGCATGCGTTTTCCTCCCAATGTCATGAAATAACGAAGCGGATCGTAAAGATTGGAAGGTTCTTTCTTGAATGGAAAGTTGGAACAGTGTTCCTCAATAAAAGCCGAAAGCTGTTCTAGCGAATTCATTATTTATTCAGCAAGTTCAATAGGTAAGTTCCGTAACCCGATTTTAAAAGAGGCTCTGCCAAAATCCGCAATTGCTCATCATTGATAAAACCGTTTCGATATGCCACTTCTTCAATACAACCTACTTTCAAACCTTGTCTTTCTTCAATTACCTGAACAAATTGCCCGGCTTGAGTTAACGAAGCAAAAGTTCCTGTATCCAACCAGGCAGTTCCACGGCTTAGTACGGCAACTTTTAGTTTTCCTTGAGCGAGATAAGCAGCATTTACATCGGTAATTTCATATTCGCCTCTGGCAGATGGTTCCAGATTTTTAGCAATCTCAATTACCGAATTATCGTAGAAATACAATCCGGGAACAGCATATTTCGATTTTGGGATTTTTGGTTTTTCTTCAATGGAAATGGCATTCATTTCTGCATCAAACTCAACCACACCATAACGTTCAGGATCGCTAACGTGATAAGCGTAAACAACACCGCCTGCAGGATTACTGTTTTCTTTCAGTAGATCATCCATTCCAACTCCGTAGAAAATGTTATCACCCAAAATAAGTGCAACGTTGTCGTTTCCGATGAATTCTTCTCCAATGACAAATGCCTGAGCAAGTCCGTTTGGAATTTCCTGAACTGCGTATTCGAATTTACACCCCAGTTGAGAACCGTCACCCAATAATTTCTGGAACTGCGGTAGATCGTGTGGAGTGGAGATGATCAGAATTTCTTTGATCCCTGCCATCATTAAAATGGAAAGCGGGTAGTAGATCATCGGTTTGTCGTAAATAGGCATTAATTGCTTACTTACGGCCAAAGTCAGAGGATGTAGCCTCGTTCCAGATCCACCGGCAAGAATAATTCCTTTCATTACTTTGCTGGCTCAGGAGTTACTTCCGAATCAGAATCACCTTCTGTTTCATCTTTTTCCTCAATGGTTAACAAATCCCAATCTGTATCATCTTCATCTTCGTAAAGCTCTACAAGCGGCTCTTCGAACGATTTTGTTGTCAGCATACGCTCGTAGCTCAATAACAAACATGGAAGAAGGATCAAGTTGGTAAACAACGCAACGAAATATGTAATTGCAGATAAATATCCAAGGGCTTGCGTTCCACCGAAATCAGAGAATACGAATACGATAAATCCGAAGAATAGAATGACCGAAGTATAAATGATACTTAATCCGGTTTCGCGAATAGAAATGGCAACACATTCTTTCAAGTCGTGCTTTTTAGAACGCAATTCATGGCGGTAATGTGCCAGGAAGTGAATGGTGTTATCCACAGTAATTCCAAGTGCAATTGAGAAGATTAAAAGGGTAGAAGGCTTTAACGGAATTCCAAACCATCCCATAATTCCAGCTGTAATGATCATTGGAATAATGTTCGGAATCATGGAAACCACTACCATTCGGAATGAGTAGAACAACACAGCCATCAAAGCAGCAATAGAAAGAATGGCGAAAATGATCGATTGTAATAAACTGTTCACGAGGTATTGTGTTCCTTCAGAAGCAACTACAGATGTTCCTGTCAACTCAACATCGAAGTACGTTTTGTCTATTGCTTTACGTAAGTTCTCTTTGAATTTCGGTTTCGATTTATACGTTTTTACCAATTCCGGATCACTGTCGAAAGCCAATTGCTTATCTGCCGAACCTTTTGAAAGGATCTCTGTTAATGCAATGTTTACGGCATTGTAATTATCTAAAATAGAATCAGCAAATGATTTCTTTCCTTTCTCGAATCCGTTGTACAAACGTTCCAATTGGTGCTTGTCCGGATTCATCAAGGAATCAATTCTGTTTTTCACCAGGCTTACTTCGTCAGAAACTTCATATGAACCGATATCACGCATTTGTGTTCTTACACGAATAATGCAGTTTGCCGTATCAACCAATTCGTTCAGTGAGAAAACCTGATTGGTGTTCGACATTGAGAAGTTGTCGAAATATTCTTTCAGTCTCAATTTATCTCTGTTCGAAATCAATTCGTAACGTGCAGGATCGTTTCCGTAGTAAGCCATGTTAATGACTTTCACGAAATCTACGATAGATAAACTTTTTGCAAACAATGTGTCATTCGCGAATGAAGCCTGAACTTCTTCCAAACTGTTCAAGGTTCCTTTTGAGAACAGACGTCCCGGCTCTTTGTAATGGATCATCACTTCGAAAGGAATTGCTCCACCGAAATTGTTCTCCATGAACTGAACATCCTTAAGAATTGGATCGCCTTTAGGTAAATCTCCCGTAATGTTTCCGGTTACTTTCATCATGAAAATTCCAGCTCCGGCACCAATCGTAATTACGATCGTTAGAATGTAAATTAGCGGGCGTTTATTCGTAGTCCAACGTACCAAACGATTCAAGAAACCAATTGCCTGTTTACGGTCAAGGTGTTTCAAATGACGCTCAGGCGGGTTTTTGGAAAACGATGCGAAAATCGGAATCAATGCAATAGAAACAACATAACAAAGCATGATGTTTACGGATGAGATTACCCCGAACTCAAAGAATTTGTCTGAATTGGTGAACAAGAAGGTAATGAAACCGAAAGCAGTAGTAACGTTCGTTAACCACATTGCTGTTCCCGTTTTACGAATTACGCGGTGAAGTGCTTTCGCTTTGTTACGATGTGCTCTAAATTCCTGGTGATATTTATTGTAGAGGTAAATACAGTTTGGAATTCCAATTACGATCATTAACGGCGGAATAAGTGCCATCATAATGGAAACCGGGTAACCGAACATTGCAATTGTACCAAGCGCCCAAATTACAGTGATCAATACTACCAGAATACAGATCATGGTTACACGAACAGAACGGAAGAAGAAGTACATCAACAAAGCCGATACGAAAACCGACAATGCAATGAAAATGTACATTTCATTCAGGATACGCTTACCAATAAGAACGCGCATATGTGGAAGACCGGCAAAGTGCGTTTTTCCAAAAATAGGTTCGTATGTTCTTGCTAAATTCTCAATATCGATGACAATTTCTTGTCTTTTTTTGTCCAACAATGAATCTTCATTTATTGAAACCAGCATCAAACTTACACCAGTTGAATCATTGTAAAGCATGTTGTCGAAAAGCGGGTTATTTCTAACTTCTTTTCGAATTTCCTCTATGGATTTCTCCGTAAAAGTGGTATCGACAAAAATGGGTGAAACGATGAAATTGCTCTTCGCAGTATCGTTTTTAAGTGTTACTAGTTTCGCCTCAGAAATTACGCCTTCAACTGCACGTCTTTCCAGTATTTTTGAACCAAGTTCCTTCCACGCATTGAATTTTTTCTCTGTGTAAAGGTCTTTACATTTAATACCGATAGCCAGCGTTGAACCGTCTTCACCAAAGTTTTTCTTGAATGACATATAGGTTTGTTGTGCCTCAGTATCTTTTGGCAACATGTTCCCATATTTATTTTCAATCTTCAGTTTTGTAGCTGCATAATATCCAAAAAGGACAGTTAGCAAAGAGAAAATTCCAAGGATTAAAAAACGATTTCGAAGTACAATGTTGGCGAGTCTATTCCACATGTAAATTGAGATTAAGCTTGCAAAGTTAAAAGAATATTAGATTTATTGGGCTTTCATAAGGAAGCTATCCAACCAGTCGAAGTATTCTCTGTACCATAAAACACCATTTTGAGGTTTGGTAATCCAGTGACCTTCATCCGGGAAATACAAATATTTACTTGGAATGTTTTTGATCTGAAGCACTTGGAAAGCCTGCATTCCTTCTGATTCCGGAACCCTGAAATCCTTTCCGCCATGAATTACCATCATTGGTGTATTCCACTTGTCGACCATTTTGTGCGGACTATTTTTCGCGTACAACTCTTTATTTTCCGGCAACCAGTAAGGTCCGCCAATATCGTGATTCGCGAAGAACATTTCTTCTGTAGTTCCATACCAGCTTTCCAGGTTGAATAATCCACAATGTGAAACAAAGGTTTTGAATCTATTGTTATGAATTCCGGCTAAATAATAAACCGAATAACCACCGTAAGATGCTCCAACAGCTCCTAATCGTTCTTTATCAATTGCCGGAATTTGAGCAACTGAACTGTCAATTGCAACTAAGTAATCGTTCATTGCTTGTCCACCCCAGTCTTTCGAGATCTGCGCATTCCATTCTTCACCAAAACCAGGTAAACCTCTTCTGTTTGGAGCTACAACGATATAACCGTGAGAAGCCATTACGCGGAAATTCCATCGATAGCTGAAATATTGTGAAACGGGACTTTGCGGTCCACCCTGACAATACAAAAGCGCCGGGTATTTCTTCGCTGCGTCGAAATTTGGCGGCATGATTACCCATGTCAATAGTTTTTTTCCGTCTGTAGTCGTGTACCATTTTTCCTGAACGGAAGGAACTGGATAGTTTTTCAGGATGTCGGCATTGATAGAGGTAATGTTTTCCATTGACTTCGTCTTCATCGTGTACACCCAAATGTCGGTTGGGTCAATCATCGACTGACGTTCCAAAATCAAACGATCTTTCAGTGCAACAACATTCACAAAATCGCAAATTTCATTCGTTATCTGCGTAATTTTTCCGGAAGCAACATCTACCTGAAAAACCATTTTACGACCTTTAACTGCTGCTGAAATGAAGATAATGTCTTTGCTTGGATGCCAGGTTGCCGATTCAACACTTAAATCCCAGTTCAATGTCAATTCCTTTTCAACACGTGAAGCCAGATCCATAATACGCAGCTTGTTTTTCGAAGCTTCGTTTCCGTCTTCGTCCATGCTCAACCAAGCCAATGTTTTTCCATTGTAGTTGATCTTAGGTTCCGTATCGTAACCTTTGTGAGCTGATGTTAGCGTAGTTGTAATGTTATCAACGGTTCTGAAAGCATAGATTTCTGAGTTTGTAGAAACTGCAAATTCTTTTCCAGATTTTTTCTTGGTGCTGTAGTAAAGAACCGTTCCATCTAAACTCCAGCAAACCGATTCTATTCCGCCAAATGGACCAGTTACAGAAGAGAAGTTTTCTCCGAACATTACATCACGTTTTTTTGTGAAAGTCGTTCCGTTTTTCTCATACCAAAAAAGGTGCGGGGCTTCATTTCCCGACCAGGCATTCCAATGTCTGTACATCAAGTTGTCTTCCACACGTGCTTTTGCCAACGGAAGATCCGGATATTTGTCATACACATCTTCTTTGATCTTTACAGCCTCCAAGGTTGCAAATCGGTTTCCATCTGCGGTCATTACAAAACCGTCAATTCCGGTATCACCAAAGTTGTGAAGAATGGTTTTTGTTCCGGCAACCGGATCGTATTTGGATAAATGTGTATTTGAGCCTTCATTTTCAAGGAATACCAAATGGTTGGTTGGTGTCCAGTCGATGTTGTAAGCAGAAGAATTCAGGATTTCCTTTTTTTCTTTGGTCGCTAAGTCCATCAGGTAGTTAACCGTTGTTCCTTTGTTCTTCTCCATTTCGTAAGAAGTAGCCTGGAAAAGGATCCATTTTTCGTTGGGAGAAACTTTTGTTCCACTGATTCTTTTCAGTTTCCACAAGGTTTCAATGTCGAATTCATTTGATTGTGCGATAGTTAAGTTGGTAAAACCAATAACCATTGCACTCAAGAGTAAAAAATTTCTCATATCTTTCAGTCGCAAGTAGGTAAAAATACGGCAAAACGTCAAAAAAGTTCCTGCTAAAGTGAACTTGCTTGCAATTAACTTGTAACAACGACTTAAAGCTTCCCGAAAAATGAGCCTATTGATGAAATGAACAGCAATTGTTTACTTCAGGCTGATAGTCACATTAAGGATTAAAGATAACTATGAAAAAATCGTTCAAACTCTTTGTTGATGATCCTTGTCACGAGGATTGGGATAAAATGTCGCCAACTGAGCAGGGAAGGTTTTGTAATTCTTGTCAAAAGGAAGTGATTGATTTTTCAGGTTTGTCGGATTCAACCATTTTGAAGCTCATCGAACAACATACGGGAAAGGAGGTTTGTGGACAGTTTCAGCCGCAACAGTTGAATAGAACTCTTTATTCTGGCTATGTTGAGAATTCCGTTTTCAGTTTACGAGCTGTTCTTTTGGGGGCAACAATTACGTCGCTTTTGTCATTGGAAAGTTGTGGTTCCAGCAAAAAGACTGTGTCGGGCAATATGTGGGTTCATGAATCTCATGAAAGAGTTGGGAATTCTGTTCGACATGAACCAGGTCAATTGCTGGATAGCACACCACTTGAAATTCATATTTCCGGTAGTATTGTTGACGCCGCTTCAGGAGAAGGAATTGGAGATGTAAGTATTTCTGTGTTGGATGAAAATGGAAAAGAATTGATTTCCAAAAAATCGAGATCCAGCGGTGCGTTTAGTTATACTTCGCATGATGGGTCGAACACTTCTCTAGTTGTTTTTTCGAAAGAAGGATACAGAACCATACAGTTTGCTCCTGATCAACTTCCGATGGAAATGGGGAAAATTAAAATTCAGATGGTTAAGCAGAGTATGATTAGAGGTCGTATTTCTACTGGTAGTAACGTTAAGTTTTAATGATGGATTTAATAGAATTACAATTACAATGTTCCAAACAGTGGAGCGATATGAAGCCAACAAGTGAAGGCGGTTTTTGCGAAACCTGTTCAACAAATTTGGTTGATTTTACACGTTTTTCCAATCATGAAATTCATCAATATCTTGAAGTTAATCAAGGTAAAAAGACATGTGGAAAGTTTACAAAGTCTCAGTTGAGCTTGAATAGTCCTGCATTGTTTGAGCCGTTGGCACAGTTTAGTTTGAAAGCCGTAATTCTTGGTCTTGTGTTCAGTTCAGCGATGTCTTTCGATGTAAAAGCTGAATCAAGCGAAGTGTTAGGTGGAACTCTGCACGTTTTAAATAATACGTTGATTATTAATTCCCAGTTGAAAGTTGTTGGATCTGATGGGAAAACAGCTGTTCCGCTTGCGAAGATTACCTTAATAAGTGTCAACGGAATTCCATTGGAAACAGTTTATTCCATGCTGGACGGCAAATTTAATTTTACGAATGTTTCTATAGGGGAGATTTACACTATTAAGATTGAGGCTGATGGATACAAGAGTAAAACGGTGGTTTACACTTTTGATAGAGAACATAATTTGGGGCCGATTCGTTTAACAAAGAAATAGTTGACCATGAGAAACAAATCATTCAAGCTAAACATCAATGAACCTTGTCATGAAGACTGGGGGAAAATGACTCTGAACGAACAAGGTCGTTTTTGTGATTCTTGTGCAAAGCCTGTTGTGGATTTCTCAAAGTCGACGGATATTGAGATCATTCAGTTTTTAGAAGCGCATAAAGGACAAAAAACCTGCGGTCGATTTAAAGCAACGCAGCTGGATAGGCCAATTCATCGTCCGTATGCTGAGCAATCGTATTCGAATTTCAGTTTAAGAGCAGCTGTTCTTGGTGCAACTTTAACTTCGTTATTGGCTTTGGAGAGTTGTAAGTCAGACGAACCGATTATGATGGGAGACGTTGCGGCAGTGAACACTACAGAGCAACCCGCGAATTGTGTTAAACCAATTGAATACGAATATACAAAAGGAGAAGTTGCGATTCAGGAATACGACCATACACAAGAGAAACTAATGTCGGGAATCATAATGGATGGTGCTGGAAACAAGATTGAAAAAGCCAAACTGACTATTTTCAATGAAGGTGGGGTTGAAATAGGTAAAACGACTGCGAAAACAGATGGTTCATTCCGCTTAGAACTGAATTGGGAAAAGAAGCCTGGTTATGTACAGGTGGAAGCCGATGATTATGAACCGCTCAACATTTATTTGAAGCGAACGGAAGTGTTACAAGAAATGAAGGTTGTGCTGAAGGAGGCAGTAATGATTAAAGGTGATATTGATGTGAGAGAGGAATGAGACCTTTCACTTCTTAATAAATTTGTGCTTTAAGAATATTCGGTTAGATTTGCTGTAACCTTACAGACACTTTATGAAATTTCTCACCACTATTCTGGCAGTAATGTTACTGTTCCAAGCGAAAACTCAAACCATTTTAGTACGCGTTCATCCCAGTCTCGTTGATCTGACCATTACTGAGCCGAGCTCATCTCATGAGTTAACATTTCAAACCGTTTTTAATGAAAATGGCAGACTCGTTTTCCAGCATTATCTTGCTGCGAATCCTGATTTTTCGGATTTGGGCGACTTCAAAGTTCGTCGGGTTTTTACCAATCTGTCCTGGAAAGACTCGTTGACTGTATCGAGAAGTGGAGAAACAATTAATATTCCACCTTTTTGGGCAACATTTGCGCTGGATAACGTGAAGAGCACTATTTCTACAAAACTGCTCAGCTCTTTGCAGTCTGCGAATACATGGGTAGATTACGCAGAGTATGCGCCTGAAATTCTGCAGTTGTCAACTCCAAATGATGAGTTCTTTCCTTAACAATATAGTTTGGTATACAATCCTACTATCCCGAATGCGAATATTCACGCAGAAGAAGCATGGGATATTGAAACAGGAAGATCATTTGTGAAAATTGGCGTGATTGATTCAGGAATTGATACACTCCATGATGATGTAAAAGCACTTTTTGGTGGAATTTACAATACTCAGCCAGTAAACGGAGATTGGGGATCGGGAATCGATTTCCATGGAACAGCAGTCGCGAGTATTATAGGTGCCAAACGTAATAATGAAAAAGGAATAGCCGGAGTTGCCGGTGGAGATGGAACCGAAGGTTCAGGTGTAAGTTTAATAGATTTGAAGTACGATCATTATTCGCAGGATGTAACTCTCTTATTGATGGCAACGATTGATGCATCACGAAGTGTTGGAACATATTAGAGTTGGGGAGAATATGACGATTCAAATGGTGACCCAATACCTTATCTGGAGACTGCTCCCGGTTTTGGTGTTAATACATTAAATCACAGCTATACCATAAGAGCTGAGATTCCAACAGCGGTTGGAGAAGGAAAAAATGAAACGGACCCAATAATTATTGATGTTGGAACCTGTGATTTATGCAGAGAAACGTTTTTATTTTCTTTTAGATGCGGAGTTGTGAACGTGGTTGCAAGAGGAAATACAAACGTGCTGGAACCCGATGTAAATGGTAATATTGATTCGACTGCAGAGGAAGGTTATTATCCTCAATCTTTTAATGATAGTTGGATTATTTCTGTGGGAGCCAGTGGCTACGATGGAACAACTATCAGAGGAAATGTGAATCAGGGGTATTGGGATGAGATCAATGGCTTTGCATCTGTTTATGGTGGTCATATGGACCTAATCGCTCCAGGTTCTGACAGTATTGTTAGAGCAGCCAAATACATTGACAACTCCAGTACTTATGATTGGTTTAATGGAACAAGTGCCGCAGCGCCTCATGTTTCAGGAACTGTTGGCCTGCTACAGAGCTACTATAACCGTGATTGCTATGCCAATCAAAATTTGACCATTGAAGATGTGGAGTACATACTGGAACATAGCGCCACTGATGTTTTAGATGTTGGTTATGATGAAATTTCTGCTCACGGAAGACTCAATGCTTATGAGGCTTTAAAAATGATTGAATATCCTATTAAACAATTTGTGCACCCCACAAACATTGTTGATACTTCTGTTCTCTCAAGAGATACCATTGCAATGCATTATGAGTTTGCATACAGTAATCTCAATTGGGGGCCGATCTCCAGTAACTTTCTACCGTTTACTAATAGTTACTATCAAGTCGAGCGCTTGAAATACCAAGCCAAATATGACTTTTCGAATTATTTGACCTCAGAAACCACGATTAATGCCATTTTTCCGCTTTTCAGTAAAAGCAATGCCTTGCGATTTATTGACGATACCGTAAGTCATCCCATTTCCGGTTGGATCTATGATTATTTAGATGTTCATCCTTATGTGAATATAACAGATATTGACACCGTAAACGGATTACTAACTACCGAAGGTTATTATTATCATTTTATCGCTCAGTACGATGATGAAAACGTCTTTGACATAGATGAAAATTCACCAATCGATTACTGGTATCCCGTGAATCCTATGATCAGTGGTGTAAAACTTCCTGTTTCCATTTATCTCACAGATTCTACCTTAACAGGCTCATATGATGCTTCAGTGCCTTATGATTCACTCAATCCTCCATATGACACGCATTTGGGGTCCACCTCTTCTTTAGAAAAACTTCTAAAAGTGTTTCCAAATCCCTCAACCGACCAATTCATGGTGGAGCTTCCTTACCTTGGAAACAAACAGCTTCAAGTAGTTGATCTTTCGGGGAAAGAACTCTTCTCTATCACTACTTCAGATGAAAAATATCGATTAAATCTCAACCATTTTGCAGCAGGAACGTTTATCTTGCATGTAAATACGGAACAGGGAATGTACGTAACCAAATTATTGAAATTATGAAAACCGTCCTTTTTTGTGTTATTAGTTTGGTTGGCTTGAATTTACAAGCCCAAACCTGGACAACGTTGAATACAGTACAAATGGGCAATGCCCAGGCAAATCCCGGTTTTAAGTTAGATGTCTATCGTAACGATTTATGGTATTACGCATCAACCAATCAGTACAAAGTGTCTTGTTTTCATTTGAATGATGGGTCAATTGATTTGATAGATCTATACAATCCCCAAGTGATTACAGCTGACTACGATGTTGCGTTTACTCCAGCTTCACGATTTTTAATGTCTTTTGGGAGTGGACTGTATAAAATAAATGCGGATTATTCTTTAACAAATAAATATTTTGCAAATTATAATTCGGACATATTTCAAAATGGTGACACAATATATATGGCACTTTATGGGCCAGAATATTTAGCCTATACGGAAAATGGAAGCATTACGCATCAAAAGAGTTTTCGAAATGTATGCGCTAAAGGTTCCATACTTTATCCGAGTTTTTTTATTAATGGTTCATTGCAAAAGTATACAGGCGTTTCAACTGATGGCTATGAAGATTATTCTTCAATTGACAACGAATACCTCTGTGGGCAATTCAATGATATTAAATTTTCACCTTATACAGACACCGTTTATGTAGCTTGTGCAGCTGGTATTTCAATTGGGTACAATTATGATTTTGTGGATTCAATAACACCAGATAATACTACGAATATGCCATCTGCAAATGTATTGGAGTTTGAATTTGATCTGGAGAACAGGATTTGGGCTTGCTTTGCAGACACAAACGGAGATGCTTTTGCCATTGCACGTTTAGATGGCGATACCTGGACCAATTACTACGATGTAAACAATTCACCCATTACTTTTGGAACTTATAAAGGAATGGAAATTGACACTACGGGAAACTTATGGGTGGCAGCTACTTCAAAAACGTATTTACTAGATTTAGGAGAAACACCACTTTGGCTAGCTACAAGTGAACTAAAAGAAGAGCAGATTAGTCTATCCCCGAATCCAGCATTGGAAGCATGTGAACTTGCTTTTCCCAATTCGGAGAAACGAAGTATTTCTATTGTAACTATTGAAGGACAACTGCTACAAACATATATAAGTCAGACAAATCTATTCACCATTGATTTCAAAAACTTAGCAAAAGGAAATTATTTGATGGTGATTGAGTCAGAGAACGAAAAAACGGTGAAGAAATTTGTGAAATTGTAGAAGACATAAAAGAAGGGCTGATAATTATCAGCCCTTCTTTTTAATTCTATATTTTAATTTACTCCACCGTTACCGATTTCGCTAAATTTCTTGGTTGATCAACGTTACAACCTCTCATTACCGCAATGTGGTAACTCAATAATTGCAATGGAATTGTTGCCAATAAAGGAACCAAATGCTCGTCTGTTTCCGGGATTTCAATTACGTGGTCAGCCATTGCTTTTACTTCCGTATCACCTTCTGTTACAATTGCAATGATTTTTCCTTTACGCGCTTTTACTTCCTGGATGTTGCTTACTACTTTTTCGTAAGAAGTGCCTTTTGTAGCAATTACAAATACAGGCATTTCTTCATCGATAAGTGCAATTGGTCCGTGTTTCATTTCTGCAGCTGGATAACCCTCAGCGTGGATGTATGAAATCTCTTTCAATTTCAACGCACCCTCCAAAGCAACAGGGAATGAACTTCCTCTTCCTAAATAGAGCGCATTTGTTGCGTCTTTATAAATGGCCGAGATACGCTCAATATTTGCATTTCCTTCCAACACCTTTTTTACTTTTTCCGGAATAACTTCCAGTTCAGTAAGCATGGTGTGGTATTTAGAATTGCTGATTGTTCCTTTTTTGTGAGCCAAACGAAGTGCCATCAATGTAAGAACAGTAACCTGAGCAGTAAATGCTTTTGTTGAAGCCACTCCAATTTCTGGTCCAGCGTGTGTGTAAGAACCTGCATCTGTAATACGTGAGATGGATGAACCAACTACGTTACAAATTCCAAGGATAGTCGCACCTTTCTGTTTTGCCAACTCAAGAGCTGCTAAAGTATCCGCAGTTTCTCCAGATTGTGAAACAGCAATTACAATATCGTTTTCGTTAATGATCGGATTACGGTATCTGAATTCAGAAGCGTATTCTACCTCAACATTAATTCTGGCTAAGTCTTCGAATAAATATTCACCAACCATACAAGCGTGCCATGATGTACCACATGCAATCATAATGATGCGTTGTGCCTGAATCATTTTCTGCTCATATTCCTTAATTCCACCAAGTTTCACCCAGCCTTCTTCAGCGTTCAAACGACCACGGAAACAATCCTGAATAGATCTTGGTTGCTCGTGGATTTCTTTCAACATGAAGTGCTCGTATCCACCTTTTTCCAAAGCTTCCAATTGCAGCTCCAAGGCTTGAACGTATGGTGTTTTCTCCTGATTGCGAAGATTGGTGATTTTCAAACCATCGTTGATGTCTAAAATAGCCAGTTCTTCATCTTCCAGGTACACTACCTGATTCGTGTATTCAATAATTGGTGTAGCGTCCGATGCACAGAAAAACTCGTTGTCTTTTCCTAAACCTACAACTAGCGGCGAACTCTTGCGAGCGGCAACCAATTGATTAGGGTAATCCTGGTGAAGAACAACAATTGCGTACGCTCCAACTACATTCAGTAATGCAATTCGAACGGCTTCTGCCAATTCAACTTTTTCTGTTTTGATGATATCATCGATCAAGTGAACCAATACTTCTGTATCCGTATCACTTTTAAATTCGTAACCGCGAGCCACTAATTCCTCTTTCAACGAATTGTAGTTCTCAAAAATTCCGTTGTGAATCAAAGCAATCTTACCATCACCTGAGAAATGCGGGTGAGCGTTAACATCGTTTGGTGGACCATGTGTCGCCCAACGTGTATGGCCAATTCCAGAGGTTCCAGAAATGTCTTTACCTTCTGTAAATTCTTCCAGATTGGCAACTTTCCCTTGACGTTTAAAAATAGCCAGCTTGTTGTTTTGCTGTAACGCTATCCCTGCACTGTCATATCCACGATATTCCAGTCGTTTCAAACCTTTAACGATAATCGGGTAGGCCTGTTTAGGTCCAATATATGCTACAATTCCACACATACTAAAACTTGGTATATTTAATTATTAAACGCGGTTTTGCTTTATTACTTGTTGCTTTTCCGTTGAAAATAATTCGCTCTGCTGTTCCGGTTGGATACAATGGATTGATAATAATTCCAGTATTATCGGATTCTCCATTCACAATACTTTGAACGTAACTTCTAAGATCAACTAAGTAGCGTTTGTTTGCTTCATCGTAAATGGCATAAGTCGTTGCAACGTAGTCATCTGTTTCAATGATAACAGTTAAAACAGTGCTTGGATAGTATAAACTTCCGGAGAACGCTGGTTGATTTGCAACAGGTGATTGATACGCAATTGGCAGTTCCAAAACTGCAGCTTGTACTAAGCTGTTCGGTTCAATGTCATTCACATTGGGGAATTTTACCACACCACGTGATTCAAAAGCCTGTGCATAGAACTGAACATTTCCATTTACAGGATCATCGAACGTTCCGTTTACAAAATAACCGCTGTTGTCAACCTCTACGTGATTGTAATCGGCACAACTGTTTTTAACCACAATTGCATAGCTGTAAGGTGTTGCTGATGCGTCACCCTGAATTTTGTAGTAAGTGGTGATCTTGGTATCCGTGTGTTCCAAATCGAAATACAAGATTCCTCCTTGTCCTGCAGCAGGATTTGAAGTTGATTTAATGTGTATTCCTTTAAACCAGGTTTTAAATGCATCTTCACTATCGAAAGCAGTTCCGTTAATGGCCTCATTCATAATCGTAAATCCAAAACTGTTATCCAGTTGTAAACGAAGGTGAGCTGCCATTGCTGATCCATCTGCAAGAAATACAGAATCAGACACATTCGGAGTAACCGTTCCTGCTCCTGATGCTACCAGGTTTGTTAACGATTCAAAGGTTTCAGAATCTTTGTAATACGTTTCGTCGATGTCCAAATTATCTGTTAACTGATGAACTTCAAATGTTTGAGCAGTTTCTTGTCCGTACAAACCCTGATAATGCAATGAAAGAACAACAGAGTCAATCACTGGCACTAAACCTGCGGCATGTGTTACCGAAGTATTGTAAGTGAATTGTGTGTAGAACGAAGCATCTGTTACTCCCATTTTCGGATCGTGCATAACGCCCAAAAGCGCATGTAATTGATTATCCGTTGGGAAAGAATCTTCTTTCACTGTGTAAGTAACCAATGAAAAAGTATCCGATCCACCTGCACTTAAGATCGATTCAGGTGAAAGTGCATCTGTTCCAAATTTGGCTGGTGTTTTCTTACAAGAAACACTAACCGCTAGTGCTAACAAAAAACAAGCGGAAAATGAATATATTCTCCGCCAGTTTTTAATTTCTATTTGTGTATTAATCATATCAGATCAAAACGCCTTCTTCTAATACCTTGTCAAAGAATTCATTCAATCCTTTCGACAGATGTTCTTCAGGCATGTAGTTCAACTTTAAACAATTAGCTTTATCGAACGCTTCTTGTAAACCAGCAGGGACATCGTCACTACCAATTACCGCTCCATCAGCAAACGCCAAAGATGCAGATGTTATTGCTTCTATAGAAGGGTTTTTAACAAGATTTGTGACTTCTTCATCGAAGCCGTCGAAAGCTAGTTTTTGAGCAAATTTATCGCTCCAAGGTTGTGTGAAACCTTCATTTTCTTTGTAGATACTGTAAACAACTTTAGTTCCGGCAAAATGCGGATCCTTGTTGTAAATCTTTTTAATGTACAAAGGCATTAAAGACGCCATCCAACCGTGACAATGAATCACGTCTGGTTTCCATCCTAATTTCTTGACAGTTTCCAATACTCCTCTACAAAAGAACATACTGCGTTCGTCATTGTCTTCACAATCTGAACCATCTTCGTTTGTAACATTGTATTTTCTTTTGAAATACTCTTCATTGTCAATAAAGTACACCTGAATACGAGCTGCAGGAATAGACGCTACTTTGATGATCAACGGATGATCGTTGTCATCAATAATAATGTTCATACCCGACAAACGGATTACTTCGTGCAATTGATGACGACGTTCGTTGATACAACCAAATTTTGGTGTAAACACGCGAATTTCCTTTCCTGCTTCTTGAGTAGTTTGAGGCAATTTTCGTGCGTTGTGGGAGATTTCAGTTTTCGGTAGAAACGGAAAAATTTCCTGCGAAATGAATAGAATTCTTTTCTTTTCCATAGAATTCAAAGAGGGGTATTATAATTATTCGCACAAAAGTACGAAAAAAAGAGGTACGGTTCAATATTATCCTCTAGTTTTGCCCACTTTGAACTTTAATTTATCGAATATTGATAGTTGCCAATACCGTTGAAGAACTGAGAGTTGCATATCAGAATGCCTCTGAAAATGCTAAGTCTATTGGTTTTGTTCCAACTATGGGAGCGCTTCATGAAGGACATATGGCTCTGGTTCAGCGTGCTAAAAAAGAATGCGATTTAGTTGTTGTTAGTGTTTTTGTGAATCCAACGCAGTTCAATAATCCTTCTGATTTGGAACTTTATCCCCGAACTCCAGAGAAAGACACGGCTTTATTAGCGGAAAATGGCTGTGATGTTGCTTTTTTTCCGGGAGTCGATGATGTTTATCCGAAAGGAATTCAAATTCCAACTGTTCAACTTGGTGAAATGGAGAAGGTAATGGAAGGTGCATTTCGTCCCGGACATTTCAAAGGTGTTGTTCAGGTTGTTTGGCGCTTGTTCGATTTGGTGAAACCTACTAAGGCATATTTCGGACTGAAAGATTTTCAGCAAGTTGCAGTAATCAAACACATGGTAAATGAGTTGAATCTTCCTGTAGAAATTGTCCCGTGTTCAACTTTGCGTGAAGCAAGTGGTTTGGCAATGAGCAGCAGAAACATGCGTTTAACTCAAGAGCAAAAGGATGAAGCTGTTGTGATTTTTAGGACCTTATCTTTCTTGAAAGAAAATGGGAAGTCCTATTCTCCTGCGAAATTGGTAGAACTTGGCTCAGCAATGATAGCTGAAAGTTCTTTGAAACTGGAATATCTTCAGATCGTTGATTCTATAACGCTACAACCGCTTTCAAATTCCTGGTCAGTAAGTGCAACAGCTTGTATTGCTGCGTATTGTGGTGAAGTTCGGTTGATTGATAACATGACACTTTTTTAAAGGTTGAAGTATAAGTAAAGACGCAATGCATCGCGTCTGTGCAATAGGTATCTAAGAATAAATACCTTTTTGCCTTTTGCCTTTTGATTTTTGCTTTACCTTTGCATCCTCGTTTACAGTACAATGTTGATACAAGTTTTAAAATCAAAAATTCACCGCGTAAGAATTACGCAAGCAGAGTTAAATTACGTTGGAAGTATTACTATCGACGAAACCTTAATGGAAGCTGCTGGCTTAATCGAAGGTGAGAAAGTACAAATAGTGAACATCAATAACGGAGAACGTCTTGAAACCTATGTAATTACAGGCGACAGAAACTCTGGTACGATCTGTTTGAATGGTCCTGCTGCGCGTAAAGTGTCTGTTGGCGATTTGATCATCATTATTGGTTACGGATTAATGTCGGTAGAAGAAGCCAAAGCGTTCAAACCGTCTCTTGTTTTCCCTGACGAAAACACAAATCAGTTAGTATAATTCATGAAATCGCTAAAAGCCCTTCACCAAAAGATTGGTTCGTTGCAAGACGTTGCCAAAAAAGTAGATGAATGGAGAATTAAAGGCGAAAAAGTAGTTCTTACAAACGGATGTTTCGACATTCTGCATGTTGGACACGTTACATATTTGACTCAGGCTGCTGAGTTAGGTTCAAAATTGGTTGTTGCCTTGAACACCGATGAATCTGTAAAGCGTTTGGGTAAAGGTGATGATCGTCCAATTAACTCTGAAGCGGCACGCTTACAAGTAATTGCGGCTTTAGGTGCAGTGGATGCTGTACTTCTTTTCAATGAAGACACGCCTTTGCAGCTGATCGAACAAATTCAACCCGATGTGTTGGTGAAAGGAGCCGATTACGATCCTGAAGAAGCTGATCCAACTTCTAAAAAATATATTGTTGGTCGAGAAGCAGTTATCGCGAATGGTGGAAAAGTGGTGGCTATTGATTTAGTTCCCGGATTTTCTACGACGGCCATTCTAGAAAAGGTGAGAAAGTGAATTTGACAAGAATCTTAATCTATAGTTCTATCTTTCTAATTGTTATTTTGATGGGTTGGTACCACATTATGATAAGTAGAGAATTACAAGAGTTTGTTAGGGATCATTCCACCTTGGAACTAACATCAACTCCATATCAATATTTTATAATTTCAATAGCGGGCTTGAGCGTAGCGTTCATTGTCTACCGCAATAAGTTCAACCATTTCACGATTTTTCCAGCTGTAGCCCTTTTTGTTGGTACTGCGCTATTCAAAGTACGACTGCAATTTTATCATTACCATGACTATCCAGATTATGGTGACATGAAAAATGTACCCGAATGCTTGAAGGAAGAGAATTTCAATTCGTTTTGGGAATATTTGACGCAAGGTTGTCATTTGACTTTGAAAGGTTTAACCTTGTCTCAAACCTATAAGTCACTGTGTTGGATTGTTGTGTTTTACTTTGTTTTATTTCTGTTAAACAAATGGAATAAACGCAGAAATCCGAACCAACAGCTTATCGATTCTGTCTAGTTTGACTGCTTACAATTGAATAAAATCGGTAAGTTTTCGTTTATTTGTTCGAACCAACTTATGAGAATAACAACCTTCATATCGTTTCTGTTTTTTTTCTGTTTAGGATTTGGACAAACACAGAAAACAACTGTCTATTTTATCCATGGGCAAGGTTCAGATTCCCGATTATTCGACTCTATCCAACTCAAGGAAGGTTTTGAGAAAAAATGTATTGAATATGGAACACCGCCAAAGAAAAGTACAATGGAATCTTTTGCGCGTGAACTCTCCAAACAAATTGATACCACACAATCATTTGTGCTTGTAGGAACTTCATTAGGTGGAATGTTGTGTACGGAAATGTCGGAATTTCTGCATCCAGAAGAAGTGATTTTGATCTCCAGTGCTGCGAACAGAAAAGAATTGCCCTTTCGTTACCGTTTCCAAAAAGTAATTCCGCTGTATGCCATTGTTCCGGGATTTATCTTGGTTGGAAGTGCTCGTATTTTACAACCTATTGTTGAGCCAGACCGCAAAAAGAACAAAGCCACTTTCAAATCCATGTTAAAGGAAAAGAACCGTGTTTATATGCGTCGAACGGTGAAAATGATTATTCGCTGGAAACGCACGTCTAATTCAAGCGAGATTCATAAAATTCACGGCACCAACGACCACACAATCCCCATTCGCAATGTGAAGAATGTCGAATTCACAGTTCAAGATGGCTCGCACATGATGACGCTTACGCGTGGGCGTGAGATTTCTGAACTACTAAATCAAGTGTTATCTTATGAGAAGGTGATGTAAAGATGCGATGCATCGCGTCTCTACTTACAACTTCTTAAAAAATATTTCTTTCTCGTAGGGGTAAACGCAAAGCGAGTTGTCTTTAAAGAAAGATGATACCTTTGCCTCAGAGTAATGAAACACTTCGAGGTGGAAGAAAAACAAGTGATAGCGCAGGTTGTGAAAGGTGATTTAAACGCATTCGAAATGGTGTTTCGTGAATATTATAAGCCCTTAGTTCGCTATGGGAATACGTTTTTGCGCGATGGCGATGAAACGGAAGATGTTGTTCAACAGGTTTTTGTTTCCTTTTGGGAAAAACGAACGGATATGACTGTTCATTCTTCGCTTCGTTCTATGCTCTATACCTCCGTTCGAAATGCCTGTTTAAACAAAATCAAGCACCAAAAAGTTCGTCAGTTGCACGCTGCAGAAGTTCAATATGTAAATTCTGAAATGGATGCTTCCGATACTGTTGAAGCAAGTGAATTGAACGAGCAGCTTCACCAAGCGATTTCGAAAATGCCGGAACAATGCGGACGTATTTTCAAGATGAGTAGATTTGAACAGCTGCGTTATCAGGAAATTGCAGATGAACTCGGGATTTCTATTAAAACGGTAGAAAACCAGATGGGTAAAGCACTAAAAATTGCTCGCGAACATTTGAGCGATTACTTGCCATTGTTGATTCTTTTCTTAATTCAGGAATTATGAATGTAACGAAAGAAATAGAAGAACTGATCGGCAAGTTTTTCTCAGGAGAAGCCTCTCCCGAAGAAGCAATTCGTTTGGAAGATTGGTTGAAAGAATCACCCGAAAATGATGTTTATTTTACTGAAGCTTCAAAGGTGTTTGGAATTAAAGACCCTGAAGTTTCTGTCGACAACGCGTGGAAATCCATTTCCCCAAAACTTCAACAAACCCCAATTCGAAAACTGAATTTGAAATGGATTTCTTCCATAGCAGCAATCTTAATTATTTCGGTTGGAACTTTATTTTGGATGAACACAGAAGTTGGACCTGAAATCTATGCTTCAACATCAAAAGCGAAAGATGTGGAGCTGTCTGATGGAACGGACATTCGTTTGGGAGCAAATTCATCAGTTCAACTATCTAAACAATATGGAAAAAACAATCGCTACCTCGATTTGAAAGGGTCGGCGTATTTCTCCGTAAAACATAGCGATAAACTTCCGTTTGTGATAAATACGGGTCCAATTCACATCAAGGATCTGGGGACTAAATTCGACGTACGTTCAACGGAAGACACCATTTTTGTGCGCGTTGATGAAGGTGTTATAATGATCTATGACAACAAAGGAATGAAAGTCACACTTCAGGCGAATGAAAGTGCTCATTATGTGATTTCATCCGGGAAATTGTCGTTGGATGTGAAATCTGGTGCCTCTGCTCCGCTCAGTGACCGACTTTCGAATGTGACCATTATGTTGGATGATCAACGTTTGGAAGATGCAGTGAAAATTTTGAATCAATCATATAACGTTGATATTCGAATTGAGAACCCGGCAATTAACAATTGCAGAATTACAACGGAGTTCTTGAATGAAGATTTGGAAACTGTTCTCGATGTAATTGGTCAAACGCTGGAGGTGCGAATAGAGAAGATAGATAATGTGTATTGGATAAAAGGAACGTCATGCAATTAGTAATGAAATTCGGGCTTTTTTTAGTTCTGAGCTTTACTGTTACTGTTTCTTTTGCCCAGGAAACACCATATCTGGAAAAAATAGTGAGTTTGAAAAACGGAACATTTACCTATGCTGAATTGTTCCGTCAATTCTCTGACCAAACCGGAGTAGTCTTCTCGTACACCAACTTCGATGATCAGAAAAAAGTCACAACGAAAGCGGTGAAGCAGCCTTTGAGAATAGCACTAAATGCCATTTTCAATAATTCAGGTTGTACCTACAAAGTGAAAGGAAAATACCTGATCATTTCATGTAAAACTCCACCAAAGAATAAACCTGAAAGCACACCTACAGCTTCAACCACCAACTCAAATGTAGTTCTGAACGGTTACATCTACGATGCCGAGGATTCAACACAAGTTGGTGAAACAAGTGTTTATCTTCGACAAAACAAACAATCGGCTGTAACCAATGAATACGGCTATTTCAATATGTCGTTTCCTAAAACTTCCGATGTGCTTTCTATCTCGGTAGCGAAGGAGAATTACGAGGATACAACAGTTGTCATTCTTTCAAAGCAGCAAACCACAATCGTTATTTATCTTCAGCCAAAGTCGGAGCCAGTTGCCATTGTAGTAAACGATTCGCTGACAGTTGAATTGTCGGTGGATACAGTCTCTATGGCAAGAACGGAAGATTCATTGGATATATTCGATCGCTTTTGGAAACGTTTTGAGAAAGACAGAGTCAACTTGAGAAACATTTCAGACACCTTATTTACTGATTTTGCTTTTTCGTTTGTTCCACCATTAAGTACAAATCATTTGTTGGCGGTGAACACGGTTAATAAATATTCATTTAATCTGTTGGTTGGGACTTCACGCGGAATTGATGTGCTGGAAATTGGCGGTTTGGTAAATATCGACGTTGGAAATGTCAAGTCGGTTCAAATAGCCGGAATTACAAATCTCGTTTCAGGAAAAGTTTCGGGGGTACAGGTAGGTGGAATCGCAAATTTGGTTGCAGATACCGTTACAGGAGTTCAAGTTGGTGGAATTTCCAATATCAATGGAGAATTGATGGAAGGTGTGCAGGTAGCAGGAATTTTTAATCGCTCTAAAAATGTTTACGGAACACAGGTTGCCGGAATTGCAAATTACACAGACACTGTTATAGGCGGACAAATTGCTGGTATTTCCAATGTTGCGCACACTGTAAATGGTTTTCAGCTTTCCGGAATCGTAAACAAAGCAGTGAATGTGAATGGTTCACAATTAGGTCTGATCAATCTTTCCACTTCAATTACAGGAGTTCCTGTTGGATTGTTCAGCTACGTGAAAACCGGATACCATAAACTGGAAGTAGCAGGCGACGAAAATTTTATTGGAACACTGAGTTTTAGAAGCGGAGTTGACAAATTTCATAACATCTTCTTTGCAGGAGTTCAGGTTTCCGATCATCCGAATTTGTGGACGTACGGATATGGAGTTGGAACCGCGGCCCGATTTGGAAATAGCCGCTGGTATTTTAATGCCGATTTTACAGCTCAGCATTTGCATTTAAGCGGACACGATTATCAATACAACATGCTTACAAAAGGCTTTGTTGGCTTCGAATGTCGTTTTACACCTAAGATTGGTCTTGCTTTTGGTCCAACCTTAAACTGGTACAACACTGAAAATACGATTGGTTCAGATCTGGTTTGGAACTCTATTCAACAACACACCATTCTTGATGATGTTGGCGCGAACTTCACGAATAAATTGTGGGTTGGCGGAAAAGTGGCTTTGAGGTTTTTTTGACATAGCTGTAAAGCCACCCTCCTCATTCCTCCCTCAAGGGAGGAGGTTAAATTCGTCTCTCCCCTTGAGGGGAGACTAAGAGGGGTGGATTTTTTAAGTTTGCCATAGGGGGAAACTTGATCTCAGTTGTCATAAGAGTAGAAATACAAATTGGATAAAAATGAAAAAGTTTAGTTGGATGATAGCAGTTGGAGTTCTTGCAACAGGAATCTCATCATGTAAGAAGAATGTTTTCAACTCTATTGTTGGAAAAGGAGGAACAGTTACTGAAACACGTCAGATTACGGGATTTAACAGCATAGATCTTTCAATTGATGCAAATGTGATTTACACCCAGGATGCATCATACTATGTAGAGATTTCCGGGCAAGATAATGTTTTGAATGTGCTGACAACTGAAGTAAGTGGCGGTGAACTGGAAATCGATTTCAGTAAATGGGTGAGAAAGCATAGTAATATTACCATCATCATTCACAGTCCGGATATCAAAGAACTGGAAGTAAGTGGAAGCGGAAGTATTGAAACCAGCGGACCAATCAATACAACTGATATGGATTTGGAGGTCAGCGGTAGCGGAAATATCGTTGTTTCCAATTTAACAACAAGCGATATGGAAGCGAGTATCAGCGGTTCAGGAAACATTGAAGTAAATGGTGGAACAGTAACGAATCAGGAGGCAAAAATCAGTGGTTCCGGAAATATCGATTTTGAATACCTGCAGGCAGCAAATTCAGCTTGTAAGATCAGTGGTTCTGGTTCTGTTACAGTATGGGTGACAACTCAACTCGATGCTTCAATTTCTGGAAGTGGAGATATTAAATACACAGGTACTCCAATTGTGAATACGCATATCAGCGGCTCAGGTCAGGTGATTCATTTTTAAGAGAATAGAAAACAGAGATTAGAGAATAGGATAAACGAAACTCTTTTATCCTATTCTCTATTTTCTAATCACTATTTTCTATAACACTAATTCTTATTAAAAAAATGAAAACGAAGTTATTCGTATGGGCATGCTTTTGCCTTTTTGGAACGGTTTCAATCGCTCAAACACAAACTGTTCGCGGGACCGTAATTGATAAAGTTTCGCAGGCTCCAATTCCGGGTGCAACGGTTGTTGTTTTGGAAACGCAACCAATAATCGGAAGTGTCTCGGATGCTGACGGTGTGTTTGTATTAGCAAACGTTCCTGTTGGAAGTCGGAGTTTTTTGATCAGGACTGTCGATTATAAGGATGTGTTTCTTCAGAACATTACGGTAAATGCAGGAAAGGAAGTAGTGCTAACCGTTGCAATGGAAGAAGATATCAAGAAGTTGGATGAGGTGGTAATTTCCGGAAACGTGAATAAGACGGAAGCATTGAATGACCTTTCAACTGTTAGTACACGAACGTTTTCGGTTGAAGAAACTCAGAAATTTGCTGCCGCTGTAAATGATCCGGCACGAATGGCCTCTTCTTTTGCAGGCGTTGTAACCGCAGGTGATGGAAACAATCATATTTCAATCCGCGGAAATTCTCCTAATGGTTTGTTGTGGCGAATGGAAGGTGTGGAAATTCCAAATCCGAATCACTTTTCAAACGTGGGAACTGCTGGCGGTGGAATATCGATCTTAAGTGCTCAGTTACTCAGTAATTCTGATTTTTCTACCGGAGCCTTTGCTGCGGAGTACGGAAATGCGCTTTCAGGAGTCTTTGATCTTCGACTGAGAAAAGGAAATACCAAAAAGCATGAATATACAGTTCAGGCTGGATTCCTTGGTTTGGACATTGCAACAGAAGGACCGATCAGAAAAGGATACGATGGTTCTTACCTCATTAATTACCGTTATTCGACATTGAACTTATTAGGCAAAATTGGTGTTCCAATTGGAGATGCAAATACCAATTTCCAGGATCTATCTTTTAATATCTACTTACCAACCAAAAATCTTGGGAAGTTTACGGTTTTTGGCTTCGGGGGATTGAGCTACCAAACTACAACAGCCGAAAAAGATTCGTTACGTTGGCAGGAAGATTCATTTTTTAAACTGAATACGAACTTTTACAGCAATACCGGCGCTGTGGGGGTAACACATACCAAGTTGTTCCGAAATCAATCCTATCTGAAAACTGCTTTGGTTTTCTCCGGAACTGAAAACGGTTATGAACAAGATGAACTGGAGTACGATTATTCAACACTGAACAGAACGTATGAACAGCGTTTTCTTCAGAACAAAGGAACGTTGTCGACGGTTTATACTCAAAAACTCAATGCGAAAAATAGTGTCAGAGCAGGAATTATTGCAAACAATCTGGGATATCGTTTAACACAGCGAGATATGGGGGATACCACGGTTTTAATAGAGCAGATTAATGAAAAGGGAAACACTCAAACCATTCAGGAATTCTTTCAATGGAATTTCAAGGTTTCTGAAAAGCTAACTACAAACATTGGAGTGCATTATTTTCAAATGCTGTTGAATAATACAACTTCGTTGGAACCTAGAGTTTCCTTGCGTTACGATATTACACCAAAACACCATTTTACTTTGGGTTATGGATTACACAGTCAACTGCAGCCGATTGGTGTTTATTTCACTGAAAAAATGGAGAATGGGCAAACGGTTCTTCCAAACAGGAATTTGAAACTCAGCAAAGCACATCATTTGGTTGTAGGCTACGATTTCATCTTTAATGATCATGAACATTTGAAGACAGAACTGTACTATCAGCATTTGTTCAACGTGCCAATCAGCGCAGATAAAACAAGTACATACTCTATTTTGAATCAAACAGATGGTTTTCCGGCTGAAGCGCTAGTCAACAAAGGTTTAGGGAAGAACTACGGTTTTGAATTGACCTACGAGCGGTTCCTGCATAAAAGTCTTTATTATTTGCTTTCCACTTCCATTTACGATTCTAAATATTTGGCACCGAATGGTAATTGGTACAATACACGTTTCAACACGAATTACGCCGCGACCTTTACTATGGGGAAGGAATTTCAGTTGAAAAACATTGAAAAGAATAGAGTAGTGGGTGTGAATTGCAAATTGGTTTACGTGGGCGGATTCCGTTATACACCAATTGATAAAGAGGCTTCTGTTGTAGCTGGAGAAACTCGTTTTGATGAAAGTAAAACTTATGACAAACGAATGCCGGATTATTTCAGATTGGATCTTCGTCTAAGTTTGAAACGAAACTATGAGAAGCTGACAACTACATTGGCGCTGGATATTCAGAATACTACAAATCGGAAAAACGTTGGCGGACAATATTTCGACGACAAAACTGGAGATGTAAAGTATTGGTATCAGACTTCATTGATTCCGATTATAAGCTACCGTTTGGAGTTTTGATAAAGGATTGTCTCGGCTCCGCTCGACAACCTTTGGCTGGTCTGAAGGAAAATATGAGGGTCATCGAGCGGAGCCGAGATGAACTGATTATATCCCTAATCGCTGCTTCACATCACTGTAAGAATTCCTTGAAATTGGAATGCGATTTCCATTCTTCAGGATTGCAACATAACTGTTTTTCTCGAACGATTCTATCTTTTGAAGGAAATCGATATTCAACAGATACGAACGATGGATGCGCATGAATTGATCCGGAAGATTCTTTTCATAGTAGTTCATCGTTTGTTTCTTTACATGGTATTTTTCTTCTACATGAATTTTTACGTAATCGTCGTAAGCCTCAATGTATTGAACCGAATCTAACGGAATGATTTTAATATCTGAACCTTGCTTTACTACAATGCGGGCTTGTTCAAGATTATTGTTTTTTGCAAGTTCAGGACTTAGTGTCGGTAAACCTGTATTGTCGTTATGACTTACTTTGTTAATTGCCGTTTCAAAACGTTCTTTTGAAAATGGTTTCAATAAATAGTCGATTGCGCTCACTTCAAATGCTTTTAGGGCAAATTCGTCATATGCCGTTGTAAAAATAATGCGTGGATTTTCCTCAAGTAATTCGAGCATTTCAAATCCATTTAGTTTTGGCATCTGAACGTCCAGAAACACCAAATCGGGCTTTAAGGAATGAATCATTTTCAACGCTTCAAATCCGTCACCGGCTTCACCAAGAATTTCAAAATTTCCCAGTTCGTTTAAATACGATCGCACAACCGTTCGTGCCAGAGGCTCATCGTCAATTATTAGTACTTTCATGTATTTGAGGTATTTGAAGTGTAACCTTAAAAATTCCGTTTTCCCTTTCTATTCTTAATCTATCGGTTTGTCCGTAGAACAATTGTAAACGTTTCTTGACGCTTTGAATTCCGTAACCTGTTCCTTTGAATTGTGGAACATTATTTTCGTCGTACGGATTTTCAATAGTAATGTGTAAGCTGTTCTCTACCAGTTTACACGTTATTTTAATATCAATGGTATTACTCGAAGTATTTAATCCGTGCTTCAACGCATTTTCCACCAAAGGCTGAATTAAAAGCGGTGGAATCTTCTTTTCATCGCATTGTATATCTGAACTAAGATCTATGATCAATCGGTTTCCAAATCTGATCTTTTCGATCTCTAAGAACAGGTTTGCCTGATTCAGTTCATCTTTTAAAGAAACCAGTTTTTCCATATCCTTTTTCAACGTTCCACGCAAGAAATCTGAGAGTAAATGAATCATTCGATTCGCTTCCTTTGGTTCGATCATTGTTAGTGCGCTAATCGAATTCAAACTGTTGAAAAGGAAATGTGGTTGTAATTGATTGTTGATATTCACCAATTCAGCTTTACTCAATGCGCGTTCTTGCTCAATCAATTGTTTTCGGATCTTTTCCTGAATTTCAGCATTCTTGGCAATCCACCAAAACAAACTGATGGCAACAAGCGTGATGAGAATAATCGTGTATCTAAGTCCTTGAAGATTATAAACAAAATGCTCATAGTAATCGGGATCCAAAATTGGTTTCAGAAAGTATAATGCCGAATAGTGAATAAGGAAAGCAAGTGTTGCGATCAATCCGAATTGCGAGAAGGTCATACTGGCTTTGGTGTGAAAGCTGAATTGAATAACATATAATACCAATCCTACAATCGAAAGCGCGAAAAATGTATGACCACCATCTATCAGTGCATCGCGGGTTGAGAAATGATTCCACCAGAGAATACCGAAATGCACTAACCCTAAAGCCAGGGTTAATGCTAAATATCGGAATTGGAGTTTGGGGAACTTTCTAAATGTCATGCTAGCTGCTAAAACTTGTAATTTCTATTCCACCGAAAACGCAGCTTCCATGGAGTACCACGATCTTTTTATTTTCGGCATTTTGCACCAATTCAATCGGACGTTTGTCTTCAATTCCACCGAAAACGGTTGTAACATCAGAATTGATCTGCCAGTTATTTGGGATGTTCAAGGTAGTTCCAGCAAAAACACAAGAAATATCGATAACTACTTTTTCCGGAAAATCGGCGTTCGATAAATTGATATCAGTACCCCCAAAAACGGTAACTACATCCGCTCCTTTAAAATTTTGACTCGTAACGTTTTTTTTTAAACCGCTGAAGAAGTTTACGGTATCGAGATAGTCATCTGAACTGGCTTCTCCGAAACGTTCAGAATCATGCATTCGCTGCCAGTGCTCGCGTGAAAATCGTTCTCTTCCACCGTGTCTCCCTCTTCCACAAGGACCTTTTTTGCGTTTAAACAAAACCATCAATCCAACAAGAATGATCATTACCGGGAAAATGATATCGCCGTTAATTGCCTTTGGATACCATGTTTGGAAAAGAAACAAAGCCCCCAAAAGCATTAGCACATATCCAAAGATCTTTTTGAATTTATGTCGAACAATAGATACCAATCCAACAGCCATTAAAATCATTGGCCAGCTAAACAAGTATTTCGGAATAGGGAAGTCTTTAATATTGAGTCGATGTAATAAAAACAAAGTACCAAAGGCAACAATAAGTATTCCAGCTGTGATTTTTGCGCGGCGATGACCTTTCTGCCACTTAATGACTTGTTGTTCAATTTCGCTGAAATTTGAATCTGATTCCATATCGTTTTATTTATAAAGCAAATCTAGATGCTTAACAGGTACAAAAAAACCACATTTCGGTGAAATGTGGTTATTATTCGGTTAACCGAGTTTAGGGGGGAGTTATCTCTTAGAAATAAAACACATATCCTACTTTAAGTCCCCACATTTCGTAGTTTGTTTTGTAGACTTCTGCAATTTTATGATCGTGTATTTCGTTTGTTGTTACGTTAATGAACTGTGTTGTTACATCACGCCCGTCTTCAGTTTCAATCGTACCATCTTCATGAACTCCATGTTCGTGATTTTCCATGTATTTCTGATTGATGTATTCGAACTTACTGAACCCACGTAAGTAAGCGACAGAGAAATACAGGTAATGTCTGTTTTCTTGTTGAACGTTTTTGAAAATACGGTTCATGTCTAATTCAAATCCTGCTTCTCCACCGTAAACGCCACCGCGGAAAGCCATGTTTGTTTCACGATCCAAAGGCTGACAATCGTCAACATCATTGGGATCAGCAATTACAATCTTAGATTTCATTGTAGCCCAACCAATTTGTGGTTTGATGTAAGGTCTGAATGAAGAATAATCATTCGTTAAATTGATTTTAGCTCCTAGTAAGTGATTTCTCAATTTACTTGAATAAGTTACATCAGTTGTAGTTGAAGATCCGTTTCCAAAAGTGTAAGTTTCCTTCATTGTACGATTGTAGTAAATTCCAAAGTGGCTTGACCAATCTATCGAAACAGGCACAATTGCCGACGGTTTGTAAGAGAAAACAAATCCTTGTCCGTAAGTGGTGCTCATCTTGGGCATTTGACTTTTGAATGGGGAATATGTTCCGAAATAAGTCCCAAATTGGAATTTGCTTTGAGAAAATCCAACCATTGGGAATAAAAGCAAGAGTAAGTAAATGTTTTTCATGGGTGCTAATTTTTTGTTAATTCTACAAGAATGGTACCATTTATCATAAGACTCGAAAAAAAGATAAAAGTTACATGTAACCTTTTAAAAATTATGGGCTTATAGAAATACTTCTTATTTCTGGTACTTCCACTCTTTTGACTTTCCTTCACGGAGATTTGAGAGAGTGGTTTCCAGTCGTTTAAGCTTTGTAGCTTCCGTTTTTGCTTCGTCTATCCATTCAACATATTCTTTTTTGTGAGAGTATGTAAAGTTCTCAAAGACACTTTTGGCAATTGCATCTTTTTCCAATCCATCCAATAATAGTTGAGGAACTTTCAGTTCTTTTTTCTTCTCTTCGCTTGGAGCTTTCTTTAGTTTAACACCTGCATCAACCAAATCCATGGCTTGCAGAATATAAGCACCAAGAATATCTCTTGATGGCAAATCCTGAAGCGATTGCATTTTTCCAAGACTTCCCATTCCACCTTCGTGACGTTTGAAAATGCCATGCGTATCGTTCATCACACTTTCCAGCCAAAAACCAAAAGCGCAGTGTTGTTTGAATGCCGCAGAACTGCAAAGAATTGCTCCTTTGTAAACGTAATTCGGGAAACTCCATTTCATAGCTTCTTCTACCTGCGGACAATATTCGTGAACAATAGTTCGAATTTCCGATAGAATTTCCTGAGCAAAAGGAGCAGATTTTGCTATGTAATCGTCTATGTTAGTGACTTTTGCCATAAGTGTTCATTCAAAATGTTCAAAGAGTTTCAATGTTCAAAATCTCAAAGTTCCGGTTTTTGATCCTTTTGATCTTTTGACCTATTTGATCGTATGCTAAATTTAGTTAATCGAACTGAGAATTGTAACAAAAGTTCTTTCTTTGAATTTGACATCAAACCCATGTTCTTATAATGCAACGTATTCTCCTTCTTCCCGCATTAGTGATTGTTACTTTTTGTACACTGAGTCTTTGTACAAATGGAAATGGACAATTTTTTTCAGATTCAGCTGAAACGCAAGTTGAGACCGTTTCAGTAAATACAGATTCTTTGCGCATGGCGAAAGAGTTTCCTGCTCAAATTGCTGCTGTAGAAAAATATTTGACGGCTAATCCGGGAAAGTACTCAAAGAATTATGCGGTTTTGATTGATATGAAAATCCCGTCGAATCATTACCGTTTTTTTCTTGTTGATTTGAAGAAAGACAGCATTGTTCAAAAAGGATTGGTAGCACATGGTTCCGGTTCTGAAACGAGTAAGCCAGATAGCTTAATCTTTAGCAATACACCAAATTCATATATGACTTCACTTGGTATTTACAAGTTTGGAGTGGCTTATCAGGGAAGTTTTGGAAAATCGTATCGTTTACATGGTTTGGATAAAACGAATAGCAAAGCTTTCGAAAGAGCAGTTGTTTTTCATTCATACAGTTATGTTCCAACGGAAGAACAAGATTCACCAATCATGAATAGTTTGGGTTGTCCGATGGTTTCTCCCGATTTTTTCGATGCAGTTGATGTGTACATCAAAAAAGAGAAACTGCCGATGCTGATGAAAATTTACTATTGACTTCGACTCCCTGTCTGCCGATCAGGCAGGCGCTCAGTCACCGTTGTTTATAGGAACAAAGATTGATGCGCTAAAACGCAGCAGTACAGTTCTTCTAGGAGTTATTTGGATAGCTGAGAAGTATGATGTAAATGGCAGCTGAGCGCAGTCGAAGCTAGCCGTTTTTCATGTTCTCCTTGATACGTTTCATAAAGTCTGAAGCGTAAACGAAATCATTGATTTCAGGATTGTCTGTAGTAATGATAGAATTTCTATCTCCCTGCCACCAATTCTGACCTTGATTGATGAAAACGACATTGTCGCCAATCTCAATTACAGAATTCATATCATGTGTAATCACAACTGTAGTCATGTTGTACTCATAAGTGATCTCACGAATAAGGTTATCAATAACGATAGAAGTTTTTGGATCTAAACCGGAATTTGGTTCATCACAAAATAAGTATTTCGGATTCATTGCAATGGCTCGTGCAATGGCAATACGTTTCTGCATTCCACCGCTACATTCTGAAGGAAATAAATTATTTCTATTGACCAAATTCACGCGTTCCAAACAAAAGTTAGCACGCTCAATCATTTCCGGTTTCGACATTTTGGTAAACATCGTAAGCGGGAACATTACGTTTTGCTCTACGGTCAACGAGTCGAATAAGGCCGCGCCTTGAAAAAGCATTCCAATTTCCTGACGAATGGCTTTTCGTTCCAAACGATCCATCGTACAAAAATCGCGGCCATCATATAAAATATGACCATTGTCAACTTCGTGAAGTCCAACAACACATTTCGCTAATACACTTTTTCCTTGTCCCGATTGTCCGATAATCAGATTCACCTTTCCAGTCTCGAAAGTTGTGCTCACGTCTTTAAGAACGTGGTGATCACCAAACATTTTATTGACATTTTGTACCTCTATCATTGCAATAGGATCATTTGAGTCAATAAGAAATTGGCAATAAGAATGCTGATACTTGCGCTAACCACAGATTGGGTAGAAGAACGACCAACATCTAAAGCTCCACCTTTTGTGTAATAACCATAGAAAGATGCGATAGAAGTAATCAGAAATGCGAAAACAACCGATTTCGTAAGAGCGTAAATAATCTCCTTATCCAAATAGAATGATCGAATACCGTATATATAAGTCTCCGTAGATGATAGTCCGGAAAGTGTAAGTGCTAACCAACCTCCAATTAACGCTAATCCAATAGAGAAAATGATAAGAATAGGGAAGAAGATCATTGCTGCTGTGATCTTTGGAAGAACCAAATGATTCAATGAGTTTACACCCATGATTTCCAACGCATCAATTTGTTCGGTCACCCGCATTGTTCCAATCTCAGAAGCAATGTTTGAGCCTACTTTTCCAGCAAGAATAAGTGATATAATTGTTGGAGAAAACTCCAAAATAGTGCTCGAACGCGTAATGTACCCAACGGTATATGCCGGAAGCAATGGATTGGAGATGTTTGAGGCTGTTTGAAGTGAAATTACACCACCCATAAACGCCGACATAAGAGCAACAATCGGTAACGATTTTACTCCAATAACTTCAATCTCATTGAAAAGCTTCTCTCTGAATATACGCCACTTCTCAGGTTTTGAGTAGACGATGCTCAGCATTACGGAATACTTCCCTATGTTGTTCAGGATTTTCATTTTCGGTCTAAAGATACTATAATTCTTTTCTTCCAAATCGTTCAATAGGTTCAAAAGTGTTCAAAAAGGCTCAAAGTCCAGGTGTTGTTAAAATTGAATCCTTTGAAGTCTTGAACTTTTTTCAACCTGTTTATTTGCAAAACTTCTCAGGAAACTAGAATTTTCAATTCACTTTTTTTGTTGTTTTGTCATTGGAATGGACAAGTCGGAGAAGTTTTTAAAAATCAGTAAGCAGATCTCACCTTATTTGCCCGAGGGGTATTCGGATTTGGTGACCGATTTGCTCTTGAAACATCCTGTAAAATTCACGATATCCAAACCGAGAAGCACAAAGCTGGGAGATTATCGTCCGCCGTTTGGGAATTCGAAATACCATGAAATCTCTGTAAACGGGAACAGTAACAAGTATCAGTTTTTGGTGACAACTCTTCACGAATTTGCACATCTGGAAACGTATGTGAACTATGGACCGCGTGTTAAACCGCATGGCGAAGAATGGAAGAAAACGTTTCGAGATTTATTATGGCCCGCAATTGAAATGGGCTTGCTTCCCAAAGATATTGAGGCTGGTTTGATGAAGAGTTTGACGGGGCTGAAAGCCGCAACTTGTTCTGATCAGAATCTGTCACGAATAATTAGAAAATACGACGAGAACACGACCGATGAGGTTATGCTTGAGTCATTGGTGAAAAACAGTACATTTGTTCTACAGGGAAGAACCTTTGTGAAAGGCGAAAAGCGAAGAACTCGTTTTTTGTGCACCGAAGTAAACACGCAACGTCAGTTTGTAATCAATTCCCTGGCACTTGTAAAAGCAGTTTAATATGAAGAATAACTATTGTGTAATAATGGCAGGTGGAATTGGCAGCCGTTTTTGGCCTATGTCCACAGTTCAACGTCCTAAGCAATTTTTAGATGTACTGGGAATTGGAAAGTCTCTGTTGAGAATGACTTATGAGCGTTTGTTACTTGTTGCTCCATCTGAGAACATGTACATTGTTACAAATGCAATGTACAAGGACTTGGTGAAAGCGCAATTGCCAGAGTTAAGCGATAATCAAATTCTTTGTGAACCAGAACGTAAAAATACCGCTCCGTGTATTACATATGCTGCTGCAAAGATTTATCAAATCAATCCTGAAGCAACGTTGATAGTTGCTCCATCTGATCATTTAATCATGAAAGAAGATCGATTTGCTGAAATAGTAAAGACAGCTATTACTACCGCAAATGCGAACGACAGATTGGTAACACTTGGAATCAAACCTACTCGACCTGATACAGGTTACGGTTATATAGAGTTTATCGAGGATGGAGATATTTTACCTGGTCAAATCAAAGACGTAAAGCACTTCACTGAAAAACCGAATCGCGAGTTAGCAGAGATATTTCTGAAGAGTGGAAACTATTATTGGAATTCTGGGATTTTCATCTGGAAAGCTTCTACCATTCTTCATGCAATGGAAAAGTTTAAACCAGAGCTTTACGAGTTGTTTACAAAGGAAAACGGTAAGTACAATACTTCAGAAGAACAAGCTTACGTAAACCAATGTTTTGCTGAGTGTGAAGATATTTCAATCGACTTTGCGGTAATGGAAAATGCCAAGAACGTTGATGTGGTTTTGGCGAATTTCGATTGGTCGGATTTAGGAACATGGGGAAGTTTGTATTCTCATTTAGACAAAGACTACAACGGAAATGCGGTTATTGGTGAAAATGTTCACATGATCAATTCGGAGAATTGCATTGTGAATTTGCCTAACAACAAATTGGCTTTGATTCAAGGTTTGGAAAATTATATAGTTGTGGAGTCGGATAACATGTTGATGATCCTGAATCAGCAAGACGAACAAAACCTCAAGAAATATATGGAGCCGATGCAGGAGAAGAGCCCGCAGTTTTTTCCGAAGTAGGGATTGGTTATCGGTCGCTATCTGGCAAAATCAAGACCGTTGTTGGAAACAGATCAACTTAACAATATTGCTAAGTTGTATTTTTGTAATGAAGCAAATTCGTCAATTAACAATATCTCTAATTCGGTAATTTGATATATTGAAACACTATTATTTAGTCGTATTCAATTTCCAATCAATCGTCAGTTTCGTTTCTTCTTTTACTTCTGAGTCGGTTAGAATGAAGACACGAATGTCGTATGCTTCAAACATTCTGTCGACCAGTTTGTTGTTGAATTGAATAGAGAGGAACAGGAGATCAATAATGTCCGTTTTCTGCTCTTGAGTAAGTTTTACAGACATTTCCTCTGCTTCAAAGTCTACTTTTTCTCCGATATAGGTGTGTAAAGCTGCATCTTGACGTTGTACAAACTCATAGTTTCTTCTTTCATGCATCGCCTCCGGAAATTTAAAATAGGAAATGGCTATAAAGGCTAGACAGAAGAAGGTGTATACCTGAAATGAACGTTTTAGACGAACTTCTAAAATGGATTTTCTGAAAATGAAGAACGTTGCGGTTGCTAAAGCGCCAACTAATAATAGAACTCCTAAGGAACCAAATATGGCTAACATGATGTATTCATTTCTTGGAGTAAGCGGGTTTTCTACTAAAAGAGAGAGGAAACCTGAAATTACTGTAAAGACCAGCAGTAGAATTATCCAGGAAGTAAGTTTGAGTTTTGTCATAAGTTAAAAGTGTGTACACTAAGTTATTGTTCTATTTCCAAAGTTGTTTTCTGAATTGGATTTAATTTCTATTTTCACGCGGTAAATTACATACACATGACTCAAATTAACGGATTTAAGGTAATAGGAATTTCGGTTGAAACTTCAAACAATGATGGTCAGGCAATGAACGATTTGATGGCGCTTTGGTCGCGTTTTCAAACTGAGAATTTACTTGACAGAATCCCTAATCAGTTGAGTTCTGATATTTATTCCATCTATACCGATTACGAAAGTGATTACACTGGAAAATATACATGTATTTTGGGATTAACGGTTTCGTCACTTGATTCTATTCCAGAAGGAATGGTAGGTAGAGAATTTCCTGGTCAAACCGTTACGACTTTTTTAGCCGAAGGAATTCTTCCAACCGCTGTTGCAGAGAAATGGCAAGAAATCTGGGCTGCAGACAAAGAGTTGAATAGAAGTTATTCCTACGATTTTGAGGTTTATGGTGAGAGAGCTAGAAACAACGATCAAAGTGAGGTGGATATTTACATCGGAACGAAATAGTTCATTCTTCCGGGAATCTATTATTCAATAAGTCGAAGTAACTCAGAGTTTCAATTACGATTACACCACCATTTGTGTCACCGTATTTTGCGGGAATGAATCCATTATAGATTTGTATGGATTTCATAGTAACTGAAGGAACTTGAATGAAATTCAATGTTTTCACACCATCAATCAGCTGAACATAGTCGTTGATTCTTGCCCCCTGAAATTGCAGATCGTTTTCTTTGTTCAAGCGAAGGTCGGAGGTCATTCCGGAAGTCATTGCGGGCAATTGAAATCGATTGACATTTTCCGCAATCTCAATTCTGTTTAGTTCATGTAATTGTGGTGTTCGGTACCATGTGTAAGGAGGTGTAAAATAGCATATGGTAAGCTCTACTTGTTTTAACGAGAGTTCAACATAAACAATTTCGTCAGAACGGATCTGAAAGTTTTTTTCGTAGTAATTAGGTTCATTCATGAAATTTAGACATCGTGCCTTGTAGGTTCCAATAGGAATGTTTCGAATAGTGTATCTGCCATCAATATCTGTTTGAGCTATGTAAGTTGCAGTGTCACCAATGATCTCCACCTTGACAAAAGGAGCATAGTCTTCTTCTATTTCGTCCCATACTAAGCCTGTTACAGCTCCTGTGGCTACTTTAGCGTAATTGATATTCGCTATAAAAAGAGTCAGTATGAGGATAATGCTTTTCATGTTGATTGGCTTAATGAAATGAATGAATTTTCTTCCGATTTCCAGGGATTTCGGGATTTCGGGAAATCCCTGCCATCGCTGATGTATCAAGGACTCAGGGAATGTGCTCCCAGAGAATAGCTATCAAAAAAAACGAGGCACTCAAAATGAACACCTCGCCTTTTCGGGAGTTGCTACACTATTTTCTATTCTCCCACTCTCTTAATAAATCAAAGTAGCTCATCGTTTCCATAACAACAATTCCACCTGTTGTATCACCGTATTTTGCTGGAATTGCTCCTGAATAAACCATGATATAACCGAGAGATGCGCTTGGAACATTTTGTAGTTCTGTCATTTTTACCCCATCAAGGTAGGTGATGAAATCTCCTTTTCGTGCTCCTCGGAAAACCAACTCACCATCGCTTGTTTTTTGCACGTCTGTAGACATTGTCGCAATCATATCAACAGCGCTGAATTTTGAAGGAAGGTGTTTGATGTCTTTCGCAGTTAGTTTCGTTTCCGGGTTTACACCTTTACTCAATCTCAAGTAAGCAGGTGTGATCTCTACTTCTTTCAGAGAACGACCAGTGTTGTAAACATTTCCAACGGATGCAATTCCCTCTGGTAGAACTTCTACTTCGTATTGTGCATAAGTGGTATCGCCGCGGTAAACCAGAAAAACGTTATAATTTCCAGGAGGAAGAGCTGTTAAGCGGAAACGACCATCAATATCGGTCATTGCCATAAATACTGCATCACCGCGTTTTGTAACAGCTTTAGCTTGCATAATTGCTTCAGTAGTATCTTCAGATGAGTAAAAAGTCCCAACGATGTCTCCGGTTGTTACTTGTGCCATTGCCCCTAATCCAAGGAAGCAAGAAATGGTTAAAAGAATTGATTTCATATCTATTGATTTTAAGTTTTGTAAAACGTATTTCCATTGAGATACACGCTTCATAAACATTCCATAAAATCAATTCATAATTTCTTTACATTTTTTTAAAATAGGCTGATTTTAAAGGGGGTCAACATCTTGGTTGTCAGCAAAAAAAAAGTCCCGTTGACTTCGAAAACCTCAGCCAACGGGACTTTTTTCAATATAATTATGATTTAAAGCGATTCTGCGACCACTTCTTTTACTTCTGGTAAATGTTGTTTCAATAGGTTTTCAATTCCACCCTTCAACGTTGCGGTACTTGATGGACAACCAGAACAGCTTCCGCGTAAGGCAACAGTTACAACACCATCTTCAAATCCAACAAAGTCAATTGCTCCACCGTCACCTTCAACAGCAGGACGAACATATTCGTCTAGCAATGCGCGAATCGGATCATCAAATTCTGTTGCGTCGAATGATTTCAACGGTTGTTTGGTTTCTTCATCTACTTTTGGTTTTGCGGTTGGCATCATGACCAGTACGTCTTTACCATCGGCAACCCAGTTTCTTACAAATTCTCTCAATTCCATAGCAATGAAATCCCAGGAAACATTATCGGTTTTTGCAATCGTAACGAAATTGGAAGTCATGAAAACCGTACTCACGAATGGAAAATCGAATAAGGCTTCTGCCAAAGGAGAAAATCCTTTTGCTTCAGCTTTCGATGTAAATTCAGCCGAATCACCAGGCATCAACAAATGCTTGTTGGTTACAAACTTCATGGTGTTTGGATTTGGAGTCATCTCCACATATACTGTAACAGGAATCTGTGCCATTTTTTTAGACTTATGGACGAAAGACACGAGATAAAAGACTAATCTATCATTGTGTTTCGTCTTTATTATTAATTGTTTTACAAAATTACGAGAAAAAGCAACGCAATGAGTGAATTTAATTTCCGTGGTAACTATTTTCTATATTCATCTAATTCGCTTGGTTCCACGTGCACCAAAACGTCTGCAATTTGAGGGAATTCGGTCATTAATTTTTCTTTCAACTGATGCGCAATGTCGTGCCCATGATGTACGGACATGTTTCCATCTACGTGAACATGAACGTCCACCCAGTAACGCATTCCGGATTTACGGACGTTACATTTCTCAATCAGATCGATCTCTTCAATCGTATTCCCAACATTTCTGATCTTTTGAATGAAATCATCATAAACATGCTCATCCATTACTTCTGCCAATGCCGGACGAAGGATTTTAATACCGTTGTAATAGATAACCCCGGCAGCGATAAGAGCGGCCCAATCATCAGCTTCAGCATAATCATCACCAAAGATCAATGCAATTGTGATTCCGACGGCAGCAAAAAGCGAAGTAATAGCGTCACTTCTATGGTGCCATGCATCTGCTTTTAAAGCTGTACTTTCTAAATCAGTTCCAACCTTGGTAACAATTCTGAAAATAACTTCTTTGGCAACAATTACACAGAGTAAGAAATAAAGGGTGAAGGGTTCAGGACTCTTATGCGGAGTCATGATCATTTTGATGCTTTCCACAACAATTAGCGTTGCAGCTCCGAAAAGAAGTGTTACTACAAGAAAGGTCGTAAGTGCTTCAGCTTTTCCGTGACCGTAAGGATGATTTTTATCTGGCGGACGCTGAGCATAGCGCAAACCCAAAATTACGAGAACCGAAGAAAGGACATCACCAGCCGATTCGATGGCGTCTGCGATCAAAGCATATGAATTCCCAACAATACCAACGAAACCTTTTGTTACTGCCAGCAATACGTTTGCAAGTAAACTGAGTACTGCAAATTTTTGAGCTTTTTGATGTTGTTCTTGCATCTGAATTTATTTTCCGGTGCAATTAGAACATGTTCCAGAAATGGTAAAGAAGGTTTCTTCCAATACAAAGTTTTCCGGCAAATTGAAGTTGGGAATTACTTGTTCAAGACATGTCAATTCGTTACAAATCCGACATGAAAAATGAACATGCTGGTGTTTGTGGTTTTGGTGTTCGTGATGTTCATGATCACAAGTAGAACAAGCAGCGTAATTGACAACGCCATTTACATTCACCACTTTGTGCACCAATCCTTCGTCAACCAATCTGTCAAGAACGCGATAAATGGTAACTCTATCACAAAGTCCGTTGAGTGCGTGTTGAATGGATGGTTGCGAAAGTGCCACATTCGATTCATTGACCATTGCCAAAATAGCCTTTCTTGCCTGCGTGTTTCTGGTAATTTTCATGAACTTCTTTGATGAATGTATTGTAAAGTTAGTAAACCTTGCGCTAATGGGAAGCAACAAGTTTCATAGCATTTCACGAATTAGCAATTTTTTAAAATATCTATTAAATCAAATCGTTTACATTTGTTCTGTGAAATTGTTTTTACAAATAGCGTTTGTTGTGATCATCCTTGGCGGAAGCCTTGGGATTCCTGTGTATCAGCATACTTGTTTGAATGAGAACAGAAGCGAACAGGCTTTATTTGTAAATACTACGGAATGTCACGATGACGAAGAGCAACATGCAGAGATGGCTTGTTGTCAACCGGAAAAAGCACCAAATACTGCTGATGACGGATGTTGTACCGATGAGGTAAGTGCCTACAAGATTTCATTTTTCAAACAATTTCAAACTGAATTTCAATTCAGCTCTTTCGATTTTCCGAAAACGAATGCGTTAGAAATTTTCAATTTATCAGGAATTCAAGTTTCTGATTCGGAAGTATTGGCTTTTGCCGACTTACCACCACCCAAACTCCAAAAGCGTTTAGCATTAATTCAGGTCTGGAGAATTTAATATTCGGTTCTATTCATTAGAACTCGAATGTTGAATTAATTATACCTATATGAAATTTATTATATCATTCCTGTGTATAGTTGCGTGCTTCAGTGCAAATGCGCAGTTACAAGGAATCGTCTTCGGACAAAAAGATGGAAAAAAGACGCCGCTCAAAGGCGCAAAAGTCTCGCTTTCTCAAGCAAAAGATTACGTATTAACGGAAGAAAATGGTCGTTTTGAGCTCATTCTTCCTAAAAACCTTCCTGATACCTTGGTTATTACAGCAAAAGGATTTAGAACAGATTCTATTCCGGTGAATGCTGAAGATCGTTTTTCAGGTTTGGAAATTGTTGTTTTCTCGATCAAGGAAATGGAAGAGATCGTGATTGCTGCAAAGCGAGATTCAAAGAACTATTCTCGTTTGAAACCCTTGTTGATCGAACAATTGGGAGAAGGTGAATTGAAGAAAGCAGCTTGCTGTAACCTGTCAGAATCGTTTGAAACCAATGCAACTGTTGATGTGAATGTGACGGATGCGATTTCAGGAGCAAAGAAAATTCAATTGCTAGGTTTGGATGGTGTTTATACGCAATTCCAAATGGAAAATGTTCCCTTTCTCAATGGTTCAGAAAGTAGTTTTGGTTTGAATACCATTCCCGGAACCTGGGTTGAATCTATCCAAATTACGAAAGGAACAGGTGCAGTAACGAATGGCTACGAATCGATGGCTGGATTGATCAATGTTGAATTCAAGAAGCCGACTAAAATGCCCTATTTGGCTGTAAATGCTTACGGTTCTGTAATTGGTCGGGGTGAGTTGAATTTGCACGGAAGTCAGATTATTAATGACAAATGGAGTACGGCAACTTTTGCTCATGGTTCAACTGTAGCGATGGAAACGGATAGAAATAATGACGGTTTCCTGGATGTTCCACTTTCAAAAACGGCTTCGTTTTTACATCGTTGGGAATACCAGGGTGACAAGTTTGAAACCCGTTTTGGGTTCAATGTTTCTTATGATGAGCGAAAAGGAGGACAAGTTTCAGGTATTGATTCGGCTTACAAAATGTTGAACAGAAACCGTCATTACGACTTCTTTGCAAAAACAGGTTGGGTTTTCGATAAACATGGAAGAAGCTTTGGTGTTGTTTACCGTTTGAAGAAACAAGAGATGACCGGAAACTATGGCGTTCGTGAATTGTTCAGCGACGAAGTAAGTGGAAATGTGATCGCCATTTACGATGGAGAAATGGGTTCTGCGGCGCACAAATACAGAGTTGGGGGGTCATTGTTTTATCAGAACATTACACAGCGAAGTGGTTTTGTGGATAAGCGTGAATATGCAGTTCCCGGAGCATTTTTTGAATATACATATACTGGAGTTCGTACAGTTGCTGTTTTGGGTGCTCGTCACGATGCCCCGGTTGGTTTCAAACAGCAATTTTCTCCACGTGCGCATTTGAAATTCATTTTGGATGAACGAACAGATTTGCGTTTAACAGCAGGAAAAGCATGGCGTTTACCTTTGATTTTGTCGGATAACTATTTCCTTTTAGCAACTTCCAAAACATGGAACGTACCAACGAAGATTGAACAGGAGGAAGCTTGGAATTTCGGGACATCTGTTGTTCGTTCTGGTAAACTCTGGGACCGAAATGCAAGCGTCAGTATTGATGTTTTCCATACGCGTTTCTTGAATCAGTTGGTGGTTGATCGCGACAGATCTGTAGATACGTTTTACTTCGAATACCAACGAAACACATCTTACAGTACAGTGAGTCAGGCAGAAGTGAGTTTTATGCCAGCACAAGTTTTGACCGTTCGTTTGGCTTACAAATACTTGGATGTTCGCGCTAACTACGGTGGAAAAATGCAGCAACAGGTAATGACACCGCGTCATCGCTTCTTAGTGAATTTGGCCTACGAAACAAGAAACAAAAAGTGGAGTTGGGACGCAACATTCTCACTTTATGGGAAAATGCGTTTGCATGATATTGTTGACGAAACCGGTCATCATCATGGCGAATATACTTCCGTTGTTCCGAATGTACTTTCGCAAATTACTTATAGAACAAAGAAAATGGAATGGTATCTTGGTGGTGAGAATCTGTTGAATTTCACTCAAAAGAATCCAATTATTGCTGCCGATCAACCTTTTGGCGCAAACTTTGATGCAACGCGCGTGTGGGCTCCGGTTCTTGGAACTGTGGTTTACGCCGGATTTAGAATGGAAATAAAACGAAAAGATAAAGACGATGAATAAGTTGAGAATATTAATGGTGGTGTTACTTTCAGTGGTGACTTTATCAGTACAGGCACAGAAAAAAGAGAAGGTAAAAACAATTGTTATTCAAACTTCTGCTGAATGTGGGGATTGTGAAGAACGAATTGAAGGTCTACTGAATTACACAAAAGGAGTTTCGTTTGCCGAATTGGATTTGGAAAACATGAAGCTGACTGTGAAATTCAAGCCATCTGTAATTACGGAAGCGGAAATCAAAGACAAGATTTCAAAACTTGGTTATGATGCTGACGATGTAAAAGCAGAACATGAAGCAATGATGAAATTACCGGAATGTTGTCGTCCACATGGGATGGAAGAACATCATGAAGGAGATTAGAAACAGATATTAGAGAATGGAAAATGGTGGCTGAGCGGAGTCGAAGTCCTGTTTTCTATTCTCTTCTTAATTCTCCGAATCACTCTTCTTAAAGATCCCACCAACTTCTTTTCCTAAACGCTGAAGTGTTTCCACACCAACGGTCAATGGACCTGAATTCATGTCGTCGTAAGTTCCAAAAACGGTATCGCTTGTTTGTTGCGCAGGATAAACAATTACACGATCAAATTGATCGACCATTTTCTCCATTTTCGAACTTAAACCATCAAGACCAGAACCAGCAGAAATCGAACCTTTTCTGGCCATAATCATAAACACAAGTGAATGATCCGGATTCTTCGGTTCATGTTTCAACAACTCATCATGCGATTGAATTTCAGTATGTGCAAGCACTGCACCTGATTCTTTCAACTCAAAATACTCTTTCACCTTAGAGAAGGTTTCCTTTGTACTTACAATGTCAATATTGAGCTTTAGTTCTCTACTGATTCTATTCAGACGGTCGAGCCACTGCGTGAAACTGGTTTCTACTTCACAAAGTGGTACACACGACAAATAGATCTTTTTGAATGAAGCGAATTTACGATCGAAATGACAGAAGAAGATGGATTTGTCACAAACGTCGAGTAAATGATCTTTATCATCACCAACCAAACGTTTCAGGAGATTCTTTTCGCTGTGGTCATTGATTAGGATGATGTCTGCTGCAAGTTCCTTCGAAACTCGTGCAATTCCACTGCTCATGTTGTGGTCGATAGTGGCCATTGTTTGAACAGAGATTTCACCACCCGAATAATGCGAAATGAAATCATCCATATGCTTTCTAGCCCTGCGAATGTTTCTCTCTGCATCTTCATCATTTTCCATAACGCTCACTACTGAAAGCGGATTAATTACTTTCCTGTTCGTAATCAGTATAGAGAAATCCAATAACAATTCGTTTCCTCTCAACTCGTTAGCAGCAACAAGTACGTGCTGATTTCGAAGTGCAAGTTGTTCTACAGGTTCGTTTTTAACCTGTTCAATAAGGATTTTTTTTCCGGCATTCTCGGTGACAAAACTTGCAGTCATGCTTGTTACAAGAATCAAAATTACAGTTCCGTTCACTACATTTTCATCGATGATGTGCATGTTGTAACCAACGTTGATTACGGCAAGTGTTGCTGCTGCATGTGCGGTACTCAATCCAAAAATGATTTGTCGTTCTGAACGCTTCATCTTGAAGATCCATTGCGTAATTAAAGCAGCAAAGAACTTGGAGAAAATTGCAAATGAGGTCAGAATTCCGGCAATTGCCCAGGCCCATGGGTCGCTGATAAGTACTTTTGGATCAACCACCATTCCGATGGAGATCAGAAAGAAGGGAATGAATAGGGAGTTTCCAATGAATTCAATGCGATTCATCAGCGCAGAACTGTGTGGAATCAGTTGGTTCAATACTAATCCGGCAACGAAAGCTCCGATAATTGCTTCAATTCCAGCTGCTTCTGCCAAGAACGAAGCAAAGAATAAGATTGCAAGTACATAAACGTAATGCGAGCTTTTTTCAGATTCCAGTTTGCTGAAAAACCAGCGTGAAATTCTAGGAATAATCCCGAACATGATCAAGCTGAAAATGGTAAGCGTTACACCAAGATGAATTAAGGTATTTGTGTTTATATGTCCTCCTTCTGAGCTTGAAATCACAGCAAGAATAATCAATACGGCTGTGTCGGTTAAAATTGTTCCACCGATGGCAATGGCAACAGAATCGAGCTTGGTGATTCCGTATTTTGAAAGGATAGGATATGCAACAAGTGTATGTGTAGCGAACATAGACGCTGTTAGCAAACTTCCAATTTCGTTGAGTCCAATGACATATCTGCAAATGGGATATCCGAGTAATAACGGGACAAAGAATGTCAAGGCGCCAAAGGTAATTGACTTGTTTCGGTAGCGACGGAAATCCTGCATGTTGAGTTCCAGTCCAGCCATAAACATGATGTAGAGCAAACCGAAGGTCTTGAACATGTAAACATATCCTTCCGTCAGGTTACTTTTCGAAATGACCCCAAATCCTTTTGGGCCAATAATGATTCCACTGATGATCAGTCCGATTAACGCCGGAACTTTCAGCTTTCTCAATAGAATAGGAGAGAGCAGAATGATTAAAAGTAAAAGCGAAAATGTCAGAATCGGGTTTTCTAAAGGCAGCCGAAATTCTTCGAGTAACTTTTGGAATTCATGGCCGAAACGATCGAGCAAACCCTGCATAGTTGTACAAATGTTCGGAACAAAAATACATTCAATTTTCCTTTCATGAACCTACCGGAAGTTCAATTGAGTAATATACAGGGATTATTCTTTCAATTACGACTTCATAATGAGTACAGACGGTGTATGCGTTAACCAAATACTTTGTGATTCTACAGCTTTTTTCCAACTGTCGTGACTAATCAACATCAAATCTTGCTGACTCATGAAATCTTTGTCCAGTTTTCGTTGAGACTCTAATGAAATATGATTTGGAGCTACTTGTTCTATCATTCTAATGGATTCTTTCAACTCGGGATGTGTGTTGATAACGCCCATCGTATCCAAAATAATGACTCTTGTTTCTGAATGATGAATCAATTTTTGAGCATATACCAACAAGAAGCTGTCGTGAATGGAGAAGATAGGAACGAAAACCGTATTCAGCTCCTCCAGGTTTTTGTCGATCACAATACCGATTGGAACTTTGGAGGTCTTAATCAACTGACGTGTTCTTTCGTCGAAAACCGTATTCTCGAATAATGGTTCTTTTCCTGTGATCGTTTCATATAAACGTTCCGGATTGATCAGTTTTGTTGTGAAACCAAGGACACGACCAAGCAGGGATCCTTCGAATACCGAGCGACCAATACCTATCAATAGTAAATCGAAGTTTCCAGTGTTGGCCGTGTCTGTAATTTCTTTGTCGATATCTACCGTTGGTTTGAAAAGTGTGACAACTGGTTGATTCAGTTCTGCCGCTTCCGATTCAACATACTTGAAACTTTCACGTTCGTATTCTTCCACATTATACTGATTCAAGTCGTTACTCAACGAAACGTGAAGCGCTGTTATACTTGCATTCTCCTGAGATTTTTTAATGAAACTATTGGCCAATCGAAGCAAGGTTCTTCCACGTTCTGCACTTCCGAAGGAAACCAGGATATTGTACTTTGTTGATGGGGCATGTTCATATTCGTTATCTGATTTTTCGGGAATCAACCAGTTCAGTAAATCCAGAATTGGACCCGTCATGAACGTTGTAACCAAAGCCATGATTACCATCATCGCGAAAATTTCATCGTTTAAAACACCAAGATCTTTACCAATGTTGAGAACGACCAATTCCATTAATCCACGCGTATTCATCAAGGCTCCAATAATCAAACTGTCTTTCCAGGATTGACCAACGAAACGTGCTGCGAGCGCCGAGCCAAAGAATTTTCCGATAACTGCAACAGCAATGATTGCTCCGGTAATGATCCAAAGGTGAGCGCCATTCAACAAACCAATATCGGTTCTTAATCCAGTAAAAACGAAGAACAACGGAAGTAAAAACACCAATGAAACGTCTTCTACTTTTTCGATGAAAATGGCTCTGAAATTCAGATTGATTGGCATAATTACTCCGGCCATGAACGCTCCAAACAACGCATGAATTCCAATAACCTCTGTTGCATAAGCTGAGCTTACGAGTGTAATGAAGAAAATAGCAACAACAGGTTTGCTCATGCTTTCTTTGTTGGAATGCTTTTCTCCCAAGCGTGCTAAGAATGGTCGTACCAATTTGAGCATTAAGAAAACATAGCCCACTGCCATAATGATGATGTAAAGTGAACTAAGAACAGAACCAGCTTTTACAATGGCAATCACTACAGCAAGAATACACCAGGCAGTAATGTCATCTGCTGCTGCACAAGTAATGGCAATGTTCCCCAGTTTTGTTCTGTTTAATCCGCGTTCCTGAACAATTCTGGCAAGAACTGGAAAGGCGGTTATACTCATTGCGATTCCACAGAATAGAGCAAATGCGATGAATGGAATGTTTTCCGGACCGAATTCAGGATAAATGAACCAGGCAAGTGTAACTCCAAGCGAGAAAGGAAAAATAATACTGGCATGACTAATGATCACGGCATCATTCGCTTTGTTTTTGACGGTTTTCAGATCCAGCTCCATTCCCACAACAAACATGAACAGAATAAGTCCAATTTGACTTAGAAACTGCAGATTGTCTAACGATTGTTTTGTGGGAAACATAAATGCACTGAAACCGGGAAACCAATGACCGATGATGGTTGGTCCAAGAACAATTCCTGCGATGATTTCACCGATTACAGAGGGTTGACCAATTTTCTTGAAAAAGAAACCGAAGATTCGTGCGAGAATAATGATAGTGACAATCTGTAAAAGCAGAATTGCCAGCGGATGCGTAAGATTGTGATAGTAGGTATCTAAAAACTGATCCCAGGTTGAAGCACTGGCTTCTGGTTTAAATTCCGTTAACTTTCCTTTTTCAAGGGAGCCTCCGGAAACAATGATTCCAAAGATCAACGCAGCAAATCCACCAATGGTTACTACGTAAAACAGAAGATTTTTGAGATTTTTCATCAGTTTTTTTGACAAAATTACCCAAGGAACTGAGCTGTAATGCGCGCTTAAGATTGAAATGTAATGAAAGGGGGAATTGATGGAATGAAAATGCTAGCCCAGCTTTTCAAAATAGGAAAGCACATCTTTTCTGTAGCTTTCACTCATGATAAACGTTCTGATTTTTCCGGTTTCAGTTTTGAGTGTGCTGAAAAGTTGATCACCGTTATATCCTTGTAAGTAGCGGGTATTGAAAAGCTCGCCTTTCGAAATGCGTATGAAGTTTTCAGATTTCATTTCTTCGAGTAAAAGTTGAAAGGATCTGTTTTTTACCACTTCGGTGTTTCCGTTGCTTAAGAGTATCAGTTTGTCTCTGCTGTCCAATGTGTTGGCTGAGAATGAAACAATTTCACTGCATAGGAATGTCATTTTACCTTTCGCAGTGGCTGCATTCCATTTTACTTCGGTTGTTGAAGATTGAAGGACATCAATTGTCTTGCGTACCGCTTTTACGAGGCGTTCCAATTGTACCGGTTTTTTCAAATAATCAATGGCGTCTACATCGAAAGCGTCTACAGCATATTCGTTATGAGCAGTTGTGAAAATGACTGGTATTCCTTTCAGCTTTGCTGCCACTTCCAATCCGGTAAATGTTGGCATCACCACATCTGAAATGAGGAAATCGAAACGAAGGTTATTGATTTCTGATAGCAAGATCTCAGGATCATTAAACGCTTTTACAACCTGAATCTCGGGAATTTGTTCACACAACGTTCGAATATACGACAAGGCCAAAAGCTCATCGTCAAGCAAAACGCAATTGAAGATCTTGTTAGCCATTCAATTCCAATTTTAGAATGGCGTGATAAACATCTCCTTCAGTGCTGAAGCGAAGCTCATGAGAATTTGGGTAAGCGATTTTTAAACGTTCTTGCAGGTTTTGGATTCCAAGCCCACTTTTTTCTTTCTTGAGAGGTGTTCGCTGCGAAATTCTGTTCGAAACTTCGAGTTGGAAGGATTTCTCTTTCAATTGAAAATGAATGGAAATAAACGATTCCTGTTTCTGAAAGTCGGTGTGTTTGAAAGCGTTTTCTATCAAATCGACTGTGATGAGTGGCAGAATTTTGCATTGCGAAAGTTCGTCCGAATCCTTTGGAATAGAGTTTCGAACCCGAAGATCAAACAAGGGACTCAATTTCATTCTATTGATCTCAATAAAGTTAGCTGCAAAATCCATTTCTTCCGACAAACTCACTAATGGATTATCACTGTCGTAAAGAATGTAATCTAAAACTCCTGAAAGTTTATCCATAGAGTAGTAGGTTTGGTATGCGTGCGATTGAATGGAATTCAATGCGTTTTTGAAAAGATGTGGATTGAGTTTGTACCGTAATGATTTCAATTCACCAGCGTTCATCATGGCGTTCAACTCGTGGTTGCGTTCCATTTGTTGACTCAGTTCCTGTTTATTTTGCTTGAGTTGAGTTCTGAGAATAAACACGTAGATGGTCAGCGCCAACACAAGTACAATGCATGAAAAAAGTAGAACTGCTATCATGATTCAAATTCAAGTCGAAGGTAGTGGTTTTATCGAAAGAAATGAGTTTCTTTATCCTACTTAGGTGAAGCGTTTTTGTAAACCTTTACTTTTAAAAGCACGCCATTTTCATCGTAAATGTATTCTTTTCCATAAAGCATAATCCCGTTTTCAAAAACGCCATCCAGCCAAATTTCACCTGCTTCGTTGAATATTTTGTGATACCCAACGGGTAGTTTTTCTTTGTTAAGGTACCCAGGTTTTTCTAACAGGTTAGGGCGTTTATCATTCTCTAATTCTTTTTTTGGCATTGAATCTAAGGGGTGAATTGCCTCGAACTCCTTAGATTTTTTAATTCTCCCTTCGTAATCGTAAACAATTTGTTGTTTCAAGTCACCATTGTTCCAGTAACGGTAGCCTGTATCAATAGGAACTCCGTTTTTGGCTTTATAACTTAATTCCAGCTTTCCGTTTTCGTAGTAATAGTTTACGATTCCTTCCTCTTTTCCGTTTTCGTTGAACCAGGCTTCCCTGTCCAATTTGCCGTTGGAATAAAAGCGTTTGAGTGAATCCAGCTGCATGTTTTTACTGAAAGTTCCAGCTTTTTTCAACTGACCGTTAGACCAATATTTTGTATAATTTCCTTTGGGACGATTGTTCTCGTAATTACCAATTACTCTTATGGTTTTCCCGTCATTATGATAAAAAGTCCACGGTCCTTCTCTTTTATCGTTGATGAAATTTCCTTCGCGCACTTTTCCTGAATCTGGAATTCCTGTTTCAGGAAGGTCTTTTCCGAAATAAATCCAATGTCCCTGTTTGTAGTTATTGATGTCTCTTTGATTTACTCTTTCTTGTGCGAAAAGAGGAGAGGTGGATAAGAATCCCATCATGAAAATCAAGGTAATTTTAAGATATGTCGACTTAAAGCTGACCATCGTAAATGTGTTTTCCTTCTTTGTAAATTCGAACTTTCAACAAAATACCATCCCGATCATAGACATATTCTTTTCCATCCCAAAGTTGTCCATTTTTAAAGATTCCATCTTGCCAAATTTCATTGTCGCCATTGTAAATCTTATTGTAGCTTTCTTTTTTAAATGGAATTCCGTTGGTATTTGGTTCGCCTTGTATTTGTGTTGGAGGACGGCAGTCTCCGGTTGTAGGTTCCGTTTTAGGCATTGATGTTGGTCCACAAACTGATGGCTCGGACTGGAAGGAAATTTGTTTTCCTCGTGCATCGTAATGATAAGCATCATAAGGAACACCATTTTTTGCTACATAGGTAAATTCCAACTGACCATTGGGATGATAGAAGTTTACGCGACCGTCTTCCTTTCCATCCTGATTAAACCACGCCTCGTATTCCAGTTGCCCGTTTTCATAGAAACGATGCAGTGAATCGAGCGATTTGTTCTTTTCATAATTTCCGGTTTCGCGGATTTTTCCGTTAGGCCAGAATTTGATGTATTTTCCTTTTGGGTGGTTGTTTTCGTATTCACCAATTAATTTGGGTGTTTTTCCGTCCTCATGATATTTGATCCAGGTTCCTTCTTTTCGGTCGTCAACATAGTTGCCTTCCTGAAGTTTTAGTGAATCTACCTTTTTACCGCTAGCATCAGTAATGTAAGTATAGGCGACATAATAACCCGTAAATGGCGGACTGGATTCTTTTAGTTCTTTTGGTCGTTCTTGTCCGTAAACAATCCATTTTCCTTGTTTTCTGCCTTTATCATCAGTGAAGTTGAGGGTGTCAGCTGTGCCGTTTTGAGAAGTCTTAACCGTATCTTCTATTTCTTCAGACGACCAATACCAAGTGCAATTACTCTGAGGACGATTGTTTTTGAATTCGCCCGTTGCCTTCGGTGTTTTTCCATCTAGTTCATACTTGATCCAGGTTCCTTCTTTTCTGTCATCAACATAATTTCCTTCTTGTACTTTTCCATTAGCAGGAATGCCGGAGTTTGGCATGTCTTTACCATAGAAAATCCAGTGACCTTGTTTTCTACCATTTGCATCCGTGAAATTCAATTTTTCCTGAGCAAATAAGTTTTTGCCAAGTAGAATAAACAATATGATAGGTAGAAGTTTAATCATAATTGAAACTAGAGTTGACCGTCGGCAAAATAAACTCCTTTTTTGAAAACGCGTACTTTCAGCAGAATTCCATCTCTATCGTAAACATAATTTTTACCATCGTAAAGCTGGCCGTTTACAAACTTTCCATCAAGCCAAATTTCATTGTCTTCGTTATACACTTTGTTGTAGCCTTCCGTTTTGAATGGGACTCCTTTTGTGGTTGGAGTTTCCGGAGTTGCAGGTGCGTATATGGGAGTTGTGTTTGAGGAATTTTTTGGATCAATAGGGTCAACACAACCTGGGAAGGGTTTAGAATCCGGAGCATAGATAATTGGTTCTTTTATCTCGTCGCAACGAGAAATTCTGCGTTCAGGTGTTGGGTTTCCTTCTTTGTCAAAGCTTTGACTTTCGGTAGGCACAACATTGTTAGCGATGTACGTGTATTCCAACTGACCCGTCTCGAAGTAGAAATTCACTCTTCCTTGTTCTTTGCCGTCTTCATTGTACCATGCCTCGTATTCCAGTTGCCCATTTTCATAAAAGCGCTTCAGGGAGTCCAATTGTTTATTCTTTTCGAATGTTCCGATTTCTCTGATCATATTGGAACTGCCTATTTTGGTGTAAACGCCAACCGGACGATTATTTGCATATTCGCCCTTCATTTTCGGAGTTTTCCCGTCGTCGTGATACTTAATCCAGAAACCTTCTTTTTTATCGTTTACGTAATTTCCTTCCTGCACTTTCCCTTCAGCAGGAATCCCGGAGCTCGGCACGTCTTTACCGTAGAAAATCCAATGACCTTGTTTTCTACCAAGTGAGTCGGTGAAATTTAAGGTGTCGGTCTGACAAAAAGCTGTTAGACTAAAGAATAAAAAAGCGATATATAAAATGGGTTTCAAGTTGATTCAGGTACTATGGTTTTATTCCGAGCCGTTTTCGAGCATGGGGTGGGAGTGTTCCACTTTCACCACGGTTCCTTTTTCGTCGTAAATGATCACTTCCTTTAAGTCTCCATTCGAAAAAAAGCGTTTGGCTTCACCAACCGGAACTCCGTTCACGGCAGTGTATTCAAATTCAACTTTTCCGTTGGAGAAGAAGTATTTCACTTTACCGGATTCTTTACCATTCTCATTGTAGAAAACCTCATATTCCAAGGTTCCATCTTCGTAATAGCGTTTCAATGAATCCTGATTTTGGTTTTTCACGAAAGTTCCAGACTCCTTTAGGTTGCCATTTTCGTGGTATTTCCAATATTTTCCGGAAGGGGTATTGTTAACGTATTCGCCTTTGATCTTTGGCGTTTTTCCGTCTTTATGGTATCTGATCCAAAATCCTTCTTTCTTATCGTCAATGATTTTTCCTTCTTCGATTTTTCCTTTTGCAGGATAACCGCTGTTGGGTACGTCTTTACCATAAACAATCACGTACTTCTCTTTTTGAGCAAAAGAAGTTGTTGCGATGAGCATCAGTAATGTTAGTCCAAAGTACCGTAAGTGCATGATGTTAAGATAAATGAAAATTTCACAGCTAAGTTAATTTACTGGTTTTGAATGAACAAAAGTCCGTTTTCAGTTATCAAAACGCGGTTTTTGTTGGTTCTGAAATTAATAAAAAAGACCAATGTGAAATTTTTATCTGAAGTGAAGTTTTAGGATTCCATTGTAAAACGCAATTTTTATGTTTTCTGATAAAAATCTTACACTGAACTCGGGTTATTTCATTAATTTCGCGACCTAATAAATCAATTTTAAAGGACTATGTCATATTTGTTTACGTCAGAATCAGTTTCTGAAGGACACCCAGATAAAGTTGCGGATCAGATTTCTGATGCGTTAATTGACCATTTCATGGCATTCGACCCAACGTCGAAAGTAGCTTGTGAAACCTTGGTTACAACTGGACAAGTTGTTTTGGCTGGTGAGGTTAAGACAAACACTTATTTGGATGTTCAATCGATCGCTAGAGAAGTAATTGCAAGAATTGGTTATACCAAGTCTGAATACATGTTTGAAGCGAATTCTTGTGGTATTCTTTCTGCAATTCACGATCAAAGTTCTGATATTAATCAAGGTGTTGACCGCGTAGTTTCAAATGATGATTTTGAGGCAAAAGCAAATGCTCAGGGTGCTGGTGACCAGGGAATGATGTTTGGTTACGCAACACGCGAAACTGATAATTACATGCCGTTGGCGTTGGATCTTGCACACAAGATTCTTCAGGAACTTTCTTTGATTCGTAATAAGGAACCACATTTGATCGGTTACTTACGTCCGGATGCAAAGTCACAAGTTACTATTGAGTATTCTGACGACAATGTTCCTCAACGCATCGATTCAATTGTAGTTTCTACACAACATGATGATTTTGCTCCTGAAGCAGAAATGTTGAAGAAAATCAATGATGATATCATCAATATCGTAATTCCTCGTGTTATCGCGAAATTGAAACCAGAATTGCGTCCATTGTTTACAGATCAGATCACTTACCACATTAACCCAACAGGGAAATTTGTAATTGGTGGTCCTCACGGAGATACAGGTTTGACAGGTCGTAAAATCATCGTTGATACTTACGGTGGAAAAGGAGCTCACGGTGGTGGTGCTTTCTCTGGAAAAGATCCTTCAAAAGTTGACCGTTCTGCTGCATATGCAACACGTCACATTGCCAAAAACTTAGTTGCTGCAGGATTGTGTGATGAAGTACTTGTACAAGTTTCTTACGCAATTGGTGTTGCTAAGCCATGTGGTTTATTCGTAAACACTTACGGAACTTCTAAAGTTGGATTAACTGACGGTGAAATCGCTAAGAAATGTGAGGAGATTTTCGACTTACGTCCTTACGCAATTGAGCAACGTTTGAAATTGAGAAATCCAATGTATTCTGAAACTGCTGCTTACGGTCACATGGGACGTAAGAATGAAGTAGTTAAGAAAACATTTACTGCTCCTGATGGAACACAATTGGTGAAAGAAATCGAATTGTTTACTTGGGAGAAATTGGATTTCGTAGATCAGGTAAAAGCAACTTTCGGATTGTAAAATCTGAAACTTAATATTTGGAAAGGAGCTCATCGAGCTCCTTTTTTGTTTCCCACAGATGCACAGATAAAAAGCTCGGCTATACTTCGACAAGCTCAGCACAGGACGCACTCGCAAATGAAACAGTGATTATATAGACTATTCACAAACAAAAAGAGGCGACCGGTAGGCGCCTCTATAATATCTGTGCATCTGTGGGAAGATTTATTTACTCTGTAGAAATCAACTTTGCACTTGAATACATTCCTTTATCAAGGATAAGTTATATTAAATTCTCCGTTAGTAACATTTTTCTGAGTGCCAACTCCCGATTTCTCAAGAACACAATTGAATGTGCCTGCAATTTTATGCTGTGCGGTGTTATGTGAAACGATTGTTACGCTTCCGGAAAGAGCAGCATAGCCAGAAGTTGCATAATTGTCATCACTATGTGCTACATTGAAAACTCCACCAAGTTGAATAGGATATGTTCCGGTTGTCAACGTGTCAGACATCGATAATTGAAAGGTGTTTGTTCCAACAGCAGTTCCGAATATGATCAGTCCGCTGGTGTGTTGTGATGAACCAAATTCAGTTGTTATTTCCTGTCCATCCAGTTTTAAATAAAACTTCTTTGGAACGACTACACCTGATCCGTTTCCGTTTGAAGTGGTTGGTTCATCTTTCTTGCAAGAAGAAAATCCCAAAAGGAAAACTGCCGCAAGGGCAAATAGTAAGTTGTTTTTCATAAGTTGATTATTTGATATTCTAATGAGGTAAAATGGAGTGATCCGCCGAGACGAATCACTTCACTTTTTTATGCGTTTTGTGTCAATTCAGCGCTCGAACAAGGGAATGCTCTATCCACTTTCTTGAATAATCCTTGCAATACTTTACCTGGACCAACTTCAATTACTTCAGAAGCACCATCAGCAATCATGTTGTTCATGATTTGTGTCCAGCGAACCGGAGCAGTTAATTGCTCTATTAGGTTTGCTTTAATTTCTTCCGGATTTGTAACTGCTTTTGCGTTGGTATTTTGGTAAACCGGACAGTTTGGAGTATTGAAGGTTGTTGATTCAATAGCTTTAGCCAATTCCTCACGTGCCGGTTCCATTAATGGTGAGTGGAATGCTCCACCAACCTGAAGAATCATAGCGCGCTTTGCTCCAGCTTCTGTCAACTTAGCACAAGCTTCTTCCACTGCAGGAATACTTCCTGAGATTACCAATTGTCCCGGACAGTTATAATTTGCTGCAACAACAACACCGTTTACTTCAGCACAGATCTTTTCTACCACTTCATCTTCCAAACCAAGAATAGCTGCCATTGTTGAAGGAACTGCTTCACATGCTGCCTGCATAGCCAATGCACGCTTCGAAACCAAACGCAAACCATCTTCAAAAGAAAGCGTTCCGTTAGCTACCAGTGAAGAAATTTCACCCAAAGAGTGTCCTGCAACCATATCTGGTTTGAACGTGTCTCCCAAACAAGCCGCCAAAATGGTAGAATGTAAGAAGATAGCAGGTTGTGTTACTTTAGTTTGTTTCAACTCCTCGTCTGTTCCTTCAAACATGATTTGTTGTATGTTGAATCCTAAGATCTCGTTTGCTTTGTGAAACATCTCTTTAGCGATATCAGATGCTTCGTAAAGGTCCTTACCCATTCCTGAGAATTGAGCACCCTGACCTGGAAAAACGTATGCTTTCATATGATTGTTTGTTTGGAGCAAATTTAGCAGATTTTAAACACATAGTTGCATAGTGTTTTCACATAGAACACATAGTTAATTGAGTTGTGAGCTGATTATAGCTAATTATGTGTTTTTCCAATAACAAACTATGTTTCTTATATGTTCACTATGTGTTTAGTATAACAAAAAAGCCCTAAAGCAGATGTCTCCATCGCTTCAGGGCTTTTAATTTAAAAGTAACTTATTCTAAAACTTACTTGCGAACAACCAATTTAGTTGTAGCAGAAGAATTGTTTGAAGTAACAGTAACGCTGTACATTCCAGCTGCGAACGCTGAAGTGTTGATTTCAGCTGTTCCAGTTGTAGTGTTCATTGTGCTTACTACTTTACCAGAAAGATCAGTAACAACAACTACTGCCTCAGCTCCGTTTGCTTCAAAAGAAACGATCGTTTTGTCAGAAGCAGGGTTAGGATAAACGCTCATTGAATTAGCAAGCGTGTTATCTGTAACTGATAATGTTGGGTTAAAGTTCATACGAACCATTGGAGTTGAAGTAGAGTAGAACCATTGCGCAGGAACATCACCACCATTTCCATCATAGAAGAATGTTGTTTGAGGCTCAGAAACACCTGCAGATCCAAGAACTAAATCGTTATCAGCACCACCAGAACCGTAAGAACCAGCAACCAATACATAAGAAGAACCAGCAGTTAATGGAATAGGAGAGTTGAACAAGATTGTGTTCAAAGCTCCAACGGTAATTGCAGCTGGATCAGTTCCATCAACGTAAGTAAAGTTACCATCAGTAACATCGTAAAGAGCAATGTAAGCTTCAGTTCCGGCAACAGTTGTTGAACCAACCCAAACGTCAGCAGCTTTCAAAGTTGCATTAGCAACGATGTCAAAAACGTTACCCATTTCGTATCCTTCACCCTGGTTGTAAGAACCAGCCAATACCGTTCCCATATCACGAGCGTAGATATAGTTGTTTGTAGCGAAAGACAATCCAGTATAAGCATTGTCAGTTGGACTTGCATCCAAAGCACTTGAAGTGATACCTGCAGTTACAGCGTAAGTTGCAGCTGTAGCACCTGGAGTGAATACTGCTGTAGCATCCAACGTATCAATTTGGTTTGGAGTCAAAATTCCTGCAGCACTTGAAGACATGTAAGCAGCAGAAGGGATCGCCACGTTGAATACACAATCGTTTTGAGTTAATGCTCCAATGTTTTGTACAGATCCACCGAAAGTAATGTCAGCGATTTGTGCAAGGGGAGTTTGGTAGTAAGGAAGTCTTACACCCCAGTTTCCTGTAGCACCCCAGTACATTCCGTTGATTGCTAAATCGTAATCTTCCGTTTCGAAAATTTCGATATCATCAACCGCCCAGAACCAATCGTAGTTACCTTGGTAACGGAATCCGATTCTTACATCCGGTTGGTTTGCAGCAACAGATGAAATGTTAATTTGAACTGTTCCAGGGTTTGGAGAGTTCGTGTTAACAGCCATTGAAGTGTTTACCTGGAAATCTGTCCATGTAGCACCACCGTCAGCAGAAACTACTACGTAGTAAGTCTCCTGGTAGTGACGTGTTGTTTGTTGGAACTTCATTGAAACGTTCGCATGTGTTGAACAGTCAATGTCAGCAGCAGTTACGATCGTAGCATTTTGCGTTTGACCAGAACCAGCAGCATCTGAATCGATGATTGCATAACCGTTAGCTACTGATGAAAATGCAGCAGGATTTAAAGCCGCAACTGGCGCAGCACTCGCATTCATTGTAATTGTCCAATCACCAGATGTGTGAGGAGGTATTCCTGCGCCACCAGCGTTAGCCATAACCCAATCACTTGGAGTTGAAAAATCGTTCGTGTAAAAAGGAATTGCTTTCTCGTGAGCAATCTGCGTTTTCGACGAAACTTCAGAAATGTTTAATGTTTTGTGTACTGGTTTTGTTGATCCAGCTGTTTGAGCAGATGCAACCGTAGCACATACTAGTGCCATCGCACCTAAGTAGTATTTTTTCATAATAAATATTAAAGACTGTCGAAAGATAGTGATTCTGTATTCTTTTGCCAAAAAAAAGATTTGTAAAATTCACTTCGATATCTCGACTCCGCTCGATAACCGAAGCTCAGTGACCTGTGATTTAACATTAAAGTGTTCTCTGCGCTTGTCTGCGAATTGTCTGCGATCTCTGCGAGAAAAGAAAATAGGCTTCTATTCCACCAGTAAGTTACAACCACGTATTTCGGAATGATCCAGTCTTCCCATTAAACGGAGTTTGCCATCGTAATTTCTACCCAGATCTTGTGTTTCAACGAAAGAACAACTATAAACGTTTGCTAAGTCGATAATGGAAACAACTCCTGTTTTGTTTTCTGAAATGCCGTATTCCAATGGATCGTTTACTTCTCTTAATCTGAATTTCATCCAAGCTGGAAAGGAAAACAATTCATCTTTGTCGGAATATGCCTGAGAAAGTAATTCACACATTCCATATTCTGAAGAAATGTATTCCGTTTTGAATGCCTTGTTTAAGGTAGAATGCAATTCGGTTTTACTCATTTCCTTTCTTCGACCTTTCATTCCACCTGTTTCAATAATGGTAATGTCATGAAGGTTCGGTTTCAATTCCGCCAGATCAAGAAGCGCATAACTCACACCGAACAAAACAATCTTTCTTCCGGTATTTCTTGCTTTTTCAATTGCTGAAATCAAACTCTCTAAACTTTCCAGATAATACCCTGAAAGTTCGTGCTTGCTTTCGTTGATGAGTTTGTCGACCATATAAACCAAGCTCGATTCGCCTTGTTCAACATAGGAGGGAAGAAGTGCAAAAATGATAAGATCTTCCAGTTTTCCAGCGAATTTCTCAAATGTTGGCAAAAAGGATTGTTCGTAAATAGAAGTATCTGCAACGAAATGCTGACTTCTTTCACCGCCAGTTCCACTGCTTTTGAAAAGTGCCTGATGCGCTTTGTTTTCCGTAATTATCTTATGCGTTTTGAAAAAGGAAATGGGTAGAAATGGAATTTCGGTGAAATGCGTTGGTTTTGGTTTTGGTTTGTTCAATGTGTTTACATATTCTCTGTAAACAAATGTGTTCTGGTATTGGAATTCAAAAACTTCAAGTGCACATGCGTTGAATTCGTCTTCACTCTGAATCGAAAAAATACGTTGAACCAATTCTTCCATCTAGCTTTCGATTAATGGAAGTTGAATGGTGAAAGAGGAGCCTTTACCCACGCTGCTTTTCAGTGAAACTTTTCCGCCGTGTTGTTCAACAATCAATTTCACGTAGAAAAGACCCAGACCAAAACCTTTTATGTTATGTACGTTTCCTGTTGGAACACGATAAAACTTATCGAAGATGAATTTGTAATCTTCACGCTTGATTCCGATTCCGTTATCAGTAACGGAAATATAGAACCAATTGTTGTCGTTTTTGGTGTGAATGGAGATTTCCGGAGTAACCTCGCAGTATTTTACAGCGTTATCAATCAAGTTGTAAATCACATTCGTGATATGCACCTGATCTACATGGATTCTACATTTTTCTGCATTCAACTCCATGTTAATGTTTCCACCCAGTTCGGTTTGATTTAAATCGAAACTTTCTTTCGCGTCAACCAATAACTCATGAATGTCGCAAAGGTCTTTCTTTAGCGTAATTTCATGTTTGTCGAGTTTTGCAACGTTCAATACGCGTTCTACCTGACCTTCAAGACGCTTATTTTCCTTGTAAATAATTTCTGCATAACGCTTCAATTTATCAGGATCTTCTGTGAAGTCACCACGCAACAATAATTCGCTGGAAAGACCAATAGTCGAGATAGGTGTTTTCAACTCATGCGTCATGTTGTTAATGAAATCGTTTTTGATCTCTGACAAACGTTTCTGACGAAGAATGACAATAATTGCGAATGCGAAGAAGAACATTACCACCACAATAATGGTTGCTAAATACCACCACGGAGAAGAATCAAGAGCAACAGTTGCAACGTGTTTGTTCTTTACTTTCGGAAAAAGTACCGTGAAGTAATGCCCGTCCTGCTTCCAGGAAAGTTTCTTGGCTGTTTTCTGAATTTCTTCGTCTTTCTGCGGCTGATAACCAGTGCTTTTGGTGTAATGTTGTGTTTGACCGTAGATAATGGAGTCTGAGAAACAATCGTAAACCCCGTAAATAAAGTCTTCGTTTAAACTTTGGTTGTCGAATTCTCGCTTTAGGAGCGTTTCAATGTAGAACGGTTGAACTTCTTCCGCCAAATCAACAACATAGTAATTCGGACGAACTTGCTTAACCGCGCCGTAGAATTTAATGGAAGCGTTATCACCTCCTTCTGCTTTCTCCAGTACGTTTCGAAGTGCAATGTAAGTTCTGTCCTCAAAATCACGTTGATTTAAGAGCACTTCCTTTTTCTGAATCTCGATAGATTTCTCCTGAGTTTCCAGCGTTTTTCGAATCCAGGTAATTTGAATGAACAGCACGCTCACAAAGGAAATTAATCCTAGTACAACAACTGTATTTACCTGTTTTCTTTTCATCTCTAATTACGCTACGCCAACTTCAGGATCAATTTCTGTTGCCCAGGCAATAATCCCACCTTCGAGGTTGTAAAGGTTTTCAAACTGATGGTTCATTTCCAAAAACTGAATAACGTTTGCACTTCTTTTTCCGGAACGACATTGAACAATCACTTGTTTGTCGCGCGCAATTTTATCCACATTTGCAGGAACATCATTCATTGGAATGTGTTCGCCGTTAATGTTTCCTGTTTCGTATTCGTAATCTTCGCGAACATCGATCAACTGAAATTCAGTTCCGTTGTCCATTAGATCTTTTAGTTCTTTTACTGTAATTGATTTCATATCTTAAATTGTTATCTCGGCTCCGCTCGATAACCTTTTCTCCAAATCTAAATTTAGACTTAATGAAGGTAGCCGATCGGAGTCGAGGCTAGAATCCTTGAACTCCGTTAACTGTTGTATATTTTAATACGTTTTTCTTTTCCGGGTGAATGCGTGCAAATGCACTTTGAACAGCCAATGTTCCTTCATGGAAACCACAAAGAATCAGTTTCAATTTGTTCTCATACGTATTCACATCACCAATTGCATAAATTCCAGGAATGTTCGTTGAATAATCCAAGGTATTTACTTTAATAGCACTTTTCTCAATTTCCAATCCCCAGTTAGCGATCGGACCAAGTGACGGTTTCAAACCGAACAACGGAATAAAATGGTCTGTTGGACGAATGATCTCTCCTTGCGTTTGGTGTGTTATCACCACTTTTTCCACTTCGGATGCTCCCATTAATCCTGTTACCTCAGCTTCAGTAATTAAAGAGATCGCTCCTTTTTCAGCAAGATCGATCACTTTTTGAACAGAGTCCAAGTGACCACGGAACGATGCGCTTCTGTGTACCAAAACGACTTCAGATGCAATGTTCTTTTCAGCAAGGAAAATCGACCAATCCAAAGCAGAATCACCACCTCCGGCAATTACACATCGTTTGTTTCTGTAAAACTCAGGATCCTTAATAATGTATTCCACCCCTTTGTCTTCAAAATCAACGATGTTTTCAATAGGTGGTTTACGCGGTTCAAAAACCCCCAATCCACCAGCAATAATAACAACTGGTGCTTTGTGTTTTGTTCCTTTTATGGTTGTAACGATGAATGAACCATCGTCTTGTTTATCAATTTCAGTTGCTGCCTCTCCCAGTGTAAATCCTGGTTTGAAAGGTGCAGCTTGTTCCATCAGATTATCTACCAATTCACCAGCCAATACAGATGGGAATCCGGGAATGTCGTAAATCGGTTTTTTGGGATAAATTTCAGAGCATTGTCCACCCGGTTGGGGAAGAGAGTCAATCAAATGACATTTCAACTTTAATAAACCTGCTTCAAATACAGTGAAAAGTCCACATGGACCTGCTCCAATTATGATGATATCTGTTTCGATCATTACTTAAAATTCGTTGTGCAAAAATAATTATAAGAGTTTGATTATTTAGAATCGGTCCAATTAATTACTAGTTAATAATTACGAATTACCAATGGTGGAATTTATCATCAACCTTGCAATTTTTGCTCCGTTGATTTGATAATTGATGTAAGAATTTTCAATAATCCAACACATTCGCTTGTCAAAGGTTTTGATTGACCGGTTGATATATACTTTGTTACTTCCAAAAGTTTTATCCAGTATAATGTTTCGCTGGCTTCTTTTCTTGAGATTTGAAGTTTATGTATGAAATCTTTTGTCGATTGTCCGTATTGGGCTTCACAGATATTTGCACCAATGGAAGTTCCAGATCGAAGTAGTTGTTTGGAAAGAACAAATTCCCTTTTCTCTGAACAGATAGTTTTGTAGGTTTCTACAATTTCAACTGCGAATTGGAAACTCTTGGTTTGAATAATGTTTTCGGTCATTTTTAACGTGTTTTCTATTTAAGATAGTTAAAAACATCATTTCAATACAACCTGATTTGTTAAAATTAGTAGGATCAGTCATTAGTAATTCGCCATTAGTAATTCGTAATTATACAATATATCGCTTCGCGAATTCCCAGGTCACAATACCTGCACAAACCGCCACGTTGAAACTGTGTTTGGTTCCAAATTGTGGGATTTCGATAATGTGATCAGCTGCGTTAATCACTTCCTGATCAACTCCATCTACTTCGTTTCCAAAAACAAGCGCAAATTTCTGTTCCGTTAATTGGTCGATTTGATGCAGAAAAGTGGTTTTCTCTGTTTGTTCAATGGTACAAACCGAAATGTGTTTCGCCTTCAATTCTGAAACAAGGTCAAGAATGTTTTCTCTGTATTCCCATTCAACAGTTTCTGTGGCTCCCAGAGCAGTTTTGTGAATGTCACGATGAGGGGGAAGTGCTGTAATTCCACACAAATAGATCTTTTCTACGTTGAGTGCGTCTGCGGTTCTAAAGAAAGAACCAATGTTGTTCAAACTTCGAATGTCGTTTAGAACAAGAATTATCGGGAATTTTTCCTGTTTACGAAATTCTTCTTCACCAACACGGTCTAATTCCCACAGTTTTAATTTGCGATTTTCCATCGGCGCGAAGATACGATTTCGAACATTAAGACGTTTAGGAACTTGCTGCTTGCTCACAAATTTGTAAACTTGCCTTAACCAATTAGCATGAAACATCTAATTACCGCAATCATCCTTGTAAGCCTTTTTAGCTCATGCACCATCGAAAAGCAACTTCATTCTGGTGGTTATCATGTTGAGTGGCGAAAAGGAATGAAAAACAGCAAGGCATCCAATTCGAAGGTGTTTCAAGAGAATTCGGAGCAGTATGAAGTCCAATATTTAGACGTGATCTCGGATTCATTAGCAGCTGATCATTCAAGTTCACCTTTGCTTACTAAAGCAATTTTGCGTCCTGTTGATGAACAAACTTCTTCAAAACAAGAAGCAAAGAGCGAACGAAAAACAGATTTGGTTGCTGAAATTGAATTGGAACAGAAAGGTGCCAAGGAGGTGAAATCTGGCCCTAATTCCTCACGGATTAATGATTTTGATGGGTCAGCGGATGTGTCGTGTTGGATCGCTTTTGCTCTTGGGATTTTTGCGCTGGGGATAATGATTCCTGCATTGATCTTCGAAGTTGATGTTTTATTGTTGTTGGGATTATTGTTTACCGCTGTGGCAATTCTCTACTGCATTTATGCCGTTCTTCTTTGCGCTTTTCATTACACGGATCAATCCTTTTTTGCATTCATTGGTTTAGGACTGTCGCTTATTTCCGGATTGCTTTTCTACTTGTTTTCTATTCTCTATTGGTAAAGTCCAATTAAATACAATTCCGTAACTTACCCCCCCCAATCAAATATCTATGAAACATCTAATTATCACCATCGTATTTCTAAGCTTACTTTTTTCCTGCACAATTGAAAAACGATTGTATAACAAGGGTTTTCATGTAGAATGGAAGAAAAATGCAAAATCTGTTGATGGAAATATCGAAAAGCCTAATCCAATTTCGACAGATGACAGAAATGAACTTGAACCAGCTGTTGATGATGTTCTTTCAGAACCATCTTTGACAGATGAAACGGAAGCGAATCAAAATTCAATCGATAGTTTGGATCAAGTGATAATCGATGATTCGCAATTGAAGACTCCAGAAAAGGACACCGTTTTTATTTATGACGATGCGCCAACAAATGAGCCGACTGGTGTTGCAGCTTCTTTAGCCTTTGTGGCTTCAATGATTGCAACACGATTGACAATAATTCCGGGTTTTGGTTATATCATTCTGTTCTTTTTTGCACTTGCATTCATTTTGTCAATCATTTCCATGATCCGCTATTCTTATCAGCGGGGTTACTACAAGTCCAATATTCTTGGTGTGTTGACTTTTATACTTTGCATGGTGACAATTCTGGTATTTGCCATTTTGATTATTGCACTGTTATCCTGGTAATTATCCGGCACAGCAGTATCCTAAATACGAAACCAGGGAAATTCCCGTTAGAGAAGAATGAAATTCGCCATCCTTTTCGTTCTGATTCTAATTTTTAGCAATTCATGCACCATCCAAAAAAGATTGCATGGTCGCGGGTACCACATTTCATGGAATAAGAAGTATTCAAGGGTTAAGAATGATGAGGTGAAAAAACACTTGGAGGAAGAAGAGGTTGCCGAAGAAGAAATCATTGATACGCTTAGTGCATCAAGCAATGAAGAAACTCTAATCGAAGAAGAACCAATTACACCTCCAGAAACCGATTCAACAGAGATTTCAAAAGAAGATCGAAAAACAGAAAGGGCTCAAAAGTATCCGGATTTGCCTCGTGCCGAACGGAAATTTGAGCCGCTCGGAGTGTTGGCTTTTAAGATTCTTCTGCTTAATATTCCTATCGGTATCATTGGTGAGAATGCCGTAGATGCGCGAGTAATCGGACAATGTGAGTTTATGTTTTTGACGATTCTGATTCTGACCTTTATACTTGCGGTCATTTCAATGATCCGATACGTGCGAAATCCAAAGCATTACAGGTTCAATATTTTTGCTATTGTCGTCATTCTTGTTGGGTTGTTTTACCTGCTGATGTTTATTTTAGGGAATTACGAAGTTACTTTTATACAAACCTTTTTCGGAAGTTTTTTGTAACGAACTTTTGAGAAAAATACGAGTGCAGTAGCCGAGCAGGAATCTACGCATCTGTGGGAAAGCAATCCTTTTTTAGCTCTAATCCAAGCATCTGTTGAAAACTCTGAAAACTATTCGTGGGGCATCACAAGACGAAGTGATATTTTTGATGCTCAATCCATCACATTTTGGCAAAGAAAGAAAAGGGAAGTGCGGAAACGCCACTCATGAAACAGTACAATGAAATCAAGGCGAAGCATCCACAAGCGTTGTTGTTGTTTCGTGTTGGCGACTTTTACGAAACATTTGGTGAAGATGCCATAACCGCTTCTAAAGTGCTGGGAATTGTGCTTACCAAACGAGGTGCTGGTTCCGCTTCTGAGATTGAACTTGCCGGATTCCCTCATCATTCGCTCGATAGCTATTTGCCAAAATTGGTTCGTGCGGGTTACCGCGTTGCGGTTTGTGATCAGCTCGAAGATCCGAAAATGACCAAAACCATTGTAAAGCGTGGTGTTACGGAATTGGTGACTCCAGGTGTTGCTTTCAGTGATAAGTTACTTGATGGTCACAAAAACAACTTTCTTGCTTCGATTCATTTTGATGGAAACAACCATGGAATTGCCTTTTTGGATGTGACCACTGGTGAATTCTTTGTGGCGCAAGGAACATTGGATTATCTGAACAAACTCATTCAAGGCTTCGAACCCAAAGAGATTGTTTACCAAAAAAACAAGCACAGTGTTTATTCCGATAGTTTCGGGATGAAATACTACAACTATAAGCTCGACGATTGGGTTTTTACAGAACCATTTGCGAACGAAAAACTCACCAATCATTTCAATACGAATTCACTGAAAGGATTCGGAATTGAGCATTATACCAACGGAATTATAGCTGCCGGAGCAATCCTTCATTACTTGGGGGAAACACAACACAATTCGGTATCACACATTACGCAAATTCAGCGAATTGAAGAAGAGAAATCGGTTTGGTTGGATCGCTTCACCATTCGGAACCTGGAATTGATTTCGCCATTGAACGACGGTGGAAAAACCCTTTTCGACATTCTGAATGGAACGCAAACCCCAATGGGTGAACGTTTATTGAAGCGTTGGATTGTTATGCCGTTGAAAGAAACAACTTCCATCAATAATCGATTGAATGCAGTTGCTGCTTTGGTGAAGAATGCCGATTTGCGCTATGCCGTGCAATTGGAATTGAAAGCAATAGGCGATATCGAACGTTTGATTTCTAAAGTTGCTGTTGGACGGATTCATCCAAAGGAGCTAATGGTTTTCAGCAGAATTCTGAAACACATTGGTCCGATTAAAGCATTGATCTCAAAAGAAAAGGGCGAATTGCTTTCGAAATTGGCTTCTCAGCTTACGGATTGTGATTCGTTCATTGATGCGATTGAAAGCAAGATTCTTCCTGAACCAGCAGTCATGTTGGGGAAAGGCCCGGTGATCAATAATGGTGTTCATTCCGAGTTGGATGACCTTCGCGCCATTTCAGATAATGGAAAACAGTATCTGGAAGAAATGCAGGAGCGAGAATCGGAGAGAACAGGAATTCCCAGTTTGAAAATTGCATTCAACAATGTTTTCGGGTATTATCTCGAAGTTCGAAATACACACAAAGACAAAGTTCCTGAAGAATGGATTCGTAAGCAAACCTTAGTGAATGCGGAGCGATACATTACGCCGGAATTGAAGGAATACGAAACCAAGATACTGGGAGCTGAAGACAAGATTGCACGAATCGAATCGGAATTGTACTCAGCACTCGTTTCAGAATTGCAACAACATGTAAAACCAATTCAGTACAACGCGTATGTTATAGCGCAGTTGGATTGTTTGACTTGTTTTGCGGATAGAGCGGTTGTAAATAATTACAATCAACCAAAGGTCGATGAGAGTTTTGTGATTGACATCAAAGATGGTCGTCACCCGGTAATTGAAAATCAGTTAAAAGCTGGCGAATATTACGTTCCGAATGATGTTTATCTCGATAAAGACGATCAACAAATTATCATGATTACCGGTCCGAACATGTCGGGTAAAAGTGCCTTGCTTCGTCAAACGGCTTTGATTGTTTTGATGGCGCAAATTGGTTCGTTTGTTCCTGCTGAAAGTGCCACTTTAGGTGTTGTCGATAAAGTCTTTACGCGTGTTGGTGCTTCTGACAACCTTTCTACTGGTGAATCTACCTTCATGGTGGAAATGAACGAAACCTCCAGTATTCTGAATAACCTTTCCGATCGCAGTTTGATCTTACTTGACGAAATTGGTCGCGGTACAAGTACTTACGATGGAATTTCAATCGCGTGGGCAATCGCAGAATACTTACACGAGCACCCGAACTCAAAAGGGAAAACACTTTTCGCAACGCATTACCACGAGCTGAACGAAATGGAGGAACAATTTGCCCGTATCAAGAATTTCACAGTTTCGGTGAAGGAAACTGGTCAGAAGATCGTCTTCTTACGTAAATTGATTCCTGGTGGAAGCGAGCATAGTTTCGGAATTCACGTAGCAAAATTGGCTGGTATGCCAAAGCAAGTGGTTGCAAGAGCGGAATTGATGTTGCAGGAATTGGAGATTACGCATAGATCGGGGGCGGTGACTTCGACTCCGCTCAGTCACCAAGAAGATTTTGAAAGCGTAGCTACTGGATTAAATGGTGTTGTTTCGAAAAAACAAAGCAAAGCAAACGTAAAAGCGGCTGCGGAAACAAGCAATATGCAATTGAGTTTCTTCCAGTTGAACGATCCTGTTTTGGAGCAAATCCATGAGCAATTGGTTTCTATTGATATCAATACATTGACGCCAGTTGAGGCATTGATGAAATTGAACGAGATTAAGAAATTGACAGGGGGCTAAGTTTATTTTCTGTAAGAGTCAATAGTTTTTCCTTTAAACTTTTGTTAAAGCACTGTAAAACCAATTCCAGCTTACTCAATAAACCTTAAGTTAGGGGTTTGTTTAACTTTCCGTCCAACAAAATGAGATATCTGGTTGTTTTTTACATACTCACAATTACTTCTTTTCTTCACGCACAATCATCTCCCGAACTAAATTCCTCCGAGATTCTTCAGGAAATGAAGAAATTGAATACCGTGGGTTCTGTACTTTACATTGCAGCGCATCCAGATGACGAAAACACCCGATTGCTGGGTTACCTGGCAAAAGAGCGCAATTATAGAACCGGCTATCTTTCACTTACTCGTGGTGATGGTGGACAAAATTTGATTGGAAGTGAACAAGGTGAAGCGCTTGGTTTGATTCGTACGCAAGAATTATTGGCAGCACGCAGAGTTGACGGTGCAGAACAGTTTTTTACACGTGCCAATGATTTCGGGTTCTCCAAGAATCCGGAAGAAACCTTCACCATTTGGAACAAAGACAGTATTCTCGCTGATGTAGTTTTGGCTATTCGACGTTTTAAACCCGATGTCATCATTTGTCGTTTTCCTACAACAGGCGAGGGTGGACACGGACATCACACGGCATCAGCAATTTTGGCTTTAGAAGCCTTTGACCTAGCTGCCGATCCGACCAAATTTCCAGAACAATTGAAAGAAGTTCAAGTGTGGAAAACCAAGCGTATTTTTTGGAACACCTTTAATTTTGGTGGGAACAATACCACTGCACCAGATCAGTTGAAATTGGATGTAGGTGCGTACAATCCGTTGTTGGGGTTGAATTATGGTGAAGTAGCAGCGAATAGTCGTTCCATGCATAAAAGTCAGGGTTTCGGTTCTGCAAAACAGCGAGGCGAAAACATCGAATATTTTAAATTGCTGAAAGGCGATGCTGTAACAACAGATTTGTTTGAAGGAATCAACACGAGCTGGAGTCGCATACCAAGTGGACAAAATACTGAAGCACTTCTTTCGGCGGTTATCACTTCATTCAATCCGATGGCTCCGGAGAAAAGCGTGAGCAAATTGATAGACGTTTACAATCAGATCCTGCTACTCGATGACAAGGATAAAACCACGGCTTATTGGAAGAAGTTGAAGTTACAGGCTTGTCAGGAACTGATCTTACAATGTTCAGGACTATGGCTGGAAGCGAATGTTTCTGAATATAGTTCGGTTCCGGGAAGTGAAGTGACAATTTCTGCTCAGATCATTTCAAGAAGTGCTGATCTTGTTCGATTAAAGACCATTGATTTCCTTGGACAAAGTAAGAAAGACAGTGCATTCGTGCTGACAAAAAACAAGTTGTTCACGTTCCAGCAAAAGGAAAAACTTTCGTCTTCGGTAGGATTTTCAGCTCCTTATTGGTTGAACGAATCGCATTCGGTAGGAATGTATAACGTAAAGCAAGCACAGCTTATCGGATCTCCGGAAAACAAGAGCACGCAAGTTGTTGTTTTTACAATTGTGGTGGAAGGAAAGGAATTCAAAGTGGAACGTCCGCTTGTGTTCAAAGCTACCGACCCCGTGAAGGGAGAAGTTTACCGTCCGTTTGAAATTCTGCCTCCAGTTACTGTAAATTTATCGAATCAGGTATTTGTATTCAATGAGTTGACACCCAAAAATGTTTCCTTCACGGTGAAAGCGAACAAAGACGAAGTGAATGGAAAATTTCAGGCAACATTGCCCGCAGGTTGGAAGATAGAAGTACTGAATGCCGATGTTCGTCTTAAAAAGAAAGGCGACGAGCAAGTGGTGAATGCCATTCTAACGCCTCAAAAAGGTGTGAAAAGCGGTGAACTATTGGCAGCAGTGCTTGTTGATGGCAATAGTTACACGAAAAGCATCCAACGCATCGAGTACGATCACATTCCTTATCAGTTCTTTTTGACAGACGCCAAGGCGAAAGTGGTTTTTGTTGATTTGAAAAAAACAGGTAGCGAAATTGGCTACATTCCCGGAGCAGGAGACAATGTACAGGCTTGTTTGGAGCAGATTGGTTACAAAGTAACGGTTCTTACGGATGACTTTTTGATGAATGGAGATTTGTCCAAATTCTCAAGCATTGTTGCCGGAATTAGAGCCTACAATACGAACGATAGAATGCCCATTTACCACGAACGTTTGATGGAATTTGTGAAGCAAGGTGGAAATTTGGTCGTACAGTACAATACCAACAACCGCATTGCTCCTATGGAAACGAAAATCGGACCTTATCCGTTTACCATTTCCAGAGATCGGGTAACGGATGACAATGCCAAAGTGGAATTTACCAACCCGAATCATGTGGTGCTTAATACGCCGAATAAAATTTCCCAAAGCGATTTTGATGGTTGGATTCAGGAACGCGGAATTTACTTCGCTACGGAGCTCGATCCCAATTATGAAACTGTGTTTTCCATGAACGATCCGAACGAGAAAGCGAGCGCTGGTAGTTTGATCATTGGGAAATATGGGAAAGGAAACTTTGTTTATACCGGTTTGGTCTTCTTTCGCGAATTACCAGCTGGAGTCCCAGGAGCATATCGTTTGTTTGTGAATTTGTTGAGTTTACCTCAAAACGTTCAATAAACGTCAATTTTAAAGTTACGAGAGATGATAGAGGAAGAAGATAACGACACGAAAAACTGGACTTGGTCATACGTTGGTGTGATTGCCGTTTTGGTGGTGCTCATCATTCTCTTTTATTGCTTTACACAGTATTTTTCATGAGTACACTCGACTGGATAGTTCTGATTGCTGCACTTTTAGGTGTAATTGGTTACGGTTTGTATAAAAGCAAAACCGAGAAAACCCTCGACGGTTATTTCAAAGGTGGAAGCAACATGAGCTGGCTGCTTATTCTGCTTTCCATAATGGGAACCCAAGCCAGTGCAATTACCTTTCTTTCAGCTCCCGGACAAGCGTATACCGATGGAATGGGCTTCGTTCAGTACTATTTTGGTTTGCCGCTTGCCATGGTGGTTTTGTGTATCACTTTCATTCCCATTTATCATAAACTCAAAGTCTTTACGGCTTATGAATACCTTGAAGAGCGTTTTGACTTGAAAACCCGTTCACTCGCTTCCATTTTGTTTCTGGTTCAACGCGCCCTTTCTACTGGAATCAGCATTTATGCACCGTCGATTATTTTAGCAACACTTTTGGGTTGGAACATTTACTACACCAACTTAGTAATGGGTGGATTCCTGATTATTTACACTGTTGCTGGTGGAACAAAGGCCGTTACTTATACACAAATGCAGCAGTTGATCATTGTGTTTATCGGAATGTTCTTGGCGGGTTATCTTGTTGTGAAAATGCTTCCGGACGGTGTTGGATTTACCGATGCCTTGCATGTAGCAGGTAAAATGGGCAAGCTGGATGTGATTGAAACCAAAATTGACGTCACCGATTCAGCATGGTGGAAAGACAAGTACAATCTTTGGAGCGGATTGATTGGTGGATTCTTCCTGGCACTGTCTTATTTCGGAACAGATCAATCGCAAGTTGGAAGGTATTTGACAGCAAAAAGCACGAAAGAAAGTCGGGTAAGTTTATTGATGAACGGTTTGGTGAAAGTACCGATGCAATTCCTGATTCTACTTGTGGGAAGTTTGGTGTTCGTATTCTACATGTTCTATCAATCGCCTATTTTCTTTAATCAGAAAGAAGTGGAGAAAGTGCTGGTTTCGGAATATCGAGATGAATTCAAGTCGCTTCAAAAACAATACGACGGCTTCACCGCAGAAAGAAAAAAGCAAACCATTCAGTTGTCGCAGGCCATAGAAAACGGCAATTCAGCTGAGGTGGGCGAGTGGACCAATAAACTACATGAAACAGAAACGAGTGCGCTAAAGGTTCGTGAAAAGGCCTTGAAGGTAATGGAGAAGGCAAATCCAACCGCCGATACAAACGACACCAATTATATCTTCCTTTATTTTGTGGTAGAAAATCTTCCCAAAGGATTGATAGGTTTACTTATTGCGATGATTTTTCTAGCCGCCTGGGGAAGTATTGCCGCAGCGTTGAATTCCCTGGCTTCTACTACCGTTATTGATTTGTACAAACGTTTGTGGGTAAAAGACAAATCGGAAATTCACTATTACAAAGCGTCGCGCTGGTTTACCTTTGGTTGGGGCGTTTTTGCCATTGCCACTGCGATGTTTGCCAGTCAGCTGGGAAGTTTGATTGAAGCCGTGAATGTGCTCGGATCCTTGTTTTACGGAACCATTCTCGGGATCTTCCTTGTCGCATTCTACTTAAAGCGAATAGGTGGAAAAGCCGTTTTCTGGGGAGCAATTGTTACGGAGTTGATCGTGATTGCCATTTACTGTGTTGACGTCATTTCCTTCCTGTGGTTGAATGTGATCGGTTGTTTGTTGGTGCTCATTATAGCTGGATTCTTGCAGTTGTTCATTGGTGAACGCCCGAAAGACAAGGTGAGGATTGATTAGACTTAGAGGAAACACATAGTCACATAGCCGGTCATAGACACATAGTTTTTTGGGCCAATTGGAACTAATAGGCAGTAGAATTTTGTTCTATTCTGGAATTTGGAGTATGTTGTTTTTCATTCGGTCGATTGCTGGTAAACTGAATCTTTTTGTCAGATAGGCAGACTCAATTCCATTCATCATCTGTCTTTTTTACTGTTAAAGTATAAAAAGCTATGTGACTTTGTGAAAACACTATGTTACAATGTGTTTTTACTACCACCGAAAAACAAAAAAACCTTCCCACCAAAGCAGAAAGGTTCTTCACATGAATGGTATTCTGATTACTTATTCTCAGCCAGCAATTTCGTAGCCAATGAAATGTAGTCATCGTTTTTAGCCTCTTTCGCAAGTGCAATTGTTTTTTCAGCGCTCGCTTTTCCAGCAGCTTTATCTTTCAATGCATATTCAATTCTCGCTTTCGTGTAGAACATGTAGAATGCTGTTGGATTTTCTTCAACCGCTTTGTTTACCCAAATTAGCGCTTGTTTCAAATCTTTACCGTTTTCAAGGTAATACTGAGCTGCACGGAAATAATCTGGTTTTTCAGATTTCATTGATTCATCGATGCTTTTCATTACTGCAGCGTCAATGTCGGTAGTTAACTTCAGCGAAACAGCCGTGTTTTCCCAGCTAAGCGTTAAAAGAGCTTCAGTTGGCAATACGTTGTCTAAACCAATAGTGAACGACTCAACCAAAGCTCCTGTTTTCTTCGTTGAAACCTTGAAACGGGCAACTTCGTTCTCTGTCTTGTACTCCGCTACATTTCCGTTCAGAGTAACGTCGTTGTACAACATCACTTCCCAGCTGTATTTGTTAGGAATAGAATAGATTCCGTAAGTTCCCGCTTTCACGTCCTTACCTTCAACCTTAACATCTGTAGTAAAGGTGATTTTTGTAGTTGCATTTGCACCTGTTCTCCAGATCTTTCCGAAAGGAACGATATCGCCGAACACTACTCTGCCTTTCGCCGCTGGTCTAGAGTACTCTACCGTTACATCACCCAAACCAAATTTTTGAGTTACCGTTTGTGCCGGACTTGGTGCTGGCATCGTTATTTTTTGTGCTGTTGCCTGAAACGAGAACGTTCCGATAGCAAGAAAGGCCATTGCCTTAACTATTGATTTTACACTCATAATTCCTTTTATTTTTTAGAAGTCTAAATTTACCCCTTGCAAACGGAACAGCGAATTATTTAACGATTAATTAAATGCGAAGATTGGATGGCTAATTAGGGATGCTTTAGGAATAGCTTGCTAGAACTTGGAATCCTGATAAACCAAAAAATCCCGTCAATGTAAACATCAACGGGATCTTAATTCCTGTGAAAGGTGGAAGCCAATTCACAAGCTTTTTAGAATAAAAAAGGAAGACCAAAGTCTTCCTTCAATTCTTCTGTACTCGAAGCGGGACTTGAACCCGCACGCCCAGATGGGCACAGGATTTTAAGTCCGGCGTGTCTACCAATTCCACCATTCGAGCGGACTTTAATCCAATTCTTACAGACTGTAAGAACTTGAGCGGGAGACGAGATTCGAACTCGCGACCCCAACCTTGGCAAGGTTGTGCTCTACCAACTGAGCTACTCTCGCATATTTATTACCATAACTCGATTGCTACGGGAGGACAAAAATAGGGAACTGTTTTCAATTTGCAAGGATTTTCAGGATTTTTTTGATAATGGAACACCATGTTTCTTTAAAGAAATTGATTTTGAAATATTTAGATTGACCTAATTCATGCTCTTTCTTAGGATACTGGATTTTTCCTTTTCAGTTTTTTATAAAATATTCTTCTTCATTGTTTAATTGTAAAACATTGCTTTTTAAGCATTTGAAATCAAACCGAAAAGGGTTCTATATAGTTTCTTTTTAACCCTTTTAACCGCCAAAATATGTCCGCAATTTTGTTTCAACGATAAGCCAATAAGTCTTTCGATTAGCTAACGAACGACAGTGCGCATTCAGGTTTCTAGGGCCTGTGTTGGTTTATCCAAATGTCTGCGATGCTTTTCCTCTCGGGAGAAGAGGTAACGGCAGAGCAGGCATATTCTCCCAACAGAACCGTCGTGAGAAATCCGTTTTTACGGACTCGCCTCACGGCAATTTGAAAACAGTTTTAAAAGCAAATTACAATGAAAACAAATAAATTCATGATTGCTTCCCTGTTGATTCTTGTTGGAATGGGGGCAATTACAGTATCGTGTAAAAAAGAAGAAAACACGAAATTTCGTAAAGCGAAAATCACATCTTGTGATTTGAATAACAAAGATGGAGGTGAAGATGATGATGATCCGATCATTCGTGGAAGAGTCAAAAAACGTAATAATTTGGTTGTTTACAATGCACATGTTGAAACAATGACTTATTTAAGTAATGTAAAAGTCGGTGATCAGTACACGGATAGTCTTGGTGAATTTCAACAAACAGTTACAATTGGAAAATACTATTTTAAGGTAACTGTTCCTGGGGTTTCTACTCCATATGTTACGGACACCATTCACGTAAACGCTGATAGAAACGTCAATATTATTGTTGATTAAAATCAAGTGTTAAAGAAGTCCGGGCGATTTACCGTCCGGATTTTCTATATTGTAACGACTACTTCTACTATACAACCACTGTCATTGTAAAAATGTATCGTTCCATTCACTTTTTTCAGTAGCTTGGAAATCAAACTCAAACCTTTAGATTCATTTGTATGGGTGGATTTTTGGGTAAGTCCCAAACCATTATCCTTTACAAGTAATGTGATTTTATTGCCATTTTGGAATACTGAAGTATGAAGCTCAGGATTAGGAATATTCATCAGACCGTGTTCAATGGCATTACATAATAATTCGTTTAATACAATAGCTAACCTCATTGCTATATCATAATCGAGGTAAATGAGATCGATTTTTTTGGATAGCTGTAGATTACTACCGTGAGGAAATAAATTCAAAACGATCAGATCAGTTAGTTTACTGAAATAAGCATCAAGGCGGACTTCTTTATTTCTGCGAGATGAATCCTCCAGTAAGTAATGTTGTACTAAAGCCATTGCATCTAATCTTCGAATATTTTGATCTAAGAAATGAATGGTTTCCTGATTTTGTGTAGTTGATCTGTCAGATTTTAAAATACCGGAGAGCATTCCGAAATAATTTTTAGTTCTGTGACTAAGTTCATTATGAAGATGAACGATCTCTTCTTTTTGCTTTTCTAATTCCTCGTTTTGATGTTGGATTCTCTTTTTCCGAAGATTCAATTGATACCAGGCTAGAAGGACAATTATGATTATGACGACTGTTCCAATAAGCCAACCAATGAGTTGCTGATTTCGAAGCACTTGATTTTCGATTCGAATATGATCAAGTTTTGTTTGTTTTCTTCTTGACTGAATTTCACGATTTTTTCGCTGAACATCGTATATAATCTCGATTCTGGCAGATGTTTTTCGATTCTCTTCCTTTGCTACAACTTCTTGGGTAGAGAGCAATTCCTCATATTTAGCGAGTAGAGTGGCTGTCCTATGTTGCTTTTTTAAAATACTGATCTCACTGCGTAAAGTCTCTTCCAGTAATTGATGGTCGTTCGATTCAAGAGCTAACTCTTCACATTGTACAAACAATTCTAATGCTCTTTTATCATTGTTAACACTTAAATAATAGGTGCCTAAGTAATAGAGACTAGATGCAATTTTAGATGAGTTTCCTGAATCTAATCTCAAATTATATGCGGTGGACAAATAGATAAGCGCTTTTTTAGAATTACTCGTTTCCGTGTATAGTTGACCCAGTAAGGTTAAGGTTGTTAATTCATTTGACTTGTTCTGCAACCTTTTTTTTAGCTTTAATGCCTTCTGCAGGTAATATTCAGATTTATCAAATTGTTTGAGATCGAGAAAAACAGCTCCCATGTTATGATAGGAATCAGCAATACCTTTATCATATTGTATATGTTGTCGAATCTTGAGTGCTTTGAAATGGTATTCAAGTGCTTTAGGGTAATTTCCAATTTTTCGTTGCACATTTCCAATACTATTCCATGCAGATGAAAGTTCTTTGTTGTTCCCGTTTTTTTCAAATATTCTTGCCGATTCGGTAAGCTCTTGAATTGCTCGGGAGAATAATCCAATGTCTTTGTAAGCTAGTCCAAGATTATGCAAAGTCCCTGCTACTAAACTGTCGTTTCGCATTTTACGATAACAACCTAAGGCAACAATGTACTGATTGATACCTTTCTTAAATTCACCAGATTGGTAAAGAGTAACGCCCAAATCATTGTGGAAATTAGCCTTGTCTTCCAAAGAAATATTGGAGGGAATTATCTTTTGTGCTTTTTCAAGGTAATCTTTTGCTTGTAAAATATCACCATCAGCCAGCGATTCATAACCTTTATCGTAGAGTTTGTTAAAGGTTGTTTGGGCTTTTGAAAAATGAATAACAAGGCATAATGTGAATAGTGCATAATATTTCATGGGTCCAAATTTTGTTACCTTAGATTTCTCAAAAGTATCAAACTTTCAGTATGAAGATTCTAATAGTCGAAGATGACCCTTTCGTTGCAGATGACTTGCAAGATAAACTGCAGCAACTGAATTATCGTGTTACTGCAATTGCTGAAAGTTATGAGGAAGCCTTCTCTGCGATAAGATTAGAAAAACCGGATTTGGTATTACTTGATATTGAACTGATCGGAGAACTTACTGGAATTGATTTGGGAGAAAAACTGTCGTCAATAGGAATATCATTTATTTATCTGTCAAGTATTCAGGATTTTACAACTTATTCATTGGCAAAAAGTACTGCACCACTAAAAAATCTTTCTAAGCCAATTGACTTACTTAATTTACGTAATGCTCTTTTGGATATTGATCTTTCAAGTAATATAGAAAGTACTAGTAAGAGATTACTTTATTTTGTTACAAATAAAGATGGTGTGAAAATTAGAATTGAGTTGGAATCAATTGAATATCTTGAAGCAGCACGAAGTTATTGTGACATTTACTTTACAGATGGGTCCAAGTCAACATTGTCATCGGCAATGGGAAATGTTGCCAAAAAAATGGATTTTCAAGACTTAATTCCGATAAGTCGATCACATCAAATCAATTTGAAGAAGATCAAACAAATTAGAGGAAACGAAATAGAAATGACATCAGGTAAATTTCTAAAAGTTTCTGACTCTTTCAAAGAATCGTTTAATCGTCACCTTAGCATTTTATAAAAATTCGGTTAATCAATTGTTCCGTTCGGAAACTAAATCTCGTCTTTCGGGAATAAAATTTTAGTTAGTAAACTTTCAGACTTCTATTTGGGCCAAATTTTAAATTATGGCAACTAAATACGAAGCAGATAAGATTATAAAACTTCTGCAATTTTGTTCATGGCTTAGTCGGACTGAAATGAACCATACTGGTCTTCACGAGTTGAGTAGTAAATTAAATCCAAATGCTAGCAAAGATGGTCCTAATGAAAAGTATCTCGTTGATCTATTGTCAGATGCTAAATCCGCTCTCAAAAAAGATAATTATGTTTCAAAAAGAAACATGTATATCGATCTACTACTAAAACATGGAGGTTTAAAGGATTGGGATCACTGGTTGCAAACACTAGGCTCTTCGAGAGAGTATATTTCTAAGAAGTATTTGGATTCATTAGTTGTTTCTGACCTTAAACTTGTTGTTTTTGTTCCGGAAAGTTTAGAGATGAAACTGATCCCGATACTATCTTTTGCTAAACGCACCTCGTCAATTCAGTTTGAAATAATTATCTCTAAAGAAAATACTCTTGAAGAACAAATAGAGCACATTCAAACTAAATTGAAAGATTGCTCATTCATAATTTGGACGCTCCCAATCACTTGTAAAAGCCAGGTTAACGAAATTAAATCTCCTTCATGGAGTGAGTTGATTCAGTTAGGGAGAGTTGTTCCTGTATGGATCGATCTTAATAAGATTGATGATACCACGTCACCATTTATTTCCGGTATGAATCAATCTAAAATTATTGGTGGTGTTCCTGGAATACTTTCAACACTTCTGTTTTTGGAAGAACAATTAATCATTGCGACAAATTCTTATGAGAATGAAGTTGTAACGCAATCAGGCAGAATTCAGAATATAAATAGTGGCTCAGGAGTATTCTTGCAAGGTAATATATACAGTGAGAATACCAGCCTCGGTGATATTAATCAAACTATTCACAATCATAAAAGAGAAAACAAATGAACAATTTATTAGCTATTAAACAGGAGCAGGGAACCGCAGTTTCTGCTGAGTCGATTCAAGCAGAAAATTTATCGATCGGGGGAGATATTTATCAATATTACAATCAGATAAACGATCGTTTTACTCAAGTTCACTTTGACAAATATGATGATGAGTATTTATCGCCGAATTATTTGTCTGATTTGATACGAGTAATTAAGGAAAAAAGAATTGTTTTAATCTCAGATCACAAGTTGATTTCGAAAAGTGACCTTGCAAGACATGTAGCAAAAGAACTTTTAAGTATCGACAACTACCATAATATGGAAGTGGTTGAAATGTTGCGTGAAGGAGAAAACCAGGAAAAACGTGTTTCAATAACAGAATTCTTAGAAGAGGAGAAGTGTTATCAAAAAATAGTGTTACTCTATGATCTTCATCCTGAAAAGATTGATTATCATTTTGATCGTTTAGTTAAGCAAGCGAACAATCAATCTTGCCTCTTCATAATTACTGTAAATGGTGGTTATGAGACATGGTTAAAAGCAGGACCAATGGTAAAGGATTTTTGGTTTTCAGTGCCAGATGGCTCACATTATACAAATGAGCAATTGATTGATCTGTTTTTTGTGAAACTGAAACAAAATCGACCGATATTTTTACAAGAGGTTTCATTTGAAAATGATTTCTTATTAAGCCCGAATACAAAAATTTCAGAAGCGGTTAGTCGATTGGATTCAATTGATCAAATTCAATTGTTTGCCAGTTATTATGCTGGACTTATGGATTTTCCTAGTGATTACAAATTGAATGAATTGATAAACACCTTGTGTCAAGGTACTGAACAAATGGTCAAATCTTGGTTCTATCAACTTGATCACCGAAGTAAAATACTGGCAATGAGTGCTGCTCTATTTGATGGGATGTTAATTGATCAATTTCTTGAAGCGCTTAACAATATTACAGATTCAAGTTTTTGGACAACAAGTGAACCTTCATTGAAAGCTATCGATTACTTCAACTTATCATTTCTTGATTCTTTTTTCTCTATCCAAACACGAGATGATCAGCAATACCTGATAAGTAAATCTGTTTCGAGTAAATCAATTTTATTGGAACTGGGAAAACAGGAATATCGACGTCATTTTAAGACTGCGTTTCAGCAATTCTATGAGATGACTGAACTTTCTTATTCTAAGAAACCCTTAAACTGGGATTTGTATGGTACACCAACAAAACGTGTATGGATTCGAAAATCGTTTACTGAAGCACTTCGTATTACAGGAACACTAGAATTTGGTTTAATAGAAAATCATTTGTTAGAACTTGCTGCGACGGGAAAAAGTCATTTGCAAAACATTTGTGCAAAGGCAATGGCGCAATGGCGTTTGACAGGTCATGAGGATTTGTTTTTTAAAACATTGAAAAATTGGCAAGAAGATGACTCGATTTCAAATCGCATTCATGAATTGTTTGCAAGAAATACTAAAGATTCCTCTACTTTGGATATTGATGCAATTGATTTAATAAAGGCAACCGCCGTTTCCGCTTTAGGTCAGGCCTCTTACTACGATCAACCAAATAAGCTGCATGAGGATATTATTCAAGGAATGATTCATTTCGCTAAGGATGCTGAGATTAAACATAATCTCAACGATAGTATTGCCAAAGCACTACCCAAATTTATTCATCATCACTCACTACAATTAGAGAACGTCATTTATGATGAACTTATGCCGTTAAGATCCTTACGAGAGCCAGTTGTAAAAGGACTATTGCAAGCACTTGAAACTTATCCGGATCAGGTTCCTGCAGCAATGAAAAGATGGTTAAATGCTTGTTTGGAAGACTCTTCAGAGTTAAATAGGAGAGTTATGACTACAAACCGAGATAATCGGTTGATAATCATATTGGAGGTACTTGAAATGGCAAATTTGTCTAAAATTGAGGCGTTTTCTAACACGAGACTTTACGTTGATATTCTTGCACCACTAATTACACAAGAAAAACGTGTAGAAGTTGTTGCTTGCGTTCTAAGATTATTAGCAAAAGTTCAGTCAAATGATTTTGATCTTGCTGCAAATTTTACAAATGAAACAATAGGTAAGCTAAATAAACAACAGCGCTTGCATCTCGTTGAATGTTGGGGTAAGATATATGCAAAACAGCGGTTAGAAATGGAAGAAAGTGAAACGTATTTCAGAGATAAGCAAATTTATTCAGTTTGGGTTTCAAACCAGCCAAGACCGTTAACAGAAGTTGAGAAAACTTTATATAAGTGGATGGAGAGTGATATGATCAAACGTCGTTTTGCAACACTGGTTTTCCTTGAACTTGTTCGTGGATACGATCGTTATGAACGTCTTGAGATACAACGTCAAGAAATGGAAAAGCAATTGGTCTTACAAGAACAACAGAAATATTGGAATGTGATAGCAAGAACAATGCCTCCTGCTTATTCAGACATCAATTTACATATAGTTCTTCGTATCCGAATCTTTATCTATTTCTTGTTTTCTTCAAGTGAAAATAAATTCATTTTGAAGGATACCATGATACTTTTCCTAAACGTCAGTAAATATTCTTCCGAAGATTTGAGGATTCTTATCCAACGCTGGAAAAATAGTGAGCAAAAAGGAATAACAAGTAAACTATCAAAATGGTTGAATAAATTCTTTTGATTGGGAAACAACAATAGTGCTTTCGGAAAGACAAGTTCTGGTTTTGGAAATGCTTTTTTGCTCAGCTGTGGCGCAGTATCATATTTGTATAAATGTAATTAATACAATATGAAAAAACCAATTGGTACAACAGCAAAGACTGGGGAAATCTGCCCAGAAAGTGGGGTTTGGGAAGTAGTTGGAACGCCATCTACCACTGCACCAATCTCAAAAGGAAACAAAATGCCACCTTATGATAATAAAGGTGTTGTTTGGAGACTTATTCGTTACGCTTAAATCTACCACAATGAAGGAGATGAGGAAGTTCCTTTTCTCCTTCATTAAAAGAATTACCAATTCACTAAAAATGATCAAATGAAACGAAATAGAATTTTAAACTCACATAGATATTTACAGACATTTCTGAAGGAAGGAGACCAGTTTTATATTGGTATCTTGCTTGAGGATTACATTAAGACTCCGAACTTAGATAAATATAAACTCCCCAAAGTATTTATTCATAACAATTCACATATCCCGAAATCTTCGGGACCCGCAACAAGAGCGAACATCCATGGTAAATATGTCAGAAAATTTCCTGAAGAAAAAGAGATAAAAACTGTTCATATAAGATATACAAGAAAAGATGGCTCCCTTATTGACTTTTATAGGGATTTTCATGTGTATAAAAAAGAGATGCTACATAAATTTGAAATTCCAATTGAGTTCAAAGAAAACATTCATGGACAAAAAATAGTTTCTTCAACTCAATTGATTTTTTTGAATGATGAGATTTCGAGAAGAAAAAACACCCATGTAATAAATTTGTTTTGTGAGATGTTTGGTGAATTTGAAGTATTCAATGCTGAGTATGAACCGGCAATCCACTTTAATAAAATCTTCGAACAGGAACTTTTACCGAAAGGGAAATTGTCTGAAGAGAATATTGAAAATCTTGTTGAGATTTCCAAAAAGTATAATAAAAATGAAGCTGATCATACTGCTTTTCAGAAACGATTACATGTATTAATGGAATTCGGACCTGAATTGAGAGGTAAAGGTCCTAATGGTTTCTTTGGATATCTGGTTTTTGGGTTTTTAGATTTGGGAATTATCGTATTAGAAGCAATGTATGCGGGTAATGCGACTTACATTTTCTCGATAGAAAATTATGAAGACAATATTTTTAAGGATAAGAGGGAAGCGATGAATAGTAAACAATTCCTTAAAAGAGTTCTGCATTTTGGGAAATGGGAAACGGAGATAACAGATTATTTAAAGAAATTGAGAAAATAATTTGTGTTTTCACGACTTTATTGTTTCCGTGAGTATTGTAAATAGGTTAAGTCGCAGATATTGAGTTCTTTTCCCGTTGATGTTTACATTGACGGGATTTTTTGTTTCCATTTATCCAAACCCTCAAACCATTGTTTCAGCGGCTAATGATCCTTTTCATTTTCCGTTAAATTTGATCCATGTTCAAAATCAGCATTTTAAAAATGGTATTCGGACTTCATGGTTCATTGATTGTCATCACATCACTCTTGCTTCTCATATGCTCATGCAATAATCCTTCAGGTGAAGAACGTCTTGTAGGCAAAAGATGGATTTTGACAAAAGTTTATTTGGGCAAAGACAGAGAGCAGAAATGGGGTAGTTTGAACGATTGCAATCGAATCATTATAAATTTTAGCGCTGATAGCGTCTATAATGTTGAAAATAAATGTTCTGAGGATCGAGATTCTTATATTCTTGGTTGCAGGCCTCCTGTAAGAAAAGTTTGGTTTTTGTCTGGAAATGAACTGAAAATGAATGGATTTCTCGATTTTCAATTGATCAAATTGGATGATGATGAATTGGTAATGAAGTCTCACGAGCCTGGAAGGAGATTTATATACTACTTCACAAGTAAGATGGTAACAGAACTAAAAAGTGTTTGGAAACAATCATACCGCATCTCTTTTAAGGATAATTCCAAACATGTTGATAGGAATTGCTTTTTCACTTTGGATCCAGGGAGATTTAGCTATTATAGAAATGGCAAATTGGTTTATCGAGATGGAATGAATGGAGAAGAGGATCATGCATCAAAGAGTTACAGTTTCGAATCCCGTTCAGGAGACAGATTGATTTTTATTCATCCCGATACCGCAAAATTGTTAAGGTACAATGGTGATGGTGATACAGAAGTTTTTGTCAGAAAAAAGAGAACAATTAAATTGTAAAAGAGTATTACCAATTCCTAACCATTTCATTCGTAATTTGGTACTTGTAATTAGTAACTCCTCCAATGAATTGCATAATAGTTGACGATGATGAATTAGACCGCCTGATGGTACAATCTTGCCTGAGGAATTATCCTGAGATCAAGGTGCTGGAGGTGTTTGCTTCGCCTTTGGATGCACTCGCTTTTCTGGAACATCATCCGGTTGACATTCTTTTTCTCGATATCGATATGCCCGAGATGAGTGGGATTGAGTTGCGGAAACAACTTCCTAAGAATGCTATTTGTGTTTTCATTACTTCTTATCCCGAACATGCAGTGGAAAGTTTTGAAGTGGATGCACTCGATTTTTTGGTGAAGCCGTTGAAAGCGGATCGTTTTAAACAGACAATTCAGCGCATTCATGATTACATGGAAGTGCGTGAGAAAGTATCGCTTTTTGAAGCTAATTTGGGTGGTGATACGATTGTAGTGAAAGAAGGTCATGCGCAAATTAAAATCAAATTGCATTCCATTCTTTACCTTCAGGCCATGAAGGATTACACGCTGATATTCACAACTGAGAAAAGACATTGTGTGCTGATTTCTCTGGGAAATCTTCTCAAGGAAAACGAATTTCAGTCGTTCGCCCGTGTGCACCGAAGTTTTGCTGTGAATCAAACCTACATTGAAAAGGTTTCTTCCAATGAAGTATTCCTGAAAAATGATCAGGCGGTTCCGCTTGGAAGAGGTTATAAAGAAACGTTGAATCTGCTTTCCTGATGCGATTGCTGACCTTCATATGTTGTTGTGTGTTCGCAACTGCTTTCGGACAAAAAGCACCTGATTTGAAGAAACTCAAGACGAATAAGGAGCGGATCCGATCTTGGGTAGAATATTGTGATGAACTTATTGTCAACGAAAGCTATGTAAAGCTGCGGGTAGCCGGTAAAAGGGGGTTGAACCTGACAAGCAAAACCGATTATGAGTATTTGTCGTTGTTCAATTTCTATATTGGCGTAACCTTTAATTATGGTGTTGAAAGCGATTCAGCAACGTATTACTTAGAGAAAAGCGAGTTATTTGGACGTAAGGCGAAGAATCCAAAAAGAATACTGGAAGCACTTAAACAATTGCAGTATGTGTATGCTAATTACGGTGAAACTGAAAAACAAACTCGCACAATAAAAGCTTTTCAGCATGTAATTGATACTACTCGAAACCTAAAAGAGAAGTCAGAAATCTATTCAATTGTTGGTGACTACTACATTGGGGTTGGACAGTATGAGAGTGGGTTGTCTTATAAGCTCAGAGGAATAAAATCTCTTCAGAAACTGCTGCCTAAAGCGAATGCTACAGATTCTACCAATTTTGGTGTGCAATTGATCATTGTAAGTGAATTGTATGTTGCTTTAAAAAAATATGATCTGGCACTTGAGTATTTAAAGGAAAGTGAAGTCTATGTTCGCGATTACAAGTTGGCAACTGCTCACATCCATAAAGATCGAGTGGAATGTTATTCTTTTAAGAATGAACCAAAAAATGCCAGGAAAGCATATGGTGATTTGCTTTTACTCGCGAAAAAAGAAGCTGATATCGGTTGTTGGGGAATATTGATAGAAAGTGATTTGATTTTGGCAAAGTATTATACGGATCGGAATGATTTCAAAACAGCACTTTCCTACACTAATCATGCACGTGATTTGGCTCCAAAGTATGCTGACGATTTTCTGAAAGCTCAACTTGCTGTATCAACGGGAATGATACACCTGAAGCAAAAAGACTATGCAAGTGCATTGAAATATTTCAAAGCAGCCGAACCAACTACTTCTGAAGATGATCCAGAGTTAAATTCTGAATTGAAAGGTGCTTTAGCGAAAACATATGCAGGTTTGGGACAATGGAAGGAAGCTTTTCGTTATCAAAAAGAATTCGATGACATTCGAGAAAAGCTAACTGAGGAAAAATCGAAAAAGAACGTAGCTGAAATGGAGGCGCGTTATCAAAACGAAAAAAAGCAAAGTGAAATCAATCAGCTTTCCTCCAAAAATACCATCAGCCAGTTAAAGATTGACGAAGCCAATCAACAATTGATGTATTCACTTCTGGTGATTGCCGCTGTTCTGGTCATTGGATTTCTCTTTTATATTCAAAGTAGAAACAGAAAGCGGCACAATGCCCAATTGGAGCTTTTGAACGAAGAGTTGAAACGGGTAAGCGCCAACAAAACACGTTTTTTCAGTATTATCAACCACGATTTGCGAAGTCCGGTAGCTAACTTGATTCATTTCTTACAATTGCAAAAGGAAAGCCCAGATTTATTGGATGAAGCAACGAAAGCACGACTAGAGCACCGAACAATGGAAAGTGCAGAAAATCTCTTACGTTCGATGGAGGACATGTTGTTGTGGAGTAAAGGTCAAATGCAGCAGTTCAAGCCTTCAATGGTGGAGTTGAATATAGGTGACGTTTTTCAGGAATTGCAACAGTATTTCGCAACCAACGATAAAGTGAAGATCATTACTGAAACCGACAGCAAGGTTATACTCATTACCGATCTGAATTACCTGCTCACCATTATGCGAAATCTGACGGCAAATGCAATTAAGGCGTTGGAAAAAGTGGAGAACCCTACAATTACGTGGTCTGTTTTTCAAGAAGCAAACACAACCAGACTCATCATAACTGACAATGGACCTGGCGCCACGAAAAGTCAGTTCAAGGCCTTGTATGACGCTTCGGAGGTGGTTGGAATCAAAACCGGTTTGGGCTTGCATCTGATTCGCGATCTGGCTCAGGCAATCAACTGTAAAGTAGAAGTGGATACCGAGCAGGAATTGGGAACAAGAATCATCCTCACGTTCTCGGCTTAAACTCTATACAATCGCAATACGTCATTGCATTTCGTTCAGGATCAATCGATTTTACGGGGAGTTCTAGGAATAGATGAGTTGTCAGACTGAGTGTCCGCTGCGGCGGATGTATCGAAGGCTGCAACTCATCTATTTAATCTGTCGTTTGTCGATTAGCCCTCTTTTTAGTGGCTGAACTAGCAGACATTTGCTCATAAATCTCAATATTATGAAAGCAAAAATTTACGTTTCACTAGTCTTCGTCTGCCTTTGTCTCTGCCAATCCGTTTCGTATTCGCAGTGTATAAACGCAGGTAATGGATTATTTCCGGAGAACACGTTTTACAATACAAATTTCACAGGAGTACCAGAGGTAATCAGTGAATATTGTTATGCAGGCGAATTTTCAACCGTTCATGTGGATCAGGGAAGTACTTATGTGTTCTCGAGCAGTATTGGTACGGATTATTTGACAATCTATGATCCGGATGTTCAGGATGTTGTACTTGTTTCCGGAACTTCTCCGGTGAGTTACCAGGCTACATTCACAGGTGTTGTTTTGTTCTTTACGCATGTAAGTTCAAATTGTGAGGAAGAACAGGAAAACAGGGAACGAATTGTTAGTTGTACGGCACCTGAACCTTGTTTGAATGCAGCTTACGGACAATATCCAGCTACAACTTTTAGCTCGTCAATATGTGATGGTGTAACAGAAGAGGTGATTGATTATGATTGTATTCCAAATGAATATTCGAAGGTGAATTTATTGGCGGGTAATACGTACCATTTCTCTAGTTCAGAGACGGATGATTACATAACGATCAGTAATGAAAATGGAACAACTGCCTTGCTAGCTGGTTTTTCTCCTCTTGAATATGTTGTTGCAACAGATCAGGTTGTCCGTTTTTATCTACACACTGATGTAAATTGTGGCGCAAGTTCAATACCGAGAAGTAGAATCGTTAAGTGCGGTCCAACTTTTTGTCATGGTCTTTATCAGTGGCCACAAGAAACGTACAGTATGACGGCGTGCAATGGAACGGTAGAAAATATTGTTAATGACGCATTTGCTGGTGAATATGCTTTAGTAAACATGGAAATGAATAAAACATATGTTTTGAGCAGCTCCGTTCTTACCGATTACATTACAGTTGCATCTGAAGACGATGCCATCTTGTATACACGTGGCACAACCCCAATTACATTTAGTCCTCCAACAAGTGGAGTGTACCGATTTCTAATAAGTACGGATGCTGATTGCGGAATCGAAGAAGTGAATCGAGATAGAAATATTTCTTGTTCTCCCGGTGGAGTTGGGATAGAAGAACAAAATGAGTTCGGGCTTTCCATTTATCCAAATCCGGCTACAACATTTGTAACTGTTTCGGCAAAAGAAAAGATGGATGAAATTCAAATTGTTTCTGTTGACGGAAAAATACTTTCAACAGTTCTGCCGGACAGTATCAATACCACATTGTCACTTGAGCATCTTCAAGCGGGAACCTACTTTGTTCGCGTTTCCATTGATGGAGCAGTAATGATCGAAGAAGTAATCGTTGAATAATTAGCGAATGATTATAAACAATTGTATTATGAAATCACTTTTTCTCTTCGTTGGAATGCTGTTTTCGCTGACGTATGTTTCAGCTCAAACAATGCCTATTGTAAATGCAGATTTTGAAGCGACAATGACGTCCAATTCAAACTATGTGAACACCTATGAAATGCCAGGTTGGCTTGGATTCAATTCTGCTCCTGAAACAACAACGCCCTATGAAGGAACGCAAGCGGTTAAAATTGAAGTTACCGTTGATCCATTTTTGAATTCCTGGTTATCCAATGGCAGCGACACTGTTCCTGGTTACATTATTCAAGCTGTTGACGGTCCGTTTGTAGAAGACACTTACTTTACCCGTGTTTCATTTGCGTACAAATTCACTCAAATGGAAACCGATACGGCTTTTATCCAATTCGGAATAATTGATGACAATCAGAACTTTTTATATATCAATTATCTCTTGCTTTCAAGTACGGTAGATTGGACATTTGTTAGCATGGATTTATTATTTGCCATGGATGGAGTTGCCGATAAATTCGTTTTTTATGCTTCACCTGCGATACAGGATTATGGTACAGTTACAAATCATACGATAACACCAGGAACAACCTTATGGATTGATGACGTACAGGTAAGTAATTATGCTGGAATAGAAGAAGACAATTCAAAACCAGTTTCCATTTATCCAAATCCGACTTCAACATTTGTAACTGTTTCAGCAAAAGAGAAAATGGATGAAGTTCAAATTGTTTCTGTTGACGGAAAAGTACTTTCAACTGTTCAGCCGGACAGTATCAATACCACATTATCGCTTGAGCATCTCCAAGCGGGAACCTACTTTGTTCGCGTTTCCATTGATGGAACAACATTAACCAGTGAAGTGATTAAACAATAATCCCGCGAGTAAAGTCCAGTTAAATCTGGAATAAAGCAAAGGCTGTTTGTTCCCGTTTCGGGATTGAACAGCTTTTTTTAGTTAAAGCTGATTGAAACGAGAAGTGGTACGGACGCGATGCATCGCGTCTCGACATAGTTATTTCTGAACAACGTAAATAGTCTACGATCTGCTCTAATACCTTTGCTTTTACAAATGAAAAACACAACCAATTCGGAGCTGCTTAAACCTTGTTAATAGATGGGACTATTGTTCAACACACAACGACTGTGCATTTTTTTTCTCAAAATGTTAAAATTCAGAAAGTCCTTGTTTAACATTTTTTTAGACTTTACTTTTACGCTCTCAACACCAAGCACTAAATTAGTTTTAATGGAGACCAGCCACTTAAAATTAGAGCCATTATTTATTCTGAATGTTCGATTAATACTAGTCGTTTCTTTCCTGTGCTTTGGTGTTTTGTCTTGGTCTCAAACTCCGTTCATCTCTTTTGGTACTACTGTTCTGGGTATTGGAACTACTAGCGGTGTTCAGCCCAATTACCGTTCAGGAGAAGGATCCAACTTCATTTACTCAACCATTCAACAAGATGTTTCTGTCAAGGGGATTCCTTTTCAGTTGGTTGGTCGTTGGTCTAACGAACCATACATTTCGGGTCGAGCAAGTTATTTCCGTTTTTCCTATTTGGGTAAACAGTTTCAAAAGCAACAAATAGATTCTTTGGCATTCAAACTAAAAGAATTGGACTTGCAGAAAAAAGCTAAACTGGAGGAACTGTATGCTCTGGAGGGTAAATTAGGCTACATGAATTACATCCTGCTCGAGCAACCGGAATTGGATACGCTTACAAAACCAACATTTACCTTGCCCGATTCAGTCCTACTGAACTTGCCTTCAGGATCTATTCCAAATATGGACGGTTTATCACCGCTTCAACTATCCATTGCAATGGCAAATGCTGCCATTCAAATGAAACAGATGGAGATTAAAGGCATTGATTCTTCTATGTTCAAATTAAACACAGAATATAAGGAAATGGATGCAGGAAAGTTCAAACACTTTTTTGATGGTATTTCCCGTTTCGACCTTGGTTTGTCATCTCTTCCTTCAGCGCATCTTTCAAATAATGCCATTCCAATTCAGGGAATACGTGTTCGTGGAAAGGTGAATGACTGGAGCTACAATGTTGCTGCCGGATTAACTGTTCCAAACCAGTTGTTTTCTAATCAGGCTTTAGATCAGGTGCTGAACAATACCGCTAATCTTTTCAACCTGTCTAATTTCTATCAGGTCAACACCACGCGTTTTGCAAGTGCAGCAACTTTGGAATATGGTGAAGTGGATAAGAACTCGGTGTTCGTTGAAGAATTTTACACAGGTCCTGCATTCGAAGGTATTCATCCTGTTAAATCTTCCGGTACTTCGAATGCGGTGAATATTGGAGGAAATTACACTCCTAAGTTTGCATCGAATCTCACATTGTCCGGAACGCTTGGTTATTCTGTGAATTTTGGTGATTCAATTGAGACATCAGCCACGGATCGTGTATCTACTTCTGCTGGATTGAAATACCGTTTCGTAAAAGCGCGAGGAGAATTTGCTGCCAAGTACAAGAACATTGGAGCTGCCTTCAATGGTTTCTCTCAAGGAATTTATATCAGCGGAGTAAAACATGTAGAATCTTCTTACCGTCAGGGAATTGGTGAAAGGCTTGTAGCGAAGATCAGCGGAATGCATGATGAGTTTGCGAACCAGGACAGTTTGGTTCGTGTTTCCACTATCGATCAGGGAACACTTGATCTTACGTTGAAACTGGGAAGCCGCTCGCTCATTTACAGTTCAGGGACCTTGCTTACAACCGATGTTACGGGCGCTGGAAATTACAGCTACTTGTTGCGTTCGGGTATTCGTTTGGACAAAGTTTTTGAAAACTGTATCTGGGAAAATCAATTGGAAGGATCTTACGCAAATATACTTGGAGTCGACTCCACACAAGAATTGCTTCAGTCGAGCCTGAAAACGGGAATCAGCACAAAACATTGGGGATATTTCATCAAAGGAACGTATCAGCAGTTTAAAGGTCTTTCACGTGTTTACGGAACGAACGTAATTATTCAACCGGAATTGAGTTACCGTTATGCGAAATCAACTTTGTCGGTAAACGGACAATACCTGCTTAGCGAACAATTTGGTGAAGACATTGGTTTTGCTTTGAACTGGACATTTAGCCCAAGTCCATTCTTTATGTGGAAGTTAACAGCACAGCGCTGGTTGGTTTCCGAAACAACTTTTTTCAACATTACGAATCCAAGCAGTACAAAACAGTTTTACCTGAATTTTCAAATGTTAATCACATTAAACCATAAACATAAATGAATAAATTAACCATCATCCTGAGTGTGTTAATGCTTTTCTCCGGAATTTCATTCGGACAGTATTCAACAACCCCGATCATGTTATCCATTCCAATGGATGCGGATACGATTGAAGAAGACGAACCGCTTTTGGTTTGGCAAACTACCTTGAGTAACCTGGAAAACGATCCGCGTTTGAATGTGCGTTTATCTGTTGTTCAGGTTGGAGAAGACCAAACACCTGCAGAAGCCATTTTGGAAAATGCACCGGTTTTTCAGCGTCAGAATTTATTGTCCAATTCCATCAACTATTCAGAGATTGATCACGAGTTGGTAGAAGGGACTTGGTACGCATGGCAGGTGATCTTACTTTACAACGGTGTTCAGGTGCAGCAAAGTGAGGTTTGGAAGTTTATTAAGGCAACTCCACCTGAATTTCAGCCTGAATTTTCTATGATTAGACGTAAAGCAGACAATTCCTATGTGAGTTTGGTGGATGATAAACTGTATTTATGTACAAAAGAATCAGGCAAGTTTAATACAACTGCCGTCTTAAGTGGAAACGGGATTCAGAAAACAGAAGTTGCCTTGGTTGAAGTGGACTCTAAGGCCGCACCACTTTCGGAATCTTCAGAGACTTTGGATACACGATATTATTTGTTTGATACAGACGATTTGGATTTGAGTAAGGGTACTTACAGGCTTCAATGGAATGCTGCAGAGGGTGTTAGTTTCATTGTTTTTTTTGAAAAGAAGTGATCCGAGCTAGTATTTATTGCATCGCTTTATTAGTTGTCACGTCTTGTGCGTCAAGGCTTACATCTGCGCAGTATATTGAATATTACAATGCGGAAAGACAGCAGTTTGAGTTGTCTCAGGAAGAAGCTTCCTTAACGGTTAAATTACGTATTCAACCCTTGGAGTATTTCGTTGCGAAGGCTGAATTGGAAGGCGGGGAAAACGCGGAGTTAAAGGAGTTTATCAAAAGTAGCCCTAAAGAATTAAGTTCGTTTGCACTGCAATTGAATTTCAATAGCGGGAATTTATTCAACCAGGATAAACTGATTGCATCTGATAAGATGAAGTTTTATGCTGTTGATTTTAAAAAATACATTAAAGCGATAGATGTGAAAGGAGATACCTTGTTGTGCTCCAACTATATCTATCAGACGGCAAGTACAATTGGAAATTCAGCCTATTTTGAATTTGATTTTCCTGCAAGTATTAATCAAATAGAGAAAGTTTTTTTCTTTTCTCCATACATACAAGATTCATTAATTGAAATGAATACCAAACTTTTAAGAACCAAACATCCTGAATTAAAATTAAAATGAAGAAAATAGTAAACATGGAACAGCAGTTAGCCGCAACTCAGCGGTTCATAGCCAGCACATTTTTGTGTTTGTTCATAGCCGGAATGTTATCACCAAGTATTGCAGTTGCTCGTGGCAGAATTTTTCAGCCGGAAGGATATGGATCTAACTCTGCAATTACTTCGGAAATGACGGACTCTTATATCGGAGATTCGGTTACTGAAGTCTCGAATTCGAATTTGGCAACTCTAAGTTGTGGTGGTCCAACACAGCCCGAAGTACAAGGTTTTACGCCAATCGGTGTTTCTGAAATGGTGGATCCGTTTACCGGAGATTTCAGTTATAACATTCCGTTGATGGACGTAGAAGGATATCCTATTAACATTGCTTATTCTAGCGGTGTTTCTATGGATCAGGAAGCTTCTTGGGTTGGTTTGGGATGGAACTTGAACATGGGTTCAGTGGTTCGCTCAATGCGCGGTTTACCTGATGATTTTGATGGTGACCAGATAGTTAAAGTAGAAAGTAGGGAAGCTGAGAAGAACATTAGTGTGGACCTGAAATGGACCCCAGAAATATGGGGTAATGAGGATCTAATTACAGGAATAGGTTCTTCTGTCGGTTTAACCATAGCACCAAGTTTTAATTTCAGTAATTATACCGGGCTTGATGCAAGTTTAAGTTTTGGACCTTCATTCAGCACCAAGAAAAAAAGTGGATTGAAGTTGAACACAGGAGTAACGTTTACAGGTAGTTCTGAGAATGGCGCCGGTTTTTCTCCAAATTTCAGTTTGGCTAAAATTTCATCGAAATCAAGCTCAATGTTCAATACCTTGGGTGGAAATATTGGTTGTAGTTATAATTCCAGAGCAGGTTTACAAGCAATTAGTTATGGTGCTAGTCTTTCGAAAGAATCGGTAAAAAGCAAAACCACCAGATCTGGGCCAAGTGGTTCAAGTTCCTATTCTCTTGGTTTGAATACTTATATGCCTTCGTCCGAATCATCGTACTTAAATTCTGGTATTTCTGGAAATGTTTCATTCGGAGTATCGTTGTTCGGATTGGATGGCTCGCTTTCCGTTGGTTTGGGGTATAACGTCAATGAAATTAGCTCAAAACAAAGAATCAATCCGGCATATGGCTTTTTTAACCTTGAAAAAGGACAACTGCAGAGCAACGCATTATTGGATTTCAACCGTGACAATGACGGTTCGTTCACCAAGTATACACCTAATCTTCCTTCTGCTGCGCTAACAAGTGATATTTTTAGAGTCGAAGCTCAGGGAGTTGGCGGAAGTTTTAAGGGATTCAGAAATGAAGTGGGTTACGTTTTTGATCCGAGTAGCTCTTCTTACGGTCAAAGTGGTAGTGTTGGTATTGAGTTGGGATCAGGGAATCTTCTGGATTTCGGGGTTGACTTAACAGGAACAACTACAGACTCTTATTCAGGAGCCTGGGCAGATTTTACGAATGTGGCGCGTCCTCAATTGTTGTTTGAGCCTAATTCAGGAATTTTAGAGCGTTATGCACTTCAGGAGGCCAATGAGAAATCAATAGAAATTGATAACTTGTTCACTAACCAGTTCGATCCGGTACAACCTGAATATTTGGATTTGGTGGGACCAAACATGATGCCCTCTGTTGCCGCTAGTTTAGTTTCTGATGGAACTCAATCTTTGTCAGAAAACTCGAGAGAGTCGCGTTTGAAACGAAACGATGTGATGACGTTCCTAACCATCCGGGAAATTAAAGATGGTTTGGGTATGAGTACTTACGATTCAAGAATTTATTCCGGAGCACAAGATCATCATATCGGTGAGATTACACATTTAGGAATGGATGGTCGACGTTATGTTTATGGTATTCCTGCTTACAATCAACTGCAAGAGGATGTTACGTTTTCTACAGGACTATCTTTAACAAACAATAGCCTCACTGCTATTACACCAACATCACCTTATAGTGGATTGGTTCAATTGGGATCTTCATTTGAGAATCTGGCAAGCATGAACAACGACAGAGGTGTAGATCATATGTACACTTCAGAAACTACGCCCGGATATGCACATGCATTCTTACTTACTTCTGTGGTGAGTGAAGACTACATTGATTCTGACGGAGAGAAAGGTCCAAGTGAAAATGATTTTGGAACCTATGTTAAGTTCGATTATGACAAGGTGAATAAGTTGAAATGGCGTACTCCGATTGCCGAGAATTCTGCATTTTTCAATGAAGGTTTAAGAACTGACTTTACAGATGACAAGGCGAGTTTCGTTTACGGTGAAAAAGATGTTTGGTATGTTAAAGCAGTAGAGACAAAAAATTACATCGCCATTTTTACACTTGAGGATAGAGCTGACGGAGCGTCGGCAAAAGGTCGTCAGGGTGGTTTGAATCCTGGTGAGGGAAGTACAAAATGTCTTAAAAAGATCTCCTTGTATGCTAAGCCAGCGGACTACGACGATGTTTCGGATTTGGCTAACCTGACACCTATTCAGGAAGTTCATTTTAAATACGATTACTCACTTTGTCGCCATTATGCAGGTAATATGAACGATGGTGGAAAACTGACATTGAAAGAGATTTACTTTACTTATCAGGGGTCACACAAAATGAAACGTAGTTCATACAAGTTTGATTATACAAACAACTATGATTACAATATGAAATCGGTTGACCGTTGGGGGAATTATAAGCCAACTGCTTCAGGTACGACAACTGTTCCTGAATCTGCAGATCCGCTTACCAACGGTGAATACCCTTATGCTGAACAGAACCCAACATTGGCAAATCAGTATGCCGCTGCCTGGGCGTTGACAGATATTCATTTACCTAGTGGAGGTAAGATTCACGTGGATTATGAGAGTGATGATTATGCATACGTTCAGCATATGAAAGCCTCGCAAATGTTCCCAATTGTTGCCTTAGGGGAACTGGGATCAGACATGCCGAGTCCCGGTGTTGGAGCTGGTAAAGCGCTGGTTTTTGAGCCGGACCCTCCAGCTACGCCTGAGCGAAATAAAGCAATTTTCTTCAAATTAAAGAATGCTACAGACGATGTGAACGATTACGCTAAACCGAACCAAACACTTTATTTCCGTTGTCTTGTAAATACAAGTACAGGTACCAATGATGGGTACGAGTTTGTCTCTGGTTATGGAAAAATTGAAACAATTACGAAAGTCGCTTACGGAGGAGAACAGTACGGTAAAATAGTATTCTACGGAGAAACGCTTAAAGACAGTGGGCCAGCAGAGTACAGCCCAATTGTGAAATCTGCAATTATGTTCGGACGAATGAATTTATCAAGAACTATTTCTGATAATCCAAACGTTCCTGTTCAAACACCTGCAACGTTTAGCGAAGATGCTATCCTTGATTTTGGACAAGAGATTGCGAATTCAATTTCTTCTTTAGGAGAGTTGTTCAAAGGTCCTAATAAGTACATTTATGATAATGGCAAATGCCGTAGAATGGTGTTGAATAAGTCTTTCATTCGCTTAATTGAACCTTCTGGAAAGAAATTAGGAGGCGGAAGCAGAGTTGCACAGATTAAGATCTTTGATAACTGGGATCAGATTAGTGGAGACGATGATCCAAATGCAGACTACAGCTATAGCTACGGTCAAAAGTTTACATATGATTTGGAGGATGGAACTTCTTCAGGTGTTGCGAGTTATGAACCTATGGCAGGTGGTGATGAGAATACATGGCACCAACCGTATTTCTACGAGAACAAATTCAGATTTGCTCCAGATGATAAATTGTTTATCGAAAGTCCGATTATGGAAAGTCAATTCCCGAGTCCTTCAGTAGGATACAGTCGGGTAACAATTACTGACCTGAAACCTCAGGGTGTTAATATCGATAGAACCGCAACTGGTAAGGTTGTAAAAGAGTTCTATACGGCGAAAGATTTCCCAACTATTGTAAGAAACTCTGATGTGGATTTGAAAGTTGCCAATAGCTTTTTACCGGTAGGTCCTCAATACAATTACCTGACTGCTAGTCAAGGATTCTCAATCGTGTTGAACGACATGCATGGTAAACCAAAATCAGAAAAAGTATATGCTGAAGGAGTTGAAAGTCCAAACAGCAGAGTGGATTATGATTACCAGAAAACACCAATTACATATCTAGGAATTCCGTGTTTTGAGCTAGATAACAGTGTGAAGGTGATTACCAATACGGGAACGCAAACCACTGCATTACTTGGCGTAAAATCTGAAGCTGTTGCAGATTTCAGACAAAATGAGACGCATTCTGAAACGGGTTCTGCGGATATCAACTTTAATTCTGTGGCGCTTCCACCGTTGTTTTTAGGGTTACCAACAGTATGGCCTTCTCATAGCACTTCTGATAGTAGGTTTAGAAGTGCCACACTAACTAAAGTGATCAACAAATTTGGGGTTCAACACAAAACAACTGCCAATCAGGATGGATCAATTGTTGAAACCAATAACCTGGCTTATGATGCTGAAACGGGTAACGTGCTGGTTACACAAACGACTACCAATTTCGATGATAAAGTTTACTCAATGAGCTATCCCGCGTATTGGAAACACGACCAAATGGGACATGCTTACAAGAACATTGGTTATACACTTTCTGGTGTTACTGCTGACAATGCAGGATTTATCGCTATGTCGTCTGCAAATAATTACTTTGTAGAAGGTGATGAAGTGAGCGTTCATAAGAATGGGTGGGCTCTTCCGAAGAAAGCTTGGGTTACCCTGGTTAATGGTAGCGGTATTCGTATCCAACAGGAGGATGGTCTTGCAATTCCAGGATCAGGATTACGCATTAAAGTCATTCGAAGTGGACGCCGTAACAAGCAAAGCACAAGTATGGCTTCGGTTACCGCATTAACAAATCCTATTTCTGGGTTAACTAGTGGAACTTTTGATAAGGTTTTGAATGCTGCAGCTGTTGAATATAAACAGGATTGGAACACCTACTGTAATTGTTTTGATGGTCGCTCTCAAGGAGAGACATGGTCGCCTGATTTTGTGAATCCTTATGTAAGAGGTACAAAAGGTACTTGGAGACCTGTAAAGTCATACACTTACCTTACAACAAGAACGCAAACTACTTCAAACAACAACACGAATATTAGAAAAGATGGTGTGTTTGAAAGTTTTGCACCGTATTACAAGTATTCGAATGGACAATGGGGTGTTTTCCCTGCAAACTGGACCTTCATAACGGAGGTAACAAAGTTCAACCCGAATGGAACAACACTTGAAACAAGAGACGCCCTTGGTCGCTACTCTGCAAGTTTGTTCAGCTACCGAAATACTTTAGTTACGGCTATTGCCATAAATTCTTCAAAACGCCAACTTGTTGAAGGTAGTTTTGAGGATTTAGGAAGTATGAACTGTATGGATCAGTCCATCTTTTCTGAAGCTCCGGAAACCAATATTTCTGAAAATTATTCACATACCGGAATGAAGAGTTTACATGTACTTTCAAACAATGGCTTGACCTTCGGTACCACAGCCGATCCTTGTACTCCAGAACCGCAATGCGCACTTACTTTAAACGGAATCAGCGCCAATAGTTATTCTGTTTTGGGTGGGGTAAGTACTAACTACAGTATTGTTCAGAATCTCATCTCAGGGACTGGTTCTGCTACTATATCGGGTAACACACTAACAATAAATCACCCGAATACCGCATACCTTGAGATAGTTGTATGGATTACCAACTTGACAAACAAATGTGAGTTGAAGGTGAAGTTCTACACAACTGGTGTAAATAATAGTCAATTCGTATACGAAATCCTGAACTAAATCAAAGAAATTATGAAAAAGTTTTTAGTCGCGCTAGCGCTCTTACCATATTATCTGTTTTCGCAGGAAATTTACAATACAAGTTGTGATGGGGCTTGGTTCTTGTCATCAGCAACACCTCAAGAGACCTTTGAGTATGACATGACTGGTGTAGGAAGTCAAACGAATACGGAACTGTTTTTCTATTTTCGATCTAATACAACCGGAACCGGTCTAAAGATTGCAGATGCTTCAGCGAAGTTGAACACAACGAATCTGGGTGTTACTTACGAAATTTATGGTGGATACGACAGTCAGGAAGAGATTTGTTCCGGATTAGCAAATCTAACCGCACCCTTAATTTCTAGTGGTTCAGGATCAGGAAACTTTGGTATCACAACGAATCTTCAAACTGATAAATTCTATGTTATTCGGTTGGTTGTTGCAGGAAGAAAAGGGAAAGTCATCTTTGATCTTGTACACACCTTGTTGAGTAATCTGTGGAAGGAAGTCCAGTGCCAGGATTGTATCTCAGGATTTAAGCCACCTTTCGGGACTTACATTATTTCTGCCTGGGTAAAAGATGCGTCTGCAGGTGCAACCGCTATCAATTATGATAAGCCTTACATTGTTTTTAGCGATGGTGTTGTCGCTGCGGTAAATTGTCCTGCTACTGGGGATATTATCGAAGGTTGGCAACGCATTGAAAAGGAAGTAGTAGTATCTCTAGCAAGTAATAATGTTTCTATAGACTTGAAATGTGGCTCTGGAGGTGATTGTTATTTTGATGATGTACGCATGTTTCCAAAAGATGGATCAATGATTACCTATGTTTATGATCCAACAACGTTCAGACTTATCGCAGAATTGGATGAACGTAACTACGCCAAAATCTATGAGTACGATGAAGAAGGTAAACTCATTAGAATTAAGAAGGAGACGGAAAGAGGAATCATGACGATTCAGGAAACACGTGAAAATAACGCTGGAAATTAGTTATGAAGGGGAACATTATTCTTATGGGATTCATCGTTTTCTGCAATCCGAGTTTTGCACAAACGTTCAAGAAGGTTGACTTTTCTACATTCCTAAAACAATATTCAGGAATTCTTGATAAGCAAAGAACCTCTAATTTCTCTGTGAACATTGAATCGAATTTGTACAAGGATATTCAATCAAATGAACTGATCCAGCATAATGTTGGATATATTCTACAAGGTTCAGAGTTAAACCAATTGTCCAAGATGTCAACCGGTATTCAGTTGCAAAACAAGGAATTTAGTGCGGCAATTGATAGTACCAGACAAACGGTTGTTGTCACTAAACCTTCTGATTTGTTGAAAGGAAGAAGTAACATGGAATATTTGCTTGGTCTGGATAGCACCAAAAATGAGTTTTTTGTCTCCTCAGACAAGAATTACTTGTATTTCAGGGTGATTGAGACGACTCAGGTTTCATCGAACAATCAGTTAACAATGAGGTTCAATAAAACTGGGAATGACTTAACACAGATCAATATTCTATATTGGCCCAGTAACTATTATATGGATAATCTGAATGATGAAATATTAGAGCAGCCAAAGCTAGTGGTTACTTTTTCCAATTATCAGAATAAACCTAAAGCCAATCAAGAGATTGAAGCGTGGATTGATTCCTGGTTTGATACCAAATCAGCCCAATTTTCGCTTAGATCAGAACGATCAACTTATATATTAAAAGATTTACGAATAACTACACCATCAAAATGAGAGCATTTATTTTACTAATTGCGGTAGTTTGCATACCGTTTTTCGGAATGTCGACATTAGTTCAGGGAACGCACGGGACCATTTACACCCCAAGCGGTGGAGCTGTGACCCCGAGTAGCATGATCATCAGCTCATCGGTTGCCAATGACGCACCTTTATCCTTTCAGGACATCACTAAAAAAGGAGTCATCACTTTTGGAGTGGATCATCATTATCCAAGAGTTGCAGCAAGCGGAACAACGAAGATAACACTGCAAGTGAGCTATCATGCCACTTATGGGGGATCATTGGTTACGCTTCCTAACTTCGATATGGACATCACTTATGATCCTACGGGTGCAATAGATTATGAGGATAAGGCGATTAAGGAGCTCGATGGTGTTGTAGACTATACAGTAACGGTTGTTGCAGTGCTTGTAAATGGAGCTCCGGCAACTTTACCGGCCAACCTGTACATCAATGCTGATTTATTCATAAATCGTATCTACGCTTTTAACACCTCAACTCCAATAGCTTTGACTGCTTTCAGTGAAGATCAATTGTTGGATACGGATTGTGATGGTATAAAAGACCAATTGCTTGTTGAGTGGACAAAAATTAAGCCTGCTGAAGAGTATGAGTTAGAATGGACTTTCGTAAATGACTATACCGAATGGAATGGTCTTTATAAGAATTCTTCAGATGTTAATTTCGATTTTAAGAACAATTCAACACGTATTGTTACTACAGAAGATCATTTCAAGATCTCGTTGATCTATGATCACGGATATATTGTTTATCGATTAAGAGCAGTTGGACGTTCAAGTGTGAATAATGAGAAACGACTTTTCGGAGTTTGGACCACTCAGGATAAAGGAACAATTACCAATTCAAACAGCAGTTTGAACGCTAACGATTATTATTTTAACCAAGAACCTTGGGAAGGTGGAAAAAACTGGCAATACACTGCATCGTTTGCTGAAGAAGGGAAGCGTAAGGAAGTTGTTGCTTTCTTCGATGGGACACTTCGTAATCGCCAAATGGTAACTATTACCAATACAAACAATAAAGCCATTGTTGGAGAGACTATTTATGATCACATTGGAAGACCAGCTGTACAGGTATTGCCCGTTCCAGCTGTAGTTACAAGTGAGAATTGTAGTTCGGGAACAACTTCATTGAAGTACTATAACAACTTTAATGTTGATGCTAACGGCGCTCCTTATGACAGAGGTGATTTTGATGTTACACCCTCAGAGTCATGTTCCATTCTAACAGCGCCAATGGGGAACTCTTCAGGAGCTGCGAGATATTATTCACCAGCCAATACTAATCAGGCAAACGAAAACGCCTATATCCCGAATTCCTTTGGTTTTCCGTTTTCACGTGTGGAATACACTCCGGATAATACAGGTAGGGTAAGAAGAGAAGGTGGGGTTGGACAGGACTTTCAGTTGAGTACAACTTCGTCACCTAGTCATGAAACGAAGACCTATTACGGACACCCTGAACAATTAGAGTTGGATCGATTGTTCGGAATGGAAGTTGGGTACGCAAGCCATTATCAAAAGAGCATGGTTATTGATCCAAATGGTCAGGTAGTTATTAGTTACATGGACCAAGAAGGAAGAGTGATTGCTACTTCTTTGGCTGGTGAAGGGCCGACTAATTTGCTCGCATTGGATAACGAAGCTTACAGTGCTACTCAGCTGAATGCAGAAATGATCACCGCAAGTCCTACCGGCGGTTCTACGAGTAACGTACTATCTGAAGATGGAAGAAGTTTGAGATTCAGCTCAACAATACTCGTAAGTACACCTGGTACTATGCAGTTCGATTACACATTGGATCTTCAGCAATATGTAGACGAGTGTGTTGGAAACTTTTGTTTTAACTGTGCCTACGACCTTAGTTTTGAAATAAAAGATGAATGTGGGGTTTCTTACGTTCCTGCCGGATATGATAACAAGGTACTGGGGTCATTTACGCCTGGTGAAGGAGGAGCGTTAATCTTTGATTATACCTGTTCTGATAGCGGTCCTCAGGATGCAGTATTGACTTTCACAACACCAACTCTTCCAATCGGTAGCTATACTGTTACAAAGATCCTTACGATCAATGAAGAGGCACTTGCTCAGGCAGAGGAAATTTTCCTCGACCCTGAAAAGAACTCTTGTATTAAAACATTGCAGGATTTTGTAACTGAGTACGAAGCTGTAGCAGACTATTCTGGTTGTGATCCGGACGGTTCATGTACTGAATGTATTGCGAATTTGGGTTCATTGAATGACTTTTTAGCGAACACTTTAGGAACCGAAGATGATTACAACGATTTGGTTGACAAATGTAATGAAGCTTGTGAACCTTTAACATTGTGTGATGTTCGTAGAGATTTGATGTTGAATGATGTTCGCCCGAATGGACAATACGGTGAATACCGTATGCCAGATAACTCTATTCATCCGGAGAACTTTGCTTTGTCCGTTTACAATACGAACAACCACTTGCCAAAATCTTATTCATCAACTCCTCCAACCTTACCGGATTGGCAAACACCAAGATATGAGTTGGGAGGATCTGCACAACTACATTATTATACAGATAATTTAACTACTATCGCCAAGGTTGAAGTACAGGTTACTGCATTTAACTCCATGGGAGCTCCAACAGCTTGTATTCCTGCTGTTAACTCTCCTACAACAAATGTTATTCAAGGAACAGATGGCGTATGGTACACTGAACCACAATATTTGACGAACGTAATCGATTTCATTAATGCGTTCAAACCTTCATGGGCATACTCATTACTTTATTATCACCCGGAGTACAATATGCTTCGTACTTGTTATGAGTTTACAAAACAAGTACCGTCAACTACTTACAATAGCTCCGAGGAATTTGATCAGTTAATGCAAACAACGGATACTTGGGCTGTTGCGGTGACAAATGGTTTTGTTTCCAATTTAGGAGTGCTGGATAATTTTGGTACAACTTCTGGAAGCGATCCAATTGATCCAGCGATCGCTAATGCATCTTATTACGATGGGTCTTCTCCGAATTTAGCGGTGATGAGCCAATTAAGCCAAAAATTGACGCAGTTCCAGTATGTGAATAGTAGCTGGTATACTATGGCTCAGATTGCAGCTGTTTTAACAAATGGTTCAATGAGTGCGGTAAGAACTTTTGGATCTGGAACTACAGCTCAGAAGAATTCTGATTGGACGAACTTTAAATCGCTTTACTATTCAACCAAGCAAGAGTTAATCATGGAACTGTCTATCAAAAGATCTGTTGAACTATCTGCTTACACAGGTTATAATGCTTGTATTGGAAACAGTGACTTCAATTTCTTTGAATACGACTTCCTGCAGTGGTCTTTCAGTGACTTCTGGAACAGCGAATTGTTTAACGACGAACAACCATGTTGGATCGGTAATCAATCATTGTATGCGCATAAGGCAAAACGCTTTACTAATGGTGAGGCTCAGAATATGAGTGAGGAAGAGCAGTGGAATCTGGCGAATTACAATATGTATGAATTAACAGGTGATTGTCCAACAGCTCATGGTTTGGAGACAGTAATAAATACACTGGCATCTACAAACAATTTGACTTCAATTTCTTTTGCGCTTTCAGATATTCCAGAATACACTTCGTTTGCATTTAGTTTGCAGAATCCAATTCAGTTTACATCACCATTACCTGATTGGGATTGGAAAATAACTTCAACTACAAGTACCCAACTTTCTGCCAATATGGAGGATCAGAGTTCGGTAGTTCAGGGGAGTATTAATATCGTGCAAACAGGAACGCCTATTTTATGGGCAGATGTTAGCGGATTCAGAGACTTTCAGGCAACAGGAACAGGTGGTTTAGGTTATACCTTTACAGCGAAAATTGAAAAGATAAATGGAAGTGATGTTTTGCTTTATCCAGTAACTGGTAGTACTACATTCAATGTGAACGCATGTTCGTTTGATGAAGTTTGTAGTAAAACAGATCTAGGATCTGCATTGTATCTGTTGTTTGGTGGATTGGTTTCTGAACAACAATTCGCATCTACTGCCGGATATGATGTAAGAGGTGGCTCAGCTACACTTTCATCTTTGGTAAACAACGTTATTCAACTGGAGTTGTCATCAACATCCGGTTCAACTGAAACGTGGACCTATGACAACAACAACAATTTCATTTTGTCGAGCGATGCAGGTGGAAGTACTTCAATGAACTTTGAAGTTTTATCTACCGTTCCTGCTAGTTACACTACGTTCTCAGCAATTGATTTCTTTACGGATTTTGAGATTACGGATGCAACTCATTTTACCCTTATCGGGATGGATGGAAGCCAGGAAATACGTTTGAATTTTGAATCCAGTGTAATAATCGGTTCTTGTGGTTTACCTTCTGAGATTTCATGTACAGATCAGGAAACAACGAACTTCACTGAGCTTGAAGCATTGCTTACGGATGTGTTAATTAACCAGAATCCTACTTATGATTTGTTTGAAAGTACTTACCTGACAGCGAATCTGATCAGTCAAATGGAACCTGGTTTAACTAGTGCAACATCCACTGTTCAGAATGTATTGGTTTACGATGATGGTTTATCCATTTCTCCAAGACAATTTTTGAGTCAAACGGAAACCGTTGTTGGTAATGTTACTACAACTGTAACACTTGAACGAGAAGTCACGGCATCAAATGTTTATACTTGGACAATTACAGAGGTTTGTACTGAAAATCAATATGGACAAGTGAATTGTACCGTAGATGATAATGATCCACCGACATCTTATGCGCGCAGTATAGGAAAAGTGGTGAATACTGTGTTTGATTTGGGCGAAGGGTGTGAACTTGTTCTATCTATGGCAGAAGATCAAGTGAGTAACTTTACCATTGAGGATTTGGTATCAATACAATCATTCGAGACCTATGGTGAGGCTGATGCATTCGGAAATTATCATCAGTTTATTATTGAAGCTACGTTTGATAATGTATTCAGACAACCTGCTCAACTTACCATTATTGGAAGCAGCTGTATTGGCATCAGAGAATGTACTGAGGGGAACATCGATCTGACTACAGAACCAGTTATTCCAACAGTTGAATTTGTAGATCCATGTGCTGAGCAGATGGACAACATTACAAGTTCGAATGCGAGCAATGCTTACAACATATACATCGACGCGTTATTGAGCGAATTCAGAAAGAATTACATTGACAAATGTATGGACGGATTGGAGTCTTTGACACGAACATATTCTCAAGGAGAATACCATTATACCTTGTACTACTATGATCAGGCTGGGAATTTGGTAAAAACGATTCCACCTGCAGGTGTTGAGTTATTGCCTTTCAATGCGAGTAATCATACACTTTCTTTGCAAATTGCAAACGATCGTAGTAACAATACACAAAATGTTACCACTACACACCGCTTGGCAACAAAATACCTTTACAATTCATTGAATCAATTGATAGCACAGCAAATGCCTGATATGGATAATATGAATGTGCAAACAGTGACGTTGGCTAACGGATTACATGTGGATTTAGTAACTACGGCCATTCAAATGGTAAGCGCTACAGACGGATATTTGGCTGGTTATGTAACCAACTCCAACGCAGGTGTAGACAATATGCGTGGTTATTTGTATAAATCAACAGATGGTGGGTCGAATTGGTCACGTATTACCAATCTAATGCCTTCTGATTTGGTTCGTGTGAAAATGGCAAGTTCTACAATCGGATTTGCTGTTGGTAATGATGGCGCAGTATTCCGAACATCTGATAACGGTGATACCTGGGATTTATTAAATATTCATTCTTTAGGGATAATAAGCAATTTCGTAGATGTGGCAGTTAAATCCAGCACATCTGCAGCATTCTTACTTTCGGACGGAAGAGTAGTGAAATATTCAGGACCATCTACAGCGATGGCCCTTTACGCACCAACTTACTCCGGTGTTACCAATGTATCAGCTCAAAGTATATCTGATTACGGAAGCACCTCAAACAGTCAGTATTTCCTCACGTGTTCTGTAACTTCAGGTTCGGATGTTTTCACAAGGATCTATAATATTGACATGAGTACAACCGGAACATCACCAATTACGATTGCCGCAAATAATGAACTTGTATATGGTGTTGGTTGGAACTCTATTGATTACGCTACATCAACTGTTGGTATTATCGGTGGAACAGATGGTGACCTTGTTCAGTTGGCCGAAGGATCTTCGGGTACAGGAACTCAAATGTTACGCTCTTCGGGAAGTACCGTTGGAAGTATTTTGGAAACCGCGTTTTATGATAAGAATTCAGGGTTTGCATTGATCAACGATCCATCAACAGGAACATTCCTTTATTCTACCTTAGATGGTGGTGAAAGTTGGACAGCAGTTTCAGGTACAACTTGTGCCAGTATGGGTGTTACTACAAAAACATCAACCTCTATTCAAATCTTCGCTTCATTTACAGGAAATGGTTTAGGAAGATATACGCTTAGTAGTGCTGGTGTTTCCACAAACTGGACAGGAACGGTAGCTTTAACCTTTGACAAACTCGCATACAGAGCAGATGTTAGTGGTAGTCGATGCTACCTGATCGGAACAAATGGATTGGCTCTATACACTTCCGGTTCAATGTCACTGGTTAATCAAAGTGTAGGGCCTGCATCTACAATGGGATCAACTTCATATGCCTCTATGGGAGGAAGTTCAGTTACTGCTAAGAAGTTAATTGTTACTTACAATTCGACTAATGGAAACCACCACGCTATCATTTTGCGGACGGATAATGTTGTAGTAGATGCTTACACAAGTGGTTCTACAACTGTAACGAATATTTCACCTGCAGGCACTGTTTTCAAGGATATCACCGTAGGAAACGACGGAACAAATAACTACCTGATCTCTTTTGATCAAACAGGTGGTAAGATCCACCGTTCTACAGTTCCTAATTCAGCGGTAATTGCAACGCTGGCATCTTTGGCAAACAGTAACTCTTTGCCATCAAGTACTTTTGTTGGTTTGGGACTGCACAATAATATGGTTACGCTCATAAGTTCAGGGGGAGATATTCAAAGCTCAAACGCTTCAGTTGCATCAGGATCTTCAATAACATGGGTGAATAGAAATGAATTACGTTTGCAACCTTTGCGAGATGTTGAAAAAGCAGAGTACAGCTTTACCTTCCTATCAACCACTTTTACGTACAGTGGTATTGCCGTTGGAGAAAACGGTACTGTTTTCAGAAGAGGAGCTACTGGTTCAACGCCACAGTGGACTCTAAATAAACTGGGAAGATATAAGGATCTGAATGCCGCAACTTTTGCAACGGTTAACTCCAGCCCAACAGCATGTATTGTTGGTGATGATGCAACAGCGGTTAAATGGCAGATTGGGTCGATTATTCCAACAATAACCAATATTACTACTTCGTCAGGTTCAACGGCTAATTTTGTTGATGTGGCACTTGTTCCAGTTTCAACAAATGGAACGGTGTATATGGTTGATAACGCTGGTTATTCGTTCTACACCAATAACATTACAACGTCATCACCGGTATTGACTGCCTCAACGACGGCTTCGTTTACGCCGCTTAAGGGGGTTCATATTGCACCATCACAAAGTGGAACGATATACGGCGTTGCTGTTGGATCAGGAGGTAAATTCTTTAAACTCAACGGAACAACCATGGTTGCGGTGAATGAAAGCTTTGGACCAAGAATCAATTCCGTGCATTTTGTCCCGTCATCAACGTATGGAACAGTTGTGGGAGACTATTTCTTTGTTAGAACAACCACTACGGGTACTGCCTGGACAAAAGTGTTGCCTCCAACTGTGAATTCAACAACACTTACGCAACATGTCAATGAAGCTTACACTTACTTAACGAGTAACGGATCTCACTTCGCATTATTGGGAGGGCCGAATTACCTTACAAAATGTGCCCAAAACGTTATTACGAATATTGGGATCTCAGGTACAGTTAACGACATTGCGATGTGGTCCGGCTCACTCACAAATGGATATCTTGCAGTAAACCTTACTGTAGTTCCGTTTTCACTTTCACCAAGTGGGACAACCAATTTTACTTACACTCCAGGAACAGCTGTCTCAGCGGGTACAACAGTGAATGCCGTGTACGCATTCCCTAACGGAGGAGTAGTAGCAGTAGGTAGTGGCTATATCGGTTATAAAAAAGCAACCAGTGGGTCATTCACAAACTATTCTTATGGAATTACTGCGAATCTGAAAGATGTATATTTCACTGATCTTACTACAGGTTATGTGGTAGGAAACGGTGGAGCATTTTACAAAACATCAAGTGTATTGTTTGAAAACAACAGCACTAACATTAATGGAATTTCCTGGGAGCAAAAACAGTTCACAGACGCTTACGTAAGCACGTATTCGAACGTGAACATAAATGCTATTTCCTTTGCCGGAAACACGAAAGCGGTTTGGGGAGGAAATTACACCTCTTTTGTATCTGGATATTCAGCTTACGTGCGTTTGTTGACGGATCAAAGCAACCTATATTCAAGTAAATTCTACTATGATCGTTTAGGACGTATTGTTGTTAGTCAGAACTCACGTCAGCAGCAGCAGAAAAAATACTCTTATTGTCTTTACGATAATCAAGGAAGAGTTCTTGAAGGAGGTGAGAAAACGGAAAATGGTACTTCGTTACCTCAGTTTGTCAGTATCTTTGGGACTATTGTTGGTGGACAAGTTAGCCCAACAACGATAGATGATTCCAAATTGAGTATTTGGTTGAATCAAACTGGAGCAAGAAATGAGGTGACAAGAAGTTATTACGATCAAACGGTAACTGCGATCAGTTCTCAATTCCCCGGTGGTACTTCACTTGATGCTGCAACGCAACGCAAACGTATTGTACATGTTACATATGAAGAGGTGTATGATAATAACGCGGCAACTTATGATCATGCAACGCATTATGATTATGACATAAGTGGAAATGTGCGTATGCTCCTGCAGGACAATAAGAAGCAAGGCACGATTACTGACATTTCTCAGCACCGTTTCAAGAAATTGGAATATGTTTATGATTTGGTTTCAGGAAATGCGCATCGTGTGGATTATGAAAGCGGTAAAACGGATCAGTGGCATCATGCGTATGAATACGATGCGGACAACAGAATTGTCAATGTGTTTACTACAACAGCGACGCCGTTGTTTGCGCCAAAATACGGGCTTACGGCTGCGATGGAAGAACCTACACTATCTCCTTACTGGGACAGGGATGCAGCCTATAAATATTATGATCACTTTGAATTGTCTAAAACCATTTTTGGTGATCAGGAAGTACAAGGGATGGATTTCGTTTATACTTTACAAGGATGGATCAAAAGTGTGAACAGTAACAATCTTGCCGTTGCAAATGATCCTGGAAAGGATGGACAAACCGGTGCTGGTATTCCAACTGTTGCACCTGACGTAATGGGTTACAGTTTACATTATTTCACTGGTGATTACGCGTCAATCGCAAGTTCAGGAAATGGTTTAACTGCAACGCAAACGTCGAGCGATTTAAGCAATACATCCTATTCTAAGAACTTGTACAACGGTAATATTGCACGTATGATAACTACAATTGTGGATCCGAATGTGGCCGTTGCTTCACGAGTGCCGTTGGCATTAGGAAATACATATTTATACGATCAGTTGAACCGATTGAAGCAGGCATACAGCTTTACGAACTTGAATGTTGCAGGAAACAGTTGGATGAACGGTGGAACGGTGCGTTATGCAAACCAATTTACCTACGATCCGAATGGAAATATTGTTACTCAGGTGAGAAGGGATGAAAATGGAGCTCTCATTGATGATTTGAACTACGGTTATGAGAAATATTCAGGTGGCGCTAATAATGGGAAACTTATACGCAACCGTTTGTACCATGTAACGGATGCGCAAACCAATACAACGGCGTACACTGATGACATAGATATCACTAGTGTGCTAAATAATCAGTCAAATATCAATACTGCAAACAACTTCTCTTACGATGCCGAAGGGCGCTTGATTAAGGACGTAAGCGAACAGATTGCCAATATTGTTTGGCGTGTTGATGGTAAGGTGAAAGAGATTGTTCGTACCGGGGGAAGCTCAAAGAAAAATCTCAGATTTGAGTACGATGCTATGGGGCATAGAATTGCGAAGCACCAATTGACCAGCGCGAATGTATTGGAAAAGAGCACGTATTACGTATTGGATGCTCAAGGAAATACCGTTGCGGTTTATCAAAGAGAAGTGAATAGTGGAGGAGCGAATATCAGTTTCAAGCAGGTAGAGAAATACATTTATGGCTTGGCGCGTGTTGGTGACATGACATTGGAAGTACCTATGTTGGGTTCTCAAAACAACAGTTATTCTCAAGATATTTGGAAACACGCTGCGGGTAAACGCAGTTATGAAATGACGAATCATTTGGGTAACGTATTGGCGGTCGTCTCTGACAAACTCATTCGCGTATCTCCGAATACAACTCCTGGTACGGCAATTACGTACTACGCAGCTGATATTTTACAGAGTACGGACTATTCTCCTTTTGGGGTTAGTTTACGAGTGCGTGATTTGAAAAAATCCGGCATTTCCAACTCCCACAGATATGGCTTCCAAGGGCAGGAAGAGGACAACGAAGTGAAACCGGGTGA
>CAMLHZ010000004.1 GCA_946480085.1 uncultured Flavobacteriales bacterium
TTCCCTGTCCAAAGTGCAACGTTATTTACGCCCGACATACGAGATGATCCAACACCCATTGTTCCTTTTTCAGCAATCAGCATCACGCTTTTGTCAGGATGTTGAGCTTGTAAGGCTTTAATTTGATCTTGTGCTTCAGGAGTAATCATACACTTTCCGTGCAATTCGCGGTCAGAACGTGAGTGCGCTTGGTTTCCTGGAGAAAGTAAATCTGTAGAAATATCACCTTCACCAGCGATGAATGTAACCACTTTAATTTCTTCAGCAATTTCAGGAAGTTTCGTAAAGAATTCAGCCTTAGCATAACTCTCCAAAATATCGTGTGCAAATCCGTTACCAGCTTTGAACGCCTCTTTCAAACGATCGGTATCCGCATCATAAAGATAAACCTGTGTTTTCAAAACATCAGCAGCTTGTTTTGCGATAGAAGCATTATCTCCTAGCGCCAAGTCAAGTAAAACCTCAATTGAAGGCCCGCCTTTCATATGCGACAACAATTCGAAAGCGAACGCAGGTGCAATCTCCTCAACAACCGCTTGACCAAGAATGATTTCCTTCAAGAATTTCGCTTTCATTCCAGCAGCTGGAGTCGTTCCAGGCAACGTGTTATAAATGAAAAACTGAAGCGCGCTTTCACGGTTCGGATTGCCTGTATCCCTGAACTGACCAATAATATCAGTTAACAATTCAGCACCATCGATTGGTTTCGGATGCAATCCTTGACCTTTACGTTCTTCAATTTCGTTGATGTAATCTTGATAGGTATTCATAAAAAAGTCCTGTTTTTCTTTGTTTAACGGTAAAATCCGCAATTTTAAAAGTCGTGCGAATTTACGCATTTCTTAAGAAAAAACCCATAGCGAAAACATCGAAAGAAACTCCGAAACAGCTTATTTAGATTGATTTTGAATAAATAAGCTTCGAAATGTTCACTCTTTCACAATAAACCAGGAATAAACACGCGTTCCGTTCGGTTCATCAACCGGAACAGATTCAACAAACTTCAAGTTTTTGTTCTTTCTTGATTTTGTGTAGGATAGGATTTCAGCGGAATAAATGATTTCGTTTATTGGGCGTTCAGCAGTAAAAATGGTGTCAAAGATCAACTTTTCTGAAGGCTCCAAAACAATCTCTCTAGATTGAACAGTTACCGTTTTGTTTGGAACAGCCGTAATCTTCAGCTTCACTCTGGATGATGTGGTATTTTCTATTTTATACTGTGTTTGAGCAATTGCAGCACATTCAACCACTTCTTGCTTCGGTGTTTCCTTCTTTGGTTCAGTGACCACTTCTGGCATTTTTACCGGTTCTACCCATTGTATCTCCAGTTCATTCGGATATTTGGTTTCGTAAAATTCCGTTTGATTTCCATTTTCATCAAACTTGGTGGTTGAATTGTAAAACTGTATTCCACCATCTGGCGCATCGCTGAAATATACTTTTGACACTTGTCCATTAGGGAAATACTCCAAATTTACCGAAGCATGTCCTCCTACACTTCTTAAATAGTGAAAAAACAATTCCTTACCTTGATTGTTGAAGGCGCGTATGGAACCAAAGCGTTTGTCCAAATCCCAATTTTCTTCTGTTGAGATTTTTCCGTTTTTGTGAAGACATGTTTTGATAGTCCCACCATCAGGAGTAGTTTTGGTTTTACAAGAAAGCTGCGCATTTACCGAAAATGAAAGCAGAATTGAAAGAAGTAGTACAAAATGTTTCATGTTCACGATTTGACAATTATTATACCATTCAAAAATAAATCAATAATTTCTTAACTGATTCAGTTTCAGAACCAACCTTTACCTAATTTATCCGTCTTAAACTCAACACACTAAAACTCAACTATGAAAAAGATACTACTACTTTTAACATTAACGAGCGGTTTTGCATTTGGTCAGTCAATCACGATCACAAAAGCGGAATATCAATTATTGAAAGACGTTGGAAATATAGATCCAACTGCACATTACATTTTTAGCGATCCAACCTTACCTACAAACGTTCAGTACAGTATGGGAACCGAGAAAAATGGAGTATGTGATTGTATGGTTCCATTGGATTCAACATTCACACTGGCAATGCTTCCGAACGATGATGAGTCGTCGCCGTTTATTGCATTACCTTTTACCTTTGATTTTTACGGTCAAACATACGATTCAGTTGTAATTAACAACAACGGAAACATTTCGTTTTTGGCTCCCTACTCTACGTTTACAGCGAATCCATTTCCGGATGCAATGTATAACATGATTGCTCCTTTCTGGGGAGATGTAGATACGCGAAGTGCAAACGGCGGACAGGTTTGGTACAAATTGACTCCAAATGCAATGATCGTTATCTGGAATGAAGTTGGGTATTTTGCATACCATGAAGATTTGGTAAGCACCTTCCAATTGATCATTTCTGACGGATCAGATCCATTAGTTCCAACAGGAAATAATGTTTCTTTCTGTTATGAAGACATGCAATGGACAACAGGAGATGCATCTTCAGGAGTTGGCGGATTCGGTGGAATGGCAGCAACAGTTGGTGTAAACACTGGTGACGGAATAAACTATTTCCAGGTTGGACAATACGACCAAACGGGAACAACCTTCGACGGTCCATACGGAGCTACAGATGGTGTTGATTTCTTAGACGGACAAGAAGTTTACTTCAATGTTGCAGGTGCAGCAAGCTCAAACACACCACCGTTAATGATTAGCAGTGCCATTTGTGATACCATTGATGTTTACACAGGTGACACATTAGTGAAAAGCTTGAACTCAACAGGATTCACTTTTGCAATTGCAGGACCAGAATCAAATCAAACGATAAATACTGTAATTACTTGTGACGCACCGGATGCATTGACGTATACAGTTATCAGTGTAACTCCTGAGTTTGTGGTTTACGAGTGTGAATTCAACGCAACAGGATTGTCGACAGGATTCTACAACGTAAACATTACCGCTACAGATAACGGAATTCCAGTTGGAGTGACAACTAAGAGTTTTGTAGTAGAAGTGATCTATGATGATGCATTAGGAATGAACGTTTTGAATAAAAATGATTTCAAACTTTATCCAAATCCAACTTCAGGAAACACAACGATTCAATTGGGAAGTGAGGTTTCAAATGCTACTGTTGTAGTAAGCGATTTCTCGGGAAAAATGTTGATGACAAACGAGATTGAAAACACATCCAGCTTTACAATTGGGAATTTAGCTCAAGGAGCATACGTTGTTTCTGTTTACAGCAACGGAACAATCTTAGGAAAACAGATTCTAGTAAAAGAATAATATATAATCAACATTAGTGAAAGCCTCGTTAGTTCATACTGACGAGGTTTTTTATGTCTCCCCCTTTGAACTCGTTAAACTTTTTGACCAATTGAACTTTTGTTAGGTTGAAAATATTGTTGATAACTAGTTTCAAATAAATAATTTACTATCTTTGCACCCCTGTATCTAGAAGGTTGATACAGATATTAACAATTAACAAATAGGTTAAATTATGAATTCTTACGAAACTGTTTTCATTCTTACTCCCGTTTTGTCTGAAGACCAGGCAAAGGAAGCAGTAAAAAAGTATGAGAGTGATTTGGCTGCCATGGGCGGTAAATTAACGCACTCAGAAAGTTGGGGATTGAAGAAATTGGCTTACCCAATTCAGAAAAAATCAACAGGTTTTTATTTCTTACTTCAATTTGATGGAGAAGGATCTGTTATTGCTGACTTGGAATTGGCTATGAAGCGTGATGAGCGCGTTCTTCGCTTCTTAACGGTTAAAATGGATCAACATCATGTTGCATACGCTGAGAAGCGTCGCAAAAAAATGGGTGCAGCTCCAGTTGAAGCTTAATTATTCACATTAAAACTCATACGAAAATGTCACAAAACGATATTCGCTATTTGACTCCGATTAACATCGAGATCAAAAAAGACAAGTACTGCCGTTTCAAGAAGAGCGGAATTAAATTCATCGACTTCAAAGACGCTACATTCTTGTTGCGTTTGGTAAACGAGCAAGGTAAAATTTTACCTCGTCGTATTACTGGAACTTCTGCTAAGTACCAGAAGAGAGTTAATAAAGCTATTAAACGTGCACGTCACCTGGCAATTTTGCCTTACGTTGGCGACATGTTGAAATAGTAGTTGTTGAACTTATTCAAACGAAATTGAATCATGGAAGTAATTCTTAAAAAGAACATTGATAAATTAGGTTACAAGGACGAGTTGGTTTCTGTGAAACCAGGTTACGGACGTAACTTTTTGATCCCTCAAGGATATGCTGTATTGGCTACTCCTTCTGCTAGAAAGGCACACGAGGAAACATTAAAGCAACGCTCTCACAAAGAGTCTAAGATTGTTGCTGAAGCAGAAGCATTGGCTGCTAAATTGACTGAAGTAAAAGTTTCTATCAGCACTAAAGTTGGTGAGAACGGAAAAATCTTCGGATCGGTGAACACAGTTCAATTGTCTGAGGCTTTGAAAGCTGCTGGTTACGATATCGATCGTAAGTCTTTGAAAATTAAAGACGAGCCAATTAAAGAAGTTGGATCTTACGAAGCTGAAGTTAATCTTCACAAAGGTGTTAAGCCAACAATTACATTTGACGTAGTAGGAGAATAATCCGAAACCCAATAATTGAAAACCCTGAAGCAGATGTCTCATCACTTCAGGGTTTTTTGTTTTACTCTTTTATATTGAACTCTTGTTTGATCCAGTTAATAAGGTAATCTTTTGTCCTAAAACCTCCATGCAATACCGGATTTGCCACTATTTCATGATTCTTTTTCACTCTCAATACGGTAGTAAAAATCAAATCATCCTTTAGTTGGCCATAGTATTCTGGACTCAAAGCTTTAATGAAATCCACGTGCTTCTTAAGAATTATATCATCCTTTTTGTTCGTAGTAGGAATTACATATTGATTTCTGTTTATCAAAGTGTATTTCTCGTATAATTCTTCCATACGTGCCGGGGAATAAGTATCAGATATTAATATAACCGGAATACCACTGTCCTCAGCAAATTTGGCTATTTCAACTTCCTTATCAGCTCCGCTGCAATTTGGAAAATAGAAAACTAGAAGAAGGTCATTTTCCAAACTATCCACTATTTCAAATACATTCTCAGCAAAGACAAATTGAACTCGACCAATCGAATCCGGATTTTTAAATAATTCCAAATCAAATTGACTCTTTCCCAACTCTGCTTTCGAAACAATATAGTTATCATCTACCGGAAAGAAGTTTTTATACTTTTCACCGTTAGAAAGGTGATAAGTTTGATAACAAGAAGTCAACAATCCAATGAGCAACACGATCTGAGGCAGCACTCTTAGACGTCTTCTTTTGATCAGTATTTGGCTAGATTTCATATTTTCTTCAGTAAACTGACCACAATGTTCGAAATATACATATAATTGGATTCTCAATATTCAATTGGCACTATTGTTGTCATTCCATCGAAAACCAACGTCATGAAATATCTTGTACTACTTATTCCAATTTTACTCATCTCTTGTAAAAAGGATTCGGCAGCTGTTGATCAGGATCAGATTTATCAATCTTACGAAATGAGCTATAACGAAGCGACTAATCAGACGACTTTTACAGCTAATTTCTATTTAAAAGCTGACGGCGGTAAACGATTGAAATTAACTGGCGGCAGCATCGTTACTGTAAACGGTACAACCATGACTCGAAACGGAAGTACTTACTCACGATCATTCAATGGTTATCTGGAATCTGGTTCCTTTGTTTTTACTGATGCGAAAGGAAAGGATTATACCAATTCTATTCAATACGAAAATTATGTCCAAAATGCCTTGTCTAATTCCGTTTCAAACGATTTGGATTGTTATTGGCAATTTGTTGGTGCGCAAGTAAACAGTGGTGAAACCATTTCTGTTTCCATCCGCAACCAGGATACCGGAGGCGGAACAGCAACAGGTTCTACAATGCAAAATGGTGCTTATTATGTTCGCATTACAGCAAGTCAAATGAATCAACTAGCAACTGGTTGGGCAAATGCAACAACTACTCGCTCATCTATTTCCAATTCCGGAAATTGGACCAAAGCTGGTGGCAGTAAAAAATCAGAATACATCTCATCTTCCAGTTCTGTTTTAGTCAACTAACTTTTCATAAATAATAGGTCGTTTCCTGATTTGTTTCTCTATCTTGTGACAAATAAACGATTATGGCTATTCAAGTTGGCGACCGCTGTCCTTCATTTTCATTGCAAGATCAACATGGGCAATTGATTTCTATCGACTCACTGATCGGAACAAAAATTTTGGTCATTTACTTTTACCCGAAAGATTATTCTGGTGGATGTACGGCTGAAGCTTGTTCGTTTAGAGATTCTTACGAAGAATTCAAAGATGTCGGTTGTGAAGTGATAGGAATTTCAAGTGATTCGGTTGAAAGTCATAAAGGTTTTGCTGAGAAGAACAGACTCACATTTACGCTTTTGGCCGACGTTAAAAAGGAAGCTAGAAATCTCTTTGGCGTTCCACGTGCCGCTCTTGGATTGATTGCTGGTCGGGTAACCTACATTGTCGACTTAAAAGGAATTGTTCGTGATGTACATAATTCATTGGTGAATACGGATTCTCATATCGACGGAGCATTGAAAAAAATTAGAGAAATCAAGGAAGAGAATTAAAATTTCCAACCTTCGTGTACGGTGTTCATCTCTGAATAGATAAACACCTAAATATGAAAAATTACCTAAGCGTTTTCTTTATTTGCGTTTTCTTAACTGGCTGGACCCAGACCAACCAATATGAAAGCTATTATTCTAAAATGCGTTTCAAAACCAGTTTTACAGATATTGCGAGGGGAAATCCTTCCTTTTATATAAGTCATCAACTGGGAAACAAGTTTCGCTTGCAATATGGTGGTGGTTTAACAATGGATGACCTTTATGCTCTAAACTATTGGGAAGGAAAACAATACAAAGAACGATACAAATTCAGGGATACGCGTTTTTCTTTTGCCTTGGGATTAAATTATTATCCCTTTCCCAATCATCGCGATCTTTATGTTGGCAGTGAATTTAAAGCAAGAACATACTATTGTGCAGATGAAGATTTCTTTCACTCCAATAGCGGTTTCTGGATTGGTGCCCAACGTTTAGAACGTGTCGGAAAAATCAAAATTGGATTGGATCATGAATCCATCAAAGGATTCAACATTGATATTGGATTAGGCGTTTCTTATTTAAGAAGTTACGACAAATGGGCTACCTATGCTCCAAATGGCAATTCAGAAGAATCACCAGTAAAAAGCGGAAAGGAACGGGTTACTAAAGTAATGTTCTGTGTAGATTTTCAAATTGGTTTTGGGAATAAGCGCTATTAACTGTCACCCATCTATTAAACGTGTCGTTTGTCGATTCTTAGTTGTTCAGCCTAAACTGAAGCTAGACTTTTGTCGAATAGTAATATTTAATCCTATTCGACATGAAATTCATCCTTTTTATCATGCTTTCAGCAACTTCCTTTTTGGCTTGCAAGAAAGATGAAAAGAAACCTGGTGGCTCAACTCCCGTAACACAGGAAGGTCACGCTAATATTACCTTGAACTTGACCAATGGTGAAGTATTTCAATTGTCTGGACCTTGCGGCTGGGCAACAGCCTCCGGAACGCATTACATAGGTGCGAATCATTCAACAAATAGTCTTCGCGTTTTTGAGACGATTTTTAATCTTGATGAGTTACCAGACCAAACTACCACTTATACATTGGTTGATAGTCAGTTTGATGAAGATCCAACGCATATTTACATGAACATCACGGAAATTATAGGCTCAACCTGGATAGAATGGACTTCTCACGATGCTTCTGGTCAGTTAACATTAGTCGTTAACGGAAACACGGTTACCGCAGATTTAAGCGGAATTAACCTGGAAGCCGGAAGCACGAACGCTGCACCTATGAACGCCAATGGAAATTTGAGTGGAACCCTTACCCTTTATAAATAGCAAACCGTTCTTGATTTGGAGGTTTAGGTAAATCAGGACAGAAAAAAGGTGGCTGAGTACTCAGCCACCTTTACTTATTTAGTACTTATCAAAACCTGGATTTATTTCTTCAATTCGTCCCCGCCCTGATTGGTTTTCGGTTTGTCCACTTTAACGGGTTTCTGTGTTTCCTGAGCCGTCAACTTCTTTTCAGGATCCATCATTTCCATCAATTTCAAACCGAGCAAACCGTCCATTGCTGAACCTTGCTGACCATTTCCACCAATCAAAACATCTGGAATCAGCTTCACGTTTCCTTTCGACAATTCTTCGGTAATCTTGTAACGTGTGAAGTTCTCACCACCAAGTGCGGTAACCGCAAGTTCATATGCCTCTGCATTCGACTTACCAATTGCAGCAATTTTCTCCGCTTCGGCATTACCCGTTTTCGAGATTCGTTCTGCTTCCGCATCTGCTTTCAATTTCACCGCTTCAGAATCAGCTTTCGCACGAGCGCGAGTTGATTCCGCTTCGGCCAAAGCACGCATTTTCGTAGCTTCTGCTTCTGCTCCAACTGCCAGCTTCACTCCTGCAGCATCACCTTCTGCTTTCTTCACCGTTGCGTTCGCAGTTCTTTCTGCAATCTCCACACTCTGTTGCGCTTTTACGATGTCTTTCTGCATATCAGCAATGGCAGTTTCCTTTTCCATCCCCTGACGCGTTTCCTGCGCTTGTTTCTGCGTCTCGTATGTGATCTTTTGTTCTTCCGCAATCTTTCTATCCGTCAAGGTCTTCATTAACGATTCTGGTGGCACAATGTCACCAATCAAGGTGTCAACCGCATTCACGTTGTATTCGTCCAATACACGTTTGATATGATCCTTCGCAGACTCCTGACGTTCTTTACGTGTACTCAAGAAGGCAATTACATCACTATCCTGTGCCGAGTTACGGAAATAGTTACCAATTGTAGGCTCCAATACCTGAGTTACCAGATTCACCATGTTTCCAAAACGCGCAATCACTTTCGGTGCTTCGTTCGTTGGAACATGAATGATTTGTGAAACATCCAGATTGAATGGGAAACCATCCTTGGAACGCACGGTAATCGTAGACAAGTTTTTATCCAAATTATGTGATTCGCTGCGTGCTTGTGCCCAGTTCAATACAAGATTGGTAGTTGGAACCAATTCCACTTTCATCGTGTATTTATTTACAGGATATTTACCCGGACCAAACGGTTCCGACCAAACACCTTTACTTCCTTTCTCAACAATGTTTCCATGTTTGAAATCAGAGCCAGTTAAATCCTTTCCGTCACTTCCGATATACGAAATCACAACCCCAACATATCCAATTGGAATTTCGGTCATTGGCGTTTCCTCCACCTGAACAGCCCAAGGATTTAAGTTATACGAACCCGCTAGAATGACTGTTGGCTGCAGACCTCTGTTTCCACCATGCTCCAGGAAGTAATCGAAGTTCTGGAAGTTGTTGTGATTATCTACTACCTTACCTGCAATTTGTCCTGCTTCGATTGGCTGTCCATCCAAAGTAGTCACAATTCCAACCATACTTTCATGGATACGAACCATATCAGTAATCGAAACCTGGAAAAGCATGGTATTGATACGCCATGATCCGGCTGTAATGTAATGTGTTTGGCGACCACGTTGTCCGCCGTTATTCAAGTACATTTCGGCATCCTGAAAGTTATCACAGTCAACTGTTCGTCCCAGGATATTTCCTGTAGGGATTTCTGCACCATCCTTTGCGAGGATCAATCCAATTTTTCCTTCAGGAATAATGGTAAACGATTCCATGGTAATCTCGTATTGCCAAACCCATTTCCAGAAATACAATCCGGGAGCAAGTGTTTTAGCCTGAAAACCTGCTTCTCCTTTTGTAGCGATAATTCGTCCATCAGGAAGTTCCTTATTTTCTCCGAAGAGCACGAATTTCTTCGTAACAAGACCAATTTTATCCTCAGGAACAATGACCATCCCAAAGAGAAAGCGTAAGATAAATTTGTAGAGTACAAGCGCAATAACAATCGCTCCGACCCACCAGTAGTTTAGTAAAATCTGTTTCATAATTCAATATTAAATAAAAGTTCAATTTGCGATTGTAAACTGTTCATAAGTACTAAGAAATGAAGTCAAAACTCCCAGTCGAACCCAAGAAATTATTGCGCTCAAAATCACGAACAGACGAGGCAGTTCATTCATGAGCACGACATGGGAGCGCCGTTGGCGGCAGGTTGACGGAAGGTACGTTTCATAAGGCGTAGTTCATTCTTTCGGTCAAACTGCTTTGACAGTATTTCAAATACGGATGTTCGTTTACAAGCATCGCAAGTCCCCGCTCTTAGCGAAGACAAACGTTCAATTCCGATAGGAAGCTTGAGGGAAGTGGCCGATTTCCGGTGGGCTGTATCACGAATGAGACATTCATGAAGTAAATGTATATATCTGCAGATATCTTACTAAAATTTTAGCAAATTTTGACAATTCTTGACAAGGTAACAAACGAGCCGTATCTTTAACCACATTAACAAAGATTACTATTGCAACCATTTTGACAATTCTGAATCAATACATCAACACTTCTAATTATGAAACAATTTTTACTCATAGCAACCTTGTTTTCTTTCCAAGTAAGTTGGGGACAAAATGACTATCGTCCGATTCCTGAAACAAATGCAGCCTGGATACAAGCTGACTTTTTGTACAGTGCATATAACGGGCATGAACATGCAACTGTCACGTCAGTTGTATATACACTGAACGACACATTAATCAATGGAATTCCTTATTGTAAATTTGGTCAGCACGCGATTGCTGATTGGATTGATAATTTTGGTTCACAACAAAATCAAACATCTGGAACGGATTATATCCCCTTTTCAGAAGGTTATTTTCGTCAAGATACATTACTTAAAAAAGTATTTATCTGGAATCCGTTCACTCAAATGGACGATTTACTGTACGATTTCGGAAGTTTGGTAGTTGGTCAGCCGTATCCCGCTACAATTACAAATATCAACTATCCGAACTTACTCGTTATGGCAGTTGATTCTGTGGAATTATTGGATGGTATAAGCTACAAACGCTGGGTACTAGGTACGAATTCTTCTGATTCGGCTTACGTTTCTGTCATTGAAGGCGTGGGTGGAACAAACGGTTTCAACACGATGATCCATCCCGTTTTTGAACAATCCTCCAATTTGCTTTGCCATAAAAAAGATTTGCAACCTAAATATGAAAACTGGATAACAAATTTTCTTTCACCCCGCTATTCAGAAGATTGCTCGAACACACTAGCGATTGATCACCAGAACGAAATGAACATTGAGGTCTATCCCAATCCTAGTGAAGATTTTGTTACAGTGCGTGCCAATCAAATCATTAAGACCATTGAAATTTTCAATCTAAATGGTCAGTTGCTTTTCCAACAAGAAAACTTTTTAGGCCAAAAAGAACTAATTCTCAATTTAAGCAAATTGAACGGTGGCATGTATATTCTCAAAATGCAATTAGCTGATGACACGAATATAACGGAGCAAGTTCAGTTAATGAAATAAAAGCTGGATTAATTTAAAACAAAAACCCCGACCATAAATGCCGGGGTTTTCAATGTATTATAAGATTTATCTTATCCGTTCAATGCTTCTGCACCACCAACGATTTCCAAGATCTCGTTTGTAATTGCTGCTTGACGAGCTTTGTTATAGCTCAACGTTAAGTTTTTCTTTAATTCTTTTGCGTTGTCTGTTGCTTTGTGCATTGCAGTCATACGTGCACCATGTTCAGAAGCATGAGAGTCAAGAACTGCCTTGAACAACTGGATACGTAATGATTTCGGGATTAAATCTTCAACGATCTCTTCTTTCGAAGGCTCGAAAATATAATCTCCGATAGCTGCTCCTTCGTTTACCGTTGCAACAATCGGAAGTAATTGCTCTGCTTTCACTTGTTGTGTTGCAGCGTTCACGAAGCTATTGTAAACAACAACTACTTTATCGTATTTCTTGTTCACGAAAGCATCCATTGCATAGCTTGCGAAAGCAGCTACAGTATCAAATCCTAATGCTGCGAACACATCTTCAGATAAACCTAAAGAGCCAGCCTCAACGTAATTTGGTGAACGTTTGAACGCGTCTTTTGCTTTTTTTCCAATGCAAAGTAAATCTACTTTAGAAGCACTTGCGAAATCTTCAACTATTGCCAGGTTTACACGCTTGATAACGTTGTTATTAAAACCACCACACAAACCACGGTTTGAAGTAACAGCAATAATCAATACGTTATTAGCGGCACGCTCAGCAGCCAAAGCATTTTCAGAAATATCAAGAGTAGCACTCAAGTTGCTCAAAATCTCCTGAAGTTTCTCAGAATATGGACGCATCTGAGTAATCGCGTCTTGTGCTCTCTTCAATTTTGCCGCAGACACCATCTTCATTGCTGAAGTGATCTGCATTGTAGATCCAACTGACGTGATTCGATTTCGTATTTCCTTTAAGTTTGGCATTGTATTTCAATATTTAACCTATTCGCTGATTTCAAAAATCGGGACAAAAGTAGTGATAATACTTTGTTTATTCAGGGTTCGATCCGAATTTAATTTGAAAAACACCTCTTTTTTTGTTTTGAATAACTTCTTAAGGTTTATTCCAAAATCGATTCAATTGAAAAAGTTAAAAACGAATACTTCATACGCGACTTAGAACAGTCTCAAAAAGTTTCTTTACAACTGTAAAACAACATTATACGCGCAATTTTCAATTTGTTAACTTTTGTTAAAAATAACAAGAGGTTCAATCCTTAAAAATCTGAGTCGTCGATTGAAACGTATGATTTAAGTCTATTAGTGAATAGACAAAAATCTATTACTTATTAAAATCTCAAAAGGATGAAAAAAATCTTATTCTCGTTTATCTTAGCCGGGTCCATGGCCTCGCTAAGTTATGGTTCGAGTCACAGAGAAGCACCTTTGATTGCAAACGACCCATTGGCGGACAACACCGATGTGTATGCATTCAAAAGTCCTGACGATCCGAACTCCATTACGATCATTGCAAACTACATTCCAGCCGAGTTCCGAAATGGGGGACCAAACTACTACAGTTTTGGTCAAAACATTCGTTACGAAATTCATGTAGACAATGATGCATCAACACCTGGAGACGATATTACTTATCGTTTTACATTCTCAAAAACCAATCAAGACCCAACAACGTTTTTCGACATTCGTTTAGGGCAGGAAAACGCCAAAACAACATACATGATTGAAAAAAGTACGGATGGAGGAGCAACGTTCATGCCTTATATGTCGGGCTTAACGGTTCCACCACCAAACATTGGTGATCGTTCCATTAACAATGCAACTGTTGGACTAGGCGCTGCAGATTATGATGATCTCATAGCCAGTGCAATTTATAACACTCCAGATGGCGGGCAAGTTTTCTGTGGACCATCAGATGATCCATTCTTTGTCGATTTAGGAGGGATTTTTGATCTTGGAGATGCTCCACGTCAAAATAACGGAGGTGTTGTAAGAGACGGTTTAGCAAAATTCAACACGCACACCATTGCGATTAAAATTCCTGTATCTGTTCTGCAAAAAGATGGTTTAGGAGTTTCTTCAGCTTCAAACATTCTTGATCCTGATTTTGTAATTGGTGTATGGGCTTCTGCAAGTCGTCAAACTACACGTACATTAACTGCCGGAAGTGAAAACTATACAGGAAGTTGGGTACAAGTTTCTCGCTTGGGAATGCCTTTGACAAACGAGGCTGTTATTCCGGTTGGAAAAAAAGATTTCTGGAACTCATTAACTCCGTACCAGGAATTGGCTGAAACAACATTGGATGAATATTTCTACAATCCTGAATTGGCTTTGTACATGGATGATGATTTATTTGGTGGAGCAGTTCCTGCTTTTGGTGGTCTACGCATTCAACGCAATTCTTTACAAGGATTTGATTTTGGAAATACGCATGATGGATTGTGGCCGTTGAAAGGAACAGCTGCAGTAGAAGGCACAGCTTTAGACGACGATATTTTTGGAACATTGTTGCTACCTGCAGCAGGAAAACCAAGATCTGTCGATTTATGGCCGATCTTCCATACTGGAGTTCCGAACATGGCGCCATATCAATTGGCAACAGGTAAAAACGGAAATCCATTGGCAACCGGAAAACCATTCATCAGTAATTTCTTGCCTTCAGGGGGAGATATGCTTCGTTTGAATATGGCAGTACCTGCAACTCCAAGAAACAGTCCAGCATTTAGTTCATTAGGATTGGTTCAGGCTGCAGTATTGGGATTAACAGATCCTACTTACAACACCACTACAAGTATTCAATTCATTCCGAACATGGATGGATTCCCGAATGGACGTCGTTTGGAAGATGATGTAACACGAATTGAATTACAAGCGGTTAGTGGAGTTGTACTTGCGGCAGTTGGATTATGGTATGATGATTACAATGCTTCATCGCCAGCACAGTCTCCTGTTACAAATTACCTTGTGAATGTTTTGAATTATTCAACAGGAGTTGAACATAACGATGCGCCGTTTAAAACAACGTTCCCTTATGTTGCTTCACCATGGGTTGGTAAAGACTAGAGGTTTCACGTAAAATTTTAAAAGATGAAAAATTTAATTAAATATTTAATTGTGGTACTTCCTTTTGGGACGGTCTTCGCTTCCAGTCATAGAGAAGCACCACTTATCGCAAATGATCCGCTCGCGGACAACACGGATTTGTATGCTTTCAAAAGCCCAAATGATCCGAATTCAATTACCATTATTGCCAATTATGTTCCTTTGCAAGTACCGCATGGTGGACCTAATTACTACAGTTTTGGGCAAAATATCCGTTACGAAATCCACGTTGAGAATGATGGTATTGCAGGTGACGATATTACTTACCGTTTTACGTTCTCTCAAACAAATGAAGATCCGTCAACGTTTTTTGATATTCGCTTAGGAGCTGAAAATCATAAAACAACTTACGTAATGGAACGTAGTCTGAATGGAGGTCCTTTCACAACAGTTATTACTGGAGGAACCGTACCGCCACCAAACATCGGTCCCCGTTCTATTGAAAACAACGTGGTTGGTTTAGGAGCAGATTATCAGGATTTGATGGATGGTGCTGTTGAAACTACTGCAATGAATGAAAAAGTATTCTGTGGTTCTACAGATGATCCATTCTTCGTTGACTTGGGAGGTATTTTCGATTTAGGAGATGCACCAAGACAAAGTGGTACGCCTGATGACGGGTTGAAATGTTTAAATGTAAGCTCTATTGCTATTCAGGTTCCTGTTTCTGTGTTACAGAAAAATGGTCAGCCGGTAAGTGCTGCAGCTAACATTTTGGATGGCGATTATGTAATTGGTGTGTGGGCTTCTGCCAGCCGTCAGGAAACACGTACGTTGAATCCAACTACAGGTGAATTCTCTGAATCTGGAAACTGGGTTCAGGTATCTCGCTTAGGAATGCCATTAACAAATGAGGCAGTTATTCCAGTTGGGCAAAAAGATGAATGGAATTCAAGAACTCCTTACACTGAAAATCCAGTGATGGAAGAGAATTTCTGTAATCCGGAATTGGCTTTGTACATGGACGATGATTTATTTGGAGGTGCAGTTCCTGCTTTTGCTCCATTAAGAATTCAACGTAACTCTTTACAGTCATTCGATTTTGGAAATACACACGACGGATTGTGGCCTTTAAGAGCTACAAACGCCGGTGCTGGGACCGCTTTGGATACGAACTTATTTGGAAACTACTTGCTTCGTCAAGGAAAACCGCGTTCAGTAGACATCTTACCGATCTTCCATACGGGAGTTCCAAACCTTGCGCCTTACCAATTGGCAACAGGTAAAAACGGAAATCCATTGGCAGTAGGAAAACCATTCATCAATAACTTCTTACCAACATTTGGTGATATGTTACGTTTGAATATGGCCGTTCCTGCAACTCCAAGAAACAGTCCTGAATTCAGTTCTTTAGGATTGATTCAGGCGGCAGTTTTAGGATTAACGGCTGCTCCTTACAATACAACGTCAAATCTTGAATTTATTCCGAACATGGATGGATTCCCGAATGGTCGTCGTTTAGAAGATGATGTTACACGTATTGAATTACAAGCTGTAGGTGGAGCAGTGTTGGCTGCTATTGGATTGTGGTATGATGATTATACTGCTGGTGGTCCAAACCCGGTTACAACAGACTTGTTAAACGTGTTGACTTATACAACCGGAGTTGAGGCAAATGACGTTCCATTTACTGGTACATTCCCTTACGTTGCTGCACCACACCGTGGTACTGACAACTGTTTAGGTATGGCTTATAACTACACACAACCTGCAATTTTACCTGCTTCTTCTACTGCAGGAATTGAAGAGAATTCGGTTAGTGCAGACCAATATGGAATTAAGGCATACCCTAACCCGTTTGTGAGTTCAGTGAGTTTCGAATACACCCTGAATACGCAATCTCAGGTTGAAATTCGCTTGTACAATCTGGCGGGACAGTTGGTCGGAACTGTATTACAGAATACCAATCAGGCATCCGGAAAACATACGCAAACATTCAACACATCGAATCTAGATAACGGTGTTTATTACGCAAGGGTCAATATAAAAGGTCCAAAAGGAAAAGCATCGAAACTGGTTAAGGTTGTAAAATCTTAGCGTTCATTTTTGATTTTGGAAGGGAGGATTTTTTATCCTCCCTTTTTTTATTCGTGTATTTCACGAATTCGCAAAAAAAATGATGTTCTAAAAATCCCAATCTTCATTTTCAACGTAACTGATTCGTCCTGCATTGGAAGAGGACAAACAGAAAATTTTGATTTAATAAAAATGGAGGTTGCTTCTGATTTGCAATTTCATTTTACACTACACAAATACTACATGTTATGAAGAAAAAGAACTACATCTATTCTGGATTTATTTTGGTTGCGTTGTCTCTCTCTGCTGCGCTTATCTCATCATGCGGATCTACAAAAGAGGAAGATGACCAAGTTATCGTAAGTGCGCCTCAAGGATTTCAGATTCCTCAATTATTGGAGCGTGAAAAAGACTTGTCTTATGATGAGTTTCTAAAGATTAAGGAAAAGTTCAACAAGTTATCGCTTGAATCAGAGAACAAAGACACCAAGTATGAAAGTTTAATTAAGCTTTCAGAAATTTACATTTACGAAGCTCGTGTTACAGGTGAACATCCTTATTACTACAACGCGGCATTGTCAACACTCAATGAAACGTTAAAGGACACTAATAAATTAACTCCTGATCAGCATTTTACTGCTCTTTTTTACAAATCAACCGTTCAGTTGTCACAACATAAATTCAATGAGGCATTGATTACAGGCAAAAAAGCATTGGCATTGAACAATACAAATTCGGGGATTTACGGGGTTTTGGTAGATGCAAACGTTGAAATTGGGAATTATAAAGAAGCAGTAGCTAATTGCGACAAAATGATCTCGATTCGTCCGGATTTACGTTCATACAGTAGAATCTCATATTTAAGAGAAATCTATGGAGACTTGAAAGGCAGCATGAAATCTATGGAGCAAGCAATTGAAGCTGGTGCACCTTATTCAGAGTACAAATGCTGGACAATAGTAACCATGGGTAAAATGCTCGAAAACCACAATCAATTGGATTCTGCAATGGCTTACTACCAATTTGCTATGAAAGAGCGCGAAAATTATCCGTTTGGAATTGCTGGAATGGCAAGTATTGAAGGAAAAAGAGGAAACTATGCAAAAGCAGATTCTCTTTACAGTGTGGCATTAAAAGCTGTTCCTGAAATTGGTTTCCTGATGGATAAAGCAAAATTGTATCAGGCACAAGGAAAAACAGCAGAAGTGAAGAAGTTGATCCCTGAAATTGAATCGATGTTCAAAGAAGATCTTGAATCGGGCCATAATGTAAACATGGAATACGCCTTTTTCCTAATGGATTTTAAGAAAGATTACAAAAGAGCTCTTAGTTTGGGACAACAGGAATATAAATCTCGTCCAAACAACATTGATGTAAACAAGCTTTTGGCATTCGCTTATTTCGCGAACGGTGACAAAGAAAAAGCAGCAAAACATATCAAGATTGCGATGAAGACCAATAAACAAGATGGTGATTTGTATTGCATAAGTGGTTTGATAAACAACGACAAGAAACAAATCAAAAAAGCATTCCAGATCGATCCGTACCAAGACCATGTGTTTGTTGCTCGTGCGAAGAAAATGATCGGCGGAGGAGTTATTTCTTAAAGCCGGAAATTATGAAAGCTTACTACTCTTTTGCCCGAAACGGCAGGCATCTTTTGTGCCTAATTACAACTGTTCTGTTTTCCAATCTGGGGTTTTCTCATGGTATTAACGGAATTGTTACTGATCAGCAATCACAAGGAATACCTGGTGCCAGGGTGACGTTAATAGGCGACAACAAAATAAGCGTTAGTAACGGTTTAGGTGAATTCGTTCTAACCGATGTTCACTTAGGCGACTCTATTTCTATTGAAAGTAAAGGTTATCAAAAACGCCTATTCCTCATTGATAACGAATCTTATTTTGAGGCAAACTTTCAATTTCAATTGTTTGAGAACGCTACTGAATTAAGCGAAGTTCAAATTACGGGAAACAAAACGCAACTCACACAAAGCGCCAATATCAATTTAACACTTCAACCTGTTCGATCAGCACAGGAATTGCTGACATTGGTTCCAGGATTGTTTGTTGCGCAACATGCTGGTGGTGGCAAAGCAGAACAACTCTTTCTTCGCGGTTTTGATATTGATCATGGAACGGACGTTGCACTTTCGTTGGACGGAATGCCGGTAAATATGGTTTCACATGCACATGGTCAGGGTTATGCCGATTTTCACTTTGTGATGCCAGAAGTGATTGATAAGATCAACTTCGAAAAAGGTCCGTACGATGTTACAAAAGGAAACTTAGCTACGGCAGGTTCAGTTGATTTTCAAACGAGAGAACAACTGAAAAACAGTTTCGTGGCAATGGAATATGGTATGTTTCAGCAAAAGAAAATAACTGCAGGAGTAAAAATATTGGAAACTCAGAAAAGTAATGCTTATCTCGCTACCGATTATTTGCAAACCAATAACTATTTTGATTCACCTCAGGACTTTAAGCGCATTAACCTGTATGGTAAATATTCAGCCATAATTTCTCCGAATACGAAAATCAATATCTCTGCTTCCATTTTTCAAAGTAGTTGGAATGCCTCGGGACAGATTCCTGAAAGAGCGGTGAAAGACAATACCATTACACGATTTGGAGCGATAGACAATACCGAGGGTGGAAATACGGGAAGATCCAATCTTCAATTGGGAATCATACACAGGATCAATTCTACTTCTTCCCTGAAAAGTGACCTCTTCGTTTCGAGCTATAATTTTTCGCTTTATTCCAACTTCACTTTCTTTTTGGAAGACTCTATAAACGGTGATCAGATTCATCAATATGAGAACCGTAAAGTGTATGGTGGAAAAACGGAATACAAAAAAACATATACCCTTAAGAACGACGCAATATTCAGTTTTACAGGTGGTGCTGGTTTCCGCTATGACGACATTAGCAACATTGGATTAGCTCAAACCCTTGGTCGTACGGTTTTGAGAAACCAAATTCAATTGGGGAACTTGAACGAAACGAATTTGTTCGGATATATTTCCGGGAAAATGGAAATCAAACGTTTCGTTCTGAATGCAGCTTTACGTTCAGACAACATCAATTTCTATTACAACAATTTGAAAGACAGTGTATATCAGCCAAAAAGTATTAGTCAAACTGTTCTTTTACCAAAACTATCCTTGTTGTTTAATGCCACAGAAAACGTACAACTTTACGTTAAATCCGGAGTTGGATTCCATTCAAATGATGCACGAATCCTGCTTGCTACTGAAAGCTTGACAAAAAAAGCATTGCCGCTTGCCTATGGAACAGATGTAGGCGCTTCCTGGAAAATCACGAAAAATCTGCTTTTCAATGGTGCCTTGTGGTATTTATTTTCGGAACAAGAGTTTGTTTATGTGGGAGACGCTGGGGTTGTAGAACCAAGTGGTCGTTCACAACGTTATGGAATAGATGCCGGAGTTACATTTCAACCGTACAAGTGGTTGTTCTTGTATTCGAATTTCAATTATTCTCATGCCAGATCAGTTGACGAACCAGCAGGTCAAAACTATATTCCACTTGCTCCTGTTTACACCTCTGATGGAAAAGTACAATTGAATTTCAAAAATGGAATTTTCACCACTTTTTCTTACCGTTATTTAGGAGACAGAGCTGCAATCGAAGACAACAGCATAGTTGCTAAAGGTTATATGGTAAACGATTTCACGATTGGCTACCAACGCTCCTCATTTGTCTTTACGGCTATTGTAAACAACGTGTTTAACGTTCAATGGAATGAGACACAGTTTTTAACTGAATCACGTCTTAAAAACGAAGCTGAACCTGTTTCTGAAATTCATTTCACACCTGGAGCTCCGTTTACCCTCAGATTGCAACTGAAGTTTCTTTTCTAATCAGAACATTCCATAAAACAAAAAGTCCGCTGTATCTAAATGACACAGCGGACTTTTTTATATGCTCTACTAAGTGTAATCTTAATATTTCGAAGCGATTTCTTTCGCTACTTTTCCTAGAACATCTGTGTCAGCATCTTCGTATTTACCAGCTTTCAAACGAACCAAAACATCTGAATGTTTCGCCTCTAAGAAATCAAGGTATTCTTTTTCGAATTCTTTCACCTTGTTCACAGGAACGTTTTGCATCAATCCTTTTGTTCCAACGTAGATGATAGCAATTTGCTTTTCTACCGGGAATGGATCACCTTCAGCTTGTTTCAAGATCTCCAAGTTACGAGCACCTTTATCAAGTACTGACTTCGTTGCAGCATCCAAATCAGAACCGAACTTAGCGAACGCTTCCAACTCACGGTACTGAGCTTGGTCAAGCTTCAATGTACCTGCTACTTTCTTCATCGATTTGATTTGCGCGTTACCTCCTACACGAGATACAGAGATACCAACGTTAATCGCCGGACGGATACCTGCGTTGAACAAGTCACCTTCCAAGAAAATTTGTCCGTCAGTAATCGAAATTACGTTTGTTGGAATGTACGCAGAAACGTCACCCGCTTGTGTTTCGATAATTGGAAGTGCAGTCAATGAACCACCACCTTTAACGATTCCTTTCAAAGATTCAGGAAGGTCGTTCATTTGTTTCGCGATTGTATCATCAGCGATGATTTTCGCAGCACGCTCCAATAAACGAGAGTGAAGGTAGAATACGTCACCTGGGTAAGCCTCACGACCTGGAGGACGACGTAACAATAGAGAAACCTCACGGTAAGCAACTGCTTGCTTAGAAAGGTCATCAAATACGATAAGAGCAGGACGTCCTGAATCACGGAAGAACTCACCGATTGCAGCACCCGTCATTGGAGCATAGAACTGCATTGGAGCCGGATCAGAAGCGTTAGCTGCTACGATTACCGTATAAGCCATTGCACCTGCATCTTCTAATTTTTTATAGATTCCCGCTACTGTTGAACCTTTTTGTCCTATGGCAACATAGATACAGAAAACAGGTTCTCCACGGTCATAAAATTCTTTTTGATTGATAATTGTATCGATCGCCACAGTTGTTTTACCTGTTTGACGGTCACCAATAATCAACTCACGTTGTCCACGACCAACTGGAATCATTGCATCAATTGCTTTGATACCCGTTTGTAAAGGCTCAGTTACCGGTTGACGGAAAATTACCCCCGGAGCTTTACGCTCGATTGGCATTTCGTACAACTGACCTGTGATTGGACCTTTACCGTCGATTGGGTTACCTAAAGTATCCACAACACGACCAACAACACCTTCACCAACATTAACAGAAGCAATACGTCCTAAACGTTTTACAGTATCTCCTTCTTTTACAGCCGAAGAACGTCCAAGCAATACAGCTCCTACGTTATCTTCTTCCAAGTTCAAAGCGATTCCCTGAAGTCCACCATCGAACTCAATCAATTCACCATATTGTACACCTTTCAAACCGTAAACGCGTGCAATACCGTCACCAATTTGAAGTACAGTACCTACTTCTTGCAATTCTGCCTCCGAACGGAACCCTGATAATTGCTCTCTTAAAATTGCAGAAACTTCTGCTGGTTTAACATCTGCCATGTTTTTCTTGTTTTGTAGCGTTAACTACTATTTTGTTAAACGTGTTTTTAATTGTCCTAATTGAGACGCCACTGACGCATCAATTTGAGTATCGCCCATACGAACGATGAAACCACCGATTAAATCAGGGTTCAATTCTTCTGTCACCTCCAAAGTTCCTTTTACAGACTTTTCAAGGTTACTCAAAATTGTTTTCTTTACACCAGCATCCAGTGGCTTAGCGCTCACTAATTTTACTGGAACAATTCCTTTATATTCTTTCAGTTGTGCATCAAAAGAAGCAGCGATTTGTGGCAATAAGCCCTCACGACGGTTCTTAACGATCAACTCCACAAAAGACTTCGTTACTTTATCAAACTGATCAAAGACTGCATTCAAAACAGCAATCTTCTTATCTGCCTTTACAATCGGACTTTCAAGCATCAGCTCTAAGTCATGATTTTCAGCACAAACTTCAGCCATAAACTTCATATCTGCTGCAATCGTATCCAAGTTCCCTTGCTCTATTGCTAAATCCAATAGTGCCTGAGAATAACGAGATGCTGATTTTGAACTTTTCATGCTTGTTCTTAGTTCATGTTAATATCTCCAGCCAATTTCTCAGCCAGAGCTTTTTGTTTGTCATCAGAAGATAACTCACCGCGAATAATTTTCTCAGCGATCTCCAATGAAATTGAAGCAACTTGCGTTTTCAATTCTGAAATAGCCGCAGCTTTCTCAGCATTGATACTTACACGAGCAGCCTCAACAATTTTAGTCGCTTCCGACTTAGCGTCGTTCTTAGCAGCTTCAACCATTCTAGTTGCCACTTCTTTTGCATCCTTAACGATAGCATCACGTTCAGCACGAGCTTCTTTCAACAAGTTCTCGTTTGCCGCTTGCAGTGCAGTCATTTCTGCTTTTGTTTTCTCAGCCAATTCTAAAGCATCAGAAATTTTCTTCTCACGAGCGTTAACAGAAGATAAGATTGGTTTCCAAATGAACTTCGTTAAGATAAACATCAAGATAACGAAGATTATTCCTGTCCAAACTAATAATCCTAAATCTGGTGTAATTAAATTCATAATTTCTATTTAAACTTTTTAATTCTAATTAAAGGTTTTGTTGCAGCCAACCGCCACAACAAAACCTTCAAAATTCTATTACTTAAGACCTAGTAGACCAACTACTACTCCAAATAATGCAACACCCTCGATTAACGCTGCTGCGATAATCATAGCTGTTTGAATTTTTCCAGAAGCCTCAGGCTGGCGAGCGATTGCGTCCATTGCTGAACCACCGATTTTACCAATACCTAATCCTGCACCTAAAACTGCAAGACCTGCTCCAATTGCTGCTACACTTCCTGTAACCATCGCTATATGTATTAAAAAATTACTAATTAATGATGCGCCTCTTCAACAGCCGCACCGATAAACAACGCTGACAACATTGCAAACAAGAAAGCTTGTAAAAATGCAACCAACAACTCTAACACGGAAATAAACAATGCCATTGGCACTGACAAAGCACCCCATGCAGCACTTTGATTAATAAAGATGATTGAGATCAACGCCAAGATAATGATGTGACCAGCAGTCATGTTTGCAAACAAACGAATCATTAATGCAAAAGGCTTTGTCAAAATACCAACCAACTCAATTGGAATCAAAATAATCAAAACTGGCCAAGGAACTCCTGGCATTGCAAAGATGTGCCCCCAGTAATTTCTGTTTCCAGACAAAACTGTAACTAACAAGGTACAAACAGCTAAGAAAAGCGTAACCGCAATATTTCCAATTGCACCTGTTCCTAATACTGGAATCAACCCAGTTAAGTTATTCACGAAAATGAAGAAGAAAATCGTCAATAAATATGGAACATACTTGTGGTATTTGTGGTGATCAATATTTGCTTTCGCAATATCATCACGAACCATTACGATCAACACCTCAACATACTTAGCTAATCCTTTTGGAGCAACAGGACCGTTTTTCTTGTAGAAACGCGCAACATTCAACATAAGAATCAATAACAAAACAGCTCCAATCATCAATGAAAGAACATTTTTTGTAATCGAAAAATCCAATGGAGAGTCAGCGCCTTTCACTTCACCTTTAACAACATTCAATTTACCAGAAGCATCTAACTTGTAGATCTCTTCCTCGTACATTGCATACCCAGCAGCCGAACCAATACCTTTTACGTAACTAGCTTCTTTCCCCTCTTTTCCTTCAACTTGAATCAATTCACCATCATAGAAGTTGTTAGAAGAGAAAACTTTTAAACCGCCGTCAACAAGGATAATCGGAAGAGGAATTGCCACTGCATCGTGGTGCCCGCCCCATAAATGCCACTCGTGCGCATCAGAAATGTGATGCATGATCATTTCAGTTACATCAAACTCTTCTTCCTTTTCATGCTTCGTTGAAGCAAATGAAGTTGAGAAAATCAATAATCCTACTAATAGAGAGAAAGATCTTTTTGCACTGAAAATGAATGACATCGCTTTAAAATTCTTTAATTAAAAACCTGAATTTTGGCGCAAAGGTAGTCAATCTTTCAGAAACACCAAGAATTTATCGTGAAGATTTCAGTGTTTAAGCAAAGGTTTTTTCGTTTTGATGTTAAAACAGGAAAAATCGTCGACGGAATTACTTTTTTGAAGTGAATTGAGCCTAATTTTTGTTCAATTCTTTTATGAGCAGAACACTCTGAGCAGCAAGAGATACAACGAAAGCAATTAGAAAATGAACTGCAATAGGTTTAAATTCATCGCTGGCAGCAAATCGGGCAAAAAGAATAAAACCTAAGGCACCCAAAATCTGAATAGTCGTTGCAATAATGTACTGCTGAGTTCTTCCGTAAGTATCTGAGGTTGGTTTAGCAGTGCTAATATAAGTTCCTAAACCTACCACTGCAACTCCAATAACAACTGAGAAAAGAACCAGCGGATGTTTGATACCATTAAAAAACACTCCAACTATTACACAATAAACAATTGCCCAAATGGCAAGGACGATAAACGTCTTATTTCTCATTTTCCTGATCTTTCGAAAGTTGAATAACTTCCCTTATGATTAAATAAACTGCTGTTACAACTCCAAAAAGTGAGAATCCGACTTTATACCAAATTCCTTCCGGACTAAACTTATCCTGCAGATAAACTCCCAGCCAAACCATTCCACCGATGATGGCTCCCATTTGAATTCCAACGGATGTGAAACGAAGATAAACGTTGTCTTTGAATTTTGACATAACTCTTAATATGAATTATCAACAAACCAATTATCAAGTGAATTTACTTGATAATTGACAATTATTCAATTCATAATTCCGTTAATAATACTCATCAAAGAAAATTTCGTACTCAGCCAATTTCTGAGTTTCGAAAAGCACTTTGAAATTACTTTCAGTAAGATACAAAATTTTGAAATTCTGCATGTCAAGTAAGTGTTTTCTTGTACGCTTGTAAGTGCTGTAATAATCTCGCGCACGACTTTCATCCTTAAAATCCTTTACAACGATCACAGACTCATCTTTCAGGATCTTAGAACTTGTATTCAAAGCATCTTTCCCGAAAAACTCTCTGTTGAACTCCACAACGCGGGTCTTAGCAACATTGTTATTCACTTTTTCAGTAAGGAAAATGACCATTACCAATTTTTCTTTATCCGAATAAGTAAAGGTCCCTTTTTTAGGCGTAAGATCCACCAAAGTATTTGTTGAATATCCTTTTTCAATAATATCCTTCATTTCCTTCGCCTTCTTAGCTTCGTCGGTACCAGGAAACTTAGCGATCAATTCATCCAAAGTTGGAAGTAATGTTTTCTTGTCTTCGTTCAATTTCGCCTGAGCAAAGGCTTTCAACAAATAATATTTCGCCAGGAATGGGTTCTCTTTATCGTTATCAATAATGTTATTGGCATTGGTGATCACCGGATAGAACAATCCGCGCTCATAACGATCCAAATCTTTCAGATAATCCATTTCCGTTTGCTTAGCGCGCTCACGTTTCTTAATGAAATACTCCGGATCTCTTAAGTAACCAGCGTAATCAGAAGTTGGATAATTGATAAGAATGAAATCTTTCTTGGTTTCTGCAGTTGGATGTCCGGCTCCATACATTCTGTAGATCTGATATGCTGCAGAAAGTTTGAAATCAGTTGACCAAGGTTTGTCAATAATCGCCTGATATTGCGTTTCTGCCAAATTATTTTCATTCAACTGTTCCTGATAAATTTTACCAGCGTCGAACAATGCCGAAACCAATTTCTCTCTGGAAGCCTCTACTGCCGAATCACCGTTCGGAACATTTGCCAACAACATTTCGGGTGTTAGTGAGTCCAAAGCTGCTACCACCGTTGGATCCTCTGTTTTTGGAACAGAATCTGTTCCTTCTTCAACAAAAGTAGCCATCACAATTTTCTCAGATCGACGCCAATCGTCTTCATTTTCTCTGGTTCCCCATTGACGTTTAAATTCTTCCAATCCGGTTTCCTTGGCTTTATCGTTACCCCAATACGATTTGGACGTATTGTTTTTGCTGGCTGCGGCAGCTTGCTGTTCCTGAATAATTGCCAAACGAGCGGCGTCTTGTTCTTTTTTCAATTTATCTTCAGCCTTCAACTGTGCAATTACTTTCTCTGCAAATGCATATTGATCGCCATCCGACATTGCTGAAATTCGCAATAAACTGTCTTGAAGATTAGCCGTTTCAATAGCGATAACTAAGCTTTCCAGTTTGGATGCCTTGTTTTTTACACCTTCATAATTCGGATAAGTTTCAGGAATCACTCGCGCACAGCTATCGTAATACTTTTGAGCACGGTAATAATCCTTCTTCACAAAATAAATATCACCAAGCTGCTCGTAAGACATTCCTTGCTGACGTTTATTACTCATGCTGTAAAGCGCAGATTTCGTGAAATTCTCAATGGTTTTAGGCTCGTCTCCTTCGTTCTTGGAAATTAGTGCAAGCGTGTAATAGATCTGATCTTTAAACTCCGCGTTTTTGGTATCGCGAAGCATTCTGTTCAATTCTTGCTTTGTTTTCTCACCACCCGAGTTCAATGCATTTTTCAAACGCGCATTAAACGCCATTTCGTAAGGCGGATTGTATTTCAACGACTTTGAATAGTGCAGTGCTGCGTTTCCTCTATCGCCTTTATCTTCATACAACTGTCCAAGAATAAAATGAATTCTAGCACGCGGATGTTTCTTTTTCGCAGCAAGCAATGCTTCTTCCAAAAACTTGATCTCGTCTTCTTTATTCCCTCTTTTCTCAGCAAGAAGTGCTTTTGTAAATGGCAAATCGAAATTCAGGCTTTTTGGAAACTCAGGCTCCTTTTTAGCTGCATCCTCTTTACTTTTGCTCTTTTTGGTATACTTCGATTTTTTCTTTTTCGGCTCTTTACTGTCCTTACCACCTTCAGACTTCTCTTTAATTTCGTCCAAATGATCCAAAGCGAATCCGGCTTCAGTATAATTTCCTTGCTGAATAAATGTACGCGCCATCCACATTTCAGCCAATAGCTTGGTTTTATCACCAACAAAAAAACGGTTGATGTAAGAGAAATTCTTCAACGCTCCGTCGTAATCTCTTCTGTAATAAGAAGCAACTCCAATGGTCAGCCAGTTTTCGTCTATCCAATTGTTGTATTCGCTTTTCTTTGCTGAAGGTTTTTCCATTGACGGCATGGCATGACGCTGAATTACCTTCGTACATTTCGCAATGGCTGTATCAATTGGAGTATAATAGTTCTTCACCTCTTCATCATTCGGAAGTGGAGCAATAACCAATATTTTATAATAATCTTCTTTTAATCCGGAGCGATAGTTAGTCAGTGCTGTATTCAGCAAGTCATTCGCATTAAAATAACCGTTGTAATGCGCTGTAGCCCCGTGATAGCTTCTGCTAATAAAGGTATTACGCTCAGTAGAACATGCTACTAAGACAACAAAAATCCCTAATGCAAAGGCCTTGAACAATTTACTTTTCATAGAGGCAGAACCCGATTATTTTGAATTTACTTGGTTGAACAAGCGATTAATAAACAGAAAAACGACAAATATATTGTTTAGAATTGATAAAAAGATGAAAGACAAAAGACGAAAGATGAAAGACGAAGGACAAAAGATTGAAAAAGCATTGAATAACAATTATTATCGATCCAAAAAATTAGGCGGGTAGAAAATTTGACCATACCGTTCTCCAATCGTTTTCAATTTTGAAATTTGCTCTTCTGTTGGCGGAACAAGCGGCAGAAAAACACCAGCTTCGATCGGTTTTCCAATTTCTTCGAAAAATTCATCCAATCCGGCCGGCATAACCGTGCAAATTAAACAGGCCACCTCATTTGTTTTGTTTTTAAAACCATGAGCTCCACCTCCCAATGGAATGCTCACAAAAGCTCCTTTTCCGGCAACATACTTTCCTGTTTCCGTCATAAACTCCACTTCGCCATCAACTACATAAAATGTTTCATGTATTTCAGGATGTGCATGCGGACCAGGACCACCACCCGGAGGAACCAGCATTTCAATAACCGCATATTCGCCATTGGTTTCTTTGCCCGAAACAACAATGCGGTAACATCCACCAGCGATGGAGAGGCTTTTGCCTTCTGTTTCACCGGAAATGGTGATTTGTCTGTTTGAGTTCATTTACGATTTGGATGAAAATTCGTGATTTTACGAATTTATGAAATCATGTATTTATGAAATCACTAAAAAATTTCACTTTTCAGTCCGATTCAAATACAACTGATACCCTTCATCAAGTAGATTCACAATGTTAGGATTCTCCAACTGCTCCACAGAACGAAACTGGATATATCTTGAAATCTTTCCTGTTCCTTCTAGTAATCCATGATCATTGTTCAACTGAACGCCTTGGTAAAAACCCAACTTCACACCTTTTTTGGAAGGAAAAACGGTAAACAGCAATTGTTTGTAGGTCGGACCATAAGAATAGGCGATCATTTTTGCTGGAAGATCTACTTCTTCGTTAATATCAGGGAATTTCGATTTGATTATGTCTCCAATTCGGAAACAAAGTTCTTGTTCGAGTTCCGCATAATTGGATAAAAACAGGTCAACTTCCATAATCCGTTATTTTCTCCCGCAGACGAGCACGGAAGAACACGGAAGTTTTTAATTATTATCTTCATCTGTGATCCTCTGTGCCTGCCTGTAAGCAGACAGGTCCCTCCGTGGGATATTACACATTAGATGTATTTATGCGGGACAAGATAATTCTTCACGTAATCCTCCACTCCTTCTTCCAGCGTATGGAAAGGAATATCATAACCTTGCGAGATCATCTTTTGCATATTTGCTTCAGTGAAATACTGGTATTTGTCGCGAATGTCTTCTGGCGTATCAATAAATGAAATATCCGGCGTTTTCCCGATTGCATTGAACGTATTTGTTGCCAGATCAAGGAAGGTTCTCGCTTTTCCGGAACCTAGATTGTAAATTCCTGATTTGGCTTTACAGGTTAACAAAAACTCGATTACAGAGACCACATCTTTTACATAAACGAAATCGCGCATTTGACCACCATCTGTATAATTTGGATTGTGGGAACGGAACAATTTCATGCTTCCTTTTTCCTTCACCTGATTAAAGGTATGCATGATCACTGAAGCCATTCTTCCTTTATGGTATTCATTCGGGCCATAAACATTAAAGAATTTCAATCCGTACCAATGCGGTGGAGTTTCTGTTTGCTCCAAAGCCCACATGTCAAACCACTGTTTCGACCATCCATACGGATTAAGCGGTTGCAATTTCGGCATATCGGCTTCAACATCGTCGTAACCAAATTCACCCAAACCATAAGTTGCAGCAGAACTTGCATAAACCAAAGGAATATTCAATTTCACACAGTGATTCCAAATCATCTTGGAATACTCCACATTCAATTCATCAAAGATTGCCTTATCGAATTCGGTAGTATCGGTTCTCGCACCAATGTGAACGATTGACGTTACTTTCTTGCCATTTTCCTGCATCCAATCGTTAAAAACAGAACGCTCAATTTTCACTACAAACGACTTTCCTTCCAGATTTTCATCTTTCTCCGTTTTTGAGAAATCATCAACCAAAACCAGGTTTGAAATGCCTTTTGCGTTTAATGTTCCAACAATGCAGCTTCCAATGAATCCTGCTGCGCCTGTAATTACGATCATGATGAGATTTTTTACAAAGTTAAGAAAAGACATTAGACGTAAGACTTAAGACAAAAGACTTGAGATCTTCGTATTCGTAGAGATTCAACATTTTTAAAATCTGTCTTTCGTCTCTTGTCTATCGTCTTTAGTCCGAAAGCACTATCTTTGCATAACAAAAAATAAAGTAGTGAGTTTAGTTTACATTACAAGAAAAGAGCATTTCAACGCTGCACACAAACTGTGGAGAGAAGATTGGTCAGACGAAAAAAACGCTGAAGTTTTTGGAAAATGCAGCAATAAAAACTGGCATGGACACAATTACAACCTTTGGGTTACTGTAAAAGGAAATCCAAGTGCTGAAACGGGTTTCGTAATTGACTTAAAAGTGCTTTCAAGCTTAATTAAGGAATTGGTGATTGAACCATTGGATCATAAAAACTTAAATCTTGACGTTTCCTTCATGGATGGTGTTTTGGCATCTACAGAAAATTTGGTGATCAAAATCTGGGAAATACTTGACGGTCCAATTTCTAAAGCCGGTGGAAAATTAGCCCATATTAAGCTGGAAGAAACAGAAAACAACTTTGTTGAGTATTACGGGGGCAAGGAGCCCTTTTAATGTGGCATAAAAACGTGTACAGACGCTATGCATCGCGTCTCTGCCCGAGAAACATTTTTGAAAATGAGCGAATTTCATTACGACGATAAAATAACAGAACAGATCTCTTCAGTCTACACGAAGGTGCTTTCTGAAATTGGTGAAGATCCAACACGAGAGGGATTATTGAAAACACCGGAACGCGTTGCGAAAGCATTGCAATTTTTGACGCAGGGTTACGACACCAATCCGGAAGAGATTCTGAAAAGCGCTTTGTTTCATGAAGAATATTCGGAAATGGTGATTGTAAAGGACATTGAAGTGTATTCAATGTGTGAACACCACATGCTGCCTTTCTTTGGAAAAGCTCATATTGCGTACATTCCAAACGGAACAATTGTAGGTTTGAGTAAAATTCCACGAGTTGTTGACGCATTTTCGCGCAGATTGCAGGTTCAAGAGCGTTTAACCATTGAAATTCGCGATTGTATTCAGGAAACTTTGAAACCAAAAGGTGTTGCTGTGGTGATGGAATGTCAGCACATGTGTATGCAAATGCGTGGCGTTCAAAAACAAAACTCGGTAACCACTTCAAGTGCCTTTACAGGATTGTTTTTAAGCAACGATTCAACTCGAAAAGAATTCATTAATTTAGTTCAAGCTAAACTTCATTAAAATCATAAATCATGGATTTAAATTTCAGATCAACGATTGACAACGTCGATTTTACAACTCCAGAACAACAAGCTTCAGCTCGCAAATTTCTTGCAAATGTGTATTTATACATGATGGGAGCTTTGTTGATTACGGGGATAATTGCCTATCAATATGGAACCGCTGCGTTTATTGAGAAATACTATTTGGTTCAAACGCCAAAAGGTTATGAAATTGCACCTCTTTTCTGGGTTGTTGCATTATCACCAATAGCCGTTTCTTTTGCATTACAATGGTTAATTAACAAAGCATCTTTTCCTATCATATTCGGATTATTTATTCTTTATTCTATTTTGCTAGGATTCTCCTTGTCGACCATTTTTATTATTTACGTTCACTCTTCTATTTTTGCCATTTTCGGTGTTGCCGCAGCGGTATTTGCTATAATGGCAATTCTAGGATATACGACCAGTGCAGACCTGACTAAAATGGGTGCTATTTTGGGAATGGCTTTTACCGGAATCTTCATTGCGTCAATGGTAAATATTTGGTTGGGTAGCAGTGGAATGTCATGGGTGATCTCTTTAATTGGAGCAATCATTTTCCCGGGATTAATTGCCTTCCATATGCAGCAATTGAAGAAGTATGCTTACGATTCAATGCTTTCAGAAGATCAAAGACGTAAAATGGAATTGTTGGGTGGATTTACACTCTATGTATTGTTTGTCAACTTGTTCCTATCACTGTTACGTCTTTTCGGAGAGCGCGACTAGCAAAAAAAAAGCGCCAGGCTGTGCGCTATTAAAACAAAATTGTACATTTGAAAAAAATAAAGATATGTCAAGCGATCATCATACGTCACACGGCGAAAAAAAATCAGAAGATACTTTCTTTGAAGGTTCAACTATAGGAATCGGATTCGTATATACCATTATTGCTCTTGCAATTATTGGTTCGATTTACGCATTCGGATAATCTAAGAGATAAAGTCATTAGAGGAAAGAGGAAAGTATAAATTGTACTTTCCTTTTTTAGTTTTGATCATACCCCTCTAAACTATTCACGTTTTATTTCTATCTTTCCATTAATGCCGTTCAATTCTATTTTTTCCTGGGTGATGAAAAAACGTCTTCATCAAATCGAACTTTTCATGAAGTATCCCTTGGAAGTTCAGAACGACGTATTGGAAAAACTCATTCACGGAGCCAATCAATCGGAATTTGGTAAAACGCATAACTTCTCAGAAATCGTTTCCTATTCAGATTTCGCTGAAAACATTCCATTACAGAATTACGAAACTATAAAACCCTACATTTTCCGGTCAATGGAGAATGAGCAGAATTTGCTTTGGAATCAGGAAACGAAATGGTTTGCGAAAAGCTCGGGAACAACTTCAGAGAAAAGCAAATTTATCCCCATCACAAAAGATTCGTTGATGGATTGTCACTACAAAGGCGGAAAAGATCTTCTTGCATTGTATTACAATCAATTTCCGAACAGAAAACTGTACAAAGGAAAACACCTCATCATTGGCGGAAGCGCACAAATTCTACCGATTTCTCACGATATGTATCAAGGGGATTTGTCGGCGATTATTGTGAAAAACTTGCCTTGGTGGGCTGAAATACGCAGAACGCCAAGCAAGGAAATTGCGTTGATGAGTGAATGGACGGAGAAGATTGAGAAAATGGCACTCAGCACTATTCAGGAAGATGTTTACATTATTGCTGGAGTTCCAAGCTGGACTTACGTTCTTGCGCAAAAGGTTCTTGAAATTACCGGAAAGCAAAACCTACGAGAGGTATGGCCAAATCTGGAATTGTTCATGCACGGCGGTGTGAATTTTGAGCCATACAGAGAATTGTTCCATCAACTCATTCCTTTCGAGGACATGAACTACGTGGAAACCTATAACGCGTCAGAAGGATTTTTCGGAATCCAAGACGATTGCAACATCAATGAATTGCTTCTCATGCTTGATTATGGGATTTTCTACGAATTCATTCCGATGAGCAAGTATGACGGTTTGGATTCGAAAGAAATCATTCCATTAAGTGAGGTCGAAACAGATGTGGAATACGCTTTGGTGATTTCTACCAACGGCGGGCTTTGGCGCTATATTTTAGGTGACACCATTCGTTTTACCAATAAAAGCCCTTATCGTTTTAAAATTTGTGGACGAACCAATCACAACATCAATGCTTTTGGAGAAGAAGTAAATGTGGAAAATACGGAGCGTGCAATTGCAGAAGCGTGTAAACACACCAAGGCACATATTCGAGAGTATACCGTTGCTCCTATTTACATGAATGAAGATGGCTTGGGCAGACATCAGTGGCTGATCGAATTCACACAATATCCAAACGATATTTCTCGTTTTGGGCATTTACTAGATGAAACACTTCGTCAGATCAATTCTGATTACGATGCCAAAAGAACGCACAACATGGCAATGCTAGCGCCGGAAATTGTTGTAGCTTCTGAAGGATTATTTGATCACTGGCTTCAAAAAAGAGGAAAACTTGGCGGACAGCATAAAGTTCCACGTTGCATGAACGGAAGAGATATAATGGAACAATTGTTGAGTCTTCACCCAGATTTTTGTAATATAGACAATGCTTAAAGGGTTTACAGTTTTCATTTTATCGATTATCGGATTTGCGATTTCCTCGCATGCTCAGAACTGGGAATGGAGAAAACTTTACGACCTGCAACTTGACTCAGGAGCAATCTGGAGTGTGGATGTATCAAAACAAGTCTACATTTTTCAACAGCAAAACATTACAAAATACACTTCAAGCGGAAAAAAATCATTGGTTCAAAGTTTCAAATCATTGGGAGATATTTCAGGAATTGACGCCAATAATCAATTGAAAATTGCGGTTTTTTCAGAAGAACAACAAACACTTTGCTTTCTCGACAACGCTCTGGCAACATCTTCCGATTGCATTTCATTGAATGATTTCAATATTCAGTGGGCAGATCTATTTGCCACTTCGAATCAGACTGATCGTTTTTGGATCTTTGACCAGGTGAATAGCGAATTGAGATTGCTTACCACCGGAGAACAACAGCAGCAAACCGTTCAAAATCTAAAACAGATTTCAGACATAGGCACTCCTTTAATGATGGTTGAGCGTTATAACAATTTGTATATTCTCGACGATAAAAATCAACTTTCCCGTTTCGACATCTTTGGAACATTGATCGACATTGTTCCATTTGAAGGTTATACGAATTACTTTACAAGTGATTTCAATTTATTTGGCATTAAAAACAACGAAATCTACTTGTTGTTCAGCTTTTTAGATGGCGATGCGCTAGAAAAGCCAGTCACTAAAATTCCCACTGAGCTTACTGAAGAATTGGTCAGTATCAGGGCAATCGGAGACTGTTTCTTCTTCAGCACAAAAAATCAACTTAGTGCGTATCAAATTATGGCTGAGTAAGCAAAACATTATTTTTCCACAAGTCGACCGATTGTGGGCAATTTTTGTAATTTAGGCATTCTCAAATTATCAAACAATGCATATTGCAGTTGCAGGAAATATCGGATCAGGAAAAACTACGTTAACGAAGTTATTAGCAAAACATTACGGATGGGAAACACATTTTGAAGATGTTGAGCAGAATCCTTATCTGAACGATTTCTATGAAGATATGCAGCGTTGGTCATTCAACCTTCAAATCTATTACCTGAATTCTCGTTTTACGCAGATTCAGGAAATTCAAAGTACAAAACAAGCTGTAATTCAGGATAGAACAATCTATGAAGATGCGTACATTTTTGCTCCGAATTTACATTCGATGGGATTGATGACAACAAGAGATTTCGAGAACTACTTTTCGTTGTTTAACTTGATGGATTCGTTTGTTTCTGCTCCTGATTTATTGATTTACCTTAGAGCTTCTGTTCCTACGCTGGTAAACCAAATTCAGCAACGCGGGCGTGAATACGAAGAAAGTATCCGTTTGGATTATTTGAAGCGTTTGAACGAGCGTTACGAGGCCTGGATCTCCACTTATGACAACGGTAAGTTATTGATCATTGATGTTGACAACAATCGTTTTCCGGAGAACCAGGAAGATCTAGGAAAGATCATTCAAGCTATCGACGGCGAGATTAACGGACTTTTTTAATTACACATCGATTTCGATACAAATCCTCGTTCCTCGGATTCACTCAATCTGACGTGTAATTTAAATTAAAGGACTTTCTCTTACAACGGTCGGATTCACTCAATCTGACGTGTAATAGTTTATCCCAATCAGACCCTGGATTCACTCAATCTGAAGTGTGCAATTAAATTTAAAGATGTTTTATCTTCCAGCGGTCGTGACATCTTGTACTGGTGTCAGTCTGAGTTCTGGAATGCAATGGAAGAGTATCGAAGACAAGCCAGGACTAGTCTTCCTCAAAAAAATCGTCAGTATCATTCCCCATTTCAAAGTCCTTTACAATCAGTGAAATCTCTTGTAAAAGCTGATATTTCTTTGCTTCAGGGTTTTCATCTTTGCTAAAAAATTCCTTCAAAAGAAGTTGCGACTCAAGTACAGCCGATTCAGGTGAGTTAAATTCAAAATTTTCAATCACCGTCAATGCTTCCAGGCAATCCATAAAATCACCGTCAATCGCAAATACAACAAAATCCGCCAAGTATTCGCTGAAGTCCAATTTCGAATTCCAAAACACGTTCATTAATTTGCGCTGGAATAAATTGTCGTCCGAATTTCTATAAGCCTCCATCAACGGTTCAACAGCAGAACTGTCTTTTAAACCAACCAACAATTCACGCAGTTCTTCCTCATTCTTTTCATTTATTTCTGAATTCCAGAACTCTAATAAAGAAGGAATCATGGAAGAATCACCATGAACATGAAGTGCATTTATTGCCGCGCTTATCGTTTTTGGATTACCGCTGTTCAAATCACTTAACAGCTGCGTTTTCTTTTGTGTTTGCTTGGATTGTGCCACCAGGAAGAATTTTTAAGGATACAAAGGTAAGAAACACTTATAGACTAAAGACGGAAGACTTCGGACTTTTAGTTATCTGATTTATGATTACTGTTATAATTAGATTCAATGACAATTGATCACTCAGCACTCATAGCTGGTCTTTTGTCTCAAGTCTATCGTCTGAAGTCCCAAAAAAGTTATCTTTGAAACAGGATGAATTATTGGAAACTTCTCACATTTACAGGAATACTGAGCTTATTAGGCGCATGTGTATTACGCGAAGCAGAACCTTCTGCTAAACAAGAAGTGTTTCTTTTTACCGACGAACTTACAGAAGTCGATTCGTCGCTAATAAAGGAATTTGAAAAAAGCACCAAATGCAATGTCCGAATCGTCTTTCTGAGTCCTGAAGAATATCTTACAAAAGTAGGGAAGGATCGTTTCAACACAGGAGCAGATGTACTCTGGTTTTCAAATGATTCTGTACGTGAAAAACTATATCAATCCAACTACCTGTTGCCTATCGATAATAAAGAATGGAACAATTTAGAAGGGGAATTTTATGTGAAACACCAATTATGGTTTCCGGTTTGTCATGACCCGCTTGTTTTAACAAAAGCGAAAGACAGCACAGATTGTGCTAACATCAATTTTAACACCTGGCATAAAAAAGACAGTATTTCTCCGAAGTACATTTATCCATGGATTCTACCGCGTTATAAGTATTCAATTGAACAAACTGCGCTCAAGACTGCACTTGTACCTAATAAGAACAGAAAGATTGCGGATGAATATATCTGGAACCTGTCTTCACTTGCTAAGAAGTATACAGAAATCGACAGCACCTTCAATAAAAACAAGTACCACTGTAAACAATTGATTTCGGTAAATAAGCGCCACATTACGCAGTTAAGCTGTTTGTACTTAGCGAAGTATGCACGCAATAGAAAGAATGGAGATTTGCTGATTGGTTGGTTGGTGAATCACCACAAACAAATTTCATCGGCTAGAAACGAATTGTCGTGTACTAAAAATGCCAATCCGAGCTACACTATCCAGCAGCTAGAGTTATTATTTTAACTAATAGTCGAAAAAAAAACGCTAGTTCGCGTTTCGTTATCATTTTTTTCTTAAACTTGTGGAAATCATAATTGCTTGACATTATGAGTACTACTGTCGCTACGGAAAACTATGGCACTGGAAAGCTATACTTAAAATCGCCCTTTTTCTTAAAAAGAATCAGGCGAATTTATCAAATCACGTTCACAACACTCTTACTGAGTTGTTCTGCGTTATGCTATTATTATCATTTAAGCCTCGTTGTAACGGGAATCAGTTTAGCACTTCTTTTTATTTTAAGCTTTGTTTTTTACCAGGCTTTGAAAGGAATTGTTACTGGATCAATTCACGGGGACTATCTGATTGTTACTCATCGGCTTACCAATAAGTCGAAGGTGGTAGATGTTCGTCACCTCAAAAGCATTAAATCTGTGCGTTTTTTGTGGTTGAGCGGAACAAAATTCACGTACAATCTAGACGGAGAAATCAGACGCGTTCTTTTAGTTTGCTCAGGGAGCGAAAACAAGAATGTTACTGACTATCTGAAAGAATTGAAAAAAGCAGCATAAAAGCAAGTTATAAGCCGGGTTCTGTATCACCCTGACTGTGTTAAAAACAACGTCAGGGTTAACTGTCATTTATCTAGTCCCGAGATCACTCTCGGGATCAATCGATCTACCCTCCAGAAATCCTTGTATCGACAAGCGATATGAGGAACGAAGCGAGCAGCCTCTGTTCTGGTTTACATGATCTTTCAGCCCGTGAGGTTTACCTAGCTTCCAAATGTCACCATTGGAACGGTGGTCTCTTACACCCCCTTTTCACCCTTACCTCAAAATCGACGAACGAAATCGTGGCGGTTTATTTTCTGCTGCACTAGCTGTTCCATCCGTCTTGCAACGAACAGACCTTCCTGTTAGGAAGCACGGTGCCCTGTGCTGCCCGGACTTTCCTCATCCCGACTTTTACATCGGGATGCGACAGTGAGCTTGCCTTTATATGCTGCTATTTTCTAATAAATTCCTGAGATTTCAAACCACTCTCTGTCATAAACACAGCGTGGTACGCACCTGATGCAAAGTTAGTCATATCTATTGAACCACTATTCGATTCCAATTTAGATTGATAGACCACTTTTCCTTTAGCGTCGATAATACTTACATATGAAGCATTAGCCGTCAATTCAAATTTCAGTTCATTTGCAACTGGATTTGGATAAATAGAAAGTTGAACTTCGTTATTATCAACTCCAAGTCCATTGTAATTATCTCTATATTCCACATTCGTAACAACCTCGTTACCCGCAATTTCCGAAGTAGTGATGGTCATTACTGATTCTTTCTCTTGCAATGTTCTCCACTCATAAGTATGAGAAGCCGGAACTGGAATCGGAATCCAGGTTCCTTGAACAAAAAACGAATCAATCTCTTCAATTCGGTGATGAATTCTCAACGCATTAAACGTCCCATAAGGAGTAATTACTGTTCCCCATCCATCTACTGAAGATACACGGTGACGGTGTTGTCTCCATTCTGCATCATAAAGCGGATTCATATCTAAATCAGTATATCCTCTTGATTCGTAACTATCTCCATATTCCAAAGGAAGTTCATATCGATGTTCTATTGTATCTGATTTAGCAGGAATACCTTGTCCACTAAGTACAAACTCAAAACCAAGTGAATTGATGGAAGTGGAAGTATTCTTGGTAAAGGCTGAAATCTCGTCAAAAGTAACCGGAAAGCTAGCCGTCCATTCATCTAAAGGTAAATCTGTTGCGTGTGCAAAGTATGTTGCTCTATAAGGAGTCGGGGCAAAACTTCCAAACATGAAACCTGATAATTGTCCTGCTTCGCTAACTGGATAGGTTGTCATCCAACGTTGATCTGTTGTAGATAAAGTGGAGAAATCCCAGGTGTAATTAGCGCCAGTTGAACTATAATCGATATTTAGATCAACCAATGTACTGAAAACATAATCTTCATCAACCGTAGCAAAGTTTGCGTCAGTTAGTACTGGTTGAGCAATGCTTGTAAGAGACAACCCAAAAGTTGCAAGTAGGAGTAATTTCTTTTTCATTTGTTAGTAGTTTTGGCAAATGTACCAAAACCAACGTTAGCAACTAGAATTTTTTGCGTAATCCAACGAAAAATGTAACCGGGTAATCTTGATTATCACCTTGATAATAAGAAGACTGGAATGGTCGAACCATGTCAAAAGTACAGCTACTCGTAAATTGCAAGTGCTCAGAAATGTTGTAAGCATATTTCAAACCGCATTCCATGGTCATTGTTTTTGCGCTTTCAATATTGCCGCTGGCTCTTTCACGACTTATCAAATCAGCGTTTTGGTAGAAACTTTTATTTCCTGTGTATCCCAATTGAATTCCCGGAACAAACAACAATCCAAGTCCGTTTCTTCCAAATTTACCTAAAGCTTCCATTGGGAATTCCACGCTATATAATCCTCTGTACTCACTCACCGAAGTATTGACTCCATTAGATCCATTCTCCGTTCTTACATATGACAAGTTGTTTGGCATTTCCGCTCTCAAAGCTAATCCTGCACTTAATTGCATTCCAGGAACTTCTTTGGTTAATCCAACAGTAAATCTAAATTGTGTTGCCCAGTTATTACTGAAGGCAATTCGTTTGTAAGATTGTCCGTAACCTACTGCAAATTCAGTGTAAACAGGTAAGCCACTTGTTGTACTTCTATCAACATAAACATCATTAAGAACAACCGGAGCTGTGAACACGAAATCTCGTGCTGAAAGATTCACTTCATCTAAAACCGGAGTTTCAGTTTTCGAAACTGTATTATCCAATTTATTTTGAGATAAATCAGAATTCGTTTGATTTACCGCATCCTGGTTCTGAATATCATTCAAATCGGGCTGTTGTACATTTTCTCGCACCTTATTCGGCACAGACGCCATGCTTGGCATCTCTACACTTGCTTCTTTATCTTCAATTGGAGTTACTGCACGCTCATCTGAAGAAATGTTTTCTTGGTTTTCTGTTCTTGTTGGAACATGCTCTCCTCTTCCTGCCAATGATCTCTCACGATTAAGCTGGCTAATTCCAATGAAAAGTGCTATTCCTGCGACCAATGCCGCACCAGATGTCCACCAAAAAATGACACCTCTTCGTTTTTTTGCAGGAAGCATTCCTTCCATTTCTGTCCAGAATGCTTCATCAAAAGCAGGGACAGCACCAGCTGCATCTGCATTTTTGAAGAGAGCATCCAACTCTGTGTCAGTGATATTTTTGTTATCGCTCATATGGCTAATTTCTTTTCTGGAATGGCCTCCAATGCTGTCAATTTATCACGCAGCTGTTTACGAGCTGTTGACAAATGCCATTTTGAGGTTCCTTCCGTAATTTCTAATAAATCACCAATTTCCTTGTGAGAAAATCCGTCCATAACGTACAGCGTAAACACATGTGCACTTACTTCTGGTATTTCCTGCAACAATTTCAGAATCGACTCTACTCCTAAATCACTCTCTGCATTATTCGCATCGGTTGGTGCGAAATAGTCTAATTCCGACTCATTTTCTTTCATGCGTATGTGTTCCTTGTGATTCTTGTTTTTTCTGTATTCATCAATGATCACATTGGCCATAATACGCTTCGCCCATGAATAAAAATTCAACGATTCTAATTCAACTTTTTCTAATCCTGCAAGTAATTTCATGAATCCATTGTTCAATACAAACCGCGCATCTTCATGATTGGGATTGTAACGCATACACATGCGGATGTAGTTTGTATAGCAAAACTCGTACACCATTTTTTGAGCACGCCTGTCGTTTTCTCGACATGCTTTTAATATTTCGGTGTTGAGCTGCATTCTACGAACAATAGATGTTATTTGTGTATTCTTTTGCAAGTTATCAAAATTAATCCTGTGTTTCTATTCATATTCTCCTAAACGGTTTATATTTGGGATTGGTTGGTAAACGGAGAAAAATGTTGACATTAAATTTAATTCGCCACGCAAAAACCCTTGTAAATTCTGCTTCTGGAGCCGATAAAGACAGGGAATTAGCCAGTAAAGGGATTTCTCAATCCAATGTACTTGGAAAGCATATTCGTTTTCAATTTATAGAACTTGGTGAAATTTTTTGCTCGAATGCTCACAGAACACAGCAAACATGTTCTATCATTGCCCAATACATTGGTCATACGGAACACATTCATCTGGAATCGGAGCTGTATTTAGCCAGTCGACAACAACTTTTCGATTTTCTACTGAAAAGAGAACACGCTGTAGTTACGCTGATTGGCCACAACGAAGGTATTTCTGAACTGGCAACTTATTTATTGGACGAAGACGTTGACATGAGGACATCTGAATACATTTCCTTAACCTTCCCATTCACCTCATGGGAAATGATTAGTCAGGGAACTGCTACTTTGAATTATCGCTATCGTCCGCAGGTTTTTCTGCCTGAGGCTGTGAAGGTGTAAACTTTATTTTTTTCTCTTCTTACTTTTTCCATTGCCGAAAAAGTAAGCAAAAAGGCTAGTTCATTCCCAAGTCGTTCGGGTAAAAATGCTTTTTTCTATTTCGCTGAAAAGTGGCGAATTCTCGTACCTCGAATTCAAACGTAAACGCCTTTCCAACTCAATTTCGAAAACACATTTTTCCTTTTCCTCTCTTCAGGGAATAAACGGATATCAGAAATTCTTAGACTTATTCTGTAATCCTAACTTCCAATGTGATTTATCGTATTACACAAACGAACTTAATCGTTGTCATTTTGAGTCCCTTCTTTTCTTTCTGCCTGAGGCTGTGAAGGTCTGATGTGATAAACCACATGTAAAGCTTCCTGTTGTCTGCGCTCCAAATCTTCCTGCATTAAACGCAACTGTTCTTGCTGAGCAATGTATTGACCTTCAAAATCAGGCGGTTCAATTCCCAATTCTTTCTCAATCTCGTATTGGAATTTACGTCGTTCCGGACCATGCTTTCTGTAAATAATGGCAAGCGTTACACCTATTAGAAATCCGGCAAAATGACCTTCCCATGAAATGGTTTCGTCCATTGGAAAAATTCCCCAGATCATACTTCCATATACAAAACAAACACCCAATGAAACTACTTGCAACTGCAACACTTGTTTGAAAAATCCGGAGATAAAGAGAAAGCCAAATAAAGCATAAAGAACTCCAGACATTCCAATATGAACTGTTCCGGTTCTGGCAAAAAGCCAAACAACGATTCCGGAACCTATCCATGAAGTTAAAAAGACCACCCAGGCAATGTTACGATAGTAAAAGAAAAGTGCGGCGGTTAAAACCAAAAATGGCAATGAATTATTGAGAATATGCTCATAATGATTTGGATCGTGAAGCAAAGGCATGAAGAAAATTCCATACCAATGATCCCAGTCGCCTGGCTTCACTCCGTAATGAATTAGTTTTGGGTCAACATACATTTCTGCAAGCCATACAACAAGCATTAAGAATGCAAAAAGCAAAGGGTAGATAATGCTTTCAGTCGACGAACCGTATTTGTAGTTATTGGTTTTCACGCGTCGGTTTCGTCAAAAAGTAAACCGTGAACAAAAACCTGCTAAAATGACTGATTTCCACGATTTCAGCAAGTCAAAATGACAGAAATCTATATTTTGGTTTGTAACAGAAACGATTAATTTAGTCTTGAATTCAGCAAGCAAATGAAAGACATTCAGTTAAGTTCAGGTAAACGACGCATGATGCGGATATTGTGTATGATTACACTCATTACGTCTATCTTGATGGCGCTTATTGGTGGTCTTATTGTCTTTATACAATTTGATATTCCAGGCCAAACAGTTGGTTGCAGCGAGATAGCTTTTTTTAGAAATGAAGAAGATTGCCGCTTGGTAGGGAAATTCGGGGGTCACGCCGTTTGGTTGACAAAAACAACACTCGCATCTGCGGCTGTACTTACCAATGTATTAGATTGTATTGCCGCTATTTCAATGCGTAAGATGAAAATGGCTGGCTTCCGGCTGTATATGATTTCATTTGTCTTACATATCGGAACACTTTTTTTTGTAGGGATTGACCACCTACCCAATCATGAAATTATTATGTTGTTTCCAACAGTTGGGATGATGCTACTTTACCTTATATGTATGCAGGACAATAATAAGCCTGCATCAAAACCTATTGAATAAGCAGATATTTCACAGATTAAAATATCAGGAATAGATATTTTTTACTGAACTATCAACATTTTGCGGAATACTTGCTTCTCCTTATTGTAACCTGAGATCCAATAAATTCCTTTATTCCACTCTCCCGTTTCAAAACTTGTTGTACTTCCTGAATTCAAGTGCTGCGCAACAAATCTTCCGTTCACATCCGTTACCACAATTCTATCCGAAACAACAGCAGATTCAACGGTTACTTTCCCGGAAGTTGGATTTGGATAAAGAATGATCTCTGCGGATTTCTCTGTTTCATTCACTGCTAAATTCTGACCTTTCAAGGCAATCGCATATTCTCCTCGTTGAAGATCGGTTACGTTCAACGTACCTGTCAAATCGGTTGTATTACCCATGTTTTTTGTATAGTTCGGACATTCAATCCAATCAACTGAACGATTGGGACGATAAAGTAAAATAATGCTATCCTCATCATCCGTGATCAATAAATGATCTAAATGAGAATTGCTTCCTGTTAATTGACCACTGTAACGGAATGTTGCGTTTGTATTGAAATCGGGATTCCAAAGTCCATCAACTCTCCAATAACGTTGTGGTGAGATCACGTAACCCGTAGACCAATCGAAAACCGGATCTGGCGCTGCCCAATTGTGCTCAACCAAAATAAATGCTGAATCTGTAATGTTCTGAATTTGTAGTATTACATTGGAATGCGTCAAGTTCTTTGTTCCTGTAGTTGTGTACGTTGGATAATTCGCGGTAACAGCGTGCGAGATCAATTCGTCTCTATTCAAATAACCCAAAGTAGGGTGAAACGGAACGGTAACGGTTACCGAGTTGGTGATTCCTGACGAAAAGATCTTTTGTTCGAAGGTATTCCAGTTCGCATCTCGCAAAGTAAGTGTAACCGGAATTTGCGTTCCATATTCTGTTCTTCCGACCAATTTTTGCTTCAGATGAACAGTTACATTATAATTCAGTCCGTTTGGAACCGTACTCAAAGAATCAATTGAAATATGTGGCCAGCCTCCCTGAAAAATCCAATCGTGGAAGAAATTATCCAGATTAACTCCAGTAATCTCACTCAATTCATCTCGATATTCGATTGCATCTACATCCGAAAATTTGTTTTGCTCAAGGAATTCAGACAAACCGCCAAAGAACAATGAATCACCTAAATATCCGCGAAGCGAATGAATCATATCCGCACCTTTAGTATATGTTGTTGAGCCGTAAGTATGGTTTTGAGGGACACCTGAAAGCGGCCAATAACCAGCGTCGTCGATATGACAAGTGCGTAAAAGACTTTTATGTGCATTACGAACATCCGCTAAATAAGCAGCTCTTCCTGCAGATTCTTCGGTAAACACGTATTCGCAGTAGGCAGCACTTCCTTCATTGATCCACATATCTTCGGCAGTTCTGCAGGTCACCAGATTTCCCCACCAGTGATGAGAAAGTTCATGAGCCATAACAGATTCCCAAGCGAGGCTTCCATTAGCCGCAGCCTGCGGAAAAGCAATATTCATGGCATGTTCCATAGCTCCAGCTGTCATTGGAACCAAAGCATATCCTACTCTATCCCAGCGGTACGGACCAAATTTAGACTCATAAATATCAAAAGCTTCTTCCAGATTGATGAATGAATTCTTCATGTTTGTTGTATCACTGGCATGTGCAGCCAATTTTACAGGAACAGGACTGCTTTGATAATTCGTGAATGTATCGTTCACAAACACATAATTGGAAACCGCAACTGAAATCAAATAAGACGGAATGGTTTGAAAAACTTTCCAATGGTGTGTTTCCGACAGATCCGGATTGACAGTTGTGGATTGAAAAACACCACCACAAGCAGCGTCATGAGCCGGAAGGGTTGTTACAAACAAATCGTAGGTTGAACGTGTTGTAAAATTGTCGAAACAAGGGAACCAGGTTTTCCCATAGTTATGCGGAATATCATCCAATGAAACGCCAACATTATAAGCATATGCTGAATTGAAATAAAATCCGCCGAATGTTGGATCCTGAACCGTTGTTCCGTGATAAAACACTTTGATAGAAGTGGAATCACCAATATTGTAAGCTGAACCGAGGTTCACTTTAAAACCAAGAGATGCAGCAGTAAACGAAAGTAAATTTCCATTTGCATCGTGCACGCTATCTACCGACGGACCGGTCAAATCCAGTTTAATTTCTGTGATGTTATTGACCAAAGGCTCTATGCTGATCTGCGTAGTTCCTTTCAAAACAAAGGTTGAAAAATCGCGAACATCCAGATTGATCGTGTAATGTTCAATCGAAATACTATCGCTTCTTGTATCATATGGAAACGAAGTTTGAGCACTCGAATTGAAAAGCAAGCCAATACAAAACAAAAGACTTAATCGAAAACGCAGTAGAGCAGAATAATCCATACATCAGATTTAAGGTGTCAAGGTATTAAGATTTTAGGACTTCAGAAAACGACAGTCCTTCATCTGGCACTTTTTGTTACCTTTCCATGTAAATTACATTCACCTAAGTAATGTTCAAGTCGGTGTTTTTATGTCTTCTTTTGCTGATCTCTTTTTCAGGGAGAACTCAGGATACTATTCATATTGACTTACCGACTGTTTCACACAAATTCGTTGGACATTTCAATCCTTTCAGCGACCATCTTTTCAGAGGCATTGAAAACCCAGTAAATTACTACCACAAAAGCGCAGTTTTAATCAAATCTCGCGATAGTGTAAACATTACAAAACTTGCAAAAGGTTCTTTTTCCATAAAACCCATTTGCACTGCAAAGTCCATTGTTCTTTACGCAGTTGATTCACTTTCAGGAGACACGCTTCAGGAATTGAAACGAATCGTTCGGCATGTTCCACCAACGGAATTATATTTAGGAAACGCTATTGATGGCATGAGTACTCATTTGTTACCGAACGCTTTACTGCATGTCAACTATGGCTTCAACGAATCTGTTCCTTTGAAAATCTGTACCCATGTCTTAAATGCGGAAATAACATTCATGGAACACACTTTCAAAATTAACGGTGATCGCATTCCGAAAGAAGTGGTTGATGAGCTTTACAAACTTCGCAGGGTTTATGGAACTCCGAATATAACAATCGAACTTACTGCAAAAACCAGTTGTCCAAGCTGTATTGCAAGAAACCGAACTATGACAATAACACTCATTTGATTTATGAAACCATCAGTACTTTTTCTTTTCTACTTTTTCGTTCTACAGCTTTCAGCACAGCAACGCATTACGGTTATTGATAAAAATGGAGAAAACGGTTTTTTGTTCGATGAGAAGAATCCACAAAGTTTGGTTTCGCTTTTTAATTCGAATCAGCTTCCTTTTAAACCAATGAACATTTTAACTTCAGAACGGTTGAGCACAGAAGGTTTTTTGAAAAATGCTCCTGTAAAATACGGTCGACAATCTGATGTTGCGTTGGCCAATATTTATGGGGAAGACAGCATTGCACTGATAGACGGAGTTTTGCAATACGTTTATCCTATGCCAGATAGATATTTCACCGATCTCGAAGGCATTTCCCGTTTACTGATTTACGAGCATCAAAACGAAAAAACCGAATGGGTAATCGACTCGATTGGCTATGCAAAAAAGTATACAGATGGTTCGACTTTGATCACCACAAGCAAAGGGAAATACGAATTGGTTGGAAGCATTGACTTCAAAGCAATCGATCTGGAATACGACCTGTTTTACGTTGAACAAAGTGCCGCATTTCAACAACTCATGACGAATGGATTTTGGACCGAATTACGAACCAAACAGTTAGCGGAAAATCCCGTAAATACAACTCCTCTTTTGAATTGGCACTCCATAATGAGTGTCGAATATTATGCATTTACATTTAATGAACTACAGGAAGACCGACCGTTTGACCAATGGTGGAGTAAAAGAGATTTTAATTGGCCTATTGCGTTCAACGGAATTAAAAACAATCTGCTTTCAGAATATGAAGAAGTCTTTGGAAAAGGAAAGGTACACGGAATACTAGACACCGAATCGGATTGGCCGTTAGCAAACATTGATGGAGAAGATTCTATGATCATTACCAATGGAGTTCTCCAGTACGTTTATCCTGAACCAGATTTTCATGTTTCCTGGATAGACGTAGAACCCACAAAAGCATGGTTGATATATAGCGTTTCTGCTGAAGCTGTGAATCCGGTAAATGAGTTGAAGCGTATAGTTTTTACCAAAGGTGAAGACAACATACTTTTGGCTGATTTCGACTGTACAGATTCGCGAGTAACTGAATTTTATCTTGAACTTCTTCAGAAAGCTGGTATTCAACTTCAAATTCCGGTAAGCGAAAACTGGAAAATTGCACTTCTAAAAGCCCAAACCAACGGTAAGAAATATTCGACTTCCAAAAAAGGTGATCTGAAACGCTTGGAAAATGAGTTCACTCAAAACAATTAGTCCTAATTTTGGTCGCTAAAGAAAAACGCGAATGAATTCATTTTATGAATACTTCAGGAAAAATCAACATTATCTGATCAGCACGATCATTCTGTTATTTACTGTTCGCATTATTGAGTTTTTCTTTGTTGAATTCATCGGGGAATCAAAACCTCAATTCTCTATGTTATTCATGGGTTTTTTGCTTGATCTGCTAGCAGGTTTTGTTTTGCTATGGATCGTTTTTCCTCTTCATCTGCTATTTCAATGGTGTCGTATAAAACGGAACTTCGTTTTTCCATCTGCAGCCTTTTTATTCATTTCGCTGAGTGCCATACTAATCTACTTTTTCGAGCAGGCAAAAATTCCTTTGGATGAAACCATCTATTTCTTTTCCTGGAAAGAGATCATGACTATCATGGGTGAAATCAATGCATATTTCCCACAGCTCATCATCGGTTTTTTAATTCTTCTCATTCTTTTTTGGGGAATTCAATACGCATCACAAAAACGTTTTCGCTCTGATATTTTCCCCAGAAAAATTGCGGTTTTTTCATGCGTTACCATTCTTCTTACCCCTTTTATTTATTGTTCTTCAAAGAACATTGTAACGGAAGTTTATACCAACAACCGACTTGTGTTCTTTCTTGGAAGAACGTATACGCATTTCAGCAAAGAAGAAAACTCAACCATTTCTGAAACAAACATTAATCCGGCTGATTTCGAGGAATTAGACATTAATTTTTATGCTGAAAAGCCCGAAAATCAGATTTATCCATTGATGCATTCGATGCAAGAAGACACGCTTTTTGCTTCTAAGTTCAATGCAAACAAAAAACAACTACCCAATATTGTTTTTATCATCGTTGAAGGACTTTCAGGAGATTTTGTTGGGAAATATGCCTCGACGACAGGTAATGTAATGCCGTTTCTGGATAGTTTGAAATCGAAATCACTCTACTTCCCCTACTTTCTATCCACTTGTCAGCGAACATATAACGCACTTCCGGCAAGCTTAGCATCTGTTCCCAATTCAAACAGCGGAATGTTCACTCAGTTGAACTCTTACACACCGCAGGTTTCACTTCAGATGTTATTGAATAAAAATTACTTCTCTCGTTTCTATTGCGGGGTCGACCTTTCGTTTTCGAACATGCACGGTTATATGAGTAACCTGAAAACGCAATACCTGGTAAAAAACTGGGCGAAGAAGTATAAAATATCGTTTTCTGAACGCGAAAACTACTGGGGATATCCGGACGACCGTGTGTATAAAAAATCGTGGGACGATTATTCCAACCAAAAGCTGGAATCTAAACCACGATTTGACGTATTCCTGACCATTTCATCTCATGAACCGTTCGTTTTTCCAAAAGAAAAATACTACTTATCAAAAGTCGATAAACACTTAAAAGATCATCCCGGTAAACTGAATGAATCCTTAAAAAGCAAGCAGTTACTTCTGGCGTCGTTCATGTATTCCGATGATGCTTTGAAAACCTATTTCGAGAAAGCGAAACAACATCCGGAATTTGAGAACACTATTTTCTTCATTTACGGAGATCATGGAACACCTCATTACTCGCGTACTGGCTTGAGTAAATTTCATACGCCGCTGGTGATCTACTCACCTTTATTAAAACATCCGGAAGTAAACAAAGCGGTGAATAGCCAGTTAGATATTGCGCCTTCCTTATTGAGCTTATTGAAACATAACTATCAAATGAGCTTTCCTGAGAAACTTCCGTTTATGGGAAAACCTTTCGATTTTTCATCCAAATTTGTATCGAATCGCTCGCTCCCGTTTTTAAGCATGGGAGGTAAAAACGAGTTTGTGCTGCATAAAAATTCAGCGTTTCTCCATGGAGAACTATTTCAACTACAGCCTGATTTGAAATTGAAGAAAATTCACAACAACCGATTAAACAAAAAACTAGAAAAACAATTACAACTCTACGACCTGTTATCGAAATACTGCTTCAATAAGAACAGAATTATTCCGCCAGTGTTTTATAAGGAACTAAGTGAAAGTCAGCCACGAGTTGACAATCGTTTCACGGGTGATTACAAACTGCTGAAAGAGCTTTCGGATAAAAAATCGGTTGTTAGTACTGATGAATTCATTGGTCTGGGCAAAACATTCGCTTTAAATACAAATGTCAAACGCGTAAGAATTGTGTGTGAGATCGATCAACACATGGGCGACAAGGATGAATCCAAACATTTGCCGCGAGTTGTTGCCAACTTAGTAAATACAACAACGAAGAAACAGATTATCTGGCAGATATCGGATCCGGCTATCTTGAAAAAATCGTTCAAAAAGAATGCACACAATACAATGATTTACGTTGTCGACATTAACATTCCTGCCGAACAAAAGATTGAAAAAAAGAACGAATTCTTTTATTACATCTACAATCCGAATCATGCTAAGATGAATTTCAAGAATTGTAGAATTAAGTTTTACACTGCCAATTAGCAACTGATAAATCGCATTGAAAATTGCTGGTGAGACTAATTATTCGACTGTTCTTCTTAACTTCATTCTCAGATTTAAATGATAATACAGGTGGCGTGACCAATTGCCTGCTTACAGGCATTTTCATTCCAACAAATGCACAAATGAATGCTCGCCTACCGGACTCGCTACATGGCGTCTGGTAAGCGCCATAAAAATCAGCGCATCTGTGGGTTAATCTTCACCAGATTTTATTGAGTTTAATACCGGAAAGAGATTTATCTTATGTTTCAAAAATTACGTTTTACTCCATTTGCACAATTCATTCAATCCGATGCCGAATTTTCAAGTGTAAAGCGTTCTTATGAAACGACCATAATGGACCTCAAAGTTCAGCCAGAAGGAAGTTTAACCGCGGTTGCCTGGGGAACAAATTACTACAAAGTCACTGTTCTGTTCAATACAACAAAGGTCATTACTACCAGATGTGAATGTCCGTATGACGGAAAAGGTGTTTGCAAACACGTGATTCGTACCATTTATGAAGCCGACGAAAAAGTGGCGGATTATTTCGATAAACGTATTCCGAAACAGCCAAAACAGGAAGTAGAATTAGTGGAAGAAAATGGCGGATTACGTCTTCCGGGGCTCCTTTGGAATGATCTGAACGATGATTTAATTGATGATCTCAAACTGTTTAAACCAACCAATCGCTGGTTTTCTGCATACAATTATCAATGGGGCGATGGACATTATCTGCTCAAAAACATAAATGCCGTTTATCATTACGAAGGTGAACAAGTTCAACTCGAAATAAAAGAGAATGAAAACGGAATGTTCTTCAGTTGCAGCTGTAAATCTGGAAAACACAGCTTCTGCTCACATTTGAGTAAAGCATTGGAAAATCGAAATTCAACGATCTTCAGTTATACGTTTGATGAAAACGAAAGAAGAAATCAACTAAAACAAGCATGTGCTTCTTTTGGATTTGAATTGGAAAAAGTGGATGCCGAAAGTTTGTTCGAATTCAAAAACAATCATGGGCATTTACGTGTAGTTTCAAAAGCCAATCTGGTTCGCGTAAATCCAAGACAGCTGGAAGATGACCAGCAGGCGATTTTACAACTTGCTCCTCTTCCCTGGGAAGCAGACGAAAGCGAAACCACAGAAATCCTGATTGCAGATTACAATCGTTATCAGGGAACATTGGTGCTGCGACTAATGCGCGCCAAAATTGCGAAAAACGGAAGTTTAAAATCCCCAATTGAAGCAGTTGAGACGAATAGACTCATGGAGCTAGCAACGAATGCGCAGGAATTTCAGTTCTTTCAGTCGTTAACGCAAGCGCATCAGTTTCATCATTTAAATGTAAACAGTCCAGAATTCGACAAAGCACATGAGGTTTATAGAACCTTGCTGAAGAATCCTAAAAAATATCCGCTTTACTTATTCGAAGACGACGGCGGAAAAGTGACTCCAGGAAAGCTGAAAGAACTTACAATAAAATCTACGGCTGTTTATCCTCGAATTGAAGTCACTGAAAAAGGCGAATTCTTTGAAGTGAATTGCAAGTTCGAATTCGACAACAGAAACCTGTCTTCTTCTTCATTTAAGTTGATCGAAAATCAATTTGTGCGTTACGATAAGCAATTCTATTTCTTCGATTCGAAGATGTCCATTCGCTTGCATCACTATTTCTCTAACAATAATCACAGACTGTTTATTCATCAGGATCAGTTTATGACCTACAAGGAGAAATTTCTTGATCCTTTGGAAAATCAAGTTCCTGTTCACTACAGTTTCATCAAGAAATATGAAAAGCCACGTCGACAAGATCAGCTGAAAAAGGTAAATCAGTTGGACGAAGTAGAAAAGCATTTGTATTTGTCTGAATCAGATAATTACATTTTGCTAACACCTGCAATTCGTTATGGTGAGGCTGAAATTCCTTTACTTTCCAGACGAACGCTTTACGAAACACTTCCGGATGGTTCAAGGGAAGAACGACCAAGAAATCAATGGTTGGAGCGCGGTTTTGCAAAATTAATGCAAGATCTTCACCCAGAATTCGACCCAAACAGCGGAAGGGAATTCTTCTTTTTACATAGAAACGAATTTTTGGAAAGCGGTTGGTTTTTGAATGCGTTTGAAAAACTGCGATCAGAAAATATTCAGATTTATGGATTTGCACAGCTTTCGAAAAACAGATACAATCCGAATAAAGCGGTCGTAAATACTACCCTGAAATCGGGAATAGATTGGTTCGACGTTCACACAAAAGTGAAATTTGGCGAACAGGAAGCACGACTGGAAGACCTGCAAAAAGCCATTTTGAAAAGGAATTCCTTTGTTGAGTTAGGAGATGGAACGCACGGTGTTCTTCCCGAAGATTGGGTAAATCAGTTCGGACAATTCTTCCGTTCAGCGGAAATAGAAGGTGATTTCCTTCGTGTTTCGAAAAGTCATTTTCAGTTGATCGATGATATTTTCAGAGACGAAGCTATCGACTTGCAAGTTCGAAAAGAATTACATGAACTGACAGATAAACTTGCCAATTTCCAAAGCATTTCTCAAACGAAAGTTCCAAAGAAGCTGAAGGCAACTTTACGCGATTACCAGAAAGAAGGACTGAACTGGTTGAACTTTTTAGATGAATTTGGTTTTGGTGGTTGTTTAGCTGATGACATGGGATTGGGAAAAACGGTCCAGATCATTGCTTACATGCTCACACAGCATGAAAAAGGAAGAAAAGAACCGAACCTGATTGTCATGCCAACGTCGCTTATTTTCAATTGGAAAAACGAGTTGAAGAAGTTTGCACCTCATCTGAAAGTGTATGAACTGGCCGGAAATAAGCGAAACACTTCAGAGTTGAAGTTCAACAATTACGATGTAATTCTAACAACCTACGGAACTTTACTTTCAGACGTGGAAATTCTGCGAAAATTCCGTTTTAATCTGGTGGTACTAGATGAATCGCAGGCGATAAAAAATCCGAATTCAAAAAGATACAAAGCCGCACGTTTGTTGCAAGGCCGACAAAACCTTGTACTTACCGGAACGCCAATTGAGAACAACACTTTCGATCTGTTTGCACAGCTTTCATTTGCAATGCCTGGTTTATTGGGAACAGCAAGAGCATTTCAGGAATTGTATTCAACACCAATTGACAAATTCGACGATACGAAACGTGCGAAGGAACTGCAGCGAAAAGTACATCCTTTCATTTTAAGAAGAACCAAAAAGCAAGTAGCGAAAGAACTTCCGGAGAAAACGGAAATGGTGATCTACTGTGAAATGGGAACGGAACAACGCAAGCTTTACGATACGTACAAGAAAGAATTCCAGAAAATGCTGCAGTCGAAAAGTGAAGACGAGGTGCGTAAAAACTCGGCTTTGGTACTTCAAGGAATGATGAAGCTGCGACAAATCTGTAATTCGGCGGCAAATCTTGGTGATGAAGAAGATTATGGTCACGAAAGTGCCAAAGTAGATGAACTCATCGCTCAAATCGAAGACAAGAAAAGCGAACATAAAATTCTGGTTTTCTCTCAATTTGTCACCATGCTGGATATTATTCGCAAAGAACTGGACGAGCGCGATATTCCGCATTGTTACTTGACAGGTGAAACGAAAGACAGACAAGAACAAGTAGATCAGTTTCAAAATGATGATGAAACACGCGTATTCCTTATCAGTTTAAAAGCCGGTGGAACAGGATTGAACCTGACACAAGCAGATTACGTTTTCCTTGTAGATCCGTGGTGGAATCCTGCTGTTGAAAATCAAGCCATCGACAGAGCCTACAGAATTGGTCAGGAAAAACATGTAATTGCCGTTCGTTTGATTACACCAAATTCCATTGAAGAAAAGATCATGGAATTGCAATCGAGAAAACGCGAATTGGCTGATGAACTCATTCACACCGATAACGCCGTACTGAAACAGTTGACGAAAGAGAATTTGATGGAATTGGTTTAAAACAAGCGCATTTGTCCACCTTTATCCGGAACACAAAATAAATCACGTCGCAGCTTAGGAAAAGCAACATCTGGTAGAAAGCGCTTTCTAGCCAGGGCTACTTGTCGCTGAATGTTAAGCGCATAATTTCCTTCGCCTTTCATTCGTGTTCCAAACCTGCTGTCGCCCAATTTTCCACCATGTATCTCTTTTAACTGATTCAACACTTTCTCCGCTCGATCAGGATAATTCTTTCGCACCCAATCTTCAAATATTCCGCCGTTAGGTCCGTTCAATCGCACAATTTGATGATGCATACTTATTGCTCCATGCTTACCAATAGCTTCGGCAATAGAGAAAATTTCATCATCATTCAATGCAGGAATAATCGGAGCCATCATTACATTCACAGGAACTCCATGCCTGGCCAGCAGTTCAATCGTTTCCAGCTTTTTCTTACCGCTTGCAGTACGAGGCTCAAGCTTTCTTCTCAGATCTTCCTTCAAACTTGTGAGACTGATATTTACAGCGACCAATTCGAGCTTCGCCAGTTCAGATAGAATATCAATATCCCGACAAATCAATGCATTCTTGGTAATGATGCGAACTGGCTGTCGGTATTCCAGCATAATTTCAAGTAGCCTTCTCGTAATTCCATACTCCCGCTCACAAGGTTGATAGCAATCTGTATTTCCCGAAAGACCTATGGCGTCAACCTGCCATGATTTTTTGGAAAGGAATTTCTCTAACAATTCGGGTGCATTTTTCTTCACCATAATCACGCGTTCAAAGTCAGTACCGGCACTGTAACCCCAATATTCGTGCGTTGGTCGGGCATAACAATACGTACAACCGTGCTCACAACCCTGATAAGGATTTAACGAATAAGCCATCCCAACATCTGGACTTGTGACTTTGTTGACAATGGTTTTGGGATGAACTTCAATGAATTTGGTTTTGAGTTCAGGTTCTTCGTTTGGATCAATATCGTCGAAATCATCACCCTTGGAATGCGCAAAAAAGCGATTATCAGGATTAATCTGCGCGCCTCTGCCGTTTTTATAAAGTGGATTTTCTGACATAATCTTGATACGAAATCAAAGATATGACAAATTATTAATTGTTTTATGATTAATTTTTAAACACTATTGATAGAAAATAAAAATCCCCACGGCCATCGAGCGTAGTCGAGATGCGGGGATTTCATGTTATTCTATCAAATCATTGTAATTCCACTCAAATCAGCTTTTCCTTGTTTGAGGAATTCGTATGTCATTCTATCTGCCTTGCAATCTACAAAACGTACTTTTTTCAAGGTTCTTCCTTTAAAGAAGGTGTTGGTTAGCGTTGTATTTTGGAAGGTCACTTTGCTGAACCCACAGTTTTCAAAATAGCAATCCTCTATCTTGCCTTCAAAAACAATATTCCCAATGTAAGCCGCATTGAAGGTTGTATGGTTCAAAACAGCGTTTGTCATAACACACTTATCAATTCCCCCCATTTTAATAACTGCTCTTGTCAAATTTGCTCCTGAGAAATCACATCCTGTAACATTACTCCCTGAAAATTCAGCCGACTTCAAATCGCAATTTTTAAATGCATTACCAGATAAATTGGAGTTCTGAATTTGACTATTGCTGAAATCAGAATCGGAAAAATCACACCCTTCCATGTTGTTACTTCTGAGTAAAAGTCCAGATAGATCGGAACCGATGAATTTGCAATTCTTCATATTAGAAGAACCAAACTTCTCCTTTAAGTTTTTTAACCCGGAAAAATCGGCATCCAGCCAATTCCCACGAGACATGTCCCAACTGAGTTTACCTTCTTCGTTTCCGACGGGCAATTCCTTTTTCTCAGCAGATTCCGAATCGCTCTTTTCACCCACCATCGAAGGAAAATCTTCAGAAAAATAGTTCAAATCAACACCAAGAATTTTTGCTAGTCGGTTAAACATTATTAAATCAGGAATGGATTCTCCCCGCTCCCATTTTCCAACAGCCTGTGCACTTATAAAAAGCTGTTCTGAAAGTTGTGCTTGTGAGATACTCATTCTTTTGCGTGCTTCGGTAATCTTGTTACCAATCATTTTTGTTTCCATGTCTTTCAATATTTCGATACTGCAAAGTTATTGGTCGACTTAGCGAGTAGAAGCAAAAACACCAACACTATTGGTTGTAATTATACTCTTTTTAGTTGTTTTTGACAACTATCAGTTGTATTTTGTGTTTCACTTGCTTTTTAGGATGTTTATCAGTCGATTTTCTTAATTTTCCCTTTCTATACTTCTACTGACAAATGATTGAACGCATTCTCAACAACGGTATTCGCACCGAAAACAGTGATTCACTGAACCGTAAGATCAGAATCAGCAATCTTATCGTTCTTCTGTCTGTTGGGATCATTTTTACATACACTCCCATCTACATTATTTACGGACAGGTTTACGGAACATTCATGAATCTGGCATTTGTTGCAGCATCGCTGATTGCGGGTTATATGATCAGTCAGCGTCAATACATTCCCGCATTCTTGTTTCATTCCATTTGCGGATATATCTACTTTGTTGGAGGAACTTTAGGTTACGGACTTTCCACCAACCTGCATTTCTATTTATTAGTAATGTGTATGATCATAACGGTACTCTTCGATAACCGGCTCTTGATTCAGATTTTCCTTTTCTCTGCCGTGGTACTGTTCTTTGGGTTAATCTGGTGGGGGAACAATTATGATCCAATTGTTCAGATTCCAGCGAACATGAAACCTCTTGAAACAGCAACTGGAATGGTTAATCTTTTTCTGCTCTTCGTGATAATTTCTTTATTCATCATCTTCTTTAAGAATGAAATGCTCCGTTCCCGACAACGTTTATTGGAGCAAAAGAACGAAATTGAACAGAAGAACAAAGACATAACAGATAGCATCGAATATGCAAAACGAATTCAAACAGCTCTGCTTCCACCAAAGAAAAATCTGTACAAATTATTTCCGGAGTCCAATCTGTTTTTTCGTCCAAAGGACATTGTGAGCGGTGATTTTTATTGGATTTACGAGAATGAAAACTATAGATTTATCGCCGTTGGAGACTGCACAGGTCACGGAGTTCCGGGAGCATTAATGAGCGTACTTGGGTTGAACCTGTTAACAGAGATTGTAGAAAACAAACACATCTTAGAACCAGCTGAAATCCTTGATGAATTGAGAAATGGAATTCTCTATGCTTTCGACAGAGATGGAATCAATGGAGAATACAAGGATGGAATGGACATTTCGCTTGTTCGCATTTCAAAAAGGGAATCAACTTTTACTTATTCTGCTGCAAACAATCCTGTTTATCACCTTACTGAAAAAGAACTCGTAGAATTGGCGGCTAATCGTCAGGCTGTTGGATATTCACTTGAAATGAAATCGTACACACAGCACACCATTGAATTTCAATCTGGAGATGCATTAATTCTGTTCACAGATGGTTTTGCCGACCAGTTTGGAGGTCCGAGAGGAAAGAAATTCATGTATAAACCGTTTAAGCAATTGTTGTGGGAAAATCGAAAAAGTGATTTGGAGATTTTACTGAGCAATACCTATAAAAACTGGAAGGGAGAGTTGGAACAAGTGGATGATATTTGTGTGATGAGGGTGGGGTTGTAGGAAATTCATTCTTTTTGTGTTTCATGGTCACCCTCCTTTAATTAACTGTGCTAACGCTTGTTGTATCAAAAGCTACGCTTTTTCTTCTTGAGGGAGGAGATTTCGTTCTACTTTAAAAGAAAAAACTATTTCGCGGAGAGTGATGGATCTGTCTTCCTGCGTAAGTCAAGCAGACAGGGAACCCCCGACACAGTATTCGAAAATCCTTGTGTCGGGGGTAAATAAAAAAAGCTCCAGATAAATCTGAAGCTTTAAAAGTGGTGATGGAGGGAATCGAACCCCCGACACAAGGATTTTCAGTCCTTTGCTCTACCAACTGAGCTACATCACCAGCTTCAATTGCGAGTGCAAAGATAGCAATAGAATCCAATCTTGCAAAAAATCTTTAAAAATTTCCAGCCTTCCTTATCTTTACACTCTGGATGTTTTTAATCTAACTAAGTGAAAAGGATAACTTTAGACGCTGGAAATACGCGCATAAAATGTGGGGTTTGGATGAATGAAAATTTACTGGAAATGTACTTTTTTCAGGGAGTTGATGATCCTAAGTTGAAGAATTTCGCATCAGAACATCAGCAAATTCCGACAATCATCTCATCGGTTTTGTCTTACGAAAACACCCAAACCCTCAAAGGATTCTTTCCTGATTCCATGCTTTTCACACATCAAACTCCAATTCCAATCACTAACGGATACTTCCAAAAAGAAACACTTGGAATCGATCGCCTTGCAAATGCAATTGCAGGATATCAAAAAGCAAAGAAAGCAACATTGATTATTGATTGCGGAACTTGCCTGAAGATCGATTACATTGACAGCACAGGTATTTATCTTGGTGGATCAATTAGTCCGGGATTACAAATGCGTTTTCGTTCTTTAGCAGAGTTTACTGGTCGTTTGCCACTTATTGAACCAAGAGAAATGGAGCTTTTGAATGGAAGAACAACGGAAGAATCTTGTCTTTCTGGTGTTATCAATGGAATGAAGTATGAAATATTAGGTTTTGTTGAACGTTATCAGGAAATGGACCCGGAATTAACAATTTTTCTAACTGGTGGCGACCTCTCATTCTTTGATAGGACAATTAAAAACCCCATATTTGTCGACGAAAATTTGACCCATTACGGGTTATTACTAACACTTCAGTACGTCAATGCGTAAAATCTTAATAATCTGTCTCTTTCTACAATCCGCATTTGGATTTGGTCAAGCAACCACCTATAGCCCTTACAGTAACTACGGAATTGGTGAAGAAGGAAGTTTAGGCGATGCGCAATTTATGGCAATCGGAAACGTAAGAAGTTCGTACATTGATACAACTGTTGTCAACTTTTACAACCCGAGTTCTTATTCATTTCTTGGAAAAGGAATGCCGCTTACAAGTGTAAATATTACAGGACGTATCTCAAAAATTTCGCAAAACGGTGTTTCTAACACTTATTCTCTTGCCAACCTAACGCATCTTGCAATGGCTTTTCCAATTACGAAACGTTTTGGATTTGCAGCCGGATTGAATCCGTTTAGTCGAAAAGGTTATCTGCTTTCTGAAATGAAATATGAAAACGGTGACAGTATTTTGTACGCATACCGTGGAGTTGGAACAATTCAACGCGTATTTATTGGTGGTTCACTTCAAGTCATTCGCACGCAGCGTCAGATACTTGCGGTTGGAGCAAACATTGGATACGTTTTTGGTTCAGTTAGTGACGAGCGTTACGCAAAGTACAAAAGCTTAACGTATTCAGGTTTAGATGAAACCGTTTACAGAATGAAATCCATGAGCACCGATTTTGGAGTTACCTACCGTGTAGCTTTGGATACGAATAGCAATCAGTGGTTAACAGCTGCTTTTACATGTTCACCACAACAAACATTGCATGCCGAAAAAGATTATTCACTTTACTTCTTGAAGGGTGGAATGTTTGAGCGTGACTCTATCGTTGATACGGTAAGTTACACTCCAAATGTAAAAGGAACCATCCAATATCCAACGAAGTTGAATTTTGGTATCGGATATACGTTCAGACCAAGAAATCTGGACGGCAATTTAAAGCAGATCTACGAACTTGGTGTTTATGGTGAATTTGCCCGCACAAGTTGGTCTGATTATAAACAAGATTTTGGTGACGGACATACTTCACCAGGCTTTTACGATGCAACACGAATCAGCGTAGGATTTACTTACAGACCGAATGTTGACTTCGTTAATAAAACAGCAGGTTCTAAAGTATTTTCCAGATTCCAGTACAAATTAGGCTTCTATACGCAAAGCTTACCAACAATAACAACTATTGCTCAAATGAATGAAACCGCAATTACCGGTGGTTTGAGTTTGCCATTGTTGGTGTTGAGAAATTCAAGTTTCAACTTTGGATTTGCAGCAGGATTCAGAGGTAATGGAACTACTACAGCTGTAGATGAAAAATTCCTGAATCTGAGTTTAGGAATTGTTATTTCGCCTTCTAAATACGACGCTTGGTTCAGAAGAAACAAGATTGACTAATCCATGAAATACGCCAAGCATATAGCTGTAATTTGTCTTGGTCTGAGTTGTTTTCTCTCGGCTTGTGTAAACGATATGGAGAAAATAAAGGAAGTAACGTTTGACGCCAATGATCCTGACGAAAAAACGAGAAACCTTAAAATGGTTTATTCCGATTCAGGAATGGCAAAGCTAAAACTCTACGCGCCAATTGCTGAAACGTTTACAAAGAAAGACGGCAAAGTAGTTCAGTTCAATGAGGGAGTGATGCTCGAGTTCTATAAATCGAACGGAAGATTGGGCAGCACACTTACTGCGCAGTACGGAGAAATAAACGAAACAACTGGAACCATGATGGTTAGAGACTCGGTAAGAATGTTCAATACCGATAAAAAGCAAACCATGGAAACGGAAGTTTTATACTGGAATAAAAAAGACTCTACTATCTTTACAGATCAATTGGTGACCATAAAAACACCAAAAATGTTGTTGTTTGGTAAAGGTTTAAAAACAAAACAGGATTTTTCAGCCTATGAGTTTTTGGAGCCTCAGGGTAGAATTAAAATAGAAAAGTAAGATGAATAAGTATGTAATGTTTATGGAGAAGTTTTGGTTAGTATTAACAATACTGATCATTCTTGTTGTAACTTTTATGGGAATCAAAGAAGGGTTTGACACTTGGTTGATGAATTACTTGTTCGCTTTTATTTCCGGTGCAACTTACTTTTTACGCAGATTTATGCGTAAGCGTATTGAGAAAAATCAGGCCTTGCAGCAGCATCCGCCGAGCAATAACGCTTAAGACTCGAAATCACCCCGTTTCAAAGTCAACATGTCACTACTCCGAAATATACTACTAGGTTTTTTCCTGCTGATGGCAGGATTCTCCTTTAGTCAGCATAAAATTTCGGGAGTGGTTACCGACGAACAAAACATTGCCATTCCTTATGTTCAGGTTTTTGTAAAAAACAGTCCTGAATTGAGAACCGAAACGGATGAGAATGGAAGCTACACGCTTCAACTTTACGAAGGTGAATACTTTCTTGTATTCCGAATTGGCGGCTACGAAACAAGGGAAGCTTATGTGACCATTCAAAATACGGATGCCACAAAAGACATACAGTTATTTGAGGGCGGAAAAAATAATCTGGAAGAGGTTAACATTACCTCCAAGCGCGTAAATGTTGGTCGAAACATTATGCTTAAAGTGGTTGAAAAACGCGACACCATCAGTCAATGGTCGTATCCACATTCTACTGAAGTTTACATTAAGGCAACTGAAGAAATTGAGCGAAAAACCAAAACTTCGGAAGCTGAACAAAAGGAAACAGAAGATCCTTTTGAACTAGAAAAACGGAAAATGCAGCAATTGGCTGGGAATATGAATCTCGCTGAAGTTCAACTGACACGTTATTTCAGTCCACCCAACAAAGTCAAAGAAATTAGAGAGGGAATTGATATTCACGGAAACATTCAGCAACTCTATTACACCACTACGGTTAAAGCCAATTTCGATTTCTTCCAAAACCTGCTACATTTAACCGACTTGCACGAAACACCGGTTAGTTCACCCATTTCAACTCCCGGAATTGTTTCCTACAAATACAAATTGGAATCACAATCCATTGAAAATGGTCGAAAGATTCATAAGATCAAGATCAGCCCACGTTCCAGCTCTACATCCACTTTAGAAGGTTATATCTACGTTATCGATTCACTTTGGTTGGTTCAGAAATTAGAACTCACCATGGAAAAAGGGAACCTGAAACAGTACGATTATTTTAAGATCGAACAGTTCTTTGATCATCCCGGTGATTCCATGTGCGTACTTCGTGAGCAAATTCTGACCTACGGAAATAAGTTCAAAGACGAAACGTCAAAGTGCAAAACAACTGCAACATTCAGTAACACCAATTTCAATCCTGAATTCGCAAAGAAATTCTTTAACTCAGAGGTTGGTGTCACCACAAAAGAAGCCTACGAGCGCGATTCTACTTTCTGGGAAACCGAAAGAAAAGTGGAATTAACTGCAGAAGAGAAACGCTTTATTGTCATTCGTGATAGTATTCACGATGCCATGAACAGAAAAGAATACCTTGATTCTATTGACGCGGTTTTCAATAAGGTAACCGTTTGGAAAATTCTTTGGTTTGGGGTTGATCACCGGAACAGAGCTGCCAAAACGCAATGGAATATTGCTTCTGCAGCTGCAATTTTACGTCCGCTCTACCCTGCCGGACCACGTTTAGCTCCAGGTTTCAGTTATTTCAAGAAATGGGAGAACCAGAAATCATTTGACAGCTATACCGAAGTTTCGGTTGGTGTTTTGAATGGAGATATCAAAGGTTCCACCTGGTGCAGGTACTTGTATTCGCCCTTTCATATTGGACGGGTTGGAATGAGTTTCGGAAATGTATTCGACGCCATTGTTCCATTTGATGCCATAACTCAGGTTTACAAACGGGCCAATTTCATCGAGAAAACTAGTCTCCGTTTGATGCACAGTTATGAATATTTCAATGGCTTCTACATCAATCTGGAAGCAGAATTCGCAGAACGCCGTTCATTGACGAAATACGAAACCATCAACGTACTCGACAGCATTTTACCCAATAACCAGTTTACGGAATTTGAAGGTTATCAGGCCTTATTGGGAGAAATTACCGTTAGTTATACACCATTCCAGAAATACATGCGTGAACCTTATCGAAAGGTAATTCTTGGTTCTAAGTGGCCAACCGTTTATTTGTATTATCAACGCGGAATTCCTCGTTTATTCGGTTCAGACATCGATCACGAATACGGAGTAGCTGGTTTGCAACAAAGCTTACAGTTGGGAACAATTGGAACTTCGAATTATCACATACGAGCCGGAAAATTCCTGAGTACAGAAAATCTGAAAGATGCCGATTACAAATACCAACGCAGAAGTACACCACTTTGGTTCTCCAATCCGCTTTACGGCTATCAGAATCAAGACAGTTCATTGCCTTCGAAAAAATACTTTTTAGAAGCACATTTCGTTCATCACGACAATGGAGCTATCATCAATAAGATTCCGTTCATGAAGAAAACGCGCATCGGACTGGTATTCGGGACAAGTGCACTATATGTTTCAGAATACAACTACCAATATGCCGAAATCTTTGCAGGATTGGAGCGCAACTTCAAGTTTTCCAAACGAAGATTAAGACTCGGAATTTACGGTGTAGCCTCAGATGGAAACAAGATTGCACCCGATACAGCTTTCAAGATTTCCTTCGCCGTCCTCGATGACCGAACGATGAAGTGGAATTTTTAGTATTGGTAAGTCGCGAATTATCAATACTGGACGCATAACCAAATATACATGTAACCTAATTAGGTTACTCACCGCAAAAACACCCAACTCAACCAAACAATGAAGCAGAATCAACAGTGAGAACTTCAATTAGGTTCCATAATCAGAGAAGACATATCGGCCCTCATTTTTGGAGGTTTGAATGCTGAACTGAATGGTGCTAAAATTTGGGAAAGCTCGAAGAGATCATTCCAAATTTCACCATTTAGAAGGCAATTCAAATGTTTCGCACTCGAAGAAAGAAATAATCTCTGAAACACCATTTGCGAAACAAACCAAAAATTCAGGCCTTGACTTCTTTTGTTTCTTTTCTTGGTCAAGCAAGAAAAGAAAAACCAAATTCCTTTTCATTCTAAAACCTACACACTATCTTTGCACCCTGTTCTTTGCATAAGACTTATGAAGAAAGGTGGAGGGATAGGCCCTATGAAACCTTGGCAACCTCCTTTTCAATCCAAAAACATTGGAAATGAAAGGAAAAGGTGCCAAATCCTTTCCGTCAGCTGACGGATAAGATAAGTTGTACTGAAGTTTCCCACTTCATCTCCTTCATAGTTTCGTGCATATAATTTGAGCTATGAAAAACATTCGTGAAATATTAAAAGAAAGAATTCTCGTCCTTGACGGTGCGATGGGAACAATGATTCAACGTTACGGTTTGGAGGAAGACGATTTCCGCAAAGGCTGGTTCGAAGATCATCCCCATAAACTGAAGGGCGATAACGATATTTTGGTGTTAACGCGACCAGATGTTATCAAAGAAATTCACGCTCAATATTTAGAAGCTGGAGCAGACATTCTTGAAACCAATACCTTTGGCGCAACAACTGTAGCTCAGGCTGATTATCACTTAGAGCATGCTGTTTACGATATTAACTATCACGGAGCTAAAATTGCCCGTGAAGTTTGTGACGAGTTTACCGCTAAAAATCCAGATAAACCACGTTTTGTTGCAGGATCAATGGGCCCAACAACAAAATTGGCATCCATGTCACCAGATGTGAACGACCCAGGATTCAGAGCTATTTCCTTCGATGAATTGAAGGAAGCCTTCAAACAACAAGCACAAGGATTAATGGATGGCGGTTCCGATTTTTTATTGGTTGAAACCATTACTGACACCTTAAATTCGAAAGCGGCAATGTACGCTATCGATGAGTTAGCCGAAGAAATGGGACGTGAAATTCCAATTATGATCTCGGGAACAATTACCGACCAGAGTGGAAGAACATTAACCGGACAAACAACAGAAGCATTCCTGGTTTCGGTTTCTCACATGCCTTTGTTGAGTATCGGTTTAAATTGTGCACTTGGAGCAGATGCAATGCGACCATATTTACAAGTATTGGCAAATCAGGCTCCATTTGCAGTTAGTGCACATCCAAATGCAGGATTACCAAATGAATTTGGTCAATACGACGAAACTCCTGAAATGATGGGTGAACAGATCAAACAATTCTTAGACCAGGGATTGATCAACATTATCGGAGGATGCTGCGGAACAACACCAGACCATATCAAACACATTGCTGAATTAGCTGCGAAATACTCACCGCGCCAATTAGAAGTTACGAAATAATACATGAAGAATCTACGATTATCAGGTCTTGAGGCCATCACAATAACGAAGGAAAGTAATTTCACAAACATTGGTGAGCGCACAAATGTGACGGGCTCACGTGCATTTTTGCGAATGATCAAAGAAAACGATTACGAAGCAGCACTTTCAGTAGCTCGAGAACAAGTAGACGGCGGTGCGCAAGTAATTGATATAAATATGGATGAAGGAATGATCGATGGTAAAGAAGCCATGGTCAAGTTTCTGAATCTGATAGCTTCAGAGCCAGATATTGCCCGTGTTCCAATCATGGTCGACAGCTCTAAATGGGAGATTATTGAAGCTGGATTGAAATGCATTCAGGGAAAAGGAATTGTAAACTCCATTTCATTGAAGGAAGGTGAAGAAAACTTCATTCATCAGGCAAAGATCATTAAACGTTTTGGTGCAGCTACGGTTGTAATGGCTTTTGATGAAGCTGGTCAGGCAGATTCATACGAACGTCGAATCGAGATCTGTGAACGTTCTTACCGAATTCTTGTTGATGTAGTTGGTTTCCCACCAGAAGACATCATCTTCGACCCAAATATTTTCCCTGTTGCAACGGGAATGGAAGAGCATAACAACAATGCGCTCGACTTCTTCAATGCAACAAAATGGATTAGAACAAACCTTCCCGGAGCCCACGTTTCTGGAGGTGTTTCCAACGTTTCATTTTCATTCCGTGGAAATGATCCGGTTCGCGAAGCAATGCATTCCGCTTTCCTTTACCATGGAATTCAGCATGGAATGGATATGGGAATCGTGAATCCTTCGATGTTGGAGGTTTATGATGATATCAACAAGGAACTTCTTGAACGCGTTGAAGACGTTTTGCTGAACAGAAGAGACGACGCAACTGAGCGTTTACTTGACTTTGCTGAAAGTTTCAAAGGCGAAGGCGGTAAAAAGAAAGAAGCAGATCTGGAATGGCGAAAAAATCCGGTAAATGAGCGCTTGGCTCATGCATTGGTAAAAGGAATTGTAGATTTCATTGACGAAGATGTTGAAGAATGTCGTCACCAGTTTCCTAGACCGATTATGGTTATTGAAGGCCCGCTGATGGACGGAATGAACATTGTTGGTGACCTTTTCGGAAGTGGAAAAATGTTCCTCCCTCAGGTAGTAAAATCAGCCCGCGTAATGAAAAAAGCCGTGGCTTACCTTCTTCCGTTCATTGATGCTGAAAAAGATGGCGTTTCGTCTTCTGCCGGTAAAGTAATTATGGCAACTGTAAAAGGTGATGTTCACGATATTGGTAAAAACATCGTAGGTGTTGTATTGAGTTGTAATAATTACGAAATCGTGGATCTTGGAGTGATGGTTTCTGCAGAAAAAATCATTCAGGCTGCAATTGACGAAAAAGCCGATGTCATCGGTTTGAGCGGATTAATTACACCTTCTTTAGACGAAATGGTTTACGTTGCAAAAGAAATGGAAAGAGCAAATCTTGAAATTCCTCTTTTGATTGGTGGAGCAACAACTTCTAAAGTTCACACTGCAGTTAAAATTGAACAGAATTATACAAAAGGGCAAACGGTTCACGTATTGGATGCATCAAGATCTGTTACAGTTGTTGAGCAATTGTTGGGACATAAAAAAGACGCTTTTGTCAGCGATATACAAGCTGACTATGCCCGTTTACGAGAGCATCATGAAAAACACAGAGGCGCAAAACAGCTTTTAAGCTATGAAGATGCCTTGAAAAATAAAGTGGTTTTAGAATTCAACAGCGAAACGGTTTATACTCCGAATGTCAGCGGAAAACAATACATTCTTGAGCAAGACTTAGCTGAATTGGTTGATTACATTGACTGGACACCATTCTTCCAAACATGGGAATTACATGGTAAATATCCTAGAATTCTAACCGACGAGGTTGTAGGAGTTGAAGCAACGCAATTGTTCAACGACGCTCAGGAAATGTTGAAGAAGATCATTTCAGAAAAATGGCTTACAGCTAAAGCCGCTTTCGGTGTGTTCCCGGCAAACAGTGTTAATGACGATATTGAGATTTATTCTGATGAAACCAGAAGTGAGGTTCTTTTTGTTCAACATGCGCTTCGTCAGCAAACCAAAAAAGCTGCCGGACAACCCAACTTGTCACTCGCAGATTTTATAGCGCCAAAATCGAGTGGTGTCAAAGATTACGTTGGGGCTTTTGTGGTAACGGCAGGACACGGAATTGATGAACATGTAACGCGTTTTGAAAATGATCACGACGATTACAATTCAATCTTACTAAAAGCACTTGCTGACCGACTTGCAGAAGCATTCGCTGAATTCCTGCATGCAAAGGTTCGAAAAGAAACTTGGGGCTATGCCGCAAATGAAACCTTAGATAACGATAAACTGATTTCGGAGGAGTATCAGGGAATTCGTCCTGCACCTGGTTATCCAGCTTGCCCGGACCATACGGAAAAACCTGCACTTTTCGAATTGTTGAACGCAACTGAAATTACAGGTGTAAGTTTGACTGAAAGTTTGGCCATGTTACCTACAGCATCCGTTTCCGGTTGGTACTTCTCGCACCCGCATAGCAAATATTTTGGATTAGGCAAAATCACTAAGGATCAAGTAATTGACATATCAAATCGTAAGAAAACAGAGCTAGAGCAAATGGAACGTTGGTTGGGAAGCAACCTTGCTTATTAAAATTTCGTCTTTATATTCGGTAAAACTGTTATTTATTTAACTTATTTACGCATAATAATTTTCTTTTATACAAAAGAGCTTTCATATGCGTGAAATTTTATCTTTACATATTGAACTAAACAAGTGCCCCAACTATGAAGGTAATCTACGCCCTGTTAATAACGACATGCCTTGCGGCAATCGCTTATGGACAAACGCCACCTACATCCAATTTCACTGCTACACCAACAACGGTTTGCTTAGGACTTCCCGTAACATTCAATAGTACTTCAACACAGGGTACTGCTGCAATTACCAGTTACGCGTATGACTTTGGAGACGGAAACAGCGCAACGACAGCAAATGCTACCCATGTATATTCCTCACCTGGAACGTATACGGTGATTTTAACTGTTCAAGCATCCAACGGACAAGCCGATGCTGAGGTGAAAACAAATTTTATTACAGTCAATCCGGCTCCTACTTCTTCATTCAACGCAACGACCAATGGTTGTTCACTTCCGGTTGGAGTTACTTTTAACAACACCTCTTCCGGCGGAACATCTTACTCATGGAATTTCGGTAATAGTCAAACTTCAACGGTGCAAAACCCACCAACTCAGAACTACTCTACGGCAGGAACTTATAATGTTACGCTTATTACTACAAATAGCTTTGGTTGTAAAGACACTTTGATTCAACCCATCGTTGTTTCCAATTTCCAGGCTGGTATCATTGCTCCTGCAACCGCATGCGCCAATACACCAGTTAGCATTCAGGATGGTTCTACAATTGGTGCAAACGCATGGAACTGGACATTTACTGGAGCTACAACACCAAATTCTGGTAGTCAAAACAACAGTGTAACCTGGTCAACACCAGGAACCTATAATATCAGTCTTTCATCACAAAATACAGGAAGTGGTTGTTCAGGTAATGCTTCTCAGCAAATTACCATTCTTCCACTACCCGTTCCTTCATTTACAAATAATCCAACTACTGGTTGTGCCCCACTTCCTGTAACATTTACAAATACAAGCGGAGCCGGAACATTTGTTTGGAACTTTGGTGACGGATCTCCAAATTTCACAGGACAAAATCCACCAGTACATAACTATACAACAAACGGTTCTTACACTGTTACACTTACTATGACCAATGCAAATGGCTGTGTTGGTACCTTTTCTACTGTAGCTGTAAACATGGTTGCTCCAGCTGCCGGTTTCACAAGTGACGTAGTGGACGGTTGTGACCCGCTTTCAGTACAATTCAGTGATGCTTCAAGCGGATCGGGTCAAACGATTAACTCATGGACATGGATTTTTGGTGACGGAACACCAAACTTTAACGGACAGAATCCTCCCGTTCATGTTTACAATCTAGGTGTTTACGATGTCACGTTGGTTGTTTCAACAACTCAAGGATGTGTTGACACTATTACCATTGATGAATACATTGAAGTAGGACATATTGATTTGGTTGATTTTGATATTGACTCGTCACCGCAATGTGCTAAAACGAATATCGATTTTACGAATCAAAGTGTAATTCTTGCTCCACATGATCCTGCAGATGTAACGTATGACTGGGATTTTGGTGACGGAGGAAGCTCAACGCAGGAAAATCCAGGATACTCATATCCAAACGATACAGGTTATTTTGATGTTAGTTTAATTGTTACATGGCGCGGATGTAAAGACACATTGATTCAAACTGATGCTGTTTACATTAAAGCACCGATTTCAAATTTCCAACCAGCTCAAACACTTTACTGTAATCCGGCTTCATTCCCTGTGAATGTTCCCGTAACAGATAATTCGATCATTGGAAAATTAACTGATGACTGTTCGATGATCTGGCGTTGGGGAGATGGATCAACTACCAATTTTGATGATCCTGACTTTGATGATGCGGACAAAGGATCAACCAGTCATAATTACAATGCCTACGGCTCGTATATTATTAAGCAGGTTATTTATAATACAACTACTGGTTGTTCGGATAGTACAACACAAACCGTACACATTTCTCAAACAATTGCAGGCATTTCTCCACCGACTAATGATTCTGTTTGTGTTGGAAGTACATTTGCGTTAGACGACAACTCTACTTCGTCTCACTCCTTTGGAACGTATTCATGGAATATGGGGAACGGACAAACGGTTACCGGATCAAATCCATCTTACGCTTACCCAAGTTTCGGGACATTCACCATTACACTCACAGCAACAAATTCTGTAGGTTGTGCCGATGATGCCACATTTGCTCCTATGATCGCTCTTGCGAATCCTCAGGCAGCTTTAAGTGCAAACGACGCCGTTGGTTGTGCTCCACATTTGGTAACGTTCACGAACAATTCAGCATTGCAAAACAATGGCGTTCCTTTAGAATCTTTTGTATTTACCTTCTCAGATAACAATTCTACTCAAAACACGAGCAACGTTGCGACAACTGTGCAGCATACGTTCAATACAGAAGGTTCATTCACGGTTACACTTGTTGCCACAGACGAATTTGGTTGTGTATCAGCACCTGCAAATACAATCATTACGATAACAAAACCTGTTGCTAATTTTACAGTAGATGCGGTAGTTTGTGAACTAGAAAACTTCGTTGTTTCCAATACGTCAAGTGGTGTTGCTCCTATGACATACCAGTGGTTTATTGATGGAACACAAGTATCAACAAGTCAGGATTACCCGAGTTCACACAATGAGCCTTCAAGTAATTCAGTTTCAAACTGGACACACAACTATCAATTGATCACAACAGATGCAAACGGATGTAAGGACACCGTAGTTCTTCCGGTTGTAGTTTCAACTCCGGTAGCAATTATTGACTACGAATTAGACGGAGCTGCAACAAATGCGAATGGAGATTTCCTTTGTCCGCCAGTATTTGCTGATTTCACTGATGAATCATTAACACTTGGAAATATTACAGGATATTCATGGGTATTTGGAGATGGGAAAACTTCAGTTCTTACGAACCCAAGTAACACATACGTGTTCCCGGGAACGTACAGCGTTACCATGACAATTACCGATGAATATGGTTGTACTTCGGATACTACATTGGTTGACTATTTAACCATTTTCGGTCCTACTGCTAACCCAAGCTGGGTTCAGGACCCTACAGTTTGTGGTCAGTTAGTTGACTTTACAATTGGAGCTAATACGAATGTTACTGACATCGTTTGGAGCATGGGAGATGGAGTTACCGTAAATGACAGCACTGACTTTACATACGGTTATTTGGATGTAACAACCTATAACCCTTCTGTAACTGTTTATGACGACAACGGATGTCAGGTTATTTATCCTTTGGATCCAATTACGATTCCTGACAACGGATTGAACGCTTACTTTGGAATTGCACCGAACCCGTCAGATTTGGGAGACGTAGTTGTGTTTGACGATATGTCAACCGCCAACGTTCCTATCATTTCATGGACATGGGATTTGGTGAACATAGATCCTTTCACCCAAAACAACGGAAGCTCTGTTTCCAGCGTATATGTAACCCCTGGTGATTTCGTCATCACATTACTTATTCAAGACGCCAACGGATGTTTCGATAGTTATAAAAGCACGCTTCACGTGAATGGTGAGTTCTCTATGCCAAACGTAATTACCGCTGATGGTGATGGAGTTAACGATGTTTTTGAATTTAAGTACCCTATCTTCGAAAAATTCGACATCATTATTGTTGACCGCTGGGGAAGTGTGGTACAAGAAGGAAAAAACATGACCGGAAAAGTATTCTGGGATGGTCGTAATAAAGGTGATGAACTCGTAAATGACGGTGTTTATCACTACATCCTCGACGCTGTTTTAACAGATGGAACACCATTGCATAAAGATGGATTCCTCCATGTATACTCTAAAAGATAATCGAAAATAAAAAACGCGAAAGCCTTCCAATCGGAGGGCTTTTTTTATGTCTAATAGTGATTACGAAAGGTATAAAAACACAAGAAGTGGTATCGGGCGACACCACTCCTTGTTAACCTAACCTAACCACTATTCACTGAATCACTGGCTGCATAGCAACCAGCACTCGGCACAAAAGTGAGAAAAAAGTCACAAATAACCGCGAAATTTCGAAAACATATTATTTTGAAACTATATTTTTATATTCAACTAACTTTTTATTAGTCGTAAATATTTGGCTATTAATCGAAAGAAGATAAAGACTTATATTAGTTTCCATGGTAAATAGCTTGGATTCCTAACCATAAAAACACGTGAATAATTAGAAAATCTTAACTTTGAATATGTCCGATTATATTCATTTGTACACAGATGGTTCTTCAAGGGGAAATCCAGGTCCGGGAGGATACGGGATTGTGCTAAGATACAAAGATTATTACAAAGAACTGTCTACAGGGTACAGACTCACTACAAATAACCGAATGGAATTACTGGCTGTAATTCACGGACTGCAGCAATTAAAAACCAACACCATTCCCGTTCGTGTCTTTTCAGATTCGAAATACGTAATTGATACGATACAAAAAGGATGGTTGAACGGATGGCTTAAAACCAACTTTAAAGGTAAAAAGAACAAAGACCTTTGGCTGGAATACATTAATGCGTCAAAAGGCTTAAAAGTAGAGTTCTTTTGGGTCAAAGGACACAACGGCCATCCGGAAAATGAGAAATGTGATGAATTAGCGGTAAATGCCGCAACGGGTTCAAATCTTCTTATTGATCAAGGTTACGAAACGGAAAACGCAAAATAACTCCACTAACCCACTTTTGCCAAACAAGATTTCAGAAAAGTATAGATCAGTGGATGTGGTAATTCGCGTGTGGAACTGATTTGAGGACAAAAACCACAGGAAACGAAAAAAGGTTTGGCCTTTAGGCTAATGATCTCAGGTTCTTCAAATTGATTGAATGCTTCGATATCAACGCCTAATCCTGAAAGGGCGTCTACCAGCTGCGGATACATTGAATATCTTGTGGAAGTAAGCTCAACACTGCTGTGTGTTGAATATAGATGCTTCAATTCTGAACTTTGAGGTATAATAGTCACCTGTTCAAATTGATTTCCATCAACAAGATTATCAGAGATCAATTTCTCTCCCTGAGCATTTAGATTATTTTTCTGAACAACAACATCCAACAGGGCTTTATAACCTTCACCAGTAACAAAAACGGGAATTTGCAACTGCATTAAAATGTCAATTACAGCATTCAGATAAAAAACATTAAGGAAAGGTCCAGGAGCCAACCAAAGTCCATCGAAGTTGCTAAACTGACTCGGCTTTGAACTTAGAAATTCATTTACACGCAACCAATAATATGAAAGTTCAATTTCGAGAAAATCACTACTATGATCCAACGCCAGGTTGGTAGCATGGTGCGTATTGTAGGTAAAGTTAAAATCTCCAATAATGCCAATCTTCAATTGTTCCATACGTGTACAAATAAAAAACGTCAGCCGAAACTGACGTTTAATATAGCATTTTATCTTTTAAACCAACCATTAAACACCGCATCTTGTATCGGCAAAGAAATCGTTATCATATCATTTGGATCTGGTGTAGTTGTATCCGGAATATCCCTAAATACACTACAATCAAACGTACATGTAAACTTAATAAAATCACCATCTTCGTCTGATTCCTGAACAACATTCGTGAACTTCACGGTTCCAGGAGTAGCGTCGTCTGATGTCCAAACAGCTCCCGTACCATCACGGTAAACCACTTCGAAACCACTAGCAGCTCCAGCTGAATAACTTGGGTCATCTGGATCATCGTTCGCTAAGAAAAAGCTTTTCCAAACTTCCAATGCCGGATCTTGTGCAACACCAGAATCAAAAAACACACTTCCAAGACTAACTTTAATGGAAACCAATGATTGACCTGATTTCAACTCAGCAGAATAAACAGCAGACGAAGGTGTTGGAGAAGGCAAAATGATTTTGGCTTTTAACGCATCGTTATAATATCCATTCACATTCTGAGTAAGTTCAACAACAGAACCGTTGACAGTTCCAAGGAAATTAGATGTTAACTCAACATGAGGAGTTGGAGCTGGAATAATTTCGTGTTTGGGACATCCTGTCAATAAGAACGACCCTAGAGTAAGGAGCAGTATAGTTTTTTTCATCCTAAAAATAGTTTTGAAGCTTCAAATTTCTTTGAACTCGAGCTAAAAATAAAACATTTTTTATTAATACTCAAAAAAACTATTCCGGCGAACTAGGCGCGCATCTTCAAAATTTGTTGTGGCAATGCATACATTGGAATGAATACCTCTTCATCAAATCCTTGAGAACACTCAATAATGTAAATTACCTCATCTGATGATACTTGCAAAGGAATCATGTCTTTTTCCAAATCCAATTCAATACCTCTAACCGACAACTCGCACAGAAGGGAATTTAGTCCTTTTTGATCCATGAACAACTCTGATTTATAAGTACTGATTCCGTCAAAAATGTTACATTTTAAAATAACTGACCCTGAATTTTCTTCAATGATAATTCGCTCTACCAGAACGCTTTCAAAAATTTGTCTTGAGAATGTTGTATTCATAACCTTGTGCTTTTGATGATTCAAAGGTATTGGGAGACAATCGTAAGCTATTTACGTTCTACTTTGATCCCGAAAAATTCTTACTTTCGGGATGTAATCTTAGTTCTCAAAAATCGCTTTTATGAAATATCATTCTATAGACTCGAATCTTTTTATCTCCAATAGAAAAAAATTCTCTTCTCAAATGAAGCCGGGCTGTCTGGCAATTTTCAATTCCAATGACATCTACCCCATTAGTGCAGATGCAACCATGCCTTTTCAACAGCACAGAGATATTTTTTATTTATCAGGAGTTGATCAGGAAGAAAGTGTTTTGGTGATCTTTCCTACTTGCTCAAACGAACAACACAGGGAAATTCTATTTCTGAAGGAAACAAACGAACACATCGCCATTTGGGAAGGAGCTAAGCTGAATAAAGAACAAGCACTTCAAACCAGTGGAATAAAAACGGTTTATTGGCTGCAGCAAATGCCAACTATCATGAAAACGCTTTTGGCAGAAGCTGAGGGTGTTTATTTAAATACAAACGAGCATTTAAGAGCTGATACAAGTGTGGAAACGCGTGAAGATCGTTTCATAAAACAGTTCAGACAAGATTATCCGGCACATCAAGTTCATAAAAGTGCACCAATTATGCACGCTATTCGTTCTGTAAAAGAAAGTATAGAGCTAAATCTAATGCAAACAGCCTGTGATATCACAGGAAAAGGAATTGACCGTTTACTGAACTTTATCAAACCGGGAGTTTGGGAATACGAAATTGAAGCAGAACTTGCTCATGAGTTTTTACGTAATCGCTCACAAGGGTTTGCTTACACTCCTATCGTTGCTTCAGGGAAAAATGCGTGTGTACTTCATTACATCGAAAACAACATGCAATGTAATGATGGCGATGTCATTCTATTGGATGTTGGAGCAGAATATGCAAACTATTCGTCAGATCTAACGCGTTGTTTACCCGTAAATGGTCGATTTACACAACGTCAGAAAGATGTTTACAACGCTGTCCTTCGCGTGAAAAACGGAGCGCAAAAAATGCTTGTTCCCGGAACCATGATGGCTGAATACCATAAAGAGGTAGGTAAATTAATGGAAAGCGAACTTCTTGGATTAAAATTAATTGATCAAACAGATATCAAAAACCAGGATCCAAACTGGCCCGCATATAAAAAGTATTTCATGCATGGCACTTCGCATTTCTTAGGATTAGATACCCATGATGTTGGATTGTGGAATCAACCGATCAAAGAAAACATGGTCTTTACTTGTGAACCGGGAATTTACATTTTGGAAGAAGGTCTTGGAATCAGAATTGAAGATGATTTAGTTGTTCAGGCAAGTGGTGAACCATTCAATCTAATGGGAAACATTCCAATCGAAGCGGATCATATCGAAAGCATCATGCAAGCTGCAAAAAAGGAACAGTCACTAGCATAACTATTTTAAGGCAATTATGTTTCATTACGAAATTTCGGGACAAGGCACTCAGGTTGTATTCATTCATGGTTTTATGGAAAATACCACCATGTGGCATACCGTAAACCGAATTCCTGGAATTCAGCGCATAAACATCGATTTATTCGGACATGGGAAATCCGTTTTCACTGAAGGCGTTCCATCCGACGACGGAATGGCCTGGATGGCTTCAAAAGTGATTGAAATAATCGATCATCTAAAGCTTCCATGTGTTCAATTGGTTGGACATTCCCTTGGAGGATATGTTGCGCTGGAAGTTTTCAAAGCAATTCCTGAGCGTATTGAACACGTAACACTTCTTCATTCGCATCCCTGGGAAGATAGTGAGGATAAAAAATCGGATCGTTTGAGAGTGGCGCATTTGGTACAAACCAAAGCATCTACTTTTATTCGCGAAGCAATCCCAAATCTGTTTTTCAGACCAATGGACCACGTTCAGGATGTAGACCGTTACCAACAAATGGCGTTGGAAATGAATCCGCAAGCTATTGCATGGTCGGCGATGGCGATGCGAAACAGGAAAGATCATACTTCTACCATTTCAAGAAATCCAGAACGTTTTACCTTTGTTCACGGCAAATATGACCCGTTAATTCCACTGGAAAAAGTAAGTGAATTCACTTCCGAAAACAATGTTTCACTTATCGTTCTTGGAAATTCTGCACATATGGGAATGGTGGAAGAAACCCAGAAGTGCATGGATATTCTCGAAATGATTTTAGTAGAATAAATACTTCGACTGTGCTCAGCATTCTTTGATTTGGTAACCGAGCGAAGTTGAGGTTAAAAAATACTAAAAGACTTAAACGGTATCTTTTATCAACTGAAATGATGAAAATTGATGGCAAAGAGTTAGAATTGCAATTTTAAAGGTACTTGTTAAAAAGATCAATTTATAGATTGTATTAATTTGGTATAAAGAAATCGAAAACTCAATACTATGGAAACTACCCGACTTCGTGCACTAATCGTCGATGATGAAGAGTACGCACGCAAAAATATGGTGATGATGATAGATGAATTCTGTCCGGAGATCGAAGTTATCGGTGAAGCTTCCGGAAAAGAACAAGCTTTATCATTAATTACAGCTACAAAACCTGATGTTGTTTTTCTGGATATTCGCATGCCAAGCGGCGCTGAAGGTTTTGAACTTTTGGACGAAGTAGAAGAGAAAAATTTTCTTGTGGTGTTCGTTACAGCTTTCAAAGATTATGCAATTCGTGCCTTCAATGCAAGTGCTGTTTACTATCTTTTGAAGCCAATCGATATTGACGATCTACGTTCGGCTACTGAAAAATTGGTTGATGCTAAAAGCATCTTCGAACATGATCCTGAAAACTATGTGACTTACTTCCGAAGCCTGAACAACCTTTCGGATCATCTTTTGAGAAATAAACCGAGTAATAGAATCGCAATCAGTCATACCAAAGGATTAAAAATTGTTGAAGACGATACCATAACGCATCTTGATGCAAGCGGAAATTGTACTACACTCTATTTTGAAGACGGAACACGTTATTTGGACACAAGAACGTTGAAGATCTACGAGAACATCTTAAATCCTGCAAAGTTCTTCCGCATTCATAAATCACATATCATTAATCTTAGTCGTTTGGTAGAATACACCAATGATGATGGACATTATGCAATATTAAAAGGTGGATTACGAGTTCCGGTTGCAAGAAATCGCGTTTCAGAATTCGTAAAACTTCTTAAAACAGGTAATTAATCAGTGAACAACGTTCTTCGTTTTAGATGCACATTTCTTTTGGTCTGCATTTTTGCAGTAACAATTGGTAACGCACAAAAGTCTTCTTTCTTAGCATTTTCCAATAACCTTGGACTTCCACAGTCGCAAGTTCTGGCGATAACGCAAGATAACGAAGGGTATTTGTGGGTTGGAACACTGGGAGGATTAGCAAAATTCAACGGTAAAAAATTTACCACATTTCCTATTGAGCAAGGAATATTGAATAATCGTATATCGTGTCTTGCAGCAAGTGGAAATACAATTTGGGTTGGTCATCAGGGCGGTGTTTCAGTTATCAGCAAACAAAAAGGTCAAAACTGGAGATTTCCCGTCAAAGAACAAAACAATAACGTTACAGCAATTACCGAATTTAACCACCGTGTTTATGCAGCCGTAGAAGGTGGTGGAATTTACTTTAAAGATAAAAACAGCTTTATTCAGAAACGTTTGCCAAATGGTGACGCCAATATCTGCAGAGCGCTTATTGTATTTAATGATCGCTTATTAGTTGGAACCAAAGACGGTTTGTATGAAGTGAGTAAAACAAACAAGATCACCAAGATCAAAGCGTTTGGAAATTATTCCATCTCCGGACTTTCAATTTCGAAAGGAAAACTAAGAGTAACCACTTTTAATGATGGCTTTTTTGAAGCCAATAAAAACCTTGACCAATTCAGGAATTTAAATACCATTAAAGACCTTTACATTTCGAATTCTATTACAGATAAAACCGGGAAACTTTGGTCAATCACAGACTATGGATTGCTGAGTTGGAAATCTGCAAAAGAGTACAAATACTTCTCTGAGAAAAATGGAATGCCAACTTCATCGTTGAACTGCGTTTTTCAGGATAGAGATGGACACATTTGGATTGGAAGCGACGGAAAAGGGTTGCTTCGTTTTTGCGGCGAGCAATGGGCGTATTACAACAGCACTCAAAATCTTCCAAGCGACTTAATTCTAAGTTCTACTAAGTTTCAGAATACATACGTATTTGGAACTTACGATCAAGGTGCTTTTAAAATGTCACCAGATGGAAAAACCGAACGATTGAAACTTGCCGCATCAACAGTTTGGTGCATGACCAATCATCTTGGACAACTCTATATTGGAACAGACATTGGGTTGTTCAAAATGAACCAAAATTATACGGTTGAAAAAATCGAAGGAATTGATCATCCAATCCATGCACTTTACAGAAGCCGAACTGGTCTTGTTGTAGTTGGAGAAAACGAAATTGGCACGATTAATCATGGAAAATATTCAAAAACACAGCTCCCTGAAAGCATTTACAACTCGTTAGGAGTTATTCGAACATACATTGAATTAGAAGGGAAAAGTTACATCGGAACTTCGAACGGCTTGTTCAAAATTGATCTCGACAAACTGAAGATCGACGAACACAAAAAGTTCGGTTCAGGCGTTTTCAATTTATGCATCGACAATAACAACAGACTTTGGATTGGAACAGAAAACGGACTGTTCTATTTTGATGGAATTGCCTACAAGGCATGTAACATTGGTAAGCAAAGTGGTAGTAAATTCATCAACTTTCTTACTGTAATCGGGGAAAGTATTTTTGCAGGAACGAACAATGGAATCTTTATGATTTCAGCGGAAGAAAAACCTTTCGTAATTGATCATTATGGACTGAATAGTGGTCTGATCAATCTGGAAACGAACATCAACTCTGCTTATTATGACAGTCGTTTTCTATGGTTTGGAACCGCTGAAGGATTAGTTCGATATGATGTTAGCGCAAATACTTCTAACAACTCCTACAACTTCAATCCAACATTGGTTTCTACCGGATTCAACGTAAACTTTGAACCTTATGATTTCAGCTTCAGTTCCATTTTTGGATCAACAACCAAACAGCTGAATTTGACCTATAGCAAAAACAATGTTTCCATCGACCTTGACGCCCTGTTTCTGAGCGATCCGGAAAGCGTACTTGTTCAATACTGGATTGAAGGTTTGGATGAAAAATGGAGCCCGGCAAGCACCAACACTACCATTACGCTAAACAATTTACCTGACGGCGAATTCACGCTGCATATTCGTGGTATCAATGACTTTGGAACCGTTTCAGACAGCATTGGAATTCCCATTTACATTCGTCCACCGTATTACAGAACCTGGTGGTTCTATGTTATCATACTAATTGCTGTTGGAGCTGGAATTCGTTACTATTTCCGATGGCAAATTAAACGCGAACGCGATAAAAACTATCAGGAAAACCTGGAAAACAGAACCCGTTTACTTGCTCTTGAACAGCAATCCTTAAATGCAAGTATGAATCGTCACTTCATCTTCAACTCGCTGAATTCTATTCAATACTTCATCAATACGCAAGATAAACATTCAGCCAATCGCTATCTGAGTCAATTCGCAAAGCTGATTCGTAAGAACCTTGATAGCGCAACTGAAAATGACAATATGGTAAGTCTTCATCAGGAATTGGAACGACTTGAACTTTACCTTTCTTTAGAATCTATGCGTTTCAAAGATCGCTTCACCTATGAGATTGATACTGATGATGTGGAGACCGAGCAAATTGAAGTTCCATCCATGCTTCTTCAGCCATTTGTGGAGAACAGCATTATTCACGGAATCCTGCCAAATGAAAGCCTTGAAGGTAGAATTGAAATAAAACTGAAAGTCATTAGCCACCAGCTCGAAATATGTATTGATGATAACGGAATTGGTATTGACGTCAGTATGAACAAAAAAGCCAATTTTGCCGGTGATCACAAGTCGAAAGGAATGGAGATAACATCCAAACGTATTTCATTGATTCGCACAATGTTGAAGAAAGATTATGACTTGATTGGTCCCTTTCAAATAGCAAATCCTGACAGTTCAATCAAAGGAACACGTGTTTTAATCAAAATTCCTTACGAAAATTTGGATTATTAAAATCAAATTCTCTATATTTGTTTGATTAAGTCTTGTAGACATTTAAAAGTTATGAAAAAATTAGTACTCATTGTTGGTCTTGTTCTAGTTGCAGCTAGCTGTCAGAAAGAACAAATCGTACCTAGAACTTCTGGGAACGGTACTAGCAACACGAGTACAATTATGGCTTGTCCTACAAACGAAGATGACACGCAGCATCCAACAGCAGGAACGATTAGTTCTTCCGGTGGAACTACAGTTAATGGTGATACAAACGCAGGAACACTTGATGATGATGGCGAAATCACGGATCCAATGAGAAAGAAAGATAAAAAAGGAAACTAATTTATCTCCCCAATATTAAAAAACCTCGACTTTAACATCGAGGTTTTTTTATGTCCAATAAGTTGGTTTTAAAAATGCTGCCAACCTTGCGCTTTCAATTCAACCAGTGAATTATTGCTATCCACTAAATAGTTTCCTTCAGATTCATCCGTAACATATCCAATAATCGTCATATGTGGATTTCCTTTGATCTTATCAAAATCAGATTGAGCAACTGTAAACAACAACTCATAATCTTCACCCCCATTTAACGCACACGTTACAGGATCCAAATTGAAATCAATAGCAGTTGTTGATGTTAATGAATCAATCGGAATTTTAGCGTTGTAAACTCTAACCCCAACTTTTGACTGGCGGGAAATATGAAGCAGCTCAGAAGCCAAACCATCAGAAACATCAATCATTGAAGTGGGAACTACTCCTAATTCGGCTAAAAAGCCATGAACATCTTTTCTTGCTTCAGGCTTCAACTGACGCTGAACAATATAGTCCTTTCCTTCCAGATCCGGTTGAATGTTCGGATTCGCTTCAAAAACCGTTTTCTCACGCTCAAGAACCTGCAATCCCATGTAAGCGCCACCCAAATCACCAGTCACAACAATCAGATCATTAACCTGTGCTCCGTTTCTGTAAGCTATTTTCGACTTAGCCACACTACCGATTGCCGTAATTGAAATGGCCAATCCGGAAAGCGAACTGGATGTATCACCTCCAATCAAATCAACATTGTAATTTTCACACGCCAATTCAATTCCAGCATATAACTCATGCAGTGCTTCAACCGGAAAACGATTAGACACAGCTATAGAAACTGTAATCTGTTCAGCCGTTCCATTCATTGCAACAATATCTGAAACATTAACGGCAACAGCTTTGTAACCCAAGTGTTTCAGAGGCATGTACATCAAATTGAAATGAATTCCTTCAATCAATAAATCTGTTGAAACCAGTGTAAATGTGTCTTCATTACGTTCCAATACAGCTGCATCATCACCAATCCCGTAAACACTTGATTCATTTTTTAATTCGAAATTAGAAGTCAAGCTTTCTATAAGTCCGAATTCGCCCAAACTGTCTAATTCAGTTCGTTTTTGATTTGTCATCCTAAGATTTTTTACAAAGTTAACCAAGAAAAACGTGTCAAATGAATATAGAATTGATAATTAAACCCGAAAATCATTAACTTCGTACAGTTGGATTCACTTAACACCATAGAAATTGATGCACTTGTTGAACAAGTGAAATCAGGTAATGTAAACGCCTTTTCTGAGGTTTACGACCGCTACTCAGGCGCACTTAACGGTGTTGTGATGCGTTTAATTGGTGAACAGGAAATCGCCAATGATGTTCTTCAGGATAGCTTCGTGAAAATCTGGAAAAACATTGAGAGTTACGACAAAACAAAAGGTAGTTTTTATACGTGGATGCTCAATATTGCACGTAATACATCCATTGATTTCCTCAGAAAAACAAAAAAAGAATTAAAGAGCGAAATCCAAGATTGGGATGTGAGCGTAGGTATTCAAAATGCTGTTGTGCAAAACACCAACACAATAGGATTAACAAAATTAGTAGAGAATCTAGTGCCCGAACAACAGGTTATAATTGATTACCTCTATTTCAAAGGTTATACTCAACAAGAGGTTTCTGATGAATTAGAGCTTCCATTAGGAACTGTTAAAACACGTACAAGATTAGCTATGAGAGAACTAAGAAAATACTTTACAATATTTGCGTTTTGGATGTAAGAGAATACATAGAGTCTGGAATCATTGAAGCAGTAGTGCTTGGATTCGCAAATGAGCAAGAAATTACTCAGTTACAGTCCTATGCTTCAAAATATCCTGAAATTTTAGCTGAATGGAAAGCTGTTACCGATGCTTTCGAATCAGAAGCAACAAAACATGCAGTTGCAGCTCCGGCAGAAGTTAAAGATAGAATTCTTAACGCTATTTCTGCAGATTTGAGAAAGGAAGAAGCACCTATTATTTCTTTACCAACTGAGAAGACAAGCAATCCATGGAAATGGTTAGCTGCCGCATCCATTGTATTGGCAATCGGATCAACATCACTTTGGTATGCAAACTACAGCAAACTTCAAGAAATGAATTCTTCGTTGGCTGCAAAGGATGCTGAAATAGAAAAAATGGATCAACGCGTTACTGCACTTAGCGTTGAGCAAGAAAAAACAGCTGAGATGAAGAAAGTTCTTGCTCAGTTGGATACCAAGAAGATTGAAATGAAAGGAACTGCAATGGAACCTTCTGCCAATGTTCAAATTATGTGGAACGAAACCAATAAAATGGCAATGATGAAAAGCGTTGCTATTGAGGAAATTCCATACGAAATGCAATTCCAGCTTTGGGCCATTGCTGATGGGAAACCAGTAAGTCTTGGTGTTTTTGATCCTTCCGACTTACAGAACATGACCGATCCATTTGCTGTAGATGCAAAAAACATTTCTGCTTTCGCAATTACTATTGAGAAACGCGGTGGAAGCCAGGCTCCAACAATGGAGAAAATGGTTGTAATGGGAGCAATAAGCGTGTAAAGCAACTTGCTTTTACTACTTTTGTTCACATGTCTGATCTTATCAAAATAATTTCTCCAAACACTCTGAAAACGGGCGATACAATTGCCCTGATTTCTCCGGCAAAAGCAATTGAAGCTGAATTGGTTGAAAACGCTAAGTCCTTTTTTGAAGCTAAAGGATATAACGTTCTTGTTGGTGAACATGCAAAGGGACAATTCAACTACTTTTCAGGAACGGAAGAAGAGCGTTTGAGCGATCTGCAATGGGCCATTGATCATCCGGATGTGAAGGCAATCATTTGCAACCGAGGTGGATATGGAGCAATTCATTTGATGCAAAAAGCCAATTTCGCAAATCTTCTCAGAGAACCGCGCTGGATCGCAGGTTTTTCAGACATTACCAATTTTCACTGTTTAGCATACCAACTTGGAATTGAAAGTATTCACTCAACTATGCCCCTGAATTTTGGTCAGAATACAGAAGAATCTCTGGAGACTTTACTTTCAACAATCAGCCATGCAAACACAAGTTTCAACTGGAAAAGTTCTGAATACAATTCAGAGGGAAGTTGCGAGCAAGTTGTTGTAGGTGGAAATTTAGCCATCCTTTATTCACTTTTGGGAACAAAATATTTCCCGAATATGGAAAATGCCATTTTGTTTATTGAAGATATCGGTGAACAGGCTTACGCTCTTGACCGAATGCTTTATTCATTTGAATTAGCCGGCGTTTGGAATAAAATTGACGGCTTGATCGTTGGTGGGATGACCGATATTTCTGAAACAGCCACTCCAACCAACCTGAAGTACCAGGAAACCATTAACAAATTTCTGAAGTACAGAAAAATTCCAGTCGCTTTCGATGCTCCAATTGGTCATCAAAATGATAACAGAGCCGTAATTGTTGGAAGAAGAGGGAGTTTAATTGTTGAAAAAGAAAAAGTTAGCTTCTCACAATTATAAGGACCTTGTTTTAACTTTGTCTTTGGTATTGTTTTTGACTAAGCGTTCGAACATTTTATATCTATGAAACTTACTCGTTTTTTTGGAATTCTTTCTTTCCTTGCAATTGCTCTTATTTTTACTTCTTGTGTCGACATTTTCGATGAGATTATCATCCATAATGACGGAAGTGGAACGTTTAAGTATACCATTAACCTGAGTTCAAACAAAGTGAAAGTGAATTCTATTTTGGCGCTGGATAGTGTTAACGGAAAACGTGTTCCGAAACTTCCTGAAATCAAAGAGAAAATTGCGCTTTACAAGCAAAAACTGGAAGAAAAAGAAGGAATTAGCAATGTAAAGGTGGACGCCAATTACGACGATTTCGTTTTCAAATTCAGTTGTGATTTTGAATCAGTTGATAAACTACAGGAAGCGATAAAAGAGATCATTAAGGAAGAAAGTAAGGACAAAAACAATCCAGCACTGGATGATAAATGGCTTTCATGGGATGGAAAACAACTCATTCGTTCTGTGCCGGATATCCAAGCACCAATTGAAAAATTAAGCGGTGAAGATCAGGAAGGACTGAAGGCTGGTAAATACATTGCTGTAACCCGTTTTGATTCTGAAGTCATTAAGGTAGACAATGCTCAGGCACAAATTTCACCAAGTAAAACTGCAGTGATGATCAAATCCACGCCATACGCCGTTTCTACCAATCCAGGACTTCTGAAGAACACGATCATCGTTGGGAATTAACATACTCCGATGAACATTTGATATTCTCTTGGAATCTTTTGGGCATCGAGCGTAGTCGAGATGCAAAAAAAGCACAAGTTATTAACTAAATACCTGTTCATAGAGGTTTTCACCCACACAATTCCGAAAATAGGTTTTACATTCGTACTATTAACTGTTTAGCTATGTTTAAACGCTATTTCTTGTTGTTGACAGCAGCAACATGCTCATCCGTATTTGCGCAGAATACAGAAGATATAATTCCGAGTGAATCTGTAACGGTTTTCACGTTAAACAATATCCAGATTCTTCAGAAAGTATCTATGGATGAACTGGTTTCGTATGAATTCATGACTGAACTTCAATCGGAATTGTTTGACGGCTCAACATCAGGAAAAACGCTGAAAGAATCCGGAATCGATTTCAACCAAAAGATGAACATCTTCTACGGTAAAAATGATCAGTTTGAGATTTCAGGTTTTACTTTCGGGATCAGCGATCGCGATAAACTTTTTACCGTTTTCGACGATTTCGATCAAATGGAAAGTATCGTTCAGGGAACGGAATACTACAACAACTACTTCAATCACTTAATGATCCGTGGAAATCTGGCAATTTTAATCCGTGTAGATTCAGATCAGGAATATTTGACGGAACTGGCAGATTCCATTTGGACTTCAAGAGGTTACGAACTACCATGGAGCGATCCTTATTCTGACTATTACGAAGAAGAAATTTACGAAGGAAACGACGAAATCAATCTAGACGAACAAGAAGAGTTTGAGGAAATTACCGATGAACCTATGACAGATGAAGGTTCAGAAGATGACATTTTCAACAACTATTTTGAAATGCGCGACAGCCTGGAAAATGAGCTGTCAGAGCAGCATTTGTTCGACATTATGTACGACGTATTTGTTACAGGAAACAACCTGAAAGCTACCGATTCCCGTTTAGCTGAACAGCTTACACATCAGTCTGACGCCGTATTTTTCCTCGACAATAGCAGAAACCTCAAAGCCGCAAGCAGTTTGTGGTATTTCCAAACCATGTTTCCGGAATTGTACAATGATTTGAATGAGCTTTACAAAGGAAACGTAATGCTAGGTGACGTTTTTCTAAAAGATCAAACCGTAGAAATTGTCCTCAATGCAAACTATGGAGAAGCCTTAGGAAAGATATACAGCGAATTGAACAATTCTAAGTTCGACAAAAACGTTTTGAAGTACATTCCAAATGGAAACTCAGGTTTCTTTACCTACAATATTGATTTAAAGAAAGGGTACGAAACAGCTTACGACATCATTATTCCAATTCTTCGTGAAGAGCGAAATCCGCGTGTTTCTGCCAATGTTTTGATGATGGAATTGGTCAACGAATTTGTGAATACCGACGAAGTTTTCAAAACGTACAAAGGAAGTATGTTCGGAACATTCAATGGAATCAAACGTGTGAAAACAACCAAAATCGAATTTTCGTACGACGAGGAAACCTTTGAATACCAGGAACAGGAAGTAGAATCAGAAGAAGACATGCCAGTATTTACGCTTGGTTTTTCAACTTCTCGCGGTGATATTCCTGAAAAAGTACTGAAACACCTGGCACATTTAACTTCACAGTTTCAGGACATGGGAGACTATTGGATCTACAAAGATGCTATTCTGAATTCTGTTCCACTCTACATGATCAACAAGAATGGATTGTTCATCTTCACAAACGATGAAGATCTGGCAAAAAATCACTCAGATGGTTATGGGAAAGATGCCATTTCGGCGAAAACAGCAAAACTGGCTAAGAAAAGCGGGTCTATTTACGGTTACCTGAATTTGGAGACATTGATAAACGAACTTCCACGTGATATGTTTACCGATGAGCGATTTGAATTGATCGAATCTCTAAGAGGTAAAACGGGGGAAATTATTGCAACTTCTTCCAAAACAACACAAGAGAAAACAACATACAATATTACTTACGAGTTCATTGGAAATGAAAACGCAGGCAAATATTTGCTTGATTTACTGAATACAGCTTACATCATCTCTAAACAATAGTGAATGCGCGTTGAGAATTTAGGAAATAAGCTTTTTCTAATTACTCTGCTTTGTGCGGGGCTGGGATTGTTTTTGTACATCCGCCCAATGCTATTTGCCAAAGATCCGCCACCACGTTTGCAAGACCGACTTCCGGAAGCGGAGTTTGTTGGCCGACTTCAAATATTTGATCTGGCTAGAGAAACCAATAGCCTGCTTTTTAAGCAGCACGTTCCGTTTCGGGAATATATGACTGCTGATTTCCTTTTATCTCAAGCTAAAAACTATGGGATTGATGTACAGGATCCATTGTACTTCTTTGCAAATGGCGAAGACGAATATGGTGCTTTTGTAATGTTAACAGATAGTTCAAAACTAAGTCCGTGCTTTCAGCGAATTAGTCAGTACATGCAGGTAAAAGACACGGTGATTCACAAGTCGAAAGTCAAAAAAATTGAAGAATTAGGTCTTTACATTTACTACGATAAACATTACGCGTTTTTCTATAAAGGTCCGGCATTGAAACAGCGTTTAGGAAGAGCTATTTATGCTAAATACGGTGAAACCAGCACAACCTGGGAACGCTTCAATCGAATTGATCGCTTTAAGAACGAAACATTTGTGCTTTATAGCCAGCATGATGCTTTTAAGAAATATGGAATTGATTACGGCATGATGGCATTTACGTGCGATTCATCGAATATAATGCTGAAAACCTATTTCCATTCCAACTACGATCTGAAAATCAAACAGAAGCCAAAAGGTTCTGCGTTTGAAATCAGCGGAAATCCGAAAACGGCGATTCATCTTCACCTTGATATTACAGAGTTTAGAAAAGATAAAAAACACCCACTTTACAAAACGATTTCAGACTTCGCTAAAAAAGTTAGTTTTCCTACCGACGATTTCCTAACTGCATGGGATGGTGATCTAAGCTATTTGCAGGGCGGTATTCAGATGATTGAGGAGGAATACATAGAAATGGGTATTGATGAAGAATTCAATGAAGTACAGGTTCGTAAAACGAAACAAGTACCAGTGAAAGGATTCAGCGCAATGATGTCTGTTAACGAGTATGGCCAGCAGCTGGTAAGTAAACTCTTTGCAAAGGGAATTTTGAACAAACAGGGAAACAAGTACAGATTCCTGTTTTCACCACCCGTTCGCATTAATATTCAACCAACTCAATTGAGTGCTTATACCTCTAACGGCTCACCGAAAATTGCGGAGGAAACAGAGTCATACGTTTTGTTTAACTACAAAGGAACTCCGGTAAAAGTGATTCTGAATCAGTTAACCAAGCGCGACATTTACTCAACGGTTGAGATTGATGCCGGAAGCTTGATCAATGCCCTAAAAAAACGGTGACCTTAATCGCGTAACTCAAAGCGTGGAGTCAAATTTCCACTTTGGTTTTCTACCTCATCGAACCACATATCAAGCGGACGAGCATAAACACTTCCAAAAAGTACACTTTTATAGATTACCAATACTTCAGATGTCTCAGAATGTGTTGCCATTGAAATAACTTCGTACACACCACCTTTGTAATGATTGTATTGCTTCCCGATTTCCGGGTATTTCACAAAATTCTTTCCCATAATTCTATAATCTCACATGTCGTTCTCGATACTGCTCCATTCCATGTCACAACTCGAGCTGACAGTGGAAGATACCGTTGTCATTTTGAGTGGCGCTTCCGATAGGAAGGGTTGTATCGAAAAAGACAACTTAGTACTTCACAAACACATTTTTCGGCTCCGTAAAGAAACGTAGTGCTTCCCAACCACCTTCTCTCCCAACTCCTGAAGCCTTTACTCCCCCAAACGGTGTTCTTAGATCACGAACCAACCATGAGTTTAACCAAATGATCCCAGCATGTACTTCATCCGCCATTCTGTGCGCCTTCTGAAGATTAGATGTCCAAATTGTAGCACTTAAACCGTAGTTTGTACTATTTGCCATCATCAATACTTCTTCTTCCGTTTTGAAAGGAGTTAACGTAACCACAGGACCAAAAATCTCTTCCTGATTTGTTCTACAGTCGTATGCCAAGCCTTCAATTACTGTTGGTTCAATGTAAAAACCTTCGTTATATGGTGCATCAAGAATTACTCTATTTCCACCTGTAAGAACCGTTCCGCCTTCTTCCTTAGACAATTGAACATAAGAAAGTACTTTCTCCATATGCGGTTTAGAAACAACTGCACCCATTTTTGCCTTCGGATCTGAAGGATGAGAAACTGTCAGTTGTTTTACGCGTTCAACAAAAGCTGTTTTGAACTTATCGTAAATACTTTCTTCAATAAAAATGCGAGATCCACACAAACAAATTTGTCCCTGATTCGCAAACGAAGAACGAATGGTTGTTTTGATCATTTCATCAAAATCACAATCAGCGAAAATAATATTTGGGTTTTTACCACCCAGTTCCAAAGACAATTTCTTGAACATTGGAGCAGCAGTTTGAGCAATATATTCTCCGGTTTTTGTCCCACCGGTAAATGAAATTGCTTTAATTTTCGGATGTTTCACAATAGCATCACCAGCGTTTTGACCATTTCCATGAACGATATTCAAAACACCATCTGGCATTCCACTTTCCTTTACTACTTCACTCAACAAATAAGCTGTATAAGGCGTGATTTCCGAAGGTTTTGCAACAACGCAATTCCCACTAGCCAAAGCCGGGGCAATTTTCCATGAGAACAAGTACAGAGGTAAGTTCCATGGCGAAATACAACCCACAACACCAATTGGTTTACGTGTTGTGTAATTTACACCCTGACCTTCCATGTAATGTGATTCGGCAGCGAAATGTTCAATTGCCGTTGCGAAAAAATGAAAGTTGGAGACTGCTCGTGGAATATCTACATGTCCCGCCAAAGTCAACGGTTTTCCATTGTCTCTTGATTCTGCGGCAACAAATTCTTCCATTCTCGCTTCAATACCTGATGCAATGTTCTGAAGAATTTTTCCACGTTCTTCACCAGTCATTTTAGACCAAATTGGAAACGCTTTCTCTGCCGCAACAACAGCGCGTTCAACATCTTCCGAAGTTGAGTCTGGAATTTGAGCATAAACTTTTCCAGTTGCTGGTTCAACGTTATCTAAATATTGACCTTTAACCGGATCAGAAAAAGAACCATCGATGAAGTTTTGTAAGCGAATCATACTTTCGTTTTGAGACATCAAAGATACTTAATCCATTAGAAAATTCGTGTATTCCGTACTTTGAAAACTTCAAAGCAAAGACGCGATGCATCGCGTCTTTACAAACTTCTCTTTTCTAATAAAACCGAAACTGCAACCCCACACGAACACTCAAAATCTCACTTTGAGCTTTATTCAAATAATCAAAGCCAACACCTGCCTGAATAAATGCGCGATCAAAACCAATTCCATTGGTTCGGTTCCAAAAGGAAATTCCAAGGTGAAATTCGTTCAGAAAGCTATTTTCATTTTCATGAAACAAACCAGTGAAACTTGTTCCTACGTATGAGCTCAAAATTCGATGTTCTTCATTCACAACAACTGGGTTTGAGCTTAAACGATATTCAGGAAAAGTAGAATAGGCAAAAAAATGATAATCGGCCTGGATTGAACCCAAAACACGGTTTTTTGAGGTATAGCCTACATTCGCCTGAAGAAATAAATTACCAAATGGAACCTGAAAATAACATGAAACAGCTCCTTCGTCTCGCACTAAATGTCGATACGAAAACTCTGCTCCTACTGAAAAATCAAATCCGCCAAATCGCTCAAACAAGCATGGCCCGCGACGGAGTGTATCTACAGCGTTAACTGTATAATCCGGAATCGCATTTTCACAATAATATCTATAACTGTACACCTGAAAATCATTGACATTGAACAACTGCATAGGAATTTCAGCGAAATAAAAAGGTGCAGCTTTTCGTCCAGATTTTGCCATCCAATTGATGGGATAATTGGTTAATGAATCCAGATAATAGGTTCGACCAAGTGAAATGTATTCTTTCGGAATCTTCATCTCTATTCGTCGTGGCAAAATGCGTTTTTTCACCAACATGTTTTGCATCACCACTTGATTAGGCATGAGTTTAGTTGTCAAACCATATGCACTGATTGGATCGGTTCCACAAATCGTACATTCCTGTCTGTTATTGGTGTCAATTGCTTGAAGGGTAACAATTCCATACTTTTCAAAATCCTTCGCTTTCAATGAAGCAATATAACGTGGATGTTTCCACCACCAGGCACCAGTGGTTTCACTTTCCCACTTCACCAATTTTGGATATCGGTTTCTGGCAGTTAACGAGAAATAACGCTTTGAAGCATCTAGCTGGTGAACCTCCATTTCCAGTTTTACATATCGCGTATTACCTTTCATGAAGTAAGAAATGTTTGCTTTAGACATTACTTCAAGGGCATCCACATAACAATTGGTATTCACAAACCCATTACTTGGACGTTCTTCTTCTTCGACTGGCGGAACATATGCTTTTGTAAAAAACAGAACCACTTCTACCCTGCGGTGATTCTCTAGTTTATTGCTTTCATTATCGGATTCTTCACCCATTGCATTCGTGAAAATGGCAACAGAGTCGTTAATTCCTATCTTGTACAGATAGCTTTTTACTGTTTTCACCCTTCGTTCAGAAAGTTTCTGATTCTTGTTTTTCTGACCTGTAGAATCGGCATATCCAATCAAAGCAATGCTATCCACAAACTTTAGATCATGTGTAAACACAAAATCGCTTAACTCCGATTTGGAGCTGGCAAACAACTTATGCTCACCGTTGGAATAGAAAATACGCAGCGTATCGTGGGCGTAACTTTGCTGAGCGCAAAGCATAAAAAAGAAAACTCCCCAAAACGACAGATTTTTCCATTGTTTGGGGAGTAATTTCATATCAATTCTATTTTTAAGTCTCTTTCAATTCCTATACGGACTTAAAATGGAAAAGTTACCTCAACTCCGTTCGGTAACCTTTTCTCTCAATAACAGGGTTCACCTGAGGCGGAAGGTTAATGAACGATTAGCTTAAATCCTTTTCCGTGAATATTCAAGATTTCAATGCGTTCATCCTCTTTCAATAACTTTCTAAGCTTTGCGATGTAAACGTCCATTGAACGGCCATTAAAGTAATTATCATCACCCCAAATTGCGCGAAGAGCAGCTTGACGATCTAACACATCGTTTCTATTCTTACAAAGCAAATGCAAGAGTTGACCTTCTTTGGTTGTCAATTTTTTATCTTCCGATTGCAAATGTAGTACACGAGAAACCGGATCGTATTTGATATTTCCAATTTCGTGCATTTCATCATCTTCACTTATTTCATCAGCAGAAGAACGTCTGAAAATAGCATTCATACGCGCCAAAAGCTCTTCCATTGCGAAAGGTTTTGTCAAATAATCATCTGCTCCAGCTTCAAAACCTTCCAGTTTATCTTCCTTCATGCTCTTTGCAGTAAGGAATAAAATCGGCACTTTAGGATCAACCAAACGCACCTCTTTGGCAAGTGTAATACCATCCATTTCCGGCATCATCACATCGAAAATGCAAAAATCAAAATGACCATCGTTAAACTTCTCATAGGCATGTTTTCCATTACGTGCCAACTCCACTGTAAATCCTTTACTCTTCAGAAATTGCTGAAGCAATAACCCTAAGTTATCATCATCTTCAGCTAACAATATGGTTTTTTGTTTACTCATAATCCTATCGATTTATCGTGATACTAAATTCTGACCCTTCATTCACCTGACTCTTCACTGAAATGTTCCAACCAAACTGGTCTGCAATGGCTTTAACATAGCTCAATCCAAGACCAAATCCTTTTACATTGTGAACATTCCCTGTCGGAACTCGGTACAATTTATCAAATATTTTTTGAATATATTCTCGTTTTATTCCAATTCCTTTATCAATCACCGCAATTACAATCTGTGTGGTCGTCACTTTCATTCGAACCGTAACATGAATTTCCTCTCTACTGTATTTGATTGCGTTATCGATAAGGTTAGAAATCATATTGGTTACATACAAACGGTCGGCAACAACAATAACTTCTTCGTTTGGCAAATCCAAAATTAACTCGCCATCGGCACCAGCAATGCGGAAAGAGGCCGTTTTTGCAATTTCTCGAATGATCGCAACCAAATCAATATTTTCGTTCCTCACTTTTAGCTCTCCACGTTCAATTACCGCGCTTTGAAGAATGGCTTCAACCAATGTTCCCAAACGTTTATTCTCATCACTGATCATTTTAACGAACGGTGCAGTTACTTCTGTTTGCCCCTGCATCATGTCGGGATCTGCCATTGCCTGACAAGCAAGTGAAATGGTAGAAATTGGTGTTTTAAACTCGTGTGTCATGTTTGAAATGAAATCGGTTTTCAATTCATCCAACTTCTTCTGCGTCACAATGGTTTTAAACATGAAGGTAATACTCACAATGATCAGGATCATTAATACCAACGAAATGATCAATGGACTTCCCATCGCCTGTAAAATGAACGATTGAGAACTTGGGAAATACAGGTGAAGTAGAATTTTGTCCTCCAATATCTTATTCGGGAAAAGGGTTACTCCTCCTGCCTTGGTTGTATCAATGTCGTGATCATAATTCTTAATCTCGAATTCGAAACGAATGGGCTTATTGTTTTCTTCCGTAATTACAAAAGCGTAATCTGTAGGAAGATTATCAGCCTCCAATTCAGCTTTGATGATCGAATCAAGTAGTGGAAGATTGATCCGTTTACTTGGCTCTACGTAAGAATTATCGCGAAAAGTCTCCAGCATTTTATCGTTCAGATAAGTCGCTTTTTTCACGATCTTATGCATTACGCGTTGGTCGAGATTATATGCTTCTCGGATGGAATCTTCTTCCAATAGAGTAGTTGCTTTTCCGTCAAACATATCACGGATATTGCGAACATCACGCGCAAGAATTTCTTGTTTTGTTGTTACTCCGGAAACGGAATCGTAAGCATGTCCGGTAACAACCAAATAATTCTGCAGCTGACCTTTAATGTAAATGGTTGTATCGTGAATTGAAATGGACTCCTGAACTTCGAATAGGTTTCTAAATTCTTCGCGCAGTACATTTCTGTACTTCATTCGAAGACCTTTACTCATCATTGCAACATACTTATCAGCGTCTTCAATGCGCTCATGAACCTGAACAATACGTTCAGTTGTTGTTTTCAATTTGGCCTTAAAATCGTCAGACTTTCTGTCGTATAACTGAATGGTTTGATAAATCTGAATTAACAGAAGAGCCAGCATGGCAATCCAAACTGCTGTAATTACAAGATTTATACGAATTTTCCCCATTTGTAGTAAACGAATGTAAGTGAAACTACGAAATTCAATGGATAGTTAACGTTTTTTTGCAGGATGAAATTCAGGAATTAAAGCGAAAGATTTGCTCCTACTTTTTCCACCCGCCTGCGTAGTCGGGCAGGTTGCCGAAAAAGTAGGCAAAAAGTCTAGCTCCATTCCGAGTCGTGAGGAATCTTTTCCAAATCCTTGTTTTCTTAAAAAAGTGATTGGTTCCGCCATGCTCCACCAAAACGCAAGCGCCTTTTTTGAAAACTACGTCATCAGAAAAGCTTTTACCTCACTTTTAGGGAATGGAGCGGTTGTAAGTTAGAAGTCCTAAGCTAGAATGTCAACTGCAAACAGTGAGGATTAGTAATTAAAGGAATTGACTATCAGTGCACCAAAGGCGTTTACGTTTGCAATCGACGAAGGAGATTTCACCACTTTGGTAGCAATGGTTCAATTCGTTTAATTACCCGAACGGCTCGCAGTTGACTTGATTTTTTGTTTACTTTTTCATCAAGGAAAAAGTAAAATCATTACTTCTTTTTACTTCCACGTTTTTTAGGCTTACCGTATTTCTCCTGCATTGCCTTTTTGTGATCGTATCTAACGTTTACTTTTTTGTTCTTATCCTTCTTCTCATGGAAAGCTGGACCAACATCACCTTTCTTAGGAAGTTTCACCAGAACATTCTTCATAGCAACAACTGGCTTTTCAATTTCCAGTAATTCATCAACCAATTCTACCTCAGCCGGGATCTCCAATTCTGAAATGGAAATTTGTGTTGTATCCTGAATGATCTTCCAATTGTCCAATTGATTCTCTGAAACAAATGTAATGGCATGACCATCTAAACCTGCACGACCGGTTCTACCCACTCTATGAATAAAGTTATCAGCTGATTCCGGTAAGTCGAAGTTGAATACATGCGAAACCTCGCTTACATCAATACCACGTGCAATCAAATCTGTTGCAATCAAAACGCGATAAATGCCTTCCTGAAAGTGATTTACCGAGTTAAAACGAAAGTTCTGTGATTTATTGGAGTGAATAACTCCAACGTTCACTCCCAATGTTTTTTCCATCTCATCGAACAAGCGGTCTGCCCAGGCTCTTGATGAAACGAAAACCAACACTTTACTGAAATCTTCACTTGATTCCAAAAGGTGATTCAGTACATTAACTTTCGTAAGGAAATTAGGAACATTATACCATTCTTGCTTGATCTTATCAATTGGAGTTCCAGCTTTTGCTGCTTCTACACGAATGGGATCATTAAAGTTCTTATCGATGAATTTTGCTACTTGCTCCGAAAGTGTTGCTGAAAACAATTGAGCCTGAAACTTTTCAGGAAGCAATTGCAACAAACGATCCAACTGGAACTGAAATCCTTCACTCAGGGTTTCATCCACCTCATCAATCACAACGCGCTTGATGTTTTTCAGTTGAAGACTTCCATTTGCGGCCAAATCAACCAAACGTCCGGGAGTTCCAACTACAATATCCACTCCTTGCAAAATAGTTGCAGCCTGTGTATTAATGTTTGCCCCACCATAAACACCTGTAATGGCAACATTCATGTGCGGAATCAATGTCTCGCATTCTTCCACTACCTGTGCAACCAATTCCCGGGTTGGGACCACAATCAGAATTTGCGGATGCGGTTCTTTCGAAAACTTCCACAAACAAAGGTTCGGAATCAAGTAAGCTAAGGTTTTTCCTGTACCGGTTTGCGCCAAACCAAGCACATCTCGTCCAGACATAATTGGAGCAAATGCATTTAACTGAATGGGAGTTGGCTCAGTATACCCAAGATCATCCAATGCTTGCAGTATTGGCTTCTTTATGTTTAGTTCGTGAAAAGACATTCGACAAAGTTACTAATTGCGAATGACGAATTACGAAATACATTCAGGTCATTTATAATTAGTAACTGGTAATTTGTAATTACCGTCCGATATATCCTGGCATTCCTGGTTCAATTCGGTCAAAGATCCAATCGTAATTGTAAACCATGTGACTATGAATGAACTGTTTGTTGGGCCAATCGGCTGGAAAGAAAAATCGACCACCTTGCGTTGTTGGCAAACTATCCAAACCTTTCACACAAACCTGGCAAGCAACACCATCCTGATATTTTAATGCATCGGGTTTCTCCTGATCGAAGTTGGAGCCATATTGCCAAACATGCTGGAATTTTGTCCAGTCGAAACCATCTATTGCGGCATTTTCGGGGGCAATGATATAACAATTCCCCAGCACCACTTTACCTTCGATGGTTTCCAGAAATCCAAGTGTGTATGCATAACCCATGCTGTGACAAACAATGTCGATTGTATCTTTTGTTTCTAAACAGTTCGGACCAGTGCATTTGGAATACAAAAAGGCCAAACCTGCAATTCTTCCTTTTTCCTTTCTATAATTAAAACCATCTGGATTCGTGTTCTTTTCAGCTCTTCGTAAAGCTTTACGAACACGTTTAGGGTTCCCTGAAAAATACCAGCGGACAAAGGTTCTGCCAAAGCGCAACCTGCTTTTATGAATGGAAGTGGAAACAGAAAAATTCGCATCCAGAAAGAAAGCTGCATCGGGCTTTGTTCTATCAATAAAACGATTATCCAGCTTGTACCAATAGCCATAGCGATCTTTCGTTGAAACGAGATTGTCACTTTTGTCCTTGTCTTTCAGCGGACCGCGATAACCATTTACAAAAACCAAACATCGTTTCGCTTTCGCCTGGCAAGGAAATAAGAACATATTCGTAACATCTTCTCCAGTATACGTCAAGACATTTTGATGCGAAATGGTTCCATCTGCATTGTGAAACGAATTAACGATGTACTGTCCGAAAGCAGGAGCTACAAAATTCTTGGTTTTCATTACAACCGAATCAGATGAATGGGAATAAGTCAAACTTCCATTGCTCCAAATCGAAAAATACAGAACAGGTTTTCGTACATTAAAAACCCATTTGTCATTCTTCAAAATGGCTTGCATACTTCCGTATTGCTGCGCAGAATAACGCAAAAGTGGATAGTGTTTCTTTCGGGTTTCACCGTCTTCCTTCACAGTCGTAACAGCGTAATTATGATTTGATTCAGCGAAATCGGTCACCAGACGTATCATTTCTGTCTGATTCAGTTTTTTCTTCGGCAGCTTTTTTTTAGGATTATTCACAACATAAACGTTCTGAACACCCGGCTTCTGAAGCGTTCCGGGAACAATTACTCCATTCGAATCCTCTTCCCAGAAATAGTAGGAAACCAGTCCGCCGGTATTTATAAAAGGCAGGCGGTTACAGGAATCTAGCGATTCTTGAGCCGCCAAATTTGTGGCAAAGAACAGGAAGAAGATGAGCGCCGTCTTCATACTACGAATGTATTCATTTTCAAGTCTACAAATCAAGTATAGAACGAATTGAGGAATTGTTTATTTTTGCCAAAAAAAATTCCATGGGAAGAGCGTTTGAATATCGTAGAGCAGCTAAGGAGAAACGTTGGGGCAAAATGTCTAAATTGTTTCCGAAACTAGGTAAAGCCATTACTATGGCAGCAAAAGAAGGTGGACAAGATCCATCGACAAATGCCAAGTTGCGTACCGCAATTCAGAATGCCAAGGCTGAAAACATGCCTAAGGACAATATTGAAGCGGCGGTAAAACGTGCAAACCAAAAAGACATTGCATCATTTGCTCAGGTTGATTACGAAGGGAAAGGTCCTCACGGTGTGTTGGTTTACGTTGAATGTGCAACAGATAATCCAACACGTACGGTTGCAAACGTAAAATCTTATTTCAATAAAGCAGGTGGTGGAGTTGTTCCGAATGGTTCTTTGGAATTTATGTTCGACCGTAAATCTGTTTTCCAATTGGTAAAAACGGAAGGAATGGACCCTGAAGAATTGGAATTGGAATTGATTGATGCAGGTTGCGAGGAAATTGAAGTGACAGACGAACACGTTTTTGTTTACGGAGATTACACAGCGTTTGGAACAATTGGTTCAGCTTTGGAAGAAAAAGGAATCGAGATCCTAAAATCGAACCTGGAACGCTTCCCAACTACACCAGTAGAATTCACAGAAGCTCAGTTGGTAGATATTGAAAAGATGTTGGACAAGTTTGATGATGATGACGATGTTCAACAGATTTTTACGAATATGGGATAATTTGTCCTTGAAAATATTTAAATGACGGCCTAGGTCGTCATTTTTTTTACCCTTAATATTTTCCCACAGATGCACAGATTCATTGAGGCGCTTACCAGTCGCCCCTTTATGATTTTCAATTAGCGAGTCCGGTAGGCGAGCTTTTATCTGTGCATCCGTGGGAAATCATGTGTAATGCACAATCGTCCGTGGGCATCTTTTCCATTGCTCAATCAAAATCGGAAAACCTTTGAAGTAATTTTCAGGAATGAACTTCATCGACATTCTCATCGTCATTCCCATAATTTGGGCATGTTACAAAGGCTTCAAACACGGTTTCATCATTGAACTATTTACGCTTCTGGCACTTTTAGTTGGAATTTATGTTGGTATTCATTTCTCTGACACCGTTGCGAATTGGATGAAAACCAGCTTGGGATGGAATTCGGAATACCTTCCTGTTATCGCATTCACCGTTACTTTTCTTGGTGTAGGAGCCATGATTTACTTTGGTGGAAAAATGGTAGAGAAAATGATCAAAGTAGTTCAGCTTTCTCCAATTAACAAAGCTTTAGGAGTTTTGTTCGCCGGACTAAAAATGCTCTATATAATTAGCGTAATTTTGGTATTAATTGAATCGTATGACGAACGTGGAAACTTCTTTCCGAAGGAAACAAAAGAGAAGTCGTTGTTGTACGAACCCGTTTGTGCCGTTTCAACAACTACAGTTCCTGCTTTAAAAAACAGTACCATTTTCATTGAAAATGCGTTAAAGCCTGAAAGCGACAGCACTGGACTTTCAGTTGAAGATGTACTAAGAGCAAAAGAAGTGGCAGATAGTTTGGGAATTGACGCTGACGATGCGAAAGAAATAAAACGAATACACGACGAATATGTGGAGAAGAAATAGTTTGATTTTAATGATTGTGCTACTGAGCAACTCAGTTCAAGCGCAATTATTTAAGGACATCAAACTACCGGAGAGCAAGCTGAATGTTAGAAAAACAGGACCTTTCCTGGGCGTTGAACAAGGGAAATACTTCAATGCTAATTTTGGGATCGAACGTCAATGGGCGGATATCAAATTGGTTAAACCTCATACAAACGCTTTAAACCTTCAATTCGATTACAACTTCACTCAAAAACAAATGGGAAGTCAGATTGGCTACTGGTTTAAAACAGGAAGAGTAAATCTAACTTATGGAGCACGAATTTCGTGGCACACCGATTTTGATTCACATCACTTATTCAGCTTCTCCCCGAACGTGGGATACAAATTGTTACAAGCACATTTTCAATTGGGAGTGAATCTGCAGCAGAAAAATGATTTCGTGGTAAACAATACCTTTTACGCTTCCTTGAGATGGGTGTTTATTAATGATTGGAAATTAGACCGTAATAAAAAACGGTAGACGGGCAGACTTCGACTCCGCTCAGCCAGCTTTGCCCTACCGTTTTACGAATCCAATAAATCAGGATCAGCGATTTTTTCGATTGGCAATTCCTCAACGGGTTTCTGCTTCAATAAATTATTCAAACGGAACATCAACACCAAAGCTATCAGGGAAGTTCCCGTCACCACAAATCCAATAATCGGATAATTGTGAATTTGTCCTGAAGCATCTTTATAGACGATCAATCCAGCAATAGATGCAGAAATTCCGCCAGACAAGTATTGAATAGCTGAGTTCAAGCTCATGAATGCACCTCTGTCTTGTGGACTAGGAACGGAAGTCAATAATGCTTGTGCCGGAACTATACGTGAATTGATTCCGATGAATAGAATGATATTCAGCAGTACAACATAAAGAATCGGTGTTACACCCAGATTGGTGTAAATAAGTACGATTGTAATTGACAAAAACGTCCCGAAAGTAAACATGGCCATTTTACCAACTTTGTCAGTTAGCATTCCAGCCAGAAAGCTAGATGCAAATGTAAAAACTCCCGTAATCATGTACATGAAAGTCAGACTATCCGGATCGATTTTCAGGTTTTTCACAGCAAAATCACTTCCAAATGGCATCAGCATAAAACCACCTGTTGCTAGTAGAATTGTTGCCATAAATCCGCGCTGATATCTTCTGTTCGAAAGCGTTTTGTAAAGATGTTGGAATGCATTCCGTTTTTCCTGAATTGCAAGATGAGCAACAATCGGTTTCATAAAACCAATTGTCATAACAAATACAATGACAGCAAAAATCACAATAGCATAAAACGGCATGTGCCAGTTGAATTTATTGGTCAACCACAAGCCAAATGGAATTCCAACAATCTGACTTACACCAAAACCCATTTGAATAAAACCCATCATTCGTCCACGCTTGGAAACTTCGAAAACGTCAGTAACAATTGCCATACTTATGGAGCCCATTACCCCACCGAACAATCCAGTAAAAATTCGTGCACCAAGTAAACTCCAGTAGTCTGTTGCCAGACCACAAAGCAGGGTTCCAATGATAAATCCACCAAAGAAGAACAATAACAATTTCTTGCGATCGAATCTGTCGGCAAAACCTGCGGTCAACAAAGCGGACGCGAAAGCACTGATGGCATAAGCTGCAACTACCAACCCGAATTCACCCGGTTGTAAGTGCAAATCATCCATTACGAATGTGCCAAGTGGTGCCAAAACCATGAAATCGAGCACTACCGAAAATTGGATGAGTGCAATCAATACTGCTATCCATACCTGATAGCTGGTGAATTTTGTTTGATTTTCCATTTTATTTGAGAAAATAGAGAGGGAGAATAGAAAATAGAGATTCGCATTCCCTATTTTCTAATCTCTATTCTCTAATTACTTATTCTTCTATATAAATCCTTTGCATGCGCTTTGAAAGTCCTGTCAGAACTTCGTAAGGAATAGTGTTCATCATTTTTGCCAATGCATTCATCGGTTGGTTCGGACCAACAATTTCAACCAAATCTTCGTAGTTGACATCTAATCCTGTGACGTCGACCATAATCATGTCCATACAAACACGACCTACAACTTTACATTTTTGGTTTGCTATAAATACTGTCCCAACTCCATTACTTAGGTTTCGATGAAAACCATCGGCATAACCCACAGGAACAATCGCAATTTTCATTTCGTGTTCAGCCACAAACGTTCTTCCATAACCAACCGAATCACCAGCAGGTATTGTTTTCACCTGAGAAACTCTGCTGTACCATGAAATTGCTGGTTTAAGAAGTTTGCCTAATTCCTGGTTTTCTGTATAACCATACATCGAAATTCCAATGCGAACCATGTCGTGTGCAAGATCAGTAAAACGCAATGCACCTTCCGAATTCAAGATATGAGCGATGATTGGATTTACAGTATTTTCTTTAAAGAAGTTTACAATTTCACTGAACTGTGCTATTTGTTTCTCGGTAAAAGAAGCCACTTCAGGATTATCAGCATCCGCCAAATGCGAGTAAATTCCTTGAATCTTGATTTCCGGCTGTGCCTTTATGATCGAAAGCAATTCTTCCTTTTCAGAAGGCTGGAAACCCAAACGATGCATTCCGGTATCAAATTTCAAGTGAACCGGGAATTGCTCTATTTCGAGTGAAATCAATCCTGAAATAAACTGATCCAATTGTTCGAAAGAATAGATTGCAGGCTCCAAACCATGATGAACGTAAAGGTCTACGTTCTCTACATCGGGATTCATGATGACGATAGGAAGCTGCACGCCTTGCTGACGTAATTCAACACCCTCATCAACAAAGGCAACGCCTAAATAATTGATTCCGTTTTGATCCAAAAACTTCGCAACGCGAACTGCTCCCGTGCCGTAAGCATCTGCCTTTACCATTGAAAGCAACTTCACATTCTTTGGTAATCTGGATTTATAAACCTCCAGGTTGTGTTTTACGGCACTCAAATTCACTTCCACATATGTTAAATGTCGACGTGCTTTTCCTTTCACAACTTCCTTTTCAAAATGTCGCTTACGATGCGCTTTGATCAAAACAACCGAATCTGTGATTTCATCCCATGGAATCTCCTTATTAGGATGAATCAAATAAAGCTTATCCACCTTGAACGAAGAAACAATTTCTTTTAGTTCTTTTTCCAGTTGCTCGTCTCGACTACGTTCGATGACCGATAGACCGAGAACAACAACACGTTTTTTGGTTTTATCCTGATTTTGCTGAACATGCAACGCTTCCGTTAGTGCATCTTTATCCAGATTGTATGTATCGTTGATAATGATATTGCCATTGATTCCTTCAAAAATCTCCATACGAAGCGCCAAAGTTGGCAACTGTGAATGCACTTTCTCAAAATCGACTTCGGCATCAAGAAAATGAACAACTGTTTTCAAAACTCCAAGTAAATCAGCATAACCAGAAGGGAAGCGATTCGACTTGTATGATGGACATTTAATCCAGGACGAATCAACATTTTCTATACTTTCAGGAAGAAATACCTTGCTGCAATTCACAAATAACTTCAGTTTCTCTTCTTTTAATTGGCTTTGATTTTCAAAATTCTCCGAATGTGCAGATCCCAAAGCTGTAAGAACGCCATAATCCGGTTGAATAATTCGTTCCAAACGTTCCATTTCACCTGGCATTGAAATTCCAGCTTCTATGATTGCCAATTCAGCATATTCGTCCAATTCAAGCAAAGACAAAGCAACTCCAAGCTGGGAGTTAAAACTCTTTGGGCTTCGAATGATATTGATCTTATGCTGCAGGGCGTGAAACAGCCATTCTTTGAACGTTGTTTTGCCAACACTTCCGCTAACAGCTAATACTTTTCCTTTGAAAAGATTCCGATGCATCAAAGCCAAATTCTGCAACGCTTCGAGTGTATTATCAACTTTCCAAACAGTTGCGTCTTCTGGTAAATTGCCATTTAACGCACTCGGAACTACAAAAGCACGAATTCCTTTTTGATATGCCTCCTGAACAAAATTATTTCCTGAACGAAATGCGCCGTCTAATGCAAAAAACAATGCTCCGGAAGGATTTTGAATTTTACGGGTGTCGTATACAACGTGAGAAATAGTCTGATCTTGTGGTCCGATTGCCGAAACCCCGAAGCATAAAGAGCAAGATTCTACGTTGTAATTGAGTTTCAAAATTTTCGTTTAATGTGCTATTTTATTATAGCAAGATCTGCAAAGAGGTTCGTATGCTTCCACAGCTCCAACCAAAACCTGAGAATCTTCCTTGGTAGTTCGATGTGAAAACTGTGCTAAGTTACCACAAGAAACGCAAATTGCATGCACTTTGGTAATATATTCGGCCATGCAAAGCAAGTGTGGCATTGGCCCAAATGGTTTTCCAAGATAATCCATATCCAAACCTGCGGCAATCACGCGAACACCTTGTTTTGTCAATTCGTTACAAACGTCCATCAACCCTTCATCGAAGAATTGAGCTTCATCAATTGCAACAATCTTTTCCTTCTTCCAGTGTTGAAGAATCTCAGCGGAGTTTTTCACCGGAATGGCCTCGAACGATGAGCCTTTATGACTCACCACACTTTCTTCAGAATAACGATTATCGATTGCAGGTTTAACGAGCAATAACTTTTGTTTAGCAAATTCTACGCGCTTTAATCGGCGAATCAATTCCTCTGTTTTACCAGAAAACATTGATCCACAAATAACTTCCAACCACCCATGTGGTCTGCCTTCCGAAGGAAATTGCTCTAAAAACATGATTTTAATCTTTATTGTCGTAACGGTTTTCAACAATTACCCTTAAACAACTAATTGCAAAAAGCAAAAAACGCGCGTATTGATTGTGTAATTTTCCGATGCAAAATAGAGATAAACCAGCGTTCGATTGGCAAGAAAGTGCACAAATTGGACGTTTTGTTGAAAAATAGGGGCGAAGTAGATCTGCTTCTCAGATCACTTCATTCCAAAATAGAAATTGGATATGGAAATGCATGCTTTATTGGAAGAGATTAGTGCTTTGTTAGAGAAGATTAAATCAGGAACTGCGAGTCTTGGTGAATTGGAGGCATTTGCAGCTGCCACTCAGCAACTAAACGAACGTGCTATAATTTTGAAGTACAAGGCTTATGAAGCAAAAGTATTCGGCACTTCGGCTCACTTCGACTCCGCTCAGCGCGAGCCGCTCAGTGACCTTAACTCTTCGCTTGATGAGCATTCTTCTGCTTCGCACAAAGACCTTGAGTTAAAAGAAGAAACTACGAAAACGGAAGAGTTTAGTGTACCGGCTCATACAAAAAGTCCAGAGCCAATTGTAGAAGCGGATGAAGACTTGTCGTTTGATCTTTTCTCAATGGATGAAGATGAGACAATAGACGAAGGACAAAAGACTGAAGACAGCTCAATTCAGCTAGAAGAGGAATTTGTCGAGGAAACTCCTGAACCATCTCATCCAGTTAACGAGGAAATAATAGACGAGCCTGCTGCGACTTTTGCTCCAGAGATTGATGCTTCGACAAGCTTAGCAACACATAAAGAAGAAGTCTCCGCACCAAAAATTGAGTCAGCTCCTATTTCTCAAGCTCCTTCAAACGAACATCCTGCACTTCGCAGAGCAAGAACTAACGATGGTTCATTGCAATCACGTTTACTTTCGGTTCGATTGGAAACCTTGAAAAACGCATTTGGATTAAACGAACGAATTTTGATCGTGAAAGAATTGTTTGGTGGTGATAACGATTTATACAATGCTACAATCGACGATTTAGATAACCTTAACGAAGTGAATTCTGCCCGCACAAAGATGAGCAATCTTGCACATGAGCATGGCTGGAGAGAAGACAGCGAATTGGCAATTGAATTTATCCAAAAAGTAGAGCGCAGATATGCGTAAGCTGATCTTCATCCTTCTACTTCTACCATTCACATCGCTTGCTCAGGTTGAATCGGCTAGAAAAACAGTTGAAAAGCTATGTTCACCTGAATTTCATGGTCGTGGATACGTAAACAGCGGTGATTCACTGGCAGCAGAATTTATAGCTCAGGAATTCAAGTCGATTGGTTGTAAGTTCTACAAGAAAAATCCTTTTCAGAAGTTCGATTTCATGGTGAATACCTTTCCGAAGGAAGTTTCATTGAAGTTGAATGGGAATGATTTAACTCCAGGAGTAGACTTTGTAGTTTCACCGAATTGCGGATCTTTCAGAGATTACAACATGCAATGTTTCAAAGTAAATACGAATACGCTGTTGAATGCCGATTCATTAAAAGCCTTTATTCGCAGTACAAAAACACGTGCAAATGGTGTTTATACATTAGCTTACACGCCTTACTCAACGAAAGGTGATACAGCAAAACTGGTTCGTACAAAAATTCAGGAGCTTTCAGCTCAGTTTCCAATCATCGAATTGTTCAACGATAAATTCACCTGGTCGGTAGATGGCGAACAAGCAAAATTGCCAACGATACAGCTTCAGGAATCAGAACAGACAAAAGGAAACAGTTTTAATTTGAGCTTAAATGTGGATGCTGTATTGCGCATGCACACTGCCCGAAATGTGATTGCTTACATTCCAGCCAAGAGGAAAACGAAGAAATGTTTTGTGTTCTCGGCGCATTACGATCATCTGGGAAGAATGGGTCAAAACGCTTATTTCCCGGGAGGAAATGACAATGCCAGCGGAACAGCAATGTTGTTGGAAATGGCGCGCTACTTCAAGGAACATCCGGGTGATATGAACATTGTTTTCATGGCATTTGCCGGTGAAGAAGCCGGACTTTACGGAAGCAAATATTATGTTGATCATCCGCTTTTCCCGCTTCAGAATATTCAGTTTTTGTTCAATCTGGACATTATGGGAAGTGGTGAAGAAGGCGTAACAATTGTAAACGGTTCTGTGTTTCAGGAGAAATTTGATTTGTTGACTTCCATCAATTCTGTTCAGCAGTTTGTTTCTCAGGTGAAAATACGTGGAAAAGCAGCTAATTCAGATCATTACTTTTTCTCTGAAGCGGGCGTACCGGCGTTTTTCATGTATACCATGGGTCCGAACAAACATTACCACGATGTTGGCGATAGTTACGAGAACCTAAGTTTTAGTGAGTTCAATGATATCTTTCAGTTGTTGGTTGATTTTGAGGAACAGGTAACGAAGAAGAAAAAGCGTTAGCTTTTGATAACGACAAGCGTCAGTGCAGTCGCCCAATGAACAACATGATTAATTCTCTTACTTTTTCATTGCCAAAAAGTAAGCAAAAGTCTAGTCTCATTTCAAGTCGTTCGGGGAAAAATGCTTTTTTCTATTGCGGAGAAAAGTATGGAAATTTCGTTCCTCAATTTCAAACGTAAACGCCTTTTCGCCTTAATTACGAAAACACATTTTTCCTTCTCCTCACTTCAGAAATGAGACCGAACTAAGGGTTCTGACATCAATTCCTGTTTCTTAATACACTTGAGTATAGTAAAAGTCCTTTTCCACCTATTAATTCTATTCGCTAGATAGAAAGCAACTATTTTGAAGAGCAAGTGTCCAAGAAAGTGGAGAAGAAATAATCTATCGCCTTCCTCAAAGGGAAAAGCGCATTTCAACTATTCTTTTTCACTGAATAATTCGCTAAAGCCACTCCCCCAATAATCACCGCCATTCCCAAAACCTGCTGCCATAGAATGCTCTCGTGATTGTAGAAACAACCAATAATTACTGCAACAATTGGAATGAGGTAAGTAACTGAACTTGCGAAAACCGCAGATCTCAATGCAATAATCCGGTTAAAAAGAACTACAGCGATACACGTTCCCACAACACTCAATATGGCAATATAACCCAAACCTGAATAACCGTTTACGTTCTTGGTCATTACCACAAATGCTCCAGAGAAATAAGCTACAATTAATGCCGGTAACCCAACAATAGTAAATGCCAATGCCGTAATTTCAAGAGATTTCAGACTTTGACATTCGTATTTGATCGTATTCAAACTGGTAGCGTAAAGAATGGTTGCTAAAACAACTGCGCCAATGTGCGGCCAACTGATGGTTCCATCAAAAACAGAAGAACCTACCAGTAAACAAATTCCTACGAAGGCGATAAGCAATCCAAAAACCTGTCGTTTAGAGACGGCTTGTTTGAAAACAGTATAACCAATTATAATGGTAAAGAATGATGTGAAGCTATTAAGCATTCCAGCCATTCCGGAAGAAACTCCGGTTTCCGCATAGGTGAACAAAAAAGCCGGCAAAAAGTTTCCGCAGGTTCCAACAATCAACAAAGCGAAAAAGAGACGCAACGATTTGATTTTCCTTAGCAGAACAATACCGAATGGAAACATCACTAATCCGGCGATGGTCATGCGAAGTGCACCAACCTGAACATCAGAATAAATGGGAATGTGATCTTCGGTTTCCATTCCACGAAGCATGAGAATGAAAGAACTTCCCCAAACAAGGGCAAGAAAGACTAAAAGCAACCAACTAAGAATTGACTTCTTCTCCATTGTCGAATTCCATTTTCTTTGCTGTGAATCTAAATCGAAGGTATACTAAGACGGGGAAACCAAGGTAGAACAACACTAGCATTGCCCAACCAACGGGTTTCAAAGAAACGTTAGAAGGACTGATACCGTTCTTGATTAAATCCTGTTTGTCCCAACCCAATAAATTTCGAAGTGAGATACTTTGTTCTACTTTAAAATGCACGAGTTTATTGTCATAATTCGCTACAGCATCGGCCAAAGGGATGGAAACTGCAAGACTAAGAACAATCAGAAAGACAAATAAAAGAAGTGCTGCAAGTAAGGGCTTTTTGACGAAAATGTTCATGCTGCAAAAGTAATGATTAAGCTGAGACGGATTTATGAAGAGTTGACTTATAATTTTACCATTTCTACAGAAAAAGCACCCTTCATTTCAATCCCTAAGCTCCATTTGTAATTGAGTACTTGCCCGGAAGTTCGAATATGGCTATTCTTTTCGGTGTTTAGATTGGAGATTAACCAACCTTCTTTTTGAGCGGGCTCAATACTTAGAATTCCTTCATCGTTGAAATCACCGTCAGGACTTGAATAAACCGCCGAATAACCAAAATTGATATCAACAGCTGGCGACCACAATGCGTTTCCAATGGTTTGAGCAACGCCAACATAAATTTGCTGTTCCATTGCACGCGCTCTTGCACCAATATGTACACGGGTCGCACCTTTCAATGTTTCTGTACACGATGGAACAACAATAAAATCTACTCCTGCTTGAGCCAGTAATTGTCCGCCAACTGCAAACTCTATATCAAAACAAATCTGCACTCCAAAACGCCCATATTTGGTATCGAAAATGCGTAAAACACCATCAGAACTGGAGACGTTCCACTCTTCGTCTTCAAAACGTGTCATGAAATGTTTGTCTTGATAGGAATAATTACTCTCAGTGAAAACGAAAGCACGATTGACAAACTTCTTTTCAACTTTCACAGGGAAACTTGGAGCGACAATCACACAATCAAACTTCTTGGCTAGCTGCTGAAAAGTAGAAATGAACGATGGCAACAATTCCTGAAGGATTTCAATTTGCCCAGTTAGATCGGATCTGATTTCTTCATTGTATAAAGAAGTTAATTCCATGGCACCATACTCGGGAAACACGAGAACTTTAGCTTCAACATCAGTTGCGCTTTTCACCCAAGATTCAACATGAATTTGCCAATCTTCAAAGGACGAATGTTCCAAAATCGGATATTGAGCTAAGGCTAATTTCACTTCCATTGTTTCATCCAAAATTGAAGATGTTTAGTTGTTTCCTGCGTTTCATTTCTGTCGAGCCAACTCATTTCGCAGGTAAAGTCTTGTTTTTCGTAACCTCGTTTTTGCCAGAAAACCTCGTTGGAATGATAGTCAACAGGCTTGAGCGGATGGTTTTCACTTCTCACCACACTGCAGAACGTTGTGGTACTAAATCCAAGACTCAGCGCATGTTTTTCTCTAACGTCGAAAAATTGATGCCCCAACCCTTTTCCGCGATATTCATTGAAGAGAATACTTTCACCGAAATAGAAAATCGTGTTGATATCAAATCCAAGTTGAATAAACGGCAGTTTGATTTCTTCCGACTCTTGTGAAAGCGGCATTCCGGTTGTTGCGCCAACTACTTTATCACCATCAAAAACAAGATGAACTAAGCTTCTTTGGTCTTTTGTATAAATCTGGAGATAGTTCTTCTCGTATTCCAAATCGCCTTCATAGAGATAAGGGAAATCGTAAAATACTTTGATACGAAGTTCGCTCAACTGAGGAATTATTTCTTCGACCTCTTTACCTGAAAAGGTGCGGGAACTTAGTTTTCCGAAACGAGTTGAATCCACAATTCGAGATTGTAGTAAGTGGTTACACGGGTTATTTTCCCATTTACCACTTCCAGAAATGCAGAAGCCGGGAGAACATAGTTCTGTCCTTTTGCTTCAGGTAAACCTTCTTCACTATTCTTGTACGTTCCATGAACAACGAATTCGGCAGCAATTCTACCTTCTGTTTCAGATGAAAACAGAACGATATCCTTCAATTCTTCAGAATAACTGTCGTCCATATGTTTCATAAAATCAGTGAACAACGCTTTTCCAATTCTTGGAGTTCCCTGATTGGGTTCGTGACGAATATTATCGTCTACAAAGGAAATCATTGCAGACCAATCTCTTGAATTGAAAGCCTGATAGTAATTCTTTACAACTTCTAATGCGCTCATTTATTTATTTGGGCATTCGCCTTTAACATAGTTTGTAATTCCGTGACATTCTGCCTGACAAGCGTTGCTGTATGTTTTTTCATTACAGCCACAAACAGGATCGTATTGCATTGTACATATACAGTCCTCATTCACTTTCTCGGTGCATTCTGCTGTGGTTCTGCATCCCTGAAGAGAAAGAACCATTAGAAGCACCATTATTCCTACCAATCTCATGTATTTGTTTTTACGAAGTTACAAAACTGAACGCCACGTACAACGTCATTAAACCTTTCCTGAAGGAAATCATCCAAGTTGAAAATAAAATAGTTTAGAATGAAAGCAATTACATTAATGCTGAGCATTTTCGCCTTTACAATGGCATTTGCACAGGGAGGACAGAAAGCAGAACAGGTAAAGAAAACACCTGAGGAACGTGCTAAAGCAGTTACTACTAGAATGACGGAGAAGTTGAGTCTTAGCACCGAACAACAGTCGAAAGTCTCAACAATCAATTTGACTTACGCTCAAAAACACCAAACCATTCGTGAGAATACTGCACTTTCGAAGGACGAAAAGAAAACACAATTGGAGGCATCTAAAACCGCTTTGATGGCAGAGTACAAATCGATTCTTACTGATGAACAGTACAAAAAGCTGGAAGAAATAAAAGCGAAACACGAAGAGCGAAAAGCGAATGGAAAACCTCCAAAGGGGGCTTCCAAAACACCCAATAAAAATCTGGAAGCGCCTGAGGAAGAATTGTAAAAAGCAAAACCCTGAAGCAGATGTTATCATCACTTCAGGGTTTTCTTTAATCCTTATTAGCTAATTAATAGTTTTTAAACTTCTCTGAAAAGAAAACCTTGTCTCTATTGAGTTTGTCTTCCAATGCGTTTCTAAATCCTTTAAAATCGGATTTATCTATTGCATTTGCAGGAAAGAACAATTGCAATTCTTCAATGTATTCGAAATAAACAGTTTGCTGGTGAAGTTCAACTCTTCTCAATCCCGAGAAATAAAGAACATTGACTTCTCGATCAGCAACAACCAATGCTTTATCAGAAATTCCGATTCTGTACCAATTATTGGCAATCAGAATAAATACGATTTGTTCTGCAAAAATCAAAGCATAAACCAATTGCAGCGACCATGATCTGCTATCGATAGCGAAACAAACAGCGGAAAATCCAAGAGCCACAATTGCTTCAATTATAAAAAACACTCTTATTTGCTTTTTGCGTTCAACACCAATAGATGCACTCCAATAAAAACGTTCAGGTTTTCTGAGCATTCCTACTCCAACCCAGCGATGAATTGCTCTTCTTCCGGCAATCAGGAGAATTAACCCAGCAAAAGCAAGATAAGCGTATTCCAAATATTGATTTTCTATTTCTGCAGTTTCAAAATTCACAAATGGAATTCCGCTTTGGTACATGTTGTAGATCAACAGGAACATGGCTGGAAACGAAACCACCAGCAAGAGAATATTTACGGAACGATTCATTAAACGAGTTGTTTCAACTTGTTCTTCAATTCAACAATTCGGTTTCTTGAAGCCTCAATTTTACCTTCAACCTCTTTACGAAGTGAATCGGCACCTTTTGATTTGGCGAAGAATCCAAGATTGTTTTCCAGCTGGCGAATGTCATTTTCAATACGCGTAATTTTCTCGCGAATATCGATGCGTTCACGTTGTAAAGCTTTGTCCGCATTTGGACTTGCTTTCAATGTATCCAATTTTGCCTGGAACATTACACGATCCTGTTCTGCTCCTTCCAATTTCAAACGTTTGTAGTGTTCGTCAAGAGCTTCACGGTATGCATTGTAGATATTATCCTTTTCCTTCATCGGCACTTTTCCAAGCGCAGTGAAATCAGCTGCGTAAGTACGAAGAATCGCTAAAGCTTCTTTTTTATCCTCTGGAAGCAGAGTACTTTTGATTTTCTCAATCAACTCTTTCTTTGCAACAAGGTTTCCAGCTAAAGCTTCATCTTGTGCTGCGTAGAAAGTAGATTTTGCGTTGAAAAAATGATCACAAGCTCCACGGAATTCCTTCCACAACTTTTGCTCGTTGCGTTGTCCGGCATTTCCCAGACTTTTCCAAACCCCTTGCAATTTTACAATTTCAGCGCTTGTTTCTTTCCATTCCTGGCTTTCTTTCAGCTGATTCAATTTATCGATCAACTCTTGCTTTTTGTTCGCAACGGCATCAAAACTACCTTTCAAACCATCAAAGAATGCTTTCTTCTTTGTAAAGAATTCATCACATGAAGCGCGGAATTGTTTCCATACTTCTTCGTTTTCTTTACGTGGTCCGAAACCAATTTTCTTCCAAGCTTCCTGCAATTCTAGTAATTGTTTGGTAGTTGCATCCCACTCTTTTGTTGAAGAAACATGAAGGTCTTTCACCAAATCTTGCGCCTTTTGAGCAAGTTCTTTCTTTAGTTCAAGATTTGAAGTTAACTCGGAACGTTTCTCTTCATAAAATCCGTGAATTCGCGTATACGTTGCGCGAACAGCATCCCAATAAGCCGTTTTCAAGTTTTCCCACTCTTCGTTGCGAACAGGACCAATTTCGTCCCACTCATTCTGAAGTGCTTTCAACGCATGTTCAACATCTTTAATCTGGTCAACTGACAATAACTGCTGAATACGTTGAATAACGTCCAATTTCAATTGTTCATTACGATGTAAATCGTGTTCGCGTAATTCACGGTAAATTTTAATATGGTAGAAGAATGTTTCTAACAAACGAGAATATTCCGACTGGATTTCCTGACGTTTCTCACGCGTGATGTCACCCACTTCTTTCCATTGTTCATGGATTTCTTTGTAAGCAGCAAGAGCAGCACCAATGTTCTCCTCTTTTTCTACCACTTCTCTAAGTCGAGCTATTAAACTTTTCTTACGACGCAGGTTTGCTTCTTCAGCGTCTTGCTTAATACGAAGTTGTGCAGCACGTTTTTCGCGGTACTGACCCAACAATTCGTAAAAGGCATTGCGCACTTCATCCACAGGTTTTTCCATAGGTTCTTCACCTTTTTCCTGTGCATCAAGTTGCGCGACCTGAAACTTACGATCTTCCTCCAAAAGAAGATCTTCCATTTGCGTACGTAATTCCGCGATTTCGCGTGCAACAGCCAACGCATCTTCTTGCGCAGCTAAAGCTTGTAGTTGTTCTAATAGAGCCGACTTATCCATTTTTTATTCTTTTAGTTCAAAGGTTTAAAAAGTTCAAAGGATCAAATACTAAAGTTGAACCATTTGAACTCTTTGAACAATTTTATCTTTATCCAATAACTGGATTCATTTCATAATTTGTCAATGCAACTAACTGTTCAATTCGTGCATCAACATCTTCTTTTGTGATCTCAAGCAAACGCTGAGTTCCAAATTTCTCTACACAGAAAGATGCCAAAGCTGAACCAGCGATAATTGCACGTTTCATGTTTTCAAACGAAATATCGTCACTTGCGGCCAAATATCCAATAAATCCACCTGCAAATGTGTCACCAGCACCTGTTGGATCGAAAACAACCTCCAAAGGTAAAGCCGGAGCAAAGAACACTTTTTCGTCCTGGAACAATAACGCTCCGTGTTCACCTTTCTTAATTATCAAGGTTTTTGGACCCATTGAGCGGATCACTTTTGAAGCAGTCATCAAAGAATATTCTCCTGAAAGCTGACGTGCTTCTTCATCATTCACGATCAAAACATCAATCAATTTCAATGTTTCTTTCAAATCATCAAGAGCAATGTCCATCCAGAAATTCATTGTATCCATTGCAATCAACTTTGGACGAGTTGTTAAACGCTCGATAACCATACGTTGTACGGCAGGAGCCAGGTTTCCTAACATCAAATATTCAGCACCTTGGTAGCTATCCGGAATGATTGGATCAAACGTTTCCAATACGTTCAACTCAGTAACTAAAGTATCACGACTGTTCATGTCGTTGTGGTAACGTCCTGACCAAAAGAATGTTTTTTCACCTTTTTTAATTTGAAGACCTTCTTGCTTAACTCCACGAGCAGCCAAAGTATCCAATGTTTCCTGAGGAAAATCTTCTCCAACTACAGAAACGATACGTTGATCTTTTACAAAATTTGAAGCTGAAAGAGCGATGAAAGTTCCTGCTCCACCAACAATTTTATCGGTTTTCCCGAAAGGTGTTTCAATGGCGTCGAATGCTACGCTACCTACTGTTACTAAACTCATAATTTTTGAATATGGTACAAAAGTAGTTAATAGTGAATAGAAAGCAGAAAACAGAGAACAGGAAATGTAAGAATAAATTGAACAATCTGATTCCTAATCTCTATTCTCTGTTCACTAATCACTAATTTTGTAGAATGGATTACGCCTTAGAATTACGCTATCAACATTTGGTAAGAGAACTTTCGAAAACTTTCGGGGAAGGAATCGATCTTCAGATATTGCTGTTCCTTATAGGAGTTGAAGAACTGGGGAAAGGGTTCCAGACATTCAAGAAACATGAGAAAACAGATTTGATGCACATTGCTATTTGCACCATTTTGGAACCTTATGGTTACTACGAATTTATTGGTAAAGACAAGGACGAATGGCCACATTTTGAATTGAAGAAGGAATTACCACCATTATCAGATGCTGAGCAACAAGAATTCATGAAGGGTGCTATAGTTGAGTATTTCGAACATCACGGGTATTCTACGGTTCACTTGCAACCATAAAAATAGACTAAAGACCTAAGACCGCTTCGCTAAAAGAGAAAAGACTGAACTCTTATTTTAAGACCAATCGAGTCTTTTATCTTTCGTCTCAAGTCTTGTTTTTTCGTGTTAACAAATCTAAAACCCAAGGGCACGAAGAACACGAGGCTAATCCCCGATAACTTCTCTTATTAACGATTTTTATCTTATGAATACGTAAGGAAGGCTCTACATCTCAAACGGCTAGTCGGAATTATGCTATATTTGTTACTCTTAAAAAAAAGAATAAATGGATTTCTGGGTACGCGCCGCACAACTATTATTATCGCTTTCAATACTTATCGTTCTTCACGAATTTGGTCATTTTATCGCCGCAAGGGCTTTTAAAACGCGAGTTGAGAAGTTTTATCTTTTCTTCGATTGGAAATTCTCTTTATTGAAAAAGAAAATTGGTGATACTGAGTGGGGAATTGGCTGGATCCCATTGGGAGGTTATGTAAAAATCTCCGGAATGGTTGATGAATCAATGGATACAGAGCAATTGGCTAAGCCAGCTGAACCATGGGAATTTCGTGCTAAACCAGCTTGGCAGCGTTTGATCATTATGCTTGGTGGAATTATCGTTAACGTAATTGTTGGATTCTTCCTTTTCATTATGGTGACATACGTTTGGGGTGAGGATAAGATTGACCAGTCAAAATTATCTGCCGGAATAGCTGTTCATCCTTACATGGAACAATATGGTTTCCGTTCAGGAGATAAAATCCTTGAAGCTGACGGGGAGAAAGTGACGAATTTCGTGAATATCGGAAAAGAGATCTTGCTTTTCGATGCGAGAAACTTCAAGGTTCAACACAAGGATGGCAAAATTCAAAATATTACGCTTCCTGAAGGTATTGGCAAAAAAATGTGGTATGCAGGAGCAGAAGAGAGCACATTCTCATTCAGAGCTTTTTCTGGTCCGATTGATTCTGTTGTTAAAGGAAAAACAGCTGACAGAGTAGGCTTGAAAAAGGGTGATAAAATCCTTGCTATCAACAACACTCCTATTTTATATCATGATCAAATAACTCGTGAATTGTACTTCAACAAAAAGAAAACTGTTGAGTTCACTATTAAACGAAAGGGTGAAGAAATCACGAAGAAAGCATTTGTAGGTGCTGATGGCAAACTGGGTGTACAATTTCATCAGAATATAACTCCAGATACTGCTTCTGTATATACTGATTATTATGGATTTGGTAAAAGTGTTGGTGTTGGAATGACCCGAGGCACAAAACAAGTCATTGGAAACATTACTCAGTTCAAATATGTGTTTACCGCTAAAGGTGCTGATTCTGTTGGTGGTCTGGGTTCCATGGGTAAAATGTTCCCTCCAGTTTGGGATTGGCAGGTTTTCTGGGGAATGACTGCGTTCCTTTCCATGATGCTGGCGGTAATGAACTTACTTCCTATTCCAGCTCTTGATGGAGGACATGTAGTTTTCTTAATCTACGAAATGATTACGCGTAAGCCGGCACCACAACGTGTTTTGGAAATTGCACAATACGCAGGAATTATCATTCTTCTTGGATTGATGCTGTACGCAAACGGTAAGGATCTATTATCAGTATTTGGATAAAACATGAAGATTTTTCTCTCAATCGTATTTGCTTCATTTGCGCTTAGTGTAAGTGCTCAACTGAAAGCTGCAACTGTTACTTATGACATTAACGTTGAAAGCGGAATGGAAGACAACGCTTTTGGAATGGAAATGATGAAAGACGCTGAAATGATTGCAACTTTCGACTCGAAAAACAACAGCGTAAAAACCACTATGGGGCCTTTCATGACATCTCAAACAATTGTACAGCGTAAGAAAAAGAAAGCTGTAACTCTTATGGATGCTATGGGGACCAAATACGGCGTGAGTTTTAGTTTAGCTGAATTGAAAAAACAAAATACAGCCACAGCAACCTTAGTTGAAACGGGTGAAACGAAAGTAATTTTGGGATACACATGCAAAAAAGCAACATTCGTTGCAGAAGGCGGTTTATCGACAGGTGAAGTTTGGTACACAACGGAAATTAAAGCAAACATGGACGGACAACAATTTTTCAGTATTACCACCAAGGGTTTTATTCTTGAAGAATTGTCGGTTACAAACGGTGTGAGTTTGCGTATTACTGCAAAAAACATCAATCCCGAGCCTGTAAATGCAGAAACATTTTCCTTAACTATTCCGGAAGGATATAAGGTAATGACAGCTGAGGAATTTGGGGCAATGCAAGGGACAAACTAGTTTTTTAAACACATAGTTCACACAGAAAAGGCATAGGCACATAGTCTTAAAATTATAGGACCATGTAAACAAGAAACAAAAAAGACCATTCATACTCCGAATGGTCTTTTTTTATGTTTTGAAATTAACTTTGCTTCGATGTGAATCAGCTATGTGTACTATGTGTTTACATCTCTCGCACCTTCACAAATCGTTTCGTAAAGTTTCCTGAGTCTTTGAATAGATGAACTGTGTATGACCCAGCCGGAAGTCCATGCAGATCAACAGGAACATCGTGATTTCCTTTTTGCAATTGTTTTTCTGTAATCTCTTTTATCAACTTACCGTTAACATCACGAATTTGAATTGCCACAACCTCGTTTTCACTTTCAAAACGGATGGTTGTAGTATCTCCACAAGGATTCGGGTAAACCAAAATAGCCTTACTTTCTTCGTTCTCCTGGATTGACAAATTACAAGCATCTAATACCGGGAAGAAAGTTACAGTATGTTCAAACTGTGATTGGATTTCAGTTTCATCTGCACCAAACCAATCTCTCAATACTGAGGCATACACATCTCTAAAATCGATTTGCATTGGTAAACCTGCCTGATCAACGATTTGATCATCAATCACCGGGTTTGGACCTACTACTCCACCGCTAATACATGAGCCAAAAAGGAACAATGGAGCGGCATCACCATGATCGGTACCAAAACTTGCGTTAGACGCTACTTGTCGACCAAACTCAGAGAATGTCATACCGGCTACGCGCTGCTCAATTCCCAACAACATCAAGTCGTTTTGGAAAGCTGAAACCGCATCTGATACTTTTTTCAATAAACCTGCATGCGTTCCTAACTCCGGAGAACCATCAACAACCTGCGAATCGTGTGTATCGAAACCATTTACGTTTACCACGTAAACCTTCGTTTTCAATCCTCCAGAGATCATTTTGGCAACATCACGAAGCTGTAATGCCAGGTCATTATTTGTATCGTATTGGGTAGACAAAGTACTACCTGCAGCGTATGCAGCATTGATCTGATCTCCGTATTCATTCGCCATAGCAATGATCATGGACAAATATTCCATGTGCGAACCGTAATAGGTTCCATCATTGGTTTGCACCGTTTCCAATAAATTAAATGCGTCTGCAGGATTGGCAACCGATTGACAAAAGTTTGCCATCAATCCCTGACAAGTTGCGGAAACATCATACCCCATGCTAATAGCAAACGGATCGGGATATGTGGCATTCGGATAACTGTCCGGGAAATTTGGATATTCCTGATCCATGTGTCGACCTAGCCAACCAGTTGAAGCCTGATTGTCGATCAAACCACTTGTCCAAATGTCCATTGATCTAAAGTGTGATCGGTTTTGTTCAGGATAACCAACATTCTGAATCACTGATAATTTTCCATCGTTAAACATTCCGTGCATCCCAGTCATAGAAGGATGGAAAGCATTTGTTGGTGAAATATTCAGCAACTGATTTTCCGGAATCAGAATGTTCTGACGTTGAATAACCAAATTATCATATTGATCTAATGGAATCACCGTACTTAAACCGTCATTTCCACCGTTCATTCGGACCAAAACAAGTACTCGGTCTTCCAATGATTTCGACACTTTAAACAGTTCTTTAGAAACCGTTCCATAATTCAAATTTTTCAAAAGCAAGGGCGCGCCTACTGAAGCAAGACCCACCGATTGTAAAAAGTTTCTTCTTTTCATATTCAATTTTTTGTGGGTAAACTATATCGTTTGAAATTGTGGTAATTGGAACAAACGGTAAAGTGTAAACTCTACGCGCTGACGAACCGGTGTACTTAGTGTTGTATTTCCAGGATCAGCTATGTAATCGTTGTATTGCACTGTCCACTCAAAATCTGGTTGACCATTACAAAGAATCGCTTTCAACATTAACTTTGTTGCTGCTGAAACACCTTTTGGTGTAAAAACAGTGATCATATCGTCAATTACAGCAACCGGATCTGAAGGAAGTGAAAGTCCATTCAAAAAATTCAAACAATCTAACTTGAAGAAATTACTGTTTACCTGAATTCCGTTTGTAACTGTAAGGAACGCTCCGATATCAAAGCGCAGCTTAATGTAACTTGAATTCGCCCAAAGCTTAGAATACGATGGTGTTTGGTAGTAAGCGGTCCAGCCCCCAACACTTGGAGGTGTAAAGTAATCCATTCCCAAGGTTGCAGCTGCATAATAAATGTTCAGGTACATCTCATAGTTTGTAGCCAAATCATAGTTCGGAACTGAACCCGTAACATTGATCATTGAGAACAAACATTCCAACGGATTTTTAATAATCGCGCCACGAACCGACATATCGTAAAAATGCTCACTTTTCAGCAATTCATCTAAAACAGGTTCAATCTGGAAACCATTTGCAACCAATGTTGCCGCCATATCAGCAATTACAGTGGTCTCAACCGTAGCTGTCAAATCATAGTTTACAAACCAACGATATATCTTACGGCAAATGTGTTTTGCGAATTCCGGATGATTGAAGATAATATCTACATATGCGTCAACTTCTGCAGCCAATTGATTCGTTAAGCTGGCATTACCAAAATAAGCAGAAAGTGTTTTTGTGCCCGGATCGTGAAGGATCGGTGTAAAGGTTGCATTCGGTCCTTGCGTGGTAGAGCTATATAGATCTGATACAATGTAACCAGAAAGAATTCGCGCTCCCGCAGCAATATCAGCTTCAGTATAAGTAGAATAATCTCCCGGACCAATTTGCGGACCTTTACCAACTGTGTACAATTCCAACAATTCACGCGAATAATTCTCATTAGGCGCAAAGTAATTGTTCGATGACCCGTTTAGGAAAATCAACATCAGTGGATTTACAGAAATGTCTTTGATCAATTGCTTGAAATCTCCAAGACAATTGGTTCTGACCAATTCCATATATTGATATACTGCTTTCGCTTCTGAATTGGCATCAACTCCAAAGTGATTGATCCAGAACAGACACATTTTCTCCTGAATGGTCATGGTGGGTTGATTACACTGCTGCATAATCCATGCTGCACCACTTGCACGTCGAGCATTATCCGTTGGTTGTTGGTTACTTGATGGATACAAGGAGTTTACCCAAGTTGTTCCGAAAGGAGCAACTGCTTCATCAGGAGAATACGTTAGAGGAAATGTTTGAGCAGGAAGTGTTAATAATGTTGCAACTGTTGCATTCATTCCATCAGTAACTGCTTGCTGAATTTGGGCATACGTTGCACCAAACATGGTTCTTCGCAATAAATGCGCAGCAGTAGCCGTATTCCAGGTTCCCGTATAAGGCGTAAGGCTTAAGGACACGGGTTGGAGAACATCTGTTATCATAGTTCTAGTATAATTAGCGACTCAATTTAAAAAAAATATTTGACTCACGAATTGAACTACGATTATCGAGACTGATTCAATGAATATTTAACGTGTATTTAGGGTTTTGAGAGAAATTGAATGTTTCGTTTCAAGCCTTCGAACTTGGTTCGTTTAACGGCACTCTTTCGAAACAATTCCTGATAAATCTCTTCAGTGAGATCGTTCCAATCTGAAGTCGACATAGACAACAAGCCCTCTCGTGGTTGAAAACGCGGTTCATTATGAGAACTGGAGAATCTGTTCCACGGACAAACATCCTGACAAATATCGCAGCCGTAGATCCAATCGCCCATTTTCCCTTTAAATTCACTTGGCAATTGATCTTGTCGAAGTTCAATAGTGGCATATGAAATGCATTTGGAACCATCAACGATATAGGGTTGAGGAATTGCATCAGTAGGACAGGCATCGATACATCTGGTGCATGTTCCACAATAATCACGAATAGCCGAATCGGGTTCAATATCCAAATCACAGATCCATTCTGCCAAAAAATAGAACGATCCGGCTTTGGGATGAATGAGATTGGAATTCTTTCCAACCCAGCCTAAACCGCTCTTTTGCGCCCAGGCTTTCTCGAGAACAGGAGCGCTGTCGACAAAAACCCGACCTTCTATATTTCCGAATTCAGCTTTCACATCAGTTACAAAAGCACGAAGTTTATCCTTGATCACCTGATGATAATCCTCACCATAAGCGTATTTGGAAACCTTGAATCCGTCAACGTCAATTTCCTGACTTGGAAAATAATTGTACAAAAAAGAAATAACCGATTTTGCTCCCGGAACAAGTAGCCGTGGATCAAGACGCATGTCGAAATGATTGTTCATATAAGCCATTTCGCCCTGCATGGATTTATTGAGCCAATTGGTTAATCGCGGTGCTTCATCTTCCAGAAATTCAGCTTTAGAAAATCCCACGCTAAAGAAGCCATGCTGAACGGCCAATTCTTTAATTCGCGATTTCATTTCTGTTTTATTCATAACGATTGTGTTAGAACAATCCGCCCTGACTGAAATTTTGGAGATATCCCAAGTGCTTGTATGCCTTTTCGGTGACTTTACGTCCGCGCTGCGTACGCATCAAAAATCCTTCCTGAATCAGGAAAGGTTCATACACTTCTTCAAGTGTTCCGGCATTCTCCCCAATTGCGGTTCCAATAGTTGACAAACCAACTGGTCCGCCATTGAATTTATCGATCATCGTTCTAAGGATGCGAATATCCATTTCGTCTAAACCGCATTTGTCGACACTCAACGCATCAAGTGCCAGATGTGTAATTTCAGGAGATATTGTTCCATCGCCCTTCACCTGAGCAAAATCGCGCACACGACGAAGAATGGCATTTGCAATACGCGGTGTTCCACGACTTCTTCCTGCAATTTCAAATGCAGCCCTTTCGTCTATTTCAATGTCGAGTAAAGAAGCAGATCGTTCAACGATCATACTGAGCGTTTTCACGTCGTAATACTGCAAACGACTATTGATACCAAAACGTGCGCGTAAAGGCGCTGTAAGTAATCCTGAGCGCGTTGTTGCACCAATTAAGGTAAATGGATTCAAAGCAATCTGAACCGTTCTTGCATTCGGACCTGAATCAATTAAAATATCGATCACATAATCCTCCATTGCCGAATACAGGTATTCTTCAACGACCGGACTTAAACGATGAATTTCATCAATGAACAAAACATCACCGGCTTCAAGATTGGTCAATAAGCCAGCTAAATCACCAGGTTTATCCAAAACAGGACCACTTGTTACCTTGAAACCAACACTCATTTCATTGGCAATAATGTTCGCCAGAGTGGTTTTCCCCAATCCGGGAGGCCCATGCAAAAGCACGTGATCAAGTGGTTCATTTCGTTGCTTCGCGGCCTGAACAAATATTTGAAGATTGTCAACTACTTGTGGTTGTCCGGCAAAGTCATTCAATTTTTTCGGACGCAGTACTTTATCATAGTCTTTTTCCTGACTATTTACTTCTGATCTGTAATCGAATGATTCTTCTTCCATGCGGGGTTAAAGTTACAAAATTAAGATGTCCTTTTTAAAACACATAGAGACATAGTTTTTCCACATAGACACATAGAACGAATGTCAAACTGAGTGAAAACGACGCCAGGAGTTTTAGTATCGAAGTTGGCATGAGTGATGAAAACAAAAAATCCCTCTGAAGAACCAAAGGGATTTCGAAGATTAGATAATCCTTTATTAATATCTGCCACCAAATCGTGATCTAATGATAGAATAGTTCATGTACCTTAATTCGTACAATTGCATAAGACTCAGACTTAAAGCCGAAAACTGATCAAATGTAGACTTTGAATCAGAAAGATAGGTATTCATATCAGAAGCTAACACAGTAAAATCGGTATATAACTTTCTAACGATTTCCAAATCATCAGGAGCAATTCGACTATTCTGACAAGCGACTGACAGTTTTTTGTTGAAGCCTTCCAAGTTACGTACATCTTCCATAGTTAAATTCGGATCACTGAAACTACAAGATTGTTCTTGGTATGAATTACTAGTAACTAAACCAGTAATCACAGTCCCTCTTAATTCAATTAAATTCTCAATTACCTTTTTTACTTGTACCTGATCTATTTCCGATGTTAGATCCTTTTTCTCTCGCAATTCTAACAAGTCAAAATCAATTGGCATTGTTGAGTTCGGATATCCCTTGTCAATAGCATTAGCATTCAAGTGAGACTTCATTACAGATAAACGCAAAGCATCAATTTGCTTAACGGTCTCGGCATATGCCATTTCACATGATTTTGCTGCAGCATAGTTCGGTTTGAATCGTTTTTGAGCACCCGGATCCATTGAACGATCGAGGGACATTTCTTTCAATTCAGATAGCTTCGCTTCTCCACTATAGTAGTTCGATTTTAAATTCTTTTGCAAACCGTAAGCTACGTAATAAGAAACTCCGCTGTTATTATCGCTGTCTTGGGTTGAATCATTGGTACAAGATCCTAAAAAGAGAGCAAGCAATAATACATTTAAGGTAGTTTTCATAAATAAGTTTTGACGAAAATAAAAAACCCTGATGAATATCATCAGGGTTTTTCTATATCCTATTAAAAATCTTAATGATCTTCTTCTCCGTCTGCTAACGGAACAGTTTGAGGAATGTAATCCTCTTCTGCCCCAGGCTTAGAGTAATCATAAGGCCAACGGTGAACTTCCGGAATAGCTCCAGGCCAGTTTCCGTGAATATGCTCTACCGGAGTAGTCCACTCCAATGTATTCGCTTTCCAAGGGTTTTGTACTGCTACTGGTCCACGGAAAATACTGTAGAAGAAGTTGAATAAGAAAATCAACTGTCCAACTGCAGCAATAAACGCGAATACAGTAATGATTTGGTTCAAGTCAGCGATCATTTCACCAGATGAATTGTTGAATCCTGTTTGATCCTCCATATTTCCGTAAACGGAGTAGTCGTAGTAACGACGAGGTGCTCCAGCCAATCCAACAAAGTGCATTGGGAAGAATACTCCGTAAGCTCCAACGATCGTTACCCAGAAGTGAGCGTAACCTAAACGTGTGTTCAACATACGTCCGTACATTTTCGGGAACCAGTGGTAAACACCGGCGAACATTCCGAATACAGCAGACATACCCATTACAATGTGGAAGTGAGCTACAACGAAATACGTATCGTGAATTGCGATATCCAAAGCTGAATCGGCAAGGATGATACCTGTAACACCACCAGTGATGAACGTAGAAACCAATCCAATTGAGAACAACATTGCCGGAGTATAGATGTTGGATCCTTTCCAGATAGTTGTGATGTAGTTAAACACTTTTACAGCTGAAGGAATTGCAATCAACAATGTAGTAAATACGAATACAGAACCTAAGAACGGATTCATTCCCGTCATAAACATGTGGTGACCCCAAACGATGAATGATAAGAATCCAATTGCTAAGATAGAACCAATCATTGCGCGGTAACCGAAGATTGCCTTACGAGAGTTGGTTGCGATAATTTCTGATGTTAATCCTAAAGCCGGAAGAAGTACGATATATACCTCAGGGTGACCTAAGAACCAGAATAAATGCTGGTAAAGAATTGGTGAACCACCATGGTTCTCTAACATTTCAGATCCAACAATGATATCAGAAAGGTAGAACGATGTTCCAGCCAAACGGTCCATTGTTAACAACAACGCTGCAGAAAGTAATACAGGGAAAGAAAGTACACCAAGGATTGCTGTTACAAAGAACGCCCAAATTGTTAATGGCATACGTGTCATCTTCATTCCTCTTGTACGCAAGTTCAAGATCGTTACGATGTAGTTCAAAGATCCTAACAATGATGATGCAATGAAAATTGTCATTGAAATCAACCAAAGTGTCATCCCTTCTCCGGATCCATCAATTGCATCAGGAAGAGCTGATAACGGAGGATAAACTGTCCAACCAGATGACGCAGGTCCTGTTTCAATAAACAACGAGTACGTCATAATAATTGAAGACAACATAAAGAACCAGAACGACAACATGTTCAAGAAACCAGAAGCCATATCACGTGCACCAATTTGCAACGGAATAAGCAAGTTCGAGAATGTTCCTGACAAACCACCTGTTAAAAGGAAGAATACCATGATTGTACCGTGAATAGTAACCAATGCCAAGTACATTGATTCCTTCATTACTCCTCCCGGAGCCCATTTCTCACCTAAGAAAAATGACAAGAAATCGCTTTCTTCACCTGGCCAAGCCAATTGAACACGGAATAACAATGATAAAATCATTGCGATTACCCCCATGAAAACAGCAGTTATTAGGAACTGCTTCCCGATCATTTTATGATCCTGGGTGAAGATATACTTTGAAATAAAACCTTCTTCATGGTGATGATGACCATGAGCGTCGTGATGTGCGTGTGCTTCGTGAGCTGCCATGATTTTATTTTTTTACTGTTGTATTAAAAATTATTTCGTTTCAGTTGCTGGTGCCATCGGATCAGTTAAAGAATCCGCAGTTGTTGCTACAGTGTCTTTTTTCTCTTCTTTCGGCTTGTACAATGCGTATGAGTTCTTGAATGTTTTACAAACATCCTTCGCTGCAGGATTCAATTTAGAAACTTTCTTATACCAAGCAGCATAAGCTTTCTTATCCAATACAACTACCATCAACTTCATTTTGTAGTGAGAAGATCCACAGATCTTGTTACACATCAATACGTAATTGAATTTCTCGTCGTGCATTTTCACTTTCATTTCCTTCGTAGTGATCGTAGGCTTGAACTTGAAACGAGTAGTCATACCCGGAACAGTGTTCATTTGAGCACGGAAGTGAGGGAAATATGCAGAGTGAATTACGTCTTTAGAACGGAAGTTGAATTCAACTTCACGGTCAACACAAAGGTACAATGTATCATTTGCTCCGAAAACGATATCGTCCATTGCAGCTTTATCAGCGGCTTTATTATGACGAGCTCTCATTTGGTAAAGCAAACGAACCAAACGCTCCTGACGACCAAGATTCAAAATCATCTTAGCACGTGTTTTAGGATCAGGGAACAACATTTTGTTATTCAATCTTGTTTCCAAATCTTTGATTCCATTAGCACCCATTTCCATTGAATCGATTGCATTCTGAATTGTTTCAGTTGTCATCAATGCCAAAGGATTGTTACCATTTGTCAATTTGTAATCGAAGCTTCCCAATTTGTTGTCATCTCCTGCCAAACGAACTGTCCAGTCGAATTGTTTAGAGTATAACTCAATTCGTTGTGCTTCTTTATCAGCATCTGAAGTTTGCTCATTCCATGAGATCAAACCAAGGATGATAATTACAGCCAACACCAAAGCAGGAATAACTGTCCAAACCAACTCTAACTTGTTTGAGTGCGGGAACCAATTAGCTTTTACGCCTGGTTTGCGAACATATTTGAAAGCAAATACGAACAACAAGAGATTCGTTAAGAAGAATACTGCGATAATTATCACGAAGTTCAGGTTCAACAACCAGTCAGTTGCAGCACCGCTTTCAGAAGCAGCCTCACCACGACCAGTCCAACCATATTTCAACATCAACCAAATGAAACCACCGAACATGAACATCATGAACGCCAATAACAACGTTGCGTTTAAACGGTTATCACGATTTGGAATATCTTCCTCGCGTCTACCATTCAATTTAGAAGACAACTCGTACAAGCGCACCAACTGCGTAATTGCGAGTACTCCTAAAATAACTACTATTAATATAATAAGCTTTGTCATCGTATTACTTTTTCAGCTATTCGTTATTAGAATTCGTGATGAATACTTTCGTCCAAGAACGGGTGATTCACCGGTGTGAGTGGAGCCTTCGTCAGATTAGTAAGTATAACTCTGATAAAGATTCCCAAGAACAATACTGCCATTCCAATTTCCAAGAAACCGATGAAAGCATGTGTTCCCATAGAACCACCCATAACCATAATGTATGCATCTGTCCAGTGTCCTGCGAAGATGATCAAACCAACTGCTGTTAAAACTCCAGCATGACGTTTTGCATCTCTCGACATCAACAACAACATTGGGAATGCGAAGTTGATAAAGAACATTAAGAAGTACATCAATTTGTAGTGATCAATTCTTGTTTTGTAGTAAGTAACCTCCTCAGGAATGTTAGCATACCAAATCAACATGAATTGAGAGAACCATAAGTAAGACCACAAGAATGAAGTTGCAAATGTCCATTTCGCTAAATCGTGGATGTGGTTTTCGTTTACTTTCGGCAAGTAACCTAACTTTTTCAAGTAAAGCGTTAAACAAACCATTACGATCATTGCAGAACACCACATTCCAGCAAATACATACCATCCGAACAATGTAGAGAACCAGTGTGCATCAATTGACATGATCCAGTCCCAAGATGAAGTACATACGAATACTGCGAAGTAAACTAAGAATAACGCTCCACGCTTGTAGTTCTTGAAGTGAAGATCTGTTCCACCTACTTTATCTTCTTGCAATGAACGCTTTCTGAAACCATTCCAGAAAATGATGTAAACCCCAATGTAAACGATAGTTCTCAACCAGAAGAAACCTTTGTTCAAGTAGAACGCTTTTCCTTCCATGATCTCGTCACCTTTCGTATGAGCAGTATCCATCCAAGAGTAAACTCCACCTCCATTATTCAATGTTAGAAGAAGTAATACTAAAAGCAAGAACGATGCTCCCCAAGGAATATAACCAGTTACAGCCTCAATAATTCTTTTTACTGATGCGTACCATCCTGTTTCAGTTGCATATTGTAGTGTTAGGAAGAACATAGCCCCCATTCCAATTCCGAAGAAGAAGAAACTATCAACAAGCAAATTCGCCATTACGCGTTGACCAAGCATATCACCATTGTGGTGGTTAAGTTCGCACAACACGCCTAAACCGATTCCGATAATTCCGATTGCCATCAGAACTATGGTTAATGTTTTAGCTTTCGATGTTATTTTGAATTCCATTTTTATATGATTTTCTATCGGTTTAGCAATTATTTAGTTGGTACTGTATCGTTAGCCATTACAGCACTCCACATTGGTTTACCCGCGGCATCAAACTTTCCGTAGTTCTTATCTTGCAATTGCTTGATGTAGTGAACTAAGGTCCAGATTTCTTTCTTGTTCAACAATGAGTTGTGAGCACCCATCATGTTTTTACCGTAGTAAATAGAGTAGAACATTTGTCCTTCTGCAATTGACAAGTTTCCGAAGTCTGCAGCTCCCGAATAAGCTCCTGATTGAACCATTGGTCCGTTACCATCACCTTTTTCACCGTGACAATGCTTACAATTGATAGTGTACAACATTTTACCCTCTGCAAAAAGCGCAGTAGCACTTGCAGCATCTGTAATTTTCAACGGGTTCATATCAGAGATAGCAGCCAAATACTCAGCATCTTTGCTTAAAGAACGATCCCATCCGTACAAACCGTGTGATTGATTTGCATCAACAGCTGGTTTTCTCCAGTAAGGCAACATAATGTTTACCGTAGCCGAATCTGTTCCCCAGTAAGGAATTGTATACTTAGGCGGAACCAAAGACGATCGGATTAATTTCTGATCCTCATTAATTCTTCCTTTTACCTCTGCGTAATCCACGTATGGCTCAATTGCTGGAGAACGATACATGTCTGGCATGTATTCCAACCCCGGACTATCTGGATCAGATGTACAAGCAGTCGCCAAAAGCGCTACCACTGAAATCTGTGCAAATACCTTGAACTTAATTTTCATCTCTATTTTCTTTAAAATTGATCTGCCTAAGGCGGACGGATCTAATTATTAAATTTCTTTTTGATCGATCTCGATCACTCCCGTTTCATTCAACATTGCCAACAACTCATCAGCGCTATGACCATGGTTATCAGAAGTGCGGATTTCCATTACAAACTTATCATCCGTAGTACGTGGATCCGGATTTGACGCCGGCATACCTGGAAGTGTTTTATTCAACAATAAGTATGTAATTGCCATTCCGTGAGCAGCACACAATACAGTGAACTCAAATGAAATTGGAATAAACGCCAATACATTATCTAAGTATGACTCATTTGGTTTACCACCAATGTTCATCGGCCAATCTTCAATCATGAAGTAACGCATACCAATTGTTGCCAACATAGTTCCTGTAAGTCCATACAAGAAAGCCATGATTCCCAAACGAGTATTTTTCACTCCGATGATCGGATCAATTCCATGAATTGGAAAAGGTGAAAATACTTCAGCAACTTTAACACCTTTAGCTACCAACTTCTTTGCACCATCCTTTAGTACATCGTCGTCGTCATACATTGCATAAATTACTTTGTCTGCCATGTCTTCTATTAATGATTGTGAGTATTATCGTGATCATCGTGTCCATGACCATGACCATTTTTAGCAAAATAAGGGTGAACCGGAGCGGTATCGTTCTTAAATGATTCACCTGATGATTTCAAGATTGTTTTCACCTCATTCAAAGCCAATACAGGGAAGAAACGGGCAAACAATAAGAAGAATACAAAGAACAAACCTATCGTTCCAATATATACACCTAAGTCAATGTGACTTGGGAAGTGCATAGACCAAGAAGATGGAAGGTAATCTCTGTGAATTGAAGTAACGATAATTACATAACGCTCGAACCACATACCGATGTTTACAACAATCGAGATGAAGAATGTAAACAACAATGAACGACGTAACTTTTTGAACCACATCAACTGAGGAGAGATAACGTTACATGTCATCATCGCCCAGTATGCCCACCAGTAAGGACCAGCAGCACGGTTAATGAATGCGTATGCTTCGTATTCTACACCTGAGTACCAAGAGATGAACAACTCTGTAATGTATGCAGTACCTACAATAGATCCTGTTACCATGATTACGATGTTCATGTACTCCACGTGTTTTGTGTGGATATATGCTTCCAACTTCATTGCTTTACGCATTACAAGAAGAAGCGTTTGTACCATGGCAAATCCTGAGAATACCGCTCCCGCTACGAAATACGGAGGAAAGATAGTGGTATGCCATCCTGGAATTACCGAAGTAGCAAAGTCAAATGATACAATAGAGTGTACCGAGAATACTAGTGGAGTTGCAACCCCAGCCAATACTAATGATACCAATTCGAAACGATTCCAGTGCTTAGCACGACCAGACCATCCGAAAGAAAGAATAGAATACATCTTCTTTGGAATCGGTTTTTTAACACGGTCACGGATAGTTGCGAAATCAGGGATCAAACCAATGTACCAGAATACTAACGAAACTGAAAGGTAAGTCGAGATCGCAAATACGTCCCATAACAACGGTGAGTTGAAGTTAACCCAAAGTGAACCGAAGTGGTTTGGTAATGGAAGTGTCCAGTAACCTACCCATAAACGACCCATGTGAATTAACGGGAACATACCTGCCATGAATACCGCGAAAATGGTCATCGCCTCTGCAGAACGGTTAATCGCCATTCTCCATTTTTGACGGAACAATAACAACACGGCTGAGATTAACGTACCGGCGTGACCGATACCTACCCACCATACGAAATTGGTAATATCCCAAGCCCATCCAATGGTTTTGTTCAATCCCCATGTTCCAATACCTGTTCCTAATAGGTAAAGAATACATCCTACTCCGTATAACCCAACTACCAAGGCAATTCCAAAGAGAATATACCACATGCGCGGCGCTTTGTCCTCTATTGGCTTACAAACATCCTCAGTAATCTCATGGTACGTTTTATGACCTAAGATGAGGGGTTCACGAATTGCAGCTTCCTTATGCATCAGACTTTATTTTTAGCAATTAATGATTATTATTTCTTACTGTGTTTAGCGTGAGCTTCATGTTTCCCATGGTCTTCACCATGTTTTCCATGACTGCTGTGAGCCGCCGCATGTACTGCAGCTTCATGCTGAATTCCAGCCAACACTGCATTTTCTTCGTTACGTACTTTAACCTTGTACCAAACGTTTGGCTTAACACCAACTTCTTCCAATGCCTGGTAAGAACGTTTATCTTCTGAACTTTTACGAACACTAGATTTCACATCATTCCAGTCACCGAATACGATAGCTCCTGAAGGACAAGCCTCAGAACAAGCAGAGTTCAATTCGTTATCAAGAACTGATCTACCCTCTTTCTTCGCATCCAATTTAACAGATTGAATTTTCTGAACACAGAAAGAACATTTTTCCATTACCCCACGAGTACGAACTGTAACGTCTGGATTCAATACCATACGTCCTAAATCGTCTTGTGCAGGGTTAACTTCTGTAAACTTCTTGTAAGAAGGGTAGTTGAACCAGTTGAAACGACGTACTTTGTACGGACAGTTGTTAGCACAGTAACGTGTACCGATACAACGGTTGTATGTCATTTGGTTCAATCCTTCATTTGAGTGTGTTGTTGCAGCAACCGGACAAACCGTTTCACACGGAGCGTGGTTACACTGCTGACACATCATAGGCATGTGGATTACCTTCGGATTCATTGATGGCGTTTCAGCCTTGTCAAAGAACTCCATTTTGCTCACTTCAGCACGTTTCTTAGTGTCACGTGTTCCTGGAGCAGCTTCCATATCTGAAGCATAGTAACGGTCGATACGTAACCAAGCCATTTCACGACCACGACGTACCTCGTCTTTACCAACTACAGGAATGTTATTTTCAGCTTGACAAGCGATCAAACAAGATCCACATCCGAAACACTGGTTCAAGTCGATAGTCATTGCCCAACGGTGACCAACATCCTCAACCGGATGAGCATCCCATAAGTCAAACTCTTCGATTGCCACAGGACCTTCGTGTGTATGAATTACGTGTTTGTAATTGTAAGCGTCTTCAGTTTCTTTTTGGTAAGTTCCTAACGTTGTTTCACGAACAATCGAGTTACGAGCCATTGCTGTAGAATGGATTTGTGTAACCGCAATTGGATACAACTCACTACCTTCTTTAGCGATAGTACCTGTTGTATTGAAATCGTAAGAACCATTAGCGAATTCAACTAGGCGGTATGCATTCTTACCAACAGGAACTCTGTTTCCTTTTTCGTCAGTTTCGTGACCACCATATTGTTTTGTCTGGTAAGCTGCCTTACCAATTTTCTCATTTCCTTCACCACGTCCGTAACCAAGTGCGATACCAACAGTACCAGCAGCTTGTCCCGGAGATGGCATTACAGGTAACGTAATGCTTGAACTTCCAACTTTAACAGTTGCCATATTCAAACCATTCTCTTGATCGAAGTAAGTTGCATAACCACCAGCTTCCATTGTTTCAGGAGCCATAGTAATGTAGTTATCCCAAGTAGCCTTAGAAATAGGGTCTGCCATTTCTTGCAACCATGGGTTACCAGCGTGCTCACCAGTAGCCAAACCTGCTTTTTGGTAAAGAACAACTTCAAGAGCAGAAGACTTCGGCAATTTACCTGCAAGACCGTTTAACGCCGCTTCATTGAACATCAAGTTCAACGGTGTCAAAGGCGTTTCAAGCTCCATACAGCTATTGTGCACAGCAAATCCCCAGTAAGTACGGAAATCCGTAAATTTCGTTTGCTGAGGAAAACCGTAAAGCTCCCAGTTCTTAGCAATATAATCGTAAGCTACTGTTGAATCTTTTCCACCACGTTTCGCTTTGTGAGCCCAAACCAATACAGATTCCATTGCAGAAGCAGTATTGTGTAAAGGACGAATTGTTGGTTGCGCTAACGCGTAGTGATTTGTTTTCGGATTGTAATCCATCCAAGACTCCAACGCGTGAAGATCAGGTGCGATGAATTTACATTTTGACGCCGTTTCATCAGCATAAAGTGACATTGAAACAGAGAACATTCCCTCTAATTTCTCACCGAATGCTTTTCCATTTGGAAGTGAATAAACCGGGTTTGTTCCTAAGAAGAAAATTGCGCTTGGAGCATCTTTACTTCCTGCAATTACTTTAGCAGCAAGATCGTGCATCTTAGCATCTTCTGATTGGAACATATTGATTTCGTTCTCAAACTTGATCGTTTTACCGTAAGCTCCAAGAACTGAATTTAACTTATTTGTAAGGATTTGTACTGCAACATTGTTTGAACCACAAACGACAATAGAGTTTCCTTTAGAAGCTTTCAATGCTTTGTAAGCCTCATCAGCAACATCAGCAGCTTGTCCTTGCAACGAAGAAGGTGTACCCGTCTTCACTCCAAATTTTGCCAAAAGGTAAGCCAACACATTTGCCTGCTCACTTGGCTTGATCATACCACGGTAATCTGCATTAGATCCTGTGATAGACATATTTGATTCGAACTGGAAGTGTTTGCTCATCCACTCTCCATCCGGATTACGACGTTTACCGTAATCAGCAGAGAATGCATTTCCTAACAACCATGTTGACAAGAAATCAGCACCAATACTAACGATTGTTTTCGCTTCAGTGAAATCGTAATCAGGAATCATACGTTTCCCGAAAGACTTCGCATTTGCTTCACGCATACCGTTGTAAGAAACAGCATCGTATTGAACATGATTGAAATTCGGGTGAAGTCCTGGCATTCCTGTTGCCTCGTCAATTGTCTCTCCGTAAATAGAAGCAGACAAATCAACCAAAGCAGATGACAATGAAGGAGAAATAACTGTATTTGTTACGAATGCAACTTTACCTTTCGCCTTTTTAATGTCGTTCAACTTATTGTGAACAGCCTTATCTAAACCTTTCCAGTCTTCAGCTCCTTCAACATTCGTCAAACGCTCAGAATCATACAATCCTAAAACAGACGCAACGATTGGCGGAGTTAAAGCTCCTTGAGTAAATCCGTAATCACGGTTACCTTTAATAAAGATCGGACGACCTTCTCTTGTTTTAACAACAACGCTTGCGTATGCATTACCATCGTAATACGTTGATGCGTAATATGTAGCAACACCCGGTGTAACATTCTCAGGTTTGTTTACATATGGAATAGCTTTTGTTACGGGCGCCTCACAAGCAGCAACTGTTGCAGCAGCTACAGTGAACCCTAAGAATTTCAAGAAATCACGACGATCTGTTGAAGTTTCCTTCAAGTTCTCATCTCCTAAAAATTCATCAACAGTTACAGTCTGTGGAAATTCACGATCTCTTGCCTCAATGAAAGCTGGAGTTTGATTCAACTCATCAAGACCTTTCCAATATTTTTTTGACATAGCCATTTTCTTTAACTTCTACAAAGTGATTAATAGTGACATTTAGCACATTCCCAACCACCCATTTCTTTAACTGTTATCTTAATCTTACCGTTTTCTTCAGTCAAGATCTTGTTGTACAATTTCTTGTTCTTCAATAAACGCTTATGCATTTCAGTATAGTAAGCATTTCCTTTTGTATCCAAAGATCCATCAGCAACTGCTTTTTCAGCGTGACATTCGATACACCATCCCATCGTCAACGTTGCTTTCGTCAATGGAATGTTGTCTGCAACCTTGTTCAACTCAGCAACAGGAACTACACGAGCAGTTTCTTTTTGAGTTGTCATATCACCGTGACACTGCTTACAATCAACTCCACCAACAACTACGTGCTGAGAGTGGTTAAAGTAAACGTGATCAGGTAAAACGTGAACCTTGTTCCAAACGATTTCTTTTGTCTTTCCAGAGTATGTTTTAGTAGTTGGATTCCAACCAGCCGCTTCATAGATCTTAGCGATTTCCGGAACCTGAGCATCAGACCCTGTAATTTGCTTGTGACAGTTCATACAAACATTCACCGTTGGCAAACCAGCAGTTTTTCCATCGATAGCTGAATTGTGACAGTAACGACAGTCAATTCCGTTTTTACCAGCGTGAATATCGTGCGGGAATGCAATCGGTTGAGATGGTTGATATTCTTCCATGATACCGATTGAGTACAAGGACAAGAAGAAACAAACGATTAGAGAGATCGTAACAACCAATCCTCCGAATCCAACGTAACGTTTGTATTTCCAAGCCCAAGACTTGAACTCATCACTAAATGAGCGATCATCATTTACTGCTTTACCTTCTGAAGCCTTAGTTGCATTATTCAATTGACGGCGAACACCACCAACAGCCATAATGATTGCAACGAAGATACCTGCTAGAACGAACCAAACAAGAGAAAGACCTTCCTCTTCTTCTTCAGCTCCGGCAGCACCAGCGTCACCAGTAGCACCTGGTTTTGCAGGAGCCTCTTGTGCATCAACCCAATCAAAAATTGCATCAATCTCAGCTGTTTTCCCAGCTAATTCAGGGAAAGTTGACATTACTGCACCACGGGAAGCCATGATTTTCGCAGCGTATGGATCCGAAGCAGCTGCAGCGGCCTGATTCGACACCCAAAGGTAAAGAGATCCAGGTTTAGCTTTTCCTTCTTCCCATCTTTGACGAACGCCATAAAGTGCAGGTCCAGTTCCGTCTTTATGCGGCGCGTGACATGTTGCACACTTCGCTTTAAAAATTGCTCCACCGTCAATTTTCGCTGCATTAGCAGATGATGCGCCTAACACAAATACTGTGGTAAGAGCACCAATACACCATTGTTTTATACCTCTAAACATCTGATTATTAGATATTTTTGTTTCAAAAAGTTGTTGCAAAACCCACTCGAACACAGGTTTTAACGGTGGCAAATTTAAAAGAATAGGTACATTTCGTGACAGTTTTCTGACAAATAATGCCCTGTTGTTTTTAATTTAAAATGATTCTAAATAAACAATGGCTTTCACATTTCTTAACAAAGCCCTCTAAACCAACATCTAGCTAAAAAAAAGGCTTCATTTTTGCCTGTTGTAAATTCGCGAAAAGTCAAGTACTGGTTGCCAATCAGCAGGAAATTGTAAATTTGGAAAAGATTACCGGTGCTTCGAGTCACATCAGCGACTGGAAATCCATAAAATTAAAAGTAATGAAACGTCAATTTATCACCATTTTCGGATTACTCATCTCACTTTCTTCGTTTGGACAAGTAACGGTTAACAAAGACAGCAGAATTGATGGATTAGTAAAAATGCAAGGAACCCCAGTAGCTCCTGAAACAAGTGTTCAGATCAACGGTTACCGTGTTCAACTGGCATTTGATTCAGAAAAAGGAGTTGTTGATGATGCACGTTCAAAATTCAGCGCTCTTTACCCGAAAGTTGATACTTACGTGGAATTTAAAGCACCGCACTACTTTTTAAAAGTGGGTGATTTTAGAACTTATCTTGAAGCTGAGGAAATTAAGGCGAATACAGGTTCGTTGTTTCCTACGGCATTCATTGTGAAAGAGAAGATTAATTTGCCGAGAATAGACCAATAGCAGTCTTCGAGAGCCTCAGACTGCAACGAGAGAGCCTCAAGTTTATATTGATATCTGAATACTAATAGAAAATCCCCGGTCACTGAGGTTACTCGAAGTGCCGGGGATTTTTTATGCGTTATATTCGGTTAGTGAACCTGTCGAACTATTGCTTAATCCAACGAACTGTTTTTGTTGTTGAACCGTTGTTCAGGGTAATGATGTACATTCCCGGCACAATTGCCTTTGTTTGAATTTCAATTCCACCTTCCACTAAGGTAAACGGTGTGTTGATTACTCTTCCATCTGCAGAAACCAAAACAGCATTTGTTAAACCAAAATTCTCAGAAATATCAACCATTACGAAATCATTTCCTGGATTTGGAGATGCTGTGATCTCGAAGTATAGATCTTCATTTACTGACAAATAACCATCTACTCCATCACAGTTTTGATCAATTCCATCACCCAATGTTTCAGTTGCATCCGGATAAATCTGATCGTCGCTGTCATCACAATCACCACCTACGGAAACATAACCTACAGGTTGAGCACAATCAGAAACCATTGCATTCGAATTACCGAAACCGTCACTGTCAGTATCTTGATACCAAGCCACATTCAACAATCCTTCATCCGTGTTTCCGTCACAGTTGTTATCGATATTATCACAAATTTCAGCTGCATCCGGGTTGATAGTTGCATCAGTATCATCACAATCAAGGTTATTCGGAGAATATCCAACCTGGATAGCACATCCTAAAACAGGGCTGTTCGGATCACCGTACATATCGCCATCCAAATCTGCGTAATAAGTCACTGAAGGAGCTCCTACCATATTGTCAGAATCATCACAATCTACAGGAGAAGAAACCGGAATATGGTTAGCTGGTTGTGTACACGAAACCATCGTTGTTGAACCTTTAAAACCATCGTTATCAGCATCAATCGCCCAAACTGCTCCCGGATATTCGTTAGCGTCGGTATCGTCACAATCTGTATTATCTGAAACATAACCTACAGGCGCTGAACATGCAGAAGTTGTATTCGAAGGGTCACCATAAGTATCTCCGTCTGTATCTGCATAGAACGTTTGAGCAGGAAGTGTGTTCATCAATCCGAAAACAGAAACATTATCATTTCTGTAAGTAGCACCCGCAGCTCCCATTTCAGTAATGTAGATACGGAACTCAATTGCAGTGTTCACCGACCCGAATTGTCCTGATGGAAGCATCACTGTCTCATTAATATCCGTAGCTGTAACCGTAATTGGAAGTGTTGCAATATCAGTTGCAAAATTATCCAGACTAGAGCGTACATGTGCAATTGGAGCAATTCCTGAAGCACTCACTCTATGCAAGAAATGAAGTTCTGTCAAGTTCATTCCGTAACAAGAAGCCGGAGTAACTGTAAACGAATAATACTGAGCAGGATCAACAGTTGTTGTTTGATTCCATCCTGAATAATTGATATAATTTGTTCCTGCGGCACATGTAATTGCCCCAACTGCTGCATAATCGCTAAATGTAACGTTAGAAGCAACGCTTGTTGCATTCAATACCGGAGTTGCACAAACATGGTTTGTAAACAGATATTGTCCCAAAGAAGAAGGAACTAAATCAGCACCGCTACAGTCTTGGTCAATTCCATCACCAGGAATTTCAGTCGCTCCCGGATGAACGTTAGCGTTTGCATCGTTACAATCCGTATTGTTTGCTACATATCCCATTGGTTGTGAACAGTTCGTTGTTGTTGACAAAGGATCTCCATAAGTATCTCCATCAGCATCAGCATACCAAGTGGATGGTAGACCAATTGAACTGTTATTGTCATTACAATCATTTGAATTTGTGACATATCCTCCGGGTTGAGTACATGCAACGATTGTAACTGAAGGATTACCAAGACCATCCGTATCAAAATCCTGGTAATACGTAATTCCCGCAACGATATCAACCGTAATGGTCATCACACTATCACAACCCAAATGATTTGGAATGGTATCCATGTAAATTCCGTCAACGGTGTAAGTCTCATCTCCTGATGGAACTGTATAAGAACTACAGTTTGAAACCGAGAATGCACTTGTGGTTCCACCAGTAATATTTACAGTGATCGTCATTACACTGTCACACAAAGCCGCATTTGGAATTGTATCGTGGTAAACTCCCGACGTTGTATAGGTTTCATCTCCTGAAGGAACAGTGTAAGAAGCACATTCAGAAACCGAGAATGCACTGGTTGTGTTACAAGAAGTTGTCCACGAAGCTGAGAAATCGTCAACGGATAAACCATGATCATTTCCTGCATTGTTCGGATCATCCCACTTTAGCATTAAATAATTACCATTGGGTATTGATAAACCTGGTATAACCACGTTTGTCAAACTTACACGATTTGCAGGTAAATTACCATCCAAACCAGATGCTACTGCCGTAAAAACAGGACTTATTCCATCCAAGGAAGTAACAGCTGTCCAACCTGCACTAGCATTAGGATTCAACGCCGTAATTGGACTTGAACTTACTTTATACCAAAAAGTAAGCGTTTGAGGAACAGGTGTTGCGTTACCACCGTCTCTCCATTGCTCCATGACATACGATACTGTAAAGTTGGTAAGTACAGAACCCGAAGTATTCTGAAATTGAACTCCCATTGCAAGGTTTGCAGGTGTACCTGAACCTAGATCTCCGAATGCGCGATCTGAAGTTGTTCCAGTTCCAAAACTATATAACCCACCCGTATTTGTACTTCCGTTACCAGCAATTATTGTGGTACCTGTTCCGGAACGTTGTCCATACCAGTTAGCAAGTGTTGAATTATCCGTCCAAGTTGCGGTACCCGATGTAATTAAGGTATTAAAGTCCTGACTATAGGAACCTGCACCAGTCATCAATACTTGTGCAGAACCCACAAACCCTAAAAGCAAAATAGGTATTAGTAAAAGTCTTTTCATTATTTGATTTTTTGTCAAAGGTATGAAAAGCACTTTGTAGAAACCGAAAGGAATTATGTTAAAATGAAACGACTAGAGAATAATTTCAGTTTTCAACACATTGATTTTCCAGCACTTAAGGAATGCTAAATCGATTTAACTCGAAGAGATTATTAAATCGTTAAGATTGTTTTTCCATTAAGCGGGCAACGTACTTCCCAATGATATCGAACTCCAGATTGATCTTTGTTCCTGGTTGAAAAGCATGGAAATTGGTGTGCTCATGTGTGTATGGAATGATACAAACTGAGAAGCTGTCCAGCTCAGAATCCACAACGGTTAAACTCACCCCATTCACAGTGATAGAACCTTTTTGCACGGTTGGCTGATCGTGATTGTACTTGAAAGTGTATTTCCAGCTTCCGTTCAAGTCTTCTACTTTGATGCATTCACCTGTAGTATCTACATGACCTTGAACAATGTGTCCATCTAAACGCGCACCCATCTGCATGCAGCGTTCCAGATTCACTTTACTTCCAACCTGCCAATCGCCAATATTGGTTTTGTCTATACTTTCCTGAATAGCTGTAACAACATATTCATCGTTTGAAATAGCAACAACGGTTAAACAACAGCCGTTATGAGCAACACTTTGGTCAATCTTCAGTTCGTTTGTAATTGATGATTTAATAGTGAAATGAAGATTCGTCGCCTCGCGTTCAATCTTTACTATTTCTCCAAGTGTTTCTATGATTCCTGTAAACATAAACTCTAATTCTAAATTCCAAAATTTCATCTCGACTACGCTCGATGACCTTTTGCATATTCTTAATTCTCAATTAATGTTGTGTTGTTCGTCTTTAGTTTGTGACGAAGTGCTATGAAAACTGCACTCATGATCCAAACCGGAACTGCCGCTTTATCTGTATCAAGATAATTATTCAAAAAGCCATGAATGAAGTAAGTAACAAGCGCAACGATCATTCCCATGATGATTGTTCTCACTTCTTTATCATTCGGCGGCCATTTTTGATACAAATCAATTCCGAGATAAAAGATAATTCCAACGATTACAAAGATAATAAGCATTCCCGGAAGTCCGGTTTCTGAAAGCGGTCCCAAATACTCACTGTGTGCATTTCCCATTACTCCGAAATTGGTGGAAATGATGGTCAAATTTTCTGGTCGCTGAAAACGCGCATACTCAAAGGCATAAGTTCCCGGACCAAAACCTACCAAAGGGCGTTCCTGAAACATTTCAATGGCACATGACCATCTATTGATACGTTCTAAGTTACTCGCATCCGTTGTTACGTTTGCCGCACTTTGAAAACGTTCACCGATATTCTCGGTGGTATGTTCAAACTTGTTTCGTTCTAAATCCTGTTGAATGGAATCCCAGGAGAACCAAACAAAGAGCAAAGCAACGATAGCAGTTCCGGCTACCAAAGAGAATTTTACCTTGAATCGAATCAGGAAATAAACACCTAAACCAAGAACTAAACTTAATTGCGCTGCTCTTGTATACGAAAAGTAAAGTCCGATAAATGCCACTACAACATATCCATAAAGCACAAACTGAATAAACGGTGAATGTTTCTTCGCCAAAAGCATTGAAAAAATGAGTGGAATCACCAAAGCAACCAAGGCCCCATAAATCGTATGATCCTTAAAGAATGGCCACATCACCCAATGACTTTCCTTCTCCCCAAAGCCATAACCAGCATGGACTATGATGGTAAAGGTGATACTAATGATCATACTGGTGCAGAACAGCCAAAGGAAACTCCAGATGGCTTTTTTACTCGTCATCACTCCAGAACCATAGAACAGTAAAGGAATAATGAACCAACAGCGAACCAGCAAAAATTTAAATGACGCCATTGGACTGGTGCTGGTAATACTCGTAATCAGTAACCAGGAAAAGTAAACCAATATTGCCCAGTAAAGCGGCGATGTTTTAAGATAATCGGGAAAAACTTTGGTTCTTAAACCCTGCAGCCCCAGAATCACCAGAGTTCCGAACAACAGGGGTTCAGTGGGTATATAGAGACCAAAACTATCTGTATACTCTTCAATGTTTACCGAAAGCGGTGTACATGCAATGATAATGAATAAGGTAAATTCAGTGTAAAAAATGGCACAATAAACCATGAGCAATGCGAAAGGAACAGCATAGCCCAAATAGCTATCATTCCATACGAAATAACCCAATAAGCTCAGAAATGCACCAGCACCAACGAGCAGCGTACCATTTTCACGAAAAAATGTCACCTTTTTACTTTTTAAGCAAGCTTTCTAAGTTCACGAATTTTATCGCGAAGCAATAAGGCAAACACCATGAATAAGAATGTTCCCATAGTTGCAAGCAACATAATGATCAAACGTTTTGGTTTGTCTTTTTTATCTGCAACAACAGCACGCTCCACAACGAACTTATGGTTGAACTGTGTATTTGCATCCGATTCAGCTTGTTCGTAAGATTGCGCGAAATCAGACAGCTTCATGATCTTTTCGTTGCGTTCAAATTCTAAGGCATCGAAAACAGCACCATACTGCATGTTAATATCAATTCTACGCTTATAATCGGCTCTGTCTTCAGCGCTTTTTGCTTCCATGTATGCCTGGAACAAATTTGCTCTACCTTCTAACGGAACAACACCAACGCCAGCGAAAGAATCTAATTTGTGAAGAACAGCTATCTTTTCTTGCTCCAACATCAACTTCTTACGCTTGTTAATCTCAAAAGCAGGAACAGTGCGTTCTGCAACCATTTCGTTCTTCACCGTATCAATCAAATCTACAATCTTGTTTGCGATTTCAGCAGCCAATTTCGGGTCTTTATCTAATACATCAATTGAAATAGAACCGTAACGTGTGCGTGTATATTGAATGTGACCGTTGTATTCTTCAACTAACTTGAAGTACTTGTTGGCATCATTTGCATCGATATCATAATGTTTCATTAAGTCAAAACGGCTCACCACTTTATCACGAACTTTAGAGGACGAAAGAATCTGAATCAATTGTTCCGCTTGCTCTTCCTCACCAAAGTCCATTGACGAAGCTTTTGCATTACGTTGCTCAGAGAATGATACCGTACTTGTTGCTGCAGGAAACACAATTGCAGTTGAACGGTACAAAGGAGTCATTAAAAAAGCGAGAACCGTTGAAACAACTAATCCAAGTGATGTAGTTATTATTAATATTTTACGATATCCCCAGATGGTTACGAGAAGATTCATTCTTTCCGCTTGCGCAGCAGTATCTTTTTCACTCATTCTATCAATTTTGAAGTGCGAATTTACAGTTTGAAAACCATAAACGTGGAACTTCAATTAAAATTATTGGGAAAGGAAGAAATGTTCCATGAAAATCATAACAATTAAAATTCACATCGACTAGCCGATTAAGATTTCTCGCAAGGCTCAAAAGGAGCGTGTTTACGCAGGTCGCTACTGAGACAAACGTTTTTGAATAGTTTTTTCCGAAAATTTAGACGATAATTTCTCACAAATGCACAGATTTTATGGCGCTTACTTCAGGAAAATTAAGCGAGACCGGTAGGCTCGCAACAATCTGTGCATCTGTGGGAAAGAACAAAAAAATGGGACACTCTTTCGAATGTCCCATTAATATCTTTTGTCTTTTAACGATGTATCTTATCTAGGAATCTTCAGTGATTGTCCAATACGAATCATATCCGAACGCAAACCGTTTGCTTTTTTGATCTTACTCGGACTTGTATGGTATTTCTCTGCTATTTCAGAAAGCGTGTCACCTTGCTTCACTGTGTACTTTTTATAACTTGCGGTTGGCGTTATTACTTTCTTTGGAGTTGCAACGGCAACAGGTGCACACAATTTTTCAGCATCGGTTTTTGCAACTTCAGCCAAGGTGATTGTATTTCCAATTTGCGGATCGTAATACTTATAGAAATGCTGTTGAATGTTCACGACACCAGTAACTGTATCCAGCTTTACACCGTTCCAATCATAACATTGCAAGACATTCTCATTGAACTCCAATTGTTTCACACCTACCAATCCGGGATGCAGGTTATGCATTCTTGGACATTGCTTTTGAACTGCAGGTAATCCACCACCGGCAGAACCTCTGCTATCTACATGCATGTAACACAAACCATCTGCACTTGGTCCAACAACTGCGGTCCAATAAACTGTTAAGGTAGAAGGATCTATTTGAATGTATAAATTCTTCAAGTCAGAATTAAACCCTTTACTGCGAATTTCAGCCAAACCTGCATTAATCTTCTCATTCAACAATCCACCGAAATGATCCATTCGTCTTCTATTAAACGCATGCAAGGCATCGTAAACGTAGGGCTGACCCAAAGCAGTATATGAATCAGTGATCACCAAATCGTTCTCACCAATTTGGAGCGTATCAGGATTTAAACGTTGAAATGCAGGAACTACCAGTGCCTTCTTAGCTTTAACAGAAACAATCAAAGAATCAATTATTTCATCTTCAACGGCACTTTTTGTTTGACCAAAGAGTGAACCGTTCACGGCAAAAATCAATAATGCGCTTTGAAAAATTACTTTAAACTTCATCCAATTTTATTAAGTCTCCCTGAGTTAACGAGGGCTAAAATAAATAGTTACAATGAAAATACCGACTTAATTAACATTTTGTTTTATTTTGGAAAATAATTGTTCATTACCATATACCGTCCAAATCACCAATTGTTACCTTTGCACCTATGATAGACTACAATCCGAAAAGTTGGCGAAAAATGATCTTCCATTTGGCAAAAAGCGACACGCTTTCTTTGCTGAAAAAGGAACTTCTATTCATTTGTCTTTTATCACTGTTAATTGCCTTTTTAGAGTTACGCTATTTCCCTAAGGCGGAGGAACTTGATAAACTTTTCTCTGTTTATCAAATTCTTGGTTTCGTGATTTCATTGCTTTTGGTTTTCCGCACAAATACCGCTTACGATAGATGGTGGGAAGGTCGCAAAAAATGGGGCGAATTGGTGAATGATTCTCGAAATCTTGCTGTAAAACTAACTGCATTAGGTCTGTCTGAAGAAGATAATGACTTTTTTGCTCGTCACATCGGAAACTTCGCACTTTGTATCAAAGAACATTTGCGTTCTGGAACCAAATTCGAGTTATTGAACCTTACTGAGGAAGAAAAAACATTTCTTTTGAAGTTAGATCACATTCCTTCGGGAATAGTAGAATTAATGTATCAACGCTTCAATGATTTGAAAAAGTTGGGGCAGCTCTCAGAAGAAGACATCTTGCGTTTGGATAGAAACCTGAACGGATTTTTGGATGCTGTTGGAGCTTGTGAACGCATCAAGAATACACCCATTCCTTACAGTTATTCTATGTTTTTCAAGAAGTTCATTTTTATTTACACTTCTTCTCTTCCCTTAGCTTTCGTTCATCAATTTGGTTACTACACAGCCATCATTGCCACGTTCATTTACTACGTAATGGTGAGTATGGAAGTATTGGCCGAGGAAATTGAAGATCCGTTTGGTGAGGACGACAATGACTTGCCTACAGACGAAATGGCGAAACGTATTGAAGGAATAGTTACTACGATTTTGAAGAAATGACTTGTCTCGACTCCGCTCGACAACCCTTCATTTCTGTTTTCATAAGTCGCTACAGTAAAGGTCATCGAGCGTAGTCGTGATGCCTTGTCCTACAACATACCCTGAAGAAACACAACCCTGGATGAGATAACCTCCTGTTGGTGCGTCCCAGTCGATCATTTCGCCTGCGCAAAAAACATTTGGGAACTTGTGTAATTGTCCATTTTCATCTATTTCTGTAGTTAAAACTCCGCCAGCGGTAGAAATCACCTCATCCAAAGGGCGAAATCCCTTTACTTCAACCGGAAATTCTTTTATCAGCACTGCAAGCTGAACTGGATTCGTAAAGTCCTCTTTAGAAACAAACGTTTTAAGCCAGAAAATCGCGACTTCAGACAGCTTCAGTTCTTTTAATCCTAGCGTTGAGCTTTTTGCTTTTTGAAGTACTTCCAATACTCTCTTTTGAGCGAATTGCGGTTTGAAATCGATCTTTACTCGTTTTACGTCCTGTTTTCGAAGCGCGCCATTCATGGCATAGATCGGTTTCCCTTCCAAACCATATTCGGTGCAAACTACATCTCCCGAACACGATACATCGCCACAGGAAACAACAATGTTTTTGATTATTTTTCCTTCTAAACCGCTCAACCAATTATCGTAAATCTCTACTCCTGAATTGCTTGAATCAAAATCAGCCAATTCAATTCCTTTCGATCGAAACAATTCAAACCATTTTCCATCTGAACCCGTTTTCGACCATGAGCCGCCGCCAAGTGCAAGCACTAAAAAATCGAAACCAATGGTTTTGAATACGCCTTTCGTTTCAATCAGAACAGCATTTTCTGAAAAATCGATTAATCGGGAATTCATCTGAAAATTGACCTTTTTAGAAAGCAAATTCTTCCATGAATTGAGTACGTCAATCGGTTTCAGGTGATCCTCAGGAAAAACCTTACCTGAAGAACCAATTACAGTTGGAACACCAATGGATTTCAAAAAATCTCGAAACACAACAGAATCGAATTGATGAACACAATTCTTCATCCAATCAGAATCATATTTCTCCAAAAAAGCGGGTAAGTCTTCAGAATGTGTGAGGTTAAATCCACCATCACCTGCAACTAAAAACTTTCGTCCAACTGTTGGTTTATGATCAATTAGAATCAATTCACAGTCAGCATCCAACAATTGTGTTGCTGCCATTAATCCAGCGGGACCACCGCCAACTATTACAACCCTTTTCTTATTCACTTAGTATTGCAGCGTGATTTTTGCCGCCAGGTCTTTCGCTTTTTGAGTGATGTTCTCAATAGCCTCGTCTCCGCTATACAACACAACACCCATTCTTCGGTACGGACGCGCTGTCGGCTTTCCAAAAAGACGAATATCCGTTCCTTCCACGGAAAGCACTTCGTCTAAACCTTTGAAATCAGGAGCAGACGTTGTTTCTCTATCCGCCAAAACAACGGCGCTTGCACCATTTTTCACTAACGAAACCGAAGGAATGGGTAGGCCTAAAATTGCTCTAGCATGTAACTCGAATTCAGAAAAAGTTTGCGTTCCGGCAAGCGTTACCATTCCTGTGTCATGCGGACGAGGTGATAATTCAGAAAAAATTGCTCCATCTTTATTCACGAAGAATTCTACTCCCCACAATCCAGCTCCACCAAGTGCTTTTGTAACCGCACCAGCCATTTCCTGAGCTTGTTTCAAATGTTCAGCCAACATTGGCATTGGCTGCCAGCTCTCCTGATAATCTCCACGTTCTTGTCTATGTCCAATTGGTGGACAAAACAGCGTCTCACCATTCTTTTGCGTAACCGTCAAAAGCGTGATTTCGTAATCAAACGGAATGAATTCTTCTACAATTACTTCCAACAAATCACCTCTCGATCCTTCAATGGCATAATTCCAGGCTTTTTCGATTTGATCCTCGGTTTTTACAACCGACTGGCCTTTACCAGAACTTGACATCAACGGTTTAACAACACATGGAAGTCCAATATCCGAAACGGCTGCTTTGAACTCTTCCAAAGTAGTTGCGTAATTATAATTCGCAGTTTTCACTCCTACTTCTTTCGCAGCCAAATCACGAATAGCTTTTCTATTCATGGTGAAATTCGCAGCTTTAGCCGACGGAACTACTTGAATTCCTTGCATTTCATAATCGTAAAAACGCTCCGTTCTTATTGCTTCAATTTCCGGAACAATCAAATCTGGTTGATGCTTCGCAACAATTCTATCAAGTGCATCACCATCCAGCATATTGATTACCTCAAACTCATCTGCTACCTGCATTGCTGGCGCACCAGCATAACTGTCTACAGCAATTACATGTTGACCAAGTCGTTGTAACGCAATTACAACTTCCTTTCCAAGTTCACCGGAACCAAGCAATAAGATTTTCTTTTTCATGGGGTAAAATTACAGGTTTATTCTAAAAATACCTTCCCTTAACCTCGATACAATTCTGGATATCCACTTCGTTTCTACCAGAATCACTCGGTCTGACGGGAATCACTCCAACGTCAGACTGAGTGTCTCCGACCTTTAGCGTCGGGGATGTATCGAAGTCACGTGGGTACCGAAACTGCTATCAACATCTCAACGCTCATACTTTAACCTTACTAACTTAATTCATAGTCAACTATCCAATAGTTTTGTAACATGAAACGAAAGATCATTATCTTTTTAGTTTACAGTTTTGTTTTCGTTCTTGGGTATCTGGGAACCGGGATTCTTTTGCATTATGTAAAGCCCGAAGTAAAGATGCTTCCCCGCTTTGTGGAAGATATGTTGGATAACGACGGAACCTGGGAAGTAAAAGAGCCTGAGATTCAGGATATCTCTCTTTTGGATTACGAACTCTTTGGAATTTCAGAAACAGACTCTACAGAACAGATTGTATTTACAACCAGCTATTCTGAGGAAAACGGAATCTTTTGTTTTAGAGGAAACCCACAACGCAACAATCCGGTGCGTGGCAAGTTAAAAGGAAAACCTACTGCTTTCCGACTGGATTGGATTTTTGAAACTGCACAAGACAATCGAGGAACCTGGGGCGGCGGTTCCGGCTGGACAGGTCAGCCACTAGTTATTCAGTGGCCGCAAAACAAGAAGCAGCAACTTTACGGTGCTACTCCAGATTTTCTGAGTCAAACAAACAATAAAGAAGTCATTGTAGGCTCACTTTGCGGAAACATCTATTTCCTCGATTGGGAAAAAGGAATTCCTACTCGACCACATTTAACCATCCAGAATCCGATTAAAGGAACGGTATCTGTTGATCCAAGAATGAATGGTTTGTTAGTTGTTGGACAAGGAATTCCAAGTGACAGCTCGCGTTTTGGAGCATACGTTTTTAACATGTTCAGCGGGAGAGAAGTTTATTTCCGATCAGGACTTGATCCTACTGCTCATCGCGGTTGGGGAGCATTCGACAGCAATTCACTAATTGATCCTAAATCAGGATACTGGTTTCATCCAGCAGAAAATGGACAAATCTACAAAGCTAAAATCGGAAACGACCTGACTTTGACCAAGCCAACCAAGTTCAATTTCAAAGTAAACGGAAAACGTGAACACGGTTTAGAAGCAAGTATGTCGGCTTGGAATAACCTTGGTTTTTTTGGTGACAATTCGGGTAATGTATTTTGTTTGGATTTAATGACCATGCGTCCGGTTTGGTATTTTGATAATCTGGACGATACAGATGCTTCCATGGTTTTGGATCTGCAGGAAAACAAACATCCGTACTTATACATTGGTAACGAGGTTGACAAACAAGGTGAAACCGGAATGGCTTACATCCGAAAACTGGACGCTACAACCGGAAAAGAGATCTGGAAAGTTGGAAGAGAATGTGCTGCAACCAGTTTGAATGGAAGAATCAATTCAGGTGGAGTTCTTGCCAGCGTTCTTCCCGGAAAAGAAAAAGCAAAGAACCTCGTTTTCGGAATTTTTTCCAGAACGCATAATTCATTTGCAGGAGAATTTGTAGCCTTGAACAAGTCTACTGGGAAAGAAGTCTATAAAATCAAATTGCCCAATTATAGCTGGGCTTCACCAATTGCACTTTACACAAAGGCAGGTGATTGTTACCTGTTTTTTACCGACGTTTTCGGAAATGTTTATCTAGTAGATGGATTAACCGGAAAAATCATTCACAAAGAACATTATGGTGTTGTTTGGGAAAGTTCTCCCGTAGCCTGGGGCAATAGAATTGTTGTTGGAGCAAGGGGCAATCAGATTTATTCTTTTGTGATTGAATAAAAAGGATCCGTTTTGTAGAGACGCGATGCATCGCGTCTCTACCTTATTATGTTACTTTCTATCATACTTGAATTACTATCTTTGCACAAAGAATTAAGCCATGCAGAAACCATTGATCTTTGTTACTAACGACGACAGCATTTATGCCAATGGAATTGACGCATTGGTACAAGTAGCTGCTACATTCGGTGAAGTAGTTGTAATTGCACCTCACAGTCCACAATCTGGAATGGGACATGCTATTACGATCAATGATCCACTTCGATTGATGGAAAACAACAGATGGGAAGGAATTACAGCTTATTCTTGCAGCGGAACTCCTGTTGATTGTATCAAATTAGGAATTTACGAAGTGCTTCATCAGAAGCCAGATCTTATTCTTTCTGGAATTAATCATGGCTCAAACGCCGCAACGAATGTTTTGTATTCAGGAACAATGTCTGCTGCAGTTGAAGGAGCTTTGGAAGGAATTCCGAGTATTGGTTTTTCACTGGATGACTTTGAAGCAAACGCAGATTTTTCGCTTGCAAAATATGTAGTGCGACAAGTAATTGAAACCGCTTTGAAAAATGAACTTCCAAAAGGAGTTTGTCTGAACGTGAATATTCCTCAGGTTCCAACTGAAGAATTCAAAGGAATTAAGGTTTGTAGACAGGCTCATGCATACTGGGACGATCGTTTCGATAAACGCGAAGACCAATTTGGAAGAACCTATTACTGGCTTACTGGCGATTTCAATCAGCACGAACCTGGCAAAGACACCGATTTGTATTACTTATCACAAAACTTCGCCACCATCGTTCCAACTCAGTTCGATCTAACGGCTCACGAAACATTAACTCAACTCAACGAACAATTCTCGAAAGATGAAAATTAAATTCTCGAAAAAAAATCTGGTAGGAACGGTAATTGGAGCTCTTAGCCCATTAATTATTTTACCGGCTACCATATACTTTCTTGGAGTTATGCAGAAATACCCGTTCATGGTACTTTGGAATAAATTCATGGAAGATCCGATGGTGATGAGTAAGTTTCTTTCCTTATCCATTATACCAAACTTACTTTGGTTCTACTTTTTCCTGAATAGAGAGCGTTATGAACTGGCAAGAGGAATTATTATTGGTTCAGCATTGCATTTCCCGTTCATCATTTATGTTAACCTTTTCCGTTAATGTCTAAAAAGATCTACATCATCTCGGGTGAGGCTTCCGGTGATCTGCATGGTGCAAATGTGATGAAACAACTGTACCAGGAACAACCAGATTTGGATATTCGCTATTGGGGCGGAGATAAAATGAAAGCGGTTGGCGGAACACTCGCAAAACACATTAAAGAATTGGCTTTTATGGGTTTTGTGGAAGTATTGATGAACATCAGAACGATTCTTCGAAACATGCGTTTTTGTAAGGAAGATATTCTCGCTTTTAAACCCGATGCGCTGTTACTTATAGATTATCCGGGATTCAATCTTCGCATTGCAAAGTGGGCTAAGGAGAACAACATTAAAGTTTACTATTACATTTCGCCAACGGTTTGGGCATGGAAAGAGAAAAGAGTGGAAAATATTCGTAGAGATGTTTTCAAACTTTTCGTTATTCTTCCTTTCGAAAAAGCGTTTTATGCAAAACATAACATCGACGTTGAATATGTTGGTCACCCGCTTTTGGATGAGATCCGAAATTATCAGGAAACAGAACAAACGCCTCTTGGTATAGAAGCAAACCACAAACCTATAGTTGCTCTTTTACCAGGAAGCCGCGTTCAGGAATTGAAAACGAAACTTCCTGTGATGCTGGCCTTGGTTGACAAATACCCACAATACCATTTTGTGGTTGCAGGAGCGCCAAACATGGACGTTTCTATTTACAACGAACTCATTGGTAGTAAACAGGTTTCTGTCGTTTATGGACAAACTTACACCTTATTGAAAGCATCAACGCTGGCAGTTGTAACTTCTGGAACGGCAACTTTAGAAACCGCGTTATTCGGAATTCCACAGGTGGTTTGTTACAAGGGAAATCCAATTTCATATGCTATTGCCAAACGCCTGGTGAACATTAAATACATTTCTCTTCCGAATCTCATTCTTGATCAGCCTTTGATTACCGAGTTGATTCAGGGAGATTGTACCATCGAAAACGTTCAGCGCGAATTCGAATTACTGCAACCCGGAAACGAAAAAAGAGCTCAAATTGAAGCTGGATATCGTAAAATTGATGAACTTCTGGCTCAACACGACGTTGACGAAACCGGCAATAGGAAAGGCGCATCAGCAAAAGTTGCACAATACTTGTTGAAAACTATTTAAGCTCTGGTCTACTGATGCCTGGCTTCGGTTTAATTTTGCAAAATGCGGTTTTTCTTCATCCTGTTTCTCTTATTGATAGGACGCAATGTGGTTGCGCAGGAAATTCGCATTGGCGTATTGCGTGATTACACCGTAAATCAAATCGTTTTCGCTTACAACGATGGCTCGTATTCTGTTTATGGTGATTCCATTTTTCATGGATCCATTCTGGCATCAGAATTCGTTGAATTGCGCTTTATCTCAACTAAAAAAATTGAATTAAAGATCAACGCTACAATCGTAGACACCGTTTCCACAGTGAAATTACTGAGTAACAAAGTGAACGGAAGCATCATCTACTCTTCGAAAACCAACGCATTCAAAGAACGTAAATACAAGGACAATGTAGAAATTACCGCTCCCGGATCAGCACTTACCGTTGTGAATCATGTTGATATGAACAACTATCTTGGCGGAGTTGTAGAATCTGAAGGAGGCGGTGGAAAATACATGGAATACTACAAAGTTCAGGCTTTGATGAGTAGAACGTACGCCATGAAGTACTTAGGTAAGCATGAAAAAGACGGTTTCGATCTTTGCGATAGAACGCATTGCCAGGCCTATCATTACCAACTTCGATTTAATCAGGCAATCGATACCGCGGTGCGTTCAACAGACGGTGTTGTAATGATCGATTCGCAACGAAAATTAATTGATTCCTACTTTCACGCCAATTGCGGAGGACAAACATCAGAGCCTGATTACGTTTGGAACAGCAAAATCTCTTACCTGACAACGTTTAAAGACACATTCTGTATTTACACAAAGCAAGCGACCTGGGAAAAACGCATTCCACAGGAAACATGGAAAAACTATCTGTTAGAAACCTTTAATTATCCAATAGAAGACAGCGTTTTTGGAACAATGATCTATAGCTTCAATCAACCGGATAGATGTGCGTTTTTTGTTCATCCGGCACTTGGAATTCCATTACGCGATATCCGTGAAAAATTTGGCTTGAAATCTACATTCTTTAATTGTTATGCGGAAGGAACAGATGTTGTTTTGAGAGGAAGAGGTTATGGTCATGGTGTTGGACTTTGTCAGGAAGGCGCTATGCGAATGGCAAAGTTTGGTTATAACTACAAACAAATTGCCTTGTACTATTTTCCAGGAGTTCTTTTTATGAATTACAAAACCGATAGTTTCTTTCATCAATTGGGGGATGGCACTTACTAAAAACTACATAGATACATAGGACACATAGCACAAAACTCAGTGACCATGTGTTTCAAATCACGGCTACTTTCTTGCTTCACTCGTAATCACGAAGACATCTTCATCGTCGCGTTTAAAGTACTTTTTCTCGCGAGCAAATCGTTCCAGTTCTGAATCGAATCTCATTTGATAAAGTGTATGCTTGGTTTCGTTCAATTGCTGCTGCATGGCAACTTTGTTATCATTGATCTTAGATAACTTTCTGTTTTGCGAAATGATGGTAAAAATATCTACGTCATCCAGGAACAGATTGTAGATCAAGAAAACAGTAAACGTAAGGATATACTTGTTCTTGAACGGAAGCAGATACTTTTTCATATTACTAAATTACCAGAATCAACGAGGGAAATAAACCCGAATTTCAAAATTTGATAACAACCGAATGTTTATGAAATGAAAAATCCCCCTTTCAGGTCATCGAGCGGAGTCGAGATGCCGAAAGGGGGATTTAAATATTCTTGATTCAATTAGTTTACGATATCGTCGTAAACAGCTTTGAATTCTTCATCTTTTTCGTACCATTTAGCAACTTTCCCAAGTAAAGCTTTCGCTTTATCCGGTTGCTTGCTTGCCATGTAGCATTCTACCGTTTTAAGGATTCCAAGTTTGAAAATTGCTTTATCAGCTTCTGAATACCCATCTTCTCCTTCTTCCGGAGAACTGTCAACAACAGCAAATGGAGCTGTTCCGCTATTGATAGCTGCAGTTAACTGAGTTTCTGCTTCTTTCCAAAATGTATTTGCACCTGTTTTATCACCAGATAAAAATTTACAAGCACCTTCAAGGTATTTTGCACCTACGTAATTGGTTTCAAACTTGTAGTACTTAATCACCCAACCAGAAGCTTTCTTCGGATTCGACATCTCGTTCGAGATAACTTCGGAAACAGAGAACTTGAACTTTTCGAAGAAGGCCATATTCTCAGCCTTCACAGCTCCAGTTTTATCCAATTTCGTGAACTTACCAATTGCACCAATAGCGTCTTTGTAAGCATTTTTGTAAGCCTCGTCAGTATTTCCACTTTGACTCATCTCATACAATCCTTTTGCAAGCCATAAATGCGCTTGAGGATCTCTTGCTGTTTCTTCCTTGTTAGTGTATTTTTCTGCCGACTTAATCAATTTTTCCCACTGCTTATCAGTGTAATACATCAATAAATCATCGTATGCAGGGGGCTGAGCTAAAGTTACTTTAGCACAAAATAATACGAGTAAAAGCAATAATTTTTTCATTTTGTTCAGTTTGGGTTATCACATACCAAATGCTATGCCGAATATAAAAATCTTTTTCAAATCAAGCACTTAGACCAGCGTAATCAGTTTAATTCAACGACGAAATTCAATAAGAGTTACGAATTTTCAACACTTTTTATAAGCAAGGATACAATTTCCTGAGCAGCTTTGGAAATTTTAGTCCCCGGACCAAAAACCCCAAACACTCCAGCATCATATAAGAATCCATAATCCTGAGCCGGAATTACACCGCCTGCAACAACCATAATATCTGGTCGTCCAAGCTGCTTTAACTCCTCAATAACCTGCGGAACAAGCGTTTTATGTCCTGCAGCCAAAGAAGAAACTCCTAAGACATGAACATCGTTTTCTACCGCTTGCATTGCTGCTTCTTTTGGTGTTTGAAACAATGGTCCTATATCCACATCAAAACCAATATCAGCAAACGAGGTTGCAATAACTTTAGCTCCTCTATCATGACCATCCTGTCCCATTTTGGCAATCATAATTCGTGGTCGTCTTCCCTCCAGTTCAGCAAAGCGCTTTACAAGAGAGGTTGCTTTTTCGAAATCCGGATCCATAGTACTTTCTGCTGAATAAACTCCGCTAATAGAGCGAATGGTTGCTTTGTGACGATTGAAGGTTTTTTCCATAGCCATGGAAATTTCACCCAAAGAAGCTCGAGCTCGGGCACATTTAACCGCTAAATCAAGCAGATTTCCTGTTCCGTTCTTTGCGGCTTCAGCCAAATCACTTAATCTCGATTGAACTTCTTCTTCGTTTCTGTCTTTTCGCAACTGATTCAAACGTTCAATTTGAGAAATGCGAACTTTCGTATTGTCGACCTCCAAAATATCAATTGGGTCTTCCTTTTCCAATTGGAAACGGTTAACGCCAACAATAATGTCTTTTCCAGCATCGATTCGTGCTTGTTTTCTTGCCGCAGCTTCTTCAATTCTCATTTTTGGAACCCCGGTTTCGATAGCTTTCGCCATTCCGCCCAATTCCTCTACTTCCTGAATCAGCGACCAAGCTTCATCAGCAAGCTTCTTCGTCAATTTTTCAATGTAGTAACTTCCACCCCAAGGATCGATCACATCACACATTCCCGTTTCTTCCTGAAGGTAAATCTGCGTATTACGTGCAATTCTTGCTGAAAAGTCAGTTGGAAGCGCAATTGCTTCATCCAGTGCATTCGTATGTAGCGATTGTGTTCCGCCGAAACCAGCAGCCATGGCCTCAATACACGTTCTAGCCACATTGTTAAACGGATCTTGTTCTGTTAAACTCCAACCTGAAGTTTGACAATGCGTTCGCAACGCCAATGATTTCTCATTCTTCGGATTAAACTGGGCAACCAAACGCGACCACAACAAACGCGCAGCGCGCATTTTTGCAATTTCCATGTAATGGTTCATTCCAATGGCCCAAAAGAAACTCAAACGCGGTGCAAAAGCATCAATATCCATTCCCGCAGCCAATCCGGCACGAATGTATTCTACACCATCGGCCAACGTGTAAGCCAACTCAATACTTGCCGTTGCACCTGCCTCCTGCATGTGATAACCCGAAATAGAAATCGAGTTAAACTTAGGCATGTGCTGAGATGTGTACGAGAAAATATCCGCGATAATGCGCATAGAGGGCGCTGGCGGATAAATGTATGTATTTCGAACCATGAACTCTTTCAAAATATCATTCTGAATGGTTCCTGTCAATTGTTCCTGTTTTACTCCTTGTTCTTCGGCAGCAACAATGTAGAAAGCCATAATTGGAAGTACAGCTCCGTTCATGGTCATAGAAACTGACATTTCATCCAAAGGAATCTGGTCGAAGAGAATCTTCATGTCCAAAATAGAATCGATAGCTACACCGGCTTTACCAACATCACCTTCTACCCTTTCGTGATCAGAATCATATCCTCTGTGCGTTGCAAGGTCAAAAGCAACTGAAAGTCCTTTTTGTCCGGCAGCCAGATTTCTTCGGTAAAATGCATTGGATTCTTCTGCAGTAGAGAAACCGGCATATTGACGAATGGTCCACGGTCGAATGGCATACATGGAGCCATACGGTCCGCGTAAAAACGGGGCCTTTCCGCTCACATAACCCAAATGATTAACATCATTTAAGTCAGCGTTTGCGTAATAGCTATTCAGCTCAATTTTCTCGGCTGTTGTATATACGTTTTCGGAAGCCTTCCCTTCCAGCTGAGTATTTTCCAGCTCAACATTTCCAAAGTTTAAGCGCTTACTCATAATACCGTATCTAATAATAAAGTTGGTAAACCCTTCCATCCTGCGGGAACTGAAGTCCATTGACCAATTTCGGTTTGCGGATTCGGGAAAATATTGATTCCAATCAATTTGTCTTTTTTCTCCTTTAAACGCTCAATTCTCAATTGCGCAGTAGCTTCGATCTCATTTTTCAGTTGTGAAGCTGCAGTTTCATTTTCCAAACCGCCAAGCGCTTCCAATTCTTTGAATTTCTTCCAGGCATTTTCAGCAATCGACTTCGTGAAAAAATCAATCGCATATGAACCACCTGCTACATCACTCACTTTTGAAAAGAACGATTCTTCTTGAAGTAAAAGCGAAACATTTGTTGCCATACGCTGTGTGAAAACCGGTTTGAATTCCGACGAATAAGCATCATAAGGCTGTAAAACCAATTCATCCACTCCACCATTGATTGCGCTCATGGCTTGTGTTGTTTGTCGTAACAAATTGGTATACGGATCTTTCAAGCTCAGGTGTGTAAATCCGGTTTTGGCTACAATTCGTGCAGATTTGGAACATTGATGTTCTGGTTTATATGCACTAACTAACGTTGACCAACACCATCTGAAAGCTCTGAATTTTGCAGTTTCAATCAGGTATTTTGTCCCGACTCCAAAATTGAATTGAATGTTTTTACATGCCTCATCAACCGTTTTACCAGCATCGAGTTGTTTCACTAAAGCATCGTGACCTTCGGAAAGCGCCACAACCAATTCCTGCGTTGCATTTGCTCCGCTTTGTTGCGCTAAATATGCATTTATTGAAATAGAAGTATGATTCTCCTTAGAGATCACTGTTCCTGCATTCGACCCTAAAAATTGAGTGAACGCGTTTGCCTGAGCTATTGTTCTTGCCTCAAACGAAGGATAGATAAACTCGAGTCCAACTTCTGAAAACAAACGAGAAAAATCAATATCTCTATCTGTTTCTGCAATAAGGTAAATTCCTGTTGAGCCTTTCATCAGCTGATCAAGAATAAATTGATTGCTCTCCGCTTCTGAAACATCATCACGCAGATAAACAGGGCATGAGATTATCCATTCATTATTCTCGTGTTTTACTCCACGAACATATGGCGCTAAACCGGGATCAGAAAACGTTGCTGATTTGTCGGTTTCATGCATGTACGAATTGAAGCTTAATCCTTCAATTTCATCATGTTTATGAAGTGTTTCAATTGGGGCTCCCTTTAACTCCTTCGTTAGAATGTTGATCCACTCTTCTTTGGATGTATTGGGAAATGAACTTGTTTCAGTAGACATTATACTTCTGTTTCAACTATTTTTTCCTGAACTATTTTACCTTCTCTGTGAACGTAAACATAGGTTGTAATCATTGTAAGTATTCCTGGCGCTAAGATAATACCTAAGTATGGAATCTTCAGCAGCAGGATAAATAAACTTCCGGCAACAACCATTGCCAAAAAGCGCTTGAAACTATAACCCCAGCTTCTAAATGTTGAAACTCCATAACGTTCAAGTGACAGATCGAACAGGGAGAAACCAAAAAAATAGGCTGGAACTATAAAGTTCACGACTGGTGTAAATACATCTAACGGAGCAACTATCCAGGTAAGCAGATACCATGATCCGGTAATCAGCAGCTGAAAAAACAATGCGATGATTACAATGAAAATTGCGCGAAGAATGTCATTGATCAATCGGATAAAACCGCCATCAAACTTATTTCCAGTAAGAGAGTTATCGTACTTTTCACTAAGCAGGGCATTGATAGGTGAAAAACAAACCAATACCACAAATTCAAAAACCGACTCAACAATAAAATCGATCAAATCAACAAATTGACCAATTATCCAGGAAAACACGCCACCAAGAATTGGAAGCGAATCTGCATCCTTAGCTGCTTCTTTTACATCAAGCATTTGATAGAAATAGTACCCAAGTAAAAGCCCCAAAACAACACTTGGAATAAAGTAATTCAGGAACTTCCCTTTCGAAAGCGCAATGAAAGTATCGATTGTCCCTTTGTAGTATAGTTCAATAGTTTTCATAGGTGTAAGCTAAATTTACAACAATCCGAACTGCTCAAAATGATGCGTTAAATGCTTTTGGTGCAATCGCAACCACTGATTGTAATTGATTGGCCCGTAATACGGATGAACTTCTGTATGTTCCGGATTAGAAGCATAAAGATCTTCAAAATCAATCCATTCTTCAGCAAACTCATCGATCGCAAGTTCAATTTCTTCATGACGAAGTTTCATTTCAGGAGTAGCAAAATCAACCGAAATTCCTTTCGCCATTGGTTTATCTGAATCTAAGAAACGTAACATTCCTTCCAATTTCTCATCGGGAACAATCTGTTTTTGAGGATTTTTTCCTGTTGCAATACGCAAGGTATCAGACAAATGTTCAACCATTCGCTGAGCACTCATTGTTCCCCAGGCTGGTTTAGCTGAAGCGTCCAACTTGTTCAAATATCCTAGAACTGATTCTAACTCAATATCAATAAACATTTCTGTATATTTTTAATTTAATACTCACTTCCGGTTAGTACCCAAAGACTTTTAGGAACTACCTCTAAGTTAATTTCTTTTCTCACAACAAATGGCTCACCATCATAGTGCGCCAACGGTTCCTGCAAAATAATCCGTGCCTTTTGGAAAGGAACAATACGAATGAAACGTGAACCGTTTACTTTTTTCAGGAAAAAGCGTCCCAAAATCCCTAGTGTACGCCACCATGCAAATCTGCGAAGCAACACAAATTCCATCTGTCCATCAGTAACTTTTGATGCCGGAGAAATACAGAATCCGTTTCCAAATTCGGAAGAATTGGCGATAGAACAAAGCAGGTATTCACCTTTGATCACTTCATCGTTTAGCACAATTTTGATCTTTGGCGGCTTATAAGAGAAATATTCTTCGTAAACCAATTGGGTATAGCCCCAAAATCCACGAATATGATATTCATCAAAACGTTTGGCGATAAAAGCATCGAATCCATAGCCACCAACACCTAAAAAACGCTTATCATTCGCTAAACCAGTATCCATGCACGTGCTATGAAACGCATTGATATTCTTGATCGCTTCCGGTGTTTTCAGTGGAACTTTTAAGTGACGTGCTAAACCATTTCCTGAGCCCGTTGGAATAATCGCCAAATGACATTTTGTTCCAACAAGCGCGGTTCCCACTTCATGAACCGATCCGTCACCCCCAACTGCACAAACAATGTCAATTCCTTCGTTAGCAGATTCGCGAGCAATGGCTTGTGCATGCTTTTTATACTGTGTAATAGCAATATCGTAATCGTATTTCGAGTGATCGAGATAAGTCTCAATCATTTGCGGAACTTTTGCCTTCTTTACTCCGCCTGAAATGGGATTGATGATGAATCGAATGCGCTTTTTCATTTCACCACCATTTTATTGTTAATCAAATCGTGTGAATAAGCCTGAATTAACGCTTTCAACCGTTTCTCCATGATCTTAGCCTCTTTCTTCTTCACCTTCAGCAAATCTTTCGGAGTTGCTGTTCGCTTGGTAATATCGAATAGATTCACAACTTCACCGTTCGAATAAACCAACATGAGGTTATTCCAGGTGTAATAATAGGATCCTTCCAAAAAGGCCACAGCTTCTCTCGGATCTTTCGAAAAGTATGAATGTCCGAAGGCGTAATAATTCGTCTTCAAATTACACAAATCAATCACCGTTGGATAAATATCCATTTGCTGAAAAATTGCTTTGTCGCGTTTCTTAGGCAATTTGCCAGAAGGCGAATAGAATGCAATTGGTATACGGTACATTTCTGTTCGCTGACCATAAACTCTACTTTCAGTAGCGGGAGTGTGATCTGCCACCAAAACAAAAATGGTGTTGTTATACCACTTTTCCTTTTTGGCTTGTTCAAAGAACATTTTTAAGCTTACATCACCGTAATGAATGCTTTTGCAAATTGGCTGTGGACCTTTTTTGAGTTTATTTCTCCATTTTGGTGGAATGTAATAAGGATGGTGTGAAGAAAGCGTAAACAAGGTTGCCATGAATGGCTGCTTCTGTTTGCTCATCATTTTTGCCGACCACGGATTGAAGTATTCATCTAAAATTCCCCATGTCTTATCAGAGTGTGCATCGTTGTTATATTCCAAACGACCAAAGTACTCTTGGAATCCAGCTTGCTTCGCGAAACTATTGAAACGCATAGAACCATTTGTAGCTCCGTGATAAAAGGCCGTTGAATAACCATTCTGCTTCATTACTTCCGGTAAAGCCTGAATTTGATTGCTGCTGTAGCTTGAGGAGATAAACGGATTATCCATCAAGGTAGGAATGGAAGCTGTAATTGTAGGAACTGCTTCTATTGATTTCTTTCCGTTCGAAAAACCATATTCAAAGTACCACGATTCATCCAGCAAAGAATCCAGAAATGGTGTGTATGAAGTTTTGTGATTGAATTTCCCAACCCATTCGTTACCGAAACTCTCCAACATGATAATAACCACATTGGGTTTACCTTCCATCAAATTCTGAGGTTCGGATGTGTGACGTGGATTGAAGTATTTGGCTAACTCTTTCTCCTTGAAAAAGTCTTCTTCCTGCAAATCAGATTTACCTATTGATTTCAAAATGGTAAAACCTGTATTCAGAATTAATGCACTGTTTTGAGGTTCTGTAAAAAGCGTGGCATCAATTGCAGACAAAGGCTTGTAAATGAATCCACCTCGACCAACAAGGATGAAGACACACATCAGTAAAACCACATAAGCAGAACCTTGAACAACCCTTACATCCTTTTTGATGATCCGTTTGGCCACACGTCTGAATACATAGATCATGACCACAAGAAGTAGAATGAACAGCAGCAGTAACAGCCAGAAATCACGCAAAAAACTGCCGAGTAATTGTTTTACATCATCACCAGCAGAGACAATCGCGAATAAGTCCGACGTGGATCGTTTGTGTGTAAAGTTAAAGTAACCAACATCGAGAAAGTTAACTGCTAAAATGCCCAGAACAGGAATGAAATAAAGCAGCGCAGCCAAAAATCTGTACCAACGATTCAGAAGAAGGTTGAACGGCAGGAGACAAAGGATAATGAACGGCAAAAGCAATAAAGCCAATGTCACAGCATCAAACCAGGCCCCCGCGAACCATTCACCTAAGCCAACTCCTGAGAAGAGTGATGCGTATGTGAAATAGAAAAATATTCGGGAAACCGTAAGTAAAAGCATCGCGAAACCATAGAGTACAAGCAAAAACTTCACGTTGGAAGGAATTCTATTTGTTATCGTCTGGATGCTTTTCCGCATGATGCAAAAATACAAGGTAGAATGAAACTACAACGATTAATTCATAAGGAAATACCCACAATACGTTAAAGAATGAAAAAAGAGATGATTCCCCAAAAAGAATTTGATAAAAAAATCCCACAGATGCACAGCTTTTATGGCGCTTACCAGACGCCATTTTGCGAGACCGTCCTGTGCTGAGTTTGTCGAAGTATAGGCGAGCTTTAATCTGTGTATCTGTGGGAAGTAATGGTATTCTCTTTAGTTTGTTTCAATTCCTTATTTTTGGAATATGAGATTTCTATTCATTCTTTGCTTACTACTTTCAGTTACCAGTGGGTTTTCGCAAGATTTGCCGGCTTATCAGATCTTTACTTCGGAAGGAAAGAAAACCACATTTAGTGCTTTGGTAAAATCTTCGCTGGAAAAAGAAGTGGTGCTTTTTGGAGAATTGCATGATGATCCGATTGCACATTGGTTACAACTGGAATTGGCAAAATCGCTAAAAAAACATGAAGGATTTGCGATTGGAGCTGAAATGTTCGAGTTACATCAATCAACGGCTTTAGCAACTTTCATCGAAAACGGTGATGTAAAACAGTTAAAAGACAGCACGAAATTGTGGAGTAACTTTGACACGGATTATGCGCCTCTGCTCTATTGGGCACAGCAAAACAAAACTCCCTATTACGCAACAAACGTTACACGTAAATACGCTAGTCTTGTTTTCAAAAAGGGATTAAAGTCGTTGGATTCGCTTTCAGATACCGAGAAACAATTCATGTGTCCGCTTCCGTTTGCCTTCGATTCCACTTTATCTCAATACACCGAATTGATAGAAATGGGTAAAGAAATGCATGCCTCAGGAATTGATTTCGCTCTTGCACAAGCTATAAAAGATGCAACCATGGCTTATTCAATCTGTTCCAAATTGCAGAAAAACGGATTGTTTCTTCACTTGAACGGAGCCTTTCATTCCGATTATCATCAGGGAATTATGTGGTACATTGAGCACTACCGAAAGGGGACAAAAGTATTGACTATCTCAACTGTTTCTCAGGAAAATTTAGACAAACTCGATAAAGATTTCATCGGAAAAGCTGATTTCATTATTGTTACACCGTCAAGTATGACCAGAACAATGAAATAAACTTTATACTACAGCCCAAGCCAACTCCTTTTCCGACTCATTAAAGATAATACCAAGATCAGACAGTTCATCCAAAATTGGAGTGTACACGTCTTTTGCCGTTGGAACCTGAACACCTTTCGTTGTAAAGTTTCCGTTCAACATGTGCTTTGCACAAATCGCAACTGGTAGTCCAACTGTATTCGACATGGAAGTATACACCTGATCTTCACCAACGTTGATCATGGAAGATTGAATCTCGTAACGCTTTCCGTTCTTCTCATATTCGAATTTGTGAACCATGACCAACATGTCTTTGTCATTTGGTTCCAATTTCCATTTATCTACCAGAATCAGCTCTAACAATTGGGCTGGTGTAGCATTTTCTTTTTCCAAAAGATCGGTTCCGTTGAACAAATCCAAAAATTCAAATTGTTCGATTGAATGAACACCATGCAACGCACAAAATTCTTTGAACTTCGTTTCGATGGTTTTTGACTCATCATAAGTCAAAAATGCATTTAAGAAAGACCTACGGGTTTGTATTTCTGAATGCGGGAACACATAAGAATCATCCGTCATTCCCAACTGAACAAAGATGTTCCATGCCGGACAAAAGCCTTTACATCTTAAAGTTCCACGCTCCATTGTTGGAATATCTTCCAATCCATATACTTCTCTATATGAAAGCGAATCGCGGTTGGCATAACCTTCAAAAGTTCCGATTGCATCCACAGTGACAGACTCTATTCTAGTAAAAATCTGCCCGTAAGGAATAAACTTGTATTGTCCTCTATCAATGTATTGTGCCGTTCCTTGTCCCGCCAATACCACATTTCTTGGGTTCCAGGTAAACTTATACTTCCATGGATTGTTATCAGAACCGGGAGCCATCAGTCCACCACAATATGATTTGAACGCCAATAAATCGCCACCATTTTCCTTGATCTCATCGATGATTTTCATTGCACTCATGTGATCGATTCCCGGATCCACGCCAATTTCATTCATGAAGATCAAACCGGCAGCTTCTACCTCATCGTGCAATTCTTTCATTTCATTTGAAATATATGAAGGCGTAATGAGGTGTTTACGTGCTTTCAAACAATCTCTCGCAACGTCAATATGAAATCGAGCAGGAAGCATAGAAATTACCAAATCAACTTCTTCAATCTGAGGATATCTTTCGGTTTGAATAAGTGCATCAAAAGCAAGAGCTACGCCATTCTTGTAATTACCCAGTTTGCGCTTCACCAAATCTAAATTCCGATCAACAACACGAATTTGCCAATTTTCTTCTTCAGAATGTTGAAGTAAATAGCGAATCAATGACGAGGCGGATAAACCAGCTCCTAGTACAAGAATTTTTTTCATGCTTCTCAAATGAGTTACAAAATTAACAATACTTGTAACGCAAAAATGATTTATGAACGAACTTATTTTAATCACTTTTCCACACATACCATTCTTTACGACGCAGAGTAGTGGCGAGTTCACCCTACAACCAACACCTTGTGCATCACCATATTTTTCGTATATTTGCGCCCGTTAACCAACGTTGGTTAGCTTTTTATTCTGCTCGAGATGAACACAAGAAAACCGGGATCGCGTGATACGAACGCATCTAAAGGCCCGCGTAAAACTGGCGCAAAGCCAACAAGACCTGCTGCTGGCAAGCCTAGATCAGCGGCGAAATCTACTGACAAACCTGATGCAAAATCAGACAGTAAACCCAATTCAAAATCAGGAGCTTACAGAATTGATCCGCGTAAACAAGTGCGTAAGGGTGATCCGCTTCCAACATTCAACGAAGATGAAATTCGTTTGAACAAATACTTATCGAATGCGGGTGTTTGTTCGCGAAGAGAAGCTGATGTATTGATCCAATCCGGTGTAGTGAGTATCAACGGTAAAGTTGTAACCGAAATGGGTTATAAGATTAAACCAGGAGATAAGGTGCAGTACGATGGTGAAACGATTAATGCGGAAACAAAACGTTACGTTCTTTTGAACAAACCGAAGGATTTCATTACAACTATGGACGATCCCTGGGGGCGAAAAACCGTAATGGGATTGGTTTTCAAAGCGTGTAAAGAACGAATTTACCCGGTCGGAAGATTGGATAGAGATACAACTGGATTGCTTCTTTTTACAAACGATGGTGACTTGGCGAAGAAATTAACTCACCCACGTTATCAGGCAAAGAAGATTTATCAGGTTGAAGTTGATAAAGCAGTTTCATTAGAACATTTGGAATTGTTGAAGTCGGGAATTGAATTGGAAGATGGAAGAATTGCTGCTGATCACGTTGAATACGTGAAAGATGGTAAATCGTCTCGTGAAGTTGGAATTGAAATTCACTCCGGAAAGAACCGAATTGTACGTCGTATGTTCGAAAAATTAGGATACGTGGTTGTAAAATTGGACCGCGTTCAGTTTGCGAGCTTAACAAAGAAAGATTTACCAAGAGGATTTTACCGTCATCTGACTGATAAAGAGGTGGCTTTCCTTAAAATGTCGAAATAGTTAATTAAAACATGTGATGAAAATGAAAAAAATCATCCTACTAATGTTAACCGTGGTGATGTGCGCACTAGCAAACACAACCGCAATCGCGCAAGTCTCAAAACACAAAAAGAAACACAGCACTGATGCCGGATCGTTCTTTTTTTATTGGGGGTACAACAGGTCGTACTATACGAAATCTGACATTCGTTTTGTAGGTTCTGATTACGATTTCAAGTTGAAAGATGTAACAGCTTACGATCGCCCTGACGCTTTTAAGGCAAACGTATATTTCAATCCATCAACGATCACTGTACCTCAGTACAATGGCCGATTTGGTTACTATTACACCGATAGATGGGCAATTACGTTTGGAGTTGATCATTACAAATATGTAATGGCAGACCAAAATCACGTGTTGCTTGACGGACATATTGCTGAAGGAATTGACGACAACTGGGGCGGGAATTACACAGACGAGCCCGTTGTTACAGATATTGATACTTTCCATTACGAAAACACTAACGGATGTAATCTTCTTCGTTTTGAGTTGATGCGTTCATTTGATTTATGGGAATTGGGAACACAACGTCAGATCGCACTAACCGGAAATCTTGGCGCTGGAACTGGTCCTGTTCTAACATTTAATGATTTGAATTTTGCAAGAGAACATACATTTGCAACTCCATCGATCTCTGGTTTCTGTTTCAGTGTAAATGCAAGTTTACGTTTGGAGTTCTTCAAACATTTCTTCGTTACTATGGAAAGCGCTTTGGCTTATGTAAATCTACCACATGTGCGAACACGACCAGATGACAAAAATCAGTTTGCACGTCAGCAATTTGGTTTATCATCATACTTTGCAACAGCAGGATTTTTACTGTACTTCCATCCAAAAAATGGTTGTGACAGTTGTCCGAACTGGTAACAACGGCCCCAAGACGATAGACAAAAGACTTGAGACTCATTTAGTCCAAGGTTAATGTTCAATCGTCTAATGCCAATGAATTAAATTTAAAATAGAAAAACAATAAAATTGATACTTCGACAAGCTCAGTAGCCCAATCAATGGGTTAGACGAAATAAGTCTTGAGTCTATTGTCTTTAGTCAAAATAGTCTTAGAAAAATGGAATTATCAGAACAAGAATTACAACGCAGACAAACACTTAACGCCATTCGTGAAGCAGGAATTGAACCTTATCCTGCAGCACTTTATCCGGTAAGCGATTATTCAGCAGCTATTAAAGCGAACTTTGAAGAAGGAAAAGTAGTTTGCCTGGCTGGTCGAATGATGAGTCAACGTGTAATGGGAAAAGCTTCTTTCGCAGAGATTCAGGATGCTGAAGGAAGAATTCAGGTATATTTTAACCGCGACGAGCTTTGTCCGGGTGAAGACAAAAGTCTTTACAACGATGTGTTCAAGAAATTCCTTGATTTGGGAGATTTCATCGGAATTAAAGGTGAGGTTTTCAAAACACAAGTGGGTGAAGTTTCTGTGAACGTGAAGGAATTTACCTTACTGAGCAAATCGTTGAAACCACTTCCGGTTGCAAAAACAGATGCAGACGGAAAAGTGCACGATGCATTCACTGATCCTGAATTGCGTTACCGTCAGCGTTATGTTGATATGGTAGTAAATCCGCATGTGAAAGAGGTATTCGTGAAGCGTACAAAGTTGTTCACTGCAATGCGAAATTTCTTCAACGAAGCAGGATACATGGAAGTGGAAACTCCGGTTTTGCAATCTATTCCTGGTGGAGCTTCTGCCCGACCGTTTATTACACATCACAATGCCTTAGACATTCCGCTTTATATGCGTATTGCGAATGAATTGTATTTGAAAAGATTGATCGTTGGTGGATTTGATGGTGTTTACGAGTTCTCGAAAAACTTCCGTAACGAAGGGATGGACAGAACGCATAATCCGGAATTTACAGCTATGGAAATCTATGTTGCTTACAAAGATTACAACTGGATGATGGATTTCACTGAGCGTTTATTGGAAAACTGTGCAATCGCCGTTAATGGAACTACGGATTGTACATTCAACGAACATAAAATCAGCTTTAAGGCACCATACAAACGCGTAACAATGCGTCAATCAATCATCGACTTTACCGGATTCGATATTCATGGTAAAACCGAAGAGGAATTGTTCGCAGCAGCTAAAGGAATGGGAATTGCCGTTGATTCCACAATGGGGAAAGGAAAATTAATTGATGAGATCTTTGGAGAGAAATGTGAAGGAAATTACATTCAACCAACGTTCATTACGGATTATCCGAAGGAAATGTCGCCATTATGTAAAGTTCACCGCGATAATCCTGAATTGACAGAGCGTTTCGAATTGATGGTTTGTGGTAAGGAAATAGCGAATGCTTATTCTGAATTGAACGATCCGATTGATCAGCGCGAACGCTTTGAAGACCAGGTTCGTTTAGCCGAAAAAGGTGACGACGAAGCAAATGGTTTGATCGATTACGATTTCTTGCGCGCTTTGGAATACGGTATGCCGCCAACATCTGGTTTAGGGATTGGAATGGACCGTTTGATCATGTATCTGACGAACAATCCTTCTATCCAGGAGGTTCTGTTCTTTCCTCAAATGCGCCCTGAAAAAACGGTTAAAGTGGAATTGAACGATAACGAGAAAATCATTTTCGAAATCATGCAACGTGAAAAAAGCATGGAACTGAATGCTCTGAAAACGTCTGTGAACTTGAGCAACAAGGCCTGGGACACAAGTATCAAAGGATTAACCAAAAATGGGTTATTGAAGGTGACGAAAAACGATGAAACCTTGATGGTGGATTTGATTGATTAATAGACATCAAACGATAAAAATATGGTAGGGGCGAATAATGATTCGCCCCTACGCGTTTTACATAACCACAATCTTTCGGAGAATCTCTTTGCCGTTTTCGGATGCAATTCGGAACATATACGTTCCATTTGCATATTTGCTTAAATCAATCTCATTTTCTTTCTGATCCAGTTTTTGTTCAAGCACCAATTTCCCAAATTCGTCATAAACCTTAACGGCATTCAATGCTGAATTCTGAGAAGAGATAGTTACCACACCCGTTGAGGGATTTGGATAAAGAGAAATGTTTGACAATTCTTCCGTTGAAACCGAAAGGTCATCGTGCACATGAACAACTTGTGTCGCCGTATCATTCGGACAAGCATTGTTCACTCCAATTAACGTAATCGTATAATCACCTTCCTGAGTGTACTGATGCCACGGATTGTCATCTGAGCTATTAGCTCCATCACCAAAATTCCAGAAATAGCCATTGGCATTCGTTGAACTATTCGTACAAGTCACTATTGCGTTTGGCAGATAAAGATCGATTGCATTTGTCCCGAATTGGGCACTTACCGGTGAACTAACTTCCACATTCACTGTTTGAACTAAGGTATCAGCTCCGCCAGGACCCGTTACGATTAATTGAACATTGTAGGTTCCACTTGCAGCATACGAGATCAAAGGTTCAACATCCGAACTGGTTGCAGGAATTCCACCTGAAAATGACCAGTTATAGGTCTGCCCGTTGCTACTTGTGTTTTCAAATGCGATGGTTTGACCAGCACAAACATTTGTATTCTGAACAAAGAAGTTTGCAACTGGTGGATCGGTTGGTGCAACAACCAATTGCCCATTCGAAGTTGTTACTTGCGACCACAATCCAGCACCATTCTTCGCTTTTACAGAAACGTAGTAAGTCGTTCCAATGGTCAAATTCAAACCTCCAATACTCACCGAAGTATTCCAGTAATTGTCTGTCCAGGGATAAACATCCGTTGCTCCAGCTGTTGTTCCAACTGCCACCCAATAGGAATTGATGTCTGAATTCGGATCTGTAGTTGTTGACCAATTCGCCTCTATCGTTGTATTACTTGCAGTTGTGGAAATATCTGAAGAAGTTCCATCATTTACGGATGAAATATCTACTGGCGGCGTCCAATCTACAAACACATCTTGCTGCTGAATTGCTGAAAGATTGCCTGTGCTATCCTGCACAATCGATTTGATTCGACCAGCTTCTGTGGAAGGGTTCACCGATTGAAAACGCAATGCTCCGGTGGACTGAACATCCGTAGTTACACTTGCAGCTCTGGAACGATACACTTTCAAATTATTTACCTGATAAGCAGCATTTCCACTTCTGAAAGAAATAAAATCACCATCTAAAATTGGCGAAGGATCTACATAGGTTTGTACCAGACCATTGTCTATATACACCTGATGTTTCCCTGAAATTCTATCATAAACCACTTTGAAATCATACCATGTTCCGGCAGTGAACGTATAACTCACTTCATCAACCAACGAGAAAACGTCATTTGTTACTTTGTAAAGCTGCACTTTAGCGTTATCCAATCTAAAAAACACGAAATAGGAATTTCCACGATTTGGAAGCGAAGCATCTGAACAGAAATAATGGAATCCGGCTCTGCGGTTGGTCCCAGCTCCTGAAATTGCACCTGACCAATGGTACAAATAGCGGTTGCTCAAGTTTTGAGTCAACTCCGTATAAACATTTGTATTCGTGTTCGCTTCGTCTGTTTGGCCGAGAAATCCGTTGTTCAGTGCCCAGGTTCCTGTACTTGTAGTCCAATCTGCGTGTAATGCTGCCTGATCAAAATTATCACTGAAGAATCCCAATTCATCATTCGCACGCCAATCAGAACCATCATAATCAATGACTTGGTAATAGCTTTTCTCCAAACCACTTCCACCAGCATTATCCTGATCCGTAAACGTTGTAGTAAAACTTTGTGTTACCCATTGTGGAGGATTACTCACCGCAGTAGTTGGTGGAGTCGCATCCGGCGGTGTAACGGTTGGAACAACACTTGTCCGGTTCGCTTGCCAACCCGCGGCCACGGTAGCACAATCACTTCTGAATTCGATTAAAAGTGAACCTCCGGAAGAAACTACAGTTCCCGGGGAAGCGGTTCCAGTGTAAGTTCCGATCAAGGGAGAAGAATTCGTAGCTCCATCATAGATGTATAAATAATCCCAATTGGCTTCCGTATTGAAAGCCGTAAAATTGAGTGTAACACTTGTTGCTCCAGTTGGCTGAATTAAGGTAAAATAACGCTCATCATTCGCATAATTTGAAGCTGCACCACCAGTATCCGTAAAACTTCCGGTTGCAGAAGTCACTGTGCTTTGTGTAGGGTTGTTATTTACCAATGTGTAATACAACGACCAATTCCAGTTGATTCCCGGATCGGTGTGCGTTTGATTTGGATAATGCTGATGGCCTTTGATCTTTGTACAGCCACCAAGAACCTGAGAACCGGAAGTCGCTGGTCCGGAAAAACATCTTAACGGACTGATTCCATAACCGCTTTGACAAATATCTCTCGTAATTCCAGCCGAAGCATTATACATGGCCATTGTATACCAACTTGCATTATCGATGTATCCTTCATGTTCATAACCAATGGTATACGGATTTTCAGATCCAACATGCCACGCCTTATTTGCTTCATTCACCATTTGAGTTACTTGTCCGTCAGAAGAACGAACCACATAATGGTAAGAAACACTCGAATTACAGTTTTGCGACCAGGAAATTGCTCCAGCATAGCTTCCTTGAATTGTATGAATCGTTATCGCAGAAATCGCGGTTCCGTTTCTTGAGCTGTAATTACAAGTGGGGGCAGGATTCCAAATGGCGGGAGTATATTCCACAGATTTTTGGTTCACTGAAATCGGTTTGTATTTTTCACCGTTAGATGAAACAATTCCTGTTGGTTCGAAAATCACCTTAGTTGCACTCAGTAAAGCCGCGTTGTTTCCGAACGCCTTTACGAAATCCAAATGATAGGTTGGGAAACTAAATTTCGCAGAATTTGATGAAGTATTGAGAAACTTAAACAGCTCATAAATCTCGGCATCTCTTGCAAACCGATTTACAGCTCCCGAATCAGACAAATAAGAAAGCGCATCGAACGTTAAATAAAGGGCTTTTTCAATTCCCTGACTTTTGACCGTTTGATAGTAATGATTAAATGCTGAAGCATAGGCCAAAACTTCTTTGGAAGGATCCGTTGACATTTCACTCGCAGGAATTTTCGACAGCTTACTTACCGTTTTGAAATTGTTCTTGAAATAACCCTTTCCATCCTTCACCATTCCAAAATATCCATATGAAAGTGGCAAACCGGAACAAGATTCATCCTGAGTTCCATCCAAATAAGCAAAACGGGTTTGCGTATAACTTGTCGCTTCTAAAACTCCCTTGGGAATCTCTGGAAACTGTGCATAGGCGTTGTTACAATATTGCAGGAAGTCAACGTCTTGTGAGATAGAAATTGTTGACAGAAGAAGGGCAGTAACAAGGAGAATTTGTTTCATCGTAGTAGAGTATGAGAACCAAATGTAAGGAACTAAAAAGAGCTTAACCAGCTTTTTTTCAACTAAATAGATTTAGTCGTTGTCTCCCGCGAAGTGCGCAGAGAGCGCAAAGGTTAATTTGATATTGAAAAAAAAATGCAATGAATCTGAAAAAGTGAACTAACCAAAACTTCAGGCAACTGCTATAAAATGACTCCGCGACCTTCGCGTACTTCGCGGGAGCATTTTCTAGGTCAGTTTATCGCTTAGGATCTTCATTTCGATGGTTGGAGAAATTTTCTCGTACAGAATGTTGTAAACTGCCTGAAGAATGGGCATTTCAACATTAAACTTCTTATTAATCTCAACTGCACATTTGGTCGCGTAATAACCTTCGGCAATCATTTCCATTTCCAGTTGAGCCGTTTTCACAGAGTAACCTTTACCAATCATTTGACCGAAAGTTCTGTTACGGGAAAATTTGGAATAAGCTGTTACGAGTAAATCGCCTAAGTAGGCACTCGACTTCACATCACGGTGAATTGGACTCACCTCATCAATGAAATTTTCAATTTCCTGAATAGCATTTGAAATCAAAACCGACTGAAAGTTATCTCCATAACCCAATCCGGCACAAATTCCAGCAGCCAGGGCATAAACGTTTTTCAAAACAGCGGATAATTCTGTTCCAAAAAGATCGTCAGAAATAGTGGTTTTAATGTAACGACAAGCAAGTGCATTGGCCATTTCCCTAGCTTGACCTTCATTCTGAGAAGCAATTGTCAGATAAGAAAGACGCTCAAGTGCAACTTCCTCTGCATGACAAGGTCCTGAAATAATTCCGATATCAGAATAAGGAGTTCCAAAGGTTTTGTGAAAGAATCGTGCTGGAATAGCATTATATTCAGGAACAATTCCTTTTACAGCAGAATACACCACTTTTCCTTTGAATTGCTCTGGATTGGTATTCTCGAACAATTTCACCAAAAACGCTGATGGAGTGGCAATAATCAATACATCTGCCTTCGAAATAATCTCAGAAAGATTACTCGAAACTTCAATTTTATTCAAATCAAATTCAACAGATTGCAGGTAATGTGGATTGTGACGATATGTCAAAAGGTGTTTAACCGCATCCTCATTCCGCATGAACCAATAAACCTTATCTCTATTGTTACACAGTATTTTAACCAAAGCGGTTGCCCAGCTTCCGCCTCCAATAACTGCAATATTCAACATCGATTTCTTCATGATTCCGGGTTCAAAGATAGTTTTTTTTGAGTGTTATAGTCGTTTCCGATTTGATATCCCAAAGTAGCCAAAAATTTGTGATTGATACATTATTACTAATGAAACTTCTTCTATTATCTTAAAAACTTATCTTTGCATTCAAAATAAATCAGATGTCTGAAGAATCACGTATCTCTACGAGTAAAGCACCGAAACCGGTTGGATTATATCCTCATGCTCGTAAAGTAGGAAATTTGCTGTTTTTATCGGGAGTTGGACCGCGTGTAGCCGGTTCTGACGCAACAGATTCAGGGGTTCCGGGATTGGAATTAGATAAAAATGGAAACTTCATTCAATTTGATTTTGAGGCTCAATGCAGAAGTGTATTTGATAACGTTCGTGTAATTCTTGAAGAAAGCGGATCAAGTTGGGACAACCTAGTTGATGTTACCGTTTTCCTTGTAAACATGAAGCGTGATTTCCATACCTACAACCGTATTTACGCAGAGTATTTCAAAGACAATCAGCCGTGTAGAACTACAGTTGAGATCAACTCTCTTCCTACACCTATTGCTATTGAGTTAAAATGTATCGCAACAATTGATTAAGCTATAAAATGAGAGCATTTATTATTCGCTGTGTTCTAACAGCAGGATTATTATTTTTTACATACTACCTTTTCTATACCGGATACTGGGGTTGGGGAATCTTCATGATTCTTATTACTGCTATTGTTGGTGCAACATTTATCATCAATGAAAATGTTGCTTTAGCCATTAACAACATGCGAAAAGGAGATCAGGTTCGTGCTGCAATAGCAATGAACAGAATTACGCATCCACAGTTATTACCACGTCGTCAGCATGCCTACGTAATTTACATGCAGGCCTTGTTGAATGCTCAAAGTTTTGGTCACGCGAAAAGCGAAATGATGTTGCGTAAAGCAATTGGCCTTGGTTTGAAACGCGGACATGATCAGGCAATGGCACGCATGCATTTAGCTGGAATTTGTGCTCAAACTGGTCGCCGCCAGGAATCAATTACCTTGCTTGGTGAAGCCAAAAAGCTTGACAACAGCGGTATGTTGAAGGATCAGATCAAAATGATGCAGGGGCAACTTCAAAACACACCTTCTAAAAATCAAATGCGTATGGCGCAAATGATGGGAGGTAGAAAGAAGACGCCACGTTCGCGTTAAGATGAAAGTTTACGCTGAATTTCCTGAGAATTACGAACTGATTGATGCGGGAAATGAATTGAAGCTGGAGCGCTGGGGCGAAATAGTTACTATTCGTCCGGAACACCAGGCCTATTTTAAACCAGGTTTACCAAAAAGTGACTGGCAAAACATGGCTCATTGGGAATTTGTCCCCAATAGCACCGGAAGCTTAAACGGCACCTGGAAGAAGCTTAAAGACGATGCTCCTGATCATTGGGAAATTCGAATTAAGAACCTGCATTTTGCTTTAGAAGTTACTTCGAACAAACACATTGGATTGTTCCCTGAACAACATACCAACTGGGAATATATTGCGGAAAATCTAAATTCGGAGAAACGCTTTTTGAATGCATTCGCCTACACGGGAGCAGCATCTTGCTTTGGAGCTTTAACTGGTGCCGAAGTGATTCATTGTGACAGTGTAAAAGGAATGATCGATTGGGCGAAAATAAACGCCGAACGTTCTCATATTCATTCTGTAAAATGGGTTTTGGAAGACGCTTTCAAATTCATCAATAGAGAAATCAAACGTGCAAACACCTATGACCTGGTTCAACTTGATCCGCCAGCATGGGGAGTTGGTGCGAATAAAGAGAAATGGAAACTCGAGAAAGACCTACCAGCTTTAATAGAGAGTGCACTTCAGTTATTAACTAAGAATGGAACCTTGATTTTGAACACCTATTCACCCAAAATGGATGTGTCAAAAATTGATGGTTTATTAGCGCAACTCGGCCCAAAATTCAAGTATACGAATGCGGAACTTTGGATGAAAAGTACAAGTGGGAAATTGTTGTATTATGGAGTATTGACCCGAATTACTCGGCTACATCTTCGCTGATAAGGTTGTGCTTAACAGCATACATAACCAATCCAACTACATTTCGAGCCCCAACCTTTTGTAACATCATTGTTCTTGCTCCCTCAATTGTACGTTTCGCTTTAAATGTTACATCTGCAATTTCCTGAGTGGTGAACTCTTTACAGATCATCTGTAATACTTGTAATTCGAACGGTGTGAATTCTACCTGACGGGTCTCTAACTGCGGTTTGATCTTTCCATTTACCATCAATTTTGAGATCAGCATTTTAGAGGTTCTATCGCTCAGGTAATAACCTGTTTCCATGCAAGAAAATACTGCTCGTTCAATTTCCTCCGGGCTATCATCCTTAGACAGGTAACCATTAGCTCCACTCTCAATGGTTTGCTCAACGAAAACATTATCGTCGTACATAGAGATGATCAAGATCTTCAGTTTCTTGTCAAATTTTCTAATTCGGCGTACAGTTTCCAAACCATTCAAAACCGGCATTCGGTAGTCGAGAAAAACTACGTCTATGCGTTCGTGCTGAAGTGTATTGATCAACTCCTGACCATTTTCCACAGAACAAACCACGTTTACTCCAGCAAAACTATTCAAAAGATTCTCTAATCCCTGACGATATATTGCCTGATCCTCAGCAATTGCAACTCTTACTATGCCTTTACTTTCCATTGCACACGCACCTTAGTGCCTCTCTCTTTTTTGGTAAAATTAATTGTTCCTCCGATATGCTGCAATCGCATAGCAATATTTCTCATTCCCAAAGAAGGCAATGTTTTATCTACATCAACGGCGGGATCAAAACCTTTTCCATCATCATCAATGGTAACATCCAATCCAAGTTCATCTTGAATAAAGAGCACACTCACGTGGGTGGACTCTGAATATTTTATGATGTTGTTCATCAATTCCTGAATCACTCTATAAATAGCCAATTCGATATCTGGTGTTTGTTCCTCGGACTTTGGATCGTTAACCGCCTGAATTTCAAATTCAATATCCTTCACTTGAGAGTTCAGATTGCCAATTAAACTGTTGATTCCTGCAATAATTCCCAATTCCTCAAGAATAGAGGGCATCATCTCATAGGAAATTTGACGCACTTTATTAATGGCTATTCCAAGGTTTTCGTTTAGAATCTTCTTCTCTTCATCCGACATACTTGCCGAAGCGATTCCGAATTTAACAGCGGTTAATGTAGAGCCAATGTCATCGTGCAATTCGAAAGCAATTCTACGCTTCTCTTGTTCCCGACCATCAATTGCAGCACTTACAAGGTCTTTTTGATAAGCAATTTCGATATTCTTCAACTCGTTTTTACGTCGCTGAAGTTTACGCTGATAAAAGAAAACGGAGCAAATAATTGCCAGCGCGAGTATAACCATACACACGGTAATAATCACGAAGATCAATACATCTAAGTTCTCTGTGCTCTTCCCAGCCATATTGCTAATGTAAAAACTAAATTACAAACCATTATCAGAACCCATTTAACGAGACTCACATTATCTCGTACAGTAGCGTACATTAAACTTGAATAAAATGCGTTATAGGCGAACGTGCCAGAAAAGTATAAGAAGTATGCTGATTTAATCCAAAAAACCGGATTAATCGAGAGATCTTCAATATGTTCATATCTAAAAATCTCGTAGTAATAATAGATTATTAAACACAAGATGATAATTCCCACAAGTAAACTAGCGTAAACTGGGGTATATAAAAGTGACACCCTAAATCCGTAAATCAAACAAAAAAGAATTACCGCATCCAAAATAACGAATGAGGCATTTTTGGCATTTGATTTTATAACATTTTGAGAAAAGATCCCAACGAGTATCATAAAATCAATTGCTTGTCCAACATGGATAAGAAATGTGTTATTCAGCCCTTTTGCATAAACCACATCGCCAATAAATTCGCAGGAAGCAGAGGAAATACACAACAGGACAATCAAATCCAAATTCCTTGAATAGGTTCTGGTAAACAAAAGTACTGCCACTAAAATTAGTGGCAGTAGGTAAGAATAGTAAAGGACATTATATAAATAATCAAATTTGTCCATTAAGAATTCAAATCGTTAGCATTACCTGAATACGGTGGTGATTGTTTACCAGTATCAATAATCAAATCTAAGATATCATTCTCATTTGCGTCTGCAGCTACCATTACAATAGTGTTGCTACCCGTAACCGAATCGTTTCCAAAATAAACACGAATCCCTTTTGCTCCTGTTTGCGCTAATAAATCATTAATGTGATCTTTTCCAATAAAAACCCCTTTTGTAGTGTTTGGACATGCGCGTCTGTAACAAGCTGTTAAGGCTTTTCCTTGAGCAAGGGTAATTGGTCCCCCTTCTGTTCCGTTGAATGACATAGTTTAAAAGTATTAAGTTTTAACAATGTTATAATTTCTACACTGAAATAACAACTGAACTTTTAGTAAACGCGTTTTTCATTTCACTTAATCCTTGAAAAACAAAGGACTAACATATAAAAATTAACAAATAAATGTGGTTTACCGCATAAAATCGCATTGCGGTTTCCCGCAAAAAAAATGTGGTTTACCGCATAAAAATACCGTATTTATACGCTATTTTATTTCAAATCACTGCCATACCTTTGGATTATCCATTCGGCTAACTAGAACGACGCACAAGTTAAAGCAATATGGAAACAAAGATGAACAGATTGAATATACACGATACAAATTCGATTACGGATTTTTGTCACAGACTTAACTGCTCTGAGAAGGAATTATTCTATTGTGTAGCTAAAGTTGGAACTTCTTACACAAGTATAGAATGTTATTTACATATGAACAGGTCACTCGTTGATCAATGGTCGCAGAACGCGAGACAACTATTAATGCCTAAGCCCTAAATCATTTATAAGTAAAGCAACAGATCGCAAAACCCAGCATTAAGCCGCTATTCACTTTTAACGCATTTAGTGGTCTGTTGTTTACTTTTTGGCTTTAATACCGAACACTATGAACTGTTAGATTATACTGAGCCTTACACTATTCGCAAAATAAAAACAGGACACTTTAACCAAGTGTCCTGTTTTGTTATCTGCTTTTCTTTCTTCGCTCTTCCAGCCACTTAGGAATTTCCTTTTTGGGCTGATTTCCACGAGAAGAATGATTTCTAACTTGCTCCTGTCCCAATAATCGATCTGCCAATTCAGTTTGATTCACACGTTTTAAACGCTCGCGAATCCATTGCTGATTTTCGCGCTTGTACCAAAAGAAGAATCGGTTCTGATCTTTTTTCTGTTCCGGAGTTCTTGCTGTTTTTACTTCCTTCAATGTATATGGATGAACACCTGAATAGTAAATTACCTCAGCAACCGTCATTGGTGTTGGGGTAAAATCCTGCACTTGTTCCAACTGGAATCCCATATCCTTGGTTTCAGCTGCCAAATTTGCCATGTCCACCTCCTCACAACCAGGATGAGATGAAATGAAATATGGAATCAACGGTTGGTTCAAATTATGTTTCTTCGAAAGCTTATCGTATTTCTCCTTGAACTTATGAAAATACTTGAATGAAGGTTTACGCATTACACGCAAAGTAGCATCAGAAGTATGCTCAGGAGCCACTTTCAATCGACCGCTAACATGACGCGTGATTAACTGTTCAATATATTCATCGTGATTTCCGTCTTCGTTGTTCTTATTGAAATCGTCAACCAACAAATCATATCGAACACCAGAACCAACGAATGCCTTCTTAATTTTCGGATGAGAATCGATCTTTCTATACAAATCCGTCATCGCCTTATGAGAAGTGTCCAGATTGTTACAAATCACAGGGTGAATACAACTTGGACTTGAGCAACGTTCACAAATTGCTTCGTCTTTACCTTTCATGCGATACATATTGGCAGAAGGACCACCAATATCCGACAAATATCCTTTGAATTCCGGATGTTCAACTATTGCATCAATTTCACTCATGATGCTCTTTTCACTTCTTGAAGAAATGAATTTACCCTGATGCGCAGAAATAGTACAAAAACTACAACCACCAAAACATCCGCGATGCATGTTGACAGAAAACTTGATCATATCATACGCCGGAATTGCTCCTCGCTTTTTGTATTTTGGATGCGGTTGTCGTGTATAAGGTAAATCGAATGACTGATCCATTTCTTTCTCCGTCATTGTTCTGAAAGGTGGATTAATCACCAACGTTTGGTTTCCTACCTTTTGAATGATTCTGTTCGCATTCAGTTTATTGGACTCAACTTCCACAACTTTGAAGTTTGCAGCGTACTTTATTTTGTCTTGTAAACAAACCTCATGACTAGCCAACTCAACCGTATTCCAATTCTTGTTTTTTGGAAGTTCCTTATCACCATCCTGCATAAATGCAATCTGGTTCAAGGTTGCCATATTTGAAAAGGGAACGCCTTTCTTTAGTAAACGCAAAACATCGCGCAAGGGCTGTTCACCCATTCCATAAACCAATAAATCGGCACCAGAATCCACTAAAATGGACGGCATCAGCTCATTTTTCCAATAATCATAATGTGTTACCCTACGAAGTGAGGCTTCAATTCCACCAATCAAAACGGGAACATCAGGATACAATTCCTTCAGGATTTTGGTGTAAACAGTGGTTGCATAATCCGGACGAAAACCAGAAACTCCACCTGGAGTATAAGCATCAGTTGATCTTAAACGTTTTCCAGCCGTGTAGTGATTCACCATAGAATCCATACAACCGGCAGTTACTCCAAAGAAATATTTTGGTTTCCCGAATTTTTTGAAATCGCGTAAATCATCTCGCCAATTGGGCTGAGCGATAATACCAATTTTAAAACCTTCACTCTCAATAATACGCGCAATTACGGCAGTACCAAAAGCTGGGTGATCCACATAGGCATCACCAGAAACCAAAACCACGTCTAGTTCATCCCATCCCCTCTTTTCCAATTCTTTCATGGTAAGAGGCAACCAATCTGTTATTGGGCGCTCATCTTGCATGGCGCAAAGTTACAACGAAATAAAGGAGTAATACAAATAAACCTGTTGCAGTAGGGCGATTGTAAGGATGAATTGCAATTCACTCCAACGCTCCTACCCATTTAATTATTAATTTAGTAGGTGTGAATCTGATTAAATCACAACGTACAAAACATGAAATTCTTCGCACTACTTACTTTGTTTCTTGCACTTCTGAGCTTCAGTTCATGTTCTGAAAAGATGGAGACCAAAAAAGTAGACATTGAGGTAAAGGCGTCACTTATCCACCCCTATTTTTTTCAAGACGATCTTGGTCAGCAGTTGAATTTCCCATTATGGTTCAACGATTCTATTCTGAGGGCAGAAAAAATTGAAACGATAACGCATGTAATTTTTGGAAGTGCGCTGGACTCGGATATTGAGAACGATAGAGTTGAGCGTTTACCAAAAAAAACTATTGTATACCGTTTCAACAGAAGTGGAATTCTGACAAATGTTACCCAAACTTCCTATTCTGAAGGTATTATTATCGCAAATCACAATTTCTACATAAAGAAGTCCAAATGGCCATACTATCATTACATCATTCCTGATGAGGAACATTTGGGCATCGAAAGTGCGAACCACATTTATACTCCGGTAGCAAAAAAGAAAAACGTAACGCAATACGATGATGAATTTTACGACGAGAGACTCCATTACATTGAGAACAAAAAGTTCTTTGGTGCGCTTTCAGTAGATTCCATTGCCAATCCGTCGTCGCAAGACTGGGTTATTCTAGGTTCTCCATTAAAACCTCTGAAGAAATATAAGGTGCTAAATAAGGTAAAAGAAACACAAGTCACTACTTATGAATACTGGAATAAAAACTATCCAAAAGTGGTTGTAAATCCTGAATTCCCATTCATCAATAAACGTTATTTTGTTTACAATCAGGGGCAATTTAATGGCTATGTTGATTCTGTATTTATCGATAAAGATTTTGTAACGATGATCACCACGAAAATTAAATATGAAAAAAGTGGTTTACCAATCAAAGTTGAACACATTAAAAACCATGTGGGTACTACCCAGCCTTTTAAGAAATTAGAAGAGTTCAAATACAGTTACTTTAATTGATTCGGTAACGCATTTGTAACTATTTTTGTCACTCAATTAATACGATAATTTTCTTTGTATGAAGAAGTTTTTACTCACCCTAACTTCAGTCTATTTCGCACTTTCATCATCTGCTCAGATTGAAACCGTTTTTATCAATGGTAAAATGCACTATGTGTATCCTTACCAGGCAGAAGTTCAAAATTATTCTCGTCAGTACATGCGTTACGTGGATTCAAAGGAAATTTTGAATCGCGACAGCAAAAACCAAAAAATTGTTTCTACGGAATATGAAGCGGTTGAACATAGCGCAAAGATCATTAAAGAAGGAAAAAAAATGGATCCGGCTCTCATCAAGCGAATGGAAACGGATTACGACTTAATGAGCGGATTACGCGTTGATCTTGACAAAGACGTTACTCCAACACTCGAAAAACTTCCTGATGGATTGTACGTGCAATATTTTCGTGATGTTCCTTACATAAAGGATCGCGTTTTGAAATACAAAAACGACCTTGTTGCCGGTGTTTTCAATATTAAAAACAATCAACTCGACGGTGAATCGATCTGGTATCAGGTTGACGGAAGCATCCTTAAAAAAGGAAAGTATTTCAACGGAAGCAAATTCGGAGTCTGGAATAGTTTTGTTTATGAAACGAACTACGAAAAGATGCTTGAAAATGCCAAGAAACTTGGAAAAAAGGAATTGGTAGATTCAGATTTTATTCCTGTATATGATACTATTAAAGAAGTTGTTGAATTCAAAAACGGAATTAGAGACGGTGTTTATGCGAGTCTGATCAATTCCGATACGCTTGAATCCGGAAGCTACTACCAAAACACGGAGTCGAACACATGGCGCATCTTTGCTTACAAAGAGGAAAAAGCAACGAATGATTTAGGTTTTCTGTATTGGAGAACAACGGATGAATTGATCCTGATCAAACAGTACACTGTTAATACGAACGGCGAATCAAGGGCAAAATCAAAAATGTTCCGTGAATCGGCTACCCTTCAGGATTACGATGATTACGGATATTACTACGAAGATGAATACTACGTAGAACCAGAGCAAAAGTACTTTTTAAGAGACACCTTACTTGATGGTTATTACGAAGTAAATTTCCCTGATTTCACCAGCTACTATTCTGTGGAGATCAGTAAAGAAAATTTAGACCTTCCAAGCGAAGAGTACCATAGTTTCGAAGGTGGTGAAGGCGAAGAATATTATTACGATAGTTATAGAGGCGAATACTACGACGATTATGTTAACGACGACAATTTAAGCGATTCAGCGCGTTACAATCGTATCAATGAAAACGACATTACTGTTCGCATAGACGGAAAACGTTACCTGATGAATAAAGTCATTGACTCAATTGGTTATCATTTTCATTACGAAGGTGAAATGGTTGAATACCATAAAAACGGACAACTGAAATACCGCTACCAAATCAATGAAAACGGACAGCTCGTTGAAGAAAGCCCGGTATACTTTGAAAACGGACAAATCGCGAATAAAATCAGTTTTGACGCCGATTCCAATTTGTACAAGCAAGAATTTTTTGATTACTACGGTAAATTGTACCAAACCATTCGATACGATATCAACGGCAAGGCCATTCTTGAGGAAAAAGTGGACCGAATGGACGAAACTGTTGACGTTGATGGTATGAAGTATGATATCGATTGGGGATCTTCAACACTAAGTTACACGGCTACAAAAGAACTAAAAGCAGGAATTGAGGAGAAGAAAATCATTCATCAGGAATTGTGGAAATACAACAGAAAAGTTGCAGCTCAAACTTACTTCGATCCGAATTCCAAGCTATATACTTCAACCGATTTTACGCTTGGAAACAAAGTTTACAAATACACAGAAATCACATTTGGTGAAGATTACTCAAGCTTAAGCGGTAGCATGAAAACCACTTTCAGAAACCTTGAATCGGAAATCATCTTCAGTGGTGCATATGAAAAGGATTATATGTACGGGTACTTTGGCGGTGAATCAGAAGATACTACAGTTTCTCCACAATCTCGAATTTTGAGATGGCAGCGTTATTATGATATTGATGAAGATTTCACATTAAAAGTAAACAACCAACCATTCACCGGAAAAGTGGAAGGACGATGCTACGCGCCAAAATTCAAGTTTAAAGCAAGTGAGAAAGCAATCATTATTCATGTTCCAAATCCGAAGGTGGATTTAAAAGAATACAACAGTACTTTAAAAGCTTACAAAAAAGGAAAAGAAACCTTGTTGCTCGACGCGTACGTTCCAGCTTTTGGTGATGGTGACCAGTTTACTGAAACACCTACACGTTTAATTCCTGAATTGTCGTTTTTGAAGGTCTATAATGGTTCATCAAATTATTCCTTAGACACCGCCTTCAATAAAGAACGTCGCGACATGGAGCCATACACTGCATATAAAAAATCGCAGTTAAAGAAACGCAGATCTACTCCTATTTACTCCAGCGGTCTATACTTCAATGGAAAAGCAAATGGTCCATGGGTGGTTAAAAATCAATTCGACCACGCGGTAATGGAGTTTTCTTATAAAGATGGTGAACTGGAAGGTGATTATATTTATACAGATCAGGCTGTTCCAGAGAGAAAGCCAACGCGTAAAGAATTGAAAAAGTTCAAAAGTGGTGAGTACAACTATGAGCGTTACAATCGTCGTGAGGAACAAATTCCACGTGAATACCGCGATTCTTTGCCAAGTAAACCAACTTACTATACAAGATACACTGTCAACTTTACAAAAGGTAAGGCAAATGGTTGGAGTACTGAATACAACTGGCTCGGCGATACTGTAGCCGGAACACAACTTCAGGACGGTAGAAAAAATGGTTTAGCTTATACCAGAAACAAACTGATCTATACTGAATCTTATTTTGAAGATGGTGTTGAAGATGGTACTACCAGAGCATGGATCACTCCAATAGGAAAAGACTCGATTCTTCTTTACGAATTGAACTACCAAAACGGGGCACTTCAGGGTAAATCTGTAACCTACCATACAAACGGGAAAATTGCCAAAAAAGGATTCTTCCTTACAGGTCAGCCAATTGACGATTATGAAGCGTACGATACCTTGGGTAATCTATACCAATTCGTAAAATTCCAATACAATCAACCTATTCAGGAGAAGATCTGGGAAGAAAATGAACTAAGCGTATTGTACGAATTTGATTGGAAAGATTCGGTAAGTTTCAATACCGGTGACATCATTTCATCTACAAGCACCAACAGATATTTGCAGGATCTTGGCTTTAGAGATGGAAGTGTTTATGCGCCTTATTTAGGTCGACCAAGTGTATTGGATAAAGAAGGTGTGGATTACAAAATGACAAAATACTATCCGAACGATACCATTGCCAGAACAGGACAAGTTGAAAAAGGAAAGAAAGTGGGCGTTTGGAATTATTACAATTACTATGGAACAAAACTAGTAACTGTAAATTACTTCGATTCTATTATCAAAGTAAACGACACACTGAAATTCAGTTCAAAAGGTATTCTGACCTATTTAGATCCGAAAGGAAATGAATTAAGCAAAAGCTGGATTATCGAGAAGTTCGAGAAGTATGACTGTGCACATACAGATCATAACGAAGAGCGCCTATTGTTCTGTTTCTGGGAAAAAGATACTGCTCAACACAGAATTAACGGATACACCAAAAATTACTACGACAACGGTTCCATTCAAAATGAAGGAATGGTGAAAAATGGTTTACCAGTTGGAATTTGGAAAATGTACGATGTTGACGGTCGTTTGAGTCAGGTTGGGACATATAACAACGGTAAACGCGATGGTCGTTGGCTAAGCGGAGATTTAGGTGATGTGAAAAACATGAGTGAGATCTGTTTGAATCCGAACCTTCAAAACCTGGATGAAATCTTGCAATATCAGGAGAATCTATTGGACATTTCGGTAGTTTACTACCAAAACGGAAAAGAAATTCGAAGAGAGTACTACGGTGTGAACAAAAACAACGGCGAAGCACCTGAAGGATTTGAAGACGAAAATTATTACGATTACTATCAGTATTATGATGGTGAATAGTCGGGGTGAATGATCATTCGCCCGAAACATCGCGATCATAATTCATCCGATACCAAAAGTCCCGATTGTTTCGGGACTTTTTTGCGTCAAAAAGTTACCTTTACAGCAAATCGATAAACATGAAACTGAATAGTTCATCAACATACAATAATCAAGATGCATTTGTTCTTCTTCTTTCCAAGAAAGGATTGGGAACAGATGAATTGCCGAAAGGCCTCCCAAAGCACATTCAGGAAGAAATCAAATCCTACAACGAAAGCGATTCAAAAGCATTAGAACATAGAACTTACAAGGAAAAACATTACTTCTTCGTTAAGCTTCAAAAAACGAATGAGGAATACCGTTTACTTGGAAATAAAGTTCGCTCTGCATTGCCAAAAAGCAGCACATCTATTTTCGTTTCCGGAAGCAAAGACAGTTGTTTCTATTTCACAGAAGGGTTGGTTTTATCCAATTATCAATTCCTGAAATACAGAACAGAAAGCGATAAGGAAAGGTATCATTTAACTCAGGTAGATTTTTCGGAAAAGATTAGTCAGGACAAAATCAACGAGCTTAAAGCTATTCTACATTCTGTTAGCTGGGCAAGAGACATGGTGAATGAACCTGTTTCCTACCTAACTGCTGAGCAATTTGCTACAGAAATGGAGTTAAAGGCAAAAGAATTAGGCATTCAGGCTAAAGTGCTTCAGAAATCGCAAATTGAAGCCTTGAAAATGGGTGGATTACTTGCTGTGAATAAAGGTTCTATAGATCCACCAACATTTACCATTTTAGAATACAAACCAAAGAAACCAGTAAACAAAAAACCGATTGTTTTGGTCGGAAAAGGCGTTGTTTATGATACAGGAGGATTGAGTTTAAAGCCAACTCCCGGTTCAATGGATTCCATGAAATGTGATATGGGCGGAGCTGCAATGATGGCCGGAACTATTTTCGCAGCAGCTGAAATGAAATTGGATGTTCATTTGATCGTTTTGATTCCGGCAACGGATAATCGTCCTGGAGGAAACGCATATGCGCCAGGCGATATAATCACCATGTTTGACGGAACAACAGTTGAAGTATTGAATACGGATGCAGAAGGCAGACTCATTCTTGCCGATGCGTTAGCTTACTCGAACAAATTGAATCCTGAGTTGGTGATTGACGCTGCAACATTAACAGGCGCAGCAGTTCGCGCAATTGGTCAAAAGGCTTCTTGCGTAATGGGAAATGCCGATCAAAAAATACTGGATAAATTATGTGAAGCCGGAATGGAAACAGACGAACGTGCTGTTCTTCTTCCTTTCTGGGACGACTATTTCGAAGAAATGAAATCTAAAATTGCCGACTTGAACAATTTGGGAGGTGGAATGGCAGGAATGATTACCGCTGGTAAATTCTTAGAATATTTCGTGAAATCTCCTTACGTTCACTTCGATATTGCCGGTCCGGCGTACCTGGAAAAACCACAGAACTATCGTGGTCATGGCGGAACAGGTTATGGAATTCGTCTTTTGATTCACTTCTTAAAAAATTGGAACTAATGGAAAGCAAGCACAACGAAAAAGAAGTGGTAAACACAACTCCTGTTAGAGTTGGTATATCAGTTGGTGATGTGAATGGTATTGGTCCGGAAGTTATTATTAAAGCTTTAAGCGACAATCGAATTTTACTCGACTGCACACCAGTTATTTATGCATCTACAAAAACATTCGCGTTCCATAAGAAATTGCTGAATGATGTAGAATTCAACTACCAAACATGCAAAGGAGCGCTTGAAGCTCAACCACGTAAAATCAACATGGTAAATGTTTGGAACGACGAAATGACATTCGACATTGGTAAAGGAACAGAAGAATCGGGTAAATACGCCTTTCTTTCATTAGAAAAAGCAACGGAAGATTTGGCAGCAGGAAAAATTGATGTTTTGGTTACAGCACCAATTTCAAAAGAAGCCATTGGTAAAGCAGGCTTTAAGTTTCCCGGGCATACTGAATTCTTAGCGCATTTAGCAGGAATGGATGAAGCTTTGATGATGATGGTTGGTCAAGAATTGCGAGTGGCTCTTGTAACAGCTCATGTTCCATTAAAAGATGTTCCTACAACATTGACAAAAGAGAAAATTGTTGCTAAGATCAGAGCTGTTGACGCTGCTTTGAAGAAAGATTTCGGAATTCAGCGACCCCGAATTGCCGTTTTTGGATTAAATCCGCACGCAAGTGAAAATGGGAAAATGGGAACAGAAGAGCAGGAAATCATTTCACCGGCAATTCAACAAGCCCGAAATGAAGACATTTTTGCAACCGGTCCATTTCCGGCTGACGGATTTTTCGGATCGAATTCAAGATCAAATTTCGACGCCGTACTAGCCATGTATCATGACCAGGGATTGGCAGCTTTCAAGGCATTGGCTTTTGAAGAAGGAGTTAACTACACAGCTGGTTTACCAATAGTTAGAACTTCACCTGACCATGGAACGGCATTCGACATAGCAGGTAAAAACATCGCAAACGCACAATCGATGAGAAGTGCAATTTATTTGGCAATTGACGCATTCAGAACACGAAAATTTCTGAAGGAAGTTGCTCAAAATCCGCTTCAACCTCAAGATTCAGGATCGAAGGGTAAAAAGCGATACGATAGAGAAGAAATAGAGTAAAAGGCAAAATCTCTAATTTTTTATGGTAAGAAGTAGACTTTCGTTTAATTTTTACTACCTTTGCCGACCAATTTTTGCATAGTGAAGAAAGCAAATGACGCGTATTCTGTTCGCCTCAGCAGTATGAAGCTAGGAACGCACTCATTTGAATTTGAGCTAGACAAAGCGTTCTTTGAAGTTATCGAACAATCTCTAATCGAAGATGGAGAGGTATTCGTAAAAGTGAATTGGGAGAGAAAAGATACCATGATGGTGGTTCATTTTAATCTCCTTGGAACTGTAAATACAACTTGTGATCGTTGTAATGATCCGGTTTCAGTGCCAATTCATGGTCAGTATAAATTGATTTACAAATTTGGAACAGAAGATTCCATTGATGAGAATCTGATCATACTTGATCCTGAAAGCATTGAAGTTGACATGAGAGATCAGTTGTATGAATTTGCAGTTATGACATTGCCAAACAGAAATGTTCATCCGGAAGGAGAATGTAACGAAGAGGTGATTAAGCTTTACGAAACGTACATTGTAAATAGCAATGAACCTGAACCTGATGACTTTGATGACGATGAAGATTGGGATGACGAAGATGAAGAATGGTTGAGAAATCAACTTGGGGAAGATGACGACGATGAGGACTGGGATGATGAAGGAGACGACAACGATGACGATGTTGATCCGGACAGACCAATAGATCCGAGATGGTCGGCACTTCAAAAATTAAAGGAATAAACTCCGGTAGTCCGGAAAATTAATATAAACAAAATGGCACATCCAAAACGCAAGATTGGTAAAACCCGTCGCGACAAGAGAAGAACTCACATCAAAGCTGAGGCGAAAAACATTGCTACTTGTCCAACAACAGGTCAACCGCATTTGTTTCACCATGCTCACTGGCATGAAGGAAAACTATATTACAAAGGTCGCGTAGTAGCTGAGAAAGAGGTAGCGATCTAATTCGCTACTGATAATAGTTCCTGCTGATGAAGATAGGAATAGATATACTAGGAGGCGATTTTGCACCAGATGCAAACATCGCAGGGGCAGTTCTTGCAAAAAAAGATCTTCCTGCTGATGTTGAGTTGGTACTCATTGGGGACCAAGACGGGATTCGTTCCGGTCTTGCGGCCTTGAATGTTTCTGAAAGCGATTTCGTTATTGTTCATGCACCAGATGTTATCACGATGCATGACCATCCTACACGCGCTATACCTCAAAAACCCAATAGTAGTATTGCCATTGGTTTCGACCTTCTTTCGAGGGGTGAGATTGATGTGTTTGCTAGCACCGGTAATACTGGTGCAATGCTCGTTGGGGCTATTTATAAGATTAACACCATTCCTGGTGTTATTCGTCCATGTATTACATCCGTTCTACCAACAATTGATGGAAAAACTTCCATACTTCTAGATGTGGGTTCCAATGCAGATTGTAAAGCTGATGTGCTTTATCAGTTTGCAAAATTGGGAGCTTTATATTCTAAGAATGTATACGGAAACGAAAATCCACGTGTTGCTTTGTTGAACATTGGTGAAGAGCCTTCCAAAGGGAATTTATTGACCCTGGCAGCTCATCAGCTTTTGGCAGAATCCGACGAAATTAATTTTGTTGGTAATGTTGAAGGCCGTGACTTGTTTACAGGTTCAGCCGACGTAATTGTGTGTGACGGATTTACAGGAAACGTGGTTCTTAAAGAAGCTGAGGGAATCTACACGTTGATGAGAAAACGTGGAATTAGAGATGAGTACTTTGATCGTTTTAATTACGAAAGCTATGGTGGAACACCAATTCTTGGAGTAAAAGGAAACGTGATCATTGGCCACGGAATCTCGAACGACCTAGCAGTTAGAAGTATGTTACTACATTCGTATGAAGTAGCTAAGTCTCAACTTGCAAAACATATTAACGAAGCATTCAATCAGTAAAATGAGTAAAATAACTGCAGCGATTACAGGAATTTGCGGATACGTTCCGGAAGAAGTTGTTACCAACGAAGATCTTTCAAAATTAGTTGATACTTCTGACGAATGGATCACCACGAGGACCGGAATTAAAGAACGTCGAATTTTGCGTGAAGGTGCATCATCTGATATCGCAGCCGCTGCAATTAAAGGTTTACTTGAAAAAACCAATACAGATCCATTGGATATTGAATTGGTGATTGTTGCTACCGTTACTCCCGATTATCCTTTCCCAAGTACAGCAAACGTTGCTTGTGACAAGGTTGGTTTGAAAAATGCCTGGGGTTACGACCTTATTGCCGCTTGTTCAGGGTTTATATACGCCTTGTCAACCGCAGCATCTTTTATTGAATCAGGGAAATACAAAAAAGTAATCGTTGTTGGTGTAGATAAAATGAGTTCTATTTTGGATTACCAGGATAGAACAACTTGTGTGATCTTCGGAGACGGAGGTGGCGCTGCACTTTTAGAACCAAATACCGAAGGTTACGGAGTTCAGGATTCTATTCTTCGATCTGATGGTAGCGGTCGTCAATACTTGTTACAACCAGGAGGAGGTTCTTTGAACCCGCCAACTCACGAAACAATTGACCAACGTTTACATTACGTAAAACAAGAAGGTAAAGCAGTATTCAAATTTGCTGTAACCAATATGGCTGAAGTTTCGGCTGAAATAATGGAGCGTAACAATTTATCTGCAGAAGATGTAGATTGGTTAGTTCCACATCAGGCCAATTTGCGTATCATTGATGCTACGGCAGATCGCATGGGCCTTCCAAAAGAAAAAGTAATGGTGAACATTCAGCGTTATGGAAACACAACTGCTGGAACACTTCCATTATGTTTATCAGACTGGGAACCTCAGCTCAAAAAGGGCGATAAATTGATCCTTTCTGCCTTCGGTGGTGGATTTACGTGGGGAGCGGTTTATTTAACTTGGGCATATAATTCATAATAGAAAACAAACCTTGAAAATCGAAAACGTATGAACCTTAATGAAATTCAGGATCTGATTAAATTTGTTTCTAAATCAGGTGTTACAGAAGTTGAAATCGAACAAAAAGATTTCAAAATCACGATAAAAGCTGAGAAAAAAGCTGATAGTCAAATTATCGTTCAGGCAGCAGCACCAGCACAAATGGTTGCAGCTCCGGTAGCAGCGGCACCAGTTGCAGCAGCTCCAGCGTCGGCTCCAGCTCCTGAGGCAGCAGCTCCAGCTGAAAATTCAAATTTAATTACTGTTAAGTCTCCTATGATTGGTACATTCTACCGTTCATCAGGTCCAGACAAAGATGCGTTTGTTTCTGTAGGACAAACAATTTCTCCAGGTAATACTGTTTGTATTATCGAAGCAATGAAACTATTCAACGAAATTGAATCAGAAGTTTCTGGTAAAATCGTAAAAGTATTGGTTGACGATGCGTCTCCAGTTGAGTACGATCAACCATTGTTCTTGGTAGAACCAGCTTAATGAAATTGTATCCCGAAGTTTCGGGATTATAGTTGAACTAAAACAACGTCTATGTTTAAAAAGATATTGATTGCCAATCGCGGTGAGATTGCTCTACGTGTCATTCGTACATGTAAAGAAATGGGTATTAAAACCGTTGCCGTCTATTCAACAGCAGATAAAGACAGTTTGCCTGTTCGTTTCGCTGACGAAGCGGTTTGTATTGGTCCAGCAGTAAGTTCGAAATCTTACTTGTCTATTCCAAACATCATTGCAGCTGCAGAAATTACAAATGCAGATGCTATTCACCCTGGATATGGTTTCCTTTCTGAAAATGCGAAATTCTCTCGCGTTTGTCAGGAGCATGGAATCAAATTCATTGGAGCTTTACCTGAGCAAATTGAAGGAATGGGAGACAAAGCAACTGCAAAGGCAACGATGATTGCTGCAGGAGTTCCTTGTATCCCTGGATCAGTTGGATTATTGGCCGATTTGGAAGACGCACGTAAAAATGCGAAAGAAATCGTTTACCCGGTAATTATGAAAGCTACTGCCGGTGGTGGTGGTAAAGGAATGCGTATCGTTTGGAAAGAAGAAGATTTGGAAGCTGCCTGGGATTCTGCTCGTCAGGAAGCTGCTGCAGCATTCGGTAACGATGGTATCTACATGGAGAAATACATTGAAGAGCCGCGTCACATCGAGATTCAAATTGCTGGTGACCAATACGGAAACGCTTGTCACCTTTCTGAACGTGATTGTTCTATCCAACGTCGTCACCAAAAATTAGTAGAAGAAACACCATCTCCGTTCATGACGCCAGAATTACGCGATAGAATGGGTGAAGCGGCAATTAAAGCGGCTAAGGCTGTAAACTACGAAGGTGTTGGTACAGTAGAATTTTTGGTGGATAAACACCGTGATTTCTACTTCATGGAAATGAATACACGTATTCAGGTTGAGCACACAATTACGGAAGAAGTAATTGATTACGATTTGATTAAAGAGCAAATTAAGATTGCTGCCGGAGAGAAAATCTCAGGAGCTAATTACTATCCTCATTTGCACGCTATCCAATGTCGTATCAACGCAGAAGATCCATACGCTGATTTCCGTCCGTCACCAGGAAGAATTACTTCTTACCACTCTCCGGGTGGACACGGTGTTCGAATTGATACGCATGCGTACGCAGGATACACGATTCCTCCAAACTATGACTCGATGATCGGGAAACTGATTGTTGTTGCTCAAACGCGTGAGGAAGCGATTTTGAAGATGAAACGTGCATTGGATGAATACATTATAGAAGGTGTGAAAACAACAATTCCTTTCCACCAGAAACTAATGGAAGATCCGGACTTTAACGCTGGAAACTTCACAACCAAATTCATGGAAACATTTGAGTTTTAAGAAATAAAAAAAGCGTTAGTCAATCGACTAACGCTTTTTTTTGCAATCACCTTTTTAAGATCCTTACTACTCTCCCAGCCCAAGCAAGTCTTCGATCTTAGCCCAAGCGGCTGTTCGTGCTTCATTGTATTTGTCAGAACCCGACTGAGAGTCATCACGTGCATACTCCTTCAACCCCTCAGCTTCTCTACGCAAATCCTTCAAACAAGCCTTCATATCTAATAAATAATCCTTGTCGTCCGTTGAAATACCACTTTTTTTATCGACAGCTAACTGATCAATATACTCAATGATTTTGTCAATCATAGCCAACTGCTCGTCCATTAACGTCACTGTATATTCGCTGTCATAGGTTTCACCCACGTAACCATCTGCTATTGAACCAATTGTTATATAAGTGTTGTAAAGTGCTAACGACGAAGTAGCACCAAATGCCTCCAAAACCGATGTTCCGCACTGTGCTGAAGCCGAAGAATATCCGAAGACACTGAAAGTGGCAATAAAAAATAGTTTTCTCATAATATTATAGTGTAAGTGATGAATGGTAACAAAAAGCTTACGTTAATTGTCTATTTCCCAGAAGCTTCAATCAATTTTTCTCCAATCTGGTCTTTCTCTATTAATTCATAACCATTAGGAACCGATAAACTAAACGAATTTGCCGGAACGATAAGAGAAACTTCAGTAGCGGTAAAGGCGGTAAAAATCCCATTCGCATTTGACATTATCTCAAGCGGGAAACCATTTAAAAAACCCTGGAATACCTCTTGCCCCAATACCATCGCTGAAATTTGGTCAGTAAACCAAATCGTAAATGTTTTATTATCTCGCGTCACAATTGCTTTCTTACAGTTATAACCACAAATGGTTTTAAACTCATCCAGCACGGCAATATCTGTGTTCACTATTTCGTTTTCCTTTACCACAGACTGAACAGCAAAATACTTGTCCTTTATATTGAAAAGCATTAATGATTTAAAGGGCTGATCACGCACAATTTTTATTGTTGTTCCCATCGCGTCAAAAGTTGTTTCCGTACGAGAGAATCCAGGTTCAAAAACAAACACGATTTCGCCTTTATTCATTTCAGGTTTCTTATCTGTACCTGCGGTAAATTGATAGGAAATAGTGCCTCTGTCTATTTGAGCCAAACAAGATGAAAGAGCACTACAAATAACAAATAAGGTAAAGATCAATTTCATAGCTTTCTCTAAGAGCTGATTCCGTCAACAAAATGTACGCCAAAATAACTAATTTCCCTGTGTGAAATCGAAACGCACCATACAACAGCAACTAATGCTGAACATTCTTGTTCCGGTATTGCTTATTTTCAGTGCAATCTTTTATTTTACGTATAAAAATGCCTACGACCAGTTGGAGCAAAATTCACGGGATGATCGCAGGCACATTCTGGAGGAAACCAGAAATCTAACCAGATACTACGACCATTCCATGCGGAATCACGAGTTGGTCTTTGTAGATGAAATGAAGGAAATGGCATTCAACATTCAACATGAATTAGAGACCCAAAATCCCAATACACTTAACCTTTTTGAACTCAGCCGCAAGCTAAACATAGACACTTCCTATCAACACATTTACCTCATCAACAGAAAGTGTGTAATCGTCAATACCACCTTCGCTCCCGACAAAGGACTTGATTTCACCAAACTCAATCTGAGTTACGATGGCTTTTTCAAGAAGATCTTTGAGGAAAACAGCTTTAAGGAAGATCGCTTTGGACTCGAAATGAAGACAGGAAAGATCAAGAAATATGCTTTCCTACCAACAAGTGATAAACAATTCATCATTGAATTGGGCTATTATTCCAAAGAAGCCGATGGTTACAAAGCATTGTTGATCAATACCATAAAGGACATGAGTAAACGGTTCAAGTCCATTGAAAACGCAGAACTCTATCTTGGTATCAAAGGCATTCCTGACGTAAGTATGACCGATAAGAAGATCATCTCCACTTACCTGAAATGTTTGGAAACTGGAAAAAACCAACGACTCGAACTAAACAGCAGAGACAAAAAGTACAACGAAGCCATCGAATTCTGTTTTATCCCTGTTCAGGATTCACGATTGTATACAGGTTATGTATTGGCCATCAAAAGCAACAATAAAGCAGAAACGGAATTGCTATACCAATTACTTCTTTACTTTTCACTCTCTTTCGTTGGTGCTTTGGGATTTTTAGTGCTCCTCATTTACTGGCGTGCAAAGCGGATTACCAAACCCATAGAACAATTTAGTCGGGAAACGCAATTGATTACACCAGAAAATCTAAATCGCAAGTTCAACATTCAGGGAAGTAAAGAACTGGAACAGCTTTCGGTAAGTTTCACTGAAATGATGAATAACCTTCGCGTTTCTTATGAAGGATTGGAGGAAAAAGTACGTGAACGAACATCCGAATTACAGGAACAGAAATCCATTGTGGAGCACAAGAACAACGAAATTATCGATAGCATTTCTTACGCCAAGTTCATTCAACATGCGCTGCTTCCATCCGAAAAGGAAATTCAGCAGCATTTCCCCGAAAGCTTTGTTTACTTTGAGCCTAAAGACATTATTGCAGGAGATTTTTACTGGTTCGAGCACAAAGACAACATTTCCTGGTTTGCTGTCGCCGATTGTACCGGACATGGTGTTCCAGGAGCAATGGTGAGCGTACTTTGTATCAATTCACTGAATCAATCGCTTATTGAACATCCAACAGCAACTACAGGTCAACTTTTGGATTTAGTACGAGAAAAAGTGGTAGCCACATTTACCAAAGATGAAGCATCGGTAAAAGATGGAATGGACATTTCCATTGCGAATTTCAATCACGGAACAAAGGTATTGAGCTGGTCTGGAGCAAACAATCCACTTTGGATCTATAGAAAAGAAGAAGTTTTAGCATTCGCTCCCAATAAACAACCTATTGGTCAATTTGATTCAGTGGTTCCATTCGAAACACACGAAATACAGCTCGAAGAAAACGATTTGCTTGTTCTATTCTCCGACGGTTTTGCAGATCAATTTGGCGGACCAAAAGAAAAGAAATACAAATATGCTCCTTTCAGAGAATTGATTGGTTCAAATGCTTCGGCTCCAATGTCGGAGATTAAAGAAATTCTTAAAACCGAATTTTTAAACTGGAAGGGTGATATTGAACAGACGGATGATGTTTGTGTAATGGTGCTTCGGCTCCGCTCAGCAACCATTACTCTATAATCAAACTCAGCGGCCATTACGTGAAGATTTAACAGTAGCTTGATTAATGGTAATTGAAAAGGTCACTGAGCGGAGTCGAAGTGCATTTTCAATTGCCAAATAAAACTTTTTTGAAAAAAGTTTTATTTGGCTGTAACTTTATCCCATCGAGATAGTCTAATGAAATAGTTACTTGAGCAATGACTACGAAAGAATACAATGAAAGTGTGAATTTATATGCCGATTCGATCTATCGATTCGTGCTGAAGCACCTGAAAAATAGTATGCTTTCGCAGGATGTTGTTCAGGAGACTTTTGCAAAGGTTTGGGAGAAACACAGTGAGATTTCAATCGAAAAAGCAAAATCTTATCTTTTTACTACGGCGTATCATACATTGATCGACGTTATTAAAAAAGAGAATAGATCGGGAAGTTTGGAAAACGTAGCCGTTATGCCAAGCGACAAACCGAAAGAGAATTTTGATTTAAAAGATATATTGAATGAAGCTTTAGATCGTTTGCCTGAGATTCAAAAGACGGTGATTATGCTTCGAGATTACGAAGGTTACGCTTACGATGAAATAGCGGAGATAACGAAGTTGAATGAATCTCAAGTGAAGGTCTACATTTTCAGGGCTAGACAAACGTTGAAAGGTTATTTAAAATCAATAGAACTGGTAGCATGATAACAAGAGAAAATTACGAAGCTTTTTATCTTGATTTCTTAGAAGGAACACTTTCTAAGGAAATGGAGAAAGCTTTTCTTGCTTTTTTAGATGCCAATCCTGATTTACAGATCAGCGATGATGAATTCCCTATTCTGGAGGAAGAAGAGATTTCATTGACTGAATTTGATAAGCTTTTATTGAAGAAGTACGACGGGGCTTCGACTCCGCTCAGCCACCTTAGCCCTGTTTCTATTAATAAAGAAAATGTGGAGTACTTCCTAATTGCACAATTAGAAGGAACGATAGAAGAAAATCAAAAAGCAGAATTGGAGCGTTGGTTGAACCTTCACCCGGAATACCTGAAAGACAAAGCGCTTTATGCTAAAACAATCTTACCACAAGAAAAAGTGGCATACCTGCACAAAAGCGATTTGTATCAGGATGCGAAAGTCATTCCGCTTTGGGCACGCATTTCTTCAGCTGCAGCATCGGTTATTTTATTGATTGGAATTGGAAGCTACCTTTCACTCAATTCGGTTGAAGTGGGTACGCCAGATCTGCCTCAGTTTAGTGAGTACAGTTCTTCAGGCAAAAAGGATAATAACCAGACTCTGATCACAGATGCAGATGGTAAAGACGCGAAGCATCGCGTCTCGACTAAGGATCAATTTGCTAAGAATGTAGAGTTTAAAAAGGATAATAAGGTGAAGAAAGGTAAGGGCAAATCGCAACCTGCCTTGCCGACAGACAGGTTCGCCCCAACTAACATAGCGAACAACGTTGTACAACAAAAAAACAACGATAATCAAAAACAAAACGAAAACAACTCAGTTACCAACGAGAACGGAGGAATTCTTCCAAATCAGCCGGAATTGGCAACACATGTAACTGAGAAGAACAACTCGGAAGAAAACGCCAAAAACGCAGCACATAACGATTACGCTTTTGGAGCAAATCCGATTGAACCGATTACAAACGAATTGTCTAAACGATTGAACACTGTGATTGACTTTAGACGAGCAAAGGAAAGCGAAGACAACGAATCTGGATTCTTTATCAAGATTGGTAAATTCGAATTCCTACATAAAAAAGGTGGAAAACACTGACGCTTCGACTACGCTCAGCGCCCTGCGCAAGCCACTAGGTATGACAGTGTCTCGCCAAAATTGATTGACGAAATCAAAAATGAATGCACCCCTTCTGAAAGTCCGTTTACGTTGTGAGCGGACTTTTTTTTATCAGCCTTCGATACGTTTCTGCTTATCAGCAGAAATATCTGTCCGACTTGCTGCGGAGGATTTGTAATCCTGCGCATATTACTAATCCCAAAGCTGACGAGCGTGCCGCTACTAAACTACCAAAAACTGTGAACCCTCCCATCATGATTATTTTCGAAAAATTCATTTCAAAGAAGCCTTGTGATTTCGCTTATAAACTATGGTCGAGAAAAACATGATAGAATTGCTATGTTCACTGAAATCAGCTTCCACACAAATATTTTTCCACAGAAACACCCTACCTACCGAAAAAACAATATTTTTAAGCCACAATCCCCATGAAAGAAACTTCCTTCATCGAGCAGAATAAGAAGAAGTGGCTGAAATTTCAGCAAATGGCTTCTAGTGAATCGTCCGAACCCGAGACGCTTTCTGACTTGTATACGGATATTACCGACGATCTTAGTTACGCCCAAACATTCTACAACAAACGAACTGTTCGTGTGTACCTCAACCAATTGGCACAAAGTATTCACAACCTGGTTCACCAGGAAAGAAGTGAATCTTTACGTAAACTGATCACCGCGTGGCGTGTTTCTATTCCTTTGGAGATCTATCGCGCACGTAAAACAATGTTTTTTGCACTGATTGTTGCGCTTTTCTGGATTGCCATTGGAGCTATTACTACCATCAATAATCCTGATTTTGCGAAAGTGGTGTTGAGCGGTCGCTACGTAGAGGTAACGAACCAAAACATTGCGAACAACGATCCGCTGGCCATTTACAAAACAATGCCGCAAATGACCATGTTCATTGATATTACGATCAATAACATACGGGTGGCGTTCATGTCTTTCATCTTCGGAATCATTTTCGGAATTGGAACGCATATCATGTTGATGAAGAACTCTGTAATGCTTGGAGCGTTTCAATCTTACTTCTACATTAAGGGCTGGATGATGGTTTCCTTTCTTACGATTTGGATTCACGGAGCTTTCGAAATCAGTGCCATCGTAATTGCATGTGGTGCGGGACTTACCTTAGGAAACGGAATCATGTTTCCGGGATCCTATACCCGTTTACAAAGTTTACAATTTGCAGCAAAACGTGGAATCAAGATCATGCTCAGCCTTATTCCGTTCTTCATTATGGCCGGTTGGTTGGAAGGGTATGTTACAAGAAATTACAGCACCTTAAGCGATTGGTCGAAATGGTTGTTGATTACGTTCAGCTTCGGACTCATTATCTTCTACTATATCATATATCCAATAATAGTTGCGCGAAAAAATCCGCATTTGGTGCATGAAAGCGATCCACCGATCCGAAACTTTAAGAATGTATTCAATCTGAATAAAGTGAGAACGTTTGCCGAATTATTTACGGACTCATTCTCTTACTATAGAGTGCATATCTGGAAGATCTTTAAGGCGAATGCAATCATTTCCTTCCCCATTATTATTGGAGTAATGATTCTTCAAAACACCACTTACGGTGCCGATCTGAATAACAAATTTCCGTATGAGTGGCAATATTTAACGGAGCTGATTACCGGAACACACTTAAGATTTGATACGGATTACATTGCCATTTTTGGTTGGACAATTGTAGTTGCACAGTTAATGACCACCACCGTGTTTGGGTTAACCCGACAAAAGGGATATACCATTAAAGAAATGATTGTTTTCAATTATAGAAAACTGCCAATGGTTTACGTTGGAACCATTCTTCTATCTCTTATTTTGTTCTTTGTCCCTTACGGTTTTCTCTTTATCTTATTATTCTCACTTCCATTGTTCATTCTTACAGGAGTTTCAACTTCTTTGGGTGAAAATGGATTTTTGAGAAACCTTCGTGACGGATTTGCCTTTGGTACAAGATCCTATGGAACATTGCTTCTTGTTACACTGTTGATGTCGTTCATCATTATGCTTTTTGCGCAGGTAATTGCTGGATTTTACAGCTACGAAGACAACTATTTCTTAAGAGAACCGATGTACCCGGATTTTCTGGATATGTTGTCCCAATTTGTATCGTACATTGCCAGAAATTACACTGACAATTTCATGGTTCCGGCAAACATCGTTCGTGAAGTGGTTTATGTACTCTTCATCTTCTTTACGATGCCGTTGTTTATTATGATGCTGGGCTTCCAGTATTTTACGGTTCGTGAGCAGGAAACCTCTTTCGGTTTAAGAAAAGAATTCGAGAAATTTGGTAAACGCAAGAAACACCAGGAAACAAAAATAGATTTTGACTAAGCTTATCTTAAATATTGTTTTTTGCTTTCTTGCAATATCGGTTGTGGCTCAAAAAAAGCCAAAAACAACTGCTGTTAAAAAGGAATGGAGGTCGCAGCACGAAAAGGTTGGCTACGAAAAAAACAAGGATTATCTTGGTCCAAAACCCGGAAGCTACAAAAGTCCGGTTGACATCAATAGAAACAGCTATAGCACTGGTTCCGGGTCATCCAGATCAGGCTCGTCTTCCGGACCTTCGAATTTCACTCCTTATCAAGGTAGATCTTATACACCAAGACAAATTCAGCAAGGGAAACAGGTTCCTCCCAACTATCACAGAGGAAGTAAAAATGGAAAGATCAAAAGAGATCCCAACATTGTAGAGCCTGAACCGGCCGATATTCCGGATGAAGAATATTCAACTGAAGAAGAGCAACAACAGCAGCAACAGCAACAAAGCAGTTCTTCTTCACAGAACTATGATTCTAACGAGGTGGATGGAAGCTTCTGGAAAGTGATAGGAATTATCATTCTCATTCTTCTTGGCGTATTTATCCTGTATTTAATTCTTTCGAATATTAAACCGGGAGAAAAGACCATTCCGTTTACACCGCTTGAAGAAAATCTGAATCCCGAAACCATTTCGAAAACAGAATTGGAAATGCGTTTAGACGAGGCAGAAAGAGACGGCGATTACAAGGAATGTGTACGGATCTTCTTCCTTTTCGCGATGAAGGAATTGTTGTCGCGTAAACTACTTTTTTGGAAGAAAGAGAAAACCAACATGCACTACATTATTGAAATGCAGGGAAAACCAGGTTTGGACGCCTTTGAACAAATTGTGGCACAGTATGACATTGTTTGGTACGGTGATTATACCATTGACAAAGACGCGTATTATTCCATGTTGCCTGCATTGAATTCAGCATATAAAGAATTGGAACGATTGTAATGAATAGGAAAGTTATCATAGCGTTGTTCTCGTTGGTAGTATTTGTACTACTCCTTCTTTTGGTGTTCGGTGGTGACGCGAATAAGAAAGAAGAAACCTATTCTAACTGGACAACCAAATACGACTTCCGCTCAAAAGAGCCACAAGATCTTGGACTTTTGAAAAGCCTGATCCAAAAACACACGAAAGACTCTGTTTTCATCGTAGATCATTATAACCAGCTTCCTCAAATTAAAAACAAGGAAAAGGCTACCTTCATCTTCATTGGTGATGTGTTTTACATGCCAGAGAAAAACTTTAAATCCATCAAAAAGTATATCGATTCCGGAGCAACAATGCTTCTTTCTTATGAAAAAGTGAATCAAACTTTTTACGACAGATACTTTGACAACGGAGCATTCTATTTGGAATACAACGACAAGTTCTTCCAATGGGTAGGCGACACTTCTCTGCGTTACTGTACGGTTTATCAAAACGATACCATTTACGACGATTGGTCGCTCTACAATAAGCAAGCAATCAAAGACACCAATTACAGAGCTTACATGTTCGCTGTCGATAAACCAACAGCGTTCTACGTGAAATCAGGTAAAGGAAGCATTCACTTTAACGCAAATCCTAAGCTGTTTCAAAATTATCAGGTGTATTCAGGAAATGGATATGCACACGCGGCTGCCTGGTTAAAATGGATTCCGAAGAATGAAAATGTAATCATCATGAAATTTGCGGTTCCACCTGTTCCGCCAGTTGATAATGGTGATGCGGATAACGATTTGATGGAAGACACTTCGTACCTGCAATTTATTGTACAGAACGAAGCCTTAAGAACGGCATTCCTTTTCGCACTTGGACTTATTTTCTTATTCCTATTGTTCCGAACAAAACGACGTGAGAACATTTTAAGCGGTGTTGAAAGCAAACGAAACATGTCGGTGGTATTTGTGGAAACACTAAGCAGTATTTACCTGGCAAAGAATTCACCAACAAGCGTGCTTCAGATCATGCGTAGAAATTTCTATGCTCAAATCAATCGTCATTTCTATATTGATCTTACCAGAAAAGAAAAACTGAAGGAAAACGTAGAACGTTTGATCGAGAAATCTGGTTATCCGGCAGAGAAGATAAACGAGATTATCAAATCATTTAGTCCGGTTGGAAATGTTGCTGACAATGCCAGTTTGGGTGTCTTGTACCGAAAAATTGACGATTTCTACAAAGCAACCGGTATTCGAAAAGACTACGATAAAGTGTTCATTCAGGGACGTGGAATTGAAATTCATAAATCTCCAATTATTGGTGGACTTGCGCTTCTCGTATCGCTATTGATCCTTTTCAAAGGAATGCAGTTATTACAGTATAGTGATGGATTAGGAATTGTGCTTGCCATTAGCGGCGCATTTGCATTGTTCCTTTCAATTCGTTTGGTAATGATTCCTTCCATTCGTATGGATGACGATAAAATTGTGAAGTATAACTTTATCTTCGGAAAGAAAACCATTTGGATGGATAAGGGTGTTACCGCATCTGTTCATGAAAACAAAGTTGAATTTAGAGCAGAAGACGATACTTCGTTCTCCATTTCTCAACAAATACTAAGTAAACGAAGCAAACATAATTTAAGTCAAATTATAGCGTACTTAAAACGTAAAGCCTTATGATGAATAACGACGAAAATCTGTCAGAAGGACAGGCAGCAAACGGGCAAAACGAACAACAAAACGACTTCTCGGCATTTATGCCTGGTAGTGCTAGTTCTGAGTCGACAAATACAGAAGTACCAAGTGCAAACAGCGGAAGCGGTTTCGTTCAACGCGACCAAACAGAATTGTTGTGGGTTGCACAAAAAGTAAATCAGGTCCGACAAGAGTTACGTAAATACCTCATCGGTCAATCAGAAATGGTTGAATTGTTGATGGCGGGAATTTTTGCAAACGGGCATATTCTTTTGGAAGGAGTTCCCGGAGTTGCAAAAACGCTTTCGTCCAAGGCGCTTTCGAGAGTATTGAAGGTTGATTTCTCCCGTATTCAGTTTACGCCGGATTTGATGCCTTCTGATGTTATCGGAACATCGATCTTCAACATGAAGGACAGCGAATTTTCCTTCAAGAAAGGTCCAATCTTCTCTAACATCGTTTTGATTGATGAGATTAACCGTGCTCCTGCAAAAACGCAAGCTGCCTTGTTCGAGGTAATGGAAGAACGTCAAATTACGTACGATGGAAATCGTTACGAAATGGGATATCCGTTCCTTGTGGTTGCAACGCAAAACCCGGTTGAACAAGAAGGAACATATAATCTTCCTGAGGCTCAGCTTGACCGTTTCATCTTCAAAATCAAGATTGATTATCCGAATTTGAACGAGGAGATTGAAATTTTGAACCGCTACAAAGAATCTATTTCAGCTCCAACTTTGGATGAAATCGTTCCGGTTTTCACGCCAGATGAATTGAAACGCGCACAGCAAACCATTGAGAAAATTGTTTTGGAAGACCGCTTGATCGAATACATTGCTCAGGTAGTTCACAAAACAAGAAATCACGCGAAATTGTTCCTTGGAGCTTCACCACGTGCATCTTTGGCAATTGTGAAAGCAGCAAAAGCATTCGCAGCAATCAGAGGTCGCGATTTCGTTACTCCGGATGATATTCAGTTTGTAGCAGTTCACGTATTGAATCACCGTTTGATCCTTACACCGGAATCAGACATGGAAGGTGTAGCAATTGAAGACGTGATCCGCGAGATCGTTCAAACGGTAGAAGTACCAAGATAATAGCAGAAACAGATGTTGCGCAATTTCTATTTAACACGATTCTTTTTCCTTGTCAATGCCGGAGGTGTTGCCGTAATGGGTTGTGGTTACCTTTGGGAGCCCCTGATCTTTATTGGGAAAATGATCGTTTTTATTACGCTAGGCGCAACTATTATCGACCTCATTCTTGTAAACAGCTCGCGCAAACCGTTGACTTATCGCAGGGTTTTCATGGAACGCATGTATTTGGGAGATTTGAATGAAATCAAAGTAGAGATCATCAACCAAACCTTGCAACCGCTAACAGTTGGTATTTACGAAGGTTATCCAACGGTTATGCAGCGCAGAAGTAAGGTCATTAATAAAATCCTTCTTCCACGAAAAAAAGAGGTGTTTGAATACGCTTTTACACCAAAGGCAAGAGGAATGTATGAATTCAACGAAACCGTTGTTTTTGTGCGCTCTCCTCTCTTCCTGGCCCAGCGTAAAATTCGTTTTGAAACGGAAGATGCAACGCACGTTTATCCTTCTGTTTTACAGATGAAACAAATGGAGTTGAAGGTTTTCAATCCGCAAACACAATCGTTGGGAATTAAGAAAGTTCGTCGACTAGGGAATACCAGCGAATTTGAGCAGATCAAGAACTACGTTCAGGGCGATGATTTAAGAACGATTAACTGGAAAGCTACCAGTCGTAAGAACGAATTGATGGTTAACCAGTATCAGGACGAGAAATCACAACCGATTTACTGTGTTGTGGATAAAAGTCGTCCCATGCAAATGGCGTTCAACGACATGAACATGTTGGATTATGCCATTAATTCCTCTTTGATTCTTTCCAATATTGCTTTGCGTAAAGGCGATAGAGCTGGTTTGCTTACGTTTTCGGACAAGATTGGAACAATGATTCCGGCGGATAAAAGTTCTGGGCAACTAGGCCGAATTCTGGAAGGATTGTACAACCAACGCACACACTTCAAGGAAGGAAACTTCGAATTGTTGTATCAGGCGATTCGTCAACAAATCAAAACGCGTTCATTGTTGTTCCTGTTCACTAACTTCGAAAGTGAATTTGCAATGCGTAGAGCTTTACCTATGTTGCAGCGTTTGAACAAACGACATGTACTCATCGTTATCTTCTTTCAGAACAACGAACTTGAGTTATTGGCACAACAACCCGTAGCGAGTAACAAAGATTTGATTCAAGCCACTATTGCAGAAAAAATGGGAAGTTTGAAATGGTCGCTTGCCCGCGAACTTCGTCAATACGGAATTCAATCCATTCTTACCCGTCCGGAAGACCTTTCCATGAATACGGTGAATAAGTATTTGGAGTTGAAGGCGAAGGGGGTTATTTAGACTATAGACACGCTGCGCTATGGACTTGAGACAAAAGACTTGTTTCTGTTTACTTCGGAATTCTAAGAGCGCAAATGGATCTCAAAATTCTCTCAAACTGTTGAGGAATCTCCGTTCATTTTATTCAAGCCTTAGTCTAAATAGATTGATAGTGATGCTTTGTCACTTCGAGTAATTCTGACGATAGGAAGAACTGTATCGAGAAGGACAGAAAGCTTACTGCCCACCACCCTTATTCGGAATTCCTCCTCCATCATCATCCGCAGGACGTTCGTATCTTCCAAAAGAATAAGCCACTTTAAACCAAACCGAACGTGTGTCTGCTTTGGTGTAACTGTCCATTGTCAGTGGCAAATAACTTGTTCTGTTGTAATTGGCATTGCTGTTGAACAAATCCTGAACAGTTAAAGAAACACGCCATTTTTCATCCTTGAACTTGCGACTCAAAACCACTTCCACATCATGAATCCCTTTGGTAGTTTCACTCAACAAGTACATTCCTTTTGCAGTGTAATTGTATTCCACATTTAATCGAACTTTCAACGGAAGCATGAATTGGGAATAGAATCCAAATGTCCACCACGGATTGTTGCCGTTTACATAGTTGTAGCCTGGGATATTCGTTGTGTTTCTATCGGCATAGATGTACATGAAAGAAATGGCGTCTACATCAATGTTCTGATTGAAGAAATCCAAACCGCTTTTGAACATTCCAAACGGAACAGGCAAAGCAAAGAAATAGGAAAGCGTTCCAACGTTGTTGTAGGTTTTATAGGTCTGATTAATCGAAAATGAATTGCTGTCTGCAGTTGCTTCGCTTAGATTGATTGAATTCGATAAGGAATAGTTTGCGCTTACCTCCAGATAATCGAAAATGGTTAACTCGGCTCCCATTCGATGACTGAAATTGGGTGATAAAGCGGCATTTCCGGTACTTGTAGTGAAGTTGTCGTAGTAGCCGGAAATATTTGGATCAAACTGGGAATAACTCGGCATATTGATCTTTCGCGAATAATTCGTTGTAAAGACAATTGGATCAGCAATTTTGTAAAGTGCATGAATAGATGGAAAAACGTTCAGATAATGTCGCGTCACAATGGTATTTCCATCCAACTTTCCGTTCAAGGTAAAATCTTCAACACGCAATCCGGCGGTTACAGAGATTTTCTTTCCAATTCTCTGTTTCCATTCGGTATAAGCTGCAAAATTTTGTTCAGCATATTTGAACGGTAAGGAACTTTCGAAATCGGTTGAATTCATGGTTAATTCATTCGTGTCGTTCAAATGGTATTTACCGGCACTCAACACATCAAAATAAGTGAATTTTCCACCCAAGTTCAGTTGCGATTTCCACTTTGGAAATGGAATTTCAAAATCAGTTCGTAAGAAAAAGTAATTGGTCAAGGAATAGTTGTCCAAAAGTGAATACAATTTTCCATTGTAATCCTGAACATTCAATCTTTTGCTGGAATAATCGTAAGTATTGAAATTGGCAGTTACTTCAAATTTTCGCTTCAAAGTATCTAAGTAAGTTCGATATTTCACCGTCGCGTTGAACTGCCAACCATCTCCATTTCTCCAATAATCATTTTTCAAGCGTTCCTGCTGAATAGAGTTACTGGAAGAACCTTTCAAATCGTTCTTAAACAAGCTAACACCCATGTTTACCTGCAAAAAACTACGTTGATTAAAACGATACGTCACGGATGGTCTGAAATAAAAATTATCGTCATACGTAAACTCTCTTCTTTCCGATTCCAGTGAAGTAAGTGTATCAAAGTAATTGTATTTTCTACTGAAGGTGCTTTTGTAATCACGTTCAAAATAGCTGTATCCTGTTTGCAATTGCCAGGTATATTTTTTTCCTCTTCCACTTACCATTAGTGAGGGTAATACCTTACTGTTTCTGTTGAAGCCCGAATTGAGCGTTACTGTTCCTGAAATCCACTTCGTAACACGTCCCAAACTTATGATATCGATAATTGCTCCACTGGTAGTTGCGTCATAAGAAGCTCCTGGATTGGAAATCAATTCAATTTTTTGAACCGAGGTTGCAGGTAAACTTTTTAGAAGATTATCCAAATCTGTTCCTCCAATAGTACTTGGAATTCCTTCGAAATAAACGCTGGCCAATTGTCCGCTCATAGCAAATCCACCACCCGGAAAAGGAAGAATTCCCGGAATCTTCAGGATGGCGTCGTAAACAGAACTAACTTCTAAAACTGGATTGCCCTCAACTGTAACGGTCGTTTTATCCGCATCCTTCACAATGAATTTCTTGGGAACCCCAGTAATCGTTACGTCACCAAGATCTCTTGTTTTTGGTGCCAGGGATATTATTCCCAAATCAATCGATGCTAGTTCTTTGACCTCAAATACTTGTTCGATTGTTGCACCTTCCTGCGTTTTGATTTTCAGTGTATAATTCGCTGGTGGAAGATTAAGTGAGAAGGTCAAATCACAAAGTGAATCTGTCTTTGTCCAGATGGTACTGTCAGATTCATTTTTAAGAAAGAAGAGCTTTAACTGTTTATCGCAATTCCCCTTGTCATCCACAAAACGTGCAGTTATTGTACGTTCCTGTGACAATCCACAGAATGAAATAAACGTTGTCAGCAAAACGAGGACGAGGGAAAGCTTCATAGTCAAAATTACCAAATGCAGGAATAAGAAAAAGTTACAGTAACAGCAGTTATAAAAGAAAGATTGTTGGTAGATAAACAAACCACTAAGAAAAAGAGAGCGCAGAGATATACATTCCTCCGTGTTCTCATTTCCCTGTGGTTTTAATTCAACTAACCACTTTGATTGATGTTGGTTATTATTCAAATTGCAAATAATCTAACAAGGTTTAACTGATTTCAACAAAAGCATCCTCACACTCAGTTGTTTTAAGAAATATTAATTGAAATCAATAGCAGATATGCGTTGGGTTTTGTGTAATTTTGCACACAAACAAATTCAGAAAAGAATGTCAGCAACACTAGCAGCATCTGGAATTCAAGATGCACTGAAAACTTTAGGAATTGAGGCCGTAAACAGAGGAGCTTCAACAGGTGGTTATTGGTTTAACACACGTGGAGCACAAATCGATTCTATTTCTCCTGCAGATGGAAAATTGATTGGTTCTGTTGTTTCTGCTACAGAAGCAGAATACGAAGCGGTAATTCTTAAAGCTCAAGAAGCTTTCAAAAGCTGGAGAATGGTTCCTGCTCCAAAAAGAGGGGAAGTTGTTCGCCAGTTGGCTGAAAAAATCAGAGAATACAAACAACCACTTGGAGAATTGGTTTCTTACGAAATGGGGAAATCACTTCAGGAAGGTTTAGGAGAAGTTCAGGAAATGATCGATATCTGTGATTTCGCAGTTGGACTTTCTCGTCAATTATACGGTTTAACAATGCACTCAGAGCGCGCTGGTCACAGAATGTATGAGCAGTACCACCCACTTGGAATCGTAGGAATTATTTCTGCATTCAACTTCCCGGTTGCGGTTTGGAATTGGAATACAGCTTTGGCCTGGGTTTGTGGTGACGTTTGTGTTTGGAAACCATCTGAAAAAACACCTTTGACGGCAATTGCTTGTCAAAAATTGACACAAGAAGTTTTCGAAGCGAACAATGTTCCTGAAGGAGTTTCTTCTTTGTTGATCGGTGGTGCTGATTTGGGAATCTTAATGTCGAATGATACTCGCGTTCCTTTGGTTTCCGCTACTGGTTCAACTCGTATGGGTAAATTGGTTGGTGAAGCGGTTGGAAAACGTTTAGGTCGTCATTTGTTGGAATTAGGAGGAAACAACGCAGTAATTATTACAGAAAGTGCTGACTTGAAAATTGTTGTTCCAGGAGCTGTATTTGGTGCAGTAGGAACAGCTGGACAACGTTGTACTTCAACACGTCGTTTGATCATTCACGATTCAGTTTACGATAAAGTACGTGATGCTTTGGTTAACGCTTACGGACAATTACGTATTGGAGATCCATTGGATCAAAACAATCACGTTGGACCACTTATCGATAAAGATGCGGTTGCAGCTTACGAAAACGCATTGAAGCAAGTTGTTGCTGAAGGTGGAAAATTGATCGTTGAAGGTGGTGTTCTTTCAGGAGAAGGTTACGAAAGCGGATGTTACGTGAAGCCAGCAATCGCTGAAGCTGAAAATCACTTCAAAATTGTTCAGCACGAAACATTTGCTCCGGTATTGTACTTGATGAAATACTCTGGTGGTGTTGAAAACGCTATCGCATTGCAAAATGGAGTTCCTCAAGGACTTTCATCAGCAATTATGACTAACAACTTACGCGAAGCAGAAGCGTTCTTATCGCAAGCAGGATCTGATTGTGGAATTGCAAACGTGAACATCGGTACTTCAGGTGCTGAGATCGGTGGAGCATTTGGAGGTGAAAAAGAAACAGGTGGTGGACGTGAGTCTGGATCTGATGCCTGGAAAGTGTACATGCGTCGTCAAACGAATACAATCAACTACACAGATTCATTGCCATTGGCACAAGGAATCAAGTTTGATTTGTAATAGTTAAATCTAAACAATATTTAATCCCAATACTAAGGTCATCGAGCGTAGTCGAGATGCCGAAGTGTTGGGATTTTTGTTTTGATTCGGTAACCAATTCCTTAAATTCGGGTTTTCACTTGAAACTACAAATGACTTTGAAAACTCTCATCGCACTTTGTTTTACATTATTTGGTTTAGCTCTTTCAGCGCAGACAAGCCAAACCGATTTCAATTTCGATCCACCTAAAAACCAAAAAGAATTAGCTCCACTTACACTTTGGTCAACTCAATATTACATTCATGAATTTCAATCGGGCGGTTCCATTCCTATTGTTTATGCAGACGGAACAACATCTGGATTAACCGCAGATACCTGCGATTTCTGTTCAGCTTCGTTAGAAGGAACGGCTTATGTAATGGATTCAACCGGGAGGATTACTGTGATTAATTTTGCAAAAAGCGGCGACAGCACTTTTGTGGATTGCAGAGCATGTTCCAAGTATGCCAACAGTAAACTAAATGTAGAAGGTTGGGGGAAAACACTTTGGCAAAAGTCAGACGGATATGGAAACGGAGTAAAGAACTATAAACTCGTTCCTTTCAGAACTATTGCCGTCGACAACGAGCGGATTCCTTATGGAACTGTAATCTATATTCCAAAGGCAAAAGGGAAACTACTTTTTTTACCTGATGGAGGACGAGTGGTTCATGACGGTTATTTCTTTGCTGGAGATACAGGCGGGGCAATAAAGAAGAATCACATTGATGTTTTTACAGGAATTTACAGTGCAAACCCATTTCCGGAAATCATTCAATCGAATGAAACGAAGACTTTTGAGGCATACATTGTTACGGATCCAGCAATCATTAATGCGTTGAAGGAACAGCATACTAAACTGAATTAAAATTAAAAAATCTCGCATCTCGACTCCGCTCGATGACCGAGAGTTCTTATTTTTATTCGGGTCTAAAGTCTTTAGTCCAGCGTCTTTAAGTCTAATAAATGGATCACTACAAAGAAACAGCAGCAACATGGAATAAACTGGCGAATCTCTATGAAGAGAAGTTCATGGATTTCACCATCTATAATGAGAGCTATGACTTTGTTTGTTCTGAGCTGTCTTCATCTCAAACCGAAATTCTGGAGGTTGGTTCCGGACCAGGCATGATTGCAAAGTACCTTTTAGAAAAGCGCTCTGATTTCAATATTCTTGGAACCGATGTTGCGCAAAATATGGTTGAACTGGCGCAAAAGAACAATCCGAAAGCGGGATTTCAATTGTTGGACTGCAGAGAAATTCTGTCTTTAAACAGAACATTCGACGCTGTACTTTCCGGTTTTTGTATTCCGTATTTATCAAGTGATGACGCCAAGAAATTCATTTCGGACGCACACAAGATCCTTAACCAAAAGGGATTGATCTACCTTAGTTTTGTGCCTGGAGAAGCAGATAAAAGCGATTATCAAACCGGCAGCACTGGCGACAAGGTTTACTTTTATTATCATTCGGAAGAGAATATTTTGGAAGCATTGATGAATTCAGAATTCACCTTGTTAAAGCGCTTTGTCATTCCGTATGAACGAGCGAACGGGGACAAAGAGGAACATTTGGTTTTAATAGCGCAAAAACAAGGCGCAATTGTTAACTAAAACCAAGTTTACTCCGTGATTTCACTGAATGAACTATCTTTAGAATTATGAAAAGAGTTGTCGTTTTCTTTACTGTACTGCTTTCCGTTCAATTCGGGAATGCCCAAACTGATGTTTTTAACTGGGAAGAAGGATTAACAAAGTACAACGGAACTTTTGATACCAAAACAAACACAAAAGAAAATCTGGATAGAATCTTTGATCACCTGATCCATACCCCGGCTAGTTTTTTCGAAATTGCCAATGTGTGGGCAATCAATCAAATGGACAGTACATTTCTGAATCCATTAGATTCAGCATATCGGGTAAACAAAACTATTTTGGAACAAATTGTTCTGCCACAAGGTTCTTTTTGGAAAGACTTAAAAACGAAAAGACTTACAGAAATGGATCAGTTTTATATGGCGAAACGCCTTGAAATATTGAGTTATACCAATCCAACAATTCTGTTGAATGACAAATATTCCTATTGTTTCCAATATGCGCAAGCACTAAACGGAACAGATGAAGAACTTTTGTTTGCATGGAAAATGCTTCATGATGAACAGAAAAAAACGAATAGTTCTCCCGAAACACTCGAGGCACGATACTTGTTAGAATTGAGTTCTGAAAATAGTTTGCTGTTTGCCAAATTAAATGTTACAATGTACGGCTGGTGGAATTGCATTAACAGCCAATTACCTTACGTAAACGACACAAATGGGCATTTTTTGAAGGAATTTAAAACGTTCTTCATAAAAACAGAAGCACATTATTTTGAAGACTGATTTCGACTACACTCTGCCACCTTCAATATCCGAAGGTTATCGAGCGGAGCCGAGATAAACCTTTTTTAAACTTAAATAAAACACTTATGAAACTACTTACTCTACTCGTTTTCTCCCTTCTGGGAACTGCCGCTTTCAGTCAAAAAGTATTCTCCGTTCAGTATGAATCTCAAGCAGATGTTAAAGTCTTTGTTGTAGACTACGAATCGCAAGCTGACGTCCTGGTTTACAAGGTAAAATACGAAAGTCAGGCTGGTGATAACAATGGAAAATGGTTCTTTACTGATTATGAAAGTCAGGCAAAGAAAACCGTATACTTTGTCCAATACGAATCTCAGGCAGATCTGAAAGTGTATTTCGTTGAGTATGAATCGCAAGCAGGTTGGAAGAATTCCAGTAAGAAGCAATTGTTATACTAAACGCAAAAGCACCTCGGCTCCGCTCGGTGACCTTTTTGCCTTTTAACTTTTGATTTTTGACTTATTCATGTCTTTCCATTTAGAAACAGAACGTCTTTATCTTCGCGAAATAACTCCCGATGATGCACAATTCGCGTATGACTTAAATCTCGATGAAGAAGTCATTCGCTATACAGGTGACGGACCATTCGAAAGCGTGGCAGCTGCCAAAGAATTTCTCGAAAAGTATGACCATTATCGCAAATACGGATTCGGTCGTTGGGCCGTTGTTCGCAAATCAGATAATGAAATACTCGGCTGGTGTGGACTGAAATACTCTGAAGATAAGGATGAGTTTGATATCGGGTTTCGCTTCTTTAAAAAGTATTGGAATGCCGGCTACGCAACCGAAAGCGCAGCAGCTTGTCTTAAAATTGGCTTCGAAAAATTCGATATGAAAACCATTGTTGGAAAAGCAAGAAAAGAGAATCTGGCTTCCATTCGAGTTCTTGAAAAACTCGGATTGAGTTATTCCATATCGTACGAAGAAGATGGCGAAAATTGGGAAGTTTATTCCATAGCACATGTTTAAAGTCCGTCCAGTTCTTGATTTAATGATTGATTTCTATGAACATCCACGAAATCAAGAACGTTTTGATCTCTACTTGAAAATGCTTCAGGGAAATTCCAAAAGGGATATGGAACTTCCGATTGGAGGTTATAATCCAATGGCGAAAGAACATCTTTCCGGAAAATTGAAGGCATTGAAACAACTCAATGCAGAAGAAATTATTTCCGAAACGCTTCTAAACGTTCCTTCAACCAGAGAATACGAAGTTGTAATTAATCTTGCTGATGATTTATTAGGCGGCTGGACAAATAAGTTTACAACCGATTATCAGAGTAAATTTCAATTGAATCCATTAATTCAACGCGGATTTTGCACGCCATACTTTTGGTCGAGCGAAAAATATTCAGAAACCTTGATCAGAGAAAGATCATTAGCTGCAGCTTATAGAACAACATACTTTGAGATTCATGGAAAATCTGAAACACTGGAAGAACATGTGAATCAGGAAAACTGGGTCGCTGAGAAATGTGGTACTTCAAAATCAGAAAATCAGGAAGTTCAATCATTCCTTGAAACTATTAAGCATACAACTGACTATTCCATAATCATCGCTTTCCTCTATGGTGATGATGCGGCAGAAAATTTAGGATTTCGGAAACTGGGCCATTCGAAATTTCCTTTAATCCATCATTAATTCAGGTACAGACGCGATGTCCGCCGCGGTGGACGTCTCTGCAATTTCGTCTTTTACTTAAAATAATCTCATTTAATTTTGCGCAACCAAAAAGTTGCATATATTTGCAACCATATAGTTGCATTAAATCAATTGAAATATGAAAAGAGACGTTTTTCAAGCCATTGCCGATCCAACAAGAAGATTAATTCTGACTTTACTGGCAACACAGGCTATGACACCAAATGCCCTGGCCGAGCATTTTCACACAAGTCGACAAGCAGTTTCAAAACATATTCAGTTGCTTGATGAATGCCAACTTTTAACGATTACGAAACAAGGTAGAGAAATTCACTACCGCTTAAAAGTCGACAAAATGAAAGAGATTGATCAATGGCTCCAGCAATTCAGAGCAATTTGGGAAGATCGTTTCAATCAGTTGGACGATGTATTAGAAACTCTTAAAAAGAAGAAAAATGAAAAATAGTTTGTTATTGAATTTCACTGCTGATAAGGTGAATAACAAAATTTTTGTGGAGCGCGAATTCAACGCTTCGAAAGACTTAGTTTGGGAATCATGGACGAACCCAGAAATTCTGGACTTGTGGTGGGCACCGCGACCTTGGAAAACGAATACAGTTTCAATGAACTTTGTTCCTGGCGGAAGATGGTTCTACTTCATGAGTGGTCCAACAGGCGAAAAACACTACAGTTTTGCCGATTATGAAGAAATCGAGACAGAGGTAAGATATACAGGAACGGACGGTTTTTGTGACGAAAATCAGGTGATTAACCCCCAAATGCCTCAAACATATTGGGAAGTTAGATTCAACGAAGCCGATGGAAACACGAAAGTAAACGTAACCTTAAGTTTCAAAACGTTGGAAGCTTTGGAAGGCATCATTTCAATGGGTTTCAAAGAAGGATTCCTTTCAGCAATGGAAAACCTGGACGAATTTATCAGTGCTCAGTTCCAGTTGAGAAAAGACAAGAAACCCAACAACGAACCAAGAGTTTCGTTTTATGTAAACTTCCCTGGTAATACAGAAGAAGCTATGAACTTCTATCGCTCAGTCTTCAAAACAGAATTTGTTAATGGTTTACAGCGTTTCGAAGATATTCCAGCAAGTACCGAAAATGCTCCTGTACTTCCAGATATTATTAAGAAAATGGTGTTGCATTGTGAACTTCCTTTACTCGGAAATCAGGTATTAATGGCAACTGATGCACCAAAAGAAATGGGATTTGACTTGAATAGCGGAAACAATATGCATATCAATTTGGAACCAAGTACACGAGAAGAAGCAGATCGAATCTTTAACGAACTTTCGGCAGGCGGAAAAGTGACAATGCCTATGGAAGACATGTTCTTTGGAGCTTACTATGGAAGTTTCACGGATAAATATGGTATCAACTGGATGGTACACCACCAAACGAAGTAGGATTTCCGCGGCCATTCAATAACTTCCCATCAGCCTCGGACGAATGGAAAAAGTAAAGGAATAAAAAAAGGGTCCAGTATGTACTGGACCCTTCATTTTCAATATTTGTCAATGACTATTTGAACAAGACCAGCTTTTTTATTCCGGCCTTATTCCCATGAGTCAATCGAATCATGACCATTCCACTTGCAGTAGATGCATCAACAGACGCAATTCCGTTGACAACAGTTGCAGCGCCTAAAATTTGTCCGTTTGTATTGTAAACTTCAACCTCTCCAGACTCAACTCCGGAAACAACAATTTGATTGTTTATTGTTGCTACTGACCAAAGATCTGAATCCAATTCATTCAAACTCGCGTTATTCACATCGTTCAAAACAAATTGATCAATAAAGAAATCCGTATCCGTTGAAATAGAATCCGTTCCGATCACAATAGCAACTAAAACGAATCTGTCGGGATCAACACCGTCAAATGTCGGATCATAATCAATAACAAAATTTTGTGCAGTGAAGTTGGCGATATTCGATGTAAACTCTATTACTCCAGTTCCAATTGTATCAGAACCATTGATCATCAAAGCCTGAACCACCGCACCAGCATCACCAGTAAGTGCAAGTTTCGCTTGGAAATCAATAGACTCGATACGTGTTGTATACGAAATTCCATCAGGAACCAAATCTGAATCGTTATCTGCTCCTAAACCAAAAATGGAGATAACTGGCGCTGTTGGGTCTAAGGCACCCAAGTTAATTGGATTCAAACGGGCACAAGAACCGGAAACTCCTGTTGCCTGGTTAGCCGTAGCATCCTCACCAGGAACAGCTACTTCAAATCCGTTTAATGAAGCGGTCCAACCAGTAGCTGTAGTAGAATTCGACCAAGTGTCAAGATTTAAGTTTTGTGCGTTTGCACCGCTGAATACCAGGGCACTAAGAACTAAAAGTCTCATTTTTTTCATAAGGGTGTTTTTTTTGATTAATGCACCAAATTAGTGAAATTCTGTTTTAATGAAACACCAATTAATGCGATACGTTATGCATGAATAATTTATTGGTTAGATTCGATAAAAATAGACAAGTTGGAAAATGCAACTAAATTTTTATTCAAGGAACCGTTAAGTCATACGCCTGCTATCGTACATTTTTCAATTCAGGCGATAAAATCCAAATAAATTCAATCCCTCTTTTCAGGATTCGTATCAGCGCCTTGCATCATATCCTGTCACTTTCTTCCCGACAATTTAAACCCAATTCTGTAATAGAACAAAGGCAAGAAACCAAGCTGAGTTTTCTCCGCAATTGGTTCGGCACTTGGGTCGGCCAGGTTCGGTGCGTACGCCAAACTCAATACATTTCGTGTATTCAGCAAATTTACCAGGTCCAGTCCAATTTCATGAGTGACTTTGTCTGCATTCAATTTCCAGCTCAACTTCAAATCGGCTCTGAAATAATCTCTAAACTGACGTTCATTGAACAATGAATCGGAATAAATGATCTCGTTTTGCAGGTTTGTAGCGGCTAAATCAACATAACCGTAACGCTTTCCTCCCGCAACCGTCACCTTTCCTCCAATGCCAATGGTTTGCTTTTCGTTTAACTTGAATTCTTTACCAAACAAAAAGTTGGAAGTATACAATCCGTTATACGAAGTATTTCGTTCAATGCCATCACTTCCTTTGTATTTACTATCATAAATAGAAGTAGTGAAGAGCATATAGAAACTCTTGTTGAAAAACTTTTGAATCGTAATTTCAATTCCGTAATTCATCCCTGTTCCGTCATTCTTCAACGAATCCGGGAAAATACGTGCAAACCCGCTCCCTTGATTGATCATAGAAAAAGAAGAAGGTTGAACCGTAACCGGAATTTGATATAAATGCTGATAATAAATTTCGGAACGAACGACAAATCCCTTCTTAAAGTTCTTCTCAAAACCTACAGCACTGTGAGCTGCTTTTGAAAAACCCATATTCTTGTTTTGTAGAACCTGGTTACCGTTTGCGTCTGTTGTGTGATAACTATACGTGTAATACGGTTGCGTTTGACTATGAATTCCGGCCCCTCCAAAAAACGACCAATCTTTCGTGGAATTATATTTGAAACCTAATCGCGGCTCAACAACACTTAAACTATTCGAAAGCGTGAAGTACTGACTATGCAATCCAGCTGTTAACTGCAACTGGTCATTCACCTTATATTTCCATTGAACGAATGGCTGAAACAAAGCAGCATTCCCTTTGTAATTCCAGCGATTGATGAAATAACTGTGTGTCACATCCAAAACAGAATCCTGCATATTGAAGAACAACATATCCGAATTCATTCCAAAGCGCAAAATGTGCTGTTTAGAGATCTTGTGGTTGAATGTTGCCGATAATGAAGCTTTAGAAGTATTGAAAGTGTAGCCCATTAATTGATAAATACTATCAATATGAATACGTACCGTTTGTTGTCCGTTCACATCTGTTGTATCCAAAGATCGAATCAGATAATCGTGTTTTGAATGTTGATTTTCGAACGAGCCGGCCAATGTTGCAGTGAAGAAAGTCTTTTCACTAAGCGATTTTTTGTAAGTCAAACCTGTGGTAGCCATAGAAGTTCCAAAATACTGATCGCGGTCACCTTCACCATAAAATTCTGTACTGAATTCTGTTTGATCAGAAATTTTAATGGCGATATTGCTCTTTCCTCCTATTCCCCAAAACGATAAATAACCTTTGTTTTTTAGTGGAAAGTTGAATTTGAATGCTCCATCACCATAAGCAGGAACAGCGTCAGTTCCAATTTTTATTCCCATAAACTGGAATAAGCTCAATGTAGAATAGCGCCCCATAATTAAGTAACTGCTTCCCTTCTTCCTATTCAACGGTCCTTCGGTTAAAAACTCTGTTCCTAAAAAACCAAACTGACCTGTAAACTCATGTCGTTCATTGTTTCCATTTCGCAATTTTAAATCGAAAATTCCTGAAAGTGAATTCCCATATTCTGCAGGGAAAGCCGACATAAAGAAATCGGAATTGGCTAAACTCTTGTTGTTGATAATAGAAACTGGTCCACCGGAAGAACCTGAAATAGAAAAATGCGACGGATTCGGAATATCAATTCCTTCCACCTTATAAACTATACCCAAAGGTGAATTTCCTCTTACAACGATATCATTACGTGAATCATCTGCTCCTTGTACTCCGGCAAAATTACTTGCCATACGGGCAGGATCTCCGCGCGAACCAGCAAAACGCTCGGTTTCCGCTACAGAAAACTGCTGTGCAGAAACAGTTGCCATTTCATTTTTAACTTCACCTTCTTTAACTCCAACAATCTCAACTTCGCCTATCTCCTTGATCTTTTCTGCAAGTTTGATATCATAAATAGCCTGGTTTCCGGAATTAACAGTAATACTTATCGTTTGCGATTCGAAACCCGAGTAGGAAACCTGCATGTCATGTTTTCCAACAGGAACATTATCAATTCTATATTCCCCTTTGCTATCAGATACTGCGCCGAGCGTTTTATCTCCAAGTACAATTTTCACTGTAGCTCCAGGAATTTCATACTCCGTCTCATTTTCACGAATGATTCCACGAACGGTTTGGGTGGGTTGAGCCCATAGTTGTACATACAAGCACAAGCTAGCTATCAAGCAGATTAGTTTCATAAGGTAAAATTACACGATTATTGAACCGTCTTCAAAAATTCTTCTTTCGTCCAATCTTTAAAGTAAACCTCTCTCAAGTCCAAAAAGTTCATTGGGTTAATCTTCAGGTTTCGAACGCGTGAATAACACAACTGGAAATCATTGGCATACCACAAAATCATCACCGGAGGATCTTTCAGCATTTCTTTTTCAGCTTCCGCAAACAATTTATATTGTTCCCGCTGAGAATTTGCGTGTCGAGCCATTTCGAAATATTTATCAAACACGGGGTTTTTATATCGCGCCTGATTTAATTGAGAAGCATCAGCTGGATTTGTTGGCAAATAACCACTATAGAAATTACTTAAGAAAGTTTCCGGGCTGGAAAAATCCGCAATCCATGCAGAACGGAACATATCGCCGCGAGCATAGTCAGCATCTTCATCCTTCAGTTCAAAAGAAGAAGCATCTATGTTGACGTTAATTCCAAGCACCTGACGAATTTGAGCCGAAACTTCTTCAGCAACAGCACCATTTACATCGCCAATATTAATTCTTAGATTAACAGATCCGAAACCTTCACCATTCGGGAAACCGGCTTCAGCCAGTAATTTTCGTGCTAAATCAGGATTATACGAATATCCAACTTCCTTCACTCCTTTAAAGTCATATCCTTTAAACGCCGTTCCAATCGGAGGCACAATCCCATAAACTCCATTCTCATGATATTGTCCGCGCAATATATCACGTGTAATTTTCTCTCTATCGAGAGCATAATTAAATGCTTTCCGAACGCGAGGATCTTTAAATCTATCCTCTGTCATATTAAAGAAATAATAGTTCGTTGTAAGAAGAGGATTGTTGTAAAGAACCATTAATGGTGGTTCAGAATTGAAATCCTTAATTCTTCCTTCAAGCATTTCAGTGATTCTGGAAGTTGGTAAAGAACTTAGAAACTGTGTCTCACCTCTTTCAAATCGTTCCAATTGCTCCAATTTTCTAGATTCAACAACAAAGATCACGCTGTCTAAATAAGGAAGTGCGTTTCCTTTTTTATCCGTTAAGTAGTAATCTTCATTTTTTGTCAGGATAATTTCTTTTTGCTCCGCTTCTTTGATTTCCGCAAATTTAAACGGTCCTGTTCCGATACAATCTTCAGAGAATCCGCTTTCATTTATTTTTTTCGAAACGATTGCAGCATTTACCTGAGCTAGCTTATTGATGTAGTTCGGATCAGCCTTTTCAAGAGTAATCTCGAAAACATTACCTTTTACCTTAAATCCTTTAACCGATTTACTTTTCCCTTCAAAATAAGCACGAGCACCTTCTACCTGTGTTCCAAACAACGAAACATATGCCCCGCTTGCACTTCCTTTTTCATTCGGTTTACAAGCCGATTCAAAAGAAAACAGTACATCTTCAGGTGTCATAATTCTATCCTCATCCGAACCAAATGACTTGTGCGGGTGAAACATGACATCTTTACGCAGCGTAAAAGAATAAATTCTTCCGTCAGCAGAAACCGACCATTTTTCAGCCAATCGGGGTTGAACAGACAGATCACCCGGATTAAAACAAACCAGCCCTTCAGCAATTTGTGTTACCACCATTGCCGAATAATTATCTATGATATCTTTTGGAATATAAGAAGTTGGCTCTTCATCCAGACACAATTTAAAGCTGCCACCGGCATGTTCAAATTGCGGTTTATCATCAGATGAACAAGCATAAAGACCAAGAATAATAAGAGAAACGCAGAAGAGTTTTTGGATCATAGTTCTTTATTGTTGATATACAAGTTTAATAAAAATACTTCACTCTGACTGTCAAGTTATTATATCGTATTTGACGTGTAATACATAAGTAAGTGGTCAAATATAAGAATCTGTTTTCGACGAATTACAATATTATTGCGATTGAAGTTCATATAAATACTTCGAAATTAACTAGTAAAGAAAATAAAATACCGTGGAAAATTTGTTTTTGTTGAAAAAGAGAATTATACTTGCCCCTAGTTTTAGTGTCAACTAGACAAATGAAAAGACCAATACAACTATTATTTGCCCTATTTGTGGCTATTCTGGTAAGTTTCCAGTCTTTCGGTGCATTATCGATTGAAGGAAGCTATCAGGGTAAAAATTTGTACGTACAAAATCCAATGGATGGTGACGGTTTCGGTTTCTGTGCAACAAAGGTTACCGTTAACGGTGATGTTATGCCAGGAGGTTGTGCTTCAAGTGCATTCGAAATCGACTTCTCTTTGTTTAACGTAGAAATTGGAGATCCAGTGTTCATTGTAATTGAACATAACGACGGATGTAAACCAAAAATCTTGAACCCAGAAGTACTTCTTCCGAAGTCGACTTTTAAAGTCACAGAGATGAAGTGCGGAAGTACGGGAACATTGACTTGGAAAACAACCGATGAGCAAGGAAAACTTCCTTTCATTATTGAACAGTACCGCTGGAACAAATGGGTTCAGGTTGGTGAAGTTCAAGGAAAAGGAATTCCCGGAACAAATTCTTACGAATTTCAGGTAACGCCGCATTCAGGTGAAAACACGATTCGTGTAGTTCAAATCGACCATAGTGGCGCGCCAAGAACTTCTAAAACAGTTAAGTTCACAGCTTCCGGTGTTTCTGCTGTTAGTTTCAGTCCTGTTAAAGTGAAGACTGTAATTAACTTTACTGCAAACGGTAAGCCGGTTGAAACACGTTACGAAATTTACGATGCATACGGAAACATTGTAAAGAAAGGTATTGGTAGCTCTGTTCCTTGTGGAAACCTTCAAAAAGGAGCATACTACATTAACTTCGATAATAAAGAACAAAAGTTCTTCAAGGGATAAGATCCTGATAAATGTTTTGAATCCCTGGCATCTCGATGACCAGGGATTTTTTTATGCTCAATTATTGCGTTTTTTATTTCTAGGAATTACTACTAATTTCGCTTTATGATGAACAAAATAGAGCATATCGGAATTGCTGTTTCTAATCTGGACGAAGCAATTGCAACCTACACAGAATTACTCGGAACTCCTTGCTATAAAAAAGAAGGTGTGGAAAGTGAAGGTGTAATGACCGCTTTTTTTCAGGTCGGTGAATCAAAGATTGAATTATTGGAAGCAACTAACGAGAATAGCCCGATTGCTAAATTCATTGCAAAAAAAGGAGAAGGAATTCACCACATTGCATTTGATGTAACGGATATCAATGCATCAATGAAAGAACTTGCTGATAAAGGTTTTACGCTGTTAAATGAAGTTCCTAAAAACGGAGCTGACAATAAACTTGTAGCTTTTGTTCACCCAAAAACGGCGAATGGGGTTTTGGTGGAGCTGTGTCAGGAAAGACCATAACTTCTAAAACATGTAAGGGCGAATCATTATTCGCCCGACACAAACGAAAAAATCATGAGAACATTAACATACCTATTCCTTCTAATTCCTTCATTGTCTTTTGCGCAATCAAAGAAAGAATTACGAACTGAGATTCAAAACCTACAGTCAAAAACGGATTCTATAACCATAGAAACTGAAAAACGAATTAGGGAAATTGATTCTTTAAAAACAGTTCTTAAAAGTAAGGATCAAAAGATTTCCAGTCTTAACCAACAAGTTTCTCAACTCGAAATCAGTAATAAGGCATATCAAACTTCTGCAAAGGAGTCATCAGAGGAAATATCTCGTCTAGAAGAGGAACTGGACAATTGCATGACTAAAGGAAAATCATCAACTCCGTCAAAAACAAAAACTAGCCAAAATAACACGAGCACAAAACTCCCTGCGAACTACGCAAACAATCCTTTCGGGACTGGCGGCGGAAGCGGCGCAGGAAACGGAGGCAGTATTGGAAATGACGATGGTAATGGCTTAGGTGCTTATTCAAATCGAATACTGGTAAAACGCCCAAGTGTTGAAAGCATTTCTTCGGATGAAGATTGTAAAATCACGTTTACAATTGTGATTAATGAAGATGGAGAAATCGTTGGGTTTCCTGCATTCGTTAGATCAGGCACCACAACCACGAATGAAGTACTCATAAAACAAGTCGCTTCAATAATAAAATCTCAAGCAAAATACAATGCGGTGAAGGGCGCTGCGAATGTCAAGCAAGAACTGGTAATTCGAATAGAAACAAAGTAAATCTTAAAGTAGAATTTCTCGTACGTCCATACCTTTTTCCAAAAACGAGGTTTGCAATCCAGCTTGTTTCGCACCAACAATATGCTGTGGTGAATCGTCAATGAAAAGTGTTTTCTCCGCAATTAGTCCGTTTTCATCTATGACCCTCTGAAAACAATCCAGGTTGGGTTTTCTCATTCCCATTTCGCAGGAGAAATATGCTTTTTCAAAGTATTTTTCCAAATATCCATGGCCAACCGACTTTGATAAAGCTGCGCGAACAGCTGTAACATGCAGATCATTGGTATTACTCAGTAAAAAAATACGATTCTGTTTTCCAAATTCCTCTAACCAAGACATTCTTTCTATTGGAAAATCAAGAATCATGGCATTCCATGCATGAACCACCTGGTTCGCATTTACACCTTGTGGAAGTTGATCTAATAAACGGTTGACGAAATGAAATGGACTCACTTTTCCAATCTCGAACTGATCAAACAAATCTGTTTGGTTCAACTGAGAATAGATCGCATTGAAATCTGTAATTCCCAATTTCCTGAAAGCCTCTTCAGTAAGAGAATAATCCAAATTCAAGAGAACACCTCCCAAATCGAAAATCACTGCATCAACATTCATTTCCATTCTACAAAATTAGTATCTTGTTTTTATGAAGGAGCTTCCAGAAAAAATATTCGACATCAATCCGAGTTCCAACGACTATATTTTAGCTCTGAAAACGCAGATAAACAAAGACTTGCAGAAAGTTGGAAACCATGAGTTCACCGCGAACGAATTTGAACCAAAACTATGGATCGAACTGCTCTCTCAACTGCTTGAAACCCTTAATGAACAAGAGCTTAATCAATTGCTTTATGTGGTAGATCTACCAGAAAATTGGAGCCGACAGATTTTTATTTCAGACAATCCGAACCAACAATTTGCCGAAGCAATTTTGCAGCGTGAATGGCAAAAAATTTTCTTTAGAATAAAGTTCTCTTAACACCTAGTTTGTTATCATTCCAACTTTTGTCACTTTTTATCGAATTTTCTACCTTTCCAGCATCAGCAATTCCTTTTATTTATCTTAAATTTACGCACCATTTTAGTGCACAAACATGGATAATATATCATATGTGGGAAATGCAGATGTAAACGCAATAGAGCATCTGTATAAATCTTACTGCCAAGACCCTGAAAGCGTGGATATTGGGTGGAAAAAATTCTTTGAAGGATTTGATTTCGCTCGTATGAACTACGAAGATGGAGGGGCAATTCCAGAAAATTTTCAGAAAGAGTTTAAAGTAATCAACCTGATTAACGGTTACCGTACCAGAGGTCATTTGTTTACGAAAACAAACCCTGTTCGTGAGAGAAGAAAGTACGAACCAACGTTGGACATTGAGAACTTTGGTTTAGACCAAAGCGATCTTGACACGGTTTTTCAAGCTGGTGAACAAATCGGGATTGGTGCCGCAACATTGCGCGACATCATTACTGATTTGGAACAGTGTTACTGTCAATCCATCGGTATTGAGTACATGTTTATGCGTGAACCAGATCGTTTGGAGTGGTTTAGAAACAGTATTGAGGTAAAAAATCGTCCAAAATTCGATCAGGAGCGCAAGCACAAGATCTACAGAAAATTGGTGCAGGCTTCTAATTTCGAAGCTTTCCTTGGAAAAAAATATGTTGGTCAAAAACGTTTCTCTGTTGAAGGAGGCGAAGCTTTGATTCCGGCTTTAGATGCTTTGGTTGACAAAGGAGCAAGCTTAGGAGTTGAATACTTTGTAATGGGAATGGCTCATCGTGGTCGTTTGAACACATTGACAAATATTTTCCAAAAAAGACCTCAGGATATTTTCTCTGAATTTGAAGGAAAAGAGTTTGATTACGATGGTGCTTTTGATGGTGACGTTAAATATCATCAGGGATATACAAGCAGCATTACTTCAAGTACTGGAAAAGAGGTTGGTTTAACACTAGCTCCAAATCCATCTCACTTAGAAGCTGTTGACCCGGTTGTTCAGGGAATTGCACGTGCAAAACTGGACAATCAATACAAAGATGAAGACAAAGTTTGTCCGGTAATGATTCACGGAGATGCAGCTGTTGCAGGTCAGGGAATTGTGTACGAAGTAATCCAAATGGCTTTGCTTGATGGTTACCGCGCTGGAGGAACAATCCACATTGTAGTGAACAATCAGGTTGGATTTACAACCAATTTCCATGATGCACGTTCATCAACATACTGTACTGACGTTGCAAAAACGACTTTAACTCCGGTTTTCCATGTGAATGGTGACGATGTTGAAGCGGTTATTCAAACGATAGAAATTGCAATGGAATACCGTCAGAAATTCCACCGCGATGTTTTCATTGACTTGCTTTGTTACCGTAAATATGGACACAACGAAGGAGATGAGCCTAAATTCACGCAGCCAGCGCTTTACAACATCATTGCAAAGCACCCGAATCCAAAAGACATTTACCTGAAGCAATTACTTGCCGAAGGAAGTATCAATGGAGAACAGGCGAAGAAAATTGAGGATGAATACAACGATTTCCTTGAAAATGAGTTTGAAACCGCACGTAAGAATGAAAAAGCAATTGTTTGGGATTTCTTAAGTGAAACATGGAAAGGATTCCGTCACAGTACTTTGGCCGACTTTGATCAAAGCCCTGAAACTGGAATCTCTAAAGAGAAATTATTGGAGCTGGGCAAGAAATTGGCTACGCTTCCTGAAGGAAAGAAATACTTCCGTAAGATTCAAAAAATCTTTGATGATAGACTTTCAGCAATTGAAGGAAACAATCTGGATTGGGGATCGGCTGAAATGTTGGCTTACGCTACATTGTTGGCTGAAGGAAAACCAGTTCGTGTTTCCGGTCAAGACGTTGAACGTGGAACTTTCTCTCATCGTCACGCAGTTGTGAAATGTGAAGACACCGAAGAAGAAATCATCACATTGAACAATCTTTCGGGAGATCAGGCACCGTTTTCGGTTTACAACTCACTGTTGTCGGAATACGGAGTATTAGGTTTTGAATACGGTTACTCATTAGCTACACCAAATACACTAACTATTTGGGAAGCTCAGTTTGGTGACTTCTTCAACGGAGCACAAATTATGATTGACCAGTTTATTACTGCCGGTGAAGACAAATGGTCAACACAAAGTGGTTTGACAATGTTGTTACCTCATGGTTATGAAGGTCAAGGCGCTGAACACAGTAGTGGACGAATGGAACGTTGGTTACAGCAGTGTGCTGACGAAAACATTCAGGTGGTTAATACTTCTACTCCAGCAAATCATTTCCACTTGTTGAGAAGACAATTAGAGCGACCTTTCCGTAAACCATTGGTTGTATTTTCTCCTAAAATGTTATTGCGTTACCCTGCAGCAACATCTACATTGGAAGAAATGGCAACTGGTCGTTTCCAGGAAGTAATTGACGACGCTTCAGCGGTTAAAGCAAACGTAGACACTGTTGTTTTCTGTTCGGGTAAATTCTATTACGAAATGAGCGAAAAAGCTCAGGAAATGGGTGTTGACAATATGGCTTTTGTTCGTGTTGAGCAATTGTATCCTTTACCTCAAAAACAAATCGAAGACATTATTGCAAAATACAACGCGAAGAACATTGTTTGGGCTCAGGAAGAACCAGAAAACATGGGAGCGTGGACTTACATTGCAATGAAATTACGTCACATTCCATTCATTGGAGTTTGTAGAGGTTCATCGGCTGCTGCTGCTGAAGGTTCTAAGAAACTTCACGAAAGAAGATTGAAACAATTGTATAGCGATTTGTTTAAATACGCGAAAGTAAAAGCTTAATAATATTACAGAGAAGATATGTCAGTATTAGAAATGAAAGTACCAAGTCCGGGAGAATCAATTTCAGAAGTAGAAATTGCAACTTGGTTGGTAGCAGATGGAGATTACGTAGAAAAAGACCAGGCAATTGCTGAAGTTGATTCAGACAAGGCAACATTGGAACTTCCTGCTGAACAAAGTGGTGTTATTACTTTGAAAGCTGCTGAAGGTGATGTCGTAAAAGTTGGACAAGTTGTTTGTTTGATTGATACATCGGCTGAACGTCCGGCGGGTTCTGCAGCTCCAGCTACAGAAACTGCGGCACCAGTAGCTGAAACTAAGGCTACTGAAGCTGCACCAGTCGCTGAGAAAACTGCTGCTCCAGTTCCAAATCCTGGACCTGCTTCAGATTCTTACGCGAAAGGAACACCATCTCCGGCAGCAGCGAAAGCTATTGCTGAAAACAATATCAATTCCGCGAAGATCAACGGAACAGGAAAAGACGGTAGAATTACGAAACAGGATGTAATTGCGGCTATGGCTGCGGGAATTCCAGCTGATGCAACTCAAGGTTGGGGCGGAACTCGTGACCAAAACCGTGAAAAAATGTCGATGTTGCGTCGTAAGATTGCCGAGCGTTTGGTTTCTGTAAAGAACGAAACGGCAATGTTGACGACTTTCAACGAAGTTGACATGAAGCCAATCATGGATTTGAGAGCGAAGTACAAAGACCAGTTCTCGAAATTCCATGAAGTGAACTTAGGATTCATGTCGTTCTTTACAAAAGCAGTTACAGAAGCGTTGAATCTTTTCCCGGCTGTGAATGCACAGATCGATGGAAACGAAATGATCTTCCATAATTATGCTGATGTTGGTATTGCTGTTTCTTCTCCAAAAGGATTAATGGTTCCCGTTGTGCGTAATGCAGAACAAATGAGTTTGGCTGAAATTGAGCGTGAAATTAAACGTCTGGCAATCAAAGCTCGTGATGGAAAAATCACTCCTGAAGATATGACTGGCGGAACGTTCACAATCACTAACGGTGGTGTATTCGGTTCAATGATGTCAACACCAATCATCAACCCTCCTCAATCGGCAATTTTGGGAATGCACAACATCGTTGAGCGTCCGGTTGCAATTGATGGAAAAGTAGAAATACGTCCTATGATGTATTTGGCTTTATCTTACGATCACCGTATTATCGATGGAAAAGAATCTGTTGGTTTCTTAGTGAAAGTAAAAGAAATGATCGAAAATCCAGAACGCATTATTTTCGGAGGAAAAGATCCGTATGCTGTTCTTTTAGGATTGTAAATATTGATATTGGGGATGTACGGGCGAATGATGATTCGCTCCTGCATCCCCACAATATACCAACCATAGCCACATTATCTCCGTTATTGAATTTATCTATGAAATTAATCTTTGCTTTTGCGCTCTGTTTTCTCATGCTTTCATGCGGAAACGAGGAAACCAAAAAGGTTTTCAATCCAAAAACGGATAATGTTGACAGCTTATATACATCTTACAAAAAACAGGGAAAAACTGTTCCTATGGATGTATTGATTGCACATGGAAATTTATTGTTGGATTCTTACCAATTTTCTGATGCCATTAAAGATGGTGCTGAAGCTTACCGCAGAGAACCTGCAAATGTAGATGCGCGCTTGCTTTATGCCAAATGTTTGAACAACAAACCTGAAAGAACGCATCTTGACAGAACCTCGGCTCAAAAGCATTTTAAATACATTCTCAAAAAACAACCCAAGAATCTGGATGTTCTGATTCAACTTGCTGCAAGTTATGCTGAAATGGGTGATGAGGAAAATGCGTTTTTCTATTGTAATGAGGCTTTGAGAATTGACAAGCATTTTAGAGATGCTTACGTTTTAAAAGGAAAGATTTACGATGCCGGAGGAAACAGTAAATTGGCTATCTCCTCTTTCGAAACGGCAATTCAGCAAGATCCCGATTTTTATCCGGCATACCTGTATTTGGGTGAAATTTATCAGTACGATAAAAATGACCCATTGGCAATTGAGTATTTTCTAAGTGCCGAACAAATTGAATCAAACAACATTGAAATTCTTTACAAACTGGCTTTTGCATATCAGTATTTTGAAAAGTACGACCAAGCGAAAAACGTTTACAGAAGGATGCAAAAAATTGATTCAAAATTTGCGGTAAGCTGGTTTCAAATTGGATGGATTAAACAGTTTGGCGAACAAGAAATAGACAGTGCGCTTTACTATTACAATATCACAACCATTAAAGAACCGCAATACGTTGAGGCGTGGCATAACATGGGTCTTATTTACGAAGAAGATAAGAACGATAAATACGAAGCCATTAAATGTTATCGTCAGGCAGTGAAGTACAATAAGGATTTTGAACTTTCGGTGGAAGGATTAAAACGACTTTCAAAGTAAAACATGAACCCAAACTCAACAAGTTCAAAGTTAATTCTCATTCTTCTTGAACTGATCATTCCATTAATCGGATTTCTATTCTGGAAATGGGATTTTGTTTTCATCATGCTTTTCTTTGCTTTAGACTGGTTTGTGGTTGTGTTGTTTCAATTTGTTAAAATCAATGTTTGTCTCAAACGAGAACTCGACATGTCGGATAAGCGATTTATAGGCTTAACAGCATTCATTATTTTAAGCAAGTTTTTAGGCTCATTGATGATCGTTATCGGCGTTTGTTATACATTGCTGCCAAACTTTGATTTGAGCTCCGAATTTGAGCGTTTTTTAAGTTATAAAGATTCGGGAATGGCTCAAGGGTATTTCCTTATTCCGCTTTGTTTGTTGAATGGATATCTGATTTATCAGCGCGATTTTGCCAAACCAAAACTTTACGAAACGAAGTCCATTCGAGAGATCTTCATGAAAAGCTTTACCATTCACATCGTAGTTTTTGTCATTTGCATAATAATAGCTGCACTTGCCATTTATCTTAAACTCAGCCCCGAGGTTTTGTTGTACATTGCACTGGGAACAATTTTCGCTGGTAAAGTATACTTCCAAATCTTAAAAACGAATCCATGAAAACAACATTAGTCCTACTGATTTGTACTGTTTCTTTCGCTGGTTTCTCGCAGATCAAAACTGTAGAACCCAAAGAGGTAAAAAGAGATTCAATTAAAGTTAAACCGTCGAATAACGACAAACCATCCTACTACATTGGTGCAGGACGAAATAACAGTTTTCGTGAATTGATGGAAAATGATGCTCCTTACGGACGTCCATTGGGAAATCGTGCAAACGAGACCAAACTTAATGTATGGTCTTACGAAGTTGGAATTCGCTCACAACTGAACAAATACCTTCAGATTGATGGAGGATTGGCTCTTGAACGTTTTGGTGAACAATATTCCGCAACGGGACCAACAGAACTGGGAGATTCCACATACAGCTACCAATCGAAATATACGTTCATCAGTTTACCGATTCAACTTTACGGAACCGTTGGAGAAAGTTTCAAACTTTACGGTGGTGGCGGAATTTCACCCGGAATTGTTTCGAGATTCAACAAAGAAATTACACGTCTTGACTCCCTTGGCGGGACCACAATTACCGAAACAAACCAACCCGAAAAACTGAACAGTTTCATTTTAAGCGCAAGATTAAGTGGAGGCTTGCAATGGAAATGGAATCGAAATGCAGGAATCTACCTTAATTACACGTACTTCTTAGGATTAAATTCAACTTACGGCAGACAAGATCAATACAAGCATTATGCGCGTTACGGTTGTCTGCGTTTTGGATTGATATTCCAATTGGATTAATCTCCCATTGATCCGGAACCGAAACTTTGCTCGTGTCCGTAGTAGAAAATACGTAATTGGGCTGTATCACGAAGGAAATCGATCTTACCAACTTCAATACGGTTGATCTTGATTCCTGTACGCTCGCTAACATCTGCAAGCATTTCGTCATATTTATCCGGCATGATCAAATCGATGCGCTCGTATTGAATAATCTTACGTGTTTCATGTTTCAATAACCACAGGTTCTCTAATCCAAATGTCAGGAATACAAGAACTCCGTTGATCAACAACACTTCCTTGTAGCTAATTTTTGAAGAAGATAGAGAGTTCATTACAGAAACACCAATAATCAGGAACAAATAGGTCATTTCCTTGATTTCAATACTTTCAGTTCTATATCTCAGGATCCCGAAAATGGCGAACAATCCCAATCCCATTCCTGTATCAATATCCAACTTACGTAAGGAGAAACACAAGAAGAAGGTAATTGTACCAATCAGGTAATAGGTGAATAAGTAATCTTTACGCTTTGTTTTTGGGTAATATAACAAGCGAATAAGAATAGTAATGACAATTAAATTAAAGCCAAATCGAAGTGCAAGATTTTCAAGATCATTGTGCAGCCAATCAAAGATGTACTTGTCTGCATCTACTTTAATTCCTGCCTTTAATAATAAGTTAGCTAGCATTTTTGGAGAGTTTTTGAATATATAGTTGTTTTGATTTAAAGCGATTGGCTTTTAAAAGTGCTTTGTGCTCATTGATATCCATCATTCCGAAACAGAATTTGGAAATTCTAAACGGACGAATACCTTTTGAGCGCATCAATTTATAGAAAGGAGAATTTCTATCTAGTTTTGGCTGTTTCAGTTCGGCAATTACTATGGCAGAAAGCGTTTGACTCATTTCACTTCCTGTTCCATGATCGCCATTTTTTATATCGAAATCGATTGTCAATCGTTCTTCACAGTGCTTGTTCACCAGCGTGATTCTACTGTATGTATTCAGCATTACAGGCTTTAATCCCTTAAAATTCGGAATTCGAGAAGCCAAAAATTCGTTCTCCTTACTGGTAAAGTCAGAATGAATATCCGGAATTGCGATTCGCTTTTTATCCGTTCTTCCCTTCATCTTCTCTTTCACCTCCAGAAAACTCATCCCGGTGTCAATATAAGTGCGCATACGCACTTTAAAACGGCGCGGCAACGACTTGTGATGATCGTGGAAGAACTTGAAATCTTCATCATCGAAATATTGACTGGTGTAATTGAAAATTACTTTTCCATCGATATTCAGAACATCATAGTGTTCCTTGATTGTTTCCAGAATTTCAGGAAGTTGTTTTAAATGAAACGCAAATTTCTCATCTGTTCGGTTCATTAACGGAGCACGCGACAACTCTTCAAGAGAAATCCCATGATAAGTGTGCAGCAAGTCTGTTAATATTCCGTTCATCTTAAGGTAAAAGTAAAGAAAGATTCGACTCCCAAATACTCTTCCATCAAATTTAAAGAACTTCTGTTAAAATGTTAATTATTCCAAGAATAAGATTCTATAAAGGATTCCGTGAATCTTGGAAACTTATGTCTGCGGTAAATAGGAAAAGATTGTAGGTATTCTATTTTTCCAAAACCGTCTCCAACTCACGCAAACTAGAGTTTTTAAGCGTCATTTCGCACGGAATATGCAAGTTGTGAAATTTTGATTCTGTTGTTTTCCCCCAGGCAATTACCCTGGAATCAGGAGCAATTTCATTTTCCTTTAAAAAAGAATCCACGTTACTTGGACTGGTAAAAACGTAAATATCGAAAGGCTCCAATTTTTCAGAAACGGCAATTGTTTCATAAACAGTTAACTCTGTCTTTTGATCAACCGGAATGACAGAAGAAATTGAACGATTTGAAATGGCAGATAGCGGAAAAAGCACTTTCTTATCGCCTAACCATTCCTGGAATTCAGCTGCTACAACTTCCGGCAATGCAGAAACCGATCCAACGAAATCTGCAGTAAAACCATACTCTTGTAAACGTTTTGACGTTCCGCTTCCCAAACAGGCAAGTAAAGTGCTTTTATTTTTAATAGATTCAATGAAAAAGTCGACGGTACGCGGTGAAGAAAAGAACACAACATCCGTTTCTTCAACGGTTTCAAACTCCAAAGCTTTAAATGAAATGAGCGATTTTGCAGTAATGGCTATGTTTCGCGCATCGCAAAAATCACGAAAGGCTTGATCTACAATTTCAGCATTTGATATAAAGAGCTTAGTCTTCATCGTCCTCAGTCAGCAATGCTTCAAGCACTACATCAATCATCTCCAAATCGTGTGGTCCTTCAAACTCAAACCACTGTGCACCCAGCTGCCAATCAGGAGAATAAGAAACAAATAGTTTTCCGTCTTCCGGACAATAAGCTCCGAGTGGTAACTGGCAACCTCCGTCTAATCTATTCAATAATGTACGTTCCAACACAATTCTTGCCTGCACGTCTACATTATTCAAAGGCTGAATAAAATTCAAAAGATCTGTATCTGTACTTCTAATTTGAAGTGCAAGAACTCCCTGCGCCGGCGCTGGAATAAATTCGGTTGGATCAAGAACGACTTCTGTCATCCCTTGCAAATCCAATTCCAAACGGTCAATTCCAGCTTTCGCAAGTAAAATAGCGTCGTAATCGCCCGCAACCAATTTACCCAAGCGGGTTGGAACATTTCCTCTAAGATCTTTGATATTCACATCCTCACGTAAACCAACCAATTGCGATTTTCTGCGTGCTGAAGAAGTTCCCACAGTTGCTCCTTGCTTCAATCCCCACATTTGAGTAGAATCAACCGCACTTGGATGAACCAAAAGCACATCTGCCGGATTTTCGCGATCAGAAACTGCTCCAATAATCAAACCTGCCGGTGGATTTGTCTCCAAATCTTTATGTGAATGCACAGCCAAATCAATTGATTCGTCTAACAAAGCTTGTTCAATTTCTTTGGTGAAGAATCCTTTTCCCTCCAATTTATCAAAGCTTAAATGCTGTATACTGTCTCCTTGAGTTGTAATAATTGTGATATCAACTTCTGCACCCAATTCTTCCAATTGACGTTTTACAGTATTCGCTTGCCAGAGAGCAAGATCACTTCCTCTCGAACCAATTCTAATTTTTTGCATGTGGGAAAATTAAGATTTAAAAAGGATTTCCTTCGCCATGAGCATAGGCATGCTTATGTATTTCTTTTCCATGTAACCAACTATTTTTTCAAGAATTTCAAGGGATTCAGAATCCATTTGTTGAAGTTCATTCTTGAAAACATCGTTGAAAGCTGTTGCTTTAATTTCTTTAACCATTTGAGGAACCGGACGCATTGCAACTTCGATGGTTCTCATTTTAGCAGCATTAATAAACGAAGCTCTTGCCTCTTCAATGATACTTTCTACATGGTCAATTTCATTCGAACGGATCAGGAGGTTATCCTCAGAAATCTTTTGAAGTGTATTGATAGAGATGGAACGTGTTCCAAATTTGGTATGAACGTCATCTGCTATATCGTTCGGCAAAGCCAAATCAATTGTGATTTTCTTATCTGTTTCGCCTTGCAGCAATTTTTCGTACAAAGAAAGATCAACTATGGTATTTTCAGAACCCGTACAGCTTACCAAAATATCAAATCCTTCAGAATAATTCTCCAACTCACTAAGCGGGAACGCTCTTCCATCAAGCTCTTTTGCCAATGGCAATGCGTTTTCCAAGGTTCTGTTGAAGAAAGTGAATTTGGTCATTCCGTGCTTCTTCAGGAAACGCGTCATAGCCGTATTGGTAACTCCGGTTCCGATCACCAAAACACGAGCGTCATTGGGAACTTCAAGATTTTGTAACTGCTGGTAAGCAATTGAAACAATGGAAACCGGTCGTTCAGAGATTTTTGTCTCAGAATAAACGCGTTTCGCTGTAAGAATTGTTTCCTTGAAAAGAATTCTCATGGTATCACCACACAAATTCATTTCTTTCGCTTGTTCGTATGCCTGACGCACCTGCGTAATGATCTCACGCTCACCTACTACCAAAGAATCAATAGAAGAAGCTACTTTAAACAAATGTACAACGGCATCCATTCTATCGTAGATTTCCGCTTTATCTGAATAATAAGCCGTGCTTTCTGCATCCATTTCAGGATATAGTTCAGTAAAGAAGGTATGTAAGAATGACTGATTTACGGGAACATTTGTAACAAAGAAATACTCAACTCTATTACAAGTGGAAAGAAAAACCACCTCATCAAGTTCGAGAACATTTTTCAAATGAGAAAAACGCGATTGCTGGCTTTCCAACTCGATATGTAAACGACCGATTTTACGAACGTCCAAGTTACGATGTGTAAATGCAATACTATGTATCTGTTTAATCACGTCTAAGGTTTCCTTTACTTACGTACAAAATTCGCTATTGGATTGCGAAAAAGTGTCAGAAGATTGTCAGAAAGCCTAATTTAGAATTGTTATAAACAACTGTATTCACAAGGGTTACAGCGGATTTATGTGAAGGATTTAACACATTGCGTCCTCAATATGCTGATTATCAAAGTAACAGTTCCGACAAAAAAATGCTTTTATTTCCCCCCGTTGTGTTGTAAGTCGGAAATGCAATTGGCATCAAAATCAGGAATTGGGGTATTTCCTACCAGATTGGTGATCGCTGTTCCCGTTTCTGCTTCCCAGTACATCAAACAATCTTCGTTATTACAATGACCGGGATGCTCAGTGTCTTCATGACTACTTTGAAGGGTTGTTCCAAGATTTACCAAACCAAAAAGATGTCCGAATTCATGATTTAAAATCAACGTTTCCAATTTATACCTTTCCGGTTCATTTAATTGATTTGAAAAACTGTGCACAGTGGATTCAAAAATCGCCAGAGAGGTGTTATAATAAGCAATTCCAAGAACCACGGCATTGCCTTGATCGTCTGAAGAAGGGCCATCTAAAAACAAAATGGTAAGTGCAATATTCTTCCTTGTCGTAAACTCACTTCTATTGTCATCTTCCAAATCTCTAATATCGGAAAGCGTATATGAACTTTTTCCCAGCGCCGAAATTTCCTTGTAAACAAAACCAATTCCATCTGGTTTACTGCAGCGTGCGGTGAGCATTGTTTTCAGGTTATCCAAAGCTTCATCGGTTGGTCGAAAACCAGTCATGTAAATGATTTGAACCGTCAGTTTCTCGTATTTCTTATCCGAAAGAATGTCGGCCGCTGACTCTCCAACAGCTTGACGATGATTTTTCTTGATCTTATGTTTCCCATCCTTTCTACAACCTGGTGCAACCAAAAGAATTAAGAGAAGAGCGAAAAGTAAACGTCCCATATCAGTAGTTTTGTAACACAAGTTACTGAAGAAGGAAATAGAAATCTAATTTTTCTGGTGGAAATCGAAAATAATTCCATCCGACAAACCGATCTTGGGAACGATCAATTCATCAGCTTTCATGGTTTCCAGACAGAACATAAAAATCTCCATTGCTGGAATAATTACATCAGCCCTATCCGGCTTCAAATGAAATTCATCCATTCGTTGTCCTACACTCAAAGGTTCCAATTGGTCGTACAGCTCTTTGATCGCATTCAACTCAACCGGAGACTTTTCTTTTAACCCAAGCAGTTTATGGATTTTATTTATGTTTCCTCCTGTAGCGAAAATCAGGTGTGGATTATCTTCAACGTGTTCAACGATCCACTGTTTCAAATCATTCCAGTCTTTCTTCTGTACTTTGTCTTTTAGCATACGAACGGTTCCAATATCGAAGCTTTTTGCAGCAACTCGTTCTCCGTGTTCAAAAACGTTTATCTCGGTAGATCCGCCACCAACATCAATTACCAAAAACGGTTTGTTTTTATCGATATCCAAAAGAGAGAATGTTCCAAAGATCAATCGTGCCTCTTCATCACCTGAAATAATTTCAATTTCAATTCCAGTTTCTTGCTTTACCTCGGCAATGATTTCCTTGCCGTTTTCTGCATCACGCATGGCAGAAGTAGCACAAGCGCGCAAATCAGCAACATTAAAAATATCAGAGATCAAAGAAAAAGCCTTCATTGTTTTTACAAAATCCTCTGACTTCTTTTTACTGATCTTTCCCGATTCGAACACTTCTTCACCCAGACGAAGCGGTAAACGGGTGTACGAAATCTTCTTAACGTAAGGGTGACCATCCTCTGTATCAATTTCACCAATAAGCAAGCGGGCTGCATTTGAACCAATATCTATAGCCGCGTACTTTTTTGCCATGTAGAGAATGTTTATACTGTAAAAATAGAAATTCTTTGAACAAAAATGCCGATCCCGTAAGAACGGAACCGGCATTTCATTTTTATGAAGAACTAACTTATTGTAATACAATCTTTTTAGTTGCTGTTCCGTTTACCGAACTCAATCTAACGAAGTAAACTCCTTTAGCAAATCCATTCATTGAAACCTGCTCACTTACACCATTTATAAGCGTACGTGGAGCCAAAACAACTTTTCCGTCTTCAGTCAAAACGACAAAAGTAATTTCATCTGTTCCTGAAGTAGAAACCATGAAATCACCTGTTGTTGGGTTTGGTGAAACAGTTACTGAATTTAATGACTCAGCATCCAATCCTAAACACTCGTCAACCAAAATTGTGCTTACTGCTGTGTTTGAACAACTGTTAGCATCAGTATAGGAATACGTGATTGCAGAAGAACCTAAACCAGCAGCTGCAGGATCAAACATCCCAGCACTTACTCCGTTTCCTGAATAAGAACCACCTGCAGGAAGTCCACCAGAAAGTGTAATTGCTGCGTTGTAATCACACATGTCAGCAAATGTTCCTAAAGACACCGAAGGGTTTGCATTGATCACTGCATTCTGTGTTGCAGAATTCGAACAACCGTTCGCGTCTGTGTATGAATATGTGATTGTTGTAGTACTTGCACCCATTCCTGCAGGATCAAATGTGTTTCCTGAAACACCAGTTCCAGAGAACATTCCTCCAGCCGGAGTAGCATTCAACGTTACAACAGAAGCGTTCTCACATACAGGAGAAATTGCACTGAAGTTCACTGTTGGATTTGGATTCAATTGTACAGCAGCAGTTCCTGTTCCTACATTAGAACATCCAGCCATAGTAACCTGAGAAACAGTATAAGAACCGTTAGCTGTAACATTAACAGTAAGCGGACTAGTTGCTACTCCAGTAACAGTAGTTGGAGTTGTTCCATCCGTATAGGTAACATCCCATGGTCCAGAACCAGTTAAAGCAATACTAACAGGAGTTGAAGTGATTCCACAGAAAGATCCACCACCAGAAATACTTGCAGTTGGAGAAGTATTAACTGTTATTGAATAGGTATCAGAAGTTGCAGGACAAGCTCCAGAAGCAGCGATATCATTTGTTACAGTATATGTTCCTGCTGTAGATGCGCTTAAATCAATTGCTCCAGTTGAACCGTCAATTACCAATCCTGTTGTAGAAGAGAAAGTTCCTCCACTTGCACCTGAACCAAAGCTTGGCATAGGATCAACATCTGCCATACAGTACGCAGCTTGTGTATACGAGAAATCTGCAGAAGGTGCAGCTGTAATTGTTACAGACTGAGTTGAAGTGTTCGGACATGTTCCGGTAGTTGTATGCGTAACAGTGTAAGTTCCGTTAGTACTTCCAGCCAAATCAATTTCACCTGTTGAAGCACTTACAAAAGTTAAACCTGCTGTTGATGAATAAGTCCCGGCTGTACTTGCCGTTGGCGTTACATTGGAACCACCTGTACAAAGTGTAGAACTTGGATAACTGAACGATGCGTTATCCATAGGATTTACAGTTACAACTGTTGCCGCTGATGCTGGAGAAGTACAGCCAGCAACAGTTTGTGTGACTGTATAACTTCCAGATGTCGTAATATTGGTTGTTGGCGTATTCGCCGTATTTGACCAAAGATTTCCGGTTGCTGCAGAAGACGTTAAAGAAACACTACCTCCAGCACAGAAAGTTGTTGGTCCACCCGGTGTAACCGTTGGCGCTGCGGGAATTGCGTTTACAGTAATTGTATGTGTAACATAATCGAAACAGCTACTCCAAAAACCTCCGTTAGTTCCTAAAAGAACATCGTAAGCGCCGGCAGCCGGATGCGTATATGTTGTTGTTCCCGACCAAATGTATGGCGATAAATTATCCATATCATACACATAAGTTGAATCTGACGCTGCAGTTCCAAAGTAGGTGCGGAAAATCTGATAATTTGTCATTCTATTTCCTAAATGAGCAGCAGGAGTTGTTCCATTTGTATAGGTAACTGGTGTTCCCATACAAACTGAAGTTGCAGAAGGGGTGAACTGCGTGTTAATTGTATAGTTTACAATTGGTGCAACCACAGGCTCAAAATTGAACGGATTACCTGGGAAATTGGTAGCATCACCTGTTGTTAGTGTCAACGGAGAAACATATGCTCCAGCTGAACCCGGATAGTAATTTGATTTGTAGCGTGCAAAATCCTCATCGTAAGGCTGTCCAGCAGCACGATCGTTAATATAGAAATTAACTACTGACCCTGCACTTGTTGGAGCAATTACCAAAGCATAATTTCCAGTAACTGTAATCGGACTTGCGAAAGTCACATAACGGTACGCATTTGTCGTTCCTGTTAAAGTAACATTCCCACTTCCCAAAAGAGTTGTTGGTACGTTAGATGCATTCACACTGTAAACTCCAACGTTGACAGTGATAGTTGCACCTGAACTACTTGCACTTCTTCCACCAATAAATTCTGCTCCTGTTAATGAAAGAGAACCTGTATTCAGGAAAGTTTGTGAAATTGATTCAGCATCTGCCTGCCATGCATCAAAAATGTAAAAGTTCGCAGGAACTCCTAAAATCTGCTGCTTCGCTTGCGGGTAACGCAAGGTATCCACACACAAAATTGTTTTCACATGGTTTTCAGAAGGAAGCGGGTGTGATTTTAAAATGGTAGTTGGCGCCTGAGGAATTGAACCTTTTACCGCAGACTGTCCCCAACCTGAAAGGGTTGTCGCCAAAAGCGACAGTAACACTAATGTTTTTTTCATATAAATAGTTATTAATTGAGTGCAACTCGATGTAATAACTCCTGTATAGAAATTCTTGCGAATTGATTTAGAGTAGCCTCTAGTAGCAGTAGTAATAAATCGGGTTTGCGACCCTAATTTATATAAAAAAAAGCAATCGCATTAAATTTTAACATTCTAGATCCAATTAAGTGAATTATTTTGACCTAATTGATATGCTAATAGTTACAGAAAAAAGTCGAGACAAACTGCCTCGACTTTACTATTTTCTACAGCGATAAAACCGCTTTCCTTAGTGCAAGCTTTGTATCCCCTTCTTCCACCAAATCTATAGAAATAGCTTCAGCGTCATTTCCAAAAGTGATTTCAGTTGCAAGAACTTCATTTCTAACGTATTCTTCGTTCGTGAGAATAGCTTGTTTCAATTCTTCGGAACATTCAATCACTAACGAAATTCTATCGGTAATTTCTAAACCGGAATCTTTTCGAAGATTTTGAATTCTGTTCACCAATTCTCTCGCAATACCTTCCATACGAAGATCATCCGTAATTGTATTGTCAAGAGCAACTGTTAAACCATAATCTGAAGCAACTAGCCATCCTGGAATATCTTCAGCTCGGATCTCGAAATCTTCAGCGATCAACTCAATCGTTTCACCTTCAATTTGACCTTTCCAGCCTTTGTTTGTTTCCACTTCTGCAATTGCATGTTGATCCATTTGTGTAACAACAGCAGCAATAGCTTTCATTTGTTTTCCGTATTTCGGACCAATTGTCTTAAAGTTCGGTTTGATCGACTTCACAAAAACATTGTTCTCATGCGCCAACAATTCCAATTCCTTCACATTTACTTCGGAAAGGATTAACTCTTGAATATGTTTGATGTTCGTTGCGAAGTGTTCGTCCAAAATAGGAACCATGATTTTTTGCAACGGCTGACGAACACGGATTTTTTCCTTTTTACGTAAGCCAAGAACCAAAGACGAAACATTTTGTGCAATTTCCATTTGATCTTCCAGTTCAACATCGATCAAATCTTTGTTTGAAGCAGGGAATAAAGCCAAATGAACCGAATTCACTTTGTGCTTTCCGCTGATTGCATTCAAATCGTTAAACAAAACATCGGTATAGAACGGAGCAATTGGCGAACTCAACAAAGCAACAGTTTCCAAACAAGTATATAAGGTTTGGTAAGCCGAAATTTTGTCTTGTGTATAATCACCTTTCCAGAAACGTCTTCTACATAAACGTACATACCAATTCGACAACTGATCAGAAACGAAATCCTGGATCAAACGTCCGGCTTTTGTTGGCTCATAAGAACCATAAGCTTCGTCAACTTGTGCTACAAGTGTGTTCAATTTCGAAATGATCCAACGGTCAATTTCTGGTCTTTCGTTTATCGCAATATCTGGTTCACTATAATTGAAACCATCAATGTTCGCATAAAGCGCAAAGAATGAATACGTATTATAAAGTGTTCCGAAGAACTTCCGTTGAACTTCCGTAATTCCATCAACATCGAATTTCAGGTTATCCCAAGGCTGCGCATTCGTGATCATATACCAACGCGTAGCATCCGGACCGTATTTCGCCAATGTTTCGAAAGGCTCAACAGCATTTCCTAAACGCTTCGACATTTTTTGTCCGTTCTTATCTAGTACTAAACCATTCGAAACGACATTCTTGTATGCTACTGAATCGAAAGCCATGGTAGCAATTGCATGCAATGTATAGAACCAACCGCGTGTTTGGTCAACACCTTCTGCAATAAAATCAGCAGGATAAGAAGTTCCGTTATCAATCAAATCTTTGTTCTCGAACGGATAATGCCATTGTGCGTAAGGCATTGCTCCAGAATCGAACCAAACATCAATCAAATCACTTTCACGCTTCATTGGTTTTCCTGAAGCACTTACCAGGGTGATTTCGTCAACGTAATTCTTATGTAAGTCAATCTGTGCGTAATTCTCTTCCGACATATCATTTGGAACAAAATCAGCCAGTGGATTTGAAGTCATGACCCCAGCCGCAACAGCTTTATCACATTCAGCTTTCAATTGCTCAACCGAAGAAATACAAATTCTTTCATCACCTTCCTCAGTCGACCAGATCGGAATTGGAATTCCCCAGTAACGTGAACGCGATAAATTCCAGTCGTTAGCATTTTTCAACCATTCACCAAAACGCCCAGTTCCTGTTGAAGCTGGTTTCCAATTGATCGTATCGTTCAAGGCAATCATTCGCTCTTTTACATCGGTCACTTTAATGAACCAAGAATCCAACGGATAATATAATACTGGTTTATCAGTTCTCCAACAATGCGGATAACTGTGCACGTATTTCTCCACTTTAAATGCACGGTTCTCTTCCTTCAAATGAATGGAGATCAAAACATCCACGGATTTATCAGGAGCCTCTCCATCTGCGTAATATTCGTTCTTCACGTACATTCCTGCCCAATGAGCAACCTCCTTACGGAAGCGACCTTGCAAATCAACCAACGGAACAAGGTTTCCATTTTCATCGTTAATCAACATGGCAGGAACACCAGCTTCTTTCGCCACTTTCGCATCATCCGCACCAAATGTTGGAGCGATGTGTACTATTCCGGTTCCGTCAGCAGTTGTAACGAAATCACCTGAAATCACTCTAAAAGCTTCCTCCGGATTTTCAGCAGGAAGAACCCCAGGCAACAGTTGTTCGTAACGTATTCCGACTAAGTCAGAACCTTTGCATTCATCAAGCACTTTAAACGGAATATTCTTACCAGATTTATCGTAATTGGCAAAATCACTTTCAGATTCAGCTTGAACAAAACCTTTCCCAAAATGATTTCCAATCAAAGCTTTTGCAAGAATCAATTCAACAGGCTCATGTGTATAAGGATTGAACGTTGAAACCAAAACGTATTCGATATTTGGCCCAACACACAATGCAGTGTTTGACGGAAGTGTCCATGGTGTGGTCGTCCAGGCAAGAAAGAATGTGTTATTCGGTAATGCCATCCCCCTCGATCCCTCTTCAAAGGGGGAAGTGGTTCCTTCCACAACTTTAAATTGTGCAACCGCAGTGGTATCCGTAACATCACGGTAGCAACCCGGTTGGTTCAATTCGTGCGATGAAAGTCCGGTACCTGCAGCTGGTGAATACGGTTGGATGGTATATCCTTTGTACAACAAATTCTTGTTATACAATTCTCCAAGCAACCACCAAACCGATTCCATGTATTTGGGCTGGTAAGTGATATATGGATCATCCATATCCACCCAATAACCCATTTGTTCTGTCAAACGATTCCAAATATCCGTGTAACGCATTACCGCCTCACGACAAGCTTTGTTGTAATCCTCAACAGAAATTTTCTTTCCGATATCTTCTTTAGTAATCCCTAATTCTTTTTCCACACCAAGTTCAACTGGTAAACCGTGTGTATCCCATCCAGCCTTGCGCTTAACCTGAAAACCTTTCAATGTTTTATAACGACAAAAAATATCTTTAATCGAACGAGCCATTACGTGGTGAATTCCCGGTAAACCATTTGCAGATGGCGGACCTTCAAAGAAAACGAACGGTTTAGCTCCATCACGCGAAGTAATAGATGCTTCGAACACTTTTTCGTTTTTCCACTTTTCCAATACGGATTGTGCCACGTTTGGCAAATTCAATCCGGAATACTCATTATACTTTTGACTCATGGTCTTCAACTTAAATTAAGAGGAATTAAGGCATCAAAATCCTGAAAACAATCAGGATAGAAGCGTGCAAAGATAATGATTTCCGAGCGGAAAATAACCTCAGATATCGGGCAGAATTTCAAGGAATTTCGGGAAATCGGGAAATCCCGTTCATCGATGGTATAGCAAGGGATACAGAAAAATAACACCCAAACCTTCAACTCGCTTGTTGTCTTTAAGCGAAAATGTATCTTTGTTCTTCTGAAATTCAAAGAAAATGAAAGATCGCTCGCAAGAATTGATTGAAAGACGTGAAGCTGCGCAAGTTGGCGGTGGACAAGCCAGAATCGATAAGCAACACCAGCAAGGAAAATTAACGGCGCGTGAGCGTGTGACACTGTTGTTAGACGAAGGTTCTTTCAATGAAATCGGAATGTTTGTTGAACATAGAGCAACCTCTTTCGGATTGGATAAATTGAAAAGTCCAGGCGATGGTGTTGTTACTGGTTACGGAACTATCCACGGAAGAACGGTTTACGTTTTCTCTCAGGATTTCACAGTACTTGGTGGATCACTTTCTGAAACACACGCAGCGAAAATCTGTAAAGTTCTCGACTTAGCGGTTAAAAACGGAGCTCCAGTAATTGGATTGAATGATTCTGGTGGGGCACGAATTCAGGAAGGAGTTGTTTCATTGGCAGGTTACGCTGATATTTTCTACAGAAATACAAGAGCTTCAGGAGTTGTTCCACAGATTTCTGTGATTATGGGACCATGTGCAGGAGGAGCCGTTTATAGTCCTGCTCTTACCGATTTCGTTTTCATGGTGGAAGACACTTCTTACATGTTCGTAACCGGACCAAACGTTGTAAAAACGGTAACTCATGAAGAAGTAAGTTCTGAAGATTTGGGTGGTGCGAAAGCACACGCTGAGAAAAGTGGAGTAAATCATTTTACTGCTGTGAACGATGTGGAGTGTTTGAGAAAAGTAAGAGAACTAATGACTTACATGCCTCAAAACTGGATGGAATTGGCACCAAATTACTCGATGGCACCATTCTCGGTAGACAAACTAAATAAAATTAAAAACATAGTTCCTGATAATGCAAATTCACCTTACGATATTCGTGAAGTGCTTGATTGCATTATAGATGACGACACATTCACTGAAGTTCAACCAGATTTTGCAACTAACATAGTAGTTGGTTTCGCACGATTGGATGGACGTTCTATTGGAGTAGTTGCAAACCAACCGGCTTCAATGGCTGGAGTATTGGATATCGACTCATCAAGAAAGGGAGGACGATTTGTTCGTTTCTGTGATTCATTTAATATTCCGTTACTTGTATTGGAAGACGTTCCTGGATTCTTACCCGGAACAGATCAGGAGTGGCGAGGAATTATTACACATGGAGCGAAATTACTTTACGCTTTCTCTGAAGCCACAGTTCCGAGAATTACAGTGATTACACGTAAAGCATACGGTGGTGCATTCGACGTAATGAACTCGAAGAATATTGGAGCCGACATCAATTTCGCATGGCCAACTGCTGAAATTGCAGTTATGGGTGCAAAAGGAGCAGCTGAGATTATTTTCAAAAGTGAAATTGCCGCAGCTGAAGATAAAGAAGCAAAATGGAAAGAGAAAGAAGCTGAATATGCTGAAACCTTTGCAAATCCATACCGCGCGGCAGAACGAGGAATCGTTGATGATGTAATTCTTCCTGAAGAAACGCGAAGTAAATTGATTCAAGCGTTTAAAATGTTGGAGAAGAAAAGCGAATCGCTTCCGAAGAAGAAACACGGGAACATCCCGTTGTAATTCTATATGCCAAAATGCTAAAACCAACAGGGGTTAGCATTATAAACTTAGAATTCTACTCTTAAAAAGTGAACTTTTCGGAGCAAGACTTTTTTAGTTTTTAAAATTTTACATTTTGGAATTTAGAATTGGGAAAATTTTCAATTTTCCCTTATGTCTTTCACCATCAACTGTAATGTTGTTCTATCGTTCCAGGTATTGGATTCCAGGGTAAACACCACGTCAAATGCACATCCGGGAGCAACTAAATGTTCTCTATCTGCCATATTAAATGCGATTGCAGAAAGTGTGATATCGGTTTTCGGATCCAGGATCTCAATTTTCAAATGTGCACCTTTCAGAACACGGTAACTCTGTGCATAAACGGAACGAATGCAAAAAACCGGCTGTTGATTCAAGGGACCAAAGGGTTCCATCTGATCTTGCATCTTGTAAATACGTGGAATTTGATAAACCGATTCACCCGAAAGAAAGAAGTCTGAAAAACTCACCTCGTTGTCAATGATCACTTCTTCCGTTTGATCTTCAAGCGAAATTTTGTTCTTTACTATCAGGTCGAATTCATGCTTGAATTGCTCAAAATTGATGCTTTCCAGGGTCAATCCTGCCGCATGATGATGCCCACCAAACTTTTGCAGTAAATGACCGCACTCATTTATCGCCTCGTAAATGTTGAAATCGCCCACAGAACGTGCACTTCCTGTCAAAAGTCCGTTACTCTCCGTTAAAACAATTGTTGGACGATAATGACGCTCAATGAGACGTGAAGCCACTATTCCAACAACACCTTTGCTCCAGCCTTCTTTGAACAAAACGGTCGATTTGCGATTATTGAAGTCCGAATCTGACTCGATCAATTCGAGTGCTTCTTCGGTCATTTGTTTATCCAATTCTCTACGCTCGGTATTGTAACTATCAATTTCGTTTGAAATGGATTTAGCTGTTTTCAGGTCTGAGCTGAGTAATAATTCGACAGAACGACTTCCACTTTGTAAGCGTCCGGCTGCATTAATACGCGGAGCAATTGTAAAAACAACAGAAGTTAAAGAAAGCGGGAAACTGCGCCCAGCAACTTCAACTAACTGTTTAATTCCAATTCTAGGATTCGAATTCAGTTTTTCCAATCCAATTTTCGCCAAAACACGGTTCTCATCTGTAACCGGAACAATATCCGCTCCAATGGCAATAGCCACCAAATCCAACAAATTGAACAGTTCTTCCTTTTCCCAACTCATGTTTTCAAAAACCGCTTGAAGCAGCTTCCATCCCACTCCGCAACCGCACAGTTCTTTGTACGGATAACGGCAATTTTCTTGCTTCGGATCTAAAACAATGGCATCAGGAATTAGTTCTCCCGGTGTATGATGATCACAAACAATCACATCAATTCCTAAGCTCCGTGCGTAAGCAATATTGTCAACTTCTTTGATTCCACAGTCGAGTGTGATCAATAGATCAACATTCCTTTCCTTAGCGTAATCAATTCCCTTAGCAGAAAGTCCGTAGCCCTCTTCATACCTGTCGGGAATATAAAAATGCGTTTCTGTATGTTTTGAAAGCACACTGAACATCATTGCAACCGAGGTTGTTCCGTCTACATCATAATCTCCATAAACTAAAATGCGCTGTTTTTGATTAATTGCTTCACACAACCGATTACTTGCTAATTCCATGTTTAACATGAGGAACGGATCGTGTAAACTTTCAAGTGATGGATTGAAATATGAACGAATCTCTTCCTGAGTTGTAAGCCCTCGTTGGGCAAGCAAACTTGCCATTAGCGCGCTGATTTTTAAATCCTGCTGAAGTTGATTTGTAACATTAGTTTCGGGTGGCGTTTTTATAAACCAGCGTTTTTGCATAATTTCAGTTTTCTAATTAAGATATGAAAAAAGTTCTTTTCGGCACACTATTATTTTTGAGTTTCTCTGTCAATGCACAAAAAATGTTGCAATTCGCAGATGCTCAACCAGTAAACGTTTCGTCAACTTCAGTTTGTGACGAAACCTGCTTTGGCAGATACAAAGATGAGCAAACTGGCGCGACTTACGTTGTGGATGAAAACGGAATCTCTATAGAAACAATCGTTATTAATTTTGTAACCAGAGCGCAAATTCGTGAATCTTCGAAACTCAAACTAAGAGGTAATTATCTTCATGGTATTAAAACGAATGACTCTGTTCCTTGTGTTGAAGATGGCGATAAGGTTTACTACGGAATTCCTCAAAAAATGCTGATCATCGGAACTGGAAGTTTGAATTCTCTTAAACGAATTACATCAAAAAAGTACATTGTGAATTTTCACGAAGGACAATATTTTGAACCTTCACTTTTAACATTTGATGCAAAAGGTCTGCATATAACACATCCTGAACTGGAGTTTACTCCAATCTTTTCGAAATATCTTCAGGTTGCCACAATTACACGTTATGGAGAAAACGTAGCCATTATTTCGCCTACAAGTGATCAATGGAACGGATTAGAAACACTTTTGTTTACGGGAGATCCGATCAATTATAACAAGGAACTGTAAATGCAGAACTCAGAAGTTACCGCTCTGGTGAAAGAGCTTAATCATCCATTATTAGCAGGAATTGAGCATCTTCGTTCTATCGCTTTGGGATTAAATCTGGAAGAAAACATCAAATGGAACGGTCCAAATTATGTTTCAAACGGAAACGATAGAGTTACATTCAGAGTTCAATCTCCAAAACTTGTTCAGGTAATACTTCATTTAGGTGCTAAAACCGAAAAAATGCCTGACAAACCATTGATAGAAAAAACACACCCATTTATTGAGTTGAAAGGAAAAGACAGGGTAATCCTAACGTTTAAAACGAACGAAGAAATTCTGGAGAATTCAGAAATCATCGGTTCGATAATGGAAAAATGGATTCTACTTGCTTCCTAAGACCTGTACAAATTAACTCAATCCAATCACGCGTTTCCACCACGAAGCTTTCTTACCTTCATTTCCATAGCCGTAGGTGTACGAATAGCCTTGATTTAACTGTTTTACATCGTTCAACAGAATGCAGACATTGGACAACTTCTTCAGATTCACCAACTCTGAAATTCGATTCTGGAAACGCTTATCTACCATTCCAGAGCGAATGATGTATAAGGTAACATCAGCAAAACGATTGGTAGTTACTGCATCGATAACCAAACCAACTGGAGCGTTGTCTACCACAATATAATCGTACTCACTTCTCAATTCATCCATCAATTCACCCAATCGGTTACTCATTAATAGTTCGCTTGGATTTGGCGGAATATCTCCCGAGTGAATTACATCAATAGAATAGTTATTGTCATTAACTGATTGAATAACAGCTTCCTTCTTCAACTCCGGATTCGCCAGATAATTTGAAAGTCCGGAAATAGGTTTGATCCCTAGAATATCGGTAATTCGCGGTTTTCTCAGATCGGCACCAATCAATAGTACTTTCTTACCAAGTGCGGCATATATAAATGCCAAATTCACAGATATGGTAGACTTTCCTTCTCCTCCAATACTCGAAGTAACATTGATCACATTCGCACCGTTGCTACTGGACGAAACAAACGATAAGTTCGAGCGCAAAACCCGAAACGACTCAGAAATTGGAGATTGAGGATTACTCAATATCGTCATATCTTCCTTGTTTTTCGCGTGCGGAATATCTCCAACAATAGTTAAAGACAAGTCTTCAATATCTGCACGCGAATTGATTTTATTGTTGAACAAATTTCGAACATAAATAATTCCAACAGGAATTAAAATTCCAATGAAAACTGCAATGATATAGATGAGTCTTTTCTGCGGAGTAACAGGAATTCCGCTAGAATAAGCCGAATCAATAATTCGAGTATTAGCTACCGTTGCCGCCAGGGAAATTTCATTTTGCTCGCGTTTCTGTAATAAAAACAAATACAGACTTTCTTTGATTTGCTGCTGACGAAGAATATCCCGATACTCTCTCTCAAACAGCGGGATCGACGATATCTTTGATTGATAAATGGCCTCTTCACCCTTCAATTTTCTCAATTGCATTTGGGAAGAATTACGCATGTTTCGCAAACTACTTTCCAGGGAATTTCGCAATCCAGCCAGTTGTGATTCTATTCGTGCAACACCCGGATGTTTCTCACCTGAAACGTCTTTCAATCTATTTCTTTCAAGAACCAAGGTATTATACTGAGCTGTCATCTCACCAATTGAAGGATCTTTAAATCCAAGATTGGCTGGTAAAAGTTGTTCGTAACCGTTTTGTTGCGAAATCACATCGTTCATAAAATCAGCCAGATTCATTTCGATACTCGCATCAACCACCTTTTTTTCAATATCGCCTTCTTTACCTAAATAGGTTGCTGCATCGGTTGTTACATCCACCAAATGGTGCTCCGATTTATAGCTCGCACCTTCCTTTTCAACATCACTCAATTCAGCTGCAATAAACTTCATTCTATCATTGATGAATTCCGTTGTATTTTTCACCACTTCGTTCTTGCTGTTAATGGCATTTTCCTGATGAACAGCAATTAATTTATTCAGAATGGCATTGTTTTTCTCTACGTTGTGTCCCTTGACCTTTAGCAATAAGATATTCGCTTCTTTACTTGCAGGTTCTACCACCAAATTTTGTCGAATGGCAGCCGCCACTTCATCAACAGGATTAAGGCTTACACGAATGGCTTTTCCGATCCATTTACTTTTAAAATCACTGGTTTTCTCCAAAATGATTTTTCCAACCGGTAATTGAAGTACAACCCCATATTTTTGAGTAGTAGATTTCAACCCTTTACCAGCAGTAATGGTATACTCAGTAGCTGACGTCATTGTAATATCGAACTGGTAACGTTCTTTGTAATAAAGGCTATCCGCTATCACAGGTCGAATGTGGATAGGATTTGCATCATACAATTCTGAGCGCACCAAACCAGTGGTTGTTCCCAAAATCTGATATTTCCAATGCAATTGAAGATCACGAACCACTCGTTCCATTATAGAACGCGATTTGTAAAGCTCAATTTCATCTTCTAGAACGCTACCACCATTTGCCAAGCCCAGATCCTTGAGCATTCCCAATTCTTCAGACATGCTCGTATTTCCTTCTTGCTCAATAAGCACAGACGCGGTACTTTCGTAACTAGGCGTTTGATAACGGGCATAAATCCATCCTAAAAAAAGGCAAAGGATTGCGGAAGCCACCAACCATCGCCAATGTTTTAGGTAAACCTCCATCACTTCTCTGATTGAAACTGTAGTTTCCTCAGTATCGTTTGATTTAAAAATCATTTTTTTTCTAATCTTTTATCTTGCAATCAATGCAATAGTTGTAACAATCAGTGATGTTACCGAAATCAAAATCGGTCCTGATGTTCTCCAAAAAGTTCCTTCTGATCGAGCTGCGGCATTGGGCTGTACATAAACCACATCATTCTGCTGCAGATAATAAACAGGTGAGCTAAAAATCTCGTTTGTTGTGAGGTTCACTTGGTATTCTTTTTTAACACCACAGGAATCACGGATTACCTTAACGTTTTCACGAACGCCAGACATTCTCAAATCGCCAGCCAAGCCAATGGCTTCCAACATCGTAATTCGTTCATTTGGAATCTTGAATGTTCCAGGTGTTTTTACATCACCAAGAACAGTAATCTTGAAATTGAGAATTTGGATCTGAACCGTTGGATTTTTCAATTGTCCTTCCAATTTCAGAATGATTTCGTCTTCCAACTGCATTCTACTTTTTCCAGCTACCGTAAATTTTCCTAGAATCGGTAAACTGATTTCTCCTCTCGCATTCACCAAATAACCAAATTGTGCAGGATTTCCACTTGTATAACCTTGGTTAGCCGCTGTTGTTGGTGCCGGCAAATTATAAATGGATGCAGACTCAGGATCTTCAGCGGTAATAACTACTGACAATAAATCATCGACCTTAAAAACTGGAGTAAATCCAGGCGAGGAGACCACCAGTGTGTCGCTCTTCGAACTTTGGAAATAAACCGTTTTTTCCTGTGTCTTGCAACTTGTTAGTGGTGCTAATAATAACAGGAATGGAAAGAAATAAGTACAAATTTTTAGCATTCCACTTTATAAATAATTTTAAGTACAAATATAACAACTCGTCGATTAACGGAATAAATAGAAGGATGCAATCATAGAGATTACCAGGTTAAAATTAAAAACTCTTAACATTCTTATCAATCATGCCCAATACTTCGGGTTCGTCTATTACCTCGGTTCTAGAATTCTTTAGCTTATGTAAATATATTGTGAGAACTGTCAGCATTAATAAGATAATAAGCACTGTAAAATAAACATTGGTCGTTTTGACGATGAACGCAATAAGACAAATCCAGATTATATTAAACATAGCAATAGAAAAACTTGCCTTCGCATGGGATATCTCATAAGAATCAATCACCAAATGATGCATGTGGTTTCTATCAGCAGTGAACAACCCCTTTCCTTGAATCAAACGAATGGTAAACACGCGTCCAGTGTCATACAACGGAATGATCAGAGAAGCAACAATTAATACCGGTATATTCACCCTGTCAAAGGGCAGTTTACTAAGTGAAACTGGATCTAGAGTCATCAAACGAACAGACATTAAGCCCAGCATGAATCCAATCAACATAGAACCGGTATCTCCCATAAAAATTTTATTCTTGGTTGATAGGTTAAAAAAGAGAAAGCCGATCAAAATTCCAACCAATACTAAACATGTTAGCGCCATAAAATGGCGCTCTGCCATCAAGAAAAACGCTGCAAAATTTGAAAAGGACACCATACCAATTGAAGCAGCCAAACCATCTATTCCATCAATGAAATTGAAAGCATTCATGATTACAATCATTATCCCAAACGCTAGCAGAATTCCTAACCAAATTGGGATCTCTCCTATACCGCAGAAACCATGCAAGCTGGTTATTTGAAAAATTGGATTCACTATGATGAACCCGCAGGCCAGAAATTGTCCTATTAACTTAGTTCTTGGAGTGAGCACCACCAAATCATCTTTGAGTCCTAAAAAGAATAAAAGAACCAGTGCCGGATTTAAGCTAGCTGAGACACCATAACTATCGAAATTATAATTGAAATAAAATGAAATAACAAGTACAATGTAAAAGGCCATACCGCCTAAACTAGGGACACATTCTTTATGAGAACTTCGTTCATTTGGATTATCCATTAGTCGTTTGAAACGAACAACAGCAATAATCTTGGGCATCAAAAAGCACGTTCCTAAAACGGCTAGCAGGAGTGTAGTGGTTCCTCTTGTTAAAATATCTTGCATGTATAGTGGGTTTGTGTCATAAAGACTTAAAATTTAATCCATTCGGTTTTTTGTCTTCAACAATCAGTGGCACTCTCTTAAAAATTCACACTATTTTCATTATTATGAACACCAATCGAAAGGTTGGAAAACCTTTTATTGTAGTGATTTTTCCATTAGCGAATTTCTTGCAAGAAAAGGTTATTTGTCATTCTTAACTATAAGAACCTCATTATAAAAGCACTAAATCAGTATTAACACTTAGAACATTCATCTATATCAATTTGCTTAAGTAAAAACAGACAAGTTGCCATATACTCGTTATTTACCTTTTAAGTTTTCCCAGAATATAAGCCAACTGAATTTTGGTATGCTATTTTGATGAATGATATACATGTGACTATTCAATTATTTGATCAATACCTATTACTATTAGAAGAAAATTTCTTTCCAGCTCGAATTTCCTGTATTTGTTGGAGTCTGGTTCTTCTTTGGCGCGTTTTTATGAGTGCTTTTCCTTGTCGGAGATTTCCGAATTTCTTACGTTTGATTTTATGCAGAAAAACCGCCGCAATAATCACCGTTAATACGATAAAGGCACTAGCCACATAAATATTGGAGAGTTTCAGCACGATGGAAAACACAATTACCCCAATTATATTTACATTGGCAATATAAAAACTGGCCCTTCTGTGCGAGAGCTTGTAAGCATCAATCAATACGTGATGTAAATGATTTCGGTCTGGTGAAAAAACACCTTTTCCATTTAAGAGACGGATGATAAAGACACGTCCAGTATCAAAAAGTGGAACAATCAGAAAAGAGATAATTACAATTGGAATGTCAACAGCGTTAAACGGCAGACGATTGATCGATTCATGGTCGAGCGTCAAAAAACGAACCGACATTGCTCCCAACATAAAGCCTAACAGCATCGACCCCGTATCACCCATAAAAATCTTGTTCTTCGCAGAAAGGTTGAAGAAAAGAAAACCTATCAGCATACCAACCATGGTTAGACAAATCAAAAAGAGAAAATAGCGTTCGGCCGAAAAGAAAACCACGGCAAAACCTGAGAATGCAACGATACCTACTGAAGCTGCCAAACCATCGATTCCATCAATTAGGTTAAATGCGTTAATTACAGCCAACATCACAATTAGTCCGATGGCAAATCCCATCCACGGATTGATCTCATCTATCCCGAAAAAACCGTGAAGGGTGCTAATTTCGAACTTACTGTTGAACAGAATGAATAAACATGAGAGTGTTTGACCAATTAACTTGGTTTTTGGTGCAAGAACAACTAAGTCGTCTTTGAGTCCAAGAAAAAACAAGATGGTAAGTGCCGGATACAAGCTTGTAGAAACACCGAATGTATCAAATCGGTGATTGAAGTAAAGGGCAATCATTAGAACGATAAAAAATGCCATTCCGCCCAAACTTGGGGTTGCACTGATATGTGAACTTCTCTCATTCGGGCTATCCATTAGTTTTTTGAATCGAACGATTGAAATTATCTTAGGAACCAAGTATGCAGTAGCCAGAATTGAAGCTACAAAAACCAATAGTGCATGCATTAATAAATTACTCATTTCATCTTCCATTTTTAAACACTCACCTACATCTAATGATGCAAATGAGTTCACTATTCTGCGTTTATATTTTGTTCTTTTTGGACAATAGTTGTCCAAAGCATTGAGTGCTAAAACCTAACATTTAAAAAAATGATATGGTATTACACGACATTGCCCAAGATCTCTCAAGGAGTTTTCACGTTGGTAGTTGTTCGGATAACTGATGAGTTTGAAGAGCTTCAGTTATACATTTGATTTTAAGTATATTAACCTAATTAGGTTTGTTTCCTGGATTTAGAGCGGCGTTCAACAATCAATTTCTATGCCATATAATCAAATTCAATTCTTTTTTTTAAATTTTTCTTTAATAACATACCATATAAACTCCGGCATTGAAATAAGGTTGCGTCGGGCTAATCTTTTTGGTTCTTTTATGAAACGGACAAACCACTCCAGTCCTATTTTTATCCAAAACGGATGTGGTCGTTTTACTGTTCCCGCATAAAAATCAAAAACAGCGCCAATGGAACAAATTACTCCTGATTGAAGTTTATCCTGATGTTCAAAAACCCATTTTTCCTGTTTAGGCGCGGTCATTCCAACAAATAAAAAATCGGGAGTGAAAGCATTCACTTTTTGAATCATTTCCAAATTTTCAGCTTCAGAAAAGCTTGGTTTGTATGGCGGACTATAAGAATCCACAATCAAATTGGGATATTCCTTTGATAATCGTTCCTTGATTTTATTCAATGTGTTTTGAGATGCTCCCAAATAAAAAACTCTCTTTCCTTCACTATTGGCTTTGTCAAGACAGAACTGATGTAAGTCTGCTCCTGCAATTTTCTGTATTCGCTTTCCTTTCAAGAATTTAGCCGCGATAACAATTCCAATTCCATCTGGCAATAAGATTGTCGACTCTAAAAGCGCCTTTTTGAATACTGCATCTTTTCTCGCTACACAATAGGAGTGAGGATTGATGGTATTAACGATCTGCTTCTTTCCCGTTGATCCAATTTGATCCAAAGATGTGGTTATCTTATATTTCAGAACTTCCACCTCCATTACTGACGTTTTTAAGTATTTCTGTCATTCTAAACTCGAATTGCACCATTGTAAATTGTTTCATGTATTTATCATGGGCTCTTTTCCCCATTTGAACTCGCAGTTCCTGATTCAGGATTAATCGTTTAATATTCTCGCTTAACGCTAAAATGTCTCCTTTTTCTAAAAGTAAACCTGTTTCGTTATGCTCTATAATATCCGGAATTCCTCCTTCAAACGTAGAGATGGTAGGCAAACCAACGCTCATGGCTTCAAGTAAAACTAGTGGGAAGCATTCTTCATGTGAAGGATGCACTAATATATCAGCGTTTTGCAGATAAGATGATTTTTCATCATCAACCTTTTTACCCAGATAAACAACATTATCTTGTAGTCCAACATTCTTAATCTTATCCATTAACTCATTCTGAGTCAATGTACCTTCTCCACCGATTATATTACATTTGAAATTAATTCCCTCCTTTGTTAAAATCTCAAGTGCGTCAAGCAAATCCAACACACCTTTAGAAACTGCCAGATTTCCTATAAACAACAGGATTGGCGCTTCTTTAGAATGTTCTTTCGTGACTTTCGAAGCAATTGGAATAATTCCATTTGGACAAATATGAATCTTATCTAGAGTCACATATTTTTCAATGTCCATATAGAGCAATTGAGATAATAAAATAACATCGGCATTTTTAAAGACTCTTTTATACAGCCAGTTGTCCAGTTTTTTATGCTGATTTGTTGCAATTCCTTTATTATGAAAGTGGAAAATGAATTTCTTTCCAAACATTTTTAAAAACAATACAATCAACGCATCTTTATAAAATCCCGTTCCTTTCGCCGTAATTGTCATATAAATGACATCTGGATTAAACCTGAAACGCAGTTTTAGAGCAGTAAAAATAAGCTTCACATATCTCCACAATTTTCCAAAACCACTCTTTCCAATATCATCAACAGAAGTTGAAGTTCCCAGGTTAAGAAAATTCGTCTCGAACTGAGTATTTATTTGTTCACTGTTCTTTATGAATTGCCCAACAACCGCTGCTCCATGAATGGGAGGCGGAAGATGCAGAATAAAGAGAATCCTTTGTTTTTTCGCAGCCATCTTAACGCAGTATCGTATTGATTAGCTTATACTTTACCCTCTGAACTAAACTATGTGGACGAAGAAACTGTTTCATCGTATTTTTGTCCAAAATAGGTTCTCCTTTAAAAAGAAAGGTCTCTTTCAACTCAGTATCCAACTGTGTCTTGAATCTTGAATACTTCTCTTTAGTATGGCTGGCGTCTACAGAATCAAAACCGATGTTAACTGATTTAGATAAAATAGGATAAACAGAGAATAAATCATATTTGAATTGATGATAACACCAACGAATTGCCCATGAATCAATTTTACCGGTCATTTGCCTGTGGAGCATTCCAGACATATCAGACCCCATTAAATTGAATTTTTTTTGTAAGCTGGTGTTTGCCTGAAAACTTGAATAATCTTTTATCTCCCAATCTATTTCTTGCCATCTGTCTTTCCAAGTTCCCCAACAGGCACTATTGGATCGTTTGGTGAAATAAACATCATCTGTTTGCTTTGTTTTAATTGGCATTGACCATCCACTAATTGAAAAAATACGTTCTCGTTTATGATAATAATCCAATGCCGCATTCATGAAACTCAAAAAATTCGGACTGGTAATCACGTCGTCTTCAACAACAATAATGCGCTCCTTTGATTCCAATACCGTTTTCACTCCGTTGATTATTGAATTTGCCAATCCACGATTTGTTTCAGCTGCAATGACTTGTACAGAATTAAAACCCTCAATCCCATTTAGATAATTTCTCACTTCCTTAACTCCATTCGAATCCGAATCACCTTTTGGCCCATCGGAGAAAACGATTAAGTCTGAATTCTTGGCAAGACTATTAGCTGCGAGCGCTTCAATTGTCAAGCTCAAGGTATCAACCCTTTTGTACGCAAACACAACAACTGGAGCTAAATTGATATTAACAGTGTTAAACTTCATCTCTCAATTTTTGTGTTTGATTTATCAGTAATCTTGAATTCTTCAATTTTAGTTCTTTAGCAGTAGCTTGATTGGTAAATAAATACAGCCAAAAAATCAATGTAATCAGGATAACTGGCTGAATAAGAAAACTCTCGAAAAACGCACCACACATTATTCCAATAAGCACGGCGTTAAGTGCAGATTTTCTCATCTTTCTCAAATTAGAGATGAAATAAAGTAGTATGGCTATAAATCCTAGAAGTCCTGTAGCGGCAAAAAACTCGATATAAGAATTGTGAAAATAAAGGAAATCAATTCGATCGAAGTAATAATTCGCTGACTTGTTTTGTGTTAAAATCTCATTGTTTAAACCAAAAATGCCGCGACCACTGAATATGGATTCTTGTTCGTAATAACCTAAAACATAGCTCCAAATAGTACTTCTTCCTGTAGTAAGTTGCAGAACACGTTCATTCAGCAAAAAGCTATAAATATTACCCATATATATCACCAAACCTGTTAGTGAAGCAAGAACGATCCATCTATATCGAATGAGAAATCTGATAATACTATTCGCAAAAAGTAGCAACGTGACGATTGCCAAAATCAGTTGCGCATTACGTGAGTTACTGAGAATAACAATGAATAAATAGACAGAAAACCATATCAAATGCTTTTTAGATACTTTGTCGAATTTCAATAACAACAAATGTATAATAGCGCCACAAACGCCATAAATTCCCATTTGGATATAACTGTTATAGAATAATCCTAAGCCAATTCGATCATCAAGTTGGTGCCAAACGGGAATACCAAAACCAAGTCCTATAAGTGACCAAAAAACAAGATTTTCATTCAGTACTTTCGACAAACAATGAGTAACCACTAAGAGTATTGATGTTTTACTAGATCTGCTTTCAAAAGTTAACGCATCAACAAGGAGATAGAAAAAATAAATGTAAAGAATGAAGGTGACGTTTGTTATGAGCGTTTGGTTATCCATTATTCCCGTTAACAGTTGGTACACAGAAAACAGAATACAAAGGATCCAAAAAAGGAACAACCAACGATTACCACTTGTAAAACGAATTAATCGTCTCTGAGTGGATAACAACACCAAACCCACACCTAAAACAGCAAATTTTCCAATTTTAGCGATTTCCGAAACAAATGGTATCTCAGAAATTCCATTTGCAATGATGAGCGTAATAAACAGATATAGAAGCCGTCTACTTATGATATGAATATTTGGTTTTACCTCAAGCTTGAACATCTGAAACGTTGTTTTTACTTAATCGAAACAAAATACTTAACCCTAAAAAATAGCAGATATTGGCAAACAAATAGGCGATTGATAATGCAGTTGAAGCACTAACCAATTTAGTCAGAATTAATATATAACCAATGAGCAAAATCCCAAAATCTCTGAGAATGCGCATCCAGAACATCATCCAATTTCGATCAACTGACATAAAATACTGATTATAGACATTACTCATGCTCATAAACACAGTACTTACCAATAAAAACAAAACGGGTTCAAAAAGTCCCTGAAAACTGTCTCCATACATTCCATTAATCAATGGAAATCCCACTATTAAGATCAGCACAGGTGCAGCGGTAAGAATCAGATTTAACGTCAATGATTTGGAAACCACTTTCTGCAGCGATCGAATGTCATCATTTTGAGCAGAAAAGTGTTTCAACATTACATTTCTCAAAATAGATGGAATGAACAAAACAATGCTTGACCACTGAGTTGCCGCATTAAAAATCCCCAATTGACCGTTATTCGAGTTCCAAAGAATAATCAAAAAAACCAAGATACTTGAAGCTCCATATATGATTTCTTGAAGAGCCAATGGTGTGCTAAACTTCATCAGTTTTTTGGACAATCCCTTTTCATAATTCGACTCTGAGAAATCACTCCCACATCGTTTTATTAGAATTGCGAATAGAACAACGTTAACGAGCTGAGAAAAAACAAGTGAAATGACTGCACCGAAAAAATCGAACCACACCACACCGATTAATGTTGAAATGAAAGTAATGATACCTACAATCAGATTCCATTTCGCCATTTCCTTAAACGCCCCATAACCGGCCAAAACACCTGTTTGAGTTGTTGTAATTGCATTAAGAATAATCCAACCAGCAACCAATTTTAAGTAAAACGACAAATGAGGCAATTCAAAATATGCCTTAGCAACAAAATCTGAAAATAGAAACAATAAAAAGGCAAGTGTGGAGCTTATAACAACCGTAATTCTCAATGAAGAAAAAACAATTTGTTTATTGTTTCCAGTCTTCTTCGCTTCGGCAATGAACTTGGTCGCAGAATAACCCAAACCAAAAGTAGAAAGCATACCAATGTTTACTACGATATTTCTGAGTAGTCCATATTCTCCGTACAGCTCCTTCTCCAAAATCCGAGCAACCACAATAGCAGAAAGGAAAGCCAAAACCTTTGTCATGGCATTACCAGTAACTGCCCAAAAAGAGTCAATCAATAATGGACTTGAAGTAATACGTTTTACAATTGCTTTCAAACTAATTATCGATTTTCACTTCTTTTAGACTCTCAATATTCTCCAAAAACCATTTGTATGTCTCTTTCATACCATCTTCCAAAGAAATAGCTGCCTTCCAACCTGCTCTCTCCATCTTTGAAACATCCATTAACTTTCGAGGGGTTCCATCTGGTTTCGTGGTATCCCAAATAATCTCACCAGTATGTCCAACCGTTTTCTGAACGAGTAGAGCAAGTTCCTTGATCGTCAAATCACTTCCCGTACCCACATTATACAAATGTTCTTCTAGTTTGTTTTCAAGTGCAAAAACAACAGCTTTCGCTAAATCGTCAACAAACAAAAATTCTCTCATTGGAGTTCCTGAACCCCATAGTGTAACGGCAGTGTTCCCGTCTAATTTTGCCTCATGAAACTTTCTCATCATTGCCGGAAGCACATGTGAAGTATTGAGATCAAAATTATCGTGGATTCCATACAAATTCGTAGGCATTAAGCTAACGAAATCCTTTCCAAACTGTTTACGAATTGCCTCGCAAGCTTTGACTCCTGCAATTTTTGCAATAGCATACCATTCGTTGGTTGGTTCTAGCGGTGCCGTGAGCAAAAATTCTTCTTTCAAGGGTTGTGGAGCCAATTTTGGGTAAATGCACGAACTTCCCAAAAAAATGAATTTCATCACACCTTGATTATGAGCAGCATCTATCAAATTGTTCTGAATCTGCAGATTCTCCATTAGAAAAGGGTATGGGAACTCATTATTGGCCAAGATCCCTCCCACTCTTGCAGCGGTATCAATCACAACATCCGGTTTCTCATCAATGAAAAACTTATTAACGTCACTTTGACATCTCAAATCGAGTTCAGCAGATGTTCTAACGAGAATTTGGGTGTAACCAAGCTCATCCAGTATTCTGCATATAGCTGACCCAACCATTCCTCGATGTCCAGCTACATATATTCGTTTATTCTTCACAGACATTAACTTAACTGTTCAAATCGATTTTTGCCTCATGAAGTTTCTTCACGAATTCCAAATCATGCTTCATCATAATTCTCACCAGCTCTTCCAAACTTGTTTGATTTGGATTCCATCCTAGCAACGTTTTTGCCTTTGCTGGATTACCTAAAAGTTGATCTACCTCCGCAGGTCTAAAATACTTCGGATCTACCTCAATAATGACTTCTCCTGTAGCCGCATTAATTCCCTTTTCTTCCACTCCTGTCCCTTGCCAATTCAGCGAAATTCCCGCTTCCAAAAATGCCAACTCACAAAACCTGCGCACCGTATGCATTTCTCCAGTTGCAATTACAAAATCTTCTGGCTCTTTATGCTGAAGCATCAACCACATGCATTCTACGTAATCCTTTGCATACCCCCAGTCTCGGCGAGCATCAAGATTACCCATGTAAAGTTTGCGCTGTAATCCGTTCGCTATTCGACTTGCAGCGAGTGTAATTTTTCGCGTTACAAACGTTTCTCCTCTTCGTTCACTTTCATGATTGAATAAAATTCCGTTTACAGCAAACATCCCATATGATTCGCGGTAATTTTTAGTTATCCAAAACCCGTATTGCTTTGCTACTCCATAAGGTGATCGTGGGTAAAATGGTGTAGTTTCAGATTGCGGAACTTCCTGTACCTTACCGTAAAGCTCTGACGTTGAAGCTTGATATATTCGACAAGATTTCTCCATTCCTAAAATTCGAACCGCTTCTAATATTCTAAGCGTTCCAACGGCATCTGATTCAGCTGTATATTCTGGAACCTCAAACGAAACTTTGACATGACTTTGAGCAGCAAGATTGTAAATTTCGCTTGGTTTTACCAATTGAATGATTCGGATCAACGAACTAGAATCTGTCATATCTCCATAATGCAATTCTATCTTTCTATGCTGATGAATATCCTTAATCCACTCATCAAAATATAAATGTTCGATTCTGCTTGTATTAAAATAAGACGCTCTTCTAATGATCCCATGAACTTCATACCCCTTCTTTAATAGAAACTCGGCAAGAAACGATCCATCCTGACCTGTAATTCCCGTAATCAGCGCAACCTTTTTACTCATTTCGATGTTAATTTAATTCATATTTTGAAACGCCCCATTAACAAAAATGAGACCGAAATTCAACAACCGTAATCAAAAAGTAGTGTAATTCTGTTTTGTTCTCTGAACGTGAATGGTGTACGTGATAGCAAAAATGGAAATGCCTTTGAAAGGCAATTAAAACAACAGATAAAAATTTGTATTTTCTAAAACCAAAAACGAATTACACACAGTATTTATCAATACCATTCTCACTTAAGAGAAATCATCAATCTGAAAAACTGAGTCTTATGCGGTTTAGCGGGCCAAAGATACCCTTTTTAGGTATTTAAACAATGCTAAATGTTAAAATCAACTCTTTTTTGTTGTTTTTTCAGATATATAATCCGTTGTAGCACTACTATTTAGGAGTACTGTCCCGTTTTATTTACAACAATTAAGCATTTTTACTTAGCATAATTTACGTATCGTTTCTCTATGTTTGTTCCAACGCACTATAAATAAACGAAAATGAAACTTGTCTATTCACTTGCCTTTTTAGGACTACCTATTGCTGTATCAGCACAAACGGATTTAACTTCAATGAACAAATGGTCAGTTGGAGTACAACTTGGGGCACATGATGGAATGGCTCCTACAGCAGGAACAACAAAATTGTATCAAATTCAACATTTTGGTGTTAATGGACGCTACATGTTGAATAACAGAATCGGAGTTCAATTGGGTTTGAATTATGATCTTTTCGATTTTTTGAACAAGCCTTACAACACGTATTATCTGAGAACTTCCATTGAAGGAGTTGTGAACGCTGGCGACATTCTTCATCTCCCGCAAATCAGTTCAAAAATCGGACTTCTTGTGCATGGTGGATTCGGAGTATCAAACATGTGGTCAAACAACAATCCAACTTATTCGAATAGTGAACCATTGGCCGATAGATCAGACGAGATGTTAAATTTCCTTTTTGGAATGACTCCACAATTGAAATTAAACGAAAAATGGTCGGTGAATGGCGATTTGTCTTTCATCTTTCATGCAAGACAGTCCAACCGTTTCGACATGCAAGCGAAGAACAACCACGGTGCAATTGATGGGTACATGTTAAACTTAAGCATAGGTGTTACACGCTACTTCGGGAAGAATAAATCTCACGCTGATTGGACAAAAACCCAGTATTCAGAAGGAATGGAACTGCTTCAAACAAGAGTTCAACAACTGGAAGATCAAACAAAGGATGATGACAAGGATGGTGTTCCGAATGGAATTGATATGGAACCTGAAACCCTAACTGGAAGCCTTGTTGACTCAAAAGGAGTGGGTTTGAAGGATTCTGATAACGATGGAATCGCTGATACTTATGATTATTGTCCGGATGCCGCGGGACCATTCTCTACCAACGGTTGTGTTGATTCTGATAAAGATGGTGTTGCCGATAAAGAAGACGAATGCCCACAAACTGCTGGTGTTATGTCGAACAAAGGATGTCCGATCGTAGCAAAAGAAACGAAGGAGATCATGGCGAAAGCGCTTCAGGGTGTTCAGTTCGATTATAGAAAAAATGAGTTGTTACCAAGTTCTTTACCTGTTTTGGATGAAGTTGTAAAGGTGCTGGAAGATAATCCTGAATACTCCCTGAACATCGATGGTTATACGGATAATCTGGGCGATGAAACAGAAAATATCGGTCTGTCAAAACTCAGAGCTCAGAATGTTGCCAATTATTTGGTTTCGAAAGGCGTTCCCCCCAATAGAATTTCAGTTAAGGGTTTTGGAGAAGCTTATCCAAAGGCAAGCAATGATACCCCGGAAGGTCAAGCTCTAAACCGACGCGTTGAGTTCAGCATCTCTTTCAATTAAAAAACACAAATGATTAAAACAGGAACCGCTTTTTGGTTCCTGTTTTTTATTGTTAAAACTCAGTATTTCCCACTTTCTTTTTTTTAAGATTCGGATTATTCCGTACTTTTGCAACAAATTCACAAGTTATGAGATTAGGTACAACAGAAATCATTTTGATCCTAGCAGTAGTTCTTTTGTTATTCGGAGGGAAGAAAATTCCTGAATTAATGAAGGGTCTTGGTAAAGGAATGAAAGAATTCAAGGACGCTAGCAAAGGAGAAGATTCTTCTACAACTCCTGCTGCTGAAGAGAAAAAATAGCCTAACTATTTCAGATGTACAAATCGTTTTCGGAAGTAAAAGTTGCACTTGCCGCAGGTAAAACTGTGGTTAACGTCGTCAATGACTATTTAAAAGTTATTGAGGAAAAAAAGCACTTGAATGCCTTTTTGGAGGTGTTTGAGAAAACCGCACTTGAACAAGCCGAAAACGTTGATCAAAAGATCAAAAATGGTACAGCTGGAAAGCTTGCAGGTATGGTCATTGCTATCAAAGACAATATCTGTTATGCAGGACACAAAGTAAGTTGTTCTTCTAAGATCTTAGAAGGATTTGAATCACTTTTTACGTCAACTGCGCTTCAACGTTTAATCGATGAAGATGCCGTTATTATTGGTAGAACGAATTGTGATGAGTTTGCTTTTGGAAGCTCGAACGAAACGTCTGCTTATGGGAAAGTATTGAACAACTTGAACGAAAAATGTGTTCCCGGAGGTTCATCAGGCGGATCAGCGGTTGTTGTTTCGGCTGGAATGTGCACGGCTTCTCTTGGATCCGATACAGGTGGTTCAATTCGTCAACCCGCTTCTTTTACAGGAACAGTAGGTTTCAAACCCACTTACGGTAGAATTAGTCGCTACGGATTAATTGCTTATGCTTCTTCTTTCGACCAAATTGGTCCATTCACAAACAACGTTGATGATTGTGAATTGCTTTACGCTGTTATGGCGGGGAAAGATAAAATGGATTCAACCAGTCTTTCTGCTCCGGTAACAACTTCTTCAAACAATTTCTCAGGAAAGAGAGTTGCTTATTTGAAAGAAGCTGTTGAGCACGAAGGTGTTGAGCCAGAAGTGAAAGCTAAAATGCTTGAAGTTATTGATAAACTGAAAGCTGACGGACATACAGTTGAAGCTGTAAGTTTCCCTTATTTGGACTTTCTGGTTCCAACGTATTACGTTCTTACCACTGCAGAAGCTTCTTCCAACTTATCACGCTTTGATGGTGTTCATTATGGACACAGATCCACCGAAGCTGTTGGTGTGGAAGAAACGTACATAAAATCAAGAACAGAAGGCTTTGGTCCCGAAGCAAAACGCAGAATCATGGCTGGAACTTTTGTTCTTTCTCATGGTTATTACGATGCTTACTACACGAAGGGAATGAAAGTTCGTCGTGTAATTAAAAATAAAACAAAGGAAATCTTCGCTAATTATGATGCGTTGATACTTCCGACTACTCCTTCTTACGCATTCGAAAGCGGTTCAATTACCGATGGAATTCAGATGTATTTGCAAGATATTTTCACGGTTCATGCTAACCTGGCTGGAAATCCTGCAATTTCGCTTCCTATCGGAAATCATACTACTGGAATGCCTTTCGGAATTCAGGTAATGACCGACGACTGTAAAGAAGATACTTTATTCTCATTTGCTCACTATCTGATGCCTTCAGATAGCTAAAACCCTTTGCCTATGATGCGTTCAATCATTGTAAGTCTTTTTATTTGTTTTGGAATATCTAATGTGCTTCTTGCGCAAAAACCACCGGTAAAAGATACAATGAGCGACGAAGTCTTCATGCGGGTGATGGAGCAAAGCATTTCAATGTATTTAGCCGAATTTGCAAAGGACGGAAGTACGGACTCGATTCGTCGTGCTTTGGGCTATGAAAGCTCTACCACTCCTGAGTTTTCAGACGACGTTTACTGTCAGCGCCTGGCAGCAATGAACGAGAAAAGCACATTCGGTTTCGACTGTAATGCAACAACGCTCAGTTCAATTCATACCTGGGCTGCATCACGCAGAAATTTTGCTAAGATTATTCTTGGTAGATCCAAACTGTACTTCGAATTATACGAGGAAAAGCTTGTTGAATACGGAATTCCTCAGGAATTGAAATACTTATCTGTCATTGAATCGGCATTACAGCCAAAGATTAAATCTCATGCCGGAGCTCTTGGTTTGTGGCAATTCATGTACGCAACCGGAAAACATTACGGTTTGGCCAACGATAGTTACATTGACGAGCGCATGGATCCGGTAAAAGCTACTGATGCAGCCTGTAGAATGCTAAAGAAATTGTACAACATTTACGGCGATTGGAACCTGGCACTTGCAGCTTATAATGCTGGACCAGGAAACGTAAACAAAGCAATTAAGCGTTCAGGTGGAAAGCGAACTTACTGGGAAATTCGCCCTTTTTTACCGCGTGAAACTCAGAATTACGTTCCCAATTTCATTGCTGCTTCTTATCTCTTTACGTATCAAACAGAACATAACATTGTTCCTGCTCCTGCAAAAGTGCATTATGTACAATTAGACACCATGTGTTTGAACAGAAGTATGCACATGCAAACAATTGATGCGCTTGTTCATTGGTCGGTTGAAGAAATTCAGGCAATGAATCCTGTTTACAAAACCACTTATATTCCAAATACATATCCACCACAATGTATCACCGGACCATTAGAGAAAATTGGTCTTTTGGTGAGTTTGGAAGATACTTTGTACATGATCGAACGCAAGAACTTTGGCTCAGGTGGAATGGCTACTCCAACAAATACAGCAACTCCAAACAACGCATCCAATCAATTGGTTGTATCCGATCCAAAACCGGAAATTGTTCCTAAAACCAAAATGGTGACTACTACAAAGTATACATATCACCGTGTTCAATCCGGTGAAACATTAGGAAAGATTGCAGCTGACTACAACATCTCAGTTCAGAATCTGATGGAATGGAACAACTTGACAACAAGCGAAGTTGCTGCAAACAAAGTATTAAAGATTCAAACGCAAGTAACAACTGAAATCGCAAACCCGGAGTACATTGAGCCACAGCCTCAGGATACAGTTCAAACAGAACTACCAACACCTACTCCGACGCCAACTCCTCCGGCAGCTATCAAAAAATATTACACCGTAAGAAGTGGAGATAGTTACGGGAAAATTGCTCAACGTCACGGAACTACTGTTACACGTCTAAAGCAATTGAATCCGGGAGTTAATCCAGCTAAAATTCAGGTTGGACAAAAGCTTCGTGTAAAATAACCGCATGCAACTGGCTGTTGTAATTATTACACTAAACGAAGAACGGAACATTCGTCGTTGCTTACAATCTGTTCAGGGTTTGGCTGATGAAATCATTGTTTTAGACGCCTTTTCAACAGACAATACCAGGCAAATTTGTGAAGAGTTTGGAGTACGTTTTGTAGAACGTGCGTGGGAAGGATATTCCGCTTCAAAAAACTATCTTAATTCATTAGTTGAATCGGAATACATTCTTTCCTTAGATGCAGATGAGGCGTTAAGTACAGAGCTCTTTGAAGAAATAAACACCTTAAAGAAAAGCGGATTTTCAGGAACGTATTCCGTGAATCGTTTAACGAATTATTTAGGGAAGTGGATCCGGCATTCAGGTTGGTTTCCCGATATAAAACCACGTCTTTTTCCGAAAGAAGGAAGTTATTGGTCGGGAGAGTATGTACACGAAGTGCTTGTTCACCCGAATTCGCCGGAGCAAATTTTTAAAGGTGTATTGGAGCACTATTCCTACTATTCTTACCAAGACCATAGAGTCAGAGCCGATAAATATTCCTATCTCACAGCACAAAAATTCAATGCTGCAGGTAAAAAAGCTGGCATTTTAAAACCATATTTCAGCGCTGTAGCGAGATTTATTAGCATGTATTTCCTTAAATTAGGGTTTCTGGATGGATGGGCAGGATTCAAAATCGCTCAAATTTCAGCACAATCGAATGTGGTAAAATACAAGGAACTTAGGAGATTGAATCGTGAAAAACGTTGATTGGAACAACAAACACATTGTCATTAGCAGAACCGACAGCATTGGAGATGTGATTCTCACACTTCCGGTTTGTGCGAAATTGAAGGAACTTTACCCCAATTGTACAATTACCTTTCTTTGTAAACGATATACAGCAGCAATTGTAAAGAATTACTTATGCGTGGATCACATTCTACTTACGGATGATCTTCAGAAAGTTTCTTTTCAGGAACAAACCCAAACAATCGCTAATTCAGGTTATGATGCCGTTGTGCACGTTTTTCCGAACAAGCATTTTGGAAAGCTTTTCAAAAAAGCCAAAGTCAACTACCGAATTGGGACTTCTCATCGCATTCACCATTGGTTTTCATGTAATATTCGTCCGCGATTCACCAGAAAAGGCTCAACACTTCATGAATCTCAACTAAATTTTAAATTATTCAAAACCTTTGGTGTAACTGAAGTACCGAGTCTGGAAACCATTAGAAGTTACAATAAGAATTTTCAGGTTCCAACTGTTGAATTTCATTCAGAAATTGCTTCACTTGATTTTGAAAACACTATCTGTTTACATCCAAAATCTCAAGGAAGCGCCGTTGAATGGCCAATGGAAAAATATTCCGAACTTGCTTTAAAACTGATTGAACATGGCAAAACTGTTTGTTTCACTGGTACCGAAAAAGAAGGTGAACTGTTTAGAAACCTGATTCCAAAGCACGAGCGAATTGTAGATTCAACTGGAAAATTAAACATCAACCAGCTCCAATACCTCATCAAAAAAAGTTCAGGTTTGGTGGCTTGTAGCACCGGACCACTCCATATTGCTGCTATTTTAGAGCGAAAAGCAGTTGGATTATTTTGTCCTCGTATTCCTATTCACCCAGGAAGATGGATGCCGATAGGGAAGAATGCTATAGCCATAGTCAATGATCCTAATTGTGAGAAATGCAAGAAAGGAATTCCCTGTGATTGCATTACAAGAATCAGTGTTGATAAGGTTTTTAACGAACTAAACAAATAATTCATGCGGCCAACACTCAGCATATTGATCTATACAAATTGCTGGGTTGCTTGTTGCGTGGCCTCATTGGTTTTTGGAATTTCCCATCACTATTCTATTCCCGATCCATGGCTCTATGGAATCTGGAGTTTCACAGGAACCATCAGCGCTTATCAAGCTCACCGTTTAATTCGACTTCGACAACTGCAATATACAGTTCGCAGCAACAGACGTTTACTTTGGATGCAGAACACTTATACTTTCCAATGGATTTGGTTAGTCCTCAACGTTTTGACATTTGCACTGTTGAGCTTGTTCATTCCATTAACGCTTTCAACTATTTTATTAATCGTTCTAAACGCAATAATAGTGTGCCTTTACGTTCTACCGCTTCCTTTTCTCAAAAACGGATTCAGGTCTTTGCCATTCGCTAAGAATATTCTTATTTCGTTGAGTTGGACATGCATCACACTTGTTCCATTCACGTCCAACAATCTCCACTTCGACTGGCGAATTCCGATGCTAATCTTTATTTCTGTTTTTGCACAGATTGTTCCTTTTGATGCGCGAGACAAAGATTACGACGATCAACGCATGCGAACAATTCCTCAACTCATCGGCACAAATGCTTCCAGATTTGTTGGCTTCGGATTACTGCTCACTGCACTCGTTTTTCAGATCCAACTTATCGGATTTCACTGGATATTGCTTTTCATTATTTTCTGTGGTGCTCTCGGGCATTTAATTCCATTCAAAGTTGGGTACCAGTTGCGATTAGAATTCATGTGGGAGTTACCTTTGGGATTGATGGGTTTATGGTTTGTTCTCGATCACATAGGAACATAAGTGACAGATTTTATGAGGTTAACCATCAACCGAACCGCACTTGGTAAGAGTTAAATCCAAAAATTAACAACTTGCTAAAACGATTTTTTCATATCTTGTAAGCTCTAAAAACCAGTAACTTATGAAAACGTCTGTTGTTTATTTCGTTTTAATAGCCATGACAGGATTGCTTTTTAGTTTCTCAAAAGTTCCAAACGCAAGCGTGAGTTACGGAAAATTTGGTGGAGACGGTTATTCTGCACCTCAGATTACCCTTAATGAGGATCATACTTTTCATTACGTAGATAAAACAAACAAAAACGCACCTATCGATATCAGTGGTAAGTGGAAAATTGTTGAAGAAGAACTCTATTTACTGGATGTTAACAATAAAAAAGTAATGGACGAATTCGAAATTACGCGTGAAGGGAAATGTCTGAAAGCGCGAAAAGGCATGGCTTTTTATACACTTTGTAATTGTTAGTGCGTATCTTTTGAAACAGCGATTCTTGTGAATTTTGGAAATTTCCAGAATCGGGTATTTAGGGGATATCCCTCATATACCTGAATTTCCAAATTCCTCAAGAAAATCAAAGGACTTTTCACAAAAATCTCATTCACTTTCTCGAAACCGGCTTCCGGCTTTTTGCTTAACTTTGCCAAAAAATTAACTCAAATTCATGGCAACAATTGCATCTTACGATTTTCAGAATAAACGTGCTTTGGTACGTGTTGATTTTAATGTTCCGTTGAACAAAGAAACAATGGAAGTTACTGACGACACTCGAATTCGTGCAGCTTTACCAACCATAAAGCATATTCTTGAAAACGGTGGGAGTGTTGTTTTAATGTCACATCTTGGTCGACCAAAAGAAGGTCCTGAAGACAAGTTTTCACTGCGTCATATTATCGGAAAAATTGAGTCTCTATTAGGTAAGTCAATCAAATTTGCTTCTGATTGTGTTGGTTCAAGTGCTTATGCAATGAGCTCTTCACTAAAACCAGGTGAAGTTTTGTTATTGGAGAATGTTCGCTTTTACAAGCAAGAAACTGCAGGAACCGAAGCTTTTGCACAAGATTTAGCAAAACATGGTGATTGCTATGTAAACGATGCATTCGGAACGGCGCACAGAGCACATGCTTCTACAACCGTAGTTGCAAAATCATTTCCTAACGATAAAATGTTCGGTTTCCTTTTGGAAGCTGAGATTAAGAGTGTTGATCGTGTTTTGAACAGCACGGATAAACCGCTTACCGCAATTGTTGGCGGAGCAAAAGTTTCATCAAAAATCACCATTATCGAGCGTTTGCTTGAAAAAGTAGATAACCTGATTGTTGGCGGGGGAATGGCTTATACATTCGTAAAAGCGCAGGGTGGTGAGGTTGGTTCTTCATTGGTAGAAGATGATTTCCTTACTACCGCGAATGAAATTCTGGTAAAAGCGAAAGAAAAAGGTGTAAATATTTACATTCCAACGGACACGATTGTTGCTGATAAATTTGACAACGCAGCAAGCAGACAGTTGGTTCCAATCGGACAAATTCCTTCTGGATGGATGGGATTGGATGTAGGACCAGACACCATAAAAGCTTGTGCGGAAATCATTGAAAACTCTAAACTGATTCTTTGGAATGGTCCAATGGGCGTTTTTGAAATGAGTAATTTCCAAAAAGGAACGGCTGAAGTGGCAAAATCAATTGTAAAGGCTACAGAAAATGGTGCATTTTCACTAATTGGTGGTGGCGATTCTGTTGCTGCAATCAATCAGTTCCATTTAGCCGATAAAGTAAGCTATGTTTCTACTGGTGGTGGTGCCATGTTGGAATATTTAGAAGGAATTGAACTTCCGGGAATCAAAGCAATCCGTTCTTAAGTTTGATCAGAAAAAGCTTCTTCGTACTTCTTGTTTTAACTCAACTTTGTTTGTTGTTCTTCGTTTTCGGGGATAGTATCATTTATGCGAAATCTGGCATTTACCGCTGGCTTCCTTATTTGATCATCATGGGCGGAATTCCGTTTTCCATTTATTTTCTGTTACAACAATTTCGAGGCAAAAAAGAAGTAAAACAGGTCGTATCAGGAGCGAGTATTCTATTGGTTGGACCCATTTTTGGTGTTTGGGCGTATTTTACTTCAGAAGCTGATTTGGAGAAAAACGGTGTTCAGACTAAAGGTCTTATCATTGAATCTGGTAGAAATGTAAAGTGTGTGTTTCTGGTTGAAGGTAAATCCTACTCAAGCTTCGCTATAAGGAATGTTGACCATAAAGTGAAATCAGGTGATTTTGTAACGGTCATCTACTCCACACGGAATCCGGAGAACAACAAAGTCCCGATTTTGGAATAGTTATTATCCATTAGGCACGATATTGGCTAAAAACCACGATATTACCAACTGATTATGAAAATTCTACACACTGCTTTCTTATTGTTATTCTTCACTCAGGCTTTCGCGCAGGAAGATTACAAAGCTCCGCGTTTACGAAAAGTAGCCATTGGCAATTCTGGAACCTATGCTTACATGCCTTCAGATGAATTGGAATTTGATGTTTCCTATTCGGAAGATAGTTCAGAGGTGTATACAACGGATTACACTGACGGAAACTATCATTTCGCTGTAATTGTTGTTAAACTAAAGTCAACTTTGCTTGAAAGTCCGGAAGACAAAACTACCTTATTGGAATCTTATCTGGATTTTTTACAAACGCAATTCGAGATCACAAGCGCTGCCGGTTATGGCGAAGGACATACCATGGAAAGCGAACCTGATGCTGTTGGTGTGCTTGATTATTGGTTGGATGCAGATGATGATCACTGGGAAGTGAAAGGTTGGGCAAATTCAAATACACTCGGGATTATGATGATTTATGGCGCAAACGATTATCCCATCTTCAACATTCAGCAAATGTACCTGGACGGATTTCGATTCAACTAGAAACTAGCAGGCACGTTTAAAGGTTATCGAGCGGAGTCGAGATAACTATTACTTATCCAACACCTTTGGGATTCTGAAATAATCTGAATCCTTTTTCGGAGCGTTTTTCAATGCTTCAGCTTGTGTAACTGTTACCTCAGGAACATCATCACGAAGTACATTCTTCTCTTCATTCATAAAGATCAACGGTTCCACATTGTCTGTTGGAACTTCCGAAAGTTTACCCATAAAACCAATGATCTTTTCCAAATCCTTTTTGATAGATTCTTTAGCTTCACCCTCAAAACGTAGTTTTGACAGGTTCGAAATGTGATCAATTGTTTCGTCAGAAATATTCATGGTGCAAAAATAACAAATAGACTTGAGACGATAGACAAAAGACTTAAGACAATACAGACACTGAACGGAATGCAAGTGTTATTCCATCAATCCTCTTGACCTCAGCGGCTCCGCAATCGTATCAAAACAGAAATCAGACAATTCTTTATCCGTCATACTTGCAACTTGTTCAGCTGTAACAATTGGATGCATAATTACCCTGGAAATTCCCGGATGTGCATAATCCAAATCACCGGGATCGGAGAAAATATGATGATTGTCCAAAAACGTCAATGGAACCAACGGAACTTTTGCACTTTTTGCCAATTTAAAAGCTCCTTCCTTAAACGGAATCATTGTTGGTCTATTCTCATCCGGAATTCCTCCTTCGGGGAACAAAACAATGGACCAACCTGATGCCAAGGCTTGTTTGGCTTGAATGAAGGACTTAGCCGCCAAGCGTTTATCGTTTCTGAAAACTGGAATATTCAGTCGTTTGAAGAAGGTTTTCATTAATGGATAGCCTAAAATTTCGCTTTTGCCCATAAAGAGGAAACGATGTTGTGGCAAGATGGAATACAATAGGAAAATGTCGTAATACGAAGCATGATTAGACACAATGATGTAGGGTCCTTTCGGTAGTTTAACCTTTTTCAGTTTTACAACGAAAACAAACGTACAAATCTGTAATAAGAAACTCCAAAACACAAACAGCGGGAAACTGTATTTTTTCCAGGATTCTCTTGATAATAGAATGAAAAACACCGGATAGGAAACCAAAAGAAAGCTCACAAAAAATACGCCCACATACAATTTGTAGAGCACACAGAGAGCACCTATCAGTTTTTTCATTTACTCAAAAATAGAACTTTCCATTTGGAAGGCTAAAGAAAAACGTAAATTCGCGTAAAATTCAAACTACATGTCTAGGATTCTTACCGGAATACAAAGTACGGGAACACCGCATTTAGGAAACTTGCTTGGGGCAATTTTTCCAGCTATCGAACTGTCGGCTCAACCAGAAAACGACTCGTTTTTATTCATTGCAAACTTGCATTCTCTTACTCAGATAAAGGATGCAGATGTGATGCGCCAAAACACCTATTCAACGGCTGCTGCTTGGCTTGCATCAGGATTAGACCCTAATAAAACAACATTTTATCGTCAGAGTGATATTCCTGAAGTTACAGAATTGATGTGGCATTTATTGTGCTTTTTCCCAGTTAGCAGATTGGAATTGGCTCATTCATACAAAGACAAAAAAGACCGACTTTCAGATATCAATGCAGGTTTATTTACCTATCCGATCTTGATGGCTGCAGATATTTTGCTTTACGATGCAGAAGAAGTTCCAGTTGGAAAGGATCAATTGCAACACTTGGAAATGACCCGTGATGTGGCGAGCAGATTCAATCATGTTCATGGTGAAGTTTTTGTTTTACCACAAGACAGAATCAATAAGGAGACTCAGTTGGTTCCGGGAACTGACGGTGAAAAAATGAGTAAATCGCGTAACAATTACATTGACATTTTCCTGCCAGAGAAAGAATTGAGGAAACAAGTGATGGGAATCGTAACAGATTCAAAAGGATTGGAGGAACCAAAAGATCCCGATACTTGCAATGTTTTCAAGTTGTACGAATTACTTGCTGAAAAAGCAGATGTGCTTTCCATGCGTGAGAAATATATTGCCGGTGGATTTGGATACGGACATGCAAAAACGGCCCTTTTTGAATTGATTTTAACGAAATTCGAAAAGAACAGATCAATTTACAATCACTTCATGACCAATTTAAATGAATTGGAAGATATTTTACAGCAAGGTGCAGCGAAAGCCAGAGCAGTAGCGCATCCTGTGTTACAAAGAGTTAGAGAAAAGGTGGGATATTAGAATTAATTTCACAAAAACGTTCACATAACAAAAATTTAACTATTTTTGGTTCGTTGTTATTCCAACATAAACTACTTTTATTTTAAACCAAGTTAAAGCTCCAAACCCATGGAGCTTTTTCTATTTTAAGGCTTTAATCCCAGTGTACTCTACAATTGTTATATTTGCGTACTACTGATGAAAAAACTATCCATGTTTAAAACATTAACACTATCATTAGCTGTATCATTAACGCTATTGTCGTGCTCCGACTCGACAGATGATTTAGCTAACAAAAAAGCAGTTGGAGGCCCTGTTTATGGCGGAGAATTCCGGTTCATGTCCGCCGAAAAAGTAAGCAACTTATTTCCATTAAACGCTACTGATATTTACACGGGGCGATTGACATCTCAGGTTTTTGATCCTATTTTTAGGATCAATTCAACGAACAATAAAGTTGAACCTTGTATTGCAGAGTCTTTCAAAGCTTCGGCAGATGGAAAGGAATATACGCTCAAAATTCGTAAGGGAATCTTCTTTCATGAAGACGATTGTTTTGAAGATGAAGCACGCGAATTGAATGCCAATGATGTAAAGTTCACATTAGACATGGCTTGCAGCGGATTAGAAATCAACGAGATTAGCAACCTTTTGGTTGAACGAATTGAAGGTGCAGATAAATTTCACGCATCAACTCAAAGTAAATTTAACGAAGCCGGTGTTTCCGGAATTCAGGTTGTAGATAACAACACCTTGAAAATCAAATTGGTGGAACCATTCGCAGGTTTCAATAAATTGCTTTGTTATTCAGGTTTCGGTGTCTTCCCAAAAGAAGCTTACGACACTTATGGAAATGACATTGTAAAACATCCGGTTGGAACTGGCCCGTTTTGCTTAGACGAGATGACCAATGAACACGTTAGACTAAAAAGAAACAATAATTACTGGAGAAAAGACGAGTTTGGAAATCAACTGCCTTTCTTAGGAAGTATTTTGATGACTTACGGAACGGATAAGTCAAGTGAGTTGAAGTCGTTCAGAAACGCAGACATCGACCTTGTTCTTGAAATTCCGGTTGAGGAAGTAGACAACATTCTTGGTTCATTAAAAGAAGCTCAACAAGGAAAAACCGTTAAACACAAAGTGGATTCAAAACCGTCAGCATCTATCACGTTTGTTGGTTTCAACCACAAAAACAAAATCCTGAGCGACAAGCGCGTTCGAATGGCATTCAATCTGGCTGTAGATAGAAACCTTCTGGTAAATACAGAATTAATGGGTGAAGGTTATCCCGATGAGCATGGAATTATTCCGAATTGCAGCTTCTATGATGCAAGTAGTATCAAAGGTTTCACTTTCAACATTGTTAAGGCAAAAGCGCTTTTGGCAGACGCAGGATTTCCTGATGGAAAGAATTTACCAGAGTTAAATCTGGTTTGTTCAGGTAAAAAAGGGACTTCAAGAGACATAATGGCAAAGAGCATTGCTAAGCAACTGCGCGAAAACCTTGGTGTGAAGGTAAAGATTGTCATGGTTGATGCTGCTAAACGTGATCAAATGGCTTCTAACGGTCAGGCTGATATGTGGATCCTGCAATGGATTGCTGATTATCCTGATGGAGAGAACTTCTTAAGTCTATTCTACAACGGGAAAGTAAAGGTGAAGTCGAAATTCGTGAATCCTTACAAATACAATAGCGCTGAATACAACGCAACATTTGTTCAAATGAACAAAGAATTGGATCCTGTTAAACGAATGAAATTAATGTGGAAGGCAGATCAAATGATTGTTGACGACGCAGTGGTAATGCCAATCTTAACCGATGACGTTGTAACATTGATCAATTCCAGAGTACGAAATTTTGAGGCAAATAGCTTGGAGATTTTCGATCTTTCAACTATTTTTATCAAAGAACTTCGAGAGTAAGTTCATATTGTATAAAATTAATAGGCCCTCTACTTGCAAAGAGACTGAGAATCCCGTTCATTGAGCGGGATTTTTTATTTGCCTTACCTCGATACATCCCAACTCTATCGGTCGGGACACTCGGTATGACGGCAAAATGGTTTAACTTATCACTTCGTCCGTCCGAGGTGAATCAATGAGCAGGATTTTTTTGCTTTGCCGGTCCACTTCGATATAAATCCACCTCCCAGTGGATTCACTCAGTGTGACCGACAAATGGCTGGTTTAACTTTTTGTTGATATACACTTAACATCCCCTCCTTAATTTCGCGCATTCAATTCAAATATGACTGCGACGCTTTCAACTCCCAAAAATATTCCTCACATTTATGATATGATTCTTAACAATCGTGAATTGAGCTGGCTTGCCTTTAACGAGCGGGTTTTGCAGGAGGCAATGGATGAAAGTGTTCCCTTAGTGGAGCGCATTCGCTTTTTAGGAATTTATTCCAATAATATGGACGAATTCTACCGGGTTCGCGTAGCCAATTTAAAACGAATGGTTGCTCTCAACAATAAAAAGGTAGAAGGTTTTAAGGGAACGGCAGAAGAATTGTTCTCTACGATTCACACTGTTGTCATTCGTCAGCAAAAAAAATTCGAGGAAACCTATCAGGAATTACTAAAGCAGCTTGGTAAAGAAAACATACATCACTTCGACGAAACAACGGTAACTGAAGCAACAAAGGTTGAACTCACCACTTTGTTCAACTCAAAGATTGTTCATGATCTTGTTCCTGTTTTAATTGGTAAGCGCATTCCTTTTCCACGTTTACGCGACAAAGCCATTTATCTCGCCGTTCGAATGGAATGGGATAAGAATAGTAAAACCAGAATGGCGCTCATTGAAATTCCGGAATCAACGGATCGATTTCATATCATTGAGCAAGATGGAAAGCGTGGTTTAATTCTTATTGACGATATCATTCGCTTGAATCTGGATCACCTCTTCGCCCTTTTTAAATATGACAGCATAGCGGCATATACCTTCAAGTTTACACGCGATGCTGAGTTGGATTTCGATGATGATCTTTCGCTTTCCTTCGTTGAAAAGATGGAAAAGGGAATCAAAAATCGAAAAAAAGGAGATCCTGTTCGATTGGTGGTAGATGAAAAAATGCCCCATGATCTTCTGGAAGTTCTGAATAATCATTTGAACCTGGGAAAAGAAACCCTCGCCATTCCAGGCGGGAAATACCATAACTTCAAAGACTTTATGCGCTTTCCTTTCTTTGGAGAAGAACGCTTTTTATATCCAAAACTGAAAAGTGCCGAACATCCGCTTTTAAGAGGAAAACCAAGCATTATAAGACAGATTTTACACAACGACATTCTACTTCACTTTCCTTATCAACGTTTCGATCACGTGGTAGATTTACTTCGCGAAGCTGCTTTAGATCCGAAAGTGAAAAGCATTAAGATCAATGTTTACCGTGTTGCAGATAGATCTCAGGTAATGAATGCTTTGATAAATGCGGTTCGAAATGGAAAAAAAGTAACGGTTATTCTAGAGTTACAAGCACGCTTTGATGAAGAGCATAACTTGTATTGGACAGAGCGACTGAAAGAAGAAGGAGCCAGCGTGGTTCACGGTTACGAAGGATTAAAGATTCATAGTAAACTGGTGCAAATTGAACGCGTTTCAGAGAAAAAACGACAGCTCATCTCTTACATCGGGACTGGAAACTTTAATGAACGAACTGCAGGAATTTACACGGATCTTGGACTTTTAACTGCCGATAGAAGCATTGGAAATGAAGTTACACAGGTATTCCACTTAATGGAGCATGCACTTCACAATTTCACGTTTAATCAGTTGCACGTTTCACCGTTAAATGCCCGACGTAAAATAACAGCTCTCATTCAGAACGAAATAAAAAACGCAAAGCAAGGAAAAGAAGCTTTCATTGATCTTAAAGTCAATAATCTTGTTGATGCCAGGTTGATAAACAAATTGTACGACGCTTCCAATGCAGGAGTAAAGATCCGATTAATTGTTCGCGGAGTATGCTGTTTAATTCCCGGAATGAAGAACAAAAGTGAAAACATTGAAGCTATCAGTATCGTAGATCGCTTTTTGGAACATAGCCGCATTATGAAGTTCGGAAACGCAGGCAGTCCAACCTATTTTATCAGTTCTGCCGACTGGATGGAACGCAATATGGATAAGAGAATTGAAGTTGGGGTTCCCATTTATGCAAAGCACATTCAGGACCAAATCGACAATATCTTCGCGCTGCAATGGTCAGATAACGTAAAAGCGAGAATTATAGACAAGAAATTGAGCAATAAGTACAAACGTACCGATGGTGAGGAAAAACGCGCTCAGGTTCTGTTGCAGCAGCATTATAACAATCTTTGATTAATTCTAAATTCCAAAAGTCTAAATTCTAAAACATCCAATTTAGTACTGCATATAACAATTTGACAAACTCGTAATTAGTTCATTTCTTATAGCTTCCTCAATAATGTAATCATATTTTCGGATTCTACGCCGTGAACAATCTTCAGAAATGTAAGTGATACAATACCTTTCCTTACACTTTTCCTCAGCGGAATCAGGTTCATTAATTGCGATTTTCATAAATGTAAGCGGGACAAGAAATGTCATTTCTAATTTATGCCTATCAAAAATTTGATACTCAATCCAAGTATAATAAGAGTTTGTTCTATACACGCCTCTTACTGTATCAGCTAGTTCAGTATAATTATTCTTGATAAAATTCTTGTACAAAAACCGCCCTTTCGAATTAAACACCTTACATACAAACTTACTTCGAGAAGTTCTTAATTCAGTCCGAAGATTCCCATTTTCATAATATGTTTTCCCATCAATGAAAACTCTGTATAGTGTTTCATACTCCAAATTAAAGGTGTCAAAAGAGTTGACATTTGCTTCCAAAAGCAAAACTCCATTTTTTGAATATTGCTTTTGTCCGACCAACTGTCCATTTTCACTAAATTGAAACTCTCCCAAGGGCTGACCGTTTGAATAATACTTCTGATGTTCGAGGCAATATGCACTATCTTTTATCCAATAGACATTTGGTGAGTAAACCCTACTTCTGATAATGCTGTCTTGGGAGTAACAGCTTGTAATTTGAAAAAGCAAACTAATTAATACAGCTCGGAACATGTTTTATCGGGAAGTGCTGCAAACTCAAATTAGTAAACAACCCATTGAAGCATGATTTTACGAATTGAGTGACAAACTGCAATTCTGAGCAGAAATAAAGTTTTTAAAATTTAGAATTTTGACATTTAGCATTAAACGTCTTCATTCAGCATTTTCTCCGCTGTCTGAATAGAAATCAGTGGAAGATAAATATCCACTTGCATACCTCCTACTTGTCGTTCCCGAACAAGGAAAGAATGTGATGAATTGTTG